>NZ_QDKG01000013.1 GCF_003076635.1 Sphingobacterium corticibacter | reverse complement strand
TTCTATTTGTTCCCAAAGAGTAACCCGCACTTTAGAGCGGATAATGGATTGGAGAGGCAAACCTTGTAGCATCAGAGTGGATAATGGCCCTGAATTCACAAGTCATCATTTCGACTTGTGGTGCAAGAAACAAGGTATCACTATTCAATATACTCAACCAGGGAAACCAACTCAAAATGGATACATTGAGCGATTCAACCGGAGCTACCGTAGAGAAATATTGGATGCACACCTGTTCTTTAACTTGTCTGATGTAAGAGATCTTACCGATGAATGGATTCAGGAGTATAACAATCATAGGCCACACGAAGGGCTGGGTAATCGTACGCCGATTGAAGCAGCAAGAAAAATATCTAAAAAAGAAGCTGAAGAAGTACTAAAATAAATTAGAAAATAGCAGATTTTGCTGTCTGAAAAACGGGGTACTTACATAATTCCAACCCCTCTCTATTCCATGTCCCGTTATTACCATGTACAAATTCAGACAATTTTCTGTACACCCTTTTAGAAGATGAATTATAATTATTACATAGTGCTGTTAATTCCGGAAAAAAAATATCAAAATATCTTTTAGATATAAGACCATTATCTTCATCTATAATTTTAACCCATTTTACATCTTGTTTCCCCATTTGCCATTCTAAAAACTCAAGTTTATTTACAGAGAATTGTATTGAACCTAAAGCTAATTCAAACCCTAGTCTTAATGAGGAATAGGATTGACGATAAAGCCCCAACGTCAAACAATAAATACTAGTCTCAATTTGAGAAATCGCATTTTTCAACGCACATGGTTCTTCATTAACGTTCATAATTTCTTGAATAAAATCGAATAATACACCATATTTATAGTGACTTTCAGAAAGTTCTTTTGAAAAAACATGAAGAGTCTTCGTTGATATTTCGTTTGACTTCTCTAACAGCTTTGTAAAGTATAGTTTAATTTCCATATTTATTACACAACAATTTTCTTATCGCAACTAAATATACAAAAGTTTCACTAAAATAACTCTATATGCTTCTACAACAACAATTATCTAAAATAATATACTTAATTAATATAATGATTATTAAAAAAAATTCCCTACAATAGATATCTAGATATTCCAGTTCAGAACATCGCTATATGAATAGCGAAACTATACTTCCCTTATTAAAAAAATGATAATCATACAGAGGTCTGCTCCCTCGGAGGAGCACCTTGACATTGGCGATAGCTTCACTATTGATTCGGCACTCATTATGTCCGGTCCTAAAATAACTATACACTAAAACAACGTGTATGGCATTAGAAAAAGAAAGAATTAATTCAGTTAGACCGAACAAGCACCTCCCTTTTAACAAGCGAGAGATTCAAGAAATAGTGCAGT
>NZ_QDKG01000012.1 GCF_003076635.1 Sphingobacterium corticibacter | reverse complement strand
TGTCCGGTCCTAAAATAACTATACACTAAAACAACGTGTATGGCATTAGAAAAAGAAAGAATTAATTCAGTTAGACCGAACAAGCACCTCCCTTTTAACAAGCGAGAGATTCAAGAAATAGTGCAGTTGATTGAATCTGGCGTTCCGCGTCGAGACATCATTGCTAAATATGGTATGCACATCGGCACGCTGAGCGTTTGGATGAAACGTTATGGCTCAGCGGACCATCAAGTGGGTCACCGGGTGTACAGTCCTACAGAAAAACGAACTATATTGCGTTCGATAGCTTCTGGAATGACGATTCGAGAGGTATGTATTGCATTTGGCATAAAATCCAAAACGACGGTAATCACCTGGCTTAAACAAGAGCAGGTAGAAAATAACGAACTTAGCAAAAACGCGTCTCCGGTGGTATCATCAAGAAAAGAAAAGTCAGAAGAACCGACTGCCGAAATCCAGACACTGCAAGCGCAGCTCGAACAAGCGCGCTTAAAGATTCAGGCACTAGAAACGATGATCGATATTGCACAAGAAAAGCTTGGGGTCGATATCAGAAAAAAGTCTGGAGCCAAACAGTCAGCAAAATGAAGCAAGACTATCCACAGGTCGGCATCAAGACCTTGTGCCGTCTGTTTGGCAAAACTCGTCATGCCTGGTATGACCAACTATGGCGCTATCGGGATATAGGTGTAAAAGAAGAGGTTGTTCTGCAACATGTACGGCAGATCCGGCAATCATTGCCCCGTATAGGGACGCGGAAGCTACATCATATGATAGCGCCTATGCTCGCCGAGCATCGCATCCAGATTGGCCGCGATTATCTATTCGATCTGATGCGAGATTATGGATTGGACATCCGACATAGAAAACGGCGTGTGGTGACCACGGATTCGCGTCACTGGATGCATAAATACGCTAATCTGGTAAAGAGCCTTAAGATATGGCGCCCCGAACAGCTCTGGGTGAGCGATATTACCTATATCCGTATGAATAGCGGGTGGGCATACCTCAGCTTGATTACTGACGCGTATTCACGAAAGATCATGGGCTATTGCTTGCACAGAACGCTTGCTGCTCAAGGATGCCTAGAAGCCTTGAGAATGGCGCTGGATCAGCGAGTCTATCATCAAGACTTAATCCATCATTCGGATCGAGGATCTCAGTACTGCAGTAAGGAATACGTGCAGATGTTGACGAATAATAGGACTGCAATCAGCATGACAGAAAATGGAGACCCCTATGAAAATGCATTAGCAGAACGTATCAATGGTATACTAAAAGAAGAATTCAATCTGCACTATTCCGGACTCGGGTTTCCAGAAACACAACGGAAAATCGCTGAATGCATACAGGCCTATAACCACTTAAGACCTCATGCCAGTTGCGATTACCTCACACCAGAACAAGCACATCTAAAAACGGGCACCATGAACAAGCGATGGAAACATAAAAAAGAAAATAAAAGGCAATATGAACTTGTATAGTTCAAGCAGGATTATAAAATTGCAGTGTACAGTACAATTAGGATTAACAAATAGCATGTATAACCAATTCAGGATTTATTAAGCAACCTGTATAGGTATTTTAGGATAAGACA
>NZ_QDKG01000011.1 GCF_003076635.1 Sphingobacterium corticibacter | reverse complement strand
CAAAAAAGCC
Source organism: Sphingobacterium corticibacter (assembly GCF_003076635.1). Lineage (GTDB taxonomy): Bacteria > Bacteroidota > Bacteroidia > Sphingobacteriales > Sphingobacteriaceae > Sphingobacterium > Sphingobacterium corticibacter. The sequence goes on along the minus strand of NZ_QDKG01000011.1, from coordinate 5,573 downwards.
CTTGCAAAGTTTTTTGCAAGGGCTTTAGTATAAAATTAGGCACCGACCTACTCTCCCACCTGTTACGGCAATACCATCGGCTCTGGCGGGCTTAACTACTCTGTTCGGAATGGGAAGAGGTGGACACCGCCGATATAGGCACCTGAATATCTTTGTTTCGTATAGAGATATGCGTATTGCGAATTGAGATTGGTCTCACTACGCACTACTAAATACTCAGTACGACAAAATATCGTGACATATATTTGAAAGAAAGAAGGTCATTAAGAAAATATAAGCTGCATACCACTGACTATTGCTAGTCAAAGAAACACAGGAAACAACAGAACATGTTTTCTATCATTGCGAAAGCTTCGGGCTATTAGTATCACTTGGCTATGGTATCTCTACCTTTACACCTATGACCTATCAACGTTGTCATCTTCAACGACCCTATAAGGAAGTCTCATCTCGTGGCTAGTTTCGCACTTAGATGCTTTCAGCGCTTATCTATTCCCGACGTAGCTACCCAGCCGTACACCTGGCGGCATAACTGGTTCACCAGCGGTCAGTCCATCCCGGTCCTCTCGTACTAAGGACAGATCCACTCAAACTTCCAACGCCCACAACAGATAGGGACCGAACTGTCTCGCGACGTTCTGAACCCAGCTCGCGTGCCACTTTAATGGGCGAACAGCCCAACCCTTGGGACCTTCTCCAGCCCCAGGATGTGACGAGCCGACATCGAGGTGCCAAACCTCCCCGTCGATATGAGCTCTTGGGGGAGATCAGCCTGTTATCCCCAGAGTACCTTTTATCCTTTGAGCGATGGCCCTTCCATACAGAACCACCGGATCACTATGTCCGTCTTTCGACCCTGATCGACTTGTTGGTCTCACAGTCAAGCGGGCTTATGCCATTGCACTCCGCGTACGGTTACCAAGCGTACTGAGCCCACCTTTGAAAGCCTCCGTTACCTTTTTGGAGGCGACCACCCCAGTCAAACTACCCACCAAACAATGTCCTCGGATTATCCGAGTTAGAAACCGAATACAGAAAGGGCGGTATTTCAAGGTTGATTCCACGACTCCTAGCGAAGCCGCTTCAACATCTCCCGCCTATCCTACACATCCTGTATCCAATTCCAATGTTAAGCTATAGTGAAGGTTCATGGGGTCTTTCCGTCCCGTTGCGGGTAATCGGCGTCTTCACCGATACCACAATTTCACCGAGCTCATGGCTGAGACAGCGCCCAGATCGTTACACCATTCGTGCAGGTCGGAACTTACCCGACAAGGAATTTCGCTACCTTAGGACCGTTATAGTTACGGCCGCCGTTTACTGGGGCTTCGATTCAATGCTTCTCTTGCGATGACATCCCCTCTTAACCTTCCAGCACCGGGCAGGTGTCAGGCCTTATACTTCATCTTTCGATTTTGCAAAGCCATATGTTTTTGCTAAACAGTCGCCTGGGCCTTTTCACTGCGGCTGCTCTATCGCTAGAGACAGCGCCCCTTCTCCCGAAGTTACAGGGCCATTTTGCCGAGTTCCTTAGCCATGATTCACTCGAGCACCTTAGGATTCTCTCCTCGAACACCTGTGTCGGTTTGCGGTACGGGTTTTATATACCTGAAGCTTAGCGGGTTTTCTTGGAAGTCTGATTACCTGCACTATCTGCGCCGCCGAAGCTTTGCAGTACTATCGTGTTTCAGCATTCTCTGCGGATTTGCCTACAGAAAATATACCTACGCACTTCAACGAACTATTCCGTCAGTTCGCGGCAGTGTCACTACTCCGTCACCACATCGCAGTATATAAAAGTACGGGAATATTAACCCGTTGTCCATCGGCTACCTCCTTTCGGATGCGCCTTAGGCCCCGACTAACCCTGATCCGATTAGCGTTGATCAGGAAACCTGGTTCTTTCGGTGGGCGGGTTTCTCACCCGCCTTATCGTTACTTATGCCTACATTTGCTTTTCTATCAAGTCCACAACACATCACCATGCTGCTTCACCCCCAATAGAATGCTCCCCTACCAGATGTAATAAATTACAAATCCATAGCTTCGGTAATACACTTGATGCCCGTTTATTATCCACGCCCGGTCGCTCGACTAGTGAGCTGTTACGCACTCTTTAAATGAATGGCTGCTTCCAAGCCAACATCCTAGCTGTCTGGGCAACCGGACCTCGTTAGTTCAACTTAGCGTATATTTAGGGACCTTAGCTGATGGTCTGGGTTCTTTCCCTCTCGGCCTTGGACCTTAGCACCCAAAGCCTCACTGCCGGCCATATCTTGTAGCATTCGGAGTTCGTCTGGATTTGGTAGGATTTGACTCCCCCGCACCCAATCGGTAGCTCTACCTCTACAAGACTCTATGCCGACGCTGTTCCTAAAAACATTTCGGGGAGTACGAGCTATTTCCCAGTTTGATTGGCCTTTCACCCCTACCCTCAGGTCATCCGGAAACTTTTCAACGTTTATCGGTTCGGTCCTCCATTACATGTTACTGCAACTTCAACCTGCCCAAGGGTAGATCACAAGGTTTCGCGTCTACCTCATCCGACTATGCGCCCTATTCAGACTCGCTTTCGCTTCGGCTGCGTCGCTGAACGACTTAACCTTGCCGGACAAGAGTAACTCGTAGGCTCATTATGCAAAAGGCACGCCGTCACAGAATAAATCCGCTCCGACCGCTTGTAAGCACACGGTTTCAGGTTCTTTTCACTCCCCTGTTCGGGGTTCTTTTCACCTTTCCCTCACGGTACTGGTTCACTATCGGTCTCTCAGGAGTATTTAGCCTTACCGGATGGTGCCGGCAGATTCAAGCAGGATTTCTCCGGTCCCGCTCTACTCAGGATACCACTATGCTGTCATTCTTTACCTGTACGGGGCTGTCACCCATATCGCGCAGTTTCCCACCTGCTTCCAGTTCATAGCGACAATACAATGTCGTGGTCCTACAACCCCATAATTGCCGTAACAACTATGGTTTGGGCTCTTTCGTGTTCGCTCGCCACTACTTACGAAATCATTATTATTTTCTCCTCCTACGCTTACTTAGATGTTTCAGTTCGGCGCGTTCGCGTATTATACAACTAGTCTTCTACTAGCTAGGTTGCCCCATTCGGAAATCTACGGATCAATTCACATTTGCTAATCCCCGTAGCTTATCGCAGCTTATCACGTCCTTCATCGCCTCTGAGAGCCTAGGCATCCCCCGTGTGCCCTTTGTTACTTTCTTCAAATCCTCTTTCCGCTTTTGCTCGGAAGGGACGATTTCTCTATACAACTCCGAAAAGTTGCACAGATATGCTCTGTTGTTTCTTTTCTTGTGTCTTCTTTCTCTCAATATGTCAAAGAACGTTTGTTTTAGTAGTGTGTAATTAGATGTGAGTAGTGAGATCTGCGTAGTGAGATTATTATCTCGCCTTGCTTACTCTCAATACGTATATCTCAATACGCAGTACTAAACTTGTGGAGAATAACGGAGTCGAACCGTTGACCCCCTGCGTGCAAGGCAGGTGCTCTAGCCAGCTGAGCTAATTCCCCGTGGTATTATAAGTTTTATCTTAATGTAGTCCCGAGCAGATTTGAACTGCTGACCCCTACATTATCAGTGTAGTGCTCTAACCAACTGAGCTACGGGACTAGCTATATCTTCTTTTCTACCTCGGTAATACTATTAATGAACCCTTATACTTTGGGAACAGGTACTGTATTTCCTATCGTTTCTATTCTTTCTTCTTTTTAAATTAAAGTAATGTCATGTGCGTGGCGAGAATACGTTTCCGCATCTCTAGAAAGGAGGTATTCCAGCCGCACCTTCCGGTACGGCTACCTTGTTACGACTTAGCCCCAATTATCGGTTTTGCCCTAACACGCTCCTTGCGGTTACATGCTTTAGGCACCCCCAACTTTCATGGCTTGACGGGCGGTGTGTACAAGGCCCGGGAACGTATTCACCGCGTCATTGCTGATACGCGATTACTAGCGAATCCAACTTCACGGGGTCGAGTTGCAGACCCCGATCCGAACTGTGACCGACTTTTCGAGATTCGCATCCTGTTGCCAGGTAGCTGCCCGCTGTATCGGCCATTGTAGCACGTGTGTAGCCCCGGACGTAAGGGCCATGATGACTTGACGTCGTCCCCACCTTCCTCTCCGTTTGCACGGGCAGTCTGTTTAGAGTCCCCATCATTACATGCTGGCAACTAAACATAGGGGTTGCGCTCGTTGCGGGACTTAACCCAACACCTCACGGCACGAGCTGACGACAGCCATGCAGCACCTAGTTTCCTGTCCCGAAGGACTGATCTATCTCTAGATCATTCAGTAACTTTCAAGCCCGGGTAAGGTTCCTCGCGTATCATCGAATTAAACCACATGCTCCTCCGCTTGTGCGGGCCCCCGTCAATTCCTTTGAGTTTCACCCTTGCGGGCGTACTCCCCAGGTGGATAACTTAACGCTTTCGCTAAGACGCTAACTGTATATCGCTAACATCGAGTTATCATCGTTTAGGGCGTGGACTACCAGGGTATCTAATCCTGTTTGATCCCCACGCTTTCGTGCATCAGTGTCAATCCATGTTTAGACAGCTGCCTTCGCAATCGGTGTTCTGAGACATATCTATGCATTTCACCGCTACTTGTCTCATTCCGCCATCTTCAACATAATTCAAGCTCAACAGTATCAAAGGCACTGCATCGGTTGAGCCGATGTCTTTCACCCCTGACTTATTAAGCCACCTACGCACCCTTTAAACCCAATAAATCCGGATAACGCTTGGATCCTCCGTATTACCGCGGCTGCTGGCACGGAGTTAGCCGATCCTTATTCTTTAGGTACATTCAGCTACTTATACATAAGTAGGTTTATTCCCTAACAAAAGCAGTTTACAACCCATAGGGCAGTCATCCTGCACGCGGCATGGCTGGTTCAGGCTTGCGCCCATTGACCAATATTCCTTACTGCTGCCTCCCGTAGGAGTCTGGTCCGTGTCTCAGTACCAGTGTGGGGGATTCTCCTCTCAGAGCCCCTAGACATCGTCGCCTTGGTAAGCCGTTACCTTACCAACTAGCTAATGTCACGCGAGCCCATCCATATCCTATAAATATTTAAATGTGGTAACATGTGTTACTACATTGTTATGCGGTGTTAATCCGAATTTCTTCGGGCTATCCCCCTGATATGGGTAGGTTGCTCACGCGTTACGCACCCGTGCGCCACTCTCAAATCGGGTAGCAAGCTACCCTCAGATCCCGTTCGACTTGCATGTATTAGGCCTGCCGCTAGCGTTCATCCTGAGCCAGGATCAAACTCTCCATTGTAAAATGAATTGTTCGACACCTAACTATTTATAAAAATAATTAGAAATTGTCTTTTTTAATATCTAATCCGGAATCGTATTTTTTTATTCTAGCTTCATCTTTTATTCGTGACTTTCGCCGCTCTCAAAATCTAAAAGCTAAACTACTCACCACGCATCATGATCATTTCTTTAAAGAACTTTCTCGCCGCCGCATCGCGCTTTGGCACTTTATGTTTTACTCTATCGAGCTTAACGTTTCTTTTTTTGTTTCCCTTCCTCT
>NZ_QDKG01000010.1 GCF_003076635.1 Sphingobacterium corticibacter | reverse complement strand
CTTCTGCTCTACGTCCTTCTTCACCCTCTTTAAGGGCACGGACAATCTGGGTTTCTGTAAAACGTGTCTTCTTCATTTTCAACTTAAATTTAAACATTGTAGTTCAGTTTTAAGCTGTCTGTTTTTTTGGGACACTTACAAAATAATGAAACATTTGCGTTGTCAAAGAGTTCTATTTATGAAATTTATGTATCAACTATACAATTCCAGATGTCCGAATATAACAATGCCTTAAGCAAGATGCTTGAATCTGCTTTAAATGCCTCTAGTAATGGAATCGTAATTACAGACAATACGCAGCCCGATAATCCTATTATCTATTGTAATCAATCATTTACTGATATGACAGGGTATAGTATAAATGAAATTATAGGTCGCAATTGTAGATTTCTTCAAAAAAATGATCGTAATCAAGAAGCTAATAAAATTCTTTCAGAAGCTATTTTGAAAGGTGAGGGATCTCAAATTGATATAAGAAATTATCGAAAGGACGGATCTATGTTCTGGAACGAACTAACCATTTCTCCAGTCTACGACCAGAGTGGTGCTGTTACTCATTTCGTTGGTATGCAAAATGATGTTTCCCGACGTAAGGTTGCTGAGCAGACATTAATTCTTGAAAGTAAGAATCTCGAAAAAAAAATCTTAGATCACACTAAAGAATTGCAAGAACATGAACAATTTTTAAAGGGAATTGTCGAGACTATTCGAGAAAGTCTAATTGTGTTGGATCCTGATTTACGTATAGTGCTTGTCAATAAGCATTTCGAGCATTTTTTTAAGGTAAATGCTGGTGATCTTAAGGATGAAAAGCTAGATTATATTTTAGATGGAGCGTGGAACATTCCAAAACTTATAGATCTTTTAAATAATATATTACCATCAAATAATCCTTTTGAAGACTTTGAAGTTGAACATGATTTTCCATACATTGGATTAAAACGATTATTATTAAATGCGTCACAAATCACTTTAGACGGTACGTATAGAAATTGGATACTATTAGCCCTAGAGAATATATCAGAAAAATATATAACTGATCAGAAGAAGGAAGATTTTATTGCCATAGCAAGTCATGAAATAAAGACGCCTTTGACTGTAGTAAAAGGCAATTTACAATTGATGCAGAGAATGCTTGAAAAAGGTAATCTAGAAGGTGTTGAGATTCGACTTCAGCAATCCATTGATTCCTTAGATAATGTAAATAGCTTATTCGTTAATTTATTAGAGGTCTCTGCACTTGCATCAGGTTTTACACAATCAAAAAATCCTATTAAAATAGCGACCGTTATAGATATGGCGATAAACGGGATAAAAAAGAGTCATAAGGAGGCAGAAATTGATGTGAGTGGGAATTTAGATCTTTTATTGCTTGGTGATAAGCTGCAGCTTTGTCGGGTAATAAACAATATTTTAAATAATGCAATTAAATATTCAGGGCAACCAACTGTCATAAAGTTACATATTGGTCAAGTTGGAAATTATGCGAAAGTATCAATAACAGATTTTGGCATAGGCATAGCTAAAGAGAATCAGGAAAGAATATTTGATAGGTTCTATCGTGTTCCTGAGAACGAGCATAAATATTTAGGTACAGGATTAGGTCTTTTTATTTCCAAGCAGATTGTAATTGAACATGGAGGAAATATATGGGTAGAAAGTAAAGTAGGTCATGGTTCAACTTTCAATTTAACCATCCCTCTATCAATTTAGTAAGGTAGATCTTGCGGAGTTAACTCATATTTTCTCCTTATGACTTACGCAATAGCGGCTAGATAGACGCTGTAAATTATTTTTTCTAAGAAGCGTTGAAGTTCGAGCATCATTTGGGCTAATTATTTAACATAAAGTATTGAATTAAATTTCTTAGTATTTAAAAAATTTTCTATTATTTGAAGATAAGACGGCGAATTTTAAGAGGGTTGAATGTGGGATAATAGTCGAAAAAAATGGTTTGTTTTGGCCAATTCAAAATGGATTAATTCCACCGAGATATTAAAAATATACAGTCTGCATTTTGGGATTCTTATTTTAAATTATTGGATTTTCAAAATCAGAAAAGGGGAATTATTAAGCGTATACTAGAACCTGATAAGACACAAAAAAAATGGAATTTTAAATTTTCCCCGTTCGAATGTTGTAAAGGTTATTTAACTGAAATTTTATCTGATCATATTACGGCCAATAATACTCGTTTTAAAAATAGGTAATGATTTCATGATTTTGAAAATTAATATTTAACTTAGTTGTCAAAGTTAAACGGTGAGCAATAAGGTGAGTAATAATTTTATTCATTCTTTAAGGTGTTGATAAACAGGTTTTTGAGTGGTTTTGGATTCGTCCTGCCACCCCGACAAAAAAGCTCTAACGAAAGTTAGGGCTTTTTTTGTGTTTGGGGGTTTGGCAGATGAGAACCTTGGTTCGATCCGCAGGAGCTTCAGGGATTGTGTTTGGGGTAAGTGTGGCTGAAGCAATCCTGCCACCCCGACAAAAAAGCGCTAACGAGAGTTAGGGCTTTTTTTGTGTTGACTCTGAAATCTACTAATCAATTCTTGGATATAAGGTTTTTGCTTAATAAGCTCACCAAGCGTTGCCTCAAAAGTGATGGTCTGCCGGAGGTTGGGGAAGGATAGTTTCCCCTTGGCTATAGAATACGATAAAAAGATATTGACGACGTTGTAGAGTAATAGCAATTTGTGGATGAAATCGGTTTCGACAATCTTAAATCCCAACTTTGTGGCTGTTTTCTTATTCATAATATAGCTGGTTCCTCGAATAAGAAGCTTATCGTCATAACCTCGTTCATGTTCTTCAATGAATTTCAGAAATCCTTGGAGGTACTGATGGATAATGAAATCTGTGCGTTGTTTTCCATTTAGCTTACCATTGATGACGAATACATAATCGAATAAGGTGCCTCCGTGTATTCTTAGTATTCCGTTTTTAGGCTTTTCGGAAAGAAAAAGTGCTGAGTGGTATTTCAGATTACCTTGAGCAGCCATCGAAGGCACGTCTTAAAAAGGAGCAATTATGGATACCGTAATTATGAAAATGAGAGGAGGAAGTAAATAAATGCCTGTGATCCATGAAACATAAATCGACAAAGAAATAGCTAGGAAAGCTCCTAAACCAATTAAGAATTGAATTTTGAATTTTTCTTTATTCGGCTTGTTGTAAAATCTGTTTTCCAATACTATTCCATATGGTTTTGCATTTAATACCAACTAAAATACAAATTAAATCGCGCTAGATCTACGGATGCTAGTAGTTTATTGGGTTGGGAAATTTTCTTTCCTAAGAATGTCTGGTTAGGATTTCGCCATCTTGTCGTTAGTATGGCTTGGATCAAAGCTTATGTTTTCTCCAGATCTCTTCGCCCACATCTTTCCCATGATTGGCAATGCCGAGATAGGTTTCAAATCGAGTGATTTTCCATGCACCGGCCTTTTTATCCACTAAAAAGCGAATGGATTGCCACTTCGGTTCTGTCAGAAAGGTTACTTGATATCTTGCTTTTGATAGTTGCTCGATATTCTTGCTGCTGGAAGAGTTTATCGATGCATATCGCGGCGGCTGCTGAAAATTTAATCCAGAGAGCGTTCGATTTTGTTTACCATAAGCATACTGATCGAATAATGTGTTGAAGTCTTCTACGAAGCCGTTCTCTTGATAAGAGCGATCGTGGAAGCCCTTATTCTCTAGTTCATCCGCCTTTTGAGCAAAATCAATACACATCAAGATGATATCCTGTTCTTCTTGTTCCATATTATGTTTGTTCTGTGTGTGTTTCTAAAGATATGAAGACTTTTATTTCCGGGATGATATGGTTTTAAATAAGCTCAGATGTAATCCTTCCAGCCTCGCAGACAAAAAAGCTCTAACGAAAGTTAGGGCTTTTTTGTTCATTGTTTGGCTTTGCTAAACAAACTTATTTCAAGCAAAAGCAGCATCGATATGCTTTACTTACCGAGTATAGTAAGGTCAAGCATCTAGTGCTTGAATATAGATGTCTCATGCCTCAGATCGGCATCAGAAAACTGCATTACCTAAGGCCGCATCTGAGTTGTAAGATTTTAACACCAATACAAATGCATGCACAGCAGAATGTAAAAATTAAAACGTATAAAAAAACCTTGAACAGTTATTAGATTGTTCAAGGCTTTTTGTCAAATTTGATATAAAAAATGGTCAACCTATTTCAGGACTAGACAGTAATCGAAATTCTCTAAGCACTAGAAAGAGATGTTTATTAAAGTTAATGTGACTTTAAAAAGACATCATTTCCAAATGTTGGATCCACTAATGCGTTAAGATATTCTTCGATTTGCTTCGCCATGCTGCTATCGTCTTTGACGATTCCCATAGCTTTCACCTCTTTATTAAGCCGTTCCATATCTTTAATATAAAAATTAAAAATAGTTGGAGATATACCAACTTCCTTTGCTGATGTTTTTATTGGGACCATTTGTCCGTTTTCAATTTTTATGTTTTTATAGAATCTATATAATACAGCTCGGAATTTGCCAAAAACTGGGCCATCAATATCTTCATTATTGTTCAGATTATTTTGGAAACTTTGAATCTCTTCAAGACTGATGTCCACCTCATCACTATTCTTTATCAGCTTTCGAGCTAGTACTGCACTTTCTGGATTTTCTAGAAGTTGCTTCTCATCAGGGATAGTGCCTTCCTCAATTGGTTTTTGACACGAAATCGCCAGTAATACCAGTACGGCCGTACCGCCTATAATGCTTTTAAAATTCATCATATTAGTAAAATTTAAAGTCTTGTAGTATATGTAAAACCAATAGAAGCCGTGCTAGAAGCTGTTGAGCCTGTGTAGCTGTATCTGGGGTTAGTGGCCAATATTCCGTCTACATATGTAGCAACTTGTCCAGGAAGCATAAGCCCTTGATAAATATTACGACCAAATCTATTTTCAGTCCAGATTAGAGAAGCTCCGATTACATTGTTGTTTCGTGCGGAAGCATCTACACGTTGCCCTCCACCAAATGCCATGTCGATAGATGATCTTGGAGGATTAATTAACGAAAAAGTGAATGTTTGCGGATTGCCCTGTTGAGCTTGCGCAGAATTAAAATAGTAGTTGGTAATCCCGTGCTGATTGTCCTTAAAGTCTATGAACCATAAGAAGGTGAATATAACACTGCTCGTTAGTGCTATAAAAAATTTTTTAATGATATTTTTCATTTTACTGTAAATTATAATGTTTAATTAAATAATTTTTACGTCTTAAAAAAATGAAAGTATCTGAAATTAAATATAGTGCGCGAAAGATTAAATTTAATCATATTTAGCAAACTTTATACATTATATTATAAAATTTTTCATAAATTATAGTGTAATGATGTTTAAAATGTTTTTATTAAGAAATAATTAAAGTGATTTTCTCTTATGGTGTAACAAAATATTTTCTCAGTATCTTACTATGTTTTAATTGTATTTGAAGTATGTTCTCTGTATGAATGGCTCTTTTCTTGCATTTCTCTTGATAGCAGTTTGTATCACATAAATAGGGATTTCCTTCCATGTAAGATATATCTAAATGCGCTAGACTCGCCTGTGTATTTAACGGAGTGTGAACTAGAAGCGTCTACCTTGTAGTTGCCCGTGTTTTAGTATTTGCAATAGTCGCCATTGCCCCGTGTCTGCTTAGGAATTCATACGCGTTTTATCGGCATCCATACGTACGTTCTTAGTATTTATATAGTATAGACTCAGTACAGTTTCAGTAAGGATAAGGTTAATGTCTTATCCTAAAATACCTATACAGGTTGCTTAATAAATCCTGAATTGGTTATACATGCTATTTGTTAATCCTAATTGTACTGTACACTGCAATTTTATAATCCTGCTTGAACTATACAAGTTCAT
>NZ_QDKG01000009.1 GCF_003076635.1 Sphingobacterium corticibacter | reverse complement strand
CTTCCCATTCCGAACAGAGTAGTTAAGCCCGCCAGAGCCGATGGTATTGCCGTAACAGGTGGGAGAGTAGGTCGGTGCCTAATTTTATACTAAAGCCCTTGCAAAAAACTTTGCAAGGGCTTTTTTGCGTTTATAGATTTTGTGATTCCCCATCAGCGGTCATAGATTCGCTATTACTGGTCTTAATGTCGTACGGAGCTGTACGCAGAACTTTCCTATAAAGTGGCAGTCATCTATAGCCAGTAAGTGCTTTTAGTACATTCTCCGTGAACTAATGGTGAACTAATGCTGGAATATTCGTACGGAAATACACAACTATCCGATCTTAAATGTGGTACGATAGCTTCTATCCTAGTGGGCAGATCTTACTTGGATTAATGAAGAACTTTGATTGTAATACTAAACATGGTCTAAAAGTTTACCATAGCTTGGGTGTAGTTTATTGTATTTTTTACTATTTAAAGAAAAAAGCTAGTAAAATATTTTAAACCTTACATCGTCTATTCCGTTGCTTTTACGTTTTTGCATCTATTTATTGAGTTAATAATTGATTGTTTGGTGATAATATATTTTTAATTAAGAATTATATTGTTAAATTGCTTTTGTTATTGTTGATGAATTTGGTTCAACTAATCCAACTATTATGAATAAACTAGCTCTTAACCTAATTTGCATAACGGCCTTGCTCTTCGTAGCCTGTAAGCAAGAAGTTGTTCAATCGATACCCGATGAAAATGAGTATTTCAGTACGATTGTACTATCTGACAGTACCAAGTTACATAAGTTGGTCATTAAGGGTGCGGATACGTATATAAAGGAACTGAATGGTGAATATTATTTTTCTGAGGATCTAACGATTACAAAAGAGCAATTTAATATATTACTAAAAATGACCAATCCTAGCCTGTCTACTACAGAACGTGCTACGATTACTCGCAATTTAAGCCAAACTTGGCCAAACAAGACCGTCTTTTATAAGCTACCAGTACAAGGCTCTTTATCGACGAACAATTATAATATTTTTCTAGCTAATATACAGAATGCTTTTGATCTGATCACAGCAGAAACTTCGGTTCGTTTTGTAGAACGTACTACGCAGCCAGAATATATTAACTTTGTGTTTTCACTCACTTCTAATAGCTCTCCTTTAGGATGGAGCAGAGGTCGCGTTAACCAGATTAATATCTACAACATCACATATCCCGCGATTATAGCGCATGAGATTATGCACTCCATGGCTATTATGCACGAGCAAACTCGCCCCGATCGAGACTCGTTTATTCATGTGTATATTGAGCGTGTTCCCCTACAAGCCCGTATTAATTTTAACATTATGCCAGGATATGTCAATCACGGTCCATTTGACTTTGAATCGGTAATGTTGTACGGTTCTTTTGACTTTTCAATAGATCGCAATTTACCGGTTCTGACTAGATTGGACGGTTCTACTTGGAACAGTCAACGAGCGCGACTCACACCTGGGGATTATGCAGGGATTAATGCACTCTATTAAAGAAGTATTCCATGTTTATTTAGGATGTGCGAGTGAGTATTCTCAGAAGTTACGAATCGATTCTAAAACACAAAATAAGATGTTATGATAAAGAAAAATATTTATTGCTTGTGTCTTCTCGCTTTTCTATTAACTGGATGTCGGAAAGAACAAGTATTATCTGAAACGGCTGCTAAAGAATATTTTGATGTCAATAAGTTGTCTGATAGTTCAAGTTTGTATCGGCTGACGATCGACGGTTATGATAGTTACGTGAAGGAAGATAGTGGATTGTATTATATTGCGGAAGATATCACAATTACTAAAGAACAATTCGCGTTGTTGCAAAAAATGGCCGATCCGAACCTTACTACTATGCAACGTTCGGCTATTGGTGTAAGTATCGTGCAGACATGGTCCAACAATACGATACCATATCGTTTGCCAGATCAAGGTACGCTATCAGATGAAGATTACAAACATTTTTTGCTAAGCATTCAGCTCGCTTTTGACATGATTTCTTCAAGATCATCCATTTGTTTTGTAAAACACTCTAGTGAACCTGAATATATTCATTTTGTGTATTCTCCACTAACCAATAGCTCACCACTAGGTTGGAGTGCTAATCGTGTCAATACGATTAATATTTACAATACGACTCTTCCAGGTGTGATTGCCCATGAAATCATGCATTCTATGGGTTTCGTGCATGAGCATACACGTCCCGATAGAGATGAGCATATTCGTATCTATCTGGATCGAGCGATAGCAGGTGCATTTTGGGATTTCGTGGTATGGCCTTGGTACACAGTTCATGGGGCTTTTGATTTCGAATCCATCATGCTGTATTCATCTTTTGCTTATGCAAGGGATTTCAATAATCCAGTTATGACTAGGCTTGACGGATCTACTTTTGATTACAATTTCGAACGTTTGTCAAATGGCGATTCAGCCGGAATAAATGCGCTTTATCCGTAAGAATATCTTATGAGTAAAAAGTGTGTTGTATAATATAATCATTAATTGATAAATGATTACCTAATAAAGCAAGCCAACAATTTTGTTGGCTTGCTTTATTAGGTAATAACTGGTTCTACTCTTTGATAGCGTTATGCAAATAATTTTTATTTAATGTATCATCCCGTCATGTGAAGATGTTTTTTAATCATCCATTGTAGACGTGATGAGCTACTCTGATAGCATTTAATTTGATGTAAAATTCTTACTGGTAAGATCTGAATATTACATTATCTTTAGAGAGTTTTTATTGACCACATGTACCGAACCAACGTAATGAAATTTTTGCTGCTGTATGCAGTTTTATTTTTGTGTGCCACAAGCGCTATGGCGCAATCCGCTATTAAAAAAGTCAAATCGCCCGATTGGATACGGGTATCTGCACTAACGCCTTCTGCCGTGGATCTTGATGATGTGAGTGATGGATATTACATCGAGCGACAAGAATATCAGGTTCATGTAGGTCTTCAAGAACGTTATCACAGCTCAGTGCGCGTGATCCACGATGAGGAAGGGCTTTCTTCTGCTGGACAGGTATCGGTATTGTTCGATCCGAGTTATCAAAGCATTTTGTTACACGACCTGAGCATTACACGTGATGGTAAACGTATTGATAAAACGGATACCAAACTATTTAAACTACTTGCGACAGAGTCAGATTTGTCTAGGGCTATCTACAACGGAACCTATTCGGCCTATTGTATCATTGATGACCTCAGAAAGGGAGATCGCATAAATATTTCATATACCATAAAAGGATTTAATCCAGTATTTGACAATAAATTTTTTGACTATTCTTACCTGCAAGGTTATGAGCCGATTGGATTGCTACTTGTCAATTACGTCGTGCCGAAAAGCCGCAATCTTCATTTTTCCTATGCTGGTGGCGCAGAAGAAATGCAGGTGTTGAAAAGTGATCAGGTAACGAGTTACTACTATGAAAAGAACAACTTGCTCAAAGGAACATTTTATGACTATGTGCCTTCTTGGTATGTCAGTGTACCTACGGTGAGTTGTTCCGAATTTAGCAATTGGCAAGAAGTAGCCGCTTGGGCAACAAAAGTAAATCCTATTCCAATACTGACATCATCGCAATCTTTAAGTGTTTTTGCTGACGAACTGTGGAAGAAGGCTGGTGGCAATAAGGTGAATTATTTTAAGCTGGTTACTGATTTCGTACAGAACGAAATTCGGTACCAAGGTGTAGAAATGGGAGAGTTCTCGCATCGTGCCAATAATCCTGAAAAGGTTTTTCGGCAACGTTATGGTGACTGTAAAGATAAGTCTGTACTGCTAGCGACTTTGCTTAAATATAAAAAGATTGATAGTGGTTTGGGATTGGTAAATTCATACATCGACCATGGATTAAAAAAGCAAATCCCGTCACCTCAGAGTTTCAACCATATGGTTGTATGGGCAGCAGTTGATGGTCGAAAACAGTGGATCGACGCCACCGTCACGCAGCAAGGTGGCAATATTTTATATCGGTATTTTCCGTGGTATGGTGCGGCACTCAATCTCTCAAGCGGTAATGTAGAAGATCTTGGCGCAGACCAAGAAGCGGTAACCCATATTTCAGAAGTGTACCAAATGCACAAAGATGGCTCTGCTACCTTGACCGTGAAAAGCGATTATACATCATCTGACGCCGAATCAATACGCTCCTTGTTCAAAAGCAACTCAAAGAGTGAAATTCAAAAACAGTATCTTACCTATTATCAGAATAAGCATAAAAACGTAACGAAAGCCTCCAATATCAAATTTGACGATGATATTGAAAATAATACTTTTGTGGTTTATGAGCATTATAACATACCGCAACTATTTGAAGTAGAAGAGGAAACGGGTAAAAAATACATAAACTTTTATTCTCAACATACGGATCAATATTTGCCAGCAGTGAATACCGTGCGGTCTGCCCCAATAGCTCTTTCTTTTCCATTGAAATTTGAACATGATATTTGCATCATTAATCCTGATGGAAAACAAATGTCATCTGCCTCTGATACGCACAATGAGCAGCATGAAAGCTATTTCTATAGCAGATTTATGCGTAATAGTCAAGATACGTTGAAACTCAGCTATAGCTTTTATACCTATAAATCTTATATAGACGAGGAGCAGGTGCCTCTATATGTAAAGACATTTCAAGATCGCAATAGATTTTTCTTTTCCGGATTTTATCTCAACGATGATTATAGCGTAGATATTGAGGGTAGTTCACCAACCGGTCAATCTACTTTGTATCCTATTCTTTTATTCGTGTTGGTTTGTGTCTTATTTACCTTATTTGTGAGATGGTACAATAAGCAAAAACCAAGGAATACTGTTGCATCGGATGGTGAACAGGTACTGCCTCCAAAATTAGGAGGCTGGCTCTATGTGCTTGGTATTGTGATGATTATTAATCTCATAAGCAGTCTATTGTCTAATATGTTAAACTATGTGACTAATTATCAAATCTGGATTGCCTATGACTTTATGGAGTTACGACATGTGAGTCCTATACAGTGGCAGGTATTATTATCCCTTGAGTTTGTCATTAGCTTTTTCTTAACCTTCGCATTAGGCTATTGTCTGTATTTGCTTTATAAACGACGTGATCTCTTTCCACAGACCTGTTTTTACACCTTATTAGCTGTCGCTGTATTTGATGTTGTCAGTAGTATGAATGCTATGTATATCATGCCTGAAAGTGTGAAAGGTGCGCAAGAATCATGGAATGTGCTGACTAGAAATATTATTCCGACGATCATCTGGTTGTCTTATTTGCGTCAATCCGAGCGAGTGAAGGCAACTTTTATAGTACCTTACAAAAACGAAGATCAGCCAAGACAATTCATCAGCACAGCGCTACAGCACGATCCGTCTGTCGATCAGATGCCAGAGCAAAATTAAATTTAGCTGTTGTGTCTTTCGTGCCTTTGTTGCATACCCAGCAAGTATGCGTATCTTTGTAGCAGAAGATGGCAACACTATTAGATACAGGGGTAAAACCGTACAATCATTACGGTGCATATCTCAAAGAGAAATACGCAGGGCAGAAGGTTTTCAAAGTCATTGTAGACGGGAATTTTACTTGTCCTAATCGAGATGGGAGCAAGGGATATGGCGGATGTACCTATTGTAATGTCGATTCTTTCACTCCTGATACGGCACGCAAGATCCCATCCATGCGAGAGCAAGTGGAGAATGGCATCGAAAGAGCGCGTAAATCTTACGGTGCAGAGAAGTTTGTGATCTATTTTCAGCCTAATACCAATACCTATGCACCGACACATCTGCTCAAGATGATGTACGACGAAGCGTTGAGTGTTTGTCCAGAGCATACCGTTGGTTTATCGGTCGGAACGCGACCAGATTGTCTGGATTTCGAAAAAATTGCTTTGTTGGAGAGTTATACCGATCGTTATGACGTGGATTTAGAGATGGGTATGGAATCCATCTACAATGACACGCTAGAGCGTATCAATCGTGGTTGTCTGCATGATGAGTTTATCAACATCATGAAGCTATTAGAAGGCTCCAAGTTAGAGATTTGTGTGCATACCATCTTTGGCTTTCCTTGGGAAACGGAAGAGATGATGCTCAAATATGCGGATGAAATCAATAAACAGCCGCACATCAAATTTGTGAAACTGCATCACCTACATATTGTGGAGGGATCGATCATGGGAGTGAAGTACAAAAGAGAGCCTTTCAAACTGTTTTCTTTAGAAGAATATACAGAATTCTTGGCTAAGTTCATTCCATTGCTTCGACCAGATATCATTATTCAACGGATTTTTGGTATCGCGGATAAAGAGCTTTTGATCGCACCAAATTGGGGTTTCCCCAAATCAAAGATCCAAACCGAGATTGATAAAGGTTTGGAAGCGCGTGGTGTAAAACAAGGATCAGCTTACCATGGATAATTGGCTAAGCTGATCCCTGACTATATTTTTGATCAGAAATGGTTTCTTTTATTTCTCTGCCAAGATTGTCTTTAGATCTGCTGGCGAATAGTTGACCGACTTCAACGTCTTGTGATCGCCTTCACGGAATACTAGGTAAAGATCATCCACTTTCTTGTAGTACGATTCTACTCCTTTTGCGCGGTAGTGCTCCTGAGTTTGTATCGCTTCTTCTTCTGATTTACAAGCTTTACTCATATTAGAACGTTGTACTTCCTCGAATAATGCATTGAATTTATTCTGTAAGCCGAATTCGAGGATAGCGCCCGAAAGTACGTATTGAATATCACAAAGCGCATCGGCTACTTCTACCAAATCATTATTTTGTATCGCTTCTTCGAGCTCTTTTAACTCTTCTGCTATCAGAGAAACGCGTAATGCCGATCTGCTAGGAGCAGGGATTTGCGGGCTGTCTAAGATAGGGTGTTGAAATGTTTTGTGAAATTCGGATACCGATGTTAAGCTTTTAGGATCTGTCATGTGCTATTTTGATTTTGCCAAAAATACACATTTTAGCAGGCAATAAAAAAGGCGCTATTTCTAGCGCCCCGTATATTTCTATTTCATCAAGTGTTTCAGTTGGATCAACTCACGTTCTTCCAAGTAACGCCATCTACCGCGAGGTAAATCTTTCTTCGTCAAGTTGGCATATACAACACGATCCAATTTGACCACTTCGTAGCCTAAATGTTCGAATATACGTCTAACAATCCGGTTTTTGCCGCTGTGGATCTGTATGCCGACTTCTTTCTTGCTCGCGCCGGTTACATAACTTACCTCATCTGGTTTGATCAATCCGTCTTCTAGTTCGATACCAAATTCGATTTTGTTCATGTCACCTTGAGATAGACTTTTGTCTAGCTCCACGTGATACATTTTGCTGATATTGTTTCTTGGGTGCGAAAGTTTTTCTGCCAAATTGCCATCATTCGTTAGTAATAGCAATCCAGTCGTATTACGATCCAATCGACCTACTGGATAGATGCGTTCTTTGGTCGCTTTGCTCACTAATTGCATCACGGTACGTCTTTCTTGCGGATCGTCGGTCGTGGTGATGTAGTCTTTAGGTTTGTTTAATAAAACATACACCATTTTTTCGCGCTTAAGACGTTCGTTGTTATAACGGATTTCGTCTTTCGCCGGATCTACTTTTGTACCTAATTCGGTCACGATCTCACCATTCACCGAGATCAATCCCTGCTCGATTAATTCATCTGCTTTTCTTCTTGAACAAATTCCTGAATTAGAGATGTAACGGTTTAAGCGGATGGTGCCATCATCAATGGCTTGCCCTGAGGCAGGTTTCCGTGCCTGTGCAAATCTTCTATTTGGGAAATAAGTTTTTTCATCTCCGTCACCGGAACCAAAAGTCTTTCTGCTACGGAGGTTAGTTCTCTCGGCGCCTTTGCCTTGCTCATCACGATCATTGAACGGTTTTCTATTGAATCCGTCACGCTGTTTGAAATCTGGACGAGAAGAGCTGTTGCGGCTGAAGCCTGCTTTCTTTTCGAAATCTCTGTTGCCACCACGATTTTCGGAAGATCTGCGGTTGTCGCTGTTGTATGGTTTGCGATCTTCAGAAGATCTGCGGTTGTCGCTGTTGTATGGTTTGCGATCTTCAGAAGATCTGCGGTTGTCGCTATTGTATGATTTGCGGTCTTCAGAAGATCTACGGTTGTCACTATTGTATGGTTTACGTTCTGTGCGATCGCCAAATGATTTTTTTGCGAATCCTTCGCCTGTGCCTCTTGATCTGTTTTCATCTCCACGACTGTCTTTGTTAAAGCGTTTGTCTGATGATGAAAAATTTGATTTTGGACGATCATTACTACGAGAGCGGGAGTCTTCGTTGTTTCTACCTCTTCTGGCGCTGTCGTCACGACTGTTCCTTTTGTTGTTGAATGGCATATAGAAATTAAATTAGGCTGCAAAGGTACGCTTTTCTCTGTATTTATTACTATAAGTGCATTGATTTTGTGGGAGTTGTTTGTATTCGTCCGTAGAGCGTATCAGATAACTATTTGGTAATTAAAGAAATCGTCCCTATATTTGTCGGCTCAATTTACCAAGTTGTCATTTTCCCCTTGCATACACAAGAATTTGGGGACGGATAACATTAAGGAAGTTAATGATAAAAAATAAAGCATTAGCTTGTAGTATAGTGCTGGTCGCTGTTTTGCTGACAAAATTATACTCAAGCTCCAATGTCGACAACGTGCCTAAAGGGACCAATCCGGTGGCATGGGAGTTCGACAAACAACAAAAAACAACGGCAACAGTAGACTCGGCCGAAAGAGATCCCTACTGGAGTGATGTTACATTTGCCGAAGAGGAAGTACCCCTAGATGATCCAGCTGTAAAAACAAAGCTGAATACTTACCTCAAAAGATTTTCCTACAAGAAGATCCAATCGTATAAGATGCATCGCAAAGCGAATGAGTATCTACCGCGTATCGCGAAGATCCTAGCGTCGTATGGCATACCAGAAGATTTTAAATACATTCCTGTGGTGGAAAGTGATCTGGATCCGCGTACATCATCGCATAAAGGTGCTGGTGGTTATTGGCAGTTTATTCCAGCTACGGCTCGGTTATATGGACTGCGTGTAAATGGGGATGTGGATGATCGCATGGATTTGACCAAATCTACGCACGCAGCCGCAAAATACCTCAAAGCTTTGCATCGCGAATTTGGTGATTGGACTTTAGTTGCTGCCGCTTATAATGTAGGTGGAGGTAGCTTAAAGCGATCCATTCGTCGCCAGGGTACGGAAAGCTATTACGACCTAAATCTCAATAAAGAGACGGGTTCGTATGTGTACAAGATTATCTCTGTGAAATCTGTTATTGAACATCCAGATCGTTTTGGTTATCGAAGATTGGCCAAGGCAAATACGGATGTGCAGGAAGATGTCGCGATGATGTAATTCCCGATCGGATTTAGCTTATAGAATGGCTGATAAACACACTGTTTATCAGCCATTTTTTTTGTGCTGCAAAATTATGATGAAGATCACCTTTTTCGGTATAGTTGGTCATTAGCGCTGTGATGGGGCTTTTCTACTTTTGGATGACAAACAAAAGCAGAGAATAATGCAGTTACAGCAATTTGAATATGACAACAAAATCGTGCGCGATTTTGGTTTGGCCACCATCGTTTGGGGACTCGTCGGTATGTCAGTCGGCCTACTCGTGGCATTACAGCTCATCTGGCCGGAGATGAACTTCTTGACGCAATACACCACATTCGGACGTGTGCGCCCCGTGCATACCAATGCAGTGATCTTCGCCTTTGTAGGCAATGGAATCTTTATGGGCGTTTACTATTCGATGCAGCGCGTGCTGAAAGCGCGCATGTTCAATGATGCGCTCAGCAAAATTCACTTTTGGGGTTGGCAACTGATCATCGTAGCCTCCGCTATTACCTTGCCACTAGGACTGACCAGCTCACATGAATATGCCGAGATGGAATGGCCAATAGATTTAGCCATTACTATTATTTGGGTGGTTTTTGGGATCAATATGTTTGGCACTATCATCAAACGTCGCGAAAGACATATGTACGTGGCCGTTTGGTTTTACATTGCCACGTTTGTCACCATTGCCGTGCTGCATATCGTGAATTCTATGCAAGTGCCGGTCAGCTTTTGGAAAAGTTATTATATCTACGCGGGTGTGCAAGATGCCTTGGTGCAATGGTGGTACGGCCACAATGCGGTCGCATTCTTCCTCACCACGCCTTATCTCGGCATGATGTATTATTTCTTGCCGAAGATGGCCAATCGACCGATCTATTCCTACAGACTGAGTATTCTACACTTCTGGTCATTGATCTTTATCTATATCTGGGCAGGTCCGCATCATCTTTTGTATACCGCTCTTCCGGGTTGGGTACAATCTTTAGGTGTCGTATTCTCCGTCATGCTCATCGCGCCATCTTGGGGCGGAATGATCAATGGATTATTGACACTGCGCGGTGCTTGGGACAAAGTACGTAGCGAACCAACCTTGAAGTTTATGGTAGTGGCGCTAACAGCATATGGTATGGCGACTTTTGAAGGACCATTATTGTCTTTGAAGCAAGTCAATGCCATTGCGCACTTTACCGACTGGATCGTAGCACACGTACACGTTGGCGCGTTGGGTTGGAATGGTTTTATGACCTTCGCTATTTTGTATTGGATCGTGCCGCGCATCTACCGTACGGATCTGTATTCTAAAAAAATGGCTAATGCCCACTTCTGGATAGGTACACTTGGAATCTTGTTCTATGCGATCCCGATGTATTGGGCAGCTGTGGTGCAAGGTTTGATGTGGAAAGACTTTACGCCAGAAGGCGTACTACGCCATCCAAACTTCTTGGCTACGACGTTGGAAATCCTTCCGATGCACATGATGCGCGCATTTGGTGGAGCACTGTACCTTACTGGAGCAATTCTGATGACGTACAACTTGGTTAAAACGATGCGTAAAGGTCAGTTGCTGAAAAATGAAAAAGCCGAAGCGCCAGCCTTAGACAACGCTATTCACGGCGAAAAATACCGTCATCGCCGTATCGAACGCAAACCGATGCTGTTCATGGTATTGGCGCTTATTGCAATTCTTATAGGTGGTATGGTGGAAATGATTCCGACATTCACCATGAGTAGCAATGTGCCAAGCATTCCGTCTGTGAAACCGTACACGGCACTGGAGATTCAAGGTCGCGATTTGTATATCCGTGAAGGCTGTGTGAATTGTCATTCGCAGACCATTCGACCGTTCCGCTCGGAGACTGCGCGATACGGAGAATACAGTAAAGCGGGGGAATTTGTGTACGATCACCCATTCTTGTGGGGATCCAAACGGACGGGACCTGATTTGCAACGTATCGGAGGCAAGTATCCGCACAAATGGCATTTCGATCACTTGTTGGACCCGACCATCACTTCACCGGGAAGTATTATGCCAGCTTATCCATGGTTGATCGAGCAAGAAATCAACTATTCCGATTTATCCAAAAAGCTGGCAGTGATGAAAACATTGGGCGTGCCTTATACCGATCAGCAGATCCAACAGGCATTGCCGGAGGCGAAAAAACAAGCCGAAGAAATTGCCCAAGCCCTGCGTGCTAACCAAGTCGAAGTAGATTCGGATCGGGAAATCATCGCCATGATCGCCTACCTGCAACGCCTAGGTACAGATATCAAAGTCAATACCAGTCCAACAACAGATAAATAGTAACAATCAAACCCATAAGCTCATGTTTAAGCAAATATCCAACCTACATGGCGACGAGATATACCTCATCTTATCGCTGTGGATCTTTCTGATCTTCTTTACCGTGGTGATTGTCATGCTATTGACGATGCGCAAAGATTTTACCGCCTACATGGAGCAAATACCATTAGACGAACCGGATCAAGAAATAGAGAAAGAGACCGTTTAACACCTATATTATGAGAGTATTTTTAAGTACAGGAGACGTATTAGCCGGTATCAAATCATTTCTATTATCAGATGGCGATATACATCGTACCATATTCTTAATCACTTTAGTTGTCGCGATGTTGGTTTTGTTGCTAGCTGTTTATCGAATCCATCGCGCTTTGCAAGCGATTTATCGCATTAGTTTTCCGGAAAGCTACCAGAAAGATTTGGCTGAAAAAGCCAACATCCGTGCCGCTCGGACGCTACGTTCGAAAGCGCGCTGGGACGGCCTGCTAGGTTTGCATAAACTCGAGGAAGAACATACGCTGGTGATCAAGGATCATGATTACGATGGGATCGTGGAGTTGGATAATCCGATTCCGCTCTGGTTCAATGCTTTGTTTTACTCCACCATTATTTTTGGCCTAGGTTATCTGCTTTCTTATCATGTATTTGCTTGGGGGCTCAATCAGGATCAGGAATATGTGGTCGAAGTGGAGCGAGCCGAAGAGGCGCGGCAATTGTATCTCAGTCAGGCCGCTGATCTGGTCGATGAGTCTTCGATCACGGTAGACTCTACCGGTACGTTGGCCGCAGCTGGTCAGGCTATCTTTACCGCGAATTGTGCTGCCTGTCATGGCGCGCAAGGCGAAGGAACGATTGGGCCTAATCTTACCGACCGACATTGGCTACACGGCGGAGAGATTCGTGATATCTTCAAAACGGTGAAATACGGTGTGCCAGCCAAAGGGATGGTGCCGTGGGAACAAACGCTTACACCTGGGCAGATTGCAGAGGTCAGCAATTATATTATCTCTTTGCGTGATAGCAAGCCCGCTAATCCGAAAGCGCCAGAAGGTACGGAAGTGGTATACGAATAAGGATTAATAGTTTAAAGAGGTAGGGAGATGGCAGCAATAGCGGTGGAAAATAAGCGCAAATGGATCTATGCCAAAAAGCCGAAAGGCATTTGGTATCAGCGCCGACAATGGGTAGGATATACGTTGCTATTGATCTTCTTCGTACTTCCTTTTATCAAGATCGGCGAGCACCCGATGTTGATGCTCAATGTGGTGGGACGCAGATTTTCCATCTTTGGCGTTTTATTCTATCCGCAAGATCTTTTCATTTTCGTTTTCGGGATGATGATTATGCTCGTAGCCATTGTCTTGGTTACGGCTATGGCCGGACGGGTCTGGTGTGGCTGGGCTTGTCCGCAAACTATCTTTATGGAGTTGGTATTTCGGCGGATTGAGTATTGGATTGAGGGCGACTGGCAGCAACAACGCAAATTGAATGCAGGACCCGATACGGATGCCCGCGCTTGGAAGAAGTTGGCCAAACACAGCATTTTTCTACTCTTATCTTTTATCATTGCCAATCTATTTCTATCCTATATTATTGGGGTAGATATGTTGTGGCAAATTATACGTGAACCGGTGGATCAGCACCTCATTGGTTTTCTATCACTGCTGGTTTTTACACTAGTCTTTTATGGGGTATTCGCGCACTTGCGCGAGATTGTATGTACCACGATCTGTCCTTATGGGCGCTTGCAAAGTGTACTACTAGACGAATCAACCGTCACGGTCGCGTACGATCATCGTCGCGGCGAGCCGCGTGGTAAACAGCAGCGAAAGGAAGAAAGCAACAGTACAAAGGGCGATTGTGTGGATTGCAAGCTCTGCGTGCACGTATGCCCAACGGGCATTGATATTAGAGATGGCATACAGCTAGAATGTGTGAATTGTACCGCTTGTGTGGATGCCTGTGACGCAGTCATGCTCAAGTTGCAGAAGCCAACTGGATTAGTCGGTTTCTATAGTGCAGCTACCTTAGAAGGCGAAACAGAAAAAACAAAAGGTATAAGCGGCAGAACATGGGCGTATACTAGCATATTAGTAGTCTTATCTTTAGGTTTTGCATTTCTCCTTGCCAACCGCTCCATTATCGATGCCCGATTATTGCGTGCCACGGGCAGTTCGTATCAATTGCGAGCGGATGGCACGGTGAGCAATCTGTATACGTTGGAACTGACGAATAAATCGGGTAAGGATATCCCATTTGAGGTAGCGAGTGAAGATACCACGGTGTTGGTGCAGCGCGTAAACAATATCGATTCTTTGAAACGAGACGGCACGGCCATGCTCAGTTTCTTTATTATCCGACCTAAGCATAGCATTCAGCAATACAAGTCGGACGTGAATGTAGCGATCATGTCGAATAACAAAAAGATAAAGTCCTTGAAGACTACGTTTATCGCGCCGGTTGCCAAGTGACAGTATGGGATTTAAAACAAAGTTATATGAATTGGGGAGGAAGTATTGTAGTGGGTATGGGAGCTTTTATGGCTTTTATAGTGGGGTCTGTCTTTTATATGGTACGGCAAGATACCGACACACTAGAAGAAGATAATTATTACGATCAGGGAATGCACTATGGCGAAGTCTATGAGCTGAAAGAAAATGTGCAACGCGATCAGGCTATGCCCACACTCCGCTTACGAGGCGATAGCTTGTATATTCATTTTTCGACCACGCGCAATACTGGAAATGCGCACTGGAAGCGACGATCTGATGCGAAGCTAGATAAAGAGCAAGTTTTTCAGACGGAGAGTGATTCGGTCGCGCTGCCATTGGCATCTCCAGAGCGTGGGCATTGGGAAATAAAACTCACTTGGAATGGCGCTGGCACAGCGTACCAATCCATCCATCATTTGTTTATTCCTTAGATTTCTCGTGCCATGCACTATGCCTATTTTGCCTTTTTTATGGGATTATTTGGTAGCCTGCATTGTGCGGTTATGTGTGGGCCGCTGATCTTTGGTATGCAGCAGCGGCAGCGTAATTTCTACTCGAGTCTGTTGTTTCAATTGCGGTATCAATCGGGTCGCATATTGACCTATGGTATTCTCGGTCTTTTATTGGGGGCAATAGGTCAAGTTAGCAAAATAGGCGGTTGGCAGCAGACGATCAGCATTGTCAGTGGTATATTGTTGCTGTTCATCGGCATTTTTCAAGTATTAGGATGGAAGTCCCATGCTGTGCAACGATTTCAATCTTGGGCACTACAACCTTTCGCTCGCGCTATGGGGCGCTGGATAAATCGACCTGGCGGTTCTTTTGTTGCCGGCATGTTTCATGGCATGTTACCATGTGGTATGGTATATATCTCTTTAACATCTGCGGTCAATGCCGATGGGCTATGGTCAAGTTTCTTATTTATGCTCGCATTTGGTTTAGGTACCTGGCCAATGTTGTTCTTATTCTCTTTTTTTGCGCAATGGTCCAAACGCTATATGAAGTTGCGCTTTGCGTGGGTGTTACCGATGCTATATCTTTTGATGGGAATGTGGTTTGTGCTACGTGGTGCTAATTTAGATATTCCCTATCTCAGCCCAGTTTTGTATCCGATAGGAGCGGCTCACTGCGTTTAGCGCGGTAGCTTGTTAAAAAACTTATATTCATTTATTCTCGGAAGTATTTTCATAACTTGTATGGTGATGAGCTAAGTTCAACAGTCAACAAAGTATGAAAGAAATCATAGATGTGGCGTGGCCAATTATTCAGGAATGGTACTGGGTTCCTTTATCCATTCTGTATTTGGGTGTTATTTCTACGATTTTAATTGAAAATCGAAATCCGACAAAAACTATCGCTTGGGTTTTGGTTATTATTTTTCTGCCAATTGTTGGTATCATCCTATACTATTTATTTGGTCAAAAATTTAAGAAGGAGCGTCGGTTTAGGCGCATTAGCGAAGTACAATCTGCACGCATCACTGCCGAATTAAATCAACTTGAACCCAAAATACAAGATTCCCTAAAACAGATTCGACGGGATATTGGTGACCTCAGTCGCGTGTACTATTATCTACGACACGAGCAAGTGTGTTTTCCTTCGCTAAAAAATCAGGTGACGCTTCTGCAAAATGGGGAAGAGAAATTTGCCCACATGCTTCAATCATTGCAGCAGGCAAAGCACTTTATCCATATGGAGTACTACATCTTTGAACACGATGAGATCGGTAGTAAGGTTATGTCCATTTTAGAAGCGAAGGCAAAAGAAGGTGTAGCTGTCCGACTGTTGGTTGATGATTTCGGCTCCTCTAGTATCGTACGTTATCACAAGAAGCATCCTTCTACAATTCAGTTTCAAGCATTCTTACCGGTTACCTTTACTTCGTTAGCCAATAGTAATTATCGAAACCATCGTAAAATTTGCATTATAGATGGTGTGAGTGCTTATGTTGGAGGGATTAATATTGCAGATAATTACAGTAATCCGAATCAAGATGGCGTATATTGGCGAGATACTTCATTGCATATAAGAGGAACATCTGTTGGGTTGTTGCAATTACATTTCTGGACTTTGTGGAACGAGACGGATGCAGATTCTTTTCCGCTGGATGAGCATTATTTGAAGCGTGATGTTGCTGTGGCGGGCAACGCTACCGTATCTTTTGCGGCTAGCGATCCAGGGTCGGCCGCACCCTACAATATGGAAGCTTTGCTGATTGCGATTGCTGCCGCCAAACATAAAATCCAATTATGTACACCATATTATATCCCAAGTCCTGAATTAGAAACCGCGTTGATGGTTGCAGCGGCGGCTGGTGTGTCTGTAGAGCTGATGGTGCCTTCCAAAGGTGATTCGTGGATTGTACAACATGCCTCTTTCTCTTTTCTAAAACCCCTTTTGCAACGAGGTGTAAAAGTGCATTTGTATGAAAAGGGATTTATACACGCCAAAACGGTAAACATAGATGATACAATGTTATTCGTTGGTACAGTAAATTTGGATACGCGAAGCTTTTACATCAACTATGAGATTGCTGCGGTAGTGGCAGATGCTAGTTTGGGTTTACAGATGAGTGCCAGTTTTGCTAAAGATGTAACCGATTGCCGACTATTAACCCCCAGAATCTGGTCGGCTCGATCTAGGTGGAAACGTGGCTTAGACTCTCTTTGTCGCCTTTTAGCTCCATTGCTATAAGTAATTCCATTTTTTGCACATACACTAAGAAAAAATAGCGTTAAGTAAGGTGTTGATAGCTCAATATCAATATTTTCTTGTGTGTTAATTTTTCAAAATTTCCCGTTTTATTGAAGTGTTTTTTATTGTCGCGTAATTTTTTGTTGTCTCTTTTTTATTTCTGTGGTTAATATATTGTACTGGTTGTCTGGTGCTGATTCCTTGAATTTCATTCTGTAGTTTTTAGTTTACATTGTCGTTTTTTCATTTATATGTAAGATAACGAATATTTTATATTTGAATTGATAATTCATTTATAAGTGAATTTTGTGTATTAAACATTGATTTAGTGCTTTGTCTTTTTTAATTCTTAGTTGCTTTTTTATTTTTTAAATCATTTAACTATCTGCATTTTTTGTGGTTTTAAATTTTGTTTATTATGAAGTTTATTTTTCGTTATGCGAGATTGGATATCTTACTGATGTCCGTTTTGATATTAATGATGGTATTGTCGTGCGATCAATATGATTACGGTGTAAAAAATAACGCTAATGCGAAGGTTGCAGTATCACTTTCTAGTAGCTCATTTGATGGGGAAAGTTTGTCTGCTCGATCAGCAACGCCTTTATTAAAGGGTCAAGTATCTGACTCTCTTATTCAGAGAAAGACAATTGTGCTGGATGATAAATTGATGATAGTTGCTGAATTTACACCGACTTTTCTATCGGAACATGGAGAAACGAAATCAAATGTTGTGATGTCAGAATTGGCGAATGGTATTAAATACAGATTATTGGTATACAATGTTGATGCGGGAGGTATTTATGTGACAGAGCGAGATTATGTCCGTGGTCAAGAATCTAGTGCAAGTGATTTGCTTTTGGATGGCGGTACGACCTATCGTTTTCTTGTTTATTCAATTAATAGTGCTACGGCTAATTTGCCTGATGTCATTCCTGCTGTTCCATCTAGTAGAACTCTTGCAAATACACAAGTTAGTGTTGCGGGGAATCTAGATTTCATGTATTTCAGTCAAACTCTAACGTTGAATGGGGGTGTGGTAAATAATGTAGATATTGTTTTAAAACACCGTTTTAGTCAAATTACCACCATAATAAATTCAGCTCAGACCGGTTACAATATTACAGCTGTCAACTCTAGTTTTCAGCCACACAATACCAATTCATTAATTGATATGTCTACCGGCACATTCGTTCGTAATGGTACTTCAGACCCATCTGCAGTTAGTTTCCCTACGCTAAATGCACAATCTATTACTAGTACACCTACGATAATTAATGCAGATGTTGCCGCAACAGGAGTTTACACAATTTCTTCTATTAATATTGGATCTTTACAACGAACTAATCTAACACCATTTAGTAATTTAAGAATAACCCCAGGTTTCAGATATACATTAACTTTGAATATAGTGCCACAAGATGAGTACGTCACTTATCAAGGTTTTCCTGCCGCACGCATCAATGGGCAAATTTGGGCTCTTCATAATTTAGGAGCTAGTCCGATTTTGAATTCACCTGATCAAAATCCTATCACAGCACTACTTCATGGTAATTTTTTCCAATTTGGCAGAGTTGCATTTGTTGCTACAGGGGGAGATATCGTGAGAAATGCGGCTTGGAATTCAAGTAATACTGTTTCCAGATCGGCATGGAACTCTGGTACAGAGACTAGTCCGGTAAGAGCTTTGACAGATCCATGTCCTATTGGTTATAGAGTGCCAACTAGAACCGAGTATCAAAACTTAGTTAGTAGCACTACTCCTTCAAATCGAGGAAACTTTACATTGAGTCAAACGAATTATAATTCTGGAAAAGTATTAACTAGCTTGCGGAATGCTAATGTGTATCTGGTATTTCCGACACAGGGAATTTTTAATTCAAGTGTTATTTCTAATCCGACTGTAGACAATAGAGGTCTAGTTGGTACTACGTGGACAAGTTCTGCGTCGGGTAATAATGTATGGCGTTTTTCATTTACCAGCACAGGTGTAGAAATCAGTGAATTGACAAACAGCGCTGATTTCTTCGTGCAAGCGAGACCGATTCGTTGTATAGGAGTTCTCTGATATACTAATAGCGTCTTTTGTTAAAAAATGATAACGTAAGGTTGAGTTTTCCGGAAAAACGATATATTTATGTATTCTGAAAGCATAATACATGAAATTTTATACGCGTTTATATTCAACGATCTGTCTTTTTTCGGTTTCAATACTTTTGCAAGCACAGCAAAAACCAACCATACCCATTAATGATGTTGTAGAAAAAGTGCAGGGGTACTTTGGGGTTTATCCAGTAGAAAAAGTACACCTGCATTTTGATAAACCTTATTACGCTGTTGGCGATACCTTGTGGTTTAAATCGTATCTCAATTATAATTTAGGTACATATGAACCCAGCAAAGTCGTATATGTAGAAGTGCTCAATAGCCGAGATTCTTTGATGCAAACGCTACGAATCCAATCGGAGCAAGGTGTAGGAAAAGGCCAATTGGTGCTGGATCCTGAATTTTGGATTCAAGATAATTATAGATTCCGTGCGTACACCAAATGGATGGTCAATTTCAAGCAAGACTATTTCTATAATAAGATCGTCACTGTAGGTGACGCTATCAATAAAAAGCTAGGCGCAATAGTGTCTTTTACTCCGGATGGTAACAAAACCAAAGCTTCACTGCAATTTAGAGATAAGTCGGGCGCGATTCTATCACGTAAAAAACTGACTTGGGAAGCCAACGATGGTTGGGATCAATTTGACAAAGGCAGAGCTGAAACCGATGATATGGGGCGAGTATCCATTAGTCTTTCTGCCAAGAACAAGGAGCTGATGAAGACGGGACGTCTCTTGGTACAAATCGACAATAATGAAGAAAAATTAGTCGGGCAGTACTCTTTAGCATCAGCACTGTGGGATGCCGATGTGCAATTCTTTCCGGAAGGTGGTGATCTTATCACAGGCTTGGCCAAGAATGTCGCTTTCAAAGCGGTGAGCAACGATGGTAAAAGTGCTGCAGTAAAAGGGAAGCTCATTGATAGCAAGAAAAATGAAATCCTGGAATTTTCAGATTTGGGCATGGGAATGGGATATTTTTCTTTTATCCCCATGTCTGGCGAAAGCTATAAAGCGGTCATCACTTTTGAGAATGGACAGGAGCGTACCTACGATCTCCCAGCTCCAGTAGATGAAGCAGTAAATCTCGTGAGTTTAAAACCAGATGAAACGCACATGCAGCTGGGGATAGTGACGAGTGATAATCACTTCAAAAAAGTTGAAAATAATGCGTACTATGTGTTAGGGCAGTCCAATGGACATCTGGTCTACGCGGCGCAAGTAGCTCTAAAAAATTCTTCGGTATTGGTCAAAGTTCCAAGAGAAAATATGCCTAATGGAATTGTACAATACACGTTGTTCGCGGCAGATGGTACGCCATTGAGCGAACGTTTAGTATTCTGCCAATCCACGACCGAAGAATTGCTAGATATCGACGTGACCACCGACAAAACCACGTATAACAGTAAAGATCCTGTTAAACTACGAATTGGCGTTAAAAATGGTACGGATAGCGTAATGGGTTCCTTCTCTGTTACCGTCACCGACGAAGCAAAAGTGCCTTACAATGATGATCAAGATCTAAGTATACTAAGCAATTTATTGCTGGTGTCTGATTTGCAAGGGTATGTAGAAAAGCCAAATTATTATTTCAATACGGAGAATGCGAATCGGGCAGAAGCGTTGGAAGCTTTACTCATGACTCAAGGTTTCCGAAGATTTGAGTACAAAGAACTGATTAAAGGAAATTATCCACAAGTATCCTTTATGCCAGAGCAGGGGATTTCTCTATCAGGAACACTGCGCATGAATACGGGACGTACCCAGCCGAATGGCGGCTTGTTGCTTTCCATTCCTTCATTGGGCATGCGAAAAGATACGTACACCGATCAACAAGGACGATTTTCTTTCGACAATCTAGTTTTTCCAGATTCGGCTCGCGTCACGGTGAATGCTAGAGGAAACGACAACTACCGTGCTTTGGTCATTAATATGGATCAAACTTTTTTTCCAGAAATCGATGCCAACTCGCCTTATAAAGGCGATTTTATGCAGAATATCGACGAAAAGTTGCAATCATACTTAGCAAATAGTAAAAATGAATTCCGGACTTCGATACTCATTGACGAAGTTCAAGTAAATAGAACAGTCGTAAAAAAACAAAGTAGTCGTGATTTTGGTTCTTTAAGCGGGTTGAATATGCCAGAGCACAGAATCGAAGCAGATCGTATTACCGGCTGTAACGTCTTGACGATGTGTTTGAGTACTTTGTTAACAGGAATTACGCATGATACCAATATGCAGAAGTACTTCGTATCACGCAATTACAATCAAGGTAGCCGCGTTCCTGTGCAGTTCTTCTTGAACGGTATGCCGATAGACGAGCCGTCATTAAATTCTATTCAGCCCGCAGATATTGAGGCTATCGAGATTTTCTTGCGCGATGATCTCGGTACAGTTAGTCGTACTTACCAGAATGATGGTGTCGTATCTATCATTACAAAAAAAGACGATACGCCGAAACGCCCACGTATGTCGTTAGCAGAGATTGAAGCCATGTTGCCAAAAACGAATGTTATCGATTTGTATCCATTAGGATATGTGAAGACACGTTCTTTCTATTCGCCGAAATACGATACACCTGCCAGTAAAAATACAGCAGATTATCGATCTACGATTTATTGGAATCCAGATGTGCTAATTGAGGGAACAGAAGAGATGACCTTGGATTACTATAATGGGGATGGCAATGGCCGCTACAAGGTAGTAGTAGAAGGGATGGATCGACTGGGAGGAATAGGACGAAAGGTCTTTTATTACAATGTGCGCTAATGCGCTATCAGC
The DNA here is from genome assembly GCF_003076635.1 of Sphingobacterium corticibacter. Lineage (GTDB taxonomy): Bacteria > Bacteroidota > Bacteroidia > Sphingobacteriales > Sphingobacteriaceae > Sphingobacterium > Sphingobacterium corticibacter. Next base: position 72,652 of record NZ_QDKG01000009.1, on the reverse strand, counting down.
GCTAGCTATTTTTTAAGAGAAGAATACATGTTACGATTGAATCGGGATTCCCTATATAAGCTCAATTACTTATTAGTCGGAGGGCTATTACTGGTCTCCCTGCTTATCGTGATTTATGTAGCAAGTCCAGAGAAAATGATTGTTGGCGAGTGGAAAGAGAAAGGTTGGTATTTCGAGAAACCAGACTATCGACTGGAAGAAAAGAACTTTGCAGAGGTGCTCGAAGAGAATGTCCGTATTGAGATCTTGGATAAGCTCGAAATTCTACACGTAAATCGGTGGATCTTTAGAGAAGATGGTACGCTGGAGGTTGATGATCATTCGGTCGCCAACATGACCTGGTCGATCAAAGGGCGTGGCCATATTTTAGAGATAAGTAGAGATGGCACACCTATCGAAAGCTTTCAGATTCAGACATTAAGCAATAATGAGATGGAATTGCACCTTAATTTGGATATACAGATCAAGGGTGTTATCAAAATACTATTAAAACGAGACGATTTAGTTCAGTAAAATGTTAAGAAAATACAGTAACCATAGAACCCAAGGAGATAATTTAAAGTTAGGCGCACTAACGGCACTCTCTGCCGGGATGACGAATGTGGTGTCTGTCATTGTTTTCTTCTCTTATACTTCTAACATTACCGGACATTACGCCGTGTTTGCACAAGAAGTATCTCGAGGAAACGTATACCAAGCTGCGGTAGTCCTGTTTTGGATATTATTATTTTTCTCCGGAAGCTTCCTTTCCAATTTTGTCATCATTCAAGGAAAAGATCGCATCAGTTCTTATTTAGCGCACGCTATTCCCATCATGTTAGAGTTTCTGGGGATACTGGCAGTTGGTATCTATCTTCAGTTTTTCTACACCGATACTTTATTAGAAACCGAGTTTCTTGTCGGGATTTTACTCTTTGCGATGGGACTTCAAAATGGTTTGACGGCTAGTATTTCTAATTCTGTCATCAAGACAACACACTTGACCGGTCTGACCACTGATTTGGCTATTCTGGTGTCGATGTTCACCAAAAGAAACAATCGCAGTGATGAGCAGTTGGTCAAGAAGTTTCATTTGCTGCTAGTCATCATGTCCTGCTACGTTGCTGGAGGTATTATTAGTGGGGTATCCTACAATTTTTTAGGCAACGCGACCTTCTTTGTCGTGTGTTTTATGCTCATGTTTATCGCATTATACGATTTCTATAAATTGAAGCGAGCGAAGAAAGTGTATGACAATAGGCACGATTCGCTCGAAGAAAATGAACTGAATTATGGGACCTTACAAGATAAAAGTAAAGGTCGCGATAAGGGTAATGATTAGTTTTTATTTCTATAAAAAAATCCCGATCTCATCAAGTGAGATCGGGATTTTCTTTGCGGCTTATCGAAAGAGACTAACGACCAAAGTCATCTTGTACGCGTACGATATCCTCTTCATCAGATGGATTGTCGATATCGGTATGTTGCCAGATCTCGGCCAATACGCCGTAACCATCTAATCCTACCAAACGGTGGCGTTCACCTTGGCTCAGGCGAATCGTGTCTTGTGGCTTCAACATTTTCAATTCGTGCTCCTCATCAGTAGGGCTAGTTACTACACCCACTTCACCCTGCACTACGCGCCAGATTTCGGCACGTCTATGGTGATATTGCCACGAAAGTCTTTTGTTTGGGCTTACGACTAAAATCTTTGGACTCAACTTACCCGATATTTTCAAGTCTTGTACATCTAGTCCGTCAAAGTATGTATTCGCGAATTCTTGTGCTTGATCTTCATTGATTACGAAGAATCCACCCCATGGGCGAGTCTGATCGATTTTATCAATTCCGAAACCTTCGCTTGTTAATTTTTCTTCAATTTGCTTAAAAAGCTCGCTTTTATCAATGTAAGTTGCCATCTATTATTTGTTTATCAGGTGAATATAGGATTTCTCTGTAAAACGGCCAAAATATTGTGAAAACTCCCTGTCGGAATGAAATATTTGTAGCTTTGCAAATATGGCAATGGAAAGTTTAGATACCGAAAACCCATCATTTTTACAAGCAGTAGCCTTCGTCAATCAAACCAATCAACCCCTATTCCTGACGGGAAAAGCGGGTACCGGAAAGACTACTTTCTTGAAATACATACAGCAAAATTGCTACAAGAAAATGGCGATTACAGCACCAACAGGCGTGGCAGCAATGCACGCTGGTGGTACCACCTTGCACGCATTATTTTGGTTGCCTTTCGGTACGTTTATAGAAGATTATCCATTACAGTGGGATCAGGCAGATAGCCATATTTATAATAAAAGCCGACTCTTCAGTACCATTAAGCTGACGAAACAGCGTCGTGCTATTCTGCAAGAATTGGAATTGCTGGTGATTGATGAGGTTTCGATGGTGCGTGCTGATACACTGGATGCGATTGACGTGATTCTTAAATCGGTACGCCGTGATATGCGGCCATTTGGTGGTTTGCAAGTGCTATTTATTGGAGATTTGTACCAGTTGCCACCTGTCGTGCGCGATCACGAATGGCATGTCTTGCGCGATCATTATTCTAGTCCTTTCTTTTTCGATGCCAAAGTGCTGCGTGAGCATCCGCCAGTGATTCTCGAGTTGCAGAAGATTTATCGACAAAAAGACGATCATTTCATTACCATCCTAAACAATATCCGGAACAACCAAACGACGGCAACGGATTTAACGCATTTGAACAGCTTTTATAAGGCCGACTTCGTGCCGCCTAAAGAAGAGCAGTACATCACACTTACCTCGCACAACCGACTCGCCGATCAGATCAATCAAGAAGCTTTACAGCAATTGTCTGGTAAGCTTTTTAATGTAAAAGCCGTGGTGAAGGATGATTTTCAGCAGGGCTCTTTCCCGACGGAGGAAACGCTTACCTTGAAAGAGGGTGCGCAGGTGATGTTTATCAAAAATGATGTGGGCGAAGATCGCAAATTTTTCAATGGTAAGATTGGTACCGTTAAAGCATTGAAGTTGGATCAGCAGCAGGTGATTGTGAGTTTTGCTGATGGCTCTGATGACGTTACCGTGAAACGCGAAACTTGGGAAAATATCAAATACAGCTACAATAAAGGCGATGATAAGATCGAAGAAACGGTCATGGGTACGTTCTCGCAATTCCCGTTGCGTCTCGCTTGGGCCATTACGATTCACAAAAGCCAAGGTTTGACTTTCGATCGTGCGATCATCGATGCAGGAACGTCTTTCGCTGCTGGACAAGTTTATGTAGCGCTTTCCCGTTTGCGCGGTTTGGAAGGGCTCGTATTGCGCAGCCAAATCGTATCGCATGCCATACGTACCGACGCGCAGGTGGTCGGATATATGAATCGCGCATTAGATAGCGATAAGTTGCAAGATGTATTGCAGCAATATCAGCGACAGTATTTAGGCCAAATCCTATTACAGAGCTTTCGCTGGGCCAATTTGGTGGAAGCCACAGAAACACAAGCCACCGCATTAGCAGACCGCAATATCGATGGTAAAGAAGCGGCACAAGCATTTTTTGGAACTTTGGTACAGCAGGCCAAAGCACAGGAAGGCGTGGCTAATAAATTTGTGACGCAACTGTATAATATGTTTCGCGATGCCGCCAATGTCAATTACGATGATATCCATGCCCGTACCAAGTCAGCCGTGGGTTGGTTTGCGCCTAAAATGGAATCGGAATTGATTGCGCCGATGGAAACGCATATTGCCGAATGGCAGATCAAGAAGCGGACGAAAAAATACATCACCGAACTGAAAGCAATCTTGCTGGATTACAAGCGCAAGTATGAGCAGATCAAGCATAGCTTGACCATTGCGGAAGCACTAACGGGCGATATCACGGTTCTCGCGCAAGAACTGCTGCAAGCAGAAAAGGTGAAGGATGAAGGTGTGGCCAATGCAGATAGCGAAGAAATGCCGACCGATACCAAAGCCATCACCTTGATGATGTATCAAGATGGCGCTTCGATCGAGCAGATTGCCACCAAGCGCGGCATGGTTGCTGGTACGATTTACGGTCACTTGATTCACTTTGTTGGTGAGGAGATCGATGCCGAAGATCTGATCGAGAAAGATAAGTTAGATCGCGTACTTACCGTGTTGCGTGAAAACGAAGGTAAATCTTCCTCCGAAATTAAAGTCATTCTGGGAAGTAATTTTGATTATCCAGACATCCGTATCGGACAAAAACTATTGGGATTAGGGTAGGAGAGTGCAATAGTGTATATTTGTCGACTTGATCAAATTAACCATGTCATCAAACGATAAACGGAAAGCCAATAAATGGTTGGTATTTGCCAGCATGCCCTTTCAGATGGGCGTGACCATTTACCTGTTTTATTGGGTAGGACAATGGTTGGATGGCAAGTATGGCGGAAGCGGTGAATGGTGGATGAAAGCCTTCACGATGTTGGGTGTCATCGTATCATTATATCATTTTATCCGCTTAGTAAATTACGTTAATCGCGATGAATAAATATCTTAAATCTTTGTTGCTAGTGCTGCGTTTTGCGGTGGTTGTATTTGTGATACATTACAGTTTCGAATACTTGCTGAAATTACCAGATGGATGGGCTGGTACAGGTCACTCATTGCTAGGCTTGTATGCGTTTCAGACTTTGCTCAGCGTGTTTGTTGCGATGATGATCTTACTGGCACAATATGCGATGCCCAAAAACTTGGGTTTTATCTTTTTGGGATTAATTTTCCTAAAGGCGATTGCGGGTTATCTTTTTATACGGGGAGGTTTGGAAATGGCGGATGACAAATTTTTGGCAACGCACTTCCTCGTGACCTATTTCCTGTTTCTTTTTATGGATGTATATATGGCCTATCGTGCTATAAATCAGGCATAGCCAAATCTTGGAACTAAATTTTAATAAAAGTTCTAGGAAATGGAGACATATGCCAAAGAAAGTTGTATTTTTGCGCAAAATTTTTGTTTTTCAATCGAAATCTAAAATGCTAAATTTTAAGAAAGCTCTTATCCTTTTCACAGTATGTTTACTTGCTGTAAGTCCATTTTCACTACGTGCAGCAGATGCGCATGAGGGAGATTCACACAGCCAAGCAGAAGAAATTTCCCATCATATCCAGCATCACTTGCAGGATGATCATTACTTTTCTTTGTTTGTAGATAGTGAAGCTGGTGTACATTACGGATTTCCTCTTCCTGTGATATTGATTGATAATGGATTGAAGGTGTTTTCGTCGTCTGAATTTCATCATGGCGATCATACCGTAGAGAAAGATGGTTCACATTATAAGTTGTTCCACGGTAAGATCTACAAAACAGATGCTGCGGGTACATTGGATATGGACGAACACCATCACCCAACGAACGCCAAGCCTTTAGATTTTTCGATTACTAAAAACGTAGTAGGTTTGATGCTTGCTGCTTTATTGTTGTTTATCGGATTCATCAGCTTAGCTAAGACGTACAAAAAAGGAGCTAACAACTTACCAAAAGGTGCTGGTCGTGTATTGGAGCCATTAGTATTATATGTACGTGATGAGATGGCGATCCCTAACATTGGTCATCGTTACAAAGAATTTATGCCATACCTGTTATCGGTATTCTTCTTAATTTTCTTATTGAACTTATTAGGATTGACACCACTAGGATTTAACGTGACGGGTAATATCACCGTAACCTTATGTTTAGCGTTGTTTACTTTCTTCATTACGACTTTCAAAGCAAATAAAGATTACTGGAAGCACATTTTCTGGATGCCAGGTGTGCCCGTTCCATTCAAATTTGTCTTAGCGCCAATCGAGGTGTTGGGTATGTTTACCAAACCATTCTCATTGATGCTACGTTTATTTGCCAATATTACAGCAGGTCACTCCGTGGTGATGGGATTGATCGCTATCGTGTATTTGTTCCAGCAACAATTGACGATCCCGGGTAGTATTGGTGTTTCGATGTTGTTAACATTGCTTTTATTTTTCTTGGAGTTACTGGTTGCTTTCTTGCAAGCCTTTATCTTCACGATGTTATCATCATTATTTATAGGTATGGCCGTGGAAGAACACGCTCATCATTAATCGCATTTTTTTGTTAAATTTTATAAATTAATTATTATGTACAACTTAATTGGAGCAGGTCTTATCGTAATTGGTGCAGGCTTAGGTTTGGGTAAAATCGGTGGTTCAGCTATGGAAGCGATCGCTCGTCAACCAGAAGCAGCATCTAAAATCCAGACTGCTATGATTATCATCGGTGCCTTAGTTGAAGGTTTGGCATTCGGTGCTTTGATCTTGGGTAAATAAGCTCAGATCAACTAAAAGTACAAACATAGTTTGCAACGGTTGGTTGCAGACTATGTTTACTTAAATGTAACAAAAAAGAAAAATATATCAGTTTAAGACTACACAATATAATGGAAGCACTTATTAATCAGTTTTCGTACGGCTTGTTCTTCTGGCAGCTTATCATCCTACTTATCGTTATCTTTATTTTAGGAAAGTTTGCTTGGAAACCTATCGTAAATGCTTTAGAGGAGCGTGAGAATGGTATTGCCGATGCATTGGCTTCTGCCGAAAAAGCAAAGTTGGAGATGGCGCGCCTAACCAACGAAAACGAGCAATTGCTGAAAGAAGCACGTGAAGAGCGTGACTTAATCTTGAAAGAAGCAAAAGAATTGAAAGATAAGATCGTAGCTGAAGCTAAACAACACGCACAAACGGAAGGTGCTCGCTTGATCGAAGATGCTAAACGTGAGATCGACGAACAAAAACTTCGTGCATTAGCAGAAGTTAAATCTGAGGTTTCTTCTCTATCTTTGGACATTGCCCGTAAGGTATTGACGAAAGAATTTGCCGATCAATCGAAGCAAGAATCGCTAGTAGCAGATTTGCTAAAAGACGTTAAGTTAAGCTAGTTCACCATTATTAAAGTATTTCTATGTCAGTATTTACAGTTGCTTCCCGTTACGCTAAGTCACTTATTGACCTCTCGAAAGAGCAGGGAAATTTGGACGCCGTGAAGGGCGATATGGAGCAATTTATTGCAGTGGTGAAGCAAAACGCTGAGTTGGCTGCTGTACTTAAGAATCCTATTATCAAACAAGATAAAAAACGTAGTATTTTATCGGCGCTGTTTGATGGAAAAGTGCAAGCATCTGTCTTGAGTTTCTTTCACATGTTGGTTACGAAAGGTCGTTCAGATATTTTGAATGATGTCGCCATCGAATTCATTCGTGAATACCGCGTTGAAAAAGGAATTGTACAAGCTACAGTAACTTCAGCGGTACCTTTGTCGGAAGAGAACCTAGCACAGTTGAAAGCACAGATTGCACAAGAAATCAGAGCCAATGAGGTGGTGCTTGATACGAAAGTAGATGCTGCTTTAATCGGTGGATTTGTGATCAAAGTAGGTGACCGCCAAGTGGATGTAAGCATCGCTGGCAGATTAAATAAATTGGAGAAACACTTTGCTGCAAACGTTATCTAGTTTAGATAAACAGCGATAAGTATAAATTAAATTCAAAACCCCCTTATAATAATAAAATGATAGAGGTAAGACCAGATGAGGTTTCGGCAATTCTTAGGGAGCAATTGTCAGGCTTTAAATCAGACGCGGAACTGGAAGAAGTAGGTACCGTATTGCAAGTCGGTGACGGTATCGCTCGCATCTATGGATTGACGAAAGTACAGTCCGGTGAATTGGTTGAATTTGAAAATGGATTGCAAGGTATCGTTTTGAACTTGGAAGAAGACAACGTAGGTGTTGTAATCTTGGGTTCATCGGATGAGATCAAAGAAGGTGATACGATCAAACGTACAAACCGTATCGCATCTATCAAGGTAGGTGAAGGATTATTAGGTCGCGTTGTCAATACATTAGGTCAGCCGATCGATGGTAAAGGAGCTATTGTTGGTGAAACGTATGAAATGCCGATTGAGCGTAAAGCGCCAGGTGTTATCTACCGTCAGCCAGTAACAGAGCCATTGCAAACAGGTATCAAAGCGATTGATGCGATGATTCCAGTTGGTCGTGGCCAGCGTGAGTTGGTTATCGGTGACCGCCAGACAGGTAAAACTGCGGTGTGTATCGATACGATCATCAACCAAAAAGAATTTTACGAAGCTGGCGAGCCAGTATTTTGTATTTATGTAGCTGTTGGCCAAAAGAACTCTACGGTAGCGAACATCGTTCGTACGTTGGAAGAAAATGGTGCAATGGCTTATACGGTAGTAATTGCGGCATCTGCAGCAGATCCTGCGCCGATGCAGTTTTACGCGCCAATGGCGGGAGCAGCAATCGGAGAATTTTTCCGTGATACAGGTCGTCCAGCATTGATCGTATATGATGATTTGTCAAAACAAGCTGTAGCATACCGTGAGGTTTCTCTATTGTTGAAACGTCCTCCTGGACGTGAGGCATACCCAGGTGACGTATTTTACCTTCACTCCCGTCTGTTGGAGCGTGCTGCGAAAATCAACAGCAATGATGAGATCGCTGCTTCTATGAATGATTTGCCAGAATCTATCAAGCATTTGGTAAAAGGTGGTGGTTCATTGACGGCATTGCCAATCATTGAAACACAAGCAGGTGACGTATCTGCATACATTCCGACCAACGTAATTTCGATTACAGATGGTCAGATCTTTTTGGAGTCTAACTTGTTTAACGCAGGTATTCGTCCAGCGATCAATGTAGGTATCTCGGTATCTCGTGTAGGTGGTAACGCGCAGATCAAATCCATGAAAAAAGTATCTGGTACCTTGAAACTGGATCAAGCACAGTACCGTGAGTTAGAGGCGTTCTCTAAATTTGGTTCTGACTTAGATGCAGCTACTAAAGCGGTGTTGGATAAAGGTTCTCGTAACGTAGAGATCTTGAAACAAGGTCAATTCTCTCCAGTTGCTGTTGAGAAACAAGTCGCTATTATCTACATCGGTACTAAAGGTTTGTTGCGTAGCATCCCAGTGAAAGATGTACGTCAGTTCGAAGAAGAATTCGTAACACAATTGGAGCAACGTCATCCAGAAGTATTATCTGCTTTGAAAGCCGGTAAATTCTCTGACGAGCAAACAAGTGTATTAGAAAAAGTAGCTAAAGAATTAGCGTCAAAATATTAATTTTAGATAGGAGATAAAAGATGTGAGACGTGAGATTTTTCTCATATCTCATATCTAATATCTAAATATCTTACATCTGAAAAATGGCGAATTTAAAAGAAGTTAGAAACCGGATTACCTCGGTGAGCTCTACACAGCAGATTACCAAAGCTATGAAAATGGTTTCGGCAGCGAAGTTGAAGAGAGCAACCAATGCTATTGTACAGTTACGCCCTTATGCTAATAAGCTGAAAGAGATCTTGACACAGGTATCTGCATCGGTAGAGGGCAATGATTCTCCGTATACGGAAGATCGTATTCCTACGAAGGTGATGATTATCGTGATCACGTCTAACAGAGGTCTTGCTGGTGCATTTAATGCCAATGCGATCAAAACGGCTAACAACTTGATCGCAGCGAAATATGCGGATCAATTTGCTCGTGGTGATGTAAGTATTATTGCTATCGGTAAGAAGGGCCACGAGTTCTTCGGTAAACGCAACTTCACGCTAGTAGGTAATCACACGGAGCTTTTCAGCAACTTGAGTTTTGAGAATGTATCTGAAGTGACCGATATGGTGATGGCAGAGTTCAAAGCAGGCAATGTGGATCGCGTAGAAGTGGTTTACAACCAGTTTCGCAATGCAGCGGTTCAGATTCTTACCTCAGAGCAATTATTACCACTAGTAGCAGAGAAAGCAGAAGATACCAAGGTAGAAGAAATCGATTACATCATTGAGCCTTCGAAAGAAAAGATCATTGAGGAGTTGATTCCTAAAACCATTAAAACGCAATTATACAAAGCGGTCTTGGATTCGCATGCTTCGGAGCACGGCGCTCGTATGACCGCGATGGATAAAGCAACCGATAATGCAGGTGATTTGATCAAGCAGTTGAAGTTGTCGTACAATCAAGCCCGTCAGGCTGCGATTACGACAGAGTTAACCGAGATCGTTTCTGGTGCAGCAGCTTTGTCGAGCTAATAGCTGATAAATATTCGCGCGATAGCGCATAAAAAAAGGTAGAGATGAGAATCTCTACCTTTTTTTATGATCTCTTCGTCCTTGCGAATCCGAGGCAGGAGGGTAAAGCAATCTAAAAGCGATCTGCCTGGTTTAGCGCTTCAACCAAATTCTGCCTAATTTTTGTTCCAAATCCGAAGTGTTCTCGCGTCTTTGCACCACAAGCGATTTTTTATCGCTGTAACCCAGCGGCGTGCTAATGGTTCGAATAATACCATCGCGTGCGATCAAGACATCTATAGACTGTCCCAGCGATCCCTGTTGGATAGCTATTTCCAATTCTCTTCCAGCGGGATCCATACGAACACCGTTAATTCCTAAAATCTCGTCGTTTACATTTAGTCCAGCCTTCCAAGCGGTGGAATTCCGATCCACTCCCTTGATATATATACGTGTATCGTTATTTACCGTGCGGATACCCAAGCTGAGCGTTTTGTTGTCGGCTAATTGATCGATCAGTTCGTAACCGACGCGATTGAAATAACTATTATAATCCAGTTCTTCTGTAGTGTATACTGCTTCAAATATTTCAGATAAATCCACGCCAGAAACTTCTTCCGCTAAGTCTTGGAATTCTTTTTCTTCAAATCCGCGTTGTTCTTTCAGATAAAAGTGATTGTAAGCGGCCTTTAATACATCGTCTAACCGCTTTTCGCCGCTAGTTTCTGCAATGATTTTTAAATCCATCGCGACAGCTAACATCGCACCTTTATTGTAGTACGAAATGCTGGTGTTGGCCGAGTTTTCATCGGGACGGTACTGTTTAATCCACGTGTCAAAACTCGATTGACCGACGGATTGTATCTCGTAGCCTGGGCGATTGTAGACTAGATTAAACTCTTGCGCCAGCATCTGCAAATAATCTGCCTCATCGCGGAATGCACATCGATACGTGATCAAATTATCATAGTAGGACGTAAAGCCTTCCATGATCCAAAGCAGTGCCGTATAGTTCTCGTTTTCGTAGTCGAAAGGTCCGAGTGGCGCTGGACGCAATCTTTTCACATGCCACAAGTGGAAGTATTCGTGCGCGACCAAGCTCAAAAAGTTGTTGTACGAAGCCGTTTGCGTATAACCATTACGGCTCGCGCCGAGCACGGTAGAATTAAGGTGCTCTAAACCGCCTGCACCTTGCTGATAATTGTGTGTGATAAACACGTAGCGATCATTGGGATTGGATCCCCAGATGCGTGTTTCTTCAGCCACGATTTTTTGAATATCAGCAGCAAGCTGGTCTTTGTTATAATTGCCGCCGCCGACCATCGCAAATTCATGCGGTATTCCTGCTGCTTCAAACGACCAGACATCTTGATTTCCGATTTCGATCGGTGAATCAAATAGGATGTCGAAGTTCTCAGCTTCATATCTATGCTGCTCGATTTCAGGCAAACCTGTCGAGATAGTTGACCAATTTTCTGGTAACTCGACCTGCACCGTACAAGGAAGATCTAAGTGACCATCTACGAACAGAAATGTGCCCGCAGGGCTGATGAATGCATGTGTATCATCAATGAAGTTCGTGCGCACCGACGTTTCAAAACCATATACGCGATAGCGTACAATCGTATCTTTTTGCTGATGATAGACGCGCCAAGTATTTTTGCTAATCTTCTCTTGTTGCAACAATTTTCCATTATCCTGCTCCGCAGAAAAAGACTCGACATGACGTGCAAACTCCCTTACTAAATAAGATCCCGGTGTCCACACGGGCATTTTTAAATCAATAAAATCAGCTTCGAAGCCTTGTAGGGAAAGGCTGACTTCCACATAATGTGCTTGTGGTTCTGTGAATGATAGGGTATAGGAGATCGTCGGTGTGGTCTGTTTGCTCATGGATTGTGATAAGGAGAAATAAATAACTTAGGCTTCGATGCGTTCGTATACTTCGAAAGTAAACGCGAAAGCATGTTTTTCGTCGCTTTCATGTCGCTTCGAATCGGTCAATTTCCATTGCGATTCGTCGAACTCAGGAAAATACGCGTCGCCATCTATGGTGGTATGTACACGTGTCAACAAGATTTTGTGTGCATACGGAAGCGCTTGTTTGTATATTTCGGCTCCGCCGATAATAAAAATCTCCCGCTCATCACGGCAGTATGTAAATACCTCGTTTAGCGAGTTGGCTACATCGACATCTTCCGCCGACCATTTCTGATTGCGCGTAATTACGATGTTGCGACGATCTGGCAATGCTTTGCCCATCGAATCAAAAGTCTTGCGACCCATCACCACCGAATGCTCTTTGGTCGTATTTTTAAAATAGCGAAAATCATCTGGTAAGTGCCAAGCGAGATCGTTGTTCTTTCCAATGACATTGTTTTCTGATGCTGCTGCTATCAGTGTGATCGTGATATTATTCATGCTTTATAATGATAGCGTAACCGGAATCACGCTATGGTGAATGCTTTATGTGGACTAACTAAACAGCAACGGGTGCCTTAATATGTGGGTGAAACGTATAATCCTCCAACTCAAAATCTTCGAATTTGAAATCAAAGATATCCTTAACATCGGGATTGATCTTCATCGTCGGCATCGGTTTTGGATCTCGTGAAAGCTGCAATTCTGTCTGCTCAAAATGATTACTATAGATATGCGCATCGCCTAGCGTGTGGATAAACTCTGCCGCTTCCATATCACAAACCTGCGCCACCATCATCGTTAGCAAAGCATAAGATGCAATATTAAACGGAACACCCAAGAAAATATCAGCACTACGTTGATACAACTGACAAGACAATTGTGGTTTCAAGATACCTTTTTCGGGTTGCGCTGGTGCGACGTAAAATTGAAAGAAAGCATGGCAGGGTGGAAGTGCCATATTGCCGATTTCGGCGACATTCCAAGCCGACACGATGATTCTTCGCGAATCAGGTGTGTTTTTCAACTGATTGATAATTTGTGCAATCTGATCAATATGTTGCCCATCTGGCGTAGGCCAAGAGCGCCATTGCGAGCCATAAACTGGACCTAAATTCCCATTTTCATCGGCCCACTCATCCCAAATGCTAACCCCATTTTCTTTCAAATAGCTGATGTTGGTATCTCCTTTTAAGAACCAGATCAACTCATGGATAATGGATCGCATGTGTAACTTTTTGGTGGTGACCAATGGAAAGCCAGCTTTCAGGTCGAAACGCATTTGATAGCCAAATACGCTGCGCGTACCTGTTCCCGTACGATCTGTCTTTTCGGTGCCGGTGCGGTATACATGATCCAATAGATCCAGATATTGCTTCATATTCTTATTTCTGTCGTAGTTTAAAAAACGATGTTTCCCCTGCTCATTGGTTATGACGGTCAAACCTCGCGCATGCTGCATAATGGTGGTATTGGAAACCACTATCTGCGAAGATAACGGTTTTTAGTATCATGCAGAGATCATATTTTTTCCACAAAGCACATTTCGAGCATTTTGTGTATTTTTGCAAAATGAAAAGCAGGTATTTGACGAACGCGTCAGATATCGATGCGTAGAAGAGTAAGCACATGGATGAGATGACAATGAACAAGAAGGTGGCGTTTTACACGCTAGGATGTAAACTGAATTTTTCGGAAACTTCTTCTATTGGACGCTTATTCAAGGATGCTGGCTATGATACTACGCCGTTCAACAGTCAGGCAGATGTCTACGTCATCAATACCTGTTCAGTAACCGATAATGCGGATAAAAAATGCCGTAAAGTCGTCAAAGAAGCCTTAAAACATTCTCCTAACGCTTACATCACGATCGTAGGCTGCTATGCGCAACTTAAACCCAAAGAAATTTCTGAAATTCCGGGCGTAGATATGGTGTTGGGCGCAGCCGAAAAGTTCAATATCATAGAGCATATCAATGATTTGACCAAGCAGGAAAAAGCCGTTGTACACAATGCGCCGATTGCGGAGACGCAACAATTCGTATCTGCTTTTTCTATTGGCGATCGTACCCGTACTTTTTTGAAAGTGCAAGACGGCTGTGATTATTCCTGTACATTCTGTACGATTCCATTAGCGCGTGGCGCCAGTCGTTCAGGAAGTATTCCTGATTTGGTGCAGCAAGCAGCCGATATCGCCGCTTCTGGCGTGAAGGAAATCGTATTGACCGGTGTGAATATTGGTGATTACGGTATTCGTGATGGCAAACGTCAGGATAAGTTTCTGGATTTAGTGAAAGCCTTGGATGAAGTGCAAGGAATTGATCGAATTCGCATATCTTCTATTGAGCCGAACTTGCTTTCTAATGAAATTATCGAATTTGTAGCGCAATCTCAACGTTTTGTGCCGCATTTTCATATGCCCTTGCAGTCGGGCAACAATAAAACCTTGGCGGCTATGCGTCGTCGTTACAAACGCGAATTGTACGCAGAGCGTGTGGCAAAGATCAAATCTCTGATGCCCAATTGCTGCATCGGGGTGGATGTGATTGTTGGGTTCCCTGGCGAAACTCGGGAAGATTTCCTCGACACGTATAACTTCCTCAATGAGTTGGATGTATCTTATCTGCACGTATTTACCTATTCTGAGCGCGAGAATACGATTGCCGCGCAAATGGAAGGTGCAGTTCCCGGAGCGCAACGTAGCGATAGAAGTAAAATGCTACATATCTTATCTGAGAAGAAACGCCGCGCATTCTACGAATCGCAGGTAGATGCCATTGGCGATGTGCTTTTCGAAGGCGATGAGAAAGAAGGCTATATGCATGGTTTCTCCAAAAACTATGTGAAAGTCCGCACACCTTACGATCCACTACTCGTGAATGAAATTGTTCCGGTACGTTTTACTAGCGTAACGGATTCTGGTGAGATGGATATGGAAGAACTTCCGGAGTTGCTCGCACATTAAGAGCGTAAATAGATCCAATCATATTTTAGTACAAGCACCACCCAAGGTTGAGATTCTACCAAATCTTAGCTTTTGGCAGCGCATAATACGCCGTGTCAATCGTTTCCTGCCAAGGTGATTGGTGAAAATGCCAGCAATTTTCAATACCATCCAAATACCTAGCAATGCTCATTTTTCCCCAAGCATAGCCCACTTTATATTCTTTTCCTTCGTAACATATTGTACCAAATAGTACAGGCTGTGAAAATCCAGAAACACCATTGGTATATTGAATCGCCTGCTCTATCTTCCAACTCGTACCTTTTGGAAATGTCCTAATCTTTTCCAGATCGCTACTTTCCAGCTGTTGAGCTACGGATTCCCACGTGGGATGTAGGCTATCCACTAGTACGAAAGGATATTTTCTGTTTTCGTAAGCAGGAAGTTTTTCCTTAAATAGAGTCGTTTCACGATTCAAAGTGACGGATTTACCGATCCATTCTGGAAAAGGCGCATGCTCGGCGATCGAAGTCGTTTTTGTTTTTACCGTTGCATAGATTATAAACAGTACCAAGCCCAGCGCTCCGATCAATATCAGCGTTATTTTACCCATTAATTTTGTACTACTTTATTATTGCTTATCGGTAATAGAGATTTCCATTTTACCATCCACACTTTTCATCGTGATGAGATAGCTCGCTTGCTCAGTAATTTTGACAGGAGTTCCTTCTGATTCAAAGTCCGTACTGTTCAATGCTTCTTTTGGTTTGTGCGTGATGCTCATGTCGGTTGATTTGGCGATATGATACACGTCGCCATCCACATCGATCACTTTAAACCAGCCAAACCCCATGCCAGAAGCAATATGATCGCTTGGCTCTTTGAAAGCTTCAAACCTGCCGAAATACAGATCGCCAACGACGGGTTTTTGCTCCATTGCCACACTTTCTGCAGATTTAGGGACTGGTGGCTTTACGGCTTGATACGCAATTAGTCCAAAAGCGGTCACTACTAATGCGACGAATAACCATCCGACAATAGTGAGTTTAAAAATAGAGGCAGGCTTCGGCGCTTGTGCAATTTTTTGCGAGGCAAAGGCTTTCATCTCGGGTGTCCAGAGACGGCGTGCGATCTTTTTCCGTTCGGTATTATCCCAGAATTCAGCAAATGCTTTTTTAGAGTGCACCGTGAATAATGCCGTCTTCGACTGTGTACGATACAAGCCCATCACCATCGGATTAGATGGGTTTTTGGGGTTCTGTATGTCATTTATATCGTAAGCAGCTAGTTCTAATTTGTTGATAACGAAAATCATAGGCTATATGTTGAGGTAGGGTCTAGTCTTCGAATTGCTGGCTAAGTTTCTCTACAGCATGGTCAAGATCCCGGTTAGCTTCGGTTAAGAATTCAGGCGGGATCTCATCCGTGTTATGGCTATGGTGGAGTCGAAACTGGTTTTCAGTAAGCGTGAGGTATGCCATCACTGAAGTAGCTCCCCAGTAATAACTATAAATGATTGCCGCGCCTTTATTATTTGGATCCTGATAGCTCATCATATTTTGCAGCAACGAGAGCATAGGTAATATCTCCCAATAGTTTTCACTAAAGAATACGGAGATAAATGTCCAGCATTGTGTGGTATTATCGTAATGTTCGGTTGAAAGAAAGCTCTTGTCTTCCATTAATTCGTCAAATACAGCTCGATTGGTTGCAAAGCGATAGTACGGGATATGTGTTAAGGGTTCCTTGTTATACATTTCTCGACTGTCCCACCAAGATTGCCAATTTCTGTCTAGAATAACTGGTATAGGATCTGCCTCGAAAAACTGTTGTAATTTAGCTTCGCTAATTTCTAATTTCAGATATAATGAACTGTTTTCTGACATAATTTCCGTTTAAATAAAGCCCCATTTAAATAAAAAGTAACCTGCGCCAATAATCAAAATTGGTAAACTGAATATGAGTAAAATAATCGTCCCTAGATACACTCCCCAGTAAGAAAGGATGCGTACATCTTGGTGATTGTTCGGTCTATAAACAATCTGCACCTGCTCGCCAATATCATACGAAGGTGGGTTTGCACGCATATTAGGCATGTATTTTTTGGTTTCACCGGCTACCTGATATTCCAACATGGGCGAGTACATAACCGATTTATTATCGTCAGATTCTATTCCGACATTGTCAATTACTGTAGCTGTGGTTTTGATGCCCTTGGCCACAAATTCGCGCGATGATATAAATAGTTTTATACCCAATGCCAGTAGCACTACGCCGAGCAATGCTAAAATTCCGTGTATCATTACGGCCATTTTCATCTCCTTTATTTGCGATTGCTAGTTTGCTTTATGTAGGTCGAAATTCTTTGTCGATCGCACAATAACTATAGCTTCAGCACCATATCTGAAGATGGCATCTAGACTATAGTTATGCGCAATCAGCAGGTAGACCTTATTAATAGTCGATAAAATCGAATTTATCTTCAAAATATTTTCCAATGAAAGGCAAAGGTTTTTTTACTTCATTCGCTGCCGCGATAATTCCCAACACCATCCAAATCAAAAATATAATGCCTGTAATACCCAGTAAGAATGTGACGGATGGAATGATGGATACGATGATACCTGCAATGGTATGAAACAGGATCGCCAAAATTAGTAATCCCAATCCCTGCCTTAGGTGATATGTACTGAGATCATTGCGCTGATCGTTGCCCATAAAAAATGCCACCAACCATAAAATGCCCAAGTAGCTTAAAATTGATTGTACTTTCGCTGTCATTATAATGCGTCTTTTGTCTATTTCAAAGATCATGAGATATCGACTAATTTCCAATGATCTATGCAAGACAAAACATATACAAATGGTCGGCTTGTATATACATTATATCTACATGTTTGTTTAAACTATTTATTTTTAGTTGTTTGTTTATTGTAGTGTGGATGCGTCTGGTGAATAGCTATTGGATCAGTGTCGTTTTTTGTACTTTGTAGAAAATTGTAAAGAGATACCTATGAAGTTTACACCTATTTTGTGTTTCGTAATGATGGTGTGGTGTGCTGGCACAGTGCGAGCACACCACATTCAAGTTAGTACGCAAAAGATATTGGATCAAGTTGAGCAATTTCAATTGCAGAATCGAGCCAAGGAGGCTATCAAGGTCTTGGATGATGGTATTCGTTCTACAACAGCACCTTTGGATTTAGCTTATATGTATGCTTATCAAAGTAGCATCTATACGTTGAAAGACAGTCTGCTGCTAGCCAAAAATCTGACGGATCTAAGTTTGGAAAATGCGGAGAAGTCTAAGCAACCCACAGCTCTGGCCGTAGCTTACCGAGCCAAAGCTTTTTTGAACAATGCACTCAATCTGCCTGACGAGGTCGTTAAGTGTGCATTGTATGGATTACAAAAGGTCGAAAATAAGGAGGAGGATCTCGTGACCAAATATCACTTGAATTATCTATTGTATGGGGCTTACAGTAAGTGGGAAGATAGCGAGAAAATGGAATACTACATCCGCAGTGCGAATCGCTACGCGATAGCAGTAAAAAGTCCCAATTTGCAGGCTAACGTCAATAATGGCTTGTCTAGCATGTACCTAGCTAGATTTCGTAAAGGGAAGGAAAAAAGTTTGCTGGATAGCAGTTTTCATTATCTGAACAAATCGTATGCTTTACTCCAAACAAATGCGGAAAGAATCAGCGTAAACACCTATGTGATTACCTGTATCAATCTAGCCAATTATTATTTAGAATACGCTGAAGATGCTTGGTCATCCCGTCGGGAGAAAGCGTTTGAGTACCTTGCTCTTGCAGAGCAAAAATTGGCCAATAACGATGTGTTTTCCGAAAATTGGGGTAATATCTTTGGTATCAAAAGTGGCTTCGCAAAGCAAAATGGGGATTTGAATCTGGCCGAGCAATATCTTTTACAAGGTTTGAGCCGACTGATGGGGGCAAAAGGTAATTCGAGAATAGAATACGCTATAAATCGCGATTTGGCCAACATTGCATTGCAAAAGAATGATCTGAAAGCGGCATTAACGTATCAGCAAAGAGCAGAAGATCTGTTAAAGAAATCATTCAACGAACAACAACTCTTTAATGCGCAGAAGCTTGAAGTGCAATACGAAATGGCGAAGAAAGACCGTGAGCTAGAGCAATCGAGAGAAAGAGAAAGTTTTCGTCGGAAGCAGAACTATTTGTATGGTGGCATCGCGCTTGCGCTACTGTTTGGGTTAGTATTCCTGTTTATTTCTTACCATTTCCGGCTGCGGTATGCGATGGCGCGCGAAAAGCAACTGGCACAGGAAAAAGAAGATCAAGCGCAGCAGGCCGCTATGCATATGATGCTAGAGAAGGAAGAACAGGCACGTTTGAAGGTGGAACAGGAACTATTGGATCTTAGAAGGCTGCAATTAGAGAAAGAAGCATTAGCCAACTCGCTACTTATCGAACGAAAAAACGATACCCTGAAGCAGATCCAGGATAAGATTAATAATGGCGAAGCCACTCATATTCAAAAGTTGATTAAAGAAGAAATGCTATTGCAAACGGATTTTGAGGATATCAAAATGCAGATACAGGAGCTACATCCCAATTTCTTTAATCGCTTAAATGAACGATCTATTCAGAAATTGACCTCGCTAGATTTGAAATACTGCACCTATCTCTATCTGAAGATGACTACCAAGCAGATTGCGCAAGCATTACATGTAGAACCTCAAAGCGTCCGGATGTTCAAATACCGATTAAAACAAAAGTTTGGTTTGAAGAAAGAGGATGATTTAGAAGGCTTCTTAGAAAGTTAATGTAATTTTATCATATTGCTGCAATTTTCTCATGTTGGTAAATTATTACATAATGCGTTTTTGAGAAACTATTTCTGTGTTTAAAGATGATTTGAGCGAGAATATAATAGCTCATGATTTTCGGTTATAACGCCATATTTCATAATATTATCTTAATATGAGGTTGTTTTTCACGTAACGATACAGAAGTATTTTTGCTCATAATTAATCAGCACTATACTTACTTATTGTTTTATGAAAAAAACAGCTACTAATTACGCATTTTGCATTTTCTATTTGGTTGCTTTACTGTTTGTTACGGGTACAACTGTTTACGGACAAGGTACACAGGCATCCATCACAGGTCGAGTAATAGACGTTGCCGGCACGCCAGTTGCGGGAGCGACAATTCAAGTCCGAAACGAGTCTACTGGTTTTACGACGAGCTCCATAAGTAACGATCGTGGAAATTTTGATATCAAACAATTACCATTAGGCGGTCCTTACGTCGTTACCGCTACGCACTTGAGCAGCGGTGAAGGCGCCGTAACTGGTATTCAGCTCAATCAAGGTGATGTGGCGCGTATTGAAATCGAAGTCGTTTCTCGCACTTCTAGCTTAGATGTGGTCGAAGTAAATGCATCCGGATTAGTGAATACCAAAGATTATTTGGGTGCTGCTACGGCGTTCTCCTCTAAAGTGATTCGCTCTTTACCTGTTAACGGACGTAATTTTACTTCCTTGACCGAGCTTTCTCCGTTAGCTACTGCAGGTGGTTCTATTTCCGGACAATTAGCTTCTTCGACCAACTTCACGATTGACGGTATGAGTGCGAAGAATCCGACATCGGCTGGATCAACCACCGCTAGAAGTGGTGCACCTTATTCCTTGTCGATGGAAGCCGTTCGTGAATTTAAAGTCGTTACCAACCAATACGATGTTACTTTTGGTCGCAGTGGCGGTGGTACCGTAAGTGCGGTGACCAAAGCGGGAACCAATACGCTAACTGGATCGGCTTTTATGTTTGGGCGAACCGATTGGTCTAGTAGTAAATATGACATTGCCGGCAATCCACGTTTAGGAAGTTACGGAACCTACCAGTACGGATTTTCGTTGGGTGGGCCGATCATAAAAGATAAACTTCACTTCTTCGCCGTGTGGGATCGTCAACAAGACAACCGTGCTTTGCTCATCGCCGATTTAAGGGGAGATTTGAATCAGCAAGTTTTTGGAATCAATGAAACCACACTTAATCGTTACCTTGATATCGCCAGAAATCGCTATGGCGTGTCCGATCAGCCGCAGACTGGTGCCATTGATAAGAAACGTACGTCTGATGTGGGCTTCTTGAGATTAGATTGGCAGATCAATGATAAAAACTTATTGACCGTGCGCAACAACTTTACCTACGATTACAATCCACTCGGGTTGGCGGACAATACCAGTATCAATCTCTTAGAATCGTATGGAACAGATAAAAACGTAGATAATAATTTTCTAGCTACGCTGAGAACTTCTATTTCACCAAGATTAACCAACGAGCTAAAACTACAATACCTATATCTATATCAAAATAGTACGCAAGGCGATCAGATTGCTCCTGGGTATATTCCGAGAGCGATTGTGGAAGGAGTAGAGTCTACGATTGAAGGTGGTACTTTGCGAACCAATTTGCAATTGGGCGGTCATCGCTTTGGGCAAGAGAACTTCCGCAATCATGTGGTCCAGTTGATGAATAATGTTTATTACGATACCGACTGGGCAAAATATGTTTTCGGAGTAGATTTGATGACGACTACTTCTAAATCAGTATACGGTTCAGAGGTAAACGGGCGTTTTCATTTTTCTGGTTTGGACAACTTAGAGCAAGGTAATGCTTATAGATACTACCGCGAAGTGCCATTAAAAGATGACGTAGCGGTACGCGGAACGATCGCAAATTTGGGGCTTTATGGGCAGTTGCGTAAAGATATTGGACCAGGTATGGAAATTACTGCTGGTCTTCGATTCGATTATGCTGGTTATCCTAAAGCGCAGTACAACGCTTTAGTGGATCAACAACTCGGGATTCGTACCGATAATAAATTAGGAACCTTTATCGTACAACCTCGCTTGCAATTTAACTGGGATATCAATCAGAATGGTACAGATATCATTCGTGCGGGAGCAGGTATTTTTGCGTCAGATATCAATAACTACATGATCATTAATAACCTGACCTTTGATGGGTCCAACTTCTCCACAGTAGATGTGCGTGGCGATGCGGTTCCAACAGTTGATTTTAATGCTTATCGTGAAGATATGAGTAACATTCCAACAGTATTGGATCGCGGAGTGCCTACGATAAATTATACAGGAGAAAATGCGGCGGTACCAACTGTGTATAAAGCTAACTTGTCGTATACCCGTTTTATCACCGATCGCTTTAAAGTGAGTGCGACAGGATACATGACGCTTGGTCGCAATAACTATACGTACATCGATCGTAATATGGTGGCAGATCCTTTCTTCCGCTTGGCGAATGAAGGAAATCGTGCTGTATTTGTTCCTGAAAATACTATTCCAAGCAACGGACAGCCGGATTGGCAGCAAGGTCGAATCTCGGATCAACTTGGTCGTGTTTTAGAGCTTACGAGCATAGGTAAAGTGAATAACTATGCCGTTGTACTAGATGGTACATACAATTATTTTAAAGATGGTACGATTACCGTAAGCTATACTTGGAATGATACCAAAGATAATACTTCATTTAACGGCAACGTAGCTAATTCAGCCACTTTATCACAAGCAATAGTTAATGATCCACGCGATCTAAGTATGGTGACGTACTCTTCCAACCAATTTCGTCACAAATTAGTGGCATATGGAAATCTGCCAACATTTTACGGTGTGCAGGTTGGTGTGAGGTATACAGGAATTGGCGGAACTAGATATAGTTTGCTAGCTGGAGCTAATACTAACGGTGATTTTGGCGGTGCAGCGAACAAATTGGCATATATTTTCGATTACACAAATCCTAATACTCCACAAAACATTCGTACTGGTTTACAAGCTATCTTGGATAATCCGGAAGCTAGTCAGAGTATGAAAAATTATATCGAGGAATACAAAGGGACTTTTGCGGAGCGCAATGGCGGGATCAACGGATTTTATGGTACAGTAGACGTTCGTCTTGCGACAAATATCAAGCTTTTCCGGTCACACAGTGTGGAAATATCTGGTGAGATCTTCAATTTTATGAATATGTTGAATAAAGAATGGGGCGTGATGAAAAACTTTGGATCACAAGCGCTATATGCTTTACCAGCCGCAAATGCGTTTACCGACGGACAGTTTAATTACAATGTTAATAGTCTTGGTCGTGTAGCACCTTCGGGCAACCCATTCCAAATTCAATTTGGTATGCGATACGCTTTTTAATAAAATACCACAAACCAATTTCATAGCAGATACCTACTATGAATCAATAGTACAGCTCCGACACTAAATCGTCGGAGCTTTTTTGGGCTTCCGCAACTGGATGATCACAATGACCGCTAAGATAAAGACCAGACCAAACCATTGCCCACCAGACACATATTCTCCTAATATTAAGTGCGACATAGAGACCGCGACGGGCAATTCTACCGCACTTAAAATGCTTCCCAATGAATAACCCGTTTTAGGCATTCCGTAAGCAAATAATAAGGGCGGTATTACCGTACCAAACAAAGCTAACAGAAGTCCGTAGGGCAATAAGCGATACATAGTTTCTAACGACAACAATCCTACTGGTCGCAACAAAACTAGAATAAGCACCAATGCACCTGTGATCATCAGAGCACTTTTTAACACGGTTGGATAATCATTCCCAATTCTACCATTGAGCATAATGAATAGCGAATAAGCCGTAGCTGCGCCAAAACCATAAAGCAATCCTTCTGCGGACAAAGTCGGTACTTCCTCTTCGAGCAAACCGGTGGAGAATATCGTGCCTACGATAATGAGCACACATCCAATTAATTGTATTTGGCTAGGAGCTTTTTTAAATAATAACCATTCTAAGATGGCGCCAATCCAAATATATTGCATCAACAAGATGATCGCGATCGAGGCTGGCACAAGTTGTACACATTGATAGTAGAGTACACTGACCAAGCCTGAACTCAGTCCAGCTGCAAACAAAAGCCATTTGGGATCTTTGCGAATTGTAATCTGCTTTGGAGCTTTGCCTATTTGCGAAATAGCATATACCAACCACAAAAAAACAACCCCAAAGAGTGCTTGAGAGCCTGTTACTTCACCCAGCGTAAATCCAGCTTTATACGCTTTTTTCACAAAAGTAGATAGCACACCAAAACTTGCTGCTCCAAAAAATACGGCCAATGATCCTTTTAATTTTTCCATTATCTGGCAAAAGTAAATAACAATTGTGGAAAAAA
This sequence comes from Sphingobacterium corticibacter, assembly GCF_003076635.1. Classification (GTDB taxonomy): domain Bacteria; phylum Bacteroidota; class Bacteroidia; order Sphingobacteriales; family Sphingobacteriaceae; genus Sphingobacterium; species Sphingobacterium corticibacter. Next base: position 48,548 of record NZ_QDKG01000009.1, on the reverse strand, counting down.
GTGCTTTGCTTTTTCGTGTCACGAAAATACATTTGTAAATATGACAAAGAGCATGTTACAACTTACTTCTTACAAGGTATATCATCTCGTATTTATCCTTTGCGGTGCACTACTATTAGGATCATGTGGCGTGCGCAAAAAGACTAATACTAATTATCGTTACGGAAAACTTGAAAGTAGCAAACATCGGAATACATCAAAAGTTCCTGTATCTGATGCCAGTAAAGCACGCTCGATTTCTTATTCAGGCAATAAACTCGATAATTACGCACAATTACTAGGCGTAAATAGTCGCGATATCTCTAAAAGCAGCGATTTATACCTTTTCATCGACGATTGGATGGGTACGCCACATCGGATGGGCGGATTGGATCGTAATGGAATGGATTGCTCTGCCTTTGTCGGTTTATTGTATCGAGAAGTTTTCAGCCAAGACCTACCACGCACCTCCAGAGATATGGCAGATAATGTCAAACGGAAATATGAAAACCAACTGCGAGAAGGTGATCTCGTATTTTTCTCCTTTGGTGGGCGCAATATCGACCATGTTGGGATCTATTTGCATAATGGTAAGTTCGTCCATGTATCTACAAAAAAAGGCGTCATTATCTCTGATCTGAAAGATACCTGGTATTACCGCTATTTCAAACGAGCAGGTAGCCCAAAAACTTAGTCAGCAAATCGTCTCTTTCTACACTTCCAGTCGGAAAGTGTGTATAAATGCGTACTTTTGTGCGCACTTTACATTTAAACATTATGTCTGACAGAGGAAAACGCATTTTTCTCGGAATTTGTATCATCGTTCCATTCTTTATTTACTGTTTTTACTATTATTCTGCGATGGTGAAAAATGCACCGTTTCGCTTTGCCGACTTCCAAGCCATTGAGCTGACCTACGGTACGCCCGATTCGTTGCAAAACCACTTCAGCTCTACAACGAATCTTTACCAGTTTGAGCGTAAAAATGGAACGGTAGCACTAGATACGGTAAAGTTGCGTGACAATGACTTGTTATATCTACACCGCAAAGCACAAGAGCTAGGCTTTTGGAATGTAGATAATGATATGACTACTCCACAGGCAGATCGTGAGCCTACTGCCGCTCGCTTCGTGCTGAAGTTTACCTATAAGGAAAAATCCAAAGAAGTAACTTTGGATACCGATTATCCAGGCAATCCAAAAATGAAAGAAGCCGCAAAGACCACCATTGATGAGGTCATGAAAATGATTGCCGAGGCACAGGCTCGTTGATCGGCTACAAAAAATTATTATCATAACGCATGGATAACACAGACTTCAAACGACGCGATTATCTTTGAGCAAGTAGATTATTTGTTTTATATACTTGTGTTTAGTTAGTTACAGGTCTGTTGCGAAACATGCCACTGAGTTATCAGAAAGCCATCCCCTAAGGTGGCTTTTTTTGTGCCCTTTTTTTGGGGTGCTCATATTGCGTAGGGTCGAATATTTCCGTAACTTCGTTGCAATGGACAATTTTATTGTTTCTGCCCGAAAATACCGCCCAGTCACCTTTGATTCGGTCGTAGGGCAGTCGCACATCACCAATACGCTGAAGAACGCAATACACAACAATCAGTTGGCGCAAGCATTCTTATTTTGTGGTCCCCGCGGTGTGGGAAAGACCACCTGTGCACGTATTTTGGCGAAGACAATAAATTGTGAACAGATCTCCGAAAATACTGAAGCCTGTGGCGAATGCAATAGCTGTCGCTCTTTCCAGAATGGCAATTCGTTCAGTATTCACGAGTTAGATGCCGCTTCTAACAATTCGGTAGAGGATATTCGCTCGCTAATTGACCAAGTTCGCATCCCACCACAAACCGGTAAATACAAGATCTACATCATAGATGAGGTGCACATGCTATCGCAGCAAGCCTTCAATGCTTTTCTAAAGACATTGGAAGAACCGCCAAGTTATGCGATCTTCATCTTGGCGACCACGGAGAAGCACAAAATCCTTCCGACGATTTTATCGCGTTGTCAGATCTTTGATTTCAACCGCATTCAAGTGGAAGATATGGCCAATCACTTGGCTAGAATCGCTAAGAATGAAGGCATCAGCTATGAGAATGATGGTCTGCATGTGATTGCGCAAAAAGCCGACGGTGGATTGCGAGATGCACTATCGATGTTCGATCAAATTGTAAGTTTCTCCAACAAGGAAGTTACGTACAAAGCAGTAATCGACAATCTCAACATTCTGGATTACGATTACTACTTCGATTTATTACAATACATCGTGCAACAGGATGCTGCGCAAGCTTTGTTGGTGTTCGATAAGGTATTGACCAATGGATTTGATGGCGGACATTTTATTGCCGGTCTATCGGCACATTTGCGCAATTTATTGGTTGCCAAAGAACCCGCTACGCTGAAATTATTAGAGGTAGGGGAGAATATTCGGAAGAAATATCTGGAACAATCCCAACAGCTGAATAGCGGCTTGCTATTGTCGGCCATGAATATCGCTAACCAATGCGAGATCAATTACCGAACTAGCAAAAATCATCGGCTTCAAGTAGAGCTTGCTCTACTGAAAATGTGCCACATCGCTACCGCGATTCGAATGAGCCTCACAGAAACATCAACGGAAGTTGATGTAAAAAAAAAACTAACGGATAAACCGGCTGATGCGGTCAACACTGCTTCTGTGACAAATAGTCGAGAAACGGAAACGATTGCTAAACCAAGTCCACAGTCGACTTCTGCCAACCCTGCTCCGGCTGCAGCGAATCCAGTTGCAGCATCAGTGACTGAAACGATTGGATCAAATTCTAATACAATAACTTCGGGAAATAATCCATCGGTAGCCCGAGAAGCGGAGGTAAAACCAACGCCTTCCAGAGGATGGGGAGCGATGCCCGCGAAAAAGCTCTTGCCGGATCTCAATACCATTCTCGACCAGAAAGACGAAGAAGAGCAGGAGAATGAACTGCTGCAAGGTTCTGAATTTGCGGAGGTGGAAACCGAAGATTTCTTAAAAAAATGGAATGCTTACGCTGAATTCGTGAAGCAGGAAAATAAAATCACGCTATATACCATCATGTCGTCTAGCACTCCAGTGCTGAAAGATAATATCATCGAGGTGGAAGTAGAAAATATGGTGCAGATGGAAGAGATGAAGCTCGGAAAGGTCGATATCCTAAACCATTTGCGCGTGCAGCTGCGTAATTACGCGTTGGAAATCCGAGAAGTCGTGATCGAGAAAACGAAAGTTCGTAAACCATATACTTCTCAAGAAAAATATCAAGCGATGGTCTCCAAAAACCCAGCTTTGGAGACCCTTAGAAAGAAATTCAATCTAGGCTTGAGCTAGCCATATTACGCTAGAATAGCTTTTACCACTTGTGATATCGTGCTACCATCCGCTTTGCCAGCCAAACGTTGATTGGCCAAGCCCATTACTTTACCCATATCTTTTATAGAAGAAGCGCCAGTCTCTGCAACGATTTCTTTCACGATTGCTTCGATCTCGCTTTGATCCAATTGTTTTGGCAAATAAGCTTCGATGACCTCCTTTTCCTCGATCTCTACTTGGTACAAGTCTTCGCGGTTCTGCGTTTTGTAGATCTCAGCAGATTCTTTGCGTTGCTTTACCAATTTCTGCAATACTTTGATTTCGGCATCTTCCGAAATATCTTCTACGTGTGTTTTCTCGGTTTTAGCTAACAAGATGGCCGATTTAATGGCGCGCAAACCTCTTAATTTAACATTGTCTTTGGCGATCATAGCCGCCTTGATATCTTGATTAATCGTTTGTTCTAAAGACATATTCTATTTATTTTCTATTAACAATAGTACCGGTGGCTTGCGCCGTCGGCATGATGAGTAGATCATTGATATTGATGTGAGCACGACGAGAAAGTACAAAAGCAATCACTTCGGCAATATCCTGTCCACTGAGTGCATCCACACCTTTGTATACTGCTTTTGCTCGATCGGTGTCGCCATGGAAACGTACTTCCGAAAACTCCGTTTCTACCATACCCGGATGGATCGCTGATACACGAATTCCTTTTTCCAGCAAATCGATTCGCATCGCTTTGTTCAAGGCGTCCACCGCATGTTTGGTCGCGCAATACACATTTCCGTTTGGATATACCTCTTTGCCAGCAATCGATCCGATGTTGATGATGTGTGCGTTTTTACTGCTCTCCATGAGCGGAATCACCGCTCGGCTTACGTATAAAAGACCTTTGATGTTCGTATCGATCATCGTATCCCAATCGCTGAGTTTGCCGCTTTGAATAGGATCCAAACCTTGGCTTAAGCCAGCATTATTGATCAAAACATCGATTTGTTGCCATGCTTCTGGTAAAGCCGTCATCGCTTGTTGCACCGCGTCTGCATCGCGTACATCCAATGTGAACGTATATATTTCTGTTTCCGGAAGATCTTGCAAAATTTCATTTTTAAGGGCTTCCAGTCGTTCTGTACGGCGGGCACAAAGTGCCAAGCGATATCCTTCTTTAGCCAATACTAATGCACAAGCTTGGCCAATACCTGAACTTGCTCCAGTGATAAGTACCGTTCTATTCATATTATTTGGTGGCTTCGTAAATGGTGCAAAATCCAAAAGTTTGTGGTCGAACTTTTGTTTCCTTAAATCCGGCTGTTTGCATCATCTTCGCAAACACAGCGCCACTTGGAAATTGAGCCACTGACTCCGGCAAATAACTATAGGCGCGTTTATCTTTAGAAATCAGTCTGCCCATTGCTGGCGTAAATTTATGAAAGTAAAAATGAAACAACTGCTTGATCGGAAAGGCCGTCGGATTGGAAAGTTCTAATACAATGGCTTTGCCGCCAGGACGGATCACACGATGAATCTCGTTTAAGCCTTGTTGCAGGTTCTCGAAGTTACGAACACCAAACGCCACAGTGACAGCATCAAAATGCCCTTCGGCGAACGGAAGGTTTTCCGAATCGGCGAGCATGACCTCAATCTGATCCGTCAATTCTTTTTTCTTAATCTTTTCTTTGGCCACCTCCAGCATGCCTTCAGAAATGTCGATCCCAGTGATTTTTTTAGTATTCAATAGTCTGACCGATTCGATCGCAAAATCACCTGTACCTGTAGCAACGTCTAGAATGTGCTGCGGCTTTATGGTGCGCAATGATCGAATTGCTTTGCGACGCCAAATGATATCGATGCCCATCGTCATGAAACGATTAAGCATATCGTAAGTAGCCGAAATGTTGTTAAACATATCAGCTACTTGTTCCTTTTTATTGCCGTCTACAGAATAGGGTTTTACTGTTGAATTAGGAGCTGTCATACGCACAAAGATACAATAAAGCGGTCGGAGAAGGCTTGCTATTTATGTAAAAAAATATAGCTCCCGCAAAGGGGCAAAATTTGAAAAAGTGGGAATATTTTAAATCACTACAAATAGCTTATCCACAATGTCGATGTGAATTCAACATGTTTTTACAAAGTTTATTGTCAGATTGTTATGTATGTTATTAACATCGTGCTAAATTTGTTTGTGGAATACATAGGTGTCGTATTGTACGCTAAATAGATCGTCAGCGCGTTTAATAAAAAAGAGTGTTTAAAACTAAAATGATGCGTCGTAGCTATTTTTGTTACTTTTGCTATCCCGTTATTGTTTGCTGCAAAGCGGTAGCAGGGAATGTGTGAAAAACTCCTCAAAAATCCATTATATCTATATGTCACAACAGAGCGAAAATAATACTAATGATTTCGGAAAATCCGGGAAGGCTAATCTGAACAGAAAGCGGGCAAGCGTTAGTAGCTTGATCGGCGGTCTGGGCAAGTTGCCGCCTCAAGCCCCAGATCTGGAAGAAGCAGTATTAGGCGCGCTGATGTTAGAAAAAAATGCGCTGAGTGAAGTGATTGACATCCTAAAACCGGAGTCATTCTACAAAGAAGCACACCAAAAAATCTTTCAGGCAATTTACAATCTATTTCAGAAAACATCTCCGATAGATTTGTTGACCGTGACCACCGAATTGCGCCAGATGGGTGCTTTGGAGATGGTCGGCGGCGCCTATTATATTACGCAATTGACCGATCGCGTCGTTTCTGCGGCCAATATCGAGTTTCACGCCCGTATTATCTCGCAGAAATACATTCAGCGTGAATTGATTCAGGTATCTACCGAGATTATCAATGCCTCATATGACGAGACCAGCGATATCTTCGATTTGCTAGATCATGCGGAGAAGAGCCTTTTCGATATCGCGCAAAACAACTTGCGTCGTGATTCGCGGAAGATGGATGATATCATGCGCGAAGCGATTAATGCGTTAGAATTATTACGTGATCGTACCGACGGATTAACCGGTATTCCTAGCGGATTAACGGCCTTAGATCGCATGACATCGGGCTGGCAACCTTCTGATTTAGTGATTATTGCAGCTCGTCCAGCGATGGGAAAGACGGCTTTCGTACTTTCTGTAGCACGGAATGCGGCGGTGGATCATCAGCGTCCAGTAGCGGTATTCTCTCTAGAGATGTCGTCGGTGCAGTTGGTGAATCGTTTGATTGCGGGTGAAACGGAAATTGAACAAGAAAAACTAAAAAAAGGAAATCTAGCCGATCATGAATGGCAACAGTTACATTCTCGCATCGGCCGGTTAACTGAAGCGCCGCTTATTATTGATGATACACCGGCACTAAATGTATTTGAGTTTCGGGCAAAATGTCGCCGTCTAAAAGCACAACACGATATCCAAATGGTGATTGTGGATTATTTGCAGCTAATGCATGGCAAGAGCGAAGGCAAAGGCGGCGGAAACCGCGAGCAGGAAATTGGTAGTATTTCCCGAGCGCTGAAATCTGTAGCCAAGGAATTAAATGTGCCCGTCTTGGCATTATCACAGTTAAGTCGTGCGGTAGAATCCAGACCAGGGAATAGTAAAAGACCGATGCTTTCCGATTTGCGTGAATCTGGATCTATTGAGCAGGATGCCGATATGGTATTGTTCTTATATCGCCCAGAATATTACGGTATGACGGAAGATGAAGAAGGTCGCCCGACAGCTGGTGTAGGTGAGGTAATTATTGCAAAACACCGTAATGGTGAAACCGGAATTGTGCCACTGAAGTTCGTTGGTAAATATGTGAAGTTCGTCGATCTTGAAGACGATTTTTATGGCATGGAAGGTGGCAAGGATGATGGTTTTGGCGCCTTCGGTGGTCCACCATCACCATCTGCGATGGCACCATCCGATAGTTTTGGAGGTGGCATTACGATGCCATCTCGTATGAATGATATGCCAGACGACGCACCGTTTTAGGTTTTTCTAAACAAGCATCCGCTCGCGCGGATGCAGGCTAGGCTTGTTGCCGGATTTTTCTTAGTTTTACATCTTGGTTTCATTACTTTTTATCAATTAAAAGGAAGTTATTTTGGATTATTTAGCGGGGCTCAACCCCTCTCAACGTGGTGCTGTAGAACAAACTCAGGGTCCAGTTATGATTGTAGCGGGTGCCGGATCTGGCAAAACTCGCGTTATTACGTATCGTGTAGCTCACTTGATCCGTCAAGGAGTCGATCCATTCAATATTTTGGTGTTGACCTTTACCAACAAGGCGGCCAAAGAGATGCGTGAACGGATTATGAAAGTCGTTGGTTCAGAAGCGAAAAATATATGGATGGGTACATTTCACTCGGTATTTGCACGCATTTTGCGTTCGGAAGCCGAATTGATTGGCTATCCACGCAATTTCACGATTTACGATACCGACGATACCAAAAGTTTATTGCGCGCTATTCTCCGAGAAATGAACTTGGATGATAAGCTTTATAATGCAAATCACGTTTACGGTCGGATTTCTTCGGCTAAAAACAATCTAATTTCTCCGCAGGAATACAATAAAAATGAAGCCATTATGGCTGAAGATCGCGCCAATGGCCGTCCGCAGTTGGGCGAAATTTATATGACCTACGCGCAGCGCTGTTACCGTGCTGGAGCGATGGATTTTGATGATTTGTTGTTCAAAACCAATGTGTTGCTCAACAAACATCCCGATACCTTGCATAAATACCAACATCAGTTCAAATACTTGATGGTTGATGAGTACCAGGATACCAACTTTTCACAATACCTTATTGTGAAGCGTCTGGCGGCTGTACACGAAAATATCTGCGTAGTAGGGGATGATGCACAAAGTATTTATGCTTTTCGCGGAGCGAATATTCAAAACATTCTAAATTTTCAGAAAGATTATCCGGACGTACAAGTGTTCAAATTAGAGCAAAATTACCGTTCGACCAAGATGATCGTGAATGCCGCAAATAGCATCATCGCCAACAATAAAAATCAGTTGGAGAAGAATGTATTTTCGGATAATGAGGATGGCGAAAAGATTAAGGTGAGCCGCGCTTTTTCGGACAATGAAGAAGGGAAAATCGTGGCCGAAGCCATTCTACAAGAGAAATCATTAAAAAGCTTGGTGTATAAGGATTTTGCTATTCTATACCGTACTAATGCCCAATCCAGATCGCTGGAGGAAGCATTGCGCAAGCTGAACGTACCTTATAAATTGTACGGCGGTACGTCATTCTACCAACGTAAGGAGATCAAAGATCTAATTTCCTATTTCCGACTTACTTTCAATCCTAATGATGAGGAAGCGCTAAAGCGCGTGATCAATTATCCGCGCCGAGGAATAGGCGATACCACGATTGAGAAGTTGATGGTCGCAGCAGATCAAAATAATTACCGCCTGTGGGATGTGCTGGCGAATGCAGGTAGTATATTGGATGGACGAAGTGCGACAGCGGTGGTCAATTTCGCGACGATGATTCAAAGTTTTCAGGCGGTCGCCAAAAATCAATCTGCATTTGATACGGCGATGCACATCGCGCAACATTCGGGATTACTGAAAAGCCTGTACGAGGACAAATCGGTAGAAGGACTGAGCCGCTACGAGAACATTCAGGAATTGTTGAACGGTATCAAGGAATTTTCGGAAAGAGAAGATCTGGAAGAAAAAGGGCTCGATATCTTCTTGCAAGATGTGGCTTTACTTACCAACGATGATAAAGACAAAGATCCCAATGCCGATACGGTATCGTTGATGACGATTCACGCTTCCAAAGGTTTGGAGTTTAATACCGTATTTATTGTGGGCATGGAAGAAAACCTTTTTCCATCTCAACTGTCTCTCAATTCGAGGTCGGAATTAGAAGAAGAGCGTCGTTTGTTTTATGTAGCGGTAACGCGTGCGGAGAAAAAATTGCATATATCGTATGCAACTTCGCGCTATCGTTGGGGCTCGTTAAACAACTGTGAACCGAGTCGTTTTTTAGATGAATTGGCGCCAGCATGTTTGGAGTTAGATTTCAAACCACGTGTACCAGCCCAGCAGGAAAGTGGTTTTTCATCCGAGCGGATGGCATGGCAACGCGAAGAATCGTTTAGCAAGCCGAAGCCGAAAATAGTGAAGACAACCTCAATCTTGCCTAAGGCACACGTGCCGACAGCAGGCTTTGCTCCATCGGATACCAGCGGACTGCAAGTCGGTATGGAAGTCGAGCATGAACGCTTCGGTTTTGGCAAAGTCGTTAACTTAGAAGGTAACCGACCTGACATAAAAGCAACTATTTTTTTCAAAGAGTTGGGACAGAAGCAATTGTTGCTTAAATTTGCTAAGCTTCGAATTGTATAAAAAAGCACAATTAAAAAGATTTAACGACGTCATTAGCTTCATAATCAGACGTTTGTATATAAAATAACACTATGAATTTTGATTATAATAGTACTCGGTCGCACTTGATATTGGCCGAATATGGGCGTAATGTGCAAAACATGGTCGATTATATCTGCACGATTTCTGATCGTGAAGAACGTAATCGATTAGCGCAGGTCGTTATTGATATGATGGGCGTATTGAACCCCCACTTGCGTGATGTATCTGATTTCAAACACAAGCTGTGGGATCATTTGTATATCATTTCTGATTTTAAAATCGATGTGGATTCTCCATACCCGATTCCAGAAAGAGGTCAGCTTCGCCAAAAACCCGAAACATTAGCGTATCCGCAAAAACGTATTCGTTACAAACATTACGGTCGTACGGTAGAGGATATGATTAATAAGGCGATTGCGCAGCCTGAGCCTGAATACACGGAACGCATGGCATTGTCTATCGCTAACTTTATGAAGATGGCCTACCTATCCTGGAATAAAGATTCTGTGTCGGATGAGCATATCATTCAAGACTTAAAAGAACTGTCTAAAGGAGCACTCACATTGCCGAGCGATACGGTGTTGACCAAATTAGATTTCAAATCGGCGCCTCCAGGAAGCCGAACGAAAACAAGTGGTTCTAGTCAGCAAAGCAGCCATCAGAAAAATGCGGGTGGCGGCAAGAAACCGATGATGAAAAAGAAAGTCGGTGGCGGTGGCTACAGCAACAATAAGAGTAACAACAACAGCAACTACAATAACAACAGAAAGAAGTTTCAATAAGTTGTAAGAAATAGAAGAGGTAGATCACAATTTACCTCTTCTGTTTCTACAATGGAATGCTATTTTACCTATGAACGCATTTGAAATACGTGGCGGTAAGCCATTGAGTGGAGAGATCATTCCACAGGGAGCTAAAAACGAGGCATTGCAGATTATTTCTGCGGTTTTGCTATCTCCAGAAAAAATCACAATTAGCAATATTCCTGATATTAAAGATGTCAATAAGCTAATCGATCTATTGGCGGCTTTGGGAGTATCGGTCAATCGGTTGAATGAAGATACGTACGAGTTTGAAGCAAAAGATATCAATATCGATTACTTCCAATCCGAAGAGTTTAAGAAAAAGGGTGGCAGCCTACGCGGATCTATTATGATCGTAGGTCCACTATTGGCTCGTTTTGGTAAAGCAGCGATTCCAAAACCGGGAGGGGATAAGATCGGGCGTAGAAGATTAGATACGCATTTTTTGGGTTTCGAAAAGTTGGGTGCAAAGTTTAACTACGATGCCGAAAAGAACTTTTTCAACGTCGACGCAACTCAATTAAAAGGTACGTATATATTAATGGACGAAGCGTCTGTTACAGGTACGGCAAATATTGTGATGGCTGCTGTGTTAGCCAAAGGTACAACAACGATTTATAACGCAGCTTGCGAACCCTATTTGCAACAACTCTGTAAGATGTTGAACCGTATGGGAGCTAATATTTCTGGGATCGGATCTAACTTGTTAACGATTGAAGGCGTTGAGAAATTGGGCGGTACTACACATCGCATGTTGCCTGATATGATCGAGATTGGTTCATTTATCGGTCTAGCCGCGATGACAGGTTCGGAGCTCACCATCAAAGATGTTTGCTTTGCCGAATTGGGAATTATTCCTTCTATTTTTGCTCGATTAGGTATACAATTCGAACTACGTGGAGACGATATCTATATTCCTGCACAAAAGAGTTACGAGATCGATACCTTTATTGATGGATCTATCTTGACCATTTCCGATGCGCCTTGGCCTGGTTTTACGCCAGACTTATTGAGCATTGTATTAGTTACCGCTATACAAGCTAAAGGTAATGTCTTGATTCATCAAAAGATGTTTGAGAGCCGCTTATTCTTCGTTGATAAATTGATTGATATGGGTGCTCAGATTATTCTATGTGACCCGCATCGTGCCACCGTGATTGGGTTGAACAAACAAAATACCTTACGTGGTATCGAAATGACTTCACCAGATATTCGTGCTGGGGTATCACTTTTGATTGCCGCACTGTCTGCGCAGGGCACTTCTGTAATTCATAATATCGAACAGATTGAGCGTGGCTACCAGCATATTGAAAAACGTTTGAAAGCTTTAGGCGCTGATATTCGTCGTGTAGAAGCTTCACCACAAGGTCATTAGCAATTTTTTGATTTTTTTCACTTATTACAGAATACTTTTTATCTTTGTTGAAACTAGATGTTTAAACATTAAATAGATCAATCATGAATAGAATGACAGTAGTAGCAGCTGCAGCTGCGTTAATTTTGTCGGCATGTGCTGGCAATCCAGAAGGTAAAAAAGCAGAAACAGCAGATGCGGTAGAAGCAGGCGAATCTGTAGGAACAGCTTACAATGTGGATACAGCACAATCTTCTCTAATCTGGAAAGGTACTAAAGTAACAGGATTTCATGAAGGTACTGTAGATATCAAATCTGGTTCTCTATTGGTAGATAATGAAGCTATCTCTGGTGGTAACTTTGTATTGGATATGAACACAATCAGCTCTACTGACTTAGAAGGTGAGTACAAAGGTAACTTAGATGGCCACTTGAAAAATGAAGATTTCTTCAACGTAGCAGAGTTTCCTGAGGCTACTTTCCAAATTACACAAGTTACTGCAGGTTCATCTGCTAATAACGTGGTGATTGCAGGTAACTTGACGATCAAAGGTATTTCTAAAAATGTTACTTTCGACGCAAATGTAGAAGAGCTTACAGAAACTACTGTAAAAGTAAAAGCCGATTTCAACATTACACGTGCAGACTGGGGTGTTAATTACTCGGGTAAAGAGGATGACTTGATTTCAAAAGAAATCAACTTCAAAGTTAACCTTGTTGCAAACAAAGCGTAACTCATACCGTTAGCCCTACGCATGTGGGACTATATAATAAAACCTACAGAAATATTTCTGTAGGTTTTTTTGTGTTTTATTTACAACGAACATTTAAATTAACATGGCTTTAGCTTTTAAAAGACCTGCTTTTTTGTATATTTAGGCCTTAAAGTTTGAACTATGAAGACTATTGACGATTTAAATTTTTCAGGGAAAAAAGCCCTTGTTCGTGTGGATTTCAATGTGCCGTTAGACGATGATTTTAACATCACGGATGATAACCGTATACAAGGAGCTCTCCCTACGATACAAAAAATATTAAAAGATGGCGGGTCTGTTATTTTGATGTCCCACTTAGGAAGACCAAAAGAAGGACCTACAGAAAAATACTCGCTAAAGCATATCGTAAAACACCTTTCGGAAGTATTAGGTGTCGACGTGCAATTCGCTAATGATTGCATTGGTAGTGAAGTAGTTGATAAAGCTGCTGCGTTGAAATCGGGTGAGGTATTGCTGCTAGAAAACCTTCGTTTCTACAAAGAAGAAGAAAAAGGTGATCAAGAGTTTGCTAAAAAATTAGCTGCGCTGGGTGACGTTTATGTCAATGATGCATTCGGAACAGCACATCGCGCACACGCATCGACCGCTGTGATCGCAGAAAATTTTTCCAACAACAAAGTCTTTGGATACCTGATGGCCAAAGAAATTGAAAATGCTGAAAAAGTGATGAACCACCCGACAAGACCATTTACGGCAATTATGGGCGGAGCGAAGGTGTCTGACAAGTTGGAGTTGATCGAGGCATTGTTGGATAAAGTAGATAATCTAATTATAGGTGGCGGTATGGCCTACACGTTTGTGAAAGCACGTGGAGGCGAGATTGGTCAATCGTTGGTAGAATTGGATAAACTAGACTTAGCGAATGCTTTGGTGAAGAAAGCAGAAGAGAAAAACGTGAATCTAGTATTGCCTACGGATGCGCAAATTGCAGATCGTTTTGCCAACGATGCAGCCGTATACAATGGTGCAAACGATGCTATTCCTGCAGATAAGCAAGGTCTTGATATTGGTTCAGAATCTGGTGAGCACTTTGCAGAAGTGATTAGTGCCTCAAATACACTATTATGGAACGGCCCAATGGGTGTATTCGAAATGGATACATTCGCAAAAGGTACGCGTGCAGTAGCTGACGCGGTCGTAGCCGCTACGGAAAGAGGAGCATTTTCACTCATTGGCGGAGGTGATTCTGCAGCTGCCGTTTCTAAATTCGGTATGACGGAGCATGTGAGTTACGTAAGTACAGGCGGTGGTGCTTTGCTAGAATATATGGAAGGTAAAACACTTCCAGGTGTCAAAGCCATCTCTGAAAGCGAATAGTCGATCAGAAGATAAATTCATATAAAAGGCTCATCCGATTAATTTCGAATGAGCCTTTCTCGTAGCTAGTATGCCGCTAGTAGGTGTAGCTCAGGTTGAAAACAGGCACAACGCGTTGCGATGCCCGATTATCATTGATGTAAATCCCTTGTACACCAATGTTAACATCCGGCAAGACATATCGTAAGAAATTGACATCCGCAGATAGGCCCAATCCAAACGTTTTGGGAGCTAATCCAGAGTCTTGTATATTTTGATAATCTGAAAACAAGCGTGCTTGGATACGTTTTACGTAGGCCAGTGGACCTACAGTCCAATCGGGATATGCAATAGGCAATCTGTATGAAAGCAAAAGGGTGTTGTCCACTCGAGGAGATGGAAAATATCCGAAACCACTCACGACCGGAATATCGTTGTTGAAGAGGTATGTGCCTGTCTTGTGCTGAAAGCTCATACGCACTTGCAAGCCATGATTTAACATGATACCTGGGAAATAGAATCCCGTCCTCAGTGATAGAATATTTCCAGACAACGACTCATTGGCGAATGGTAGATGCCGGTAAGTCATACTGAAATTTTGTCCCCATCTCGGTTGCAAATCCATGGTACTGCGTCGCATATTGCGATTGAAATAGGCTTGGTAATTCAATGGAAATGCAATTTCATCGTTAAAGTTGTTGAGACGCATATTCACATCATAACGCTTGAGATAAGATGTGCCCAAATTGATACCATAACTATAAATAATCTGTTGACGGTAAATAGAAAAAGGAATCTGAATGTTAGCGGAATAAACATGTTCTCTCCAGTCAAACTGTGTAAAGCTACCATCATTCACACGAGCTTGACCAATTTGCCCTCTGTTCTCGTAACGCAAAGAGAATTTTGGGTAATATTTGGCATAAGTAAAGTCTGCGCTATATATGCTTTTTCGGATATCAGTATCATACTCGTACCCTAACATGATCTGTGAGGTATTTAATAAGTCATTGGCCAACCAGAATATACCCGGTCTAAAGTTGTCCAAACTCTCGAAATTATTGCTGCTGATGGATAAACTGTGAAAATTCAACAGGCTAGAAAGCGTGTTATAAGGCTTGGTAAGTGCCGTGTCTGTTGCTGTCTTTATTGTCGTAGATTGCTGAGGTTGGTGTGCGATGGTGTCCCTACGATCGTACAGCACCGGCTTAATAGAAGAGGGCGTCACTTTTTCCAGATTCGTTAGTGGCAATTGCACAATCCGATGTCCATCTGGCGTGTATTCGTTAAATATCAGGGAGTCTGCGCTTGCCAACGTAGGATTAAAAGCGCCGTATAGCGCATTCGTCAATGGATAAATAGCGTTATTCTTACGGTCCCAGCGGTACAAATTGTCTATGGCATTGTAGTGCGCTTTGTAAATAATATCGTCGCCAGCATATATCGGGCGCTCTAAAGTTTGCTGTCCCCAAGGTAAGATTTGGCTGTATAGTCCATTGGTGGTTTCAAATTCATATATGCTTGTTCCTTGATCAGATACCGCTATACAGACAATTTTTTGTCCATTACTATGGAATTGTGGTTGTTGAATATGGATACCTTCTGGAAGAAAAAAGGTGTTAGTGGTCACTTCTGTAGTCAAATCATACAGCAACAAACTGCTTCGACCTGCAGGATCAACGCGGACTACAGCGATCTTTTCATTGTTGGGAGAAAGGGCAGGAGTGTATACAAAATCAGGAAGCTTTAATGTTTTTTGACGCCCTGTTTTCCAATTCATCACATGAATCACTTGAAAAGTGTTCTTTCCATAACGCGCATTCTTCCGCACTTCGTCCCACACGATCAAGTCTTTATTAAGGTGAAAATAGGGCATCAGCTGCTGTCCTGTATAAGCAATATGCTTTGCTTTTCCTTCAGAAATACTCACGATTTGAGACACTTTTTGTGGTCCTTGGAACAGGCTAAACAGCTTCCCATTGTCGTATTGTGGAAGCAAATAGTTCTGTGGATAACGACTGGAAGGTGTGGTGATCGGGTTCATCAAAGCCTTTCCAAGCGCTTCACTTTTCCAGATATTTCCGATAGAATCGATGGCACTTCGATACAATCTTTGGCTGTTGAAAGTTTCCGTGTTTCCGCGCAAGGCTTTATAAAAGTTGAATGGTCGGAAAAGTTTTCCGTGCATTTCTTCTAGCATGTCTGTTCGAATATCATAACCAAATTGGTTCGTCAGATGGACGTTCATCAGGTAGCCCGTGAGGTAAAAAGAAGGTGTGATATGCTTAAATGAACCTAGTATATTTTTGTCAAAAGTATACGATCGACCACTCAGTTGGTTGGCTCGAAGTGGCATAAACCACGAAGGCATTCGTCCGCGGCCACCAGTAGAAAATCGTGTTTCGGTAGCCACCGCATCTCCTTCAAAATACCATGCTGGCAAGTGAATGCCGAACATGGCAAAGGCTAGTTGTTCAAAAAATGGTGCCTTCAAACGGCCTGTCAATTTGTCCATTTGAGCCACATGTCGTAGCTCGTGTTGCGCGAGATTTGGTAACCATTCTACATTGCTAGCTACACCACTAGGTAAGGGATAGAACTCCGTTTTTCGCGGCCCCATTTGTACAAAACCATTTTGAAGGATATGATTCGCATGTAGAATAACGGGTATTTTTTTGGGGTCGCTGGACAAATCAGCATTCGCAAAATAGCGCATGCTATCCAGCTGATGTGTCAGGATAGAAGCTTGTCGACGATAACTTTGCGGAAATATAACCCGATGATTTGGCAAATTGAACTGCTCCCATTTGATGCGTGGGTCCACTTGATCGTTGTCAATAATCTGGGCAAAAGTTGAATGTGAATTATATGTTGATATCAGTAATGTTAAAACACTGATGTATAGTATATTATTTTGTAAGATTTTATTCATTTATTGATTTAGCTAATTTTTTTAGTAAAAAAAAATTGTTTTATATATACCTATAGGTTATGTAATTTTTGTATATATCTGAAATGTAGTAATATATGTATTTTAAATAATTATGCTATTTAACACGTAAACTGTTGCAAAGTTGTCCAATTTGCTGATTGTATGCGCTTTTTCAATCATAAGATAAAGCTAAACTATTTTGTGATATAATCCTCATTGACAATCAATATTTGTGTCGCTATGTCTACCGGAATTGCAGTTGGCGAAATTTCTGCAGTTATGGTTGCTGTTCGAGATTGGGTTCTAAAAAACAATGAGTAGTCCAATAAAAGTTAGCTTGTCGAATTTATTTGACGACCAAAATGATCGTGTCAAAATCGGAACTTCTTTAAGCTTATTGAGCTGTGGTTTTATAAATTAAATTGTAGATCGGTTAGCTCATTTGTTTTATATTTATCACTGACATTATGTCGTGATTCTCGTGGGTTTATTGTTGTCCATCACCGTGTTTTTGTGAGCACAAGGGAATCCAAATGAGCTTAGCGTGCAGTAAAATTTAATTAGCGATTCCGGTCAAAATACCCGACTTTTGCAAGCAAATTATCAGATCAACACCAATGTAGGGTTTAATAAAAGGAGGGCAATATGGAAGAACTAGACATGCAGGTAGAGCGCATCGAGCTGCTCATCGAACAAGGCGATATGCTCTCATTGGAGGATTATTTAAATGACTTAAATATATCCGATGTCGAGGAGCTCATTGACGAACTTCCAGAACATGGTCCTTTGTTTTTAGAAACCTTAAGTATCAAAAGGGCGATCAATGTTTTTCGAATTCTCGACTTTCCAACGCAAGAGCGAATCATAAAAAAACTCTCTGCTCCCAAAGTTCGCGAGTTGATAAATGAGATGCCTCCTGATGACCGGACATCTTTTTTAAGTGAATTAAAAGGTGATGCCGTAAAACGTATCATCATCCTGCTCTCACCCGAAGAGCGCAAAGAAGCTTTATCGTTACTCGGTTATCCCGAAGATAGTGTCGGTCGTTTGATGACGCCGGATTATATCACGGTCAAATCTCATTGGTCCATCCCACGTGTACTAGATCACATTCGCCGGTATGGTAAAGCTTCTGAAACGATTGATGTACTCTACGTCATCGATTCGGACGGCAAGCTGATTGATGATATTCGAATCAAAGATGTCTTGCTTGCTGATCCAGAAAACAGCGTTGAAGATCTCATCGATAATCGACTGATTAAATTGTACGCAGACGATCCGCAAGAAGAAGCCGTAACCATATTTCGTATGAACAATCGTGTGGCGCTTCCAGTTGTCGATGATCAGGATATCATGTTGGGGATTGTGACGATTGATGATATCCTTTGGGTGGCAAACGAGGAGTATACAGAAGATATGCAACGCTTTGGTGGTACCGAAGCGTTAGATGAGCCTTATATGGATGTTTCGATATTTCAGCTCGTCTCCAAGCGTGCAGGTTGGTTAGTTGTCCTATTTGTTGGGCAATTGTTCACTGCTTCGGTTATCGAGCACTACGAAGCACGATTAACGGTGGCACTGTTGGCTTTAGTTCCGCTGATTATGTCTAGTGGTGGTAACAGTGGCTCTCAAGCATCTACATTAATAATTCAAGCCATGGCGTTAGGAGAGGTCACTATCGGTGATTGGTGGCGCGTAATGAAGCGAGAAATTTTATCGGGATTGGCGTTGGGGGTTATTCTAGGCGTTTTGGGATTTGTGCGAATAGGAGCATGGCAAGCTTTCACAGCTTCTTATGGCGATCATTGGCAATTATTGGCTGGTGCTGTTTCTCTTTCTTTGGTCTGCATTGTCTTGTGGGGTTCGTTGATCGGATCCATGCTACCGTTCATTTTACGACGCTTAGGGGCAGATCCTGCGAGTTCATCAGCGCCATTCGTATCTACCTTGGTAGACGTTTCTGGCTTATTTATCTACTTTACTTTCATTTCGCTCATCTTGAAAGATGTGGTTGGTTAATTATTCTGGTTGGTACTGAATAACTTGTGATTTTTTGAGTAGTAATATTTTGATAATTCCTCAAATCTTCCGAATATTGTGTCACCGAAAGCAAACGGGGCAATATTCCTGAATAGCTCAGTTGGTTAGAGCATCTGACTGTTAATCAGAGGGTCGCTGGTTCGAGCCCAGCTTCAGGAGCACAAAAAAAGAAGGCTGTTTTTACGAAAACAGCCTTCTTTCGTTTCAAC
Organism: Sphingobacterium corticibacter; assembly: GCF_003076635.1. GTDB lineage: Bacteria > Bacteroidota > Bacteroidia > Sphingobacteriales > Sphingobacteriaceae > Sphingobacterium > Sphingobacterium corticibacter. The sequence goes on along the minus strand of NZ_QDKG01000009.1, from coordinate 29,453 downwards.
GGATTTTTTTTAAAATAGCATTTGGAAGTATAATTCTCAATGACTACTTTTGTACCGCTTTAGAGGGGTAACGCTCTTAAGAAGGATATTCCTGAATAGCTCAGTTGGTTAGAGCATCTGACTGTTAATCAGAGGGTCGCTGGTTCGAGCCCAGCTTCAGGAGCACTCGTTAAATGCCGGCAAATAATTGTCGGCATTTTTTTTTGAACTTATTTTTAAAACGGGATAGACATGAGTTTAATGATCGTTGGTTCGGTAGCATTTGATGCGATTGAGACACCTTTTGGTAAGACGGATAAGGTTGTGGGTGGAGCGGCTACATTTGCGGGCTTAGCGGCCTCTTATTTGTACGATGAGGTGAAATTAATAGGCACAGTTGGAGGTGATTTTGGGAAGGATAATCTCAATATCCTTACTGCGAAAGGAATTGATATTGATGGAATAGAAATCGTCGACGATCAAAAAACTTTCTTCTGGTCTGGGAAGTATCATGTGGATATGAATAGCCGGGATACGTTGACGACTGAACTCAATGTGTTGGCCGACTTTGATCCGAAGATTCCATCCTCGTACCAAGATTGCGAATATCTTTTGCTGGGCAACTTAATGCCTCAAGTACAAATGGCTGTCTTAGATCGCCTCGAAACTGTTCCAAAACTAGTCGTGATGGATACGATGAACTATTGGATGGACGTTGCTCTAGAAGATTTAAAAACGGTTCTCAAGCGTGTTGATGTTTTGGCTATTAACGATGGAGAAGCGCGGCAATTGTCTGGCGAGTACTCTATGGTCAAAGCAGCGGAAAAAATTCTGCAAATGGGCCCATCTTATTTGATTATCAAAAAAGGGGAACACGGAGCATTGTTGTTTGGTGAAGGACAGATCTTTTCTGCGCCAGCATTGCCTTTGGCAGATGTTTTTGATCCGACAGGAGCAGGTGATTCTTTTGCGGGTGGTTTTATCGGTTATTTAGCCCATGTGCAATCGGTAAATTTCCATAATATGAAGAATGCCATCATCTATGGATCGGCGTTAGCTTCATTCTGTGTCGAGAAATTTGGTACGGAAAAATTGCAGCAGTTAAATAAAGAAGAAATTGCGCATAGAATTGAGCAATTTGTGGCGTTAGCCAAATTTGAAATAAAATAGGGAGTAGATAATCTACTCCCTATTTCTATATGGTTAGAGTTCCAACAATGGGAAATCTTTCAAATACTTTGCTGGAATGCGGCGCATCTTTGAGTTCATCGGTTAGGTCTTGCCCAGCCCAATGTTCGTAATGTTTGCCGTTTTTCCAAAGCCTACTTGTACTGACATCATAAATAACTCCTTGAAAGGCTACCCATATCTCTGGTCTGTCTTGGCCATTGCGACGAGCCAGCATGCTTTTACTGAATGAGGGTAGGCTGTCTGTCATTTGTTAGCTGTAGGCATTTAAGCTTTTCTTCATGGTTTTGCGTGCTACGTGTATACGAGTTTTCACAGTACCAATCGGAATAGCCAAATGTACGGCAATTTCATGATATTTATAGCCTTCGTAGTACATGGTAAACGGGATATAGTACTCTTCGCTTAGCTTTCCTAAAGCACTATTGATGTCTTCCATCATAAACTTATTTTCGCCTTTATTGTGTGTGGCCGATACCACTAGATTGGCATTGCTGATTTCTTCCTCTTTGGTGATGAAAGAATTTGTTTTAACAACTCGTCTATAATTATTAATAAACGTGTTTTTCATGATGGTATATAGCCAGCCTTTTAGGTTGGTTCCTTCACGGAAGTTTTTGAAATAAGTAACGGCTTTCAATAACGTATCCTGAACTAAATCGTTAGCATCGTCACCGTCTTTCGTAAAGTTTCTTGCGTAAGATTTTAGCGAATCAGAATGTTGTATTACGAGTGTATTAAATTCTAACTTGTTCATACTACTGGTTATTTATTTGTTTATTAATGTGTGTCTTTAAACGATTAACCTCATCGATGTAATACTGGCTAAGCATGATAGACATATCGCTAGCGCAATGAAGCATACGGTTGCTAGGATAAAAACAAATACCGTGCAAAAATGAATTTTAGTAGGTTTTATGCGTAGAAATTGGGGGTGATCAGGTGTTAATATCCGGTCACAAAGTATTTATTTTCGGGCTTGGGGGATGATTTAAGAGCAATTAAGCCTTATAACATTATTTTATCAAAAAAAAATAATTAATTATAGAATATTGACTTCGCGTTCGAGAGAAATATCAAATTTAGAGGCAACATCTTGTATAATATCTTCGGAAACAGCATAAATTTCAGATCCGGTGGCGTCACCAGCATTTGTAATTACAAGCGCCTGCTTTGGCCATATCAGCACTTGACCGATTTGTCTGCCTTTCCATCCACATTGTTCGATAAGCCAGCCAGCTGCAATCTTGTATTCCTGATTTGGCAAGTTGTAATAAACAGCATTAGGAAATTTTTGCATCAGCATATCAAAAGCAGATGCTGAAATAATAGGGTTTTTGAAGAAACTGCCAGCATTACCAATCATACTTGGATCTGGAAGTTTTTCTACACGAATATGTGATACCACCTCCGCAATATCACGGATCGTCGGGTTGCTAATAGCGCGTAGTTCTAATTCGCTTTTTATCGCGCCGTAAGATGTGTTTTTGGCAGCATTGAGGTGTAATTTGTAAGTGACTGAGGTGATGATATACCTTCCTTTATATTCTGTTTTGAAAATGCTGTCACGATAAGAGAAGCCACAAGCTTCTTTATTAAAGGTGACATATTCGCCAGTCACGGTATCAAATGCTCTGCAAGAATAGAATACATCCATTAACTCCACACCATAGGCACCAATATTCTGAACTGGCGAAGCGCCAACGGATCCGGGGATCAATGCCATATTTTCTAAACCTGGAAATTGATGTGCTATACAGTACCAAACCAAATCGTTCCAAACTTCGCCACCAGCGGCAGTGACGTACACATAATTGCCCTCGATGAAATGCTGTTTGCCTATAATAGCCATGTGCACAATCAGTCCGTTATAATTTTTGGTGAATAAGACATTACTGCCGCCGCCCAACACAAAAAAAGATTCTGCAAATAAACCTTGATTATGTAGTTTCACAAGCTCTGACTCGTCGGTAATCTTCATGTAACGATCGGCAGACGCCGAAATTCGAAAGGTGTTGATATGATCTAGTGCTGCGTTTTCCAAAATCTGTATGCCCATATTTGACTAATTGTACGGAAAAATCAAAGAAAAAATTTACCTTTAATAATCCAAAGGTAAAGATACCCATTGCGATAGTTATAAGCTAAAAAAAAATACGAATGACTATGAAGAGCGCTGATGCCAAACGCGTTAAAATTATTGAATCCGCTTTGCGCAGATTTTCACATTTTGGAATGGCAAAAACTACAATGGCAGAGATTGCGAAAGATTTGGCATTCTCAAAAGCATTACTTTATTACTATTTCCCAGATAAGAATAATCTTTATGCGGCCGTCTGGAATCACTTACTCGACGAACTGTTGGATAGAGGAGATGTTATTATTGCACGTGGTGGAAAGGTTGCTGAAGTGACAAATTTGTTGTTGGAAGAACGTATGCATTTTTTAAATGATTATTATAATGTATTTGCTGATGCGTACTCTTTTCGATTTGATATTCCTTCCGATCTGCAAGATCTCATTCCAAAAATCTTTGAGAAAGAACTGCAACAATTTGTACGCTTGCTACAGATTGGTGTAGCCAATGGCGAAATCGAAATGGACGATGTGGAAGATACAGCTCGTATATTCTTAGTGTCTATTTTAGGAATGCGCTTGGGCTTGTTGAAGGATTTCAACGCGATTTTTACACCGCCCACCAAGGAGGAGGTGCTACAAATGTTGAACATGCAGAAGAGATTAGCCGCTATCTTTCTTAACGGACTAAAGAAGTGTTAATTTATTAGCAATATCTTTTATAATTAGGTCAGCATGCACGCGCGAGTTTTCAATAAACCACAGATGTGTATTAAGTCCACCGCAAACCACACCTGCTAAATACAATCCGGCAACATTCGTTTCCATGGTCGCGTCATTATGCTGCGGGATGCGCGCACCATCTTCGGGAACTTCGATGCCGATATGTTCTAAAAATGCAAAATTTGGCCGATAGCCTGTAAGCGCCAATACAAAGTCATTCTCTATTTCAATTTCCTCTTGCGGTGTTCTGATTTTTACGGCTTGCTCCGAAATCTCTGACAAACAGCTTTCGAAATAAACTTGAATTTCCCCGGCTGCTAATCGATTGTCGATATCTGGGCGCACCCAATATTTTACCCGCGGACTAATCTCGCTACGCCGAATCACCAACGTAACATTTGCGCCTTTGCGATAGGTTTCTAAAGCAGCATCGATAGAGGAATTGCTAGCGCCAATGACCACCACATTCTGTTTGGCATAATAATGTGGATCATCATAATAGTGCCTAACCTTCGGCAAATCCTCTCCTGGTATGTTCATCTGCATCGGGATATCATAGAATCCAGTTGCTACGATGACATGTTTAGCTAGATAGACAGATCGAGAACTGCTTATGGTAAACAGGCCTGTATTTTGATCTTTGGTCACATCGCGCACTTCTTCGAACAAACGCGTATTCAAATTGAAATTGCTGTCGATACGACGGTAATATTCTAATGCTTCTGCCCTTTTGGGTTTTGGATTAGTAGTTACAAATGGTATCCCGCCAACTTCTAACTTCTCCGCAGAGGAGAAGAAAGTCATATTCACTGGATAATTATAAAGCGAATTGGTGAGGCAACCTTTTTCCAAGATAAGGTGCGAAAGATTATTTGCTTTCGCTGCGATGCCGCAAGCCAGTCCAATCGGACCCCCGCCGATAATCAGTACGTCGTATACCTCATTATGCATGTGTTACCTCCATTTCTTTTTCGTATTTTATCGCATCTCTCTTAATCGCGTCGTCTGTTGCTGCAGGTAAATCGTTCGATATTTTCAATAAGAACTGCAATTGCTCTGTAATGAGCTTGGAATCTTCATGATTTTCATCCTCATCCAATGATCCTTGGAAATTAGTCGTCCAATCTACAGGTGCCTCGTATTCCTCAAATCGCTGAATAAGACGATACAAATTAAAAGCTGTCCGTTTCAATAAATCATATTGATTGTTAGAGATATGCAAATTACTCGATTTATCAATTTCTGTAAATAGCGAAGCGGAATACGAGAAAAAGATATGATTCAGAATCACAAACCGGTTGACATCTTTCGTGTTTTTTTGTCGCCATTTGGGTTCGGTAAGCATACGCTGAAAGGTAGATCCCATATTTGCTGACGCAATGTACAGTTCCTTGCGTGCCAATTTGTATTCTGTAATATTGATCGGCTCATCGGTAAACATCTTTGCTACCTGCTCTAGGTAAACAAAATTGGCTACGAGTAATTTGTAAATCGTTTCTTTGATCTTCGTGCTTTCCCAATTGGGGAATATAATATAGCTTGATAAGAAAGCCACCATTCCGCCAATAAACGTGTCGAATATGCGCTCTTTGGCCATCTCAAAGGTATTTACACCAGTAAAGCTGATCATAATAAGTACATATGGTGTCAGGAAGACCACAAATAAAATATAGTTAATCCTAAAGATGCTGTACGCAATAAGAAAGAATAGAACTAATAATATAAAAAGTACAGCTTGATTGTGAATGGTGATCAAAATGAGCGCGCCGACGATTCCACCGATTACGGTGCCCATCAATCGTTGCACATTGCGCTCTTTGGTAAGGCCAAATCCCGGTTTTAGGATCACCAAAATTGTCAATAACACCCAAAAACTGCCTTTATCGCTGAAATTCAGGAAATGCATGCCAAAATAACTTACCGTCATCACGATCGCCATGCGCACCGCATGTCTAAAAATCGAGGAATCCTTCGATAAATTGCTTTTAAAGCTTTTCCAGTCAATGTGCGAAGTTTGGATAAACTTGCTCGCATCATCTATTTCCTCCTTTATAATAGATGAGGCATTCACTTGACTGTAATTATACATATTGTCGATCAGTGCAACCATTTTTCGGATGTTCACGATTACCTTTTTTAGCGGTATCGTATTCCGATCATAGTTCTTGTCAATCTGCTCTACTTTAAAGCGTAAATGCTCGACATCTTTTGTGAAATCGTGCATCGGGCGCGGCATCTGATTGGCATTGATCTGATAAGCAAAATGATCTAGCTCATGCGTGAGTTTGACGACGACATAACGGAAATGATGCAGCACTCCAGTATCATTAAACATCTTGCGGATAGCATCGTAATCATAATAAGTCGTCATGCTCTGCTCATACAGATCAACGATATCATTAAAGACCAAGATCAGCAAGCGGCCTAATTTTGTGGTATCCTTCACCGATCGTTTGCTCCGAAAAAGCAGTTCACGCACATTCTCCTGGTGCTGATGCACCTCGATCTGTTTCTCGATTATTTTTAGGTAATTCTGATTATGATCGGTTTTTACGTTATAAAAATTAGCGCGTAGACGTAAAAATTCGGCAACATGACGGATAGATTCTGCCAATTCTTGTTGTGCCAAACGATAGGGTTGGATCTTGTTGAAAGAAAAGCTCACAATCATGTACCATACAGCTCCGATGATAAAAAAGAGGATAAATTGCAATTCTTCTTTCAGCGTATATTCACCTTCGATATGGATGAGCATCATCAAAATACCCATCGCACCTACCGTCGCAGCCCGAGCATTGAATACGCCAAACATCGAATACGAAAAGGAAATAATGGCGAGCACGCCACCCATCAAAACAAAAGAATTATTGACCGAGATGGTTACCAAAAATGTAAACAAGCACACCCCAAGACAGGCCAACATACCTGTGCGACGATGATGTGGCGGTCCAGGTGTGTCGGACAGACCAACTAGTAGAGCGCCCAAAGAAATTAGCGTACCAACAAAAAGCTGATCCAGCAGCGCGCACACCACTACAGGAATAATGCTTCCTATGGTGATTCGCAGCCCTTCAGCGAAATATTGTCCGTAAAAAAAACTTTTTATTTCTTTGGATTGTTTCATTTCTGTATTCGGTTACAAAGATAACCATAATGAGTTGTACAAAACATCTTTATGAGCAATAAAATGCTAGTCGTCGGCAGACGATTAAGCAAGGGGAGATGCCCCTTTTTTCTATTGATTTTTATTTATCGACCTACTGGCATCTTGTAGAAAACTGATAAGATTAAGCATTGTTTTTTGTTTTAATCGTAAAAAAAATATTTATAAAATATGTTATTAGCAATTAAACTTGGTTGATGGTAACAAAATGTTATATTTGAAGATAGTGTAAATAGGACAATTAGTAATAACAGTATACATACATGAAATCATTACAGAAACAAGCTATATTCGAAAATGAAGTGCTTGTACGCTTCGATTTGTTCAAAAGTCTCTTTTTGACGTTGCCATTTCAGCGTGTGAAGCATACCGGTACGATTCTGCCGTTCTTTGCGACCCATTGTCAAAAAGGGGTTGCAGACAAATTGCCGCCAGAAGAAATTATTGATAGCTTTTTTGGACAGTATGAACAATATGTGCAGGAAGATGATCGCATTGATTTTCTATTCCGAATCGTACAGTATATCGAGCGTCAAGTCGTGCTTTTTGATGCGGTAGAAGATTCTTCTTTTAAAGCCCTTGGCAAGACCGATGATACGGAAGGCTTGGACGCGCTATTCAAATCTGTGCAGAATAACCCTGAACTGAAAAAGCAAATCGCTAAAAAATTGAAAGATTTTTCTGTTCGTTTAGTTTTGACAGCACATCCAACCCAGTTCTATCCAGGGCCAGTGTTAGGTATTATTAATGACCTGATCGAATCCTTGAAAGCAGATGATATTCAAAATATACATTTGCTCTTGCAGCAATTGGGTAAGACGCCTTTCTTAAATAAAGAAAAACCGACTCCAGTAGACGAGGCTGCTAGTTTAGCGTGGTATTTAGAAAACGTATTTTATAAAGTCGCTTCAGAGATTCATTTACGCGTAGATGCTGAATTAGAAGATACTGATAAGAGCGGTAAGCAATTAGTAGAACTGGGCTTCTGGCCTGGTGGTGACCGTGACGGTAATCCTAATGTAACTTGGGAAAGCACACGCAAAGTAGCTTCCCTTTTACGTACGATCTTGTTCCGTTGTTATTATCGCGATTTTCGTGTGGTGAGACGCCGGATTACCTTCCAAGGAGTGCAAGAACCATTGCAAAAACTACAAGACATCTTCTATGAGAATAGTTTCAATCCTAGTGAGGATGCGGTAGATCTTACGGATGAAATCTTGACAAATCTTCATGCGGCGCGCAAGGTGATCGTAGAACAGCATGGTAGCTTATTCGTGGAGCTAGTCGATGATTTAATTCATAAAGTCAATACGTTTGGTTGTTACTTCACGACTTTAGATATGCGTCAGGACAGCTCCATTTTGCGGGAGACCTTTAATCACTTGAGCGCCAAATATCCGGAAGAAACGGGTATTTCTGGAACTGAATACCAAGAATCGGCAGAAGCGAAACAAGCAGCCATCAAGTTCACCGAAGCCAAATTGGATCTGGAAGAATCTCCCGATTCTTTAATTGAGGATACCGTCAATGTGATCCGTTTGGTGAAAGATATTCAACGTTCGGGTAGCGAGCGCGCGGCACAGCGATTTATCATCAGTAACTGCCAAAAAGCTGCTGATATATTAGGCTTAGTACAGCTGTTCTTATGGCAAGGCTGGACTAAAGAAGAGTTGCACATGGATTTCGTGCCACTTTTTGAAACGGTCGATGATCTAAAGCATGCCGCTGAAGTAATGCAAACCTTGTATACGCATCCTTGGTATGCCGAACATTTGCGCTCGCGCGGAAACAAACAAACCATTATGTTGGGATTCTCCGACAGTACCAAAGATGGTGGATATTTGATGGCTAACTGGTCGATTTACAAAGCGAAAATCGAATTGACAGCCATGGCCAGAGAGCATGAGGTGGACTTAGTATTCTTTGATGGTCGCGGTGGGCCGCCAGCACGTGGTGGTGGTAAAACACAGCGATTCTACGCGAGTATGGGCCGTGAGATTGAGAACAAGCACATTCAGCTAACGATTCAAGGGCAAACAATCAGTAGTCAATACGGCTCACTAGATACCGCACGTTATAATATCGAACAATTGATGCATGCCGGAATTATTTCTGAGTTGAAACAACGGGAAGGCGATACCCTGACTGATCAGCAAAAACGCGTTATCGATCAGTTAGCGCACGAGAGTCATCAAAAGTTCCTGAATCTCCGCCACGATCCTTTGTTCCTGAAATATTTGGAAGTACTTAGTCCGCTAAAGATGTTGTCTTCGATCAATATCAGTAGTCGTCCTGTGAAACGTAACTCTGATCGCGAACTACGTTTGGAAGATTTGCGTGCGATTAGTTTTGTGACTTCTTGGAGTCAGTTAAAACAAAATATTCCAGGCTTCTATGGTGTGGGTACGGCTTTGAAATGGGCGGAGGATAATAATCTCTGGTCTGTCGTTCAAAACCTGTATGCTACTTCAGGCATGTTCAGTACGATTATCGACAACTGTATGATGTCTATGACAAAATCCAATTTCGATATCACTTCGTACGTACAGGACGATAAGACTTTCGGCGAGTTCTGGAAAGGTTTGTACGAAGAATATTGTCGGACGAAGGAGTATGTGTTGAAGTTGACGGGCGCTAAGCATCTGATGGAAAACTATCCGGTAGAGCGTTTGTCTATTTTGGAACGGGAGAAAATCATTTTACCATTGCTAACGATTCAGCATTATGCTATCCGTGTGCTCAATGAAGGGAATATCAGCGAAGAAAAGAAAGCTGTCTACGAAAAATTGATTGCACGAACGGTGTATGGTGTGGTAAATGCAGGACGAAATTTAGCTTAGAACGAATTTCAATTACTCGCTTTGTGAAGTAATAAGGGATATTTTATTATTTTTGTTATCAAAATCGAATCATAATGAAGATAAATACAATTTTAGCTGTTGGGGCATGTGCAGGCATCTTATTTACGACGTCTTGCCAACCTTCTATGAAAGAACAGCAATTGAAGTATACCCACACGACACAGGTTGATGGTGATGCTTATTTGGCACTTCAAACCATTGGAGCAAAAGTGCCTTACGAAACAGATTACGCAACCTATGTAGAGAACAATAGTTCTGTAGGCGAAAATCGCGCATTGGCAGCGAAAGTAAGAGCGACCTTGAGTGAGATGATTGTAGATTTAGATACATTGGCTACACGCTATAATGTAGATTTTCCGATTCGCGGTGGAAAACAATTCCACGCAGAGAATGAAAGTCATTCCGTTGCAGTAGCTGATTCGACTGTAGCTCATACTTCAGCGGCACACAGTGATGCTTCTGATGAGCACTACGCACATCATGTACAGCATGAAGTGGCTTTGATCAAAGATCACTTCACGCGTTTGAGTAGAAATACGAATAAAGATTTAAGAGATTACGCTGCTTCAAAATTGGACGCCCTAAGCACTTTGTATAAGGATGCCGGTGGAAAAGAAGAGGCGGGTGGTCACCACTAATTGATAGTTTATTTGAATAAGCAAGGCAAAATAACAACAGGTCTTTTGGCGTATGGAATGTCCGGTAAGGTGTTCCATGCGCCTTTTTTATGTGATAATGATTTGTTTGATCTCCACGCGGTGGTCGAGCGAACGCACAAAAATGCACATAAAGATTATCCCGGTATCATTAGTTATGATAGTGTTGACGAACTATTACTTGATCCGCTGATCGAGCTCGTGATTATCAATACACCAAACGATACGCATTTCGAATTCGCGAAGCGTGCCATAGAATATGGCAAACATGTATTGATAGAAAAGCCCTTTGCCCCAACATTAGAGGAAGCCAATGAGCTATTCGCTTTGGGCGAGAAATACCGTAAACAAGTATTTGCTTACCATAATAGGCGATTTGATTCGGACTTTCTATCGCTAAAGTACGTGTTGGATAAGAATTTTGTGGGACAGCCTATAGAATTACATCTCCGATTTGATCGTTACAAAACGGATATAGGACCAAAGGTTTTTAAGGAAACCAAACGACCAGCAGCAGGTGTACTTTACGATTTGGGTTCGCACTTATTGGATCAAGCCATTTCGCTGTTTGGAAAACCTAAATCAATGACGAAGATTGCGGGCGCTTATCGCGCCGGTTCAGAAGTCGATGATTATGGTACGATTATCCTCAGCTATGTAGATGGATTAAATGTTTTTATCACCACCAGCTTGTTGGTGGCCGATCCGCAAGCAGCATTTGTGCTGCATGGCACGCAGGGCTCTTTTGTGAAGCCGCGAACGGATGTGCAGGAGGCGCAGCTGCTGGCTGGCATTAAGCCACAAGATGCAATTTATGGATTGGAAGCAGCAGATGTAGACGGATTGCTAACGATTAATAAGGGTGATGGCGAATTAGAAAAGTTGATCGTGCCATCTGAAAAAGGACGTTATGAGCAGGTGTTTCAACACGTGTATGATAGTATTCGCCATGGCGCTCCATATTATGTAACTGCGGATCAGATTCGTTGGCAATTAGAGATTCTAGCGCCTGCAAAAAGAAAATAAGGTTAATTAATGATTTGTTAACAATTAAATAACCTTGATTCTGTAACATTGCGTCAAGCAAATTGCAGACTTCTGCCAGAGGTTGTATACTATTATTCTATTCATTTTATGAGATACGCTGCCATCGATATTGGATCTAACGCCGTGAGGCTTTTAATTGCCGATATCATTGTCAAAGATCAGGAGATCTCCTTCAATAAAAACACGTTGTTGCGCGTACCACTGCGACTTGGGGATGATGCATTTATTCAGCACTACATTTCCGAGCCGAAGTTTGAGAGCATGGTGAAGACAATGCGTTCTTTTAGAGATTTGATGGATGTTTACAAAGTGACGGATTATATGGCTTGTGCTACCTCGGCCATGCGCGATGCCGCCAATGGTGCAGATGTTGTCAAAGCCTGTAAAGAAGTTGGCGTAGATATCGATATTATCGATGGAAAAGTGGAAGCACTGATCATCTATAATAGTTATCTAGGAGCGAAGCTGGATAAAAATCGAGTGTACCTTTTCGTCGACGTGGGTGGTGGTAGTACCGAGATCTCTTTATTTGCTAACGGACATTTGATTGATTCAAAATCCTTTAATCTCGGCACGATTCGTATTCTCGATAATCAAGATAGATCAGAAACCTGGGAAGAGATGAAGCTATGGTTGCGCGAATTGACCAAATCGCATAAAGTGATCTACGGTATTGGTACAGGTGGTAATATCAATAAGTTGGCACGACTTTCCAGTGACAAGCCAGATCAGCCAATTTCTTACGCGAAATTGAAGGCGATGTACTTGTATTTGAGCTCTTATTCGCTAAAAGATCGTATCAATGTGTTGGGCTTGAAAAACGATCGTGCAGATGTGATTATTCCAGCAGCAGAGATCTTTCTAACTGTTATGAAGTTTGGTCGTTTGAAAAATATTGTCGCTCCACGGGTAGGCCTTGCAGATGGAATTATCCAAACGTTGATCGATAAGAACAAGGAAAAATTGTAAATTATTCCTGTTGCAAGTATCGGAAAAACCGCTATTTTTGTAACACTTCAAACCCGGGTGGCGAAATTGGTAGACGCGCCAGCTTGAGGGGCTGGTGCTGGCAACGGCGTGGCAGTTCGAATCTGCTCTCGGGTACTTCAAGTAGAAAATATAAACAACAGACTTTGAGCAATCAAGGTCTGTTGTTTTTTAGGAGTAATTAAACGGTCAGCATAGTGCTTCCAAAGTTAAAGGCTCACAAACTACAGTTTGTGAGCCTTTAACTTTATACGTATTAGCCTTAAATACTGGGTTCTTGCTGGCTCAAGCAATGAAAACTGCCCAATCCCCAGATCAAATCCACCGAATCAATGCCCACTACTTCGCGATCTGGAAAGTAACGGCTAATAATTTCTAACGCCTTAGCATCATTCTCATCTTGGAAAGTAGGTACTACCACGACTTTATTGCCAATATAGAAGTTAGCATACGATGCTGGAAGTCGTTGATCGTCGTAAATCACTGGTTTCGGCATCGGTAATTCCACAATATTTAACGGTCTGCCATCTGGCAAGCGCATCTCTTTTAGCGTTTTCAGATTTTCTTGTAGAATAGCGTAGTTTTCATCGCTCGGATTTTGCTCCACTACGGTAAGCACCGTATCCTCGTTTACAAAACGTGTGATATCGTCTATATGTCCGTCGGTATCATCTCCTACAATCCCATCGCCCAGCCACAATACTTGTTTTTGGCCATAAAACTCCAGCAAATAACGTTCGATTTGCTCTTTAGTCAGGTGCGGATTACGGTTTTCGTTCAACAGACAAGCAGTAGTTGTCAACACCGTGCCGGCGCCATTAAATTCCACAGAACCGCCTTCCATTACAATAGATGGCGTAAATAAACGATGACCAAAACGATTGGCAATTCTTGTCGGGATCACATCGTCTAAATCGTAAGGAGGATATTTTCCACCCCAAGCATTATATCCCCAATCCACAACGGCTTTTTCACCCGTTTCGCGATTGATGACGAATGCCGGACCATGATCACGACACCAAGCATCGTTGGTAGCATGGTAAAAGAACTCAATTTCTTCTGTTGCCACACCAGCAGCTTCTAAATGCTGCAAGGCGAATTCATGCATTTCTTCGTTTTCGACATTGATACGCACTTTTTGATGCGCAGATACTGCTTTGATGAACGCGCAGTATGGCGCATAAATCTTATCAATCTTGCCTGGCCAAGAAGCTTCCTTGTGCGGCCAGCTTAGCCATAGGGCATCTTGAGCTTCCCATTCTGCTGGGAATGTAAATCCTAAATCTTTCGGTGTCGTTAAAAAATCCTGTTGCCAGTTCAGGTCAGCACCTTGCTCTACCATGTTGATATCTATTGCTAGAAAGTACGTTGCACTTTCCGGTAAAAAAACGTATTAAAACTTCTTAGTCCTCGTCGATGAAGCGCTTTGTGATTTGACCGTATGAGTCGATACGGCGATCACGTAGAAATGGCCAATGTTTACGGAAGTAGTCTGTTTCCTGAAGGTTCACTTCTACTACTTCTACCTCTTCCTGATCGTGAGATGCCAAATAAAGTAAGCGACCTTGTGCATTGGTTACAAAGCTACCTCCCCAAAACTTCATCGCACCATCTTGCTCATAACCCACGCGATTCACGGAGATCACTGGTACGCCATTCGCCACGGCATGCGAACGTTGAATAGTCTGCCAAGCGTTGTACTGGTCTTTGTTGGTTTCTTCATCTTGATCCGTTGCCCAGCCAATAGCAGTTGGGTAGAACAGCATTTCTGCTCCCATCAATGCTGTGATGCGTGATGCTTCTGGATACCACTGATCCCAACAAATCAGAATTCCAATCTTACCAAATTTGGTTGGAAAGATTTTATAACCCAGATCTCCCGGTGTGAAATAGAATTTTTCGTAAAATGCCGGATCGTCAGGAATATGCATTTTGCGATATTTGCCCAAGTAAGATCCATCTGCGTCTAATACGGCTGTCGTATTATGATATAAACCTTGCGTGCGCTTCTCGAAAAGCGAAGCAATAATTACAACGCCCAATTCCGCAGCTACAGCAGATAATGCGTCGGTAGATGGCCCAGGAATAGCTTCTGCCAGGTCGAAATTATCGTAATCTTCGACGTCACAGAAATACAAGGACGTAAATAGTTCCTGAAGGCATACGATTTGCGCGCCTTTGGCTGCTGCTTCGCGTACTTTAGTGATTGCTTTATCTAAGTTCTCTTGCTTGTCGCGTACGCACGACATCTGGACGACGCCAACTTTTACTTTATTCATAGTTTCTTCTCTGCTTTTCCAGATGCAAAGATATCTATTTTATACGCGGTGTACGTGAGAAGTTGTTAAAATTATCGACAGAATTAATGACAATTCATTAGCGGAAGGCTACTGATCTGCTGTTCAGTAGCGCATAATTACGTATCTTGGTGCAGAATTTTTGCTGCGATCTTTACGATGCGGCTCTATGTCAAAATCATTCAGCGTGTTACCACATCACAAAGAAGAACACATAATTGATATACAAGCAGCCAGTCGGCTGGGTTGCTCTTTGATGATCCCAGTGCTACTAGGTTATTTTTTACCATACTTTTTACTTTGGAAAAAATCGCTTTCCGCAGCTTTTTTTATTAATGGTTATTTGGATGTGATGGCTTCTTGGCTTTATCCTATTGTTGCCCTATTGGTTGTAGTGCTAGGAATTGTGCTGCACGAGCTATTGCATGGTTTGCCATGGTCTTTTTTTGCAGAAAGAGGTTGGTCGTCTATTCGCTTTGGTATTCTTCGTCCACATTTTGTGCCTTATTGCCATTGTGAGGAACCATTGCGGCTTCGCCACTATATTATTGGTGCACTTACTCCCTTAGTCGTTTTAGGATTCGCACCTGTGATTTATGCTTGGTTTAGTGGTAATTGGTTTTTTCTCTTATTTGGCACTTTTTTTACTGTATCGGCCATTGGAGATGTGATGGTAGTGCATACGATGCGGAAATTAAAGGCGGACACGTTAATTCTAGATCATCCTTCTGAAGCAGGGTATTTTATCTATAAAAAATGATGTGCTGCTGTTTGTTGCAACATTTACTATTCACCTGACCATTGTAACTTTTTGGTCAAAAGTAGAGTGTTTTGTCACGATTATTGTGGTAAGGTGTGTACATTTGCTCCACACGGTATATTTTCAAGGTAGTTACTTTTCATCTTTCGTATGGCCAAAAAACATTATGTTTCGAACTCGGGTGAGTCAGTTCGCATGTTTGAGAACAATTTTCTGAACTCACTTACCAAGGTGCATTATGCGGTGCCTTTAATATTCTGGATTCCAGTCATTATTTTCTTCTTGTGGCGAGCATATGCTCAAGGCGAAATAGGAGGTGGAGCTACAGCATTGTATTTTGGATATGGATTAGCATTCTGGACCTTAGCGGAATACGTATTGCACCGTTGGGTATTTCACTACGAACCTCCAGGCAAATTAGGTAAGCGCATTCACTTTATCTTTCATGGTGTACATCACGATTATCCGCGAGATCGAATGCGATTGGTGATGCCATTATCGGCAAGTATACCAATGGCAGCTATTATTTATTTACTATTTAGCCTCTTCTTTTCTACATATTATTTAGCGGGATTTTTTGCTGGATTTCTTTTTGGCTACTTGATCTACGACGAATGCCATTATGCGATACATCATGCGAACTTTAAATCTGGCTTTCTGAAGAAAATCAAAGATCATCACATGCTACACCACTATTCAGATCCTGATAAAGGCTTTGGTGTCAGTTCGTATTTCTGGGATCGTATTTTTGGAACGATGATTCCGAAGAAGGGAAAGGCGAATAATTCTGCGGTAAGAGATCATCATGAAGCATAAATAAGTTACATTCGGTAATGCGAAATACATCAAGGCCCGGTCAACGCTAAAAGTTGATCGGGCCTTGATGCTATTAATGTGTACACGGCGTGTCTGCTATATCTGATGTCTTAATTTTTGTGAAGTGTACTAACCATTTTTGGATGAAATACTGACTTAGTGAAATTGCGCAGTCTCCGTCGAATCTTTCATCGCTACAGTAGTCGCCGCGCCATTGGTCACTACATTTTGTATCTCGTCGAAATAGCCTGTTCCAACGAATGATTGATGTTTAACGGCTCTGAAACCTTTTTTCTGTAGCGCAAACTCCCGTTCTTGCAGTTCGGAATAGCCTGCCATACCTCTTTCTTTATAGGCAGAAGCCAACTCAAACATGGCAGTGTTCAAAGCATGGAAGCCCGCTAATGTAATAAATTGGAATTTGTAGCCTAGTTTGGCTAATTCTTGCCTGAAATTTTTCATTTCATCGACAGAAAGTCTTGCTGCCCAATTGAAAGAAGGAGAACAGTTGTAGGCTAACATTTTGCCCGGAAACTTAGCGTGAATACCTTCCGCAAATTGTCTAGCCTGCTCCAGATCGGGATTAGAAGTTTCCATCCAGATGAGATCGGCATATGGTGCGTAAGACAATCCTCTGTCAATGCCTTGCGCTACGCCATTGTTTACATAATAAAATCCTTCTGACGTACGCTCGCCCGTAACGAATTTTTTGTCTCGTTCGTCCACGTCCGAAGTAAGCAAATCAGCTGCGTCAGCATCCGTTCTAGCGATAATCAACGTCGGTACGCCCAAGACATCGGAAGCCAAACGAGCAGCGATCAACTTGTTGATGGCTTCTTGTGTGGGAACCAATACCTTACCACCTAAGTGGCCACATTTTTTGGCAGAAGATAATTGATCTTCAAAATGTACGGCTGCAGCGCCCGCCTCAATCATTTGCTTCATGAGTTCGTAGGCGTTTAAGTTGCCTCCAAATCCAGCTTCTGCATCTGCAATGATCGGTACGAGATATTCTTTATCTCCACCACCATTCACCGACTGAATTTGATCTGCTCGCAATAGTGCATTGTTGATTTTTTTGACAACCGATGGTACAGAATTGGCTGGATAAAGGGATTGATCGGGATACATTTCGCCAGATAGATTGGCATCTGCGGCCACTTGCCAGCCTGATAAATAGATCGCTTCTAATCCTGCATCTACTTCTTGTACCGCTTGATTTCCGGTTAGTGCGCCCAATCCGGCTACGAAATCT
Source organism: Sphingobacterium corticibacter (assembly GCF_003076635.1). Taxonomy (GTDB): domain Bacteria; phylum Bacteroidota; class Bacteroidia; order Sphingobacteriales; family Sphingobacteriaceae; genus Sphingobacterium; species Sphingobacterium corticibacter. Next base: position 11,645 of record NZ_QDKG01000009.1, on the reverse strand, counting down.
TGATTGTTCAATTTGGTCCAGAAAGTTTTCGCCATTTCAGATGCGATGGTGAACTGCTGCGTATAAGATCCTCGCAGTCTTAATACATCTTCTGGCGTATAGGTTCTTGTAATACCATTCCAACGTGGATTGTTGTTCCAGTCATTTTCGATTGCCTGAATTTGCTCTTGTTTAGTTTTCATGATGCTATTTTTTAAGTTTTATTATTTGTTAGTGGTTTTTTCTCTTTACAACTACGATGATGTATAGTGCTAATTGCTTGTAATGAATGGGTAAGCTTTTAGCGTAAGAAATTCTTCAAAATTTTCGTCGAAAATGAGTTCGTTGAGTAGTTCTGTTGCCCGTGCGAATTGTCCATTTTTGAATCGGTCGGCGCCAACGTACTGCTCAATCTTGGTTAATTCTTCAGCTTCCCATGCTAATACGAGTTCTTGAGTTAGCGTACGATTATCCGCAAGCTTTGCTTTGTTTCTGAGCCATTGCCAGATCTGTGTTCTAGAAATTTCAGCGGTAGCGGCATCTTCCATAAGATGGTAGATGGCAGCTGCACCTACGCCCATGAGCCAACTTTCGATGTAAAGAATGCCGATATTGATGTTTTTTCGTACACCCTGTTCGGTGATATCTCCTTTGGGAATCTCTAATAGATCTCTTTCTTTAATCTGATAATCAAACTTTTTGTCGATCTGATTAGCAGCAGGCATGTGCTCGTCAAAGATGTCTTTGGCGACTGCGACCAGTGCTGGATGCGCTACCCAAGTGCCATCGTGCCCATTTTGCACTTCACGCTTTTTATCGTTGCTTACTTTCTCATAAGCTTGTTTATTTGCTTCTTCATCACCTTTGATAGGGATTTGAGCAGCCATTCCGCCAATCGCGTGCACGTTTCTTTTATGACATATCTCTATTACTCGCTTGGAGTATGCACTCATGAAAGGAGAGGTCATGGTTACTTGATCGCGATCAGGAACGATGAATTCTGGGAGATTTCGAAACTTTTTGATATATGAGAAAATATAATCCCAACGACCGCAATTCAATCCGGCACTATGTTCTCGTAATTCGTAAAGTATTTCGTCGATTTGGAATGAGGCCGTAATTGTTTCAATCAGTACGGTTGCTTTGATCGTGCCTTGCGGAATATTTAGATAGTTTTGCGCGAAGACAAATACCTCATTCCACCAGCGAGCTTCTTTATAGTGCTCCAATTTGGGAAGGTAGAAATAAGTGGCGCTTCCGTTTTTTAAAAGTTGCTTGATATTTCTGAAAAAATAGATTCCGAAATCAATCAATGATGCGGAGGCCGCTTCGCCGTTTATCTCAATGTGCTTCTCGGCAAGATGCAGTCCGCGAGGTCTTACAATTAATACAGCTGTTTTTTCGTTAAGTTGGTACGATTTTCCTTTTTCATTCGTAAAGTCAATCTTACGGTTGATAGCGTCAGAAAGGTTGATTTGACCTTCGATGCAATTGCTCCAAGTTGGAGCGTTACTGTCTTCGAAGTCGGCCATAAAAGTGGAAGCGCCAGAATTCAACGCATTGATGATCATCTTTCGATCCACAGGTCCTGTGATTTCTACTCTGCGATCTAATATATCGGGAGGAAGTGGTGTGCATACCCAATCATCTTGCCGAATCTTCTCGGTTTCCCTCAGAAAAGTAGGTAGATAGCCGGCATCAAAATCTTGTTGCTTTAGTTTGCGTGCTTCTAATAATTGTAGTCTTTGTTGATTGAAAAATTGATGTAATTCACTTAGAAAGTTTATTAACTCCGGAGTGAATACATCGTTAAACTCTTTCATGGGTTTTACTCTAAATTCATGATTACTTCGCATAACGTACTGATTTTATGGTTTAACAACACAAAAATAAACAAATATTTAAATTATTGAGCGAACGTTCGCTGTTTTTATAAAAAAAATTTCTTTGCGGATAAATCCTTGTAATTATTTACATTTGATAGATGACATCAGAGAGTGAGTATATCAAGACTATTTTCGGACTTAAATTGAAACAACAGCGCCAGAAAAAAAACTGGTCTTTGCAAGATCTAGCTGTAAAAACAGGGTTGTCGAAATCGTACTTGAACGAAATAGAAAATGGTAAGAAATACCCAAAGCATGAAAAGATAATTCTACTATCCAATTCACTAAATTGTACATTTGATGACCTTGTGTCCACAAAATTGGACAAAAGTCTGGCTCCATTTAATGAGATTTTGCAGTCTGATTTTTTTAAAGAAATCCCCTTAGAACTTTTCGGGATCAGCAAAAATGATCTCATCAGTATCATTAGTGATGCTCCCAAAAAAGTGACTGCTTTCATCAATGCACTGATAGAAATTGCGCAAAATTACAACCTCGGAAAAGAACGTTTCTACTTTGCGGTTTTGCGCTCTTTTCAAGAGTTGTACGATAATAATTTTCCGGATATTGAAGCGGAAGTGTTGCGCTTCGCGGATGAAAATCAGTTCGTGAGTGGTAAAAATATACAAATGGATATTTTAGAAAAGGTTCTAATAGAGCGATTTAATTATGCGATTGAATCAATCGATTTCGAACCTTATGGCGTTTTGGATAATCTAAGATCAATGTTTCTTCCTGAAAAAAAATTATTATTGCTCAATAACAAATTGGATAGCGATAAGAAGACTTTTATTCTTGCCAAGGAGATTGGGTTTAATGTGCTGGAATTAAAGCATCGGCCTACTACCTATTCTTGGTTGCACTTTGGGAATTTTGAAGAGATTTTAAATAATTTCTATGCTTCTTATTTTGCGGGAGCATTGCTTATTTCGAAGAGTGCTATTCGCGACAGCATCGCAAATTTCTTTTCACAAAATAGCTGGCGCCCTAAGAGCTTCGAAGGACTTATTGATAGTTTCACACATTCTCCAGAGACTTTTTATTATCGATCGACCAATGTATTATCTTCGGAATTGGGTATCAAAGATCTGTTTTATCTGTGTTTGGTGAAGAAGAAAAATTCGGACAAAATTCAGCTATTAAAAGAACTACATCTTAATCATCAGCAAGCGCCACATGCCAATGCCACGAACGAGCATTATTGTGGACGTTGGATTGCTGTGAAGAATCTAGCGCATCTCAAAGAAAACGAAACCTTGACCGACGCACAGATATCTCATTACAAAGATTTAGGCATAAGCTATCTGGTGATTTCTACCTCTCAAAAAAACCCATTTTCAGACGGCAGTAATAGGAGTTACTGTTTGGGTATTTTGCTTAATGCGCAGACCATTAAAAAGATTCGATTCATTAAATCCCCAAGTTTAAAGACGATTAATGTGGGTGTTACTTGCGAATCGTGTAGTATTGCAGATTGCGAGGTAAGACAGGCACCTGCAATTCGCTTGGAGAAAGAGCATTTTAATTCCAATATGAAAACGGCGATTGAAAAAATTCGAAAGGATCTATTGTAACAATTCTTCCAACAGTTCCTTTCGATACTTCCATTAAGTTTTCATAGATTGCCATTACAATGCTAGTCGATTACCATCGAGCAAACCTCGATATAGCTGACCTTCGTTATATAGCAACACTTCGCCTGTCTTGCCGTTTTTGATACTAGAATCGATCACGATTACTTTGCTGTCAAACAATGGTGTAATCTGTTTTTGTGAAGTGTGACCTATCACCATGCGATCGGCATTCCAGAATTGAAGTATTCGCGTTATATCAGCTTGGTTTATCGCTTCATCTTTGAAGTAGCCTCTATACCAGACAGGTCCATTCGAAGTGGCCAGCAAGTTCAGCGTTGGGTTTGCACGATAATCTGCCCGCGATTGCGTAAAGATGCTGTCTCGGAATAAGCGGTTGATTTTTGTAGGAGATAGGTTTTCCCGAATGATCTCTGGAGAAATGCCTGCATGTACGAACCAAGTATCGTTGATCTTGATCGTAATGGGCTGCTGTCTGATCCATTGCCCGAAAAACGATTGTCTTCCAAATTGTTCTTCGTAAGGTTTGTCTAGGATTTCAGCAGTGAGTTTGTATTGATCATGCACATAGCGCAAATCATTATCCAAAACCATCAGCTCGTGATTGCCTATTAAATAATGCACTTTTCCACCAGCAGATAGCGCTTGCTGTTGCAGTTTGTAGGTATGCCACAGCGCTTCTGTAACACCAGTGCCACGATCGAAGATGTCGCCATTGATCACCAAATGGCCTGATCCAAAGATCCAATTTCCTTCAGAATCGATTACCTGATGTTGCTCTAATAATGCAACAAATAGGGGGTATTGGCCATGAATATCGCTAATGGCCAACCAATTTGGCACATCCGAATATTCGTATGAGCGATCTGGTAAGTTGCTGTAAGCCTCATTTTCTTGTAAAGCTGCTAACAATGGCAAATCGAATGTGGCCACGAGTTGTGCGACATCTTTTCCAAAATCTGCCGATGCTGCGCTGGATATCTGCTGCAAAGCGCCGTCTTTTACCCAGCGAATAACCGTATCGTTGGCATTAAAGAAAATATGTGGTAGCTCTTGGATGCTGTCTTGTGCTAGCGTTAAACTTACTGCTGATGAGGAAGTCTTTGCATAGCTTACAGAGCTGGCTAATGCCATTATTAAAAGTAAATATTGCATCATGTCTTTCTAAAGCAAAAAGGTTTGATGAAGTCATTAGACTTCATCAAACCTTTGATTAAGGGAGTTATTTAATTACGAATACGAATACCTACGGTTTTGTAGTTTCCACTCGTTTTTACCTGATCGTTTGCTTGGAGCTCTACGACCAAAACAACATCCGTTTGTGGCGCTAGCGAAGGTACCACATAATTCAATGAACTAATTGCCGTATTAGCTGGAAATTGAATTTGTCCATCTTGGCTCAGTTCATAATGTTGGCCCTGTAATGCCGTGGTTTCACTCGCTACAACGGTGGCACGGATGGTTTGTGCGCTTTCAGACAAGCCTCCCAACAGATTCACTTGTAGCTTGTGCTCGCCTGGTCGAACGGTGATAATAGGGTAGGTCTTACCGACGGCGTTACTTACGACTACGGCATCTTGAAATTCGACCATAAAGTCCTTAAAGATGAGCTTATCTTCATAGTCTTTGAAACAAGAAGTCAAAAGAAGGCACATCGCGATGATTATACTATTTTTCATATGCTTAACTAGTTTAATATCCGAAATTTTGTTCCAGATTACTGTTGATTTCTACCTCGCGAACCGGAATTCTGCTCAGTATGCGTAGGTCTTCGAAAGCGATCGTTTCTGATTCCTTGACAATCGGTAATCCCAATCTTTTCAAATCGAAAAATCGATGTCCTTCAAAGGCAAATTCCAATCGGCGCTGTTGTAATATTTCTGCTTTCAATGCTTCTCCCTGTAGGCTTACCGCAGTTAGGTTGGCACGTGTCCGAATTTTGTTTAACTCTGTATTGGCCAAGGCTGTTTGATTGAGCGCTGCTAGCGCTTCTGCGCGGTTAAGCACGACTTCTGCATAGCGGATCACTGGAACATTGTCTAGATTAGGTACTCCGTTTTTACTGGCGAATTTGTTGATTTCAAAATAAGCACGGTTATTACCCAATCCACTTTGTATAAACGCGCGACGCGCATCAGTTGCACTAAATTGCGCCAGTAAGTCTTCGCTAATTACCACATTACCGTGTGATGCTGTCGCGGTAGAACCTACCGTCGTTCTGGTCATGTAGGTAGCACGTAAAGATTCGTTGCTGCCAATATTATCTGGCGTAGCAAATGGAATTTCGAAGAATGACTCTGGATGACGCTCGCTGCGCCAAGACGCTTCGAGTTGTGTCGCGTTTGGGAAAGTTGCTACGCCACTGTTCATTGCTTTTTCTGACTCTGTTAGCACGCGCTCGTAATCTCCATTGTACAAAGCGACACGTGAAAACAACGCTGCTACTGCACCTTTGGTTGCGAAGAATGGGCCTCTGCTGTTGTTAGATGCCGGAATCAATTCATAAGCTTCTTGAAGATCGCGATAGATATATGCGTAAGTTTCTTCAATGCTAGCACGAGAACTAAATTCGATCTCTTCGACGGCGATAGCACCACGTTGCATAATCGGAACACCACCACGATTTTGTGCAGCAACTATGGCTGTAGGATCGTAGGCGTACGCACGCATAAGATTGTGGTAATACAAAGCGCGGAGAAACAAATTCTGACCACGAATACCGTCTTTGTAAGCCTGATCGGTATCGAATTCATCTAACGCTGCTAAAATTAAGTTGATTTGGTTGATGCCGTAGTAAGATTGTTGCCAATTGCTCAGGTGTGATCCAATTTGATTGTTCCACTCCCGCACCAAGCGATTTCCTGCTAAGGTGTTTATGGTATTGTCTGCCAATACATCGGGTATGGCAATCAGATCGCGGCCATATAAACTTACTTCTCGCAATCGAGCATACACGGCGTTGGTAGCTGCCGTTATGGATTCTTGACTGGTTAATGCATCTGCGGCGTCAATAGATTGCCGAGGGTTCACTTCCAACATTTTTTCACATCCGCTAAATAGTAGGGTAGACCAAGCTATGGCGGTGATATATACTATTCTTTTCATTGTCGTTTCCTGTATTATTAAAATCCAACCTGTACTCCAAACGTGTACACTTTTGTTTGTGGGATAGTACCTTGTGTCGATGAAAACTCACCAAAACCAATCATCAGTTCTGGATCGTAACCCGTCCATTTGGTAAACGTCGCTAGGTTTTCTCCCTGTGCATAAACTTTCAAGTTTGTCATACCAAGACGTTTTGCGATGCCTGTCGGCAATTGATAGGATAACGTCACATTCTTTAAACGAATAAACGAAGCGTCTTCCAGAAATCGACTGCTGGTAGTTGCATGTGAAATACTGCCGACCTCGGTATTCGCATCGAATGGACGCGGTACGGTGGTTACTTGACCAGGCGTCGTCCAACGATTCAAGAAAATACGTTCCAAGGTATTGCGATTGTCTCCACCATTCAAGAACCAACGGCTGTGCATACCCGCATTGCTTAGTTCACGACCGTAGTCGTAGTGAAAGAATGCACTTGCAGAGAATCCTTTGTAGCTGAATGTATTGGTGAATCCGCCGAAGAAATCACTCATCTGGTTACCGAAAATTTTCAGATCGTTCGGACTGCTTGGCGTATACGTTACTTCGCCATTGGCATCATACCACATCGGACGGCCAGTAGCAGAGTTCACACCAGCATATTCCAACATCACATTGGTGCGCAAAGAATAACCTACGCGTACCGATTGATCGCCCGGCAGCACTTGGTCGTCGCCCAATAGTTGTAGGACGCGATTACGTAAAAAGGTGATGTTGAAGTTGGTTGTCCAAGTAAAATGACCCGCTTTTACATTCGTAGTGCGAATATCAAATTCAACACCTTCGTTTTTTACCCGGCCAATATTACTGGTTACATTGGAAAAACCACTCAAGTAAGGTAAAGGTCTATCTAATAGTAAATCGCTACTAACGCGTCTAAATACCTCAACAGAACCTGAAATACGATTATTGAAGAAACCGTAATCTAAACCGATGTTAGATGTTAAATTTCTCTCCCATTTAAGTTCTGTATTGGCCAATCCAGATGGGCGAAGTCCGGGCTCCTGATTATAATTTGAAGAGCTAGAGCTGCCATACAATGCTCTAGCATCGAAGTTGCCGATGGCATCGTTACCTGTCTCGCCATAACCGGCACGTATTTTCAATTGGTTGATCCAAGGTTGGTCATCCATAAAGGATTCTTCCGAGATATTCCAACCTGCTGAAATGGCTGGAAACCATCCAAAGTAATTGTTTGCCCCAAAACGGGATGAACCGTCATAACGTAACACACCGCTCAACAAATATTTCTTGTTGAAATCATAGTTTACTTGCGTAAATACGCCAGCACGCTTGAATCCTGTCCAGCTTCCAGAAGCGCTACCGATCACCGCCGCAGATTGTAATGTGCGGAATTGATGTGTGGTAAACCCGCTCGCCGAAATAGAATTCATCTCGCGATTGTCGTTGCGGTATTCAAAACCCAATAAGGCAGAGAGATTATGCTGATCGTTCCAGCTGGTATTGTATTGTAAGGTCTGATTGGTGATGAAGTTGCGGTTTTGACGAGCACCGACAGTCAATGAACCTTGTGCTGCAAATCCACTTCTGGTGCGCGGATCTACATAACGCTCATCATCAATTAACCGAAAATCTAATCCGTAAAAAGATTTGAAAGATAGGTTATCCAAAATCTTGTACGTCGCGCTCACATTGCTCACCAAAGATTTGGTACGACTTTGCAAGGTGCCCAATAAACTTTCCTGAATAGGATTTCTATTGGCCGATCCTGGGAAGCCTTCAATCGGCGCATTCATAGAACCATCCGGATTATAGATCGGAATGAAAGGCAACATGGTAGGTGCAGCATATTGCGGTGCGGCATATGCACCTGTAGAACCGTTACTTCCAGAAGTACCGTTCTGTACGATACTACTTAAGTTCGTGTTCAAATCAAAAGAAAGGCGCTTCGAAATTTCGTGTCTTAAGTTGATTTTCGCCGTAGCGCGTTCAAAATCAATCGCGACTACGTTACCATCTGTTTTGTTGTACGAAGCGGATACGAAAAATTGTGTTTTCTCATTACCACCGCTAGCCGAAATATCTGCATTGTTTGTTCTTCCCGTACGGAAAGCTGCTTCCTGCCAGTTGTAAGTTCCTAGCGCGGCAATATCTTCATCGGTCAAATCTGCTGGTAGGCCAACTGCGGTAAGCATATCTGCACGGTTACGCTCTAGCGTACGCGTAGGATATCTGTTGTTTCTGGCTTCGAATCGTGACGTAAAATATTGCTCTGTAGACATCATAGCCACCTCTGGCATCGGTGTTGTGATACCGTTGTAGTAATTGAGGCCAATTTTTGTCTTACCCGCTTTACCACGTTTTGTCGTAATCAAGACCACACCGTTGGCAGCTTGTGCACCATAAATAGATGCCGCAGCCCCATCTTTCAATACTTCGATGCTCTCCACATCATTATTATTCAAGAATGCCAATGGATTGCTAGCTGTTTGTCCAGAACTAGTCGACATATTTAGTTGTACACCATCAACAATGATCAACGGCTCATTTCCAGCGGTAATCGATCCCATACCACGGATATTGATGTTTACAGGACCGCCTGGTACACCATTGGCCGCCATCACATTTACACCAGATAATTGTCCTTGCATGGCGCGGTCAATACTTTGTACCGGTACATTTTCCAGTACGTCTGATTTGATGGAAGACATCGCGCCTGTAATAGATCGTTTTTCCTGTGTCATGTAACCAGTTATGACTACATCTTCCACTTCGTTGATCGCTGGTTCAAGTATGACGTCGATGGTGCGAGCTGTACCAACAACCACCGTTTTAGTGATATAGCCCATCATAGAAATGACGATGTTGTCGCCACGCTTTACCGAAAGGTTAAAAACGCCATCTGCGCCTGTGCCGACCGCTTGTGCGTTGCTGCGTACACTGGCACCAGCTACGGTAGCCGTACCATCGTCGGTGCGGATATAAACGGTACCGCGTAGCGGAAATGTTTCTTGCTGATTTGCACTAGCATTTGCTTTAGTAGCTATAGGAAGTGCTTTTTCTTTCAAAATAATGCTTTTCCCAGAAAGCTTGTAGGTGAGCGGCTGATTTTTTAGACATAAATCTAATACCTCGGCCAAGGGCATATTGAGTACCTCAATATTGATGGGGTTGGATTTCTCGAGCAATTCTTGCGTATAGATAAAACTATACGATGTTTGTTTGCGAATATCCGAGAATACATCTTTCAGCTTGGCGTCCTTTTTGCTTAAGGTAACGCGCTGAGCGAAGGTGTTTGTTGCATAGGTGCCGATCGCGCAGGTGAGCAGTAGGGCAACGATTAAATTTAAGCGCATAAGGATACCTTTGGCTTTTGATAATTTCATATATTTGATTAGGGTTAGAAAACTACGATTTTCACGATTAGATAGCTGTTGACCCTATATTTGACAGGGCATTGCTGCAACAATGTCCTGTTATATTCTCTAGGGTAACATATTTATTAGCACATAGTGTTTATGGCATGACAGTCACCCTCCTTCCTTCCACTTTAAAATGTACTTTTTCGGTCATTTCCAAGAGATCTAATAGTTCCTGCAGATTTTCGAAACGGGAGATTTCTCCGCCAAATTTTTCCGTTGGAATAGTACCTGCATAGGCAACCTCGATATCATACCATTTCGCAATCTTTTTCATGATATCTTGGATAGAGATTTCATCGAAGTAAAAATAACCTTCTTTCCAATCGGCAAAAGAGCGCGTATCTACTTCTTGTATCCTAATAACACCGGGTCCTGAAGAAGATACAATGGCTTGCTGTCCGGGACGCAACATACTTGTACTCCCTTGTGCGCTAATCTGCACGCTTCCTTCGATTAAAGTCGTTTGTGTTTGCGCATTTTCTTTGTACGCGTTGATGTTGAATTGTGTGCCAAGAACATGTACCTGATGTCCCGATAATTCTACCGTAAAAGGAGCTAATGTAGCTTGGTTGACAGACATTTTCTGCACATCAAAATAGCCTTCACCTTCTAATTTTACTTTTCTATCGGCCAAAAAGTTGAGCGGATAACTCAATTTGGATGCTGCATTCAGCCATATGGTCGAGCCATCAGGTAATTTTACGGTGTATTGTCCGCCTTTAGGCGTCGTAATCGTATGCCAACCTGAGCTATTGTTATCTGTGCCTGTATATTCATACACCGGACGTCCTTCGGAGTCCGCATACACGCGCATTGTACCAGAAGAATCATTCACCGTTGTTTTAAAATTGGATAAAGGCACGATGGTACCGTCTTCTAATGTCAATATGGCTTTATCTGTACCAGCGATAATGATATTTTTGACTTCTTCTGTCTTTTTGAAAAAGGGGAAAATAAGCAAAAAAGCCGCAGCGAGGCATGCTGCACTCAAAGCCGCAACTTTAAACCAGTTGCGGTTTGTTTTTTTGTTTTGCTGTTGAGGCGCAAGCCTGCCTAAAATCTGTGCGAGTTCGGTTTCCGTATCGTAAGCTTGCAATCTATCCAGAGCTTCTTTTTCCGACGCGCTGTCTTTGAGTTGCTGATATAAGGTAGCATTTTTTGAGGTCGACAACCAATTCGTGAGCTCCTGTTGTTCCTGTGCATTAAGCGCACCTGTTCGCTCTTTGTGGAGCAATTCAATAATTCGATACTTGGTAGTCATATATTCTATATACGGCTAGCCAATCAGAAAGTACCTCAGAAAAAAAGTTTTTTTGGATCACGTCCAAAAGTGGTAGAATGGAGAGATTTATAGCAGTGGATTCTTTTCTTTTTAATTTACTCGTTATTGCGGCTTATTGTTTTCCTAAAATAGATAAGTGGATCTAAAAAACCACGGATCGGAGAGACTATTAATTGCCTATTGATTGGCTATTGCTTCGATATTTATTGCCGTTTGATCTGGGCATAGATCGCCTATTGATTCACCATTGCTTTGTCCGGTCCTAAAATAACTATACACTAAAACAACGTGTATGGCATTAGAAAAAGAAAGAATTAATTCAGTTAGACCGAACAAGCACCTCCCTTTTAACAAGCGAGAGATTCAAGAAATAGTGCAG
>NZ_QDKG01000008.1 GCF_003076635.1 Sphingobacterium corticibacter | reverse complement strand
TGTTTCCCTTCCTCTGTGGTTGGGATTGCAAAGGTAGGAATCTTTTCTGATCTTCCAAATTTATTTTGAAAATATTTTTGGTGATCTCCTCTTCCCGAATCCGCTCGTTTTGTCAGCTAACGCCCCCGTAAACTCGCTTTTTCTATCCTTTCAATATCGTTCCTCCCTTGCGGAGTGGTGCAAAGGTAGAATAAACTTTCGCTCCTCCAAAACCTTTTTTACTATTTCCTGTTATAGCAAAGCTAACTCGCTAGAAAAGAGGGAGATTTTTTTGAGACGGAATCATTATTGATTCGCCCCTTTTCTAAACACCCAGTATTTTTGCAGGGTAAAGTTGAATCCTAAAGAAACTACCAACTCTACCATCAGGCGTGTAATGCGATAATCAATACCTGTTATATCTGTTAAAAAAGGTGTTCCCTGAGATTTCAAAAGAATACTTCCAACAACCATTATGACAAATTTCCACAATTGATCGCCTACTGCAGTGTCTTGATCTTTAAATGTCCAATACCGATTTATTGAAAAATTCACCACCGCACCAATAGTTCCAGAGATCACAATCGATGTGCTAACAGGTAATCCAAACAACTCTACACCACAGATCATGACACCATAATCTACCATGCCGCCAACAAATGCGGATAGCTGTGCTTTCAGAAACTGTTTTACACCTTGAGCCATGTGGTATTCTTACAACTTAGAGATTTGTCTTTTCAGCGGCATCTCGCTCATCACCCAAGTCCATCAGCTTTTTGGTATCTACCAAATTGATGAAGAACAAAGCTACGCAGATAAGAAATACGGCATAAAGTATGGTACCGGGTATGAGAATCTCTAGAATAATCACTAAACATAAAATAACCCGTACTTCGGTTGGCCCCAAAAGACCCGCATCAATCGTGTATTTGTCTGTGATTTTATAACGAAGCTGACTAATGATCATGGCCCAACCGTAGAGAGCAACTAGCAGGAAGCCCATAATTTCGTACTCAGATTCCACGTATAAATGAAATCCAAGTCCGATAAATACGGTACTGATCCAATCCATCACGATATCCAGTGCAAACCCATACCATTTCCGCGACTTATTGCGATAGTATGCGATACGCCCATCCAAAGAATCACCAAACCATTGTACAAAAAATCCAAAGGGCGCTAACCATAGATAGTTAATGTTAAAATAATTCGCTAAAACAAAGCTGGCAAAGATGATAAGTGAACCTAATAAACCAATAGCGGTAAGGCCGTCTGATGTAATGGATTGCGGTATGCGTGGAACGAGGTAACTGATAAACTTTTGCTCTGGCACACTTAATATATTCGTCCGTTTTCTGTCTGCAAAAAGTTTTTTATTTGTTTTCATAGTGATTGTATTAAAGCCAATGGTGTTCTTTGTACCACGTCAGGCTTTCTGTAAGACCGGCTTCTAAATCGTAGCGCGGCTCAAAGAGTAATTCTTGTTTTGCTTTCGCAATATCGCATGCCCAGCTACCAGCGGTAATTTCCTTTAGCCGCTCTGCATACAATACGGGTGTTTTGGTAGAAGATTTATAAAGCCATTCTGAAATGCTGGCTATTTGTTTGACTATGGCAAAAGGAACATGCAATCGCAACATGCGCTTTTGCGTAATCTGTTTAAATAAGTTTGCTAATTGATACCGATCATAAACTCCCCCGTCGGTCAGGTTGTAGCATTCTAATTTTGCCACTGGCATATCTAGACTTCCTATCAGAAGATTTGCGAGATCTTTCACATAGATGAAAGTCAGCGCTTGGGGATTTCGGCCGATATAAGCATCAATGCCTTTGTTTAGGGTTTGCAGCAAGATAAAGATATCTTTGTCTTTTGGACCATAAACCGCCGTTGGTCGAAAAATACGGATTGGTTTATCCGCAAATTGTTCGCGCACCAACTGCTCCATGCGCATTTTACTACGCCCGTATACCGTCACAGGCTGGTATGCAGAGCTTTCGTCAATCAATTTTCCATTGTAGGATAATGGACCGATTGCGGCCAAACTACTCAAAATATGTACGCCGATTGGCGGATTTGTGATAGAAAATGCGGCTGTCAATAAATTAATCGTATAATCTATATTGACGGTTTGCATGTCGGATTCACGCTTGGCTTTGGTAAGCGCTGCAGCGTGAATGATATAAGTATAGGATTCTACTTCTAGCCACTCCCCTAGTTTCTCCACGTTGGAGAAATCAGCTTCGACGAACTTATCCACCAAGTGGACAATATCATCCGTTTTGCTGGAGCGGCGGATAGTTGCATGAATAGTATAACCGGCCGTTTTTGCTGCATGTACCAGATGATATCCCACAAATCCACTGGCACCGGTTATTAACAGCTTTGGTTGTTTCATACCGATTTCTCGAACAAGCGATATCGCTTGTATAATTGCCCGTTGATCTGTTCGATAGCACTATTCATCAAATAATTACTATCCAACATCCAGGAACATTCTGCCCCTTTTAGGCCACTTTTCTTTCCGTTTCTAATCAATTTTCCGTACAGACAGGCTTCAATACCCAACTTTCTATAAGGCTCTAATACACCTAACATCAATACTCGAACGTGATCTATATTTTTTCGGCCGAACAACAATTTAAAAATGCCTGTCGGCAGTAGGCGACCACGCTTGATCTTTATTTGCACTTGATTGATATCGGGCACTCCCAGTGTGAATGCGATAATCTCCCCTGCTTTCTCTGCTACGATAGCATATTGCGGATCCAAAACCATTTTCAAATCCTTAGCCGTATGATTAAATTCTTCATCCGTCATAGGCACAAATCCTAGGTTTTTGTCCCAGGCGGTGTTGTACACCGCTTTTATTTTCTCGGCTTCGTTTTTGAAGTCTTTGAGGTTTATTTCTCGAAGAATGATGCCTGAACGTTTTAAACGTTCTTCCAAACGATCCATTAAATCTAATGCACGCCCGCTGACTGTATCGGTATCGATATAATATGCACGCAGATCTTCCTTCTTCGCAAAACCATAATTACTTATAAGGTCTGCGTAATAAGGATAATTATAGGTCATCATAGCCATCGGTGGGCGGTCGAAACCTTCCACCAATAAACCACAGGTATCGTTCGTCGTTAAGTTAATCGGACCTACGATTTGATTTCCACCTTTTTCTTGTACCCACTTTGTCACCTGATCGAATAGTGCGTTGGCCACTTCTTGGTCATTAATGCATTCGAAGAAACCAAAGTGTCCTTCGGTCGCGCTCACGTACGCATTATGATTATTATTCCAGATGGCTACAATGCGTCCAGACAACACGCCATTTTTAAAAGCTAAAAAAGGCTGTGCGGTAGAATGTTTGTAAAAAGGGTGTTTGTCAGATGATAATAAATCTTGTTGCCCCAAGAAAAGTTCAGGCACGTAATTTTTATCCCCTTGATATAGATCATGCGGGAAGTCTATAAAACGAGCAAGCTGTTTTTTATCTTTTACGGGTACAATTTCAATCATAGGTAGATAGGAGCTTTTAGCTCAATAACTCAACATCGGCTGCTTTGAAAATTTTTGCCATTTTCTCTACTGCTTCATCAATTTGGTCAAAAGTATGCGTTGCCATCAGTGAAAAACGAATCAAAGACTCCTCCGCAGGTACGGCTGGTGAAACCACAGGATTGACGAAAACGCCATCTTCTTGTAGCGCTTTGGTCACCCAAAACGTTTTTTCGTTGTCTCTGATGAATATCGGAAGGATTGGACTTTGTGTATCCCCTAAATCAAAACCATTATCTAATAATAATTGCTTTGCATAATGGGTGTTTTTCCAAAGCTTCTCAATATGCTCTGGCTCCGTTTGTATAATATCTAGCGCTTTCAGTGTACAAGCTACAGACGCTGGCGTCATACTAGCACTGAACATGAGTGAACGCGCTTTGTGTTTCAAATATTCAATAACATCAGCATCTGCTGCAATAAATCCTCCAAGTGAAGCTAGGGATTTACTAAAAGTTCCCATAATGAGATCCACTTGATCAGTAAGTCCAAAATGGTCTGCAGTACCGGCACCTAAATGGCCAATTACACCTAAGCTATGTGCATCATCAACCATCACCGCAGCATCGTACTCTTCTGCTATCTTAACCATTTCAGGCAAATCTACAATATCACCTTCCATACTGAATATACCATCGGTAGCGATCATCTTCAAACTTTCTTCCGGCAAACGGGAAAGTTTAGCACGTAAATCTGCCATATCATTGTGCGCATACTTGATCACTTTAGAAAATGACAATCGACTTCCATCAATAATAGAGGCGTGATTACGGTCATCTAACAATAGATAATCATTACGACCTGTAAGACAAGACAAAGGGCCTAAGTTTGATTGAAAACCAGTACTAAAAAGAATCGCTGCTTCTTTGCCTACATAGTTGGCCAGACGTTCTTCCAATTCAATATGGATATCTAACGTACCATTTAGGAAGCGTGAGCCCGCACAACCACTGCCATATTTCTCCAGTGCTAATTGACCAGCTTCAACTATCCGTTGATCGGTCGTTAGACCCAAATAGGAATTGGATCCAAACATTAATACACGCTTGCCATCAATAATGACCTCGGTATCTTGCCGAGATTGTATGGGACGAAAGAAGGCATAAAGCCCTTTTGCTTTTAAATAATCAACTTCCGTAAACTGCGATATTCTACCGCTCAACTTTCCTTTGCTCATTCTATTGTGATGTGCTATGTACTATTCCGCACAGATGTTTATACTTTTTGAACATCCGGATGCAAATGTCAGAAATTTACTGCAAACCTAATACAAATTACTAAAATTTGACTGTTTGAAGATGATTTCGAAAAATCCACTGGATATTAGGCTGGCAAATGTACGGAACTAGACCAAATATTTTTACATACAATGCCAGATAAATATCAAAAAATTAATTCAATTTTAACATAAAAAACAATTATTTGTTACAACTTTCGTTGTCGACTGGTATTTCGTACTTTTGCAGATTAAGGTTTGCAAGTATGGCTATCGCATCAAGAATAAATATAAAAAATAAAAGAGCAACATTCGAATACCACATTTTAGACACCTACACGGCTGGATTGGGGTTGCTGGGTACGGAGATTAAATCTATTCGGGAAGGCAAGGCAAATATTAATGATAGCTTCTGTGCATTTTTTGAAGATGGTCTCTACATCCGCAACATGCATATTGCAGAATATTCTTTCGGTTCTTTTTATAATCACGAAGCCAAACGAGACCGTAAACTTTTATTGACCAAACGTGAACTCAAGAAGTTAAAAGACAAAGGCGAAGAAAAAGGCTTTACGATCGTGCCATTGCGTATTTTCATCAGCGAACGTGGTTTTGCCAAAGTAGAAATCGCCTTGGCTCAGGGTAAAAAAGATTTTGATAAGAGAGATACCATTAAAGAACGTGAATCGAAGCGAGAGCTTGATCGCGCCATGAAACGCTAACGTGATTACTGCCCCATTACCATCTTGTGGGCATATGCCCCTGGGGTTAACCCTTCTCGCCTTCCAAACAAACGTACAAAATAATTTACGTCGTTAAAACCAACGGCATAACCCGCTTCTTTTACACTTAGGCCCTGTTCAAGAAACCGCTTGGCAAATGCTATTCGTTCCCGAATCACATATTCCATAGGACTGATCCCGACCTGTGACTTAAATTCCTTAAAAAGAGCTGATCGGCTCATATTCGCTTTTTTACTCAAGAGATCGATCGTCAATTCGCTGGAGATATGTTCTCGGATAAATTCGGTAAGATAATTCAGCAATGAAGTTTTTTTACCCTCTTCCGTCATTAAATGTAATAAGTTTTGCGTTTGCAACGTGCGAATCAACAGTTCTTGAATGGTTAGTTCTGCTAACGCTTCGTGAAAGCAATCGTTGCCTGACATCAGTCGAAACAACTTATTCGTGAGGTACATGGTTTCGGCATCGTGCTTAAAATGGAATTTATCCCATCGAAAATGCCATTCTGCCGAATGATCACTGGATGGCAGTCGCTCATTCAGAAACTGAACCACCCCCTCAACTTTACGACGGTCGATCGTCAATGCGGCACATTGCGTAGGAGCCGATACATTCGCTTCCGGAAAGTCTATTTTCATCAACTTGTTCTCCGGCAATATTAGTGTTTCGCCTGGCACGTAATCAAAAGAAGGCGTATTCTCCAGGTGCATGACTTTCTTACCACGCAACATATTGACCATCACGACATCATCAAATTGGAGGGGAACTGCAAGCGTGGGTTGATAAGTCTCAAAAACATTAAACTCAAAACTTTCAAAGGTAGCCACGCGCCGGTTCTCTACGAGCGTAGATAATTGCTTATCTGTAGAAAGGGGCAACACATCTAATGCATAATTATAAATCATACCGATCCAATTTAGCCGTAAACGATCTAGGTAAGTTACGATAAAAAATGACAGGAAGAAAAAAAAATAATTGTTTAACCACGAAAAACAATTGTGCTATTCATTGGGATTATAGTGCTAAATATCAACTCACTAAACTTCTAAATTTGAGGTATTGACGATTCACATAATCGTATTATAAAACTAAATTTTTGGTAATCATGAGTGTATTAGAAAGACCATCGTTCAAAGAACGATACGACAATTACATTGGTGGGAAATTCGTAGCCCCAGTAAACGGCAAATACTTCGACAATATCTCCCCTATAGATGGCAAAGTATTTACAAAAGTAGCGCACTCCAGCAAAGAAGATTTGGATTTAGCAGTAGAAGCTGGTGCCAAAGCTTTTATAACTTGGAGTAAAACCTCTGCCACCGAGCGCAGTATCATCCTCAACAAAATTGCTGATCGACTGGAAGAAAACCTACAATATCTGGCAACCGTAGAAACCATTGATAATGGTAAAGCTGTCCGCGAAACCCTAAATGCCGATATTCCGTTAGCCATTGATCACTTTAGGTATTTCGCCAGTGTGATCCGCGCCGAAGAAGGCAGCGCCACTGAACTGGATTCGGATACCTTATCGCTGATCATTCACGAACCGTTGGGTGTGGTAGCACAAATTATTCCTTGGAATTTCCCGATTCTAATGGCGGTATGGAAGCTTGCTCCGGCATTAGCCGCAGGCTGTACCGTCGTACTTAAACCGGCAGAAAGCACACCGACCTCGATCTTGGTGTTGATGGAGTTGATTGAAGACCTTGTTCCGGCCGGAGTGATTAATATTGTAAATGGCTTTGGTTCAGAGCTCGGCCGCGCTTTGGTCACCAATCCGAAAATATCCAAAGCCGCCTTCACCGGATCTACCGCAACAGGAAGATTAGTGATGCAGTACGCCACCGAAAACATCATTCCTGTAACGCTGGAGTTGGGTGGCAAATCGCCCAATGTTTTCTTCGGTTCGGTGCTGGATCACGATGATGACTACTTAGACAAGGCCATCGAAGGCGCGGTATTGTTTGCCCTTAATCAAGGAGAGATCTGTACCTGCCCATCCAGAATCTTAGTGCAAGAAGATATCGCCGACAAATTTATTGAAAAAGTCATCGCACGCGTTAAGCAGATTAAGGTGGGCAATCCATTAGATCCTGATGTGATGATGGGAGCGCAAGCTTCTGAAATACAGAAAGACAAAATCCTGTCTTACATTAAATTAGGTAAAGAAGAAGGCGCCGAAGTGCTTACCGGAGGCGAAGTGAATAAGGTAGGAGAAGGATTAGATGCGGGCTATTATATACAACCCACCGTCTTTAAAGGGCACAATAAGATGCGCATTTTCCAAGAAGAAATATTTGGCCCCGTGGTTTCTTTAACGACTTTTAAAGACGAAAAAGAAGCTATCGAAATTGCCAACGACACCATTTACGGGTTGGGGGCTGGCGTGTGGACTCGAGATGCCCATCAATTGTACACCGTACCAAGAGCGATACAAGCGGGTCGTGTGTGGGTCAATCAATACCATGCTTATCCAGCTGGAGCACCTTTTGGCGGCTACAAACAATCTGGCGTAGGTCGCGAAAATCATAAAATGATGCTCGGACATTACCGTCAATCAAAAAATATGTTGATCTCTTATAGCAAAAAGAAACTTGGTTTCTTTTAGTAGTACTGATCGCCCATCCCCATCAATTCCAATTCAGGGCTGGGCGATTATATAGTTTCATCCTAATCAAAGCCTACAGCAGCGATCAGCTTATGTAGGGTATTTTTTAAACTTAAAAACTACAAGTTATGATCCCAAAGAAGATGAAAGCCGCTGTTGCACCAGGCTACGGAAAACCATTAGAAATCAAAGAAGTTGACGTACGCGAACCAGGCAGGTACGAAGTATTAGTCAAAATAATCGCATCGGGTGTGTGCCACACTGATTTGCATGCGATAGAGGGCGACTGGCCTGTCAAATCCAAAATGCCACTCATACCCGGCCATGAAGGTGTTGGCTATGTGGTGGCCGCCGGACCCGATGCCGTTGTCAAAGAAGGCGACGCCGTGGGCGTACCTTGGTTATACAGCGCATGCAGCTCTTGCGAGTATTGTATCACAGGTTGGGAAACCTTGTGCGAATCGCAGAAAAATGGAGGTTATGGTGTTGACGGCACCTTTGCAGAATACGTCATTGCCGATTCGCGCTATGTCGGGCATCTCAAATCCAATGTCAATTTTCTAGAAATAGCACCGATCCTGTGCGCCGGTGTTACGGTGTACAAAGGATTGAAAGAAACAGAAACCAAACCGGGCGAATGGGTCGCGATTTCAGGAATTGGCGGACTGGGACACGTAGCCGTACAATACGCCAAAGCCATGGGTATGCATGTCGCGGCCATCGATGTAGCCGACGACAAACTCCAACTCGCTAAAAAACTAGGTGCAGATCTCGTGGTCAATGCCAAAAATGTGGATCCAGGCGAATACCTGCACAAAGAAGTTGGAGGAATGCACGGGGCACTAATTACCGCCGTTTCGCCCATTGCTTTCAAGCAAGGGATTGAGGTATTACGCAGGAAAGGGACTATTGCCTTGAATGGACTGCCTCCAGGCGCATTTGATTTACCGATTTTCGAGACCGTACTCAAGCGCATCACGGTTAGAGGATCTATAGTCGGGACGAGAAAAGACCTGCAAGAGGCTCTTGAATTTGCCAACGAAGGTCTGGTAAAAGCCACCGTTACGCCGGCAAAGCTCGAAGACATCAATGATGTATTTGATAAAATGAAAAAGGGGCAAATTGATGGCAGAATCGTGCTAGATATTGCAGGAACCAACTAAATTGATCGAGTATTGCCTTTCATCACGCCGAAAGGCAATATTCTTACGTTTTGTATTTATGACTGAAAGATTATCACTCACAGAAGGCGCCAAAGAACTGATCCGCGAATTAGTGAATAAACATGGGGATTTAATGTTTTACCAAGCGGGTGGTTGTTGCGAAGGTACACAGCCGCAATGTTTCGAAAAAGGCGGATATTATCCGCGATACAATGATGCGATGATCGGCTTGGCAGAAGGATTTGAATTCTGGATTGATCGTGATCTATTCGAATACTGGCAATATTCACATTTCACCTTAGATGTGCTCCAAGGCTTTGGTCCTGGCGGTTTCTCCTTGGAAACTCCTCTCGGCAAAACGTTTAAAGTACATTATCGCTTATTTACAGAAAGCGAATTAGCCGATTTAGCACCTGTCATCAGAAGTCTTTAGAAGCCTAAGGCTACTTACACAATTTTAAGAAGATACGTCTAAGCCTTGCAATACCGGAATCGGCTTTTTGTCATCGTCTAGCGCCACGAATGTAAATGAACCTTGAATTGCCAACTCCCGGCTGTCTTCGTACATACTTTCCAAGTAAATCTGTACCCGCACTTTCACACTTGTATTTCCCACCTTTTCCACACGCCCGACTGCTTCTACGATACTGCCTGCCGGAATGGCCTTATTGAAATCAATCTTATCGGTAGATACGGTCACCAATCGTTTGCGACAGAAACGGGTGGCTGCCATAAAACTTACTTCGTCCATAATGGCCAATGCCTTACCACCAAAAAGCGTATCATGATGATTCGTAATGAATGGGAAAACCGTAATACAAACACGGGTTTCTGATCGTTCTATTCTTTCTGCTATCGTCACCGCTGTTTCTTCTTCTATCGTTTGCAAATTGTATTGATTTTAATAATTTGGGCAAAGATACACAAATCTAACCTGCTGTACCAGATTGCGCATCTACCTCCACACCGATACCTTTCAGCAGCATCGAGGCATTAAATATTTTGCACTCGCCTGATTTGAGGCGATAATCAAACAACATCTCCCCTTCTTGTATTTGTATATCGAAATGATAATTGACGAGATCCTGCGGATATTCATCCGCCAATTGCGATAGCTGCAAATCGTGCGTAGCCACCATCCCCTTGCCATCCATTTGCAATAGTTTTTTGATGATGGCTTTTGAACCCAAGTATTTGTCGACTGAATTGGTACCACGCAGCATTTCATCAATCAAGAAAAAGCTATCCTTAGCCACATCCACCACACCCAAGATGAATTTCATTCGATCCAACTCGGCTTTAAACGTGGAAGTGCTTTCGTTTAGATCATCTTTAATCCGCATATACGTCACTAAGCGATAAATTGGAAGTTTGAAGTACGAAGTGCACACTGCCGATCCAGCATAAGCGAGTACCGCATTGATACCGACAGTTCGCAAAAAAGTACTTTTACCAGCCATATTGGATCCGGTGACCAAAGCCACACGATGATCTTGTGCGGAGTAATCATTGGCTACCGATTTAGTTGCCGGAATAAGCGGATGTGCCAAATCTCGCGCTTCAATCCGATCTTGCTGCGCATCGGTCCCGACTTCTGGAAATTGCCAATCGGGATGATTATAAGACAGAACCCCCAGTGAGATCAACGCCTCGTAAGATGCCATCACCTCGAAAGCCTGCAAGGTATCTTCTGCGTATTCATTCTTCCATCGCATAATTGCCAACACTTGCCGAAAATCCCACAGCATAAACATATTGAGCAGAGCTCCCACGATCATATTATTGCGCGCATCCAATTTATCAATGAGCTTACCAAGTTTGTGCAATGCTTGCGAGAGCGGCGCATCATTCTCGGTACGCAAGCGCTCTTGCAATTTTTGATTGAGTGGAGCGGTGAAAGCCCGTTTTTCGATTGCTTCAATCGCCCCACTATAGGCCATCATAATCGCACCGATCTTATCAATCCGATTCGAAAATACCGAGACGCGGCCACCCAGCGCTAACGTCCATAACAAATGCGCAATAGCCAGCATCAAAACATATGACATCACATTATATCCGAACAACGAAACACCAATTCCGCCAACAATCAAGATTGGAGCTACGACGGTGTAGATCTGCATAAAGCGATTGCCGAACGTCATGGCTTTGCCTTCAAAATAGGCCGCAAGGTACATTCGGAGATTGGTATTCGATTTTACGTTGAATAGCAGTTTGGTTTGCAATTGCTGATTGAAGGGCGCATCGGATGCGAACTCCTGCACGGCCACTTGTCGATCTATTATGGTCTGCCGATCTGACGCCGAATCAAGCCACTGCGCTAAGGCATTGCGCCCATCTTGCGTAGCACAGCGATTTATTTTTTCAAATAAGGAGTGCGGGCCGAATATATCTAAGTCCGACGAATAAGGATGTTTTCCATCTTCATAATCTGCGCCATTAGAATACAGACTCCGCCCTCCGCTCATCATCTGTTGTTCGTTTTCATTGACCTGCAAAAAGGCTTTCTTTTCGTCGCGCAACCTTTCCAGTCTGGCCTGTCGGAACACCAAGTACAAGAAAAGTACGATCACCAGGATGGTACACAACAGTACTTGGGTAACGTTATTGGATTGGAAAAGTACGAATAGCGCTGCTCCGCCACCAATTATCACGGCAAGGCGTAGTAAACTGAACGTATTTACTTGCTTATCCAGCAGGGCAATCTCTGCCTTAGTCTGAGAAATATTCTGTTGATAGAAGTTTATTGACACGAATTTTATCGGGTTTGAATCATGAATACTACACGATCAATAACCCGATATCCCATTTGGTATTACCAGGCCTGATCGCCTACCAAAGGTACAAAACGAAATGTATCGAGTTCTATACGTTCGAAGTCATTTTCGCCGACGCGCAATATGGTCACCATTTTTTGTTCTTTTTCATCCCCTACGGGAATGACTAACAGCCCGCCAAACTTAAGTTGTTTGAGCATAATTTCAGGCACTAGCGGTGCTCCTGCCGTTACAATAATTTTATCGTATGGTGCGCTCGCGGCAATTCCTTTCGAGCCATCCCCATAATGAAAATGAGGATGATAGCCCATATAAGGCAAAACCATTTTAGTGCGATTGTACAAATTCTCTTGTCGCTCGATGGTGAATACCTCAGCACCTAGTTCCAGTAGCACACAGGTTTGGTACCCCGATCCAGTGCCAATTTCCAGTATTTTGTCACCAGAGCGCACATGCAGCAATTCCGACTGATACGCTACGGTATATGGTTGTGAAATCGTTTGTCCGTCGCCGATAGGGAAAGCGATATCGCGGTACGCTTGATTCCAAAATGTTTCATCGA
Organism: Sphingobacterium corticibacter; assembly: GCF_003076635.1. Lineage (GTDB taxonomy): Bacteria > Bacteroidota > Bacteroidia > Sphingobacteriales > Sphingobacteriaceae > Sphingobacterium > Sphingobacterium corticibacter. Next base: position 150,798 of record NZ_QDKG01000008.1, on the reverse strand, counting down.
AAAAATAATGGCGAGGCACTTTGCCGATGGCCGCGAGTACGCGTTGATCTTGAATACCGCGCTTTTCCAACAGTTTAACCAGTTGCTTGCGCGCACCCTTTTCTCTATAATTATCGATGAATTTGTAGGCCATTTGCCTCAAAAATAACATTGTTAAGCCACATTTTCGCACTTTAGTTACAAATCATTGGCCACGAGTTATTTTACATTTCACCGCGTAATAACAGCAAAAATGCCTGAAAATTTCAATAGCTTTACCGAACAATCTTATTAGTAATGCACTACCTTCGGATTATCACCTTGTTTATCTTATTGACCAGCATCAGCGCTTTCGCGTGTGCACAAGAGTCAAAATCCGATCGATATGCCACCCAATTTCAAGCGATCATCGACCAATACCATTTGCGTGGCACCATCCTCATTTTCGATGTAGCGCAGGATACTTTTTATTCTAATGATTTTCAGCGCGCAACGCGAGGTTTCTTGCCCGCGTCTACGTTTAAAATACCCAATACATTAATCGCTTTAGAGACCGGCGTAGTTACCAATGCCAACAGCATACTGACTTGGGATGGCAAGAAACGCAATATGAAGGCTTGGGAGAAGGATCTCGCATTGAAAGATGCATTCCGCTTATCCTGCGTACCTTGTTACCAAGAAATTGCCGGTAAGATCGGTTTATCACGCATGAGACAGCATCTTAGCCGATTTTCCTATACTGGTATGGATGTAAGAAAAGAAACCTTACAAAACTTTTGGCTGGTCGGCGCATCCAAAATATCTGCTTTTCAACAAGTGCAATTTTTGCGCGATTTCTATTATCGGAAACTCCAACTGTCGGATCATACTTATAATACCATGCTTCAAGTATTTGAAATAGAATCGACTCCTAGCTATTCTCTAAGTGGGAAAACTGGATGGAGCACCGATCACGGAGACAATGGCTGGTTTGTCGGCTACTTAAGAAGTGGCGATAGTATATACTTCTTTGCGGCCAACTTTGAGCCAAAAGACGCCAGCAAAGTAGAAGATTTTTTGCCAGCCCGCGAAAAGGTAGTGCGCCAAGCATTGCAGGTCATGCATGCCTTTGAAGAAAAAAATTAAAAAACAAAACTGATGAAAAGATACACGATTTATACCCTACTCCTTCTACTCTCCTTACAAGTTGGCTTTGCCCAAGTACGCGATGAGGTAAACAAGCAAGTCCTAAAAGTACTGGCGATTGGTAATAGCTTTTCCGAAGATGCGTTGGAAAATTATTTGCACGACCTAGCAGCAGCAGCCGATCGGGAAATTATTATTGGCAATCTTTATATAGGTGGCGCGCCGCTAGACCTACATTTTCGCAATGCGCAAGAAGATAAGGCCATCTACAGTTATCGGAAAGTAGCGTTGGATGGTAACAAAGCTACGCTGGAAAACACATCCATCTCTAAAGCGCTGGCCGACGAAGATTGGGATTACGTAAGCCTACAACAGGCTAGTCCGCTATCTGGGCAATACAGCGTGATTATGGAAAGTTTGCCGGCGTTAATGGACTATGTCAAGGGTAAAGTTGCGCCACACACGCAGTTGGTGTATCACCAAACTTGGGCTTATCAAGCCGATAGTCAGCATGATGGATTTGCTAATTATCAAAAAAGTCAGCAGCAGATGTACCATGCTATTGCATCTTCTACAAAGCAAATAAGCAAACAGAAAGGATTTGCCTTTGTCGTACCCTGCGGCACGGCGATTCAAAATGCACGGAGCAGTAGTATTGGCGATCATTACACGCGCGACGGCTACCATCTAGAGTTAAATTATGGTCGATTTACCGCAGCCTGTACCTGGTATGAGAAGCTATTCCGACTCGACGTTCGTAAGAATACCTATAAGCCAGCAAGCATCACGGAAAGCCAAGCGCAAATCGCTAAAGCAGCTGCGCATGCTGCCGTTAAAAAACCATTTAAAGTCAGCAAGATTAAGAAATAGTTAGCAAAGCGTTTGTCCTCTACACCTTTCGTTTCTTTCGGTATATTTTCTTTATATTTAAAATATCCACAAATGGAACGAGCAAATGACAAACAGTTCGAAGTTTTCAAGAGATACGCAAACTAACCGATTAACAGAAACAGCCGAATGGGATTTTATCGTGATCGGCGGTGGCGCGACCGGATTAGGTGTTGCTGTTGATGCGGCAAGTCGCGGATTTAAAACCCTTCTTTTAGAAAAAACAGACTTTGCTAAAGGGACGTCCAGCCGCAGCACCAAATTGGTGCACGGTGGTGTACGTTATCTCGCACAAGGCGATATCAAATTAGTATACGGTGCATTGCGAGAGCGTTGGCGCATTTTTAAAAATGCACCGCACGTATCCCGTACACAAGCTTTTATCATTCCTTGTTATAGCTTTTTAGAAAAATGGAAGTATCTGATCGGGCTGAAACTATACGATTGGTTAGCAGGGAAGTATAGCATTGGGCGATCTGTTTTTCTCTCTAAAAAAGAGGCGGCCAAACATTTAGGCAATCTAAAAGTAACAAAACTCCATGGTGGCGTACGTTATTATGATGGTCAGTTTGATGATGCGCGATTGGCCGTTAATTTGGCGCAAACGGCGATCGAACATCAAGCCTGTGTGCTCAATCATGCTTCGGTGACGGCCGTACTCAAAAATGCCAATGGTCAGGTAGATGGAGTTGCCTTTGTAGATCTGGAAACAGATCGTGCTTATCAAGTGAGCGGTAAAGCCATCATCAATGCAACGGGAATTTTTGTAGACGACATATTGTCGATGGCTAGCCCGAAGCATCCACAAATGGTGCGGCCAAGTCAAGGTACGCATGTGGTGGTCGATCGCTCTTTCTTACCAGAAGCACAAGACGCTTTGATGATTCCGAAAACCAGTGATGGCCGCGTACTCTTTGGTGTGCCGTGGCACGACTACCTCGTATTGGGCACCACCGACACGGCTATCGAAGAGAAAAGCGAAGAACCGATTCCACTCGAAGAAGAGATCGATTTCATTTTATCGACGGCAGCAGATTACTTAGAAAATGCGCCGACCAGAGCCGATGTACGAAGTACATTTTCCGGCTTACGGCCACTAGCGGCAACCTCTGGGAATAACCAGAAAACCAAAGAGATATCAAGAGATCACAAACTCGTCATCCACGAATCTAAGTTGATCACGATCACCGGAGGAAAATGGACAACTTACCGCAAAATGGCCGAAGACACGGTCGATAAAGGCATTCAAGCTTTGAACATGCCTTGGTCAGACTGCAAAACAGTTTCATTAGCGATACATGGATCGGAGCATTTGTCCACTTCAGAGCAATCACGCCTTTCGATCTATGGAAGTGACGCTGCTCATATCGTCGCTTTAGAGCAAGAGAATCCTGATTACGCCAAGCTAATTGTACCCGAATCGTCTCATTCTGTCGCTCAAGTAGTATGGGCTATTCGCTCCGAAATGGCGCGTACCGTCGAAGATGTACTTGCTCGGCGCTTACGTTTGCTGTTTCTTGATGCGAAACTGGCCATGGCGGCAGCTCCCGTTGTCGCTCACGTTTTGGCGACAGAACTGAATCGTGACGCAGATTGGGAAGCGGAACAAGTTCGCTCATTCGAAGCACTGGCCCAAGGTTATCTGACCAGCGATGCCCAAAATCAGACTACATTTTTAGACGTTTCTTCCTCCTAAATCCCGTATTGTATGAAACCTTATATCCTTTCTATTGATCAAGGCACCACTAGCTCGCGTGCTATTTTAGTCGATCACGACGGAAAAATTATAGATATAGCACAACAAGAGTTTGAGCAGCTTTTCCCGCAATCTGGCTGGGTAGAGCACGATCCGATGGAAATCTGGTCTTCTCAATTGGCCGTGATCACCTCTGTGATTGCCAAGAGCAAAATTCGTTCGGCAGATATACACGCCATCGGCATCACCAACCAACGAGAAACTACCATTGTGTGGGATCGAAAAACAGGAAAACCGATCTATCCCGCCATTGTATGGCAGGATCGTCGCACCGCGGATTACTGTGATGAATTGAAGGAAAAAGGACTGGAAGATACGGTCCGTGATAAAACGGGCTTATTGATTGACTCTTATTTTTCGGCTACGAAGATAAAATGGATATTGGATGAAGTAGATGGCGCTCTCGAGCGCGCCAAAGCAGGCGAACTCGCCTTCGGCACAGTAGATTCTTGGTTGATCTGGAACCTGACCAATGGTGAACTGCATCTCACCGACATTACCAATGCTTCGCGTACGATGCTATTTAATATTCACAGCTGTGAATGGGATAGCGAATTACTGGAGCTATTCGGCATTCCAGAAGCTATACTGCCGGAAGTAAAATCATCGTCCGAGATATACGGAGAAACTTCTGTCGATGTATTGAAGACGGCTATACCGATTGCTGGTATCGCTGGCGATCAACAATCTGCCTTATTTGGCCAACTATGTATCGAAAAAGGCATGGTAAAGAATACCTATGGCACCGGTTGTTTTATGTTGATGAATACGGGTTCTAAAGCGATTAAATCAGAACATAAACTGGTCACTACAATCGCTTGGAAAATCGGCGATGAAGTGACGTATGCACTCGAAGGAAGCGTGTTTATAGCAGGCGCAGTAGTACAGTGGCTTCGCGACGGATTGGGATTGATCAAAAAATCAAAGGACGTTACCTCGTTGGCAAAAAAAGTAGCTGATACCGGTGGTGTCTATATTGTACCTGCTTTTGCTGGACTTGGTGCTCCACATTGGGATGCGCGAGCACGCGGCAGTGTGTATGGTATTACGCGTGGCACGACAGACGCGCACTTGGCGCGCGCTTGCTTAGAATCAATTGCTTTTCAAACCTATGATGTGCTCGAAGCCATGCAACACGATGCGGGCCATGCGATTGAAGAACTTCGTGTGGATGGCGGAGCGACTTCAAATAGTGTTTTATTGAAATTTCAGGCGACATTATTAGGTGCTACGGTCGTACGCCCAGAAAATACCGAAACGACTGCTATGGGCGCAGCCTATCTTGCCGGACTAGCAACTGGATTCTGGAAAGACATCGCAGAAGTGCAGCAAAAATGGTCGGTCGATAAGAGAATTGAGCCTGAAAAAGATATTGATAGCACAGCTGCCTTAAAAGAGTGGCACGCTGCTGTGGAGGCAACAAAAGTATGGGCAACGCTTAAAAACAAAAAATCATGAGTCCGATTGTAGCTGAATTATTTGGAACATTTTTAATGATCCTACTGGGCTGTGGAGTCGTAGCCAATGTGGTATTGAAAGACACGAAAGGTCACCAAGGTGGCTGGATTGTGATCACCACCGCATGGGCTTTGGCGGTATTTGTCGGTGTTTCTGTTGCTGGGCCATATAGTGGCGCGCACCTCAATCCGGCTGTCACGCTATCTGTTTGGATGATTGATGAGATAGATACTAGTACTGCTATATCGTATGTTGGTGGACAATTCGCGGGCGCCATGTTAGCTTCTGTTGTGGTATGGCTTTGTTATCGTCCGCATTTCGATCGCACGCAAGATGGAGCGACTACACAAGCGGTATTCTGCACCGCGCCAGCCATACGTGATCGCCCTTCGAACTTCATCACAGAATTAGTCGCTACATTTGTACTCATCTCTACTATTTTATTTTTCCAAGAACCTTCTATGCAACTGGAAGAGACTGCTGGCGTCATTGGATTGGGATCCATCGGTGCGTTACCTGTCGCATTTTTAGTGTGGGGAATAGGTTTAGCACTGGGTGGTACGACAGGTTACGCCATCAATCCAGTTCGTGATCTTGGCCCTCGCATCATCTACAGCATTTTACCCATCAAACCCAAAGCTGGATTTGACGCAAGCTATGCGTGGGTTCCGGTTTTAGCACCATTAATAGGATCTGCGATCGCGACGTTGCTGTATCAGATGCTTACTTCGGGAAGTTAGACAAAGTGATACTTTGTAATAGGCAGGGCGTAATTACGATGTGCATAATCCCAAATAAAAAAGAGATATTTGAGGTATGCACATCAAGTCAGGTCTATCGTTTTTAATCATCTTGCTTGTGGGCGCTTGCCAAGAAGCTAAAGTCGAAGATCAATACAGCTATTACCAAGCTATTGAAAATCGGGACACGACATTTTTGCGATTACAGATTAGTGAAGGTCGCTTTTTTGGTGATTATGTGTTTGCCAAAGGCAATAGCTACCAAGTTAGAGGAGATTTCAAGGGCGAAACCGCTGGAGACACCTTGTCCGGCATGTTGGTATACACACCGTATGGCCACAAAAATTCCAAAAAAGTAGCTTTCGCTTTACTGAAGTCGGGCGACAAGCTCTACGAAGGAAAAGGGATTCAGACGATCTATATGGGTGTACCCTATTTTCCACCTACATCACTCAGCTTTGATTCACATCGGATATTTACGCCCAGCGAAAATCAACGAGTATTTAGCAAAGAATAATGCTTGCTAGAACGCTCAGGCATGCTAAGAAGTTCCAAACTAAAAAGGCAATTTCTGGGCAGTACAGAAATCTACCATCTGATTAAGCTAAAATACTCTTTAATAAGGATCTACATCCACCACCACACGCACGCCAGAATTCTTCTTATCCAATTCGAAATGGAGCAATGCTTGGCGAATCAATTCCTTGACCTTGACAATACTGATGCCGGTACGTTCCACCTTTAAGGTAATCGTCTGAATATAATAATTGCGAATGCGCGCCACTAAAGGTTGCTCCGGACCAAGAACACGCTGCTCTAGAGTAGTACGCAACAGATTGGCTAATTTATTCGCCGAATCCAAACATTTATCCTGATCGGTATGCTTCACATCCAATCGGATCAAGCGGTAAAATGGCGGATAATGATAACTTTTTCGTTCGGTGATTTCGTTGGTAAACATGGCTAAATAATCGTGCTGCACGACTTGCTCCAGCACCCGATGATTAGGCGAATAAGTTTGGATAATTACGCGACCTTGCGTCTGCCGACGACCGGATCTTCCTGCTACTTGCGAAAACAAGGAATATGCCCGCTCATAAGACCGGAAATCTGGAAAATTGATCATCGCATCTGCATTGATGATGCCGATGAGGTTAACGCGACCAAAGTCCAAACCTTTGGCCACCATCTGTGTCCCGATCAGCACATCAAATTCGTGGTCGTCGAATGCTGTGATCACTTTATCAAATCCATGCTTACCACGTGTAGAATCCAAATCCAAGCGACCGATGCGCAAATCTGGCATCAACAATTCCAGTTCCTCTTCTATTCGTTCGGTACCATAGCCTTTATTCTCCAAATGCGTAGATCCACAAGCCGGACAAACCTGCATCGTATCTTCGGAGAAGCCGCAATAATGACAATGCAATAAGTTGCTGGATTTATGATAGGTCAGGCTCACATCACATTGTACACATTTGGCGACGTAGCCACAGGTCTTACACTGCAAAAAAGGCGTGTGTCCACGACGATTTTGAAAGAGAATAACTTGTTCCTTTTGTGCTACTGCGTCTTCGATGCCCTTCAACAGCGTTTTGCTGAAGTAATTCACCATCTGATCTTTCTTCCCTTCTTCCGTCACATGAATGATCTCGATGGCCGGCAATTGAACTTCTCCGAAGCGCTCCGATAGCGTTACCAAACCATATTTACCCGCTTTGGCATTATAGAAACTTTCTACTGAAGGGGTAGCAGAGCCCAATAATACCTTGGCGTCATAGGAGTTTGCCAGATAAATCGCCGCGTCCCGTGCGTGATATCGGGGCGCTGGTTCGAATTGTTTGTACGAGCTTTCGTGCTCCTCATCGACTACGATCAAACCGAGATTTTGAAACGGCAATAACACGGCTGAACGCGCGCCTACAATAATTTTAAGCTCTCCGTTCAATACCTTGTACCATACCTCTGCTCGTTCGTTATCATTAAATTTGGAATGATATACGCCTAACTGATCCCCAAAATATAATTTTAGCCGCTCGGTGATCTGCGCCGTTAAGGCGATCTCCGGTAATAGAAATAGTACTTGTTGGCCTTGTGCTAATGCCTTTTCGATCAGCCGAACATACAATTGCGTTTTACCCGAAGCCGTCACTCCGTGCAATAAGACAACGTCTTTTTCTTCAAAAAATTCGTTGATTTGATCGTATGCTTGCTGTTGCGGCGTACTAAACGTGAAATCTTTCTGCAAGACAATATCAGTACCTTGAAAACGACTCACCACCTTTTCTTTGACATCGAAAACGCCTTTATCGATTAATGCAGTGATGGCCGACGAACCGCAGCCGGATGCTTCCATGATATCCTGACGGGTGATTTCGCCCCCTTGCTTTTGCAATTGCATGAAAGCAAGCACGGCATCCTGCTGCGTGGGTGCACGATTCAAAGAATCTAACAACAAACGCTTGCCTTCACTGTCTGAATATAGAGACGACAAGGTAAAGAAGGTTTTCACCTTAGGCTTATACTTTTGCTTAATCTCTTCGGAAATCAGGATAAAACCCTTATCAAACAGACTTTTTAACAGCGGAAAAACGGTTTTCTGCCCTAATATTTTGATGACATCGCTAATGCGGAGTTCACCTGCCACATCCAGCGCATCCATCACAAGAAATGCTTTATCATTCAATCCGCTTCGATCCAGATCTTCTTGATCCGCGGAGCGAATCTTCGTTTCAGAAGCCATTTTTAACGCTGCTGGCAAAGCCGCTTGCATCACATCCCCAAGATGGCACATGTAATAATCAGCGATCCAGTGCCAGAAATCGAGCTGTTGCACACCAACAATTCCTTGCTCATCCACCACATCCAGAATGTATTTTGCTTCGTATCGTAGTGGTGCTTCCTCTGTTACGCGTTCCACAATGGCCGCATAGATCCGGTTTTTCCCAAACTGCACGATCACGCGCACGCCCAATTTCACTTTTTCGTTGAGTGCTTCGGGCACACGATACGTATACGACTTAGCTATTGACAGTGGCAATACAACCTCTACAAATAGCGTCTGCCGCGCAGCGGCGGATTCGAAAAGCTGGGGTGATGACATATACAAATGTAAAAAAATACCCTCGATTAGCAGCTACTAAGCGAGGGTATCTCTATTTCTAAATTAGGGTTTATTTATGCGCGGTGTCTCAACGCGGCGGAGAATAAACCAATCCAACCGATGATAAAAAATAGCCCGCCGATAGGCGTAATAGGCCCTAACATACTGACCTTCGTAATCCCAAGCAATTCACGTGTGCTCAAAATGTATAGTGAGCCAGAAAACAAAAGAATGCCTACCGTGAAAGCAATAAATGATAAGCGTATAGATTGACTCTTTGCACGTGAGAAAGTGGACAGGAATAGTAAGGCCAACGTATGGTAAAAATGATAACGATTGGCAGTCTCCCAAGTTTCTAACTGAGAATCACTCACTTTGCCTTCTAAACCATGTGCTCCGAATGCTCCTAATATCACAGCAACCATCCCGAAAAATGCTGCAGTAAGAATAATTTGTTTGTTCATAATAGTATATCGCGCTCCGCGGCCGATTTCTTGATGCTAAATGTATACAATTTGATGCATACTCCACATGATTTTTATCACTTTTTAAACATTCTAATGGAAATTTGCTACAAGATTTTTTTTAGGTTTGTAGTAGATGAAGGGTACGATAATAGTTTCGGTTGTGTTATTTATAGCTGTAGTGGCTGCTTCCATATTTTATTTTACGGGACTGGGCAGCGCGCAAAAAGACATGACCAAGCCGCTCACTTTTCTTCCAGATGAAACTTTGCTTATCGCAGCATTCAAGAACGAAGAAACCACCGACAACATTTTTAAAGATTACGAAGTCTTCGATGCTTTATTAGGATTTGAGCAAAAGGATAATATAGACGACCTAAAGCAGCAACTGATGCGTAGCCCGGCATTGACGTCGCATCTCTCCGGAACAGAAGTCTATGTTTCGTTTCATCACGTAGACAAATCTATCGAGATGCTATTCACTATTCCTACGGTGGAGCCTTTAAAGAACAACGCGGTCAATAATACGTTAGCACAACTTTCTGATAAATATCAATTTACGACATTAGACACCCTTGGCCAACGCATCTTCGCTTTGCGTGCCGATAGCAGCGACATTACATGGTATGCGGCTTATCATGCAGATATTTTCTTTGTATCGCCTGCCCTGCCAATTTTAGAGAAAGTATTGGATAAACGACATCCTAAGTTGAGTCGCCAGCAAATCAACTTTTTCTTAGAGCATACGAATCGAAATGTGCCGCTGAGCTTCTATTTCTCGCATCAACAAATTGACAGCCTATCTAAGAAATTTCAGCGCAATCGACCGGGAGACTTCATGAAGCAATTCATGGGATTAGACGGGCAATCTACGTGGAATATCAATTACAAACAAGATGCGCTCATGCTCACGGGCGAGAGTGAACTATCCAAAACCGAAAAAAGTTATTTAGCACTTTTTGCTTCGCAACAAAAGACAACACAACGCCTATATCAGTATTTCCCGGCCAATACCGCCTTGTATCTGGAATACTCCGTAAGTGACCTCCGACATTACCGTCAGGATCTGGAGAAATACCTGACTAGCAAACCCAATCAAAAACGTATTCTGGATCAGCTGGAAAATACCCGCAGTAGCCGACCAAAAATAATCACTGGATTTGAAGCTGCAGTTGGAAACGAATTTGCCACTGCAGAATTGAATAATGGGGATTACCTAGGTTTTCTCTCTTTGCGCGATTCCAGTGCTTTGGACGGCATGCTACCTGAATTAGCTGAAAATGCAGGTGATGGCGTTTACCGTTTTAAGTACGAGCATTTGCTCTATGCTTATTATGGTGATGCCTTTCAGACCTTTCAACGCCCCTATTTTACCATCGTAGACGACGTCCTGGTATTTGCCAATCAATCAGCTACATTAAACAACTACCGCAGACAGCGGCAAAATAGCGATCTATTGGTCGGAACGTTGGGTTTCAAAAATTATCAGCGTATGCAAGGTGATGAAGCCAACGTAACGTTCTTTCTGCACACCAAAAATGCGGGGCGAATGTTGAATAACAACTTAGTAAGGCCATTCGCACAGAACTTCCGAAATACAGAAAAATTTGGTTATCAAGATTTCTATTCGTGGTCTGTACAGCTCATGGGTAATGGTGGGGACTTTATCAGCAGTATTTATGGAATTTACAAAAGTTCTACTGCTTTAGGAGCTTCTCCAGAGTGGACTTACTCTTTCGACAACCGTTTAATCACTCGCCCATATGTATTCGAGCATTCGGATACCAGTCAGTTCATTCTGGCGCAAGAACAAGATCACACTATTCATGCTATCCATCCGACTGGAAAAAAAATGTGGTCCACCGTCTTTTCTGGCCGTGTGATTGGCGATATGATTCAAATTCCTGATCGTTCCATTTTGCTGGTTACCGATAGGAATCGTTTGTATCGTTTTGATCCTAATGGCGATGGCTTACCCGGCTTTTCATTGGGTTTGCCCGAAGAGCCAACGGCTTCGCCAGTCGTATTGACAATTGATCGTCGTGATGTGATTCTCGTTTCTTTGAGTGATCGTCTAGTCGCTTACGACATGGAAGGAAATGCTTTGAGCAACTGGTCGTCGATCCCCGTTTCAGGTCGATTATTGCCGGGCATATTTCTCGCTAAAGATGAAATTGTGGTCGGTAGTACATCCGGAAAAGTATATTATTTTAATAGCTCAGGACAGATTACACAAGAAATTGCTGCTCCAAATGAGGCTACATTCAAAAATTCATTAGGACATATTTCCAGTGCATCGGCCGAAGATGTATTTGTCACCACGGATGCATCGGGCAATTACTATCGCTACTCCAAATCTGGTGGCGTGAGCAAGACAGCCATAGCGGGACTTTCGCAAAATCATCGGGCATTCTTTGCCTCACTGTCAGCCTCCAACGCGCCTGACATGATCGTGATCGACGACAGTAAATTAGGCGTCTATCAAACGACAGATAGTACGGCGCTGCGCTATAGTCAGGGATTCACCAAAGACATATACAGCGCGCCTATGTTATTCCCGATTTCGCAGACCACTATGCAATTAGGCATTAGCATACCATCCAACAATTTAATTTACGTTTTTACAGAAAACGGTGGCGTGTTGGATGGATTCCCCGTAGAGAGTCTTCCATTGTTCTACTACGGCCGCATCAACTACAATAGTGACAATTACCTACTATCTACCAAGCGTGATCACAAACTCTATGCTTACAAGCACTAATAATTTGTTATACACGGTTTTAGGATGACGAAAAAAATTTTATCAGAAGATTTTTTTTGGTAGGTTTGCATTCATAAATTATATATGTTAGAAGGAAAAAAGAATATCACTCTATTAGACTCCCCGAGGAAAATTGTTATCACGACGCATCACAAGCCAGATGGTGATGCATTAGGCTCATCTCTAGGGCTTTCACAGTGGTTACGCGCGGCAGGACATGATGTATCTGTGGTAGTTTCTTCCGATTTTCCAACCTTTCTGGATTGGATGCCGGGTCGTGAGGAAGTGATCATTTTCCCCGACCAGCCGGATTTGGTTTATCGACTTTTTGACGAAGCGGAGATTATATTTTGCCTTGACTATAGCGCGCTATCGCGCACTAATATTTTAGAACCGGTAATTCGCGGTGCAGCCGGACAGAAATGGATGATTGATCATCATCTAGATCCAGAAGATTTTGCAGATCTGAGCTATTGGGATTCGCAAGCTGCTGCTACTGCGCAGTTAGTTTATCGATTTATTTGTGAAGAATTGGGCGGTAAAGCGAAATTGAACGCGGATATGGCGACCTGTTTGTACACCGGTATTATGACCGATACCGGTTCATTCCGATTCAAGGCGGCTAATGCTGAAGTTCATCGTATTATTGCGGATTTAATTGAGATTGGTGTGCGCAACTGGGAGATTCACCAACAGGTGTACAACAGCTCGACAGAAAACCGATTGAAGTTCTTAGGCTATTGTTTGTTAAATTGCTTGGAGGTGATTCCTGAGTACAATACAGCCATATTTGCCATCAGTAAAGATGACTTGAAGCAGTTTGCTATTACGACGGGCGACACCGAAGGTTTGGTAAACTATGCGCTATCCATAAAAGGTGTACGCTTAGCAGGATTATTTGTTGATAGAACCGAATTAATTAAGTTATCTTTGCGATCGATTGGAGAAATTCCCTGCAATGAGATCTGTAAAACCCATTTTAATGGGGGCGGACATTTAAACGCATCGGGAGGAAGCTCTAATGAAGATTTGCTAACCGTAGTGGAAAGATTTAAATCGATACTTCCGCAATACGCAGAAGTATTAACAAATTAACATAAAAATTATACATCCAAATACAAATGAAGAAGTCAATTCTATTTTTAACGGCAGTGGCCGCTCTTGCGATGACCTCATGCCAAAGCTTCAAAAAAGGCGACGGTGGGTTAGAGTACAAATTTATTAAAGAAGGAAGCGGTGAGAAAGCGACCACAGGTGATGTTTTGGCATTTAACCTGATCGTAGAAACAGATCGTGACTCGGTGTTGGCAAATACGTATGATATGGGATTGCCACAGGCGCAACCGATCATGCCAGATTCTACCTTGCAAGGATCGTATCCTGGAGATCCTAACAGCATCTTGCGCATGCTAGGTGAAGGTGATAGTGCTGTATTCCGTATCAACTTAGATACGATGGCCGCTCGCACAGGTCAACCTAAACCAGAGTTTGCAGACAAATACCTTCAATTCACTTTTAAAGTAGAGAAAGTATTCAAAAAAGGTGATTTAGCTGATTCTGTTTTATTTGAGCAAGTCAACAAATATTTCGAAGGCGAAATCGAAAAGATTAAAAATGCAGAAGAAGGCAAAATCAACTCTTACATCCAAAAAAATAAATTGGAGCCTAAGAAAACTGCTTCTGGTCTTCAGTATGTATTAAAAGAAGAAGGTGCTGGTAAATTAGCAGCTATTGGCGACACCGTAGTGTTGAACTACACGGGTTCTTTGGCAGCTAACAACAAAATATTCGATACAAACGATGCTGACTTAGCGAAGAAAAACAAGATTCATCAGCCAATGCGTACGTACGAGCCGATCCGTATTCGCGTAGGAAAAGATCCAGTGATCCAAGGTTGGACGGAAGGTTTGCAGTTATTGAAAAAAGGTAGCAAAGCGACTTTCATCATTCCTTCCAACTTAGGTTACGGTCAACAAGGATCAATGGGCGCTATTCCGCAATATGCACCATTGGTATTTGAAGTAGAGGTACTAGACATTATCGCTGGACCAAAAGAAGAAGAGGCGGTAGCTCCTGAGATGCCAGCTATGCAGGCACCGATCACACGATAAATTGATAAATTTTCAACAAAAAACGCGATTCTCTATGAGAATCGCGTTTTTTGTTTGTGATGAACTTTCCTTATCAATAAAATGCTAATTTTGGACATGAGTCAGCATAACGTTATCTTAACAGATACCCACACCCATATTTATTACCATGCTGGTAGTCCACAGTTAGACGAACATCTCAATCGTTGTTTTGAGCAAGATGTGCATCGGTTATTTCTACCGAATGTAGATGTAGCATCCATTACACCGGTGATGGAAACCGTAAAAGCGTATCCGCAGCACTGTTTTCCAATGTTAGGATTACATCCTTGCAGTGTCAAAGAAGATTATGTAGCGGATCTTGCTGCCATAGAAAAAGCGATTCAATCGCATAAAATATATGCCATTGGCGAGATTGGCATCGATCTGTATTGGGACAAAACAACGTTGGCGATTCAGCAAGATGCCTTTAGAACTCAGATTGGCTGGGCTAAGGCATTAGGTTTGCCGATTGATATCCATTGTCGAGAGGCATTCGACGAAGTCTTTGACATTCTAGAAGAGTTGAAAGACGATCAATTATTCGGAATTTTCCATTGCTTTACCGGCACATTAGAGCAAGCGCAACGTGCCATTGATCTCGGCTTTAAGCTCGGAATTGGTGGCGTAGTTACTTTCAAAAAAGCAGGATTGGACGCGGTAGTTAGCCAAGTATCTCTGCAACATATTGTTCTGGAAACCGATGCACCTTACCTCGCTCCAAGCCCATTTCGTGGCAAGGAAAATGAAAGCAGTTACCTTCGGTATGTAGCAGAAAAGGTGGCCGATCTGCATCAGATATCCATCGAAAAATTAGCGCAGATCACCACACAGAATTCAATAGACGTTTTCGGAATATAACAGCATATGAACAACATTTTCATCATATACACGGGTGGCACCATCGGGATGGTCAAAGATCCTAAAACAGGTTCTTTCGTGCCTTTTGATTTTGAGCTTATCGCCAACAATCTGCCCGACCTGAGTCGGCTAAACTACAAGATTACCGTGCATTCTTTTGATCCGATTATTGACTCGTCGGATATGAAAGAACATATCTGGGTGGAGATGGCCGAGATTATCCAAAAAAACTACGAATTGTATGATGGTTTTGTGATCTTACACGGCTCGGATACGATGTCTTTTTCGGCTTCTATCCTAAGCTTTATGCTCGAAGGTTTGCAAAAGCCCGTGATCTTATCAGGATCTCAATTGCCGATCGGCGAAATCCGAACTGATGCGCGAGAGAATTTGATGACGGCTTTGGAGATAGCGTCAGCAAAACGCGACGGACGCTCGATCGTACAAGAAGTGTGTATCTTATTTGATAATAAGCTATTTCGAGGCAATCGTTCTTTCAAGTATAATTCGGCCAAGTTCGAAGCATTTCGTTCGCCTAACTATCCGGTGCTTGCAGAAGCTGGAATTCACATTCAATATAACGAAGATGCCTTGTTGGACAACAGCGGACAGAACTTCATCATGCACACCAGCCTAGATAATCGCGTGGCGGTGCTAAAGCTTTTCCCAGGGATTAATCGGACTACTGTTCATCAGATTCTGCACTGTGGCGCGCGCGGAATTATCATGGAGACATTTGGAGCAGGCAATACCATGACAGATCAATGGTTTATCGATGAACTCAGCGAAGCCATTAATGCTGGGATTAATATCATTGATATTTCGCAATGTAAGGTTGGCTCTGTAGAAATGGGCAGATACGGCACCAGCGCCAAACTGAAAGGCATCGGCGTATTGAATGGCTATGATATGACTTTTGAAACAGCCATCACCAAATTGATGTATTTGCAAGGACATTTTACCGACCAAGCGGAGGTCGCCAAATATGTGGAACAACCTATTCGTGGCGAGCTTACGCAAAACGATTAAATAGTAAAGGCGCCCTCGGGGCGCCTTTACTATTTAATGTATCTTTTTAAGATTATTTATGACTTCTTGAGCCATTCATTGACTTGCTTGACCAATATGGGCAATGCCGGATAAACCATGCCATGATCGTAGCCGTCGAGTTCTAATAGCTTGATATTTTCATTGCCGACTATTTTCAGCATACGCGCTAAATAAGCATTCTCTTCGTAGCGGCCAACCATTTCCAAATCTCGGTCTCCTGTTATCAACGTAACAGGCGGCACATCATTGCGTACCCAGAAAAGTGGTGCATGTTTATCTATCGTTGGCTGATTGATCTCAATTCCCTGCTCCTGTCTCGCTGTGAAATGCGTAATCGCTTGGCAACTAAATGGTACTACGCCAAGCAAATCATCCACATTGATGGCATGATGTTGCAAATAACTTTTATTAAGCGTTATCATCATCGCCAAATATCCACCAGCACTATGTCCGGATAGCACAATTTTGTCTTTTGATCCACCAAGTTTTTCAATTTCCTCAAACACCCATTTGACGGATTGCGCAGCATCTTGAATAATAGTTTCCACCTGCACTTGTGGTGAGAATCGGTAGCCGACACCAACTACTGCCATTCCTTTTCCTTTCAAATAGTCTGGAATTTCTTTCTGTCCGCCTGTCAATCCACCACCATGAAACCATACGATGGTTGCAAAATCAGATTTCCCCTCCGGAATATATACATCCAGCAAACATTGTTGATTGGTGTATGCATCTTGGGATTGGCCGTAATAGGGTACATTTTGCTTCGCAAGCCCATCAGATTGAGCAGACAAGCTGGACGCGTATAAAAATAAGATCGTCGTAAGAAATGTGATTACATGTTTCATCATCCATTAAAACTACACATATTTTGATTAGATCCCAACCAATCCGTCCTCCAAAAAATAAAATGAAATTCGTATTTTTACAGAAGCTGGCAGGCTGATACTACTTACCCCGTTGACTATATTTTACCCTTAAGCAAATGAGTGACGAGATTAACAACACGAACGCGGAAAACCACGATGAACTTCCTGATGCCCAAAATGGGGAGTTAGCGAGCAATACTATTCCACTTTCTGGTCTTTATGAAAACTGGTTTTTGGACTACGCTTCGTATGTAATTCTGGATCGGGCAGTACCTCATATCAACGATGGTTTCAAACCGGTACAGCGTCGTATTTTACACTCGCTGCGCGAAATGGACGACGGACGGTATAACAAAGCCGCCAACGTGATTGGTAACACGATGAAGTATCACCCACACGGTGATGCGTCGATTGGTGATGCCATGGTTCAGATTGGGCAAAAAGATTTGCTGATCGATTGCCAAGGAAACTGGGGTGATCCCATTACAGGTGATTCGGCCGCCGCACCGCGTTATATTGAAGCGCGTTTGTCGAAGTTTGCCAACGATGTTGTTTTTAATCCTGACACCACCGAATGGCAATTGAGCTACGATGGTAGAAATAATGAACCGATTACGCTGCCGGTAAAATTTCCTTTATTGCTAGCGCAAGGTGCAGAAGGTATTGCCGTCGGTTTAGCGACGAAGATTATGCCGCACAATTTTGTGGAATTGATCGATGGCTGTATCCAAGCGCTACAAGGCGAACGACCAGACATTTATCCTGATTTCCCGACTGGCGGTATGGCCGATGTGTCGCTATACAACGAGGGAACGCGCGGTGGAAAAATTCGCGTACGCGCTAAGATTGAAGAGCGGGATAAGAAAACGCTTGCCATCACGGAGATTCCTTTTGGAACGACGACAGGCAGTTTGATCGACAGTGTGGTTGCTGCTAACGACAAAGGCAAGATTAAAATCAAAAAGATCGAAGATAATACAGCAGAGAACGTGGAGATTATCGTGCATCTGGCACCTGGCATTTCACCCGATATGACCATTGATGCGCTGTATGCTTTTACTTCCTGCGAAAATGCCATCTCACCGAATACCTGTGTGATTAAAGATAGCAGACCGCATTTTATGTCGGTCAATGATATCCTGATCGAAAATGCGAAGCAAACCAAGGCATTGCTCAAAAAGGAATTGGAAATTCGTTTGCACGAGTTGCAAGAAAAGATTTTCTTTAGCTCACTACTCAAAATCTTCATTGGGGAAGGCATGTACAAGAATAGCCAGTACGAGCAAGCGGGCGATTTCAAAACGGTGGTTGCTGTGCTCCATGACTTATTCACGCCATTCTTTGATCAGTTTTATCGGGAGATCACGAGCGACGATTACAAGCGCCTGATCGATAAGCCAATGAGTAGCATCACACGCTTTGATGTGGCCAAGGCCGATGAGCAAATGAAGAGCTTAGAAAATGAGATCAAAGAGGTAAAACGCCACCTTCGTGAATTGACCGCATATGCGATCCGTTGGTTCGAATACCTTCGGGAGAAATACGGTAAAGGCCGCGAACGTAAGACGGAGATCCGCATATTTGATAAAGTAGAGGCCGCTCAGGTCGCTTTAGCCAACGCAAAATTATATGTGAATCGCGAAGAAGGCTTCATCGGAACCAACATGAAAAAAGATGAGTTCGTATCCGAATGTTCGGATATCGATGATATCATCACCTTCCGCTCGGATGGTAAATATTCCATCAACAAGATTCAGGACAAAATATTTGTAGGTAAAGACATTATTCACGTGGCCGTTTTCAAAAAAGGCGACGATCGTACTACCTACAATGCCATTTACAAAGACGGTGCTTCAGGCATCAGCTATGTTAAGCGCTTCGCGGTTACGGGCGTTACGCGTGATAAGCCCTACGACATTAGTAAGGGAGCTAAAGGATCTAAAGTACTATACTTTACAGCGAACGCCAATGGCGAAGCAGAAGTAGTAAATATACAGCTACGACCGCATTCTCAGTTGAGAAAACTAAACTTTGACATTGATTTTGCGGAATTGGCGATCAAAGGTCGCGGATCGCAAGGAAACATTGTGAGTAAATATCCGATTAAGAAGATCACCTTTAAGAACGCTGGCGTGTCAACTTTGGCTGGACGGAAGATCTGGTATGACGCCACACTGCAGCGACTTAATGCGGATGAACGCGGCACGTATTTGGGGGAATTTGATGGTGCTGATAAGATTCTATTGGTGATGCCAGATGGCTCCTACGAATTATCGACCTTCGATCTCAACAACCATTTCGATGAGAAAATGATCCGCTTAGAGCGCTTCGCGCCAGATCATGTGTATACTGCGATTCAGCAAGATGGTAAAACGGGTACGTATTACGTGAAGCGCTTCAAGTTTGACGAAATACCTGTCGGAAAACGAGTGAAATTCATCAACGAAGAAGCCGGTTCACGACTGATATTATTGACCAATGGACTGGAACCAGTTGTTCGTCTGAATATTCTAAAAGGGAAATCGCAGACTCCAGAACAGTTCGAACAACTTTTACCAGAGATTATTGATGTCAAAGGTTTAAAAGCACAAGGAAATCGATTGTCTTTCCATAAGGTCGAGAACATCAAGCTCTTGACCGAGGAGATAGACCTATCTACGCTGACGCGAACAAAAACGGAAGCAGAACCAGCGGAAGCAATAACGACTGGAGAACAGCAAAAGCCCGCACCTGCGGAAAACAACGAAGTGAAACAAAATAGCGGTCCAACCATGGAGATCACCAATCCAGATGACATTAATCTGGATGAAGACGGACAGGTTTCGTTGTTTTAAAAAACTGTGATGTACTTTTCACTTCTATACAACAGGCTTATTTGTCCTGTTGTATAGAAGCCAATACCTCGGCAACGACAAAGGTACTCCCGCCCACAAAAATCAAATCGTTGGGCTGCCAAGCATCTACTGCCGCTTGATAAGCTGCTATAACTGTTTCGTGGCTAGCACCTTTTAAACCATATTGAGCAGCTAATTCTTGCAATACTTCGGCATTCATAGCACGTGGCAAAGCTGGCGCGCAAAAATGATAAAAAGCCTCTTTAGGCAGCAAAGGCAAGATATGACTGAGGTCCTTATCTTTCATCGCTCCGATTACGATTTGCAATTGTCGATAAGATGTGCGTTCAAGATTTTGTACGACTTGGCGCACGCCATCTTCATTGTGTCCGGTATCACAAATCACGTAGGGTACGGTTGAGATGGTTTGCCACCTACCCATCAATCCCGTACGCTGCTGCACTTGCTGTAAACCTATGCGAATATGCTCATCAGAAATCATAAAACCTCGTTTTTGCAATTCTTGAACAACACACAGCACTCCTTTTACGTTATGCACTTGATAAGAACCCATCAAATCCAGTTGTAGCTGCATCGAATGGTTCGCATCTGCAAGATTGATCGCATCGACGAGTTGATAGTTGCTTATAGATTCCGCAGCCGGTCTTATGTCCCACTGTTCTGATGCGAAGGTGATTGGCGCTTGCATAACCTGCGCCTGATTACGAAAAACATCTTGCGTTTCTACGTGCTTTTCCGATATCACTACAGGTATATTCTCTTTAATAATGCCTGCTTTTTCTGAAGCGATTAATGGAATAGCATCTCCTAACATATCCATATGATCCAGACCAATATTGGTGATCAAGGAAACGATAGGCTTAATAATATTGGTACTATCCAGCCGACCACCCAAACCCACTTCGATAATAGCAACATCGACATTTTGCTGCGCAAAATAATCGAAAGCCATCGCTACGGTAACTTCAAAAAAAGAAGGTTGGATTTCTTCGATAATGGCTTGATACTGTTGTACAAATTGGAGTACATACTGCTGGCTGACAGGAAGACCGTGCACACGTATGCGCTCTCTAAAATCCACGAGATGTGGTGAGGTGTACAAACCCGTTTTCAGTCCGGCAGTTTCTAGAATGGACGTGATCATGTGCGAAGAGGATCCTTTGCCATTCGTACCTGCCACGTGGATAGACTTGAAATGTTGTTGTGGATTGCCTAGATAATCACAAAGCCGGATGGTGCGCTCCAAACCTTTATTGATGGCCGAAGCGCCATCTCTTGTAAACATAGGCAATCGAGCATAGAGATACTCGATGGCCTGTGTATAGTTATTCATAAAAACGAAATGAAAGAATTATCTTACCTTGAACCGGAAGGTCACTTTACCGACTTGGCTATCGGGTGCGTTAGCCAGCGAATTCAATCTAGCATTTTCTACGGCTTGAATACATTTCTGCACTAAGCGATAATCGGCAATAGTAGTTTTAGATCCTTGGCGTGCGCGTACAATACGACCATTTTTGTCAACCGTAAATTCTACTTCAACAATGCCGACCGATTGTCCATCATCTTGTACATTTGGCGGAACATCCCAACGGCGATTGGAGAGTGAAAGCATCATATTGCCGAAACCAGAACCTCCTTCACCATAATTACTGGCCAAAGGATCACCTAGCTCCGAACCTTGATTACCTGGTGTGGAACCCGTACCATCGCCACCACCTTGACCACTATTTTTCTTGCCTTTAAATAGCGCATTTTGATTGACTGCCTGCGTCGCATTCTTTTTCTCTACCGTACTTTGCTCCGCATTGTTCTGCTTTGGCTTTTCGGTTTTTGTGATCGCTGGCGCATCGTCTACATCTTGTGTTGCGATCGATTTTTCAGCCACTTGTTGCGTTGGCGTGGGAATTGGTGTGGTATTAGGGTCGATTTTATCAGGTCGTACCTCGTTAGCATTTTCATCTACGGATGGTTCATCAACGCTCATATAATCGTCGCCCATCCCTTCTGGAGACGTACCGTAGTTCACCACAATACCACCCATACCATATTCAGGAATTTCTTGACCAAATACAATAAAAAAACCAATCGCCAACAAACCGGCCATCACCAAACTGGATATGCCCAATGCCTTCGGCATATTGTTCTCTTCCATACGTTGTTGGTGGTACTGCATATTTTGTTATTCTTTATGGTCTATAGACCAGACCGTATGCTAATTGTTTAAAATCTAACCGAAAAATATTAATTGTTTTTCGGCTCTGTTGCCAGTACTAGTTTAACGCGCAAGCGATTGGCTACATCCATTACGGAGATCACGTTTTGAATCGGCACCGTGCTATCTGCATACAGCATAATGGTCAACTCTTCGCCCGTTGCCAAGTTATTTTGGATGTATCCTTCCAAGCTTTCTAGCGGCACAGCTTGCTTATCTACGTGGTAGACTAGATCACTTGTGATGGAGATCGTCATGGTTTTCTTGGCCACGGATTGCTCACCAGCACTTGATCGCGGCAACAATAATTTTACCACTTGAGGATTCGCCACGGCAGACGCTAGCAAGAAGAATAACATCAAGAAGAACATGATGTCATTCAGTGCTGCTGTGTGCACCTCTGCCGTAGGCTTATTTCTTTTATTTCTTAAATTCATCTGAGATTAAGTGTTTTGAGCGAGAATTATGATCCCGGCTCGTCCAACAAATCGATAAATTCAATAGCATCTGTTTCCATACGAAGGATCACGCGCTCTACCATCATATTTAAAATGTGATAGCCGATGTATGCTAAGATACCAATAGTCAATCCCGAAGCAGATGCAATCATCTTCACATACAAACCTCCAGAAACGGAACCGATGTCGATACCGCCCGCAATTTCCACATCACGGAAAATCTGAATGACTCCGAAGATCGTACCAACGAAACCAAGCATCGGTGCTATACCGGCTACAATACCAAGTACATTGATGTTTTTCTCCAAACGAGCTACTTCTAATTTACCTTGATTCTCAATCGCTCCCTCAATATCTTTGATCGGACGGCCAACACGGGTAAGCCCCTTTTGTAACATCCGCGATAACGCTGAATTACTTGAACGACAAACCGCGATAGCGGAGTCTAGTTTTCCAGATAATACATTTGATTTTACTTGCGGTAACAATCCAGTCTCACGTCTAGATGCCTTACGAATCGTTATGTAGCGCTCTACGAAGATCACCAAGCCGATAAAAAACAGAAGGGCTATAGGCACCATTATCCACCCTCCTCTCATCAACAACTCAAGAAGGTTCGTATCTTCTTGTACTGGAGCTAAATTCACTGTTTGTTGCATCTGGCTTACAGAATCTACCGGGTATGCTTGTAAAAGTAATGACATCATGTGATTAAGATATACTTGTTTTTTTGTGTATTCAATTTATTTTTTGACCGCCTTATGCCACGCATCTGCGACGAAGTCTTTGCGTACTAAGCGTAATGCCGAATCTGCTTTTTCCTTGGAAACATATGAGTCCCAAATAACTGTCGCTGGACTATCTGTACCTCTACCAGGAATCAAACGCACACGCGGCTGCCCTTTTTTATTAAACTCGGCGACCATTTCCTGCGCATCGTCCAATGGCAAACGCGAACCAATAACGATATACCAATGGTGATTTGCCGGAATTATTGGCTGAATAGCAGCACCCGAAGGCGGCGTTACTGCTGTCTGCGTCGTTCTATTTGCCGTATCTGGTCGTTCCTGCAATACAGACGATGTGTCTACCACATCTGTCGTAGCAGCCGGAATACGATATTCATCTTCATTTATCTGATAAGGAACATCCATTTCGTCCTCTCCATCAAGTTCGCTTACGTTAGAATACAGAGACACCGGACGTGTTACATACCACAATGCACCAATTATAGATAAGGCAACCACAGCGGCAAGGATATACCAGATCTTTTGCGAGCGATTGTTATCTTCTACGTATTCGCTAGCATAGGTGTAATCCGGCTCTTCATTGTTTGGAATTAGTGTTGGCGGTATACTACTTTCTTGCACTTCTCCATATCTATTTGCCTGATATTTATTTTGTATCAGTGGTGGAGCTTCTTGCACAAGAGCATCTCTGCGAGGACCATCTGATACAGCCTCCATTTCCGTAGGTTCATCGACTGGAACTTTTGTTTCTTCTTTCGCTTCGACTTCCTCTACATCCTTTTCATCTATATTTTTCCGCTCAGCTACATCAGTCTCTTCCAGAGAAGGTACTGGCTCAACAGGAACGGCCGCAGTCGGCTCGACATCCTCGATTACCTCAACCTCTTCTTTCGAAATTTTCGATTCAGATTCAGTTTTCTCAACCACATCACCTAGTAATTCAGGCGCATCGACATGCGATTTCCACACCTCATCTGCAGGAGATGGTTCTACGAGCGTGATTCCTTGATTAATTGGCTCTTCTTCAGTCAACGTTACTGTTTCTTCGAGCGGAATTGGAGCGACCTCTTCTTCGAGATGATGCTCTTCTGGAGCAGGTTCGTCGACATTTGGTGAGATCTCGACTTCTTCTACTCTATTTTCCGGTTCTACATTTGCATCAGCGATTTCCTCTGAATCGTTTAATTCAGCAGCCGACTCCTCTTTCGGAGTAACGGGTACAACTGGCTCTTCTACCGTTTCCGTTTTCCGTACCGGTTGTTCAATATTAGATATCGGCTCAAATACAAAACTTGATAAATCGATGGCACGAAATACATAGCCATCTCCATAGGTCAATAGATCACCTAGTTGAGGAATATGCGCTTTGCCGTGTTCATTGATGTTAGAAACGATGAATGCAACTTCTCGCGCGACCAATTCTTGCGCATCGGTACGGGAAATTTCATTTTCCTGACGAAGGTACTCTGCCAGATCTAAACCGTCTTGATAACGATCGTCAAATTCTACGTAATCAATGGGAGGCAAGAATACATTATGTTGCTCATCAAATGATGATGCCTGATGTACTTTTTTAAATGCACCAAGTCCATGCACATTCACGCTTGGATAATGTTTGAGTACCTGTTGTATTTTCTTGCCTAAGTCCATAGTGATGATGGGATTAAAACACAAATTTAGTTGAAAGAATCAATTAAAACGAAAAATTGAGTCCACCAATCACGTTAAATCCTAATCTTGGGTAATATAAGTAACGTTGATACTCGTTATTTAGCATATTATTTGCTTTCACAAAAATACCTAACTGCTTTGTTGCTTTATATTCTGCTCCAGCGCTAAGATCTAAAAACGATGGTATACTTTGTACCGTAGGTGCACTCGGATCGATCGCTACACCACTAGAATTGTAGGCAAACGCACGTGCAGAAGTTTGTCCGTGGAACAAGGCTTCGGCATCAATATATAATTTTTCCGAGATGTTGAAACGCGCATTCGCTGTCAAGCGGATATTTGGCGTATGCCAAGTTTCTGCCTGATAGGCCATGGTATAATTATCAATATTCAATCGACCACCTAAGTTAACGGCTTCAGAAACGCGAATGTTGATCTCGCCTTCTACACCAATATGTTTTACCGATTCGTCGCCATCGCCATCATACACTAAATCAAATTGGAATGGATTGACCATGTTGTTTACAAACAATGGCATACCTTCTAATTGACGATAGAATGCTTTGGCTTTCCAACCAAATGTAGCACCAGCATTTCCTTTGATACCACCATAAGCGTGCATACGTTCAATGGTGTTTTGTATTGTAACACCTGATGCCAAAAATGGATTTTGACGGGCGAACTCGCGATATGATCCACGCTCTACTCCACCGGTGACACCACCAAAAATGTAGAAGTACTCGGGTACTAAAGAGAAATCTATTTCTGCTTTTGGAAAGATATTAAATGAAGATTGGTCACCAAACTCCGATACCAAGTTGGCACCTAATTGAATCGTGTAATTAGCCCCTTTGAAGCTAATATATGGATTAGCGGAAGCGACAGAATTACTCACGCCTGATGCGCCGAGTATATTCATTGCACCTTCCACATTATTTATATCTACCGCTACATTCGCTCCCACGTTAAACGTGCGCACGCGTTTGTTCAAATAACCCGCTAAGGCAAATGAATTCTCCCGCGCATCGTAGCGATCCGAAAACGTATAGGCATCGGTCTTGAGTGAAAAACTCAATGCATCTTCATCTTCTGGATCGAAGTTGCTGACCATTTCACCTGTAAGGTACAGGTCATTGAAGACTTGCCCTTCGCGAGATGGATTTAACGATGCACCATTTTGATCTACTGGAATACCGTAAAAGTTTGTACCCAGACGATTGTAACCAATCTGTCCGTCTATAGTTAAAGCAGGAAAAATACGTCTACCAAAAGCACCAACTTCTTGGCGGCTGAAGCGCTGGTCATCTAGACTACCTTTTTGATTGAGGTGCTTGACGAAACCGCCAAATCGAATATCTTCGTAATCTTCTACCGCGAAGTATGCTTCGCCCATGATGGTTCCTAAATTACCAACACCTGCTTTTACATAATTGCTATAGGTATCGCGCGAGCGAATGAAAGGCGTTTCCATGATTTTCAACTCGCTCAATCCCGTATTGATATCCAATTTCTTATCAGGCACATTACCATACGTTAGGCGTGGCATGTATTCTCTTTTATTGGACATATCCGGACTACGGCGAATTTTGACCGCGTCGGCTAGTAATGGCCGATAGTCCCGAACGATTACAAATGAATCGATGGCAACTGGTTTTTCCGTTTCTTCGCGTTGTTGAGCAGCTGCTTCAAAACTGACACCAGTAAGCATCGCCAAAAACGCTGTTTGCGTAAGTATCTTCTGAAATTTCATCTTCACTACCCTAATCTTATTTAATTTTCTGCAATAACTCCTTCGCCTCTTTCACAACGCCATCTTTATCGTTATCGTAGTTATCGATCACGCTCTCCAAGGTTGCTTTAGCCTGAAAGTTGTCTCCTTTTCCTCGGTATGCTTCCGCCATAGTGATAAAACCTTTGGCTACCCAGTATTCGAAAGAAGAGAATTTATCTCCAATTTCCATCGCCGTCTGGATGGCTTTATCCCATTGCTTGCTTTGTACTTGCTGTTTGGCGATCAGGTAACGGGCTTCTGCACCGGTCTCTGTTTTTGATTTTGTGGCAGCTGAGCTTAGTTCTTTGGTTGCATCAGCCGCTTTATTTGTCGCCTGATATGCCTTTGCAGCATATAAGTGTGCTTTCGCTATCTCTTCTTCCGATGATTTTTCATATCCTTTGATGATGTTAGCGTAGGTCAACGTTTCCACATAATCATTGATATTGAAATAACTCACCATCAAATTGTTGATCGCCCAACCGTAGTTTTCTTTGTATTCGGAAGTCAACTCCAGTTTTTTCAATACCTGAACGGCCTCATTGTACGCTTTGTTACGTAAGTGCAAGCGAGCTACACTCAATAAGGTACGCTCGGTGTATGCACTGGTCCAATCATTCATGATGATATTGAAGTCGTGCAATGCTTCGGTATCCTTACGCAATTGCGCATAACTTTCGCCGCGAATAAATCGCGCATGTTTCTCATTAATCGGTTTTGGAAACTTATCGAAGTACGCATTTACGGCTTCGACAGCACCTTGCCAGTTACCGCGATCAAATAAAGTACGTGCTACTGCAAAAGTATGTCCATCTTGCTCCGCTTTGCTCAGATCACCAATATTAGTGCTGGTCGCATAGCGAATGTAACCCGATGCATCATTCTTATCCAAATAGATGTTCTCGATGGAAGCTAAGGATTGTTTCGCTTCGTCAGTAGTCGGGTATTGACTGACCACACGTTGAAATGTCGCTAAAGCAGCATCTCGATTGTCTTGATTGTATTGCACTAAGCCAATCGTGACTAAAGCGCGTGGCACATAGCTACTGCGTGGATATTGCTCTACCATTTTTTGCAGACCCGTGATCGCTTGATCGTATTGGTCTAGCAAGAAATAAGTGTATGGAATTTCAAAAGCGACGTCGTCCGCATAGTTAGAGTTCGGAAACTTCTGAACAACGGAATTTAGTGTGGCAATTTTTGCTTGGCTGTTACCTTGCAAACCTTGGATAATGCCGCGTTGGAATAATGCATAATCTTGGCTTTGTGCACCAGAGCTGATGAGGCGATCGTAATACGACATCGCACGAGCATAATTTTTCGTACCAAAGTAAGAATCGGCTGCACGCGCTATCGCGTCGTTACGTGTGTTGGCATCTACTCCATCGCGCGCAGCGCCTGATAGGAAACGCTCAAAATAATTGGCTGCTGTACTGTAGTTGTCGTTGCGGAAGGCAGCATATGCTAATGCGTAATTCGCATAATGGTATACATCCGTTTTGCGCGCTGCTGGCAACTGCAAGAACTTGTTGAAGTTCGCCGTTGCTTCTTTGTACTTGCGCACTTCGTACATGGCTTCAGCTTTCCAATAAGTAGACAGCGCGTAGATTTCTTCATCGTAGCGGTTTTCTTCCGAGCGCATGAACATAGAGATACCATTCTCAAAAGCGCGCTCGTTGTAGTATTCCAAACCGCGGTAATACGTTACTTTTTGATAAGCTGCTTTTGCTTCACGGCTGCTGCGATTGATTCCTTCCAGTACATCTACCGCTGCTCGGTAGTTTTTAGTGCCTAAAAGCACTTCTGCCAACAATGTTTTTGCTTCTTCACTGCGTGTTGAACTTGGATAAGTCTGTAGGTATTCCTGAACAGCATCTAAAGCCACCTGGTGAAACTCCAATTCGTACGATAATTTCGCGTAATTGAATAGACCTTCCTCTTTCAATTGCGGATCGAAGTCCAATTTAGAAGCACGGAAGAAGGCGTTTCGAGCACTTTGTTTATTGTTTGTTTTGATGAATGAATCACCTAAGGTAATCATGGCACTTTGGTAGTAGGCATCTGGTTCATCCAGTTTTTCCAACTCCGCAATAGCGCGCTCGTAATTTCCCAGCTTGTAGTTGATATAACCGATCTGGTAGCTATCCTGATTGTTCTGGGTTTTGCCTTGATCAGCTGCTTGAAAACGATCATAATACTGCTTAGATTTATCTAAATCACCTTTGATGAAATAGGTTGCCGCTACGATGCGGAACATATCTGTTTCGCTCTCTTGTTTTGTGTTTTTTAAGATGGGTAAGGCATAAGCCAATACTTCATCATAGCGCTTATCTAAGAAGTAAAGAGCGGTAATGTAGTATGGATAACTGTTCTCATAGGTTTTCGAACCTTTCAAACGTTCGAATTCATTTAGCGCTGTCTTATATTCTGCATCTAAATAACTCAAGTAAGCATGATAATAAATAGATGCTTCTTGATAAGATGAATTACGATCTTTCAGATCTGCAAATACAGGCTTTGCCGCCTCGTAATCTTTGGTCATGAAGCGCGCATACGCTAATTTGAAGCGATACTCGGTCGCCTCTGCGCCGGCTAAGCTTTTACTATCTATACGTGTAAACCACTCAATCGCTTTTTCAAACTCTTGTCTGGTATAATAGAATTTACCAATCTGGAAATTGGCAGCTTTGGAATTAGCACTTGAAGGAAAATCACGGATATATTTTAAGAACAAGCTTTCCGCATTGCTCTCTTCTAATTCCAAAGCACACACCGCTTGGTAGTAGCGAATGTTTTCCTTTAATAAGGTCAATTCCTGCGTTTCATCCAACTGCAAGGTAGATTTAGTACGTACGCTCTCTGCCCGATCAAACTGCTTTGCTGCGGAGCTGAATTTTCCGCGCTCATACAGTTCCAGACCTGACTTGTATGCGTTATTCACATCTTGCCAAGCCGTTTGCTGAGCGACTGCAGTCGTCCCCATCAAGCATAAAGCCACCCCAACTTGATATATCTTATTGTACATATAAACGAATTCTACTATTTATTGGATAATGTTTTTCCACCATCATTTCGGTTTGTCGATCTCAGCTTTACATGCCATATTGGCCAACAGATTCCTTCAACATACGAAAATAGAAGTTACCCTTAAAGTTTTCCTCAAAAGTTATTAACATTGGTGCATAAACACCGTATTTAACGATACTTTAACAAAATTCCCAGCAGTTGTGGAATATTTCGCTTCGGCGAATCTGATGTAATTTTAACCGCGTTTGCCAGCTAATAAGTAAAGAACCGCCATACGAACAGCTACGCCATTTTCCACTTGATCCAAAATAATGGAATGCGCACTGTCGGCGACATCAGATGTAATCTCCACACCACGATTTATTGGCCCTGGGTGCATGATGACAATCTCTTTGTCTAGGCTATCTAAGATTTGCTTGTTCAAACCGTATAACATAGAATATTCCCGTAGTGATGGGAAGTAAGCAATGTCTTGACGCTCTAATTGGATACGCAGCATATTGGCGACATCGCACCAATTCAGCGCCTTCATCAAATCATGTTCTACTTTAACACCAAGCGCACTGATGTATTTGGGGATTAAGGTTGTCGGCCCGCACACCATGACTTCAGCACCTTGCTTTTGCAAACAAAGAATATTAGACAAGGCAACTCTAGAGTGCAATACATCACCAATAATGGCGACTTTTTTACCTGCCAAATCGCCTAATCGCTCACGAATAGAGAAGGAATCTAACAAAGCTTGAGTCGGATGTTCGTGCGCGCCGTCGCCTGCATTTACGATTTGAGCGTTGATGTGTCGACTCAAGAATACGCCTGCACCAGCATAAGGATGTCGCATCACAATCATGTCGACTTTCATCGCCAGAATATTATTGACGGTGTCAATCAGTGTTTCGCCCTTACTGACGGACGATGAGGAAGCCGCAAAATTGATGGTATCCGCCGAAAGGCGTTTCTCCGCCAATTCAAATGATAACCGAGTTCGAGTAGAGTTTTCGAAGAATACATTGGCGATCGTGATATCCCGTAAAGAAGGAACTTTCTTAATCGGCCGATTCAATACATCCTTGAAGTTAGAGGCTGTATCGAGGATCAATTGTATATCTTGTTCGTTAAGATCTTTTATACCTAATAGGTGACGTGTGCTGAGTTGTTCTGTGCTTGACATGTGCTATATGGATCTGTATTCTCTTTATTTTTCTTCTGTGATCAAAACGATGCTATCTTCCTGATCGGTTTCTTTCCAACTTACAATGACTTTTTGCGCGTCAATAGAATCTACTTGCATACCGATGTAATCTGGTTCGATGGGTAGTTGACGGGAGAATCGACGATCGACTAACACCATCAACTCGATCTTCTTCGGTCGGCCGAATGTTTGGATAGCGTCCATAGCGGAGCGTATCGTACGCCCTGTCCAAAGTACATCGTCAACAAAAACGACCACTTTATCATCTACCAAAAATTCGATATCGGTACGACTTGCCTGCAAAGGGCTGGATCCCTTCATCCGAAAATCATCGCGGTGAAAGGTAATATCTAAGGCACCGGTTTGCACATCTGCACCCGAAATCGTCTTGATTTCTTGGCGAAGTCGGTTCGCCATATATGGCCCACGTGGTTGTACACCGATGATCACTGTATCGCTAAAATCACCGTGGTTTTCTATGAGCTGCTGACACAAACGCTTGAGCGTAATCTCAAACTTAGGTCCGTCTAAAAGCAAAGATTGTTTCATATGTATATGCTCGTCTTGCACCGCTGGATGCACTTCTGCTCTGATCGCTCTATGAAGCTACGGGCAGGCATCCTGTTATCGGATTTGTTTAGGCAAACTTAGCCATTTTTTTGAAAAGACCTTGCGGTCTTAGGGTATACAAAAACAGCTTCGGTAAGGAAGCTGTTTATTTTATATTTAATACAATTACTAATCGACGTTGTCGTGTAGAAATGAATTGTTAGGTCTGATTTCGGTTTCGCCACTATCAAATGATAGGGTGAAACGAGACACTTGCGACTGTGAAGAATGCGGCACATCATCTAATGATTTTTGCTTTCTTTTGTATGCTGGCTCATTTTCCATCTCTTGCAAACCATTCGTCGAGCGCAATTTCATACTCAACTCTTTCAAGCGAAGAATGCGCTCTTTCGTTTTCATCAATTGATCTTCGAAATTGGCTTCTTCTACTTTAGCTTCTTCTAAAGCAGCTGGTGTAGCTATCGTATTGCTAGGTGCAGTATAGTTATTTGCTGACTGCTGATAAGCAGGTTGCGAAGGCTCTTGCGCGCCTAATGATTGTGGTTGTTGGTACGAATCAAAAACCGTAGGCACTTTGAATTCAAACATCGAAGGAGATGTTTTCAATTCAAAACCATGATTATCTTGAGGTTCTTGCTCTTCTACTTCTTGTTCATTTAGATCTAAGGTATGACGCACTACATGTGCTTCCTGATCTGCATGACGTGTAGGCTGCGCTTGAGGCTGTTGCACTGCCGAAGGCTGACTTACTGGCGTCGAAGCAAATGATCTGTTAGTCGGGTTTGCCGTAAATAGATCGGTTTGTTGAATAGGCTGCTCAAATGCTGTATTGGTAACTCCAACTGGTTTTACCACGGGCTCTGGATAAGTTTGCTTGTCCGCAAACTGATTCTGAGAAACTGGTTTTACAAAAGCGGACTTAGACTCTTCCGGAGTTAAGCGATGTGCAATCTTTTCCTTC
This sequence comes from Sphingobacterium corticibacter, assembly GCF_003076635.1. GTDB lineage: Bacteria > Bacteroidota > Bacteroidia > Sphingobacteriales > Sphingobacteriaceae > Sphingobacterium > Sphingobacterium corticibacter. Next base: position 118,146 of record NZ_QDKG01000008.1, on the reverse strand, counting down.
TCTTTATCTTTTACGCGTTCCTCTGTGGTTTGGAAACCGGTAGCGATGATGGTAACAGAAAGGTCGTCGCCCATATTTTCATCAATACAGTTACCCCAGATTAGATCGGCCGATAAGCCTGCTTTTTCCTGAATGTAATCGGTAATGATAGACACTTCGTCCATCGTTACTTCTTTCGATCCAGAAGTAATATTTAATAAGATATAACGTGCACCTTCAATCTCATTATCTTTCAATAATGGCGAAGCTAATGCACCAGTTACGGCTTGCAAAGCGCGCTCGTCGCCATTGGCAACCGCATTACCCATGATAGCGACACCGCTATCATTCATCACCGTACGCACATCTTTAAAATCGACGTTTACATAACCTGGAATGGTAATAATCTCGGCAATACCTTTAGCAGCTGTGGTCAAGATATCATCTGCTTTCGCAAACGCAGCAGTCATCGTTAGGTTGCCGAAGATTTCACGCAATCTATCGTTAGAAATTACTAAGTAAGAATCCACGTATTTACGCAATTCACCTAATCCTTCTTCTGCCTGCGATTTACGGCGCTTACCTTCAAAAGTAAATGGTGTTGTGATGATGGCTACCGTCAAAATTCCCATTTCTTTGGCTGCTTTTGCCAACACGGGACTTGCACCTGTACCTGTACCACCACCCATTCCTGCTGTGATAAACAACATTTTGGTATTGGTACCCAACATACGTTTGATATCTTCGATACTTTCTATAGCAGAGTTTTCGCCCACATCAGGATCTGCTCCTGCTCCCATTCCTTCGGTCAAGCTGGCGCCCAACTGAACTTTATTAGGGATTGGACTCAACTCCAATGCTTGTGCATCCGTATTACATATAATAAAATCTACCCCACTAATCCCAGCTTTATACATGTGGTTTACGGCATTACCACCACCGCCACCTACACCAACTACTTTGATGATAGACGACTGCTCTTTTAACATTTCAAATTGTATCGACATATCTTATACCTATTATACTTTAAATCAACCTATTGCAAAGACGAATTTGACCCTCTAATTCTAACGTAATATTAACAAATTATCCACAAGAGTTTTCCACAATTGTCAATTTGTGGAAAAAACAGACCGTTGTTGATAAATTACTTTTTCCCAATAAAGGTATCATCGTCAATATCCTCGCCATCGGTGATCCAATTGCCCAAAATACGGGTTAACCAACCTTCTTTTCTGCCTTGATCGCTAGCGATATCGCTCACTTTAATACTCGATTTCGCACGTGCACCACCGCCCACTTTGGCTACTTTCTCTTGTTCTCTTTTCTCCCCTTCTTCGATCTCTTGGATTCCTTTAATCAAAAGTCCGATACCGGTAGCATATAACGGGCTTTTTAGTTCGTCAAATGCTTGCTTGTTCAACATATCGGTTTTAGCCAAATATTCATTTGGATAACCAATACGACAATCGATGCCAGTTACGTATTCTACCAACTGTACCAAGTGTTTCAATTGTGCACCACCACCCGTGATCACGATACCAGCGATCAATCTATCTTCATAACCTGAAGCTTTGATTTCGTAATGCACATGCTCGATAATCTCTTCCATACGCGCTTGGATGATGTACGCCAAGTTTTTGACCGAGATTTCTTTGGCCTCACGACCGCGAATTCCAGGTACACAGATCACTTCGTTCTCTTTGTTTTCGTCTGCCAAAGCCGAACCATAACGTACTTTCAATTGCTCCGCTTGGTTGCGCAATACCGAACAGCCTTGGCGAATATCTTCCGTTACAATATTACCACCCAATGGAATAACCGCCGTATGACGGATAATACCTTCGTGGAAGATGGCCACATCGGTTGTACCGCCACCAATATCCACTAATACTACACCAGCCGTTTTTTCCTCTTCATCTAACACAGCTTCAGATGATGCCAAAGGCTCAAGGATTAATTCAGACACTTCCAAATCAGAATTATCGACGCAACGCTTGATATTTTTGATATCCGTTACGCGACCAGAGATGATATGAAAGTTGGCTTCTACACGACGACCTGCCATTCCGATCGGTTCTTTGATTCCCGGCTCGTTGTCGATCGTAAATTCCTGCGGAAGCACATGGATAATTTCTTCACCCGGAGGCAATACCAATTTGTACATATCGGAGATTAGGCGTTGCACGTCTTCGCGTCCGATTTCGTCATCGTCGTTACGTGTCACAATACCGCGATGTTGTATACTTTTGATATGCTGACCGGCGATCCCTACGCTTACGACTTTGATATCGACGTTCGACTGTCCTTCGGCGATCGAAACCGCTTCGCGAATGCTATCCACCGTCTTCTGAATGTTAGCCACTACCCCCCGGCTAACTCCAGCAGATTCGGCTTTGCCGACGCCCAATAATTCGACCTTTGTATTGCCACTGCGACGCCCCACTGTCACGCAGATTTTGGTCGTACCGATATCCAATCCGACGACGATTGGATTTTCTTTTTCGAGTTCTGTAAATTTTGGTTTCATACGCTGTGTATTTGCTGTGTTATTCTTCGGTATTATTTATTCATTTTCATCTGTAAACTGTCGATAAACCAATCCCCATATCTTTCGCAGATAATCTGATCAGCATATTTGACATTCACTTTGCTATACGCTTCCGTGCCGACCCGCGGCAAGATTCTCTGATAGAAAATCTCCAGTCTACGCAATTTATCATCCAAATCTTGGGCATTACCTAAGATCAGGTCTTGATCGCCAACGCGTGGCACCAATTCGATATCTCCTTTTTCATTGACGTACAATTGTACAACTTGATTGCTCCACAGTTCGCTCGTATTGATATGGCGCACAATTGCGGCTAAATCTTCTACCACTGGCGATTCGATCGCTTCCAACGGTTTGCCAAACGATTCGCGAATGTACCCGTTGGCTACAATCGTGTGCGGCACATATTTTAGCGTAGTCGGAATCTTCTTTCCTTCAGTATCTACATAGAATTCTTGACCGACGCGATTGATCACGCGTAGCAAAATCGCACGCTGTTGCACCGACACCTTCATCACGCCATTGATATCGACATGGATATCGGCATTAGATACATAAGGCAATGCTTTCAACGAAGCTTCTATCTTTTGCAAAGGAATATCCAATAATTGTCTACCGACTACCTTACCATATTGATTCTCAATAATGGCGGTGATATCTGCTTGATCGATGAAAGTTTCCTTTCCTTCAACCATGATTTGCAAGGCGGTGCAGGATTGTGCGGCATCCTTTCTGGCAACCAAACCCATCAACATCATGACGCCCACGAAAGCCGCCAGTCCGAGTGTTATCGAACCGATCAAGCGCCATGGTATATTTTTAAGCCAGTTAAGCATTTGTCAATAGTTGTTTTAAAGGTTTTACCAGTCGATCAATATCTCCTGCTCCTACTGTTACGATCAATTCAGGACGCGTTTCTTCTACGGTATCCAATATTTGCTGTGCCGTCAAGATGTGCTTATCTTCCAAGTCGATCTTGTCGAGCAACCACTGCGCATTTACACCATCAATCGGTTTCTCCCGCGCTGGGTAGATCTCCATCAAATACAGCGTATCGGCTAAGCCGAGCACTTCCGCGAAGCCGTCGACAAAGTCACGCGTGCGTGTGAATAGATGTGGTTGAAAGACCACGGTCAACTTCTTTTCTGGATACAGCTTACGCATAGACGTTAGAAAAGCGCGCAACTCTTCTGGATGGTGTGCATAGTCATCTATGTACACAGCATCTTCCTGTCTTACGACATATTCAAAACGTCTTTTTACTCCCTGAAATGTACCTAAAGCAGCGATGATTTTTTCGCCGCTTATGCTTAGCAAATTTGCGACCGTAATTGCCGAAACTGCGTTTTCAATGTTATGTAACCCGGGAATTCCTAATCGAATATCTTTCAGCGTCAAATTATCCGCATGATAATCGAAGTAGAACTCTCCATTTTTGATCTGTATATTGTCGGCATACGCATCTGCTTTTTCTTCTTTCGCGTAAGAAATATCACCCGAAAAAGGCAAGCCTTTCTTGACGATCTTAATACCGTCTGCCACTACGCGATCCAAGAAAAGCTCAAAAGATTCGACCAGCTGTGCTGCATCACCATAAATATCTAGGTGATCAGCATCTGCTGAAGTGACAATCGCGATGTTGGGATGTAGCGTCAAGAAAGAGCGATCAAACTCATCCGCTTCTACCACGACCGTATTGTTGTCACCGTATAAAACGTTGCTCTGATAATTAGTGCTAATACCGCCTAAAAACGCCGAACAATCATATCCTGAATCTTTCAAGACATGTGCAATCATGGTCGAGGTCGTGGTTTTGCCATGTGTACCCGCCACCGCAATCGTAAAACGACTCGCACTAATGAAACCCAAAACCTGAGAACGTTTGTACAAGGTAAAGCCGCGTTCGATCAACGTGTTTTTCAAGGTCAGATCAGTTGGTACGGCTGGCGTAAAAATGATCAAAGTTTCCTCATTTGGCGTAGCCAAATGATCGGGCAATTCGCGAACATCATCTTGATACGTAACCGCAATACCTTCTTCGACCAAAGCCTTGGTCAGTTCGGTTTCGGTCTTATCATAACCCGATACAGCACAACCTAAATGTTGGAAATAGCGCGCTAATCCACTCATGCCGATGCCGCCAATGCCCAATAAATAAACTGTTCTAATTTGGTCGATATGCATAACCCTTATTTTATCATTTTTAAAACCTCTTGTGCGATTACTACATCGGCATCCAACAAGGCCATCTCTTTAATTCGTTCGCCCAATTCGTAAGCTGTCGCTTCATCATCAATCACCGCCATCAACTCATCAACTAAATGCATACGTGCAGAAAGATCGCTCACCATAATAGCTGCTTTATGCTCCGATAAAGCCAAGGCATTTTTTGTCTGATGATCATCTGACACATTTGGCGATGGCACCAAGACAACCGGCTTGCCGACTACGGCCAATTCTGATATCGTACCAGCTCCTGCACGTGCAACAATAAAATCTGCCGCCGCATACGCATAATCCATGCGCTCCAAAAATGGCATGAGCTTCACGCTATCTGTTAGCTTATCTTTCAACTCTTCGGACAATTTCTCGTAGTAATAACTACCGCATTGCCAGATGATTTGTATATTCTTATCTAATAACCGCTCTAGACCTTCCGTCAGACAATCATTCAATGTTTTGGCACCCAGACTACCTCCGGTGACCAAAACCGTTTTTTTGTCTAGATCCAAACCGAAGGCATGTATTGCTTCTTCGCGTTTACCCTCGATTTGTACCGACGAACGACGAATTGGATTACCCGTTAGCATGATTTTTTCCGCTGGAAAAAATCGCTCCATATTTTCATAAGCCACACAAATCCGCTGGGCTTTTTTGCCCAATTGTTTATTGGTCAATCCGGCATAAGAATTCTGTTCCTGAATCAAAGTCGGTATGCCCATCATATTCGCCACTTGAAGCAAAGGACCAGAAGCATATCCACCAACACCGACAGCTGCCTGCGCGCCGAACTGACGAATGATTTGCCGCGCTTTCCACATGCTAGCGATCAGCCGAAATGGCAAGATCAAGTTCTTTAACATGGATTGGCGGTTGAAACCTTGAATATCTAAGCCCACAATCTCGTAACCTGCAGCAGGTACGCGATCCATTTCCATTTTACCATTGGCGCCCACAAACAAAATCTCCACATCGGGCTGCAACTGCCGAAGGGCATTTGCAATAGCAATTGCCGGAAAGATATGTCCTCCCGTACCGCCACCGCTTATGATTACTTTGTTTGCCATGCTTTTTCAATTATATACTGCCGACGACCACACGACGTGGTTTTACGACATCATTTAATTCTTCTTTACCTTTTAATTCTTCGACATTACGACTTACGCTGAGAATAATTCCCAAGGCCACACTCGTAAATAAAATCGACGTTCCGCCCATACTCACTAGTGGCAATGGAACTCCAGTAACCGGACCTAAACCAACAGCTACCGCCATATTGGCTAATGCCTGAATCGTCAAGCTGAAACCCAATCCTGCCGCCAAGAAAGCGCCAAACGCACGTGGACTTAAGGTCACGATGCGGATAATGCGGTACATCAAAGCGAGATATAAGGTCAAGAGTACGAAACCACCGACTGTGCCATATTCCTCGATGATAATCGCGAAGATAAAATCTGAATATGGGTGCGGCAGCACATTACGTTGCACACTATTTCCCCATCCTTTACCAAAAAATCCACCCGTCGCGATCGCGATTTTTGAATTGTTCGCCTGGAAGTTTTTATCTTCTTGAAAAGGTACTGCTCCAGATCCATCAATCGCTTCTTCGGTATGAAAAAATCCTTCGATACGACTCATGTACGTGGCACGGCGTGGACCTAAGAAAGCAACCAACATCAATAAAATACCACAGCCAATACAGACAATCGTAATTTGTTTGAAAGAGATCCGGCCAATTAACAACAGCAAAATGCTCACGCCAAATAGCATCACCGCAGTAGACATATTCGCTACCGCAATGAGTACGAATACTGCGCATACAGCGCCCATAATCGGCACAAATGACTTCTTGACATCCTTAATTTCTTCTTGTTTGCGCGACAACATACGCGCGAGGAAAGTAATCAAGGCCAACTTCGCTAAATCGGAAGTTTGGAATGATTGATTAATCACCGGGATCGTCAACCAACGATTCGCCTGATTAATGGAATCTCCAAATATCAATGTTGCGAGTAGTAGTGGAATCGTGATGATCATCAGCAATTTGGAGATACCAGCATAGTACCGGTAATCCAATTTGTGCGACAGATACATCAGCACCAATCCAACCGCGATAATGGCAAAATGCTTAAACAGATATAATTCAGTACCCTTGCCCTCTTTGTAAGCTAAGGTGCCCACCGAGCTGTATACCGCCAACAAAGACCAGCCAGACAGGATAAGTACGATTATCCAGATCCACTTATCTCCCTTGAGTTTTGAAAAAATCTGTTCTATTGTCATAATCTGTTATCTCTAACAACTTAAAGGGCCATTACCGCTTCTTTAAATTGATCCCCACGATCTTCATAATTTTTAAACCAATCGAAACTTGCGCAAGCAGGTGACAACAATACCGTATCTCCTTTTTTCGCAATATGCGAAGCGATTTCTACCGCATCTCCCATGGAAGCGCTATTGACAATCACATCCGTATCCGATTCAAATGCCTCGTGAATACGACCATTGTGTTTACCAATACAGATGATCGCTTTTACCTTGCTTTTTACGAGGTCACGCAGCATGTCATAGTCATTTCCTTTGTCTACACCACCCATGATCAACACGATATCGGGCGAGAAACTTTCTAAGGCATACCATACGGAATTAACGTTAGTCGCTTTGGAGTCGTTGATGTAAGTAACGCCGCCAATACACGCCACGTGCTCCAAACGATGCGCGATATTGACATAGGATTGCATGCTTTCCTTCATCACACTATTACGCAATTGCTGTGCTTTAGCGGCTAATCCAGCAGCAGAATTGTTGTAAACATTGTGCTTGCCTTGTAGTGATAGTTCTTCAATATTCATCGTAAATGGTTCCCGTTTAGGTATGTTAATAATCAAGTTCTTTTGTTCGTCTATATAAGCGCCTTGTGCTAGCGCAGTATCCACTTGCGTGAATGGCAAGGACATCGCGGGCGACTGATGCCGAGCTAATCCTTTGGTAATTTCTTCGTCGTCGGCGCAATAGATAAAATAATCTTCCGTCTGCTGATTTTGAATAATGCGGAATTTTGAATCCACATACGCATTCATGTCATAGTTATACCGATCCAGATGATCTGGCGTGATGTTGAGCAGTATCGCGATATGCGCACGGAAATGATGCATATCATCGAGCATAAAGCTCGATAACTCCAATACGTATACATCGCGTTGCTCGCGCGCTACTTGCAAAGCGAAGCTTTGTCCGATATTCCCGGCCACACCCACGTTCAATCCGGCATGACGAAAGATTTCGTACGTCAGCATCGTGGTGGTCGATTTACCATTTGATCCGGTGATGCAACATAAAGTGGCATCGGTATATTGTGCGGCAAACTCAATTTCCGAAATCACCGGAATACTGGTTTTGCGTAATTGCTGCATCAGCGGCGCAGTCTCCGGAATACCCGGACTTTTGATGATCAAATCCGCATTCAGAATCTCCGCTTCCGTATGTTGACCTTCTTCAAAAGCGATCGCTTCTTGTGTTAGCGTCGCTTTAAATTGCTCTGCTAATAGCGCCATATCGGATACAAACACCTCAAAGCCCTTATCCTTCGCAAGGATAGCAGCACCCACTCCGCTCTCACCGCCACCTAAGATGACGACACGACCGGCGTGCGGATAATAGCTATGTTCGATATTTGGCATCTAACGTATTTTTAAAGTGACGATGGTCAAAATGGCCAACATGATGGATACAATTACAAAGCGCGTCACGATCTTCGACTCGTGATAACCTTTCTTCTGATAATGGTGGTGCAATGGCGACATCAAAAAGATGCGTCGGCCCTCACCAAATTTTTTCTTAGTGTATTTGAAATACGATACTTGCATGATGACCGACAGATTTTCGATCAAGAAAACACCACACAGTATTGGAATCAATAATTCTTTGCGGATAAGAATCGCAAATGCCGCGATAATACCACCAATAGTCAAACTCCCGGTATCGCCCATGAAAACCTGCGCTGGATAGGCATTGTACCACAGAAAACCAGTACACGCTCCGATAAAGGCGCCTGCAAAAATCACGAGCTCACCGCTATTTGGGATATACATGATATTGAGGTAATCGGAGAAAATCACGTTACCTGAAACGTAAGCGAGAATCGCCAAGGTGATTCCCATAATGGCCGACGTACCAGTGGCCAAGCCGTCAATACCATCCGTAATATTGGCTCCGTTGGACACCGCGGTCACGATAAACACAATCACGAGCAAGGTCATACCAAACGTGATCCACGTACCAGAGATTCCTAAGAAACTCAGTGACTTGGCGTAGTCAAACTCATTATTTTTATAAAAAGGAATGTTGGTCTTGCTAGATTTCACATCCTCTACGTAGGTTTTCTCGCCCGTCGAAGGATTGATCACAACAGATACCGGCACGGAATAGGACGGATTAGCTACTTGCTCACGCACCAAAATACTCGGGTGGAAATACATCGTCACAGCAATAAAAACTCCTAAACCAATCTGACCAATTACTTTAAAGCGACCAGCAAGTCCTTCTTTGTTTTTGCGAAAAACTTTGATGTAATCATCTAAGAAACCGATCGCTCCCATCCACAGGGTGGTGATAATCATGATGATCACATAAATATTATCCAGCTTAGCAAATAATAGTGTTGGAATCAATATACCAGCAATGATGATCAAACCACCCATCGTCGGCGTGCCCTGTTTTTGCTTCTCACCTTCCAAACCTAAGTCGCGCACCGTTTCGCCCACTTGCTTGCGGTGCAGCAAACGGATGAGTCTGCTACCAAATACGGTGGTAATAATCAACGACACAATTACTGCCATGGCCGTACGGAAGGAGATATACTGGAACAATCCTGCTCCAGGAATGTGCATATGCTCGTTTAACCAGGTAAATAAATAATACAACATCCTTCTTATTGCTCGTTAAATGCGTTTGCTAATTGTTCTTTATCATCAAAATGATGCTTCACACCATTGATGTCTTGATATTTTTCGTGTCCTTTGCCCGCTACGACAATGATATCGCCTGGCTGCGCCAAATGACAGGCCGCGCGAATGGCTTCTTTTCGGTCCGAAATGCTAAATACGCCTTTGCGCTTATCAGCCGGAATACCGGCTTCCATCTCTCGGATAATCTGCAAAGGATCTTCACTTCGCGGATTATCAGACGTCAGAATCACGGTATCGCTTTTCAGCGCTGCTACCTTCGCCATTTTCGGTCTTTTTGTTTTATCGCGATCCCCACCGCAACCAATGACGGTGATAATCTGTTGTCCGGCCTGACGTAAGTCTGCTACCGTATCTAGTACATTTTCGACCGCATCAGGCGTATGTGCATAATCCACAATACCGATTTGTCCTTGCGGTGAACGTAAGGCCTCAAACCTTCCTTCTGCGCCAACGATATTGCTGATCGCTGTGAGCACTTTCATGGTTTCTTGCTCTAATAGAATCGAAGCGCCATATACGGCTAATAAATTGTAGGCATTGAAATGTCCCACTAATTTCACCCACACATCCTGCCCGTCAAGGTGTAGCAGCATACCATCAAAATGGCTCTCTACGATGCGCATTTTGAAATCGGCTAAACCTTTTAAACCGTATGTTTTCTGATAAGCGACGGTATTTTGCAACATTACCGCGCCATTGCGATCGTCGGCATTGCTCAATGCAAAGGCATCCCGATCTAGATCGTCAAAAAATTTCTTCTTTGCTTTGATATAGTTGTCAAAGGTTTCGTGGAAATCTAAGTGATCATGCGTAATGTTGGTGAATATACCACCCGCAAAACGCAAACCTGCAATGCGCTGCTGTACCACCGCGTGCGAACTCACTTCCATAAAACAATAATCACAACCTTCGTCGACCATTTCGCGCAACAATTTGTTGAGAGAGATCGGGTCTAAGGTGGTATGTGTAGTCGGTATGATGCGACCAGAAATACGATTTTCTACCGTTGATAATAGCCCTACTTGATAGCTCAATCCAATAAATAGATTGTACAAGAGCGTAGCTACGGTGGTTTTTCCATTCGTCCCCGTCACACCCACCAATTTTAATTGATGCGAAGGATTATCGTAATAGTTGGCAGCGACCAAACCCAAAACATAAGAAGAATCATCCACCAAGATATAGGTGATGTCTTCATTTGTTTCATCAGGCAATTCTTCCACCAACACCGCATTGGCACCTAAGTCAATGGCCTTTTGCAAGTACAAATGGCCATCGGTATGCGTTCCGCGTACCGCAATAAAGAGATTACCATCTACCACTGCGCGTGAATCAAAACACAGACCTGTCACCTCGATATCGAGTTGGCCTTTATATTCCTTTACCGGAACAGCATGAAGTAGATCTTTCAATATCATACAATCCTGTGTTTAATTCAATTCTAATAAAACCTTTGATCCTGCCGTCAGCTTCTGTCCAGCCAATAAAGATTGAGACACCACGCGTCCCTTTCCTTTTACGGCGGTTTTGAATCCAGCATTTTCCATCGCATAGATGGCATCCATCAATCCCATTCCTAGTACACTTGGCACCACACCTTCTGTAAATTGCGCTTCGCTAAATACATTGGTGCTCCGTTGTGCACTATCTTTAACGGGGCGCGTTAGCGACGACCAATTGTTTACTTGCAATCCCATCCACGCATATACTTTAGAAGATGCTTCTTTAGAGCCCACCAAAGTGTTTGGCGTTTTATCCCCTTTGCTATTTACATGTCGTTTCTCAAAATTCTGGTGTAAACTCAAATCGTTAGCATAGACCATATCCGCCAATTCTTTGAATACCGGACCAGCAACAGAACCACCGTAATAGCCATTCCGCGGATTGCGTATTACCACAATCATGCTGTATTTTGGCTTTTCTGCCGGAAAATATCCTGCAAACGAAGATTGATAGCGACGCGCTCCGTATCCTCTCGCTCCGTCGGCCATCTGCGCTGTGCCCGTTTTACCGGCCGCATTATATAGCGGACTGCGCAAGCGTTTTCCTGTACCATTAGTCATCACGCTACGCATCATGCCTTGCATTTTGTCGATCGCTTCTTCGGAAGCAATCTGCTTATTGATCACACGCGCTTCAAAACGCTCTACCGTATTTCCAAGATTGCGGATCTCTTTAACAAAAAGCGGCGCGATCATCTTACCATCATTCGCTACGGCGTTGTATAATGTCAGTGTTTGCAATGGCGTCAACTTCAATTCATAACCATACGCCATCTGGATCAGTGACAGTTTGCTCCAAGATCTGCTTTCTGGTGTTTTCACCCAAGGATCACCTTCGCCCGGAATCTGTAAACCCAAAGGTTTGTGCAATCCCCAGCTATGCAGCTTATTGATGAATTTGCTTGGATTATTGCCATAATGCGTGTGGATCATTTTCGTGACCGCCACGTTCGAAGATTCTTCAAAAGCTTCTTGTACGCTTACGCGTGATTTTTTTGGTGCATGCGAATCGCGGATGGTATGCGATGGCACTTTGTACGTACCATTACCAATATCGATCACCGTGGTGGTATCGACATAGCCATCATCGATTGCTGCCAAATAAGAAGCTAACTTGAAAGTAGAGCCTGGATCTGCGCCTTGCGCAATGGCGTAGTTAAATTTCTCGCGGTATACGCCATCCGTATCTTTGGTGAAGTTCGCAATCGCGCGGATTTCGCCGGTTTCTACCTCCATCAGAATCACGCAACCATTATCGGCATTGCTTTGGATCAATTGCTTTTCCAAAGCACGCTGTGCCATATCTTGCATATTCACATCGATCGTCGCGATAATATCCGAACCATCGACTGGTGCAATTTCGACTTCGCGACTCACCGGTACCCAAACGCCACCAGCGATGCGTTGCATCATTTGCATACCGCTTTTTCCTTCGATATAATCCCCAAAAGCTCCTTCCAATCCTACACGATACTCGTCATTGCGATAGCCAATGGTACGCGCCGCCAAATTGGTAAAAGGTAAGATGCGTTTGTTTTCTTGTACTGCGATCAAGCCACCCGAATAACGACTACGACCTTCCTTGAATGTTTTCAACAAAGGGAAAGTCTTCAGCTCTTTCAGATCTTGATGCGATACATTTCTTTTCAATAGCATATAGCGCTGGCCTTTGGCGCGCGCTTCTTTCAATTGCGTCAAATATTGACGAGCGGATTTATCTCCAAAAAATTGGGAAAGGCGTGCCGCTAGTGAATCTACTCGCGACTGGAATACATCGCTATTTTCCTCTGGGATCGCCATCGCATCAAAGCGTATGGTGTATTCGGGAACTGAGGTTGCGAGCAAACTGCCATCATTTGAATAGATATTGCCGCGTGCGGCTTCTACCACGCGCTCTTTTATAGTGAGTGAATCCGCAATAGTTTGCCATTTATCACCATCGACATATTGCACATGCAGCAGCTTGCCAAACACCAATAGGGCGCCAAACACCATTAACCCGAAGGCTAGGTACACACGAATCAAGATGGACTTTCTGATATTCATGGTAAATGCGTTTTTTGCGCTCCTTATTTATCTTTTTTTACTAATTCTATTTTTATTGGCGGTTCGGTACGTTCGGTCAACCCCAACGTATCTGCCCGCTTGGCAATCTCAGTCTGCGTCGTCAGCTTCATCAATTCTGCATGTAGCGACTTGTAATCCCAACCCAGCTCTTTGACATCCTTACCAAGTCTATCGATTCTACGCACCGTATTCTCTGCCAAATGTCGGTTAGAGATATACAGCAATCCGAGCAAAGCAATAAAAGCGATGAACGGCAAATTCTTGGTCACTGAATAGGTAGAAAGCGGATTGGAAGAGAATATCGTACGAATGAAATTTTGGGTCTCCTCGACCTTTTCTTCCAGTTCGTCAGACATTTCCTCCTGAACCTCTTCGCTCAGCTCGCCATTTTTTATCCTGTTTCTGGCCATCTGCTAATCTTTTTCTACCCGTTGAGCGACGCGCAATTTGGCGCTTCGAGCCCGGTTATTTTGTTGCACTTCCTCATCAGTCGCCACGATCGCCTTGCGGCTAATGACTTGAAAAGGCTTGATCTCGTTGCCAAAGAAATCCTTTTCGACTTCTCCTTTAAACTTGCCCTTGGCTATAAAATTCTTCACCAAACGATCTTCTAAAGAATGGTATGACATCACGACCAATCGGCCTTCATTTTTAAGCACAGGTACCGTTTGTTCTAAAAAATCAGTTAGTGCTTCTAATTCTTTATTTACTTCAATACGCAAAGCCTGAAAGACCTGCGCATGGTATTTATGTTCTTTTCCACGCGGCACGAGCGACTTGATCACCTCTTTTAACTGCGTTACCGAAGTGACTGGTTTAGAAAGACGCGCTGTCGCAATCGTTTTGGCTAATGATTTAGCGTTTTGAATTTCACCATACATACCGAATATGCGGTGTAATTCTTCCTCCGCGTACATATTAAGAATCTTTGCTGCATCCAAATCAGCCACCTGATCCATACGCATGTCTAGATTCGCTTCAAAGCGAATGGAAAAACCACGTTCTGCATCATCAAACTGATGTGAAGAAACACCTAAATCCGCCAGAATACCGTCTACTTGGCGCACACCTTCTAATCGCAAGCTGTTTTTCAAAAACTTGAAATTTTGATGTACCAATCGAAATCTTGGATCATCAATTGCGTTTTGAAGCGCATCAGGATCCTGATCAAAGGCAAATAGACGCCCGTCTGGTCCGAGGTGTTTTAATATTTCTCTGGAATGTCCACCCCCACCAAAAGTGACATCTACATAAACACCATTAGGTTTTATATCTAGCGCTGCTATACATTCTTGCAGCATCACGGGCACATGATATACTGGATTACTCATTTTCTAGGTCTCCTATATCTAATCCACCCATTACTTTTTCACCTAAAGTGGCAAAATCATCTTCACTCATCTCTCCCAACGTCTCCAGGTAAACAGATTTGGACCATACTTCTATGCGATCAAACTGGCAAGCCAACATCAGTTCACCACTGATCTCGGCGTATTCCATCAAACTTTTAGGAAGCAATACCCGATTCGCTGAATCCAACGTTAGCTCGGTGGCACCACTCATAAATTTTCGAATGAAATTCCGGTTCTCCGCTTTAAACTTATTCAAACGTGACAGCTGCCGCATCATCTTCGACCATTCTGAACGAGGATATATCACCAAGTTTTTTTCGAAACCACGGTTCACGATAAGCCCTTCTTGCTCAATACTAGGTATCTGTTTTTTGAGCAACGCAGGAACTACCATTCTGCCTTTGGCGTCCAACTTACATGTATATTCTCCTGTCAGTTCGGTCATATAGCTAATCAGCCTATTCGAAATCAAATGTAAAATTATACACTTTCTCCCACTTTACAACACTTTGTCCCACAAAAAAGTTTTCCACAACAGTAATATCCCACCAGAAATCATCAAAACACGCTTACAACCTCATTATCTTGCATTTACAAGGCAAATTTTCCCTTCAGATAATTCCTAAAACGCTGACTGATATCAAGCTATACAAAAGCACATCGGTCTACTTTTATCTCAAAATTGGGGTGAAAGTGGGAGAAGCGACCTTGTAGTGGGAAATCGTGTCACGAGATAATCTCTTCCTCTTTACTCCGGTCAAATTAAGTTTCGTTTTTGTGTCCAAAAACCGATATTTTTGTCATCAGATTCTGAAATAGATAAATATATAATAGAAATGCACAGAACACATACTTGCGGCGAACTGCGGTTGTCCGATCTGGGAAAGACCGTCACCTTGAGTGGGTGGGTCCAGAAATCACGTGACTTAGGAGGAATGACGTTTATAGACGTGCGTGATCGCTACGGCGTTACGCAATTGGCTTTTAACGTCGATGATGATCAGACCTTGCGCGCAAAAGCATTGGATCTTGGTCGCGAATACGTGATTAAAGTGACGGGTACCGTTATCGAGCGTTCTAGCAAAAATAATAAGATCGCTACCGGAGAGATTGAAATCAAGGTATCGGAACTGGATATATTAAATGCTTCGGCTTTGCCCCCATTTACCATCGAAGATGAAACAGATGGCGGCGACGATATTCGTATGAAGTTCCGCTATCTGGACTTACGCCGTAATCCGGTGCGCGAAAACCTGATCTTGCGTCACAAGATGTCGCAAGAAATCCGCCGTTATTTAGATGGCGAAAACTTTTTGGAAGTAGAAACTCCGGTATTGATTAAATCAACACCAGAAGGCGCGCGCGATTTCGTAGTTCCTTCGCGCATGAATCCGGGCGAATTCTACGCCTTGCCCCAATCCCCACAAACCTTTAAGCAATTGCTCATGGTTTCGGGCTTCGACCGCTATTTCCAAATTGTAAAATGTTTCCGAGATGAGGATTTGCGTGCCGACAGACAGCCAGAGTTTACACAGATCGACTGCGAGATGGCTTTTGTAGAGCAGGAAGATATCTTAAACATGTTTGAGGGATTGACCAAACACCTATTCAAAACGGTAAAAGGAGTAGATTTGGGCGAAGTACCACGCATGACGTACGATGATGCGATGCGTTTGTACGGATCCGACAAACCGGATACGCGCTTTGGCATGCAGTTCGTAGAACTAAATGACGTGGCAAAAGGGCACGATTTCCCGGTATTTGAGCAAGCAGAATTAGTTATTGGTATCAATGCGAAGAATTGTGCTAGTTATACGAGAAAGCAACTCGATGCTCTAACCGATTTTGTAAAAAGACCACAAATAGGCGCGACTGGAATCGTTTATGCGCGTCATAACGAAGATGGAAGCATTAAATCTTCCGTAGATAAATTCTATGATGCTACGACCTTGGATGCTTGGTCGAAAGCATTCCACAGTGAGCCAGGCGATTTGCTACTCATCATGGCTGGCCCGACAGATAAAGTACGCAAGCAATTGAACGAGCTTCGTCTAGAGGTTGCTGGACAATTAGGCCTGCGCGACAAAAATACATTCTCCCCATTATGGGTAATCGATTTCCCATTATTAGAATGGGATGAAGAGTCGGCGCGATACCATGCGATGCACCATCCATTTACCTCGCCAAAACCCGAAGATATCCATTTGTTGGAATCCAACCCTGGCGATGTGCGCGCCAATGCTTACGATTTGGTGATCAACGGCGTAGAAGTGGGCGGTGGATCGATTCGTATACACGATCGCGATCTGCAATCCAACATGTTTAAGCATTTAGGTTTCTCTCCAGAGGAAGCGCAGAAACAATTTGGTTTCTTGATGGAAGCATTTACTTACGGTGCGCCACCGCACGGTGGATTGGCCTTTGGTTTAGATCGTTTGGTATCGATCTTCGCTGGGCTGGATAGTATTCGCGATGTCATCGCGTTTCCGAAAAACAACAGCGGTCGCGACGTGATGATTGATGCACCTTCTAGCATTGCGCCAGCGCAATTGAAGGAGTTGACGTTAGAAGTTAAAGCATAATTTTATAGTGCTGAGCAGCGTCGTTTTTCGCACGATAAACAGCTCGGAAATCCTATTTAGTAAAAGTTGGCAAGATGATTGCCGACTTTTACTATAAAATAATACCCCACCCGATTGCATATGCCGAATACGAAGGAAGAACAATTTAGAAAAGCTTGCGAGGCCAGCGCCTTGGATGCCCAGGGCAATACGGTCCTGCACGAGCATCTGGAAAACTATCGCCAAGCCTTTCAAAATCAAGCTCCTCGTTTTCAAAATCTAGAAAATGCCAAGAAGAAGGCACACCTAATCAAGTGGAAAGCGATCGAAAATATGGATCGTTATCTATTGGACTTCGAAACCAACTTCAGCAGAGCGGGTGGTAAAGTTATCTGGGCAAATACCGCATCAGAAGCATTAGAAGAGCTAGATAAGCTTTTGGCAACGTATCAACCGAGCCATATCGCGACCAATCATGCCATGATCCACGAGGAAATTGGCCTTCCCAAATACCTTGCAGAATCGAAATACCGTGCGGATGAAGCGGATTTGGGTCGATATTTAGCACAGCTAAATGGTACAAAACCAACTCATGTTATCCAACCAGCCATTGAGCTAAGTGAAGAGCAAGCAAAAGCACTCTGGGACGCAAAGCATCCAGAAACTATACCAGTCGAAAGCACGCAAGCTGAAAAAGCAGCGGAAGACGAAGCAGATCTAGAAGACGATCAAGCAGCACCAGCAGAAGCAGTTGCAACTAAAATTTTGCATGGTTTTCGAAAGATTCAGCGCGAACGCGCCACTTCGACAGATGTGATGATATCGGGTGCATCGCATCTATTAGCCGATACGGGCAGCGTAGTGATTAGCGAGAACGAAGGAAATAATCGTTTGCACAATGCCTTTGCTCCTTATCATATTGTATTTGCGGGTATCGACAAAATATTGCCTTCCATCCATGATTTGGATTTATTTCTGCCATTGGGATCATTACACGATCATGGACAAAGATTGCAGCGTCACCACAGTTTGTTGACCGGACCACAGCGCGGCCGCGAAACCGATGGCCCAACTCAAATGGTATTGATATTGGTAGATAATGGCCGATCTAATTTATTAGCACTTACCGAACAGCGACAAGCCTTGTATTGGATGGAGTGCGGCGCAAGCACCAATGCTTGTGCGATGTATAAAACCATTGGTGGAGAAGCGTATCAAAATACATATCCTGGCCCTATGGGCGCCGTGTTCACCCAACATCTCGATTCAGAAGAATCGTACGATTATCTGCAACATGCCGCCAGCTTTACCGATACGCAGCGTGCTAATCCATTGAATATAGATATTGATCGATTGCTTTTAAAAAATCGTCATGATCGGGTTAACGAGGCTACAAAACCGTTGCCTGAATCTCGAACATGGAGTTGGTATACGAAGCTAGCGAAGAACAGAAAGTACATTGACTTCCTTGGAAAAGGACTAAAAAATATGTTCATCAAATTATTTTTTAAAAAATCTTGGGGAGATCAGCGTGTACTGCCACGCGTACCGGATAAATCCTTCTCGACGCAATGGCGTTCCAAAGCCAAGGATACTGATTAAAAAATCCTTACCTTTGCCTTTCTTAATAAAAATCGCATGTCACGACAAGTTCCAGAAGACGGCATTCAACTTCCATTAATGGAAGAATTTTACACCATTCAAGGCGAAGGCTACCACACGGGTAAAGCCGCTTATTTTATTCGCTTGGGAGGTTGTGATGTGGGTTGCCATTGGTGCGATGTCAAAGAAAGTTGGGATGCCAGCATTCATCCGCTTACATCGGTGGATACAATCGTGCAACATGCTGATCAGCATCCAGCAAAAACAGTCGTTGTAACGGGTGGCGAACCGCTGATCTATAACTTAGATCCATTGACCAAAAGCTTGCAAGAGCGTGGCATTCGCACTTTTATGGAAACTTCTGGTGCCTATCCGTTGAGCGGACAATGGGATTGGATCTGTTTATCACCAAAGAAATTCAAAGCACCTCGAAAAGATGTTTTGGAAGCTGCTGGCGAATTGAAAGTCATTGTTTTTAACAAAAGTGACTTCCAATGGGCAGAAGAACATGCCGCACAGGTGAGTCCGAACTGCAAACTATACTTGCAACCCGAATGGTCGAAAGCCGCGGAGATGACGCCGCTCATCATCGATTATGTGATGAATAACCCGAAATGGGAGATCTCATTGCAAACCCACAAATACCTGAACATTCCGTAGCGCTTAGCCGCGTATCCATCACGTTTATGTTACATAGCTGATCCAATTATTTTACTTATAATTGGAGTTGATTTCTTTTGTTATGAATTTGCTAAAACGTTTTTTGCCGGGTTTACTTTGTATCACGGCCGCCCATGCTCAATCTACCATCGACGAGGTAGAAAGATTACAGTCTACCCCATTAGTCTATCAAGTTCAAAAGGTGGACGGTACCATCAAGATCGATGGTCGGGATGCAGAAGCACAATGGGCTAACATTCCTTGGTCGAGCAAATTCATCGATATTGAAGGAGCAGACAAAGCAACGCCAGCGTATGAAACCCGGTTTAAAATGATGTACGATGATGCGAACCTGTACATCTACGCCAAAATGGAAGAACCGCACGTATGGGGTAATATAACCAAGTATGACGACATTATCTTTCATAATAATGATTTTGAAGTATTCATCAAGCCCGATATTCACCAAGATCATTACTATGAACTGGAAGTGAATGCGCTGAATACGATATTCGACTTAGCACTGGTAAAACCTTATCGCTACGGAGGCAAAGCACTTATCCACTGGGATATGAAGGGGCTCAAAAGCGCGGTGCACGTAGAAGGCACCTTGAACAATCCTCGAGATAAAGACAAATATTGGAGCATGGAGATTGCCATTCCGTTTACTGCGCTACAAAGTTTTGGATCAGGCGGTACGCCTCAACTGTCTTCCTATTGGTTATTCAATTTCTCCAGAGTGCAATGGCAACACACCATAAAAAACAACACCTACGAGCGCAAATCTGAAAATGGGAATATCCTGCCGGAAGATAATTGGGTATGGTCGCCGATCGGATTAGTGAATATGCATTATCCTGAAAGATGGGGATACATTCAATTTGTAGACAAGTTGGGGAATCCAACCTTGCCGGCTTCTTTTGAAATTAAAAAACTAGCCTGGAATATCCACTATTTGCAGCAAGTATATAAGCGCAAACATGGTAAGTATGCGGCTGAACTAGATCAACTTCCGGTTTATGCTAAATACATAGCTCCTTCTTTAAAACAATTTACGCTCAAGTACGATTTACAGACCGATGCAGCCGGATATGCGGTGCGTGTGAGCGATTCAGAAAATAATGCTACCTTTCGTCTAGATCACCTCGGTAACAACACCTATTATGAATAAACGCGATTTCATCAAAACTTCTCTGCTCGGCTTCGCCGGCTTACAATTGCCCTCTATCTCTTTGGCGGCAGATGCTACACCACTCTCTTTTGATTATTGGATGTGGATACGCCCTAATACGAAAGACAGTGATGCTGCGATCAAAAAACGGTATACCTCTTACCGCGAAGCCGGTGTGCGTGGTTTGTTGTTTGAAGATTACAGCGTTCGGCATTTTCAGGTAGCAAAAAGCTTAGGATTGGAAACGCATCGTTGGATGTGGACGATGAATCGTGGCGAACAAGATTTGCTGAGCAAACATCCCGAATATTATGCCGTAAGCCGCTCTGGAAAGTCTTGTGCAGACCAGCCACCATACGTGAATTATTACCGCTTCTTATGCCCTTCGCATCCCGATGTTCCTAAATACTTGGAAGATAAAGCAAGAGAACAATTGGAGAAAGAAGATATTGATGGTTTGCACCTCGATTATATCCGCTATCCAGATGTGGTATTACCGGTAAACTTATGGCAAAATTATAATATCGATCAGTCGACCGAGCTAGCGGATTACGATTTTTGTTACAGTCCATTTACCAAGGCAGCTTACTTGAAAGAAACTGGTATTGATATCGATAAAGTTGCTCGACCGGAGCAGAGTCCTTCGTGGCGAGCTTTCCGTTACGAGCAGATCAATCGCGTGGTCAATCGAATTGCAAAAGTAACCAAAGAATATCAGAAACCGTTAACCGCAGCCGTTTTCCCTACGCCAGATCTCGCGCGCCGCATTGTGCGACAGGATTGGGCAAACTGGGATTTGGACGCGGTATTCCCGATGATTTATCATGGCTTTTATCAGGAACCTGTAGAATGGGTTGGCCAAGCTGTGAAGGAAGGCGTACAAACGTTGAATAAAAAATTTCCATTATACGCCGGACTTTATTTACCAGACTTCAAAGACAGCGAAGAACTCAAAAAGGGAATTGAGCTGGCAAAAAAGAATGGTGCGGCCGGTGTATCGCTATTTGGCGAGCAAGAATTCGACGCAAAAACCATCAATTTGCTACGGTCTTTGCGATAACAACCTGATCCCCACCCATTGGGTGGGGATATTCATTTTTACCCGTAAAGCACAAAAAAAATGCTATCTTTGTATCCCGTACAAAAGACAGATTTTCCATTGCTTTTTAGGGATGGATCATCGCTCAAAAATCCATCAATTACTATGAGTAAATACATCTTTGTTACGGGCGGCGTAACTTCGTCATTGGGAAAAGGCATCATTGCAGCTTCTCTGGCTAAACTTCTCCAGGCACGCGGACTCAAAGTTACCATTCAAAAATTCGACCCTTACATCAATATCGATCCGGGAACACTTAATCCTTATGAGCATGGTGAATGTTTCGTAACGGAAGATGGTGCGGAGACCGATTTAGATTTAGGTCATTACGAACGTTTCTTGAATGTGCCGACTTCCCAAGCTAACAACGTAACAACAGGACGTATTTACCAACACGTCATCCAAAAAGAGCGTGAAGGTGCTTATTTGGGAAAAACGGTACAAGTTGTTCCACACATTACCGACGAGATCAAGCGCAGAATGCAACTATTGGGTGAATCGGGTGAGTACGATATCATCATCACTGAATTGGGTGGTACGGTGGGCGACATTGAGTCGCTGCCATTCATCGAGGCGGTAAGACAGTTGCGTTGGGAATTGGGAAGTAGCAATTCTTTAGTGATTCACTTGACATTGATCCCATACCTTGCGGCAGCTGGCGAATTAAAAACCAAACCTACACAGCATTCGGTCAAAACTTTATTGGAGTACGGTATACAGCCAGATATCTTGGTTTGTCGTACCGAGCACAAGTTGACGCAAGATATCCGTAAAAAACTGGCATTGTTTTGTAACGTAAACATCAATGCGGTTATCGAGTCCATTGATGCATCGACGATCTATGATGTACCTTTATTAATGTTGAAGGAGCAACTGGACAAAACGGTTTTAACTAAGCTAAAGCTATCGACCAAAATAGAACCAGATCTTGAAAACTGGAAAACATTTTTGGGTAAATTGAAGAACCCGACCAATGAAGTGAATATCGGCTTGGTAGGGAAATACATTGAGTTGCCTGATGCTTACAAATCCATCAATGAAGCATTCATTCATGCAGGTTCGGCAAATGAAACGAAGGTTAAAGTAAAATCTATCGCTGCCGAAAGCATCAATGATGAAAACGTAGCTGATAAGTTAAAAGGTTTGGACGGCATCTTGGTAGCACCTGGTTTTGGGGCTCGTGGATTGGAAGGCAAGCTGGTAGCGATTAAATACATTCGTGAGCAACGCATTCCTTTCTTTGGTATCTGTCTGGGTATGCAATGCTCGGTGATCGAATTTGCACGCAACGTGTTATCGTTGAAAGATGCCAACAGCTTTGAGATGGATGAGCAAACGAAACATCCAGTCATCAACCTGATGGAAGAACAAAAGTCGATCAAAAATATGGGCGGCACCATGCGATTGGGCGCTTATGATTGTGAACTACGCAAGGGCACGAAAGCGCAAGCGATCTACGGCAAATCGAAGATCACCGAACGCCACCGCCACCGTTATGAATTCAACAACGAATATTTAGCACAGTTCGAAGCAGCAGGTATGATCGCTTCGGGAAAGAATCCAAAAACCGGATTGGTGGAAATCGTCGAGCTAAAGGATCATCCTTTTTACGTAGCTGGACAATTTCATCCGGAATTAAAATCAACAGTTGCAAATCCTCACCCACTTTTTGTTAGTTTTGTAGCCGCTGCATTGACACATAAAAAAGCAGCAAGCAAATAAGCATTAAAAAAGAGAGAAAATAAGTAAAAATGGATAGAAATAATATTATAGGGCTGATTCTGATCTTTGCGATCTTCGCAGGTTCATTCTACCTGATGAAACCTTCGGAGCAAGAGATCAAAGCAGAGCAAGCTCGTCAGGATTCTACAGAGCGCGCAAAACAGGGGTTAGCTCCAGTAAAAGATTCTTTGCAAACAATTGTAGCATCTAATGAAGTAGATTCCGCAAAATTAAATGAGCCATTCGGGGCTAGCAGCTTCGGCAACGAAGAATTGATCAGGTTGGAAAATGACAAGATCATTGCTCAAATATCTACCAAAGGTGGTCGTATCAAATCGGTTGAGCTCAAAGGACAGCAGAATTTTGATGGCAATCCTTTGATTTTATTCAGTGGCGACCACAATCGTTTCGGTTTAGAATTCAACGTTCCGGGCAAAGCGGTAAATACCAATGATTTGTATTTCACTTCTCAGGGAGGTAATAATGGGGCT
Organism: Sphingobacterium corticibacter; assembly: GCF_003076635.1. Lineage (GTDB taxonomy): Bacteria > Bacteroidota > Bacteroidia > Sphingobacteriales > Sphingobacteriaceae > Sphingobacterium > Sphingobacterium corticibacter. The sequence continues at coordinate 94,202 of NZ_QDKG01000008.1, read as the reverse complement.
GTTACGATGCGCCTCAACTATTCTGACTCGCAATACATCGATTATATTTACACCTTAGAAAACGACAGCTACAACGTTGGCTTGGCTATCGAAACAAAAGGTATTCACAATACGATTGATGTCAAATCAAAAAGTATTTTCTTAAACTGGGAAACGATCCTGACCCAAAAAGAGAAAAACATTTCTTCGGAGCGCGACAAATCTTCGATCTATTATCGTGATACAGAAGGCAACATTGATCACTTGTCGGAGAGCAAAGATGATGAAGAGACGGTAGAAGAAAAAGTAAACTGGATCGCTTTCAAGCAACACTATTTCTCGAACATCCTTTCGAGTAAAGAAGGTTTTGACAAAGTCGAACTGACCGTGCGTGGCGGAACAAGCGATAGCATCGTGAAATTCTACAAAGCCAAAACAGAATTGGCTAATACAGGTCGTGACGAGCGCTATAATTTGAACTTCTTCTTCGGGCCAAATCAATACAATACCTTGAAGGCCGAAGGCAATGATTACAACAAGATCATTAACATGGGCTGGGGCCCGATTAGCTGGATCAACCGTTTCATCACGGTGCCGATCTTCGATTTCTTGGATGGATTTGCCTTGTCTTACGGTTTAGTGATTTTGATCTTAACGGTATTATTAAAAGGTGCGATGTTCCCATTGACGTACAAATCGTACTTGTCGATGGCGAAGATGCGCGTATTGAAACCGCAGTTGGATGAGATTAAAGCAAAAGTAGGCGAAGATAACCCGATGCTATTGCAACAAGAACAGATGAAGCTGTACAAGCAAGCGGGTGTAAATCCATTGGGTGGCTGTTTACCTTTGGTATTGCAAATGCCATTTACACTAGCCTTCTTCTTCTTCTTCCCGAACTTGTTTGAGCTTCGTGGAGAATCCTTCCTGTGGGTCAAAGATTTATCAACATATGATTCGCCATTCTCTTTCGCACCGATCTTCTTTGGTATGATTGATCACATTTCTTTGATGTGTGTGTTGATGACAATCACCACGCTATTGACTACTTGGTATAATAACACGACTTCTGGCGCTGGCGCCGTTGGGCAAATGAAATACATTGGCTACATCATGCCATTGATGTTCTTCTTCTTATTGAACAACTTCCCTGCTGGATTGAACTATTATTACTTCTTAGCAGCGGTATTTACGTTCTTGACGCAGGTAATCATTCGCCAGTTCATCGACGATGAGAAAATCTTAGCGAAGATCGAAGCTTTCAAAAAGAAGCCACAAGCTGAAAAGAAAACTTCTTCTTTCCAAAAACGTATGGAAGATATGATGCGCCAACAACAAGCGGCACAGAATCAGAAAAAGAATAAATAATATTCTTTCGTATAAAAGCAAAAAGCTCGGAAATATTTCCGAGCTTTTTGCTTTTATACCTATTGCGTTGTGACTAGATTATGATGTTGGCTTTTCAAAACCATCTTTGGTTGCCTTTTTCGCCATCTCGTCTACACGTTTCTGTGTATCAGGATGCGAAGACATCAATTTTTTGGTAAAACCACCTTCGGATGCACCACCAGACAAGTCTAAAAGACGCTGGAAAGCCATTGACATGTACCATGGATTGATGTTATTGTCTTTCAAAAATTTGTAACCATAATCATCGGCAATGCTTTCTTGCTTACGGGAGAAGCTCATATTGGCTACTTGCTCACCTAATTCGCCTAACTGCGAATCAGATAATGCAGCGGCTGTTCCTCCTTGTGAAGACACGCCATCTTTCAAAGCAGATGTCATTAAAGCGGATTTAAATGCATCACGGGAATCGGTGTTTTTTACGTGTCCAATTTCATGGCCGATAACGCCCAGCACTTCGTTGTCGCTCATGGCTTGCATCAATCCAGCGCAAACGCGAACACTGCCGTCCGCGCAGGCAAAGGCATTGACATCTTTCACTAAATACACTTTATAATTCAGATTGAGTCCGTCGTAATTTTGCAGATTGGCGGTCAAGTTTTTAAGACGGATCGCGAATTCATCATCGGCAGGAGCTACAGGATTATGCTCATCCATCCATTGAATGTACTCTTTGGTGTATTCGATAACATCCTCATTGCTCAACGTTACCGCTTTGACTGCTTTGGTCGCAGCACCCACCGTTTTAGAATTGAGTTTGATTTGTGCGTTGGCACATAGAACAGCACTTGTTGCAAGCGCCGCACTTAATAATAGAGATTTGGTAATCATATTGGGGGTTTTCATAAGTTAACAAGTACTGTTTTACACGAAGGCACTGAATCCGGTAATACTTCTTCCAACGATTAGGGAATTGATCTCCTTAGTACCTTCGTACGAGTAGATCGCTTCGGCATCTGCCAAAAAGCGCGCAACATTGTATTCTAACAAAATACCATTTCCGCCCATGACTTCACGAGCGCGAGACACGATATCGCGCGTACGCAGCGTACAAAATACTTTAGCTAAGGAAGCATGCTCATCTTTCAACAAACCTTCATCCTGCATCTCGGATAAGCGAAATACCAACGTTTGCATCGCCGTAAGGTTAGAAAGCATTTCTACCAAATGGTTTTGAATAAGTTGGAAAGAGGCAATCGGCTTCCCGAATTGCTCGCGTTTTAAGGTATATTCCAGTGCATTTTCATACGCGCCTCGTGCGCAACCGACGGCCATCCAAGCTACGCCTGCACGCGTCATTTGCAATACTTTTGCGGTATCGCGGAAGCTGTTGGCATTTTGCAAACGATCTGATTCTGGCACCACACAGTCGGTCATGGTAATTAGTCCATTCTGCACAATACGCAAAGCCATTTTGCCTTTGATCTTCTCGACAGAGAAACCTGGATTCTCTTTGCGAACAATAAAGCCTTTGACTTGATTATCGTCTACATCGCGTGCCCAGATGATGGTAATGTCCGAAAAAGTAGAATTTCCAATCCATTTCTTCTGCCCATTCAACACCCAGCCATCAGCGGTTTTCTTACAGGTAGTGGTTAATCCACCGGCCGTCCCCGATCCTACTTCCGGTTCTGTTAATCCAAATGCACCAATCTTTTTCAGTTGTTGCATTTGCGGCAGCCATTCTTGTTTTTGCTCTTCCGATCCGCATAAGTAAATCGAGCCCATAGCCAATCCACTTTGTACGCCCAGAAATGTAGCGATAGATGGATCAATACGACCAAATTCGCTCGCGATAATGCCATCCATTAAAGACGAGCCGCCCGCACAGCCATAGCCTTCATACACGTATCCACAGATATTGAGCTCAGCAAGTTTGGGAATAAGCTCGAAAGGAAAATCATCGTGCAGCCAATAATTATTGACAATGGGCTTCACTTCGGCTTCGAGAAACGCGCTCACTTTCATTTTAAGCGCATGATCTTCAGCAGACAGTTTTTGCTCTACGCCATAAAAGTCGGCATTGATGGGTGGAGATTCTTTCTTCTTTTTAGATCCAGTGAGCATTTTCATAGCCATTTGCAATTGTTTCTCATCCATTTTGGAAACGGCGGCAATGACTTCACCTAGATCTACCTTTTTCGAAAGCTTTTCCAGCTCATTGAAGTCAATAGACTTCGCGAACTTCATCATGTTTTTAATCTTACCAATCATTAGGGGACACTTTTATACTTCTTTATAACAAATTCGATTCCAAATAGTTTTTAAATGAAAAATGGCGATTTTTATCAAAAGAAAAGCAATCATAAAAATATTTATAACACTGAAAAACAAGTGTTTATATAAATTTTTAAAATTAAATATATTTAGTGGGTTACCTAATTGTAGTGCGAGGTATTAAGGATTAAATAAACAAATTTGTTTTAATTAAATAGAAAACTAGTAAAATGAAAAACTTATTCAAATTCGGATTTTTGGGTCTAGCGTTAACAGTAGGATTCGCAGCTTGTAACAACTCTGCTGAGAAAACTGAAGAAACTGCTGATACTACTTTGTTAATCGAAGAAGAAGTAGTTGTTGATACTACTGCTGTAGTTAGTGACACTACTGTTACTACTGACACTATCGAGAACGTTCAATAATCCGAACTAAAATCGACAATACTGCAAAGGCCCATTTATGGGCCTTTGTTGTTTATGACCAACCTTAAATAGTGCTTGTTGAACTAGGGGCAATTTTGTATTTTTGAGTCCCAAAATATAGTTTATCATGACATTATCCCCTTTAACTGCTGTCACTCCTATCGATGGCAGGTATTACCATACGACAAACGAGCTTTCTGCCTATTTCTCCGAATTTGCGCTGATTAAATACCGCGTACTAGTTGAAGTAGAATATTTTATTGCCCTTAGCACTTCTGGTATTCCACAAATGGCACATTTGGATGGCAGCCTAAATGAAAAACTTCGTGAGATTTATCAGAATTTTAGTTTAGAGGATGCGCAATGGATTAAGGACACCGAAAAGGTGACCAACCACGACGTAAAGGCGGTAGAGTATTTCTTGAAGCATAAATTCGAATTGTTGGGCTTGCATGATTCATTGGAGTTTATCCACTTCGGCCTTACTTCGCAAGATATTAATAATACGGCGATCCCCTATTCTTGGAAAGCGGCTTTGGAAGAAGTATACCTACCAACTGTACAGGAATTGGTGAATGAATTGAAAGGTTTAGCCACAGAATGGCGCGATATTCCCATGTTGGCGCGTACGCACGGGCAACCGGCTTCTCCAACTACATTGGGTAAAGAAGTTTTTGTTTTTGTAGAACGCTTGGAAAAACAATTGGAATTATTGGCTCAAGTACCTCATGCCGCAAAATTTGGCGGCGCCACCGGAAATTTCAATGCACATACGGTGGCCTATCCAGCTCAAAACTGGGTAGCCTTTGGTAATCAGTTCGTGCAGGAAAACTTGGGTTTAACGCGTTCACAAACGACGACACAGATCGAGCATTACGATAATTTTGCAGCAAGCTGTGATGCCTTGAAGCGTATCAACAATATTTTGATCGACTTGTGTAGAGATGTGTGGTCTTATATTTCTATTGATTATTTCAAACAGAAAATCACAGCCGGACAGATTGGTTCGTCGGCGATGCCGCATAAAGTTAATCCAATTGACTTTGAAAATGCAGAAGGAAATCTAGGCATTGCCAATGCGATTTTTGAGCACTTGGCAGCTAAGTTACCCATCTCTAGATTGCAGCGCGATTTGACAGATTCTACGGTATTGCGCAATATTGGTGTACCATTTGGACACACCTTGATCGCTTTCAAATCTACCTTGCGCGGATTGCGAAAATTGATCTTGAATCAAGATGCACTGGCCAAAGATCTAGAAAACAATTGGGCAGTCGTGGCAGAGGCGATTCAGACGATTCTTCGTCGTGAAGGCTATCCAAAACCGTACGAAGCATTGAAAGATTTGACGCGCACGAATACACATATTACGCAAGATACAATCGCCGAATTCGTGCAAAATCTAAACGTATCAGAGGATGTAAAACAAGAGTTGATCGCGATCTCGCCAAGCAACTACATTGGGGTAAAGGCGACAGGTTTTACGGATTAATGACGTGTGTCAAACTTGCATCACGTATATTTGTAAAAGTTATATTCATTTGAAATTACCATGGCTACAATAAACGTATATACAGAAACAACTCCTAACCCAGCGACCATGAAGTTCTTGGTCAATAAGTTATTGATCAACGGCAGTGTGGATTTTCCAGATCAGGAAAAAGCGCAAGCTTCTCCTTTTGCGAGAGAATTGTTCAAATTCAACTTCGTGAACGGTGTATTTTTCGCTAGTAACTTTGTGACGATTACGAAAACCGACGACGCTGACTGGAGCGATATCGAGGCCTTGTTGAAGGATTTCGTAAAGGGCGCTGTGGAATCAGAATTGAAGGTTCAGGAAGTGGTTGCCGATGAGAATGTATCTTTCGAAGGCACGGAAACGGAAGTGAAGATACAACAAGTATTGCACGATTATGTACGCCCTGCTGTAGAGCAAGATGGTGGAGCGATTGCTTACAAATCTTTTGAAAATGGCACGGTAACGGTAGAGCTTCGCGGTTCTTGCAGTGGTTGCCCATCGTCTACCATTACGCTAAAAGCGGGTATTGAAGGCTTATTGAAAAGAATGGTGCCTGACGTAGAAGAAGTGGTAGCAGAAGCGATGTAAGTATTTTCAAGATAATGAAAGGGCATGGTGCGATAGAATCATGCCCTTTTTCGTTTTGTAAGATGTAAGGCGTAGACTATCTTCTTGTAAATTGCCGTATACTATTCTAAGCTAGTAAGGATGAATAGACAATATTATCCAAATACAAAATCATTCATCGCTCTAAAGATATATATTTGCTCATAACAAAATAAGCAACCTTATAAAAGTTAAGAATTATTTTACCAATGACAAAAGTATGCGAATGTTGAAACAATGCATTCAGCTAACGCTGATTACCTTCCTAATCGCAGCACCACTTCATGCACAAGAACTACCCTCTTGTTGCACCGAAAACATCGTATCGCGCGCAGCGCTTTTCGCGCAGCGTGAACGCGTAGTACAACAAGATTCCGTGGTAGTACAAAAGTCTGGGATGGTACTTATCCAAGGAGGCAGATTCTCGATGGGAAGCAGCCGATTTCCCGATGCGCAAATAGTGCGCGATGTAACCATATCCGATTTTTGGATCGATACACACGAGGTTACTAATGCACAATTTGCCCGTTTTGTAGAAGCAACTGGCTATATTACGGTAGCCGAACGTGCGCTAGATCCCGACGATTTTGAAGGGGTAGATCCTAATTTACTCATTCCCGGTTCTGCCGTATTTAGCCCATCTGAAGAAATAGTAGGATTACGAAATCCCTTACAATGGTGGCAATTTGTGCCATCTGCATCTTGGCAGCATCCGGAAGGGCCAGAGAGCAACCTCATTGGCCGCGAAAATCATCCGGTAGTGCACGTAGCGTATGAAGATGCCGAATCCTATGCGAAATGGGCTGGCAAGCGATTGCCAACGGAAGCCGAGTGGGAATATGCGGCAAGAGGAGGCGCTGACTCCACCGCCGAATACTACTGGGGCAATGATCTGAAAATAGACGGTAAATGGCAGGCCAATATTTTCCAAGGAATATTCCCTTCGCAAAACACTACAGAAGATGGCTACGTAGGCACAGCACCAGTTGGCTCGTTCCCATCTAATGGCTACGGACTCTACGATATGTCGGGAAATGTATGGGAATGGTGTTCTGATTTTTACCAACCGAGCTATGATCCGACGCAAACTTCCAATCCAATAGGGCCAAAATCTTCCTACGATCCACAAGAGGCCCTTGCCGTAAAGCGGGTACAGCGCGGCGGCTCTTTCTTATGTAATGATCACTATTGCGAACGCTACAAAGCAGGTGCCCGCGGTAAAGGCGAAGTCAATAGTACGACAAATCATACGGGGTTTCGCTGCGTCAGCGATGTGACTAATCTCCCAGAGCATGAATTAGTTTTAAAAAATGATTAATCATCTGAATTTATTACCAAAATAACAGCAGGATCTATTGTAGAGATGCTAAAATGCACCGTACAATAGCGATTTACTGATCTGCAAAAATGCACTGAAATAAACAATCTGTTTTTGACATTTCATTTAAATACTCTTTCAAATTGAGTATATTAGGGAAATTTTGATAAAACCTGATACATAATGAGTGCAGATATCACTAAGTTAGAACAAATTGCATCCCAAGTAAGGCGCGACATCGTGCGTATGGTTCATTCTTGTCAATCCGGTCATCCGGGTGGATCGTTGGGCTGTACCGATTATTTCGTTGCTTTGTATTTTCATGCCATGAAGCATGATCCTTCGTTCAATTTTAACGCGGCTGGCGAAGATTTATTTTTCCTGTCAAACGGGCATATTTCTCCGGTATTCTACAGCACGCTAGCGCGTGCAGGTTATTTCCCTGCATCGGAGTTGGCTACTTTCAGACAGATTAACTCTCGTTTGCAAGGCCACCCAACTACGCATGAGCATTTACCAGGTATTCGCATCGCTTCTGGTTCTTTAGGCCAAGGTCTTTCGGTAGCGATTGGTGCGGCACAAGCGAAAAAATTAGATAAAGATGCGCAAACAGTATACGTGTTGCTGGGCGATGGTGAACTACAAGAAGGACAAGTCTGGGAAGCGGCCATGTACGCGGCACACAACAAGATGGACAACGTCATTGCGGCAGTCGACTACAATGGCGCACAGATCGATGGCGCGACCAAAGATGTATTGAGTTTAGGCGATCTTCGTGCTAAATGGGAAGCATTTGGTTGGGATGTGTTGGACATCGAAAAAGGAAACGATATGGCATCAATCATCTCAGGATTGGACGAAGCAAAATCACGCTCGGGCCAAGGCAAGCCAGTGATGATCTTGTTGCACACAGGCATGGGATATGGCGTAGATTTCATGATGGGATCGCACAAATGGCATGGTGTAGCACCTAATGACGAACAATTAGCTTCGGCTTTGGCGCAAAATCCAGAAACGTTAGGCGATTACTAGTCGATACAATACGACTATTATCTATCGGATCACTAAACAAATCAGAACAGTAAAGAAGACATGAAAAAATACACATATACAGAATCAAAGGATACACGTTCGGGCTTTGGCGCAGGTCTTTTGGAAGCGGGAAAAAAGAACGAAAACGTAGTGGCACTATGTGCCGACCTTATTGGTTCGTTGAAGATGAATGATTTCATCAAAGAATTTCCAGAGCGATTCTTTCAAATCGGTATCGCTGAGGCTAATATGATGGGGATCGCTGCGGGATTGACCATTGGTGACAAGATTCCTTTCACGGGAACATTTGCTAATTTCTCTACCGGCCGCGTCTACGATCAGATTCGTCAATCTATTGCCTATTCGGGCAAAAACGTGAAGATCTGTGCTTCACATGCCGGATTAACCTTGGGAGAAGACGGAGCAACGCACCAGATACTAGAAGATATTGGTTTGATGAAAATGTTGCCAGGCATGACGGTGATCAACACTTGTGACTTCAACCAAACAAAAGCGGCTACATTAGCGTTGGTAGATCATGTGGGACCTACCTATTTGCGTTTTGGCCGTCCCGTCGTGCCAAACTTTACGCCTGCAGATCAAGAATTCGTCATTGGAAAAGCAGTCATGCTGAACGAAGGTACGGATGTGACTATCGTCGCTACCGGACACTTGGTATGGGAAGCAATCCAAGCCGGTGAAGAATTGGAAAAATTGGGTATTTCGGCAGAGATTATCAATATTCACACCATCAAACCTTTGGACGAAGAAGCGATCTTGGCTTCTGTCGCGAAAACTAAGTGTGTCGTGACAGCAGAAGAGCACAATAGACTAGGCGGCCTAGGTGATAGCGTTGCACAAGTATTGGCACGCCAATTACCGAGTCCACAGGAATACGTAGCAGTGGATGATAGCTTTGGCGAATCAGGCAAACCAGACGAATTGATGGATAAGTATGGCCTGAACGCTGCTGCGATTGTTGCCGCTGCACGCAAAGTAATAACGCGTAAATAATATATGGAAGACGATCTAATAATAGCCAAGTTTGCCAACGAGAATACGAGAGAAGAAGCCTTCAATCTGCTACTCAAAAAATACCAACAGAAAATATATTGGCACGTACGCCGTATGGTTATCGATCATGACGATGCTGACGATGTGGTGCAAGATGTTTTTGTGAAGGTATGGCGCAATTTGGAAAAGTTTAGAGAAGATTCCCAACTATACACGTGGCTTTATCGTATTGCCACGAATGAATGTATCACCTTTTTGAATAAGAAGAAGCAGAGACAACATGTCTCGTTAGATGAAGAGGACTCGTCCTACCTGTCGAGCACGCTGACTGCTTCCTCTTACTTCAATGGGGATGTGGCACAGATGAAGTTGCAACAAGCCTTGCTTAAATTGCCAGAGAAACAACGCTTGGTATTTAATATGAAATATTTCGAAGATCTTAAATACGAAGAAATATCAGAGATTGTGGGGACTAGCGTAGGGGCGCTTAAAGCGTCATACCATTTAGCGGTGAAGAAAATAGAACTTTTTTTTCGATCAAACGATTAAACCTTTTCGAAGCGGTTCACTCTATAGACTTATTATGAAGGAAATCAACACATACGACGACAATCTTGAAGGAGGAGAACTTCCCGATTTCCGTGCTGTAAACCCCTTCACGGTGCCCTCCGATTACTTTGAAGAAGCCGCTGCACATATCAAGCGTGTATGCCAATTACCTTTTGTCGGAGATGATGTACCGTTGTCTGACTCCAGTATTTCTCCCACCTATTTCGAAGATCTTTCCGAACAAATCAAACTACGCATTTCTTTAGAAGAAATTTTATCAGAGAGAAAAGCATCTGGTTTTGATATCCCCGCGGACTATTTTGCCGAGGCAGAACAGCAAATCTCATCCGCTGTAAAACTTGACACGCTCGTTGGTACGCATAAAGAGAACACTTTCCAAGTGGACAGCCAGTACTTCGATTCTTTGAGTACTCGAATCAAAGAACGTATTGCCAGCGAATCTTCTGCTCTGGAAAATAATCCCGAACCGGCTAAGGTAATTTCTATCCGGCCGTGGATCAAATATACCGCAGCAGCAGCTTGTTTGCTATGCGTATTATCTATTGGTGCATATTTTGGGCAAAATTCTGATGAAGCAACGTCACCTGTTGTGCAGACCGCTGTTGCAGAGACCTCCTTGTCTGCCATATCGGATGATGAGTTAGTCGATTATATTGCTTCTAATAATGATAGCGATGATTTGCATTATTACGTAGATTATATCTATGCTAGTGACCAAGAACAAGATGAGGATGAAGTGCGCTGCTCAGAACTGGAAGACAAAGATTTAGAAGCTTATATAAAACACATGTTATAATGATCCGTTTGAATCAAATTTTATTGACCTTATTCGTATCCTGTAGTATGCTGTTGACCGCTACAGCTCAGAGCGACGATCGTTTTGAGAAGATTGAAAACCAAAAGATAGCTTATATTACCAAGCATCTGAACATCACGACATCAGAAGCGCAGCGTTTTTTCCCGCTCTACAATCAGTATAGTAAAAGTATGCAGAACATAAAATCTGCCAAATCTAACCTACGATCTCATCAGCACGAACATCAGAATAGCGATATGATCGAGTTCGATAGTAAAGAAGTGGAGTTGAAGAAACAATATCGCAACAAATTTGCTGAAGTAATTGGTGCTGCGCGAGCATCGCAATTTTTTATGGTAGAGCAAGAGTTCAAAGATATGCTTTACCGAGAATGGCAAAGCCGACAAAATAGATAGAAAGAAGCTCCAAAGCTTCTTTCTTTGTTTTAGGGCATGTACCTTTGCAACTATGATCAGCAATAGAGAACTTTTCCTCCGTAATACGGCACAGACTTCCAATTCACCTCGGTTAGTAGAAATCGCTAAAGCGGAAGGGATCTATCTTTATGGCCCTGATGGGCAGCAATACATGGATCTGGTATCAGGTTTCAATGTGAGCAATATAGGCCATCGGCATCCGAAAGTGATCGAAGCGATTCAAAGACAATTAGACAAATACCTACATGTCACGGTATATGGCGAATTTGTTCAAGCGCCGCAAGTGCACTTTGCGACTGAACTCTTGTCTTGTCTACCTTCCTCTTTTGGCTCCGTGTACCTTACCAACTCCGGCGCCGAGTCGGTAGAAGGCGCCATGAAACTCGCGAAGAAATTTACCGGTAGAAGGCAAATCATCGCGGCTCGCAAGGCCTATCACGGAAGTACCCAAGGTGCGTTGAGCTTAATTGGCAATGAAGATTATCATCATGCGTATGCTCCACTCCTTCCTGAAATATCTTTCATCGATTTTGGTGCGATTGCTGATCTTGATTTGATAACAACAGAGACTGCCGCCGTCATTATCGAGCCGATACAAGGCGAGGCTGGTGTACGTGTACCAACGGCAGCATATATGCAGGCGCTCCGCGCAAAATGTACCGAAATGGGTACATTGCTCATCTTTGATGAAATCCAAACGGGATTCGGCCGCACCGGAAAAATGTTTGCCTTTGAGCACTTTGGTATGGTTCCCGATGTATTAATGCTAGCAAAAGGAATTGGAGGCGGCATGCCTTTAGGCGCATTCGTCGCACCCAAACACATGATGGACGTTTTTAAAGACAATCCCATGTTGGGTCATATTACCACCTTCGGTGGGCATCCCGTAAGCTGTGCTGCAGCGCTTGCTTCCTTGTCAGTGATTCAAGAGGAAAAATTAGTAGAGCAGGTAGCTGCTAAAGCGGATCGCTTTAGAAAAGCATTAGATATTCCTCAAGTTAAAGAAATCCGCGGACTCGGATTGATGATGTGCCTGCAACTGGAAACATTCGATCAGGTCTATGGTGTGAGCAACTATTGTGCAGCACGAGGTGTGATGATTGATTGGTATTTGCATTGCGAAACGGCACTTCGATTAGCGCCACCGCTCACCATATCGGAAGCAGAGATAGATCAAGCCTGCGCTGTGATTCTAGCTGGAATACGCGAGGTTATTGGCTAATTTTTAGAATTATGACCAATAAATTCCCAATCTAACTTTAACGATATAGCCAAGTGATCGCTTAGGTGTTCGCCATCATCAGTCGAAAACAAATCATCTTCGATAGCATAGCTTTTAGGAATTAATTTTACATCCTTTCCGTGGCGATATAATATCTTGTCGATTGATTCTACCTCGGGCTTTAGCTCCAACTTGTGTGGAATCATAAAGTCGGCATAAGGCTCTGGTATTTTACCCTCCAGAAAAAAATCGACCCAAGGATCGACCACACCTGTTTTCTTTTTGAAATCATGAATGTTATCTCCCATAAAAGCATAATGCGCATTGAAATCGCCCATCACGATTAGTGGATTGCCTTCCGAATGCGTATTGATATATGCTGCCAGCTGCTCCATATTATGTCTTCGCGCTTGGAGAGCGGCTTTATTAGTATGTGCAGTAGCATGCATATTGTATAAATCGAGAAATACGTCTTTAGCAAGTTGTACGCGCATGTAAGCAAAACCTTTAGGCGTAAGGCAATCTGTACCACTACAGTGTAGCCAAGGAACACGACGAATTTCCATTATCGGATATTTGGACAGCGTATTCAGTCCATCTCCAAAAGGCACTTTGCCTTTGGTCTCCGTACGGAAAGGATGCTGATTATATTGATAGAGATCCACGTTGTAGTGAAAATCCTCTTGTACATTGATCAGATCAAACTGATCGACTTTTAATCCAATCGCACGAATACTTTCGGCACGAGGCGTCTTGGCACTTGAGATCACTTGGGGCAATCCAGCAATATTATAAGTCAACAAATTGAGGCTGCCTGCATGTGCATCTGTCAATTCGTGCTGCACACTGTACACGTAGGTATTCCGCGCGGTTGCACGCTTGTAATTCACCATGTACCAAATCATAATACCAAAAATGAGCAAAATACCCACGATGAGGCGCCAACGCTCGTACGGAATAAAAACACTCGTCCATGTCATGACTTTAAGGTGTTGTTCTATTACCAAAGTGATAAAACTCATATGACTTTTATACTAATTTGCTGTTAATATTTCACTTAATTTACCACCCTCTAATATACTAACAATAAACTACCGCGAATAGTTTATTCATTAAAGTTTAACACTAGCAACATCTACAAGTAATATTCAGAAGGTAGATTTATAAAATACGCTTACAGCCTATGATAAAAGTTGCGCTATTTGCAGAGATCCTGATCAAAGACTTTGATGGAGCCGCTCGTACATTTTTTCAGCTCATCGACCGCATAGACCGGAACGAGTTCTCTTATCTATTCGTCTATGGGAATGGCCCGGAGCAATTTAGAGATTTCAAATCTGTAAAAACTCCGCGATTACGCCTTCCAGTCAATGACGATTATTCTCTGGCACTACCTGCTTTGACGAAACAGCATCTTTACACCCAACTAGATGAGTTTGCTCCTGATGTTATTCACATCACCACGCCATCGGCATTGGGCTTCTTTGCATTGCGCTACGCGCAAAAAAGAAATATTCCGGTGATCAGCATTTATCACACTCATTTCTTAGCTTACATCCCCTATTACTTTAAGAATTTGCCTTTTTTGGTAAAACCCGTCATGAATTGGATGGCTGGAGCGATGCTCCGTTTTTACAATAGCTGTGATAAGATTTATGTGCCCACTCCAAGTATGCTGCGCAGCTTAGAACAGATTGGCATCAATCCAAAACACATGAAGCTATGGCAACGCGGTATCAATGTAAAGCTGTTTAACCCGGCACATCGTGATTGTAAATTTATCCAGAAGGTAACGGGGAATAATCGTAAAAATATCTTGTTCGCCAGTCGACTAGTCTGGGAGAAAAACGTACAAGCACTGATAAGCTTGGCCTGTCTAATTGATACGCAATCACTACCATATAATCTAATTATTGCTGGCGATGGGCCAGCCATGAAAGATATGCAGCGGCAAATGCCTTATGCTTACTTTTTGGGCAAGCAACATCACGAAGCTTTAGCTACTTTATACGCATCGGCCGATATATTTGTTTTCCCATCGATCTCAGAAACCTATGGCAACGTGGTCACCGAAGCAATGGCTTCTGGTTTACCCTGTGTGATTGCTAATGGTGGTGGCAGTGCCGACTTAGTTTCACACGGAATAGACGGGTTTAAATGCGACCCGATGAATCCAGAAGAATATCTACGCTACATCAGGAAACTCTTAGAAGATCCGGAATTGCATGGCCAGATCCGTGCTAACGGATTGGCAACAGTGCAACAACTGAACTGGGACACGTTGGCGAATCGATACTTTGATGATGTAGCGCAATTGGCCGGTAAAAAAGAGGCTAAATGGATAGGAAAAGCTAGTTAATGCATATTATCAAGTATATCATCATTATCACAGTCTGTTTTTGCATGGTACTGTTCCTGTATCAAACAGATTTCAGATCCGTCTTCGGCACGTTATCGGTAGTAGGATTTCGTACTTTGCTAGTTTTTCCGCTTACGGCATTCGCCTACTACCTGGGCACCTTATCGTGGCAAGTGCTATTGGCCGACGGCTCAAAAAAAATAAATACCTTTCGGTTGTTCTTCATCCGACAAGTTGGGGAGACAGTCGGGCTTTTTAATCCTACCAGTATAGTCGGTGGAGATCTGACCAAAGTATATTATCTGCAGAAATACCAAATCAGCGAACGTTCGGCCGTGAACTCGGTCGTATCCGCCCGTATGACGATGATATTATCTCAAATATTATTAGCGACTATCGCACTCATCTGGCTGCTATATCAAACTGGAGAAACGGACTGGATGACAAATACACGACCAGCACTATATATCTTGCTATTCTTGCTATGTACGGTACAGATCGGATTATTCTACTGGATCTATCGTCCGTATGATGCGACACCTTCTCTGGTACAAGAAGCCGCAGCAACTAGTAGAATTGATCGATTTAAAAACAAAATGCTGCTGACATTATCCGATTTAAAAACAACTGTTAGAGCAGATCGGAAAGCATTTTTCTTATCCTATTCTCTTGCCTTGATGCACTGGGTTGTAGGCAGTCTGGAATTTTTTCTGATCTTATCATTTTTGGGAATAGATATCGCGATAATGCAAGCAGTTCTGATGGATATGGGTGTGATCCTAATCAAGAGCGTAGGAGCATTTATTCCCGGTCAAATTGGGGTAGAAGAATTTGGGAACAAGGTGGTACTCGCCGCCATCGGTGTACAAAGTGGAGTCATCTGGTTAAGTATTTCGTTACTACGCAGATTCCGACAATTGGTGTGGGCTCTCATAGGCTGCATCGCTTATTTCTTTTTTAGCAAACAGATCAAACCTCCATACGCCGTCCATGAGTAAATTTTCCGTTCTGTTCGTAAGTCATAAATACCCACCAAGTACCGGCGGGATGGAAAAGCAAAGCTACGAATTGATCACGCGCATGCATCAATATGCAAAGGTGTATGCATTGGTCTATGAAGGATCAGAATCCATTATTCAATTTTTCTGGAAATTAAATAGACGAATCCTAGACTTGGTACACCATCATCCAGAAATTCGTATTATTCATTTTAATGATGGACTAATCGCCAGCCTAGCACTATACCACAGCGGATACGATCATTTGAAAAAAGTGGTCACGGTACACGGCTTGGATGTGGTATTTCCTTTAGGTTTTTATCAGCGTAAGATTCTTCCTCGATTCAATCGTTTCGATCAAATTATTGCCGTGAGCCAAGCTACCGCGCAAGAGATTGTAGCTCGCGGCGTAGACAGCCGTCGGGTACAAGTTGTCAAGAACGGTATTGACCATGAATGGTCGAACGAAAGAACTGTGGGAAAACTCGATGCGCTATTGCAAAAGCATCAGGTACCACTTGGAAAGCAATACTTGGTGCTACTCGGCAGGCCGGTGAAGCGAAAAGGGTTTTCATGGTTTATCAAGGATGTACTTCCGCACCTAGATCCGAAGTATCATGTATTGGTGATTGGTCCTTTTATGCCGAATATTTCCGCCCAAGAACGACTATTTAGCATTATCCCTGCGCGATGGCGGCATCTGTTGATGCTGTTTCTTGGTCACCCTTCCGATCTGCAAGCGTTGAGAACTTTGCTGCAACATCCTGCCTATTCGGCAAGAGCAAGTTATTTAGGCAAAATTTCGGCAGATGCGCTTCAAATTGTTTTGAGCGAAGCGATGGCCTTTATGATGCCCAATATTTCTGTACCTGGCGATATGGAAGGATTTGGCTTGGTCTGTCTGGAAGCCAGTAGTAACGGCGCCATCGTATTCGCGGCCGAAATCGAAGGTATTACAGACGCCATTCAACATGAGAAAAATGGATTTTTGGTCAAATCGGGAAATCCCGCTGCCTGGATAGAAAGCCTCGCTCGCTTGGATAATAACACGCAAGATATTCCAACGCTACGCAAACAGTTTCGTGATTACACCTTGGCACAGTTTAGCTGGGACAAAATGGCGGAAGGATACTTCGGCATCTTCTGTTCACTGCTTGAAGAGCAGGTAACAAAAAACTCCTGAACGCATATAAACGATCAGGAGTTTGAATATCTGATAAGATTAAGTGGTTTACTTATTCTTTCCGAAGCCTAAGATTTCAAAAACGATTTTGAAAGCGATAAGCGACGCGATAACGATAGCAATATTGGCAATCCAAGAGAACAAAGATCCAAACTGATCTAGCGCTACAATCACATCAGGTACAAAACGGATAAAAACACCGATCAAACCAATGATGATGGCGAAGGTCAGGGTTACATAATATTCTGTACGATTTGCATTATTGTCGGTCGTCTTTGCCGGCCTTTCAAACACTGTATTTTCCATAAAATTGTTGATCTCTTTTAAATACGTCACAAATGTACGAAAGTCTGCATCCGATTGAAAATAAATTTCAAAAATATCGTTGTATAGTTCCGTTTTTTATTTTAAAGTTTTCAGGAAAAAGCTGTATCGTTTGAATACTAAGCTTTTATAAAGATTATCAAAAAAGTCAGGTAACGATTTGGTAACGGTGCTTATTGCTTTGCTTCTCAACGTGTTTCCGTTCGCTCAATACAAAAATATAAAAAATAATGTATCAATTCTATTTATTTTTAGACATCAGAAGTTGAATAGAAATTACCTATTCTTCACAATTAAATGAATTTAATTGTGAAGAAAGCAAACGTTAATCCTTAACAAGCTCTGGTTTTTGTAATATCTTATTTGAAGATTTAGTAATCTTTACTGATTTTATAATGGGAGGAGTGTCTACTATATAAGATAATAAATGCTCAGCCCAAGCTTTAGATAATAAAGGAGGAACTGCATTTCCAACTTGCACATAATAATTTCTTTGAGTCTTTGAAACCAGCTGGAAATCATCAGGAAATGACTGAAATCTTAAACCTTCACGAATAGTAATCATTCTATCTTCTTCATAATGGATATTACAGCCAATATTAGGACGATTGAAGTGAGTATTTATAGTATAATTAGGTTTTTCAGGATCAAGTCTACCATAAGTTGTTGTTCTTCCACCTGTACTCTTGAAATACATAATTCTTTTTGTTGAAACACTATCAGGGATATCCATATAATTACCTCCTGGTTTTACGTGACTAATAATCTCTTTATCAGTTGGACTAGAATAAGGAATTATATGCAAAGTTGTGTTTTTTGCATTTCTACGCATTAAAGCCTGATATGGATTATTTGGTTGGTGTTTGTATTTGGTTTCTCCGTTTTCTGTTGGAGAATCTAAATCCGATATTGCTTCAAAAGATGTAATCCATTTATTTTTTCCTTCTTCATTCTCAAAATGAGTTTGAGAAGGTGCAGAAATATCAATTCCCATTTTGTTGCCAATTATAAATACTCTTTTTCTTCGTTGAGGAACACCATAATCAGCAGCATTCAGAGTATAAATATTTATGTGATACC
This sequence comes from Sphingobacterium corticibacter, assembly GCF_003076635.1. Lineage (GTDB taxonomy): Bacteria > Bacteroidota > Bacteroidia > Sphingobacteriales > Sphingobacteriaceae > Sphingobacterium > Sphingobacterium corticibacter. The sequence goes on along the minus strand of NZ_QDKG01000008.1, from coordinate 75,716 downwards.
CAATATCCTCAAATGCTTTTTTTAAATTGTCAATTACTTTTGAGCCGTCAACAGCTTTAGAAGATTTAATGCCTGTTACATTCTCAAAAAGGAATATTTTCGGTTGAACTTTATTTACAACATCTAAATAGGAATATACCAATGAAGACCTATCATCGTTAGGGTCTCTTTTCCCAATTCCTGAAAAACCTTGACAAGGCGGACCACCAATTATAATGTCAGCACTTGGAATTGTGTTTAAATCAATTTTTGTAATATCTTCATTTACTATATGGTCTCCGATGTTCAATTTGTAAGTATCACAAGCATCCTTTAAAATATCATTTGCCCAAATTACTTCATAGCCAGCCTGTTTAAAACCTAAATCTAAACCTCCGCATCCTGAAAATAAACCTATTACTTTAGTCTTATTTTTTTTCATAATCTTCTGTCTTCTACTAGGTCAGCTAAAAATAGTTCAAAAAAGGTGGTCATCTCTGTACTTGAATTAAACCCTAAATTATTCTTGGAAAAAATAATTTTTGAAACCTCTTCATCTAATAATCTTCTTGGTGTAGTTAAACCTTCATCTCCGCTTACTGATACATTTAAATTGTTGAAATTTTCAAAAGCAGTTACAACAGAATCAATTTCAACTTTTGTTAGTTGTCTCAAGTCAGGAACTTTTAATTCATTAATATGAAAACCTTCCAATTTTCTTAAACCCTCTTGATTATTGGAATGAATTTCAAATTGAATTTGACCAAAACAAGAATTTAAGAAGGCTGTGATAAACTTAATCTGGCTTTCGCTCGAGATTAAAGTATCGGAATTCCCATTTTGAAATCCAGAGAGATAAAAGAAATTAGTAGAAAGAACTACTGGTGTCGAAAAAGGATTGTAATAACAAGTGTGTTTAGTTCTTTCAGCTCTAGGAATAAGAATATCAAATGAAACCTTATTTCTGAATGCCGCATTTACAATTTGTTTCCACTTGGCTGAATTCGCTGTATTATTAGTTGAAAATATTGAATTGAGTGAACTATCTGCTTGATGATTAGCGGTTAATCCATTTGGTGTACTGTCATCGTATTGAGCAGGGAAATGGATTGCAGGTTCTTCTTCTAAATTCGTTTGTTCTAAGATTAATCTTCGGGCACTTCTGCTGTTTTTAATTCCATACCCTTTATTTGAATTTATAATTCCTGAGTAAGGCGATTGGTTAAAATCAGGAAAGATTATTGCAGAACCACCGCTATTTTCTGCTCCTCCACGTCTTTTGTTTACAAAAAAAGTATCTAATGGCTCTAAAAATGAAAGTGAATCCAAAGTTTGAAATTTATCAGTAGGGTCATTGAAAAACATCTTCCAATTTGCTGACGGGTCAATATTCCTATCTGTAACTTTTAATGTATAATTTGCATTTACAACGGTATTATTGGTAGAGGTAAGTATTGCTTTTATATCATTAGGCCGAGATAGTAAATCAGAATCGATAATTCTCAAAAATTTTATCTGATTAGATGGCTGTTTGCTTAAAACAGTAATTACAGTTGTTACTTTAAAATCTTCAAAATAATTTCTTGGGTATAAAATAACAGATTCAACCTTGTCTAAAATAAATTGCTTTAAATGCTCGCCTTCTTCATTGTTTAAGAATTTAGCCATTAAAATCAATCCAGCCTTACCTTGGGAGTTTAAGTAATGCCAAGAATAATTCACGAAATAAAAGTATAGATTAGGTTGTGATGCAAGTGTAACGAAATTTGTTTGTCCATTGGTTGTTATTGCATTATTCATCAAAGCTTTATCTGCAATTGTTATTGGTGCATCAGGATTATCATTTCTTAGAAAAGGAGGATTCATCAACAAAACATCATAACCAGCGATATTTGGATTTGTAAAAGCATTTCCAGTAATAATATTTGCATTGGTGGAATTATTTACACCAGAAAGATTTTTTGAAACAAGCCGAAAAGTAGCTAATTGAGCTAAAAAAGGGTCAATTTCAATACCATTAACTTGATTTAGTAGTTGATTATGAGATTTAGTTACGGTATTTGAAAGGCTTAAAATATTCAAATAATCGTATGCAGCATCTAATAATGCACCATCTCCAGAACAAGGGTCGATTACAGTTGAATTTTCATTTATAATAGTTACAGTTGCCAATAAAATTGACAACTCCGTATCAGACATTATTTTTCCTTTCTTATGAAGTGTATTTTTGTCATAAACTTTTGAAGTCAATAAATTGAAAATATATTCAGGCAAAGGATTGTCAGAAACTGCTTGTGAGCTATAACTGTTTAAAGCGTGAATTGTATTTTTGAAGTATTGAATAATCGAAGAACTAAAATTTTCAGGAAAAATTCTATCGGTTGAGTTCGGGTGATTAGAAAATACTTGATTAAAATCTAACTGTAATACACGATTGTAGTTATTGGTTAGTTTGGTAATGAAAGTTTGTAGATTATCATTGTCAAGTGGAAAAGTTCGGAAAAAACTTTGATTTGGATTATTCGTTTGATTGTAATAATCTTTTAAATATGCAAAAGCCAATAATCTGAAAAATTCATAAAGTGAGATTTCATCTGCCAAGTCCTTACTTAAAGCTAAACTGTTACTCACACTTTGATAATTCTGAACAAACGTATCAATTATAGGTTGCCAATTGTTTTCCCAATCGGGTTGTATTCGGTTATAAATTATTGGCAAAATTTGTTCAATAGTTGATTGGAACTCAATACTTGTTTGCGTTGCATCTCGATTTTGAGGATTAAAACGAGTGTGTGATTTTGGATTTCCTTTTAGTATGCAAGTTGAAATAGGACCTTGACGGTCTGCAAACAAGATTAATTCCTCAATATTTGTCAAACAAAAATACTTCGGATAATTTGGTTCCCAATAAGGCGAGAAATCAGACACATAAGACCTTGATTGATTTTGAAATCTTTGAGATGTAACATCTCTTGCTGTTTTTTTTACTTCGATAACAAAAATATATCTATTTGAAGATTTTAACTTAATTGCAAAGTCAGGTATGATTGTGCTATTTGGAATGGCAGGATGATGCACTAATTCCATCACAGAATCGTAACCACAATTTATGATTGCATTATTAATAGCACTTTCAACGACAGGATGAAATCCAGTAACTTCATCAGAGTTATACCAAAGGTTTATCATTTTAATTCAAGTATTCTTTTATTTCATTATTTAGATCATCAATCGCTAATGATGAGCTGTTTTTTTCATTGTATTCGTCAATTAGCACCAAATCAATTTTTTTAATTATATACATTTGTCCGTTATCATATCTGCTAGCCTTCATCAATTCTTTTCCAAGTAAATTCAATTTATTTACGGTCTGCTCAGAAAGTTTATTTACGTCAAATACTTTCACCTCTTTAAATTCGTAAAGCTGTATTTTTCTCAAACCATTTCCCTGACTTCTTGAGTTGCTTAGCGTATTCAATCTAGTAAAAGAGGAGTTTAAAATTGCAAGATTAGCTAATTCATTGTCCTTTATATTGAGAATATAAAAATTATCAGAAGATAAAAATTTGTTAGGGTTATAAATGAAATCAATATTGTTTCTTAAATAATAGTTGAAAATAAAATTGCCTGTTGCTTTTAAATTTATTTTATACCAATCTATTTTAGTTCCAATATCTCTTTTAACAGCTACAAATTTTTGTGCAGGCGTTTTTAAGATTTCATTCTTGACTGATTCTAAATACTTTTTAGTTTCATTGGAGATTGATCCATTTATAGCTAAAATATAAGCATTCTCTTTGTTTACAGTATAGGTTTTAATTTGTGAAACATCTTTGACAATTGGTTTTAGTTCGGGAAGCTCATTTTTTGAGAAAATAAAATGGTTATTTACTACTGCCGATGTTCCTCTCTGGATTGGTTGTGAAACAATTGATTTAAGCTCTCTAAATAGGCTGGATTTAAAATTGATTATACTGTGATTATTGAAACTATAAGTCAGTAATTCCTGCTGTTTTAGTTTTATACAGTTTACATTTAAGCCATTATAAGTTCTTAAATCGTTCAAATCATTCAGGGAATAATATGATATAGATTTCTTATGGTTCTTATCTTTTACAAATTTTATCACAGTTGCACCTATTTCTACATTATCAAAGGCACTTTTTTTAAAATGATAAATACTTTCTAATCTTCCAAGTTTTAGGAAAGACTCTTTTAAAAATTTTCCAAAACTACTGTAAAGCCAACTGTCATATATCACGGCAATCATTACACCCCCATTCTTTAAATGCAAAATGGACTTCAATAAAAAGTAGATATATAAATTTGATTGTGATGGAATAGTTGATAACAGTGAAGATACATTGTATCTGATGCTTTCTTTTGAATTTGCCCCATCTGTTAATAGTTCTTGCCTTACGTAAGGGGGGTTTTGGATAACTAGATCAAACTTTTCGCTAACTGGAAAATCAAAGAAGCTACCCTGAATTAAACTTCTATTTGGGCTTTCGTAAAACTTCGTTGTTTCTACAGTGATTAAGTTATTGTCAATTTCAATTCCTTTTAAATTGCATTTAGAAAAGTCTTCAGTCATTGCTTTAAAAAAAGTGTTTGGTCCGATGCAAGGATCAAGTATAAAAGAATTTGGTTTTAATGTGTCTTTCAATAAACCAATCATAAACTTGGCAAGAATTGCAGACGTAAAAACTTGTCCTAAATTTTCATCTTGTTTAGGATCGTTAGATTTTGTTTCGAATTCCTTTGAAAAAAATAATTCCAACTGTTCTTCGAAGGTTTGTACAACCTCTTCTAATTCTTTGTATGGCTCACAGACTGAATTAAGCATTTTTAAGATTTTTATATTTTACTTGTTCCTCGGCTACTTTCAATGCTGATAAAGCGGACTCTTCATCTCTAACAATCGAGTAAACCTTGTTAGCAAGCCACAATGATTCAAGTTCTTTGATTGGCGTTTTAAAGAGTTCATTCAATTTTGTTAAATCTTCTCTTTTTAAGGGTTTCTGGTCATTCTCAACTTTGCTTAGAAAACCTTCTCCAATTCCAAGTTGATATGCAAGCTCTCTTTGTTTAAGACCAGCTTGTTCTCTCAATTCTCTTATTTTCTGCCCAAGTGTCATTGCTTCTTTATGTACTTGTCTAATTTTGGTCAAATATAATGGTATTTTATGAAATCTTGTTTCATAAAAGCTCTTTTGTTCTGAGTGTCGGCTAATGTACTGGAATGGTAGTTAATAGTAACTAACTAAAAACAATAAAATTCATAAATATTTTTCAATTCTATTCTACAATCTCTTCCCTTTCTTCTTTTTCTTCATTCGGTTGGCAAACTGTTCTTCCTCATAATCCTCGCCTTGTGCATCGGGTAACAAGCTAAACAATCCTAAAGCGGAATTAGACGAGTTTTCCTGTGAGAGAAACTCAAAAAGGTCTTTTGTCGGTAGGTTGTCTATTTCATTTGTTTTGGAAACAGGGTTATCCTGTATCTTCAATAAGGGTTTATTTCCATTGTTCCACCAATCCTCAAACATATTTGCAGATAGGTTTCTATCTAAAGCCGAACCGTTCCAAACACTACGGCTTTCGTGGTCAATAAAAGTCATTCCGTAAATTCGTCCTTCGTTATTACGTCTTACAACTATATTAATACCCTGTTCGGTCAATTGTTTTCTAAATTCTTTCTCGTTGTTTGTGGTATGTATGGCAAGTTCCACCGCATTTTTCAGAACAGACCTTGCAGGATTGGTTTTCATTTTCTCTTTTGACTGCTCAAAGTGTTTTTGAAGCTGTGCAACTCCTGCTTCTTTTCCGAAAAGTGATGCTTTGAACGGATTACTTACCTTGTTGCCGTTTTCGTCCAATGCTACATATACCAATCCGTTTACGGTCTGACCATTACGTTCGCCTTTTACTTCTTCCGCTGTAATGTTAAATAATGATAACAAAGCGTTGTAACTACCCATAGTAGAAAAGCTATAATAATTTGGCAGATGCCGTACTATCGAAGCAATCTGGCTCTTGATGTCGCCATTTTTATAATTTACAGGCTTGAAAACTTTATTGGCTTTTTTCTGCTCTTGCTCGGTCGCGACATACAGATTGTATTTCTGTTCCAAATCCCTGCAAATTACCATTGAGCGTGGGTGGTCGTAATCATCGGAAATTTTCTTTCCGTCAATACCTACACAGGTTGAAACGATATGAATGTGCGTGCGGTCAATATCCGTATGCTTGAAAACGATATAAGGTTGGTTACCATATCCCATACGTTCCATATATTCCTGTGCCATTTCTGTAAACTGTTCATCACTTACCGTATCCGAAGGATCTGGGTTCAGTGATATATGGCGAACCGTCTTTTCCGTTTTGATATTTGCTGATAAATACGGTTCAAAGCATTGATTAAAATACGCTGTGGAATACCGACCGTCCACAGTGTCGGGTATTTTGTTCAGCAATAGAACTGCTCCGTTTTCCGTTTCCACTTTCTGCTGATTGTACAAAATCGCTCCGTACATATTGCTTCCCTTTCCGATTTTTGCAATCATAACTTTACTCTTTTTTCAGATACTTTTCTTCAAATTCCTGTGTTAAACGGATAACTTCCTTAGTGACTTTTACCAATTCAATGGTTTCCTTTTCCAATTTAAAAAGGTATGTTCCTGCTTTTTTCTCTGAAAAATTGCGGTACAATATCTTTAAAATCTGATTATAATTTGTTCCGATTGCTCGGAACTGACTAAAAAATCGGGTCAACTTTTCGTGATATTCTATTGCATCCATATCAATTTTGACGGTTTTTACCGTCTTCTGAAAGATGCAGGCTGTGATAAAATGAGCGATTATTTTCATTTCTGACTGGTCAAAGAGGGCAAGAAATTTGGCATTGTCCTCCGCATTCAGGTTGATGGAATACCGATGAACCGCAGGGTCAATCTTTGGTTTCCTTCCTGTTTTCCTAATCTGTTTTCTGTTTTTCTCTTCCATAATAATCCATTTTAATTTTTAAACAAACGAGCGACTTCGGAGCCGTTTCCAGCCCCCTGCAAGGGCAAGTGCTCTTGAGGTACGGAAATTTATTTCGAGGACCTCAAGAGATAACTTGCTCTGAACAGGAGTTCAGAAAAATCCGTTTTGCAAACGGATTCGGGTTAGCAGGGAAACCCCATCGCTTCTACTACAAATTTCGGTAAGACTATTTGAATAACAACTATTTACAATCAAGCCAATGAACGCCAAATAGTGCCTTTGAGTGCCACATTTCTTTAAGTCTATTAGCTTTTATTTCCTTTGTATCTGGTTAGCTGGCTGATTGGTTATGTCCTTAATTAAATAACTGAACAGTAAAAATTCCGACAGCAAATCAGTGTGAATGATTGCAGGCGGATTACAGATTTTTCAGCTAATGAAACAGTTAATTAAGAGTATATAGGTGCATAGCAACTTACATATGTGCTATGATATTTACAACTGACTGTTTAGCTAACTAAATAGTGAATCTGATATAATATTAAAAACGATAGATATGATAGATGAAGAAAACAAAAAACAGCAATCCGAAGCACAAGATTTTTCTTTAGAAAATTTTCTTGGCAGTGAAAAGAAACAACCTGCACAAGAGCAGAACACCTTACCGCATAGTGATGACCTTACTGCGATAGAAATAAGCGAAAAATCTGTAGAAGCAGAAGATACAAAGTCTATTGCAGGTAATGCCAAAAGAACCGTTTCAAAACCAAAGAAGCTGACGAAAGAAGATTATTACGGAGAGTTCTTTAAAATCCCTAAAAGGAATGCAAGCAAAGGCAAATCTGTCTATGTAAGGCAGGAACACCACGAAACATTTAACAGGCTTACAAACATTATGGGTGTCGACAAGCTCACAATTTATGCTTATCTGGACAACATTATCGAGTATCACTTTCAGGAGTTCGGAGAACTGATTAAGGAAATTTATAACGATAAGCACAAGCCGTTGTTTTGATAACGTCCTTTGGTCAGGATGTGTAACTCCCTCTTAAAATTTTTTCCAAAAGAAAAAACAGAAAAAAAAGAAAGCCATTTCAACAAGGCGGACAGGCGGAAAAACCAAAAGGAAACGGAATAAATCCCGAAGGGTGGCAGGGCAATCACACAATAAACTCGGCGAAGCCACTTTTTTGCCCTGCCATTATGCCGTAGTCTTTTGGTTGGGTGGTGCGGTGGCTGTCCGCTTTATCTTTGCTATCTTTTTATTCTTTTTTTAATCAATTCCAATCAAAGAAAGGGTACAAAAAACACGTAAGGGCTAAGGATAGGGTGTTTTTGGTATGCTTTCCTTCATCCGTACAAAACTCTTTTAAATGTGTGAGGGCTTTGGGAGGAAAATTTAAAGTGTTTTCAAGGATTACTTTCCATTCCTATTGTGCCAACATAAGCCAAATACTGCCACATAATGCCAAATGAAAATAATACATTCCTTTGTGTTCTATATTGGGGGGAAATTTTGAACCTATGGCACAAAAATCAATTACCGAAAAAGAGCGTAAAGAAAAAGAGCTATCCGAGAAGAAAAAGAATACTCCTTTTATGCAGGTCGATAAGCATAGCGACCCGATTTCCAATTTCATTGACAACTTTAAACGTCAATTCAAAGATGCAAAGGGTTTAGGTCTGGACAGACTGTTCGGGAGCAAGCGTGTTGAACAACAAAAACAGACTGCCGAACCTGAAAGCATAATAGGTGCAACAAAAACGGTTATGCTTTCGGATTACAAAAACGATGAAAAAAGTCAGACTGTACAGAAAAACAAAAAGCCTGCCTTGAAGATAGACAATACAATCAAAACACAACAGGCTCGCCCGAAAAACAACAAACCAAAGTTGGGATTATAGCCGAGTATTTGACATCTGAACGCCAAACGCTACCTCTGACGTCAACATTGGAAATCCCTGTATAAGTACCTTATACATTTGAAGTCTAAATTGATTAGATATGGAAATAACGGTTTTGGACATTCAGATTTTAAAGGCATTGCATAGGGAAGTAAAGGAAGTTTCTCTATTGATTGAGGAAATGATTGCACCCTACAAAGCATTACAACAGGCAACGAAATGGCTCGACCAACAGGAAGCCTGCCAACTACTAAATGTTAGTAAAAGAACTTTACAAACGTACAGAGCAAAGGGCATTCTTGGGGCAACGCAAATCAATCGGAAAACATATTTCAGATTATCCGATGTGGAATTACTGATGCAAGGAGAGCGCCCATTAAAAAAGCAAAAGAAATGAAACAGATTGGAAATTCAAACGAAGATATGCTTGCCCTGCTCGAAGCTGTGGTAGGTATCAAAAATGAACTGCTGTATATCAGGGAATATTTCCATCCATTGCTAAAAGGGGAAATCTACCTGTCAGGCGAACAGATTTGCCAGATGCTACACATCAGCAAACGAACGTTGCAACAGTACAGGGATGACGGACTGATACCTTTTATCAAGCTCGAACGGAAAATCTTGTTTCGTGAAAGCGATATTATCAAGATATTGGAAGACAACTATCAGCGGTAGCCGACTAAAGAGTGTTTAGAACCTTATCCGTATCGGTCAATTAAAGAAACAGCCCACTGCTTAAAGCGATGGGTTGTTTTAAATTATATAACTTACTTTATTAATGTTAAATCAAACGTTTATTATTTCTTTAAGCCTTGTCGATATATTTTTCCAATTTGTGTCAAGATTAACAGTCCGTATCTGAATTTTATGATTGTCATATTTAAAATCTAAATCATAATCTCTCTCAATAGTTGGGTACAAAAGTATTCCAGTTGCCATTTTAGTTTTTTCACTACCATCCTGCTGATTTAATAAATAACTAAATAGCTGATATAGGTTAGATGACCTAATTCTCTCTTTGTCGTAATTGACAGTCATTGTCTCTTTATAATATTTAGCATCAATAATTATCTTTTTTTCTTCATTTTCCAATGAAATATCAGTTTCCATTTGAGGTAGATACTGATGACTTTCGATATCATCTTCTTGAAATTGCCATTTAATTATTTCTTTTTTAACAGTATTAAATTTTCTCTGCTCAATACGATAAAAATTTCTAATAAACGCTTCAAACAACTGATTCATTTTCTTTTCATCCTTTGTAAAGTCAGAAAATTTGTATTTCCCTTTCTCTTCTGATGGGAATGTACTTTGAAAAATAAGATGACATACATTCATCACAAAACCATAAAAACGATTATTTCTGTTTAATTTGACTTGTTTAAAGTGACTTTCTTTGATTTCAATTAAGTCAACTCCGAGTAACATTGTTTGCAATTTTGCTAATTCCATTTTTAGGAAAGGGTCAATGCCTTTTGTTCTCATGAGCCTATAAATTGTTGAAACCAAAATTTGATTTGTGATAATATTGGCAGAGAAATCATCATAAGTACAAACAGTTTTTTGTTTGAAAAGTAAATTTCTCTTGAGAGTCTGACTGATTTCAATTTTGCCTTTAACCCCTGAAATTTCTTCTTGGTGGTCAATATAACTTTTATCGATTCCTCTTTTGAGTAAAAGCTTTGAAGAGGTAATTAGTACCTTAGCAAATAAATCGAGTAATTCTGTTTTGTCATCTATAGAAACATCAACACGCTCTTTTTCGTCTAACTTGTTCCAAGCATAGCAAAGCAAAAAGTATATATTTTCGATTGGGATTGCCATTTTTTATCTTGAAAGCTGTTTTAATATATCAGAAACTTTTGAAAGGTCGTCAAACCAAATCTCTTCCAGCAACGGCTTTAGTTCATAATTTAATATGTCCGACCACCACTGATTTTCATTTCTAGCATTTGAGTATGTGCAAAAATAGCTATGTCCAATTTGAAAGCCTTCTCCAAGGTTAACATCTTCTCTTATTTTGATATTTAATTTTGAAATTGAAGTGCATATGTGTTCAATAATTCCTTCTGATAAACCTTTGCCACTTAAAAACGAGCGAAAGTTTAGACCATAATCAGGCTGTAATGAAACAAAAGCAAATCTTCTTCTCAAAGCATAATCTACTATTGCAAGAGAACGGTCAGCTGTATTCATTGTACCAATTATATACAGATTTTCTGGAACATAAAATCGGTCTTCTTCATCTTCTGAATATGTAAGTTTTAATGCAAATTTTTCATCTCTTTTATCAGCTTCAATTAACATCAATAACTCGCCAAATATTTTACTTAAGTTACCTCTATTGATTTCATCAATTATGAAAAAGAAAGGACGGTCAGGATGAGCCAACGCTCTTTGACAAAATGAGTAAAAAATCCCATCTCGTAAATCAAAACCTCCTTTTTGGGTAGGGCGTAGACCTTGTATAAAATCCTCATAACTATAAGATTGATGAAATTGAACCATTTCAATATTAGTATCTTTTATCTCTTGCATAATTTCATAAGCAAGTTTTCTAGCGATAAAAGTCTTTCCTACACCTGGAGGACCTTGTAGAATTATATTTTTCTTCCGCTTTAATAATGAAACGGTATTCGAGAAATCTTCTTCACTGATAAATGGCTTGTCTGCATCTTCAGAAAATTTGTAACTCTTGATATTTTCAGACTGAAGGAGTTTTTCTGTGATAATATTTTTATTATCAATAATCTCTCTTATAATTTCATATTCTTCCTCTGTCAGCTTGAATAAACTTCCTTGGTTATTTATAAAGACTTCACATTCTTGAAGCGAGGGATTGTTTTTCAAATCATTCCAATGAATAGGAATTTCTAATTTTTCAATCAGTTCAAACTCAATTTCTTCTCCTTTGACTGTATTATGAATTCCTTGTGTAATTTCATAGATAGCTTTTATTTGCTTAGTAGGGGTACTTTCATACCCAATCATTAAATCACCTCTTTTGGTAGCTTCGAAATGTTTGTAGATTCTTCTTTTGTTTCCTTTTTCATTATGGGTGGTGTAGGTCTGTTTCTCCCCAACATTATGTTTACTAATTGACCAAATTTTTGGATTTGCATTTAACCACCAATAATTTATGTCGTCATCTGGTTCGTGAGTAGTATCTTGTGGTAATTCAATATCTCTATTCTCTTTAACTTGCAATGTTCTGTTCAATAAGCTCTGAAACTTGTCTTCGGGTATGATTAATTCTTCTGTAAGATTAAATTTTTCAAAAGTCTCTATAAATATTTTCCACTCGTTTGAATAGAAAGAGTTAATTATTTTTATGAAATCTGTTTCAGGATAATGCTTATAGTAATTGCCTTTGCCCTTTTGTTCGAATCCTCCTATTTTCTCAATTATTTCTTCATAAGCTTGTATAATTTGTGTATCTTTTTCTGATTGAAATGCTAACTCAAGATAGGCATTGGGATTTTCAATATCCCAAAAATTAAATACCAAACCTGCTTGTCTAGTTTTGTTTTTCCAATCGCCTTTATTTACCAAACCGAGAAAAATGTAATGACTTCCTTGAAACCAATATCCTTTTCTAAGTCTTTCACTATCTTTTTTTCTAAGCCAAAAAGTTAGGTCAGGATATTTTTCTTCTTTGAGTTTCAGTAAATGTTGAAGGATTTTATCGCTCCAATTTATTATCAGTTCTTCTTGTGTCATACTTTCTTTTTTACTCCTGATTTCGGTATCTTCTTTACTGTTTGTATAACCCCGAAACTGGTCAATATTTATACTATTTTAACTTTTCGTAGATATTATTTTATCAATGCCTAAATTACAAAAAAAGCCAATGCAGTTAACATTGACTTTTGTACATCAGAATTACAAATCACTGTTCAGAGTTGCGAAATAAAGGAACTCTCCATACCCTTAAATTTATGTGATACCTTTTGCATATCCTTTCCAACTTTCTCATTAAGTATCTTGGCGTAAATCTGTGTGGTGGCAATGTTCTTATGCCCCAACATCTTGCTTAAACTCTCCAACGGAACTCCCTCGCTCAAAAACAAGGTTGCAAACGTATGCCGTGCCAAATGAAAGGTTACTTTCTTTTCTTTTAGACAGTCAATCTGTTGGGATATTCGTTTTAGACTATCATTGCAGACTGTATTTGAGGGTACAGGAAATACCTTGCCGTCCTTTGACAATCCTACATATTTCTCAATAATCATTTTCGGAATATCCAACAGCATTACATTGGACGATGTAGCCGTTTTCTTCCTGCGCACAATAATCCATTGGTTACCGTCAAAAAAATCCTGGATGTTGCTGTTTTTAAGTCCTTTCATATCCGAATAAGAAAGCCCTGTAAAGCAACTGAAAACAAACAGGTCTTTTACCAACTCGTCTTTCTTTAAGTCGCAGTTGAACATTACAAGCTGTTCCAGCTCGTTCCGTAACAGATAACCACGGTCTTTGTCCTTTTTCGTGTTCTTGTACTCGCTGAACGGATTAAAGGCAAGGTGCTTTCTGCTCATTGCCAATCGGCAAAGCGTGGTAAAACCAATCATATACAGCCAAATGGTGTTGTGGGTTAAACTCTGGTCATCACGCAAGTAGTAATCGAAATCCTGTACAAAATCCGGGGTAAGGTCGTTAAACGACATATCGAAGTAACCGTATTTTGTAAGTGCAAAATTGCGTAGGTGCTTTAAAAGCGTTTTGTACTTCCTGCGTGTTCCGATAACTCGAAGTCCGCTATTGACCTTTTTCTCGTAGTCCGACAGGAACTGTTCGTAGAATTTGAAAAAGGTCAGTTCTCCGTTTTCCATACCGAGAAGGGCATTTTTAAGTTTCGCACTGTTTACCGCTCCCTCGTTTTTCAGTATTTTGGAATAGCATTCCTCGATATCCAAACGTATCTTGTCAAGTTTACCGTTCACGTCCTGGGCTTCCCTGCTTTTGCCTAAAACCCTGCCGTACTTCAAATCCCAATTCGATGCGGAAATATCCAGCTTGGTACTAAATGCAGACAGCTTGCCGTTTACGGTAATCCTGCACATAACCGTAACTTTTCCATTTTTCTTTGGGGCGTTCTTTTTAAGGTAGAAAAGTACCTTAAATGTTGATTTTTTTGTCGTTTCCATACTCACAATTCTTAATGATAAAATTAAACCTATGTGAGCTACGGAACAATGTGAAAAACTATGCAGAAAGCTGAAATACAGTATTTTAAAATAGGCGTTTCAGATATTTAAAAGTAATGTTTTAGTAACCTTACTTTTGCCAAACCTCGCTTTTTACTGCCTTTTACCGCATTACCAAAAAATCATAAAACGGCTGTAAAGCCTTTATTTACAACCGTTTTGCCTGTCTTTAATCTTTGATGTATTTTTACTGAAAATTTATTTTAAAAATCTAAGGGAGATGGGTACACGAACGTATAGGAAAGTTCGCGCGCAATGCGCTCGCCGATTATCACCTTATCATACGATGCATCCTCTTCGAAAATAGCGGGTAAGTCATATCCATATTTCGCTGCCGAAGCACGGATCACAGCTTCTTTTTTAGGATGCTGCGGACATACCAGATTGTATGTAGCGTGTGTAAGCGATTGGGTGAAACCCAGCCACATCAACTGAGCAACATCATCCAAATGAATAAAGTTGGCAGACTGTTGCCCAGTCTGGCAAACCTTACCTTGAAAATATTTTGCAAAGATGCGCTGTTGTCCAAATAATCCACCTAATCGGTATACAACAGTCTGCGATAAAGACCGCATCTTCCTTTCAGCAAGTAGTAAATGCTTGCTCATCTCCTCTTCTACCGCAAAGGACTCATCAAACGATCGAGACTGCTCTGGATAGATGCCGATTGAGCTCAGGTAAATATGCTTTTGATAGGTCAGCCCTTCCAAAGCATGATACAGATTTTGAAATCTGTTTTCCAAGGTCGGTAAATCGTTCTTTTTCGAGGCGGGTATGCTATTTAAAACATAATCAAAGCGCAGATCCTTCAACAGAAGGTCTGCGCTTTGATCAAAATCATGTACCAATGCATTCACGCCTTGCGCTTGCAATCGCTGTGCTTTCTCGGCAGACGTTACAGTGACGGTAACTTCTTGCCCGCGATCTAAGGCTAATTGTGCAAATGCTTCACCAACCCATCCGCATCCAAGAATTAAGAAATGAGCCATGGCGACGTATTATATTCTTGCTATAAATTAATATGCTTTAGCAAAAAGTACGCGATGGCGCGATGGCTTTCCAGTAAAAATACAAATACCTTCTTCTTCTTTCACATCCAATGGAATACAGCGAATCGTAGCTTTAGTTTCTTCCTTCACACGTTTCTCCGTCTCTACTGTACCATCCCAATGGCAGGATACAAATCCACCTTTACCATCCAATACGGATTTAAATTCGTCATAACTTTCAACTGGCGTGATATGTTCATCGCGGAACGTAAGTGCTTTCGTATAGATCGCCTCTTGAATTTCGTCCAATAGCGCTACCACGTAGTCTGCTAATCCTTCTTGAGAAACGGTTTCTTTCGTTTGATTATCTCTTCGAGCGAGTTCTACCGTACCATTTGCCATATCACGAGCGCCTAAAGCAATGCGTAATGGCACGCCCTTCAGTTCCCATTCAGCAAACTTGAAGCCTGGACGTTGGGTATCGCGATCGTCGTACTTAACAGAAATATCGCGACCTTTCAACTCGCTAGACAAAGCGTCTACATAGTTATCGATTGCTTGTTTCTCTTCTTCAGTACGGAAAATAGGCACAATCACAATTTGAATTGGCGCTAATTTAGGAGGTAATACCAAGCCTTGGTCATCGGAGTGCGCCATGATAAGCGCGCCCATTAGGCGCGTAGAAACGCCCCATGAGGTGGCCCATACATGATCCAATTTACCTTCTTTGGAGGTAAACTTCACATCAAAAGCTTTTGCAAAATTCTGCCCTAAGAAGTGAGATGTACCTGCTTGCAGGGCTTTCCCGTCCTGCATCAAAGCTTCTATACAATAGGTATCCAATGCTCCCGCAAAACGTTCGTTTTCTGTTTTGCGACCACGAATGACCGGTACGGCCAATGTACCTTCTGCAAATTCAGCATATACGTCCAACATGCGTTCTGCTTCTTCAATCGCTTCCGCCTCTGTCGCATGCGCGGTATGTCCCTCCTGCCACAAAAATTCTGCGGTACGTAAAAATAACCGTGTTCTCATTTCCCAACGTACCACATTTGCCCATTGGTTTACTAATATTGGCAGATCACGATAAGACTCTACCCATCCTCTATAAGTATTCCAGATGATAGTTTCTGAGGTAGGTCTTACAATGAGTTCTTCTTCTAACTTAGCCTCCTCATCAACGATAATATTACCAGTCCCATCATTTTTCAAACGGTAATGCGTTACAACAGCACATTCGGTCGCAAAACCTTCTACGTGCGAGGCTTCTTTAGAAAAGAAAGATTTTGGGATAAAAAGTGGAAAGTAAGCGTTGGAGTGACCCGTCTCTTTAAATCGCTTATCTAGAACTGCTTGCATGCGCTCCCAGATGGCGTATCCGTAAGGCTTGATGACCATACAACCACGAACAGCAGAGTGTTCAGCCAAATCCGCTTTTACTACTAAATCGTTATACCATTGCGAATAATCTTCGCCTCTGCTCGTAATACCCTTACTCATAAAATCTTTGAATCGAAAAATATATTTATTTTAGTGAGCTGGATTAAACCCCCTCCCTAATTAGGGGTCTAAGTTAACAATTAGGACTGAAATTATCGAAAGATTAACGGGATGAGAAACATGAAACATAATCAAATATACTACGGCGTTTTGGCAGTGATGCTTGTGCTAATCAGTAGTTCCTGCTCTAGCAGACGCTACAGCGGAAGCGTAGCATCGCGCGACAGAGGAGTCTATCAAAGCCCCGACTATTATTATACAGGATCGGCTGGGAGCGTATCTAGCGCTCAGGGTGATTATTATGCAGATGATTACTATGGCGACGAAGTAATTGATGAAGCTTATGCTGATGATGGAATGTACGCTGGTGGTGCTGGCGGTTATTATGATGATGAGTTTAGTGATCTAGAGTACGCGAATCGCATTAACCGTTTCTACTACACTAGTCCAGGCATGATGTATTACGATCCATGGTTCGATCCGTGGATGGGTTATGGTGCTATGGGCTTTGGTTGGGGCGGCGGTTTCGGCTGGGGCTGGGGTGGCGGCTTCGGTTGGGGTTCACCTTGGCGCATGGGCTTTGGTTGGGGCGGTGGCTTCGGCTGGGGCTGGGGTGGCGGCTTCGGTTGGGGAGGCGGATGGGGTCCTTGGGGCTTCAACTCTTTCTACAACTCTTGGGGTCATCCATATTATGGAAATTATTACGGCGGCTGGGGCGGCGGATATGGCAATATGTATTACACCAATCGAAATAATAGAGTAGCTAGTAGTCGTACATCAGGAAATAATTTCCGAGGTGGTAGTAGTGTTGCCGGTAGGAATACTTCAAGAGGGGTTTCTCGCGATGCCAATGGTAGAATATTGAATGGAACAGCAGCAGGTCGTTCTCGTGGTGCAACGGCGTCTAGCGGTCGCGGTGCGTCATCTGGAAGAGGTACTGCTACTTCACCTCGTGGAGCTGGAACAGTAGGTCGTGGTGCAACGACAGGCAATCGTGGTGCTGCCGGAACTCCATCTAATCGCGGCGGATCCTCTACCGTACGAGGAGCAGGCAACCCATCGAGAAATACGGGAACAGTTGGCCGCGGAGCTACTGGCTCTACACGCCAACCAGTAGGTAGGTCGCAAGGTGGATCAGTTGGCAGAAGTGCTACGCCAAGATCAACTACGCCACCATCTAGATCAACGATAAATAGAGGAACTTCTCAACCAACGCGTACCTCCTCTGGAAGTAGCATGAGTAGAGGTAGCTCCGGTGGAAGTATGAGCGGCGGTGGCGGCGGTGCAAGTCGTGGTGGCGGCGGCGGCGGAAGTCGCGGTGGCAGTTCAGGCAGAAGCCGTTAATCTAACATAAATAAAGCCCTTCGGATCTCTCCGAAGGGCTTTTCTATTTTAGATGAAGCACGCATTTACTCTTTATTTCAAACTATCAAAAGCGATATTTTTATTGGCGTTGACCATATCTTAGCGAAGCAGTGAATCAATACTAAAGTAACATCTTTAAATAGTAGCGATATCGATGTGGTGCCTCGGCAAGGTGAAGACGGTTTATAATAATACTTCTCCTTGAAGGGTATCTGATGAATGTCGTATCTACCAAGTCGGTTACATCATCAATCAAACCTTCTAAATGTACAAAAGCGGTATTTTAGAAATTCTTCTAAAAACCGCCCCTAGTATTCCATAGCAAATAGTAATTGTATAGTCCGCTTAAAAAAAGCTATATCACCAGCTACGCTATTGCAGTTGGCTCTATATACTTACGCACAAACAAGGTATAGTTCTCATGTTTGATAACACAGACCTTCTCACCAAGATCGATGAAGCCATCCATAGCGACAGCCTCGTACCAATTGCCTTCTATTTCTATCTTGCCCGATGGGCGCAATACCGTCTTTGCGACACCAATTTGATTAATCAAATTTAATTTGGGCACGGACGAGGTATAACCACCTTCTGCCAGCTGCTCGTCTGCCAGCACCAATTTTCGGAATGCTGGAGAGCGCAGCACATTTTTCCCAAAAATAACAATGAGGATGATGGACAACACCATTGCTCCTACTACCACCAAAAATGCATCCATTAATAATCCAGGTTTTGAAAGTTGAAAATCTAAAAAGTCATTGGCTACCATAGAGAATGCCAATCCACACAACATAAGGATAATCCCCAAGATTCCGGCTACGCCAAACCCCGGAATGACAAATACCTCCAGCGCCATGAGAATTACTCCTATCACAAAAATTAAAATCTCCCAGTGATCTGCCAATCCCTGCAAGTATAAAGGGGCAAAGAATAATCCGCCACAAATTACGGCCAATACTCCCGCAAAACCAAGCCCTGGTGTTTGCAACTCCATGTAGATACCTCCGATAATTCCCATAATCAGAAATCCGCTCACCAAAGGGTTGATTAGAAAACCAATAATACGATCTACCAACGTGGTTTGATGCACTGTAATTTCAGGGTTGGTAATACCTAATTTTTCGTAAATCTGTTCGGTAGATTTTACCTCCGCATCCGCCAACCCAGCTTTGACCGATTCAGAAGCAGTGAGTGTTAGCAATTTCCCATCCTCCTTTAAGCTGGGAACAGAAATGCTTGGATCCACGAATGCTTCGGCCATTCGCGCGTTGCGACCTTTAGCTTCAGCAGTGGCACGCATGAGCCCACGCATATACGATTGGTATTTCTCTGGCAGCACTTCGCCCGACCCATCTACTACGGTGGCAGCACCTAGACTGGCGCCCGAATGCATAAATATGTGATCTGTAGCCAAAGAGATCAATGCCCCGGCTGATGCCGCATTATTATTGATATAAACAATGGTCTTCATATCCGTATTCAGGAGCAGCGTACGGATACTATCCGCAAAGTTCACCGCTCCGCCAAAGGTATTTAGTTCCATCAAAAGATATTGTGCATCTGCTGCACGTGCCTTGGTGTAAGCGCTCTTAGTAATATACCACGCCCCTGGACCGATTTCATCTTTTACACTGAATTCATACACTCGCTGTCCATAGGCATTCGCACTGATGATACTAAAGAAAATTATCATCAACGAGGTCAATTTCATAAATTTGTTCATAAGATTATTCGTTTTTACCGTGCAATGGAGGACATACACATGCTTAAAAATACAATAAAAAAAGCGTTTCAGAAAGATTTTATAGAGAATATCTGGAAGATAGAGGTAAATGGATATCGAGATCAAATTGCAGTAGAGATCCGAGATTCGCAGACGACCGAGCCGACTTATCATATTCTTCGATTCGAGGACGGGGCAGAAATTATGCAATATCGTCCGGGCGAGAAAGACTGGACAATTGAAGGAGTTCAGAAGGATTACCTCATCCTAAAAAAAGTAGGTGAGCAAACGCCTACTAAAGAAGGAATTCAAATTATAGATATCCGTACGCAGAAACCTTTATTCACGAGTTACGAATATGTATTGCTCGATGTTTGTGAAGATTATCTACACGTGCGCCATCGTAGCTTCACTTCTGGTGGAGAAAAGTTGATTACCCTTACAACCGGCGAAGAATTTCCAGTGAGCGACAACATTATAGCGCGCTATCCCAAAAATCGTGTTTGTTTTCCATTGCCATATGACAATCCGCCCGAATTTTTGACGCAGCGCGACAAGCAAAAAGATCTGTGGGTGAGCAAATTATCGGACACCTACCTGTGGTGTTATCACACACAGCAAAATGACGGTTATGATCTCCATATAGCGGTAAGCAACTTGGAGCGCATCCTTGACGAGACCATTATACAATCAGCTATTCCTAAAATGTTCCCGCAACCCTACTTTCGTGTTGGCAATCAAATATTCTTTATGGCAGATAATAAACATGAAATTGTTTCGTATTTAGTATAATTGCAAAATATGATGGCATTGATAGTAAAGCGGAGAATAAGTAGCCTTTTATTGCTGTGTATAGGCCTACTTATTGGTTCTACCGCAGTGCAAGCGCAAACGGCGAGCGAACAAAAGACAGAAACAATAGATGGTAAAACATATATTATTCACCAAATAAAGGCAAAGGAAACTTACTATGCGTTAAGTCGTATTTATAGTATTCCGG
Organism: Sphingobacterium corticibacter; assembly: GCF_003076635.1. Lineage (GTDB taxonomy): Bacteria > Bacteroidota > Bacteroidia > Sphingobacteriales > Sphingobacteriaceae > Sphingobacterium > Sphingobacterium corticibacter. The sequence continues at coordinate 55,061 of NZ_QDKG01000008.1, read as the reverse complement.
TCAACGACATTATGGCCGCCAACAATAAAAAAAGCCTACGTGTCGGTGATACTGTACGTATTCCAAGCATGATCACCGTAGAGCGCCAGCCACTTAGGACGACAACTACTACCCCTGTCGTATCACCAGAAGACATTCTTACAGATTACAAGGTGGGATCTAAGGAGACATTATACGCCATCGCAAAAAAATTTCAGACCAATGTAGAGGATATCAAGCGTCTTAATAATTTGACATCTGACAATCTGAAAGAAGGACAAATCTTGCGAATTCCTGATGGAAACCTACCACCCGAGCCTGTCGCAGCTCCCGAACCACCTGCAGCGATAGAGAAGATTGATGATGTGCCTGTACGTAATATACAAGCTGGAAGGTATGGTGTACGAGAAACTTCTGAAAAAGGAATCGCTGTATGGATGGAAAATTTGGAAACAAAGAACAATAGCAATCTAGCTCTGCACAAAACAGCACCTGTCGGTACAATATTGAAGATTACCAATCCAATTTCTAAAAGTGTAACCTACGCCAAAGTCGTTGGTAAATTCTCCGAAAATACGGAAACACAAGATGCGATTGTTGTTGTGTCAAAATCCGCAGCAGCGTATATCGGAGCGATAGACAAACGTTTTCTGATCGAAATTACTTACGGAATCCCTACAGAATAATCCCATGGAAAAACCTTATGTAATTGGTATCGCAGGTAGTAGCGGATCTGGAAAAACATTCTTCCTAAACAGTTTTTTAAATCATTTTGCAAAACAAAGTGTAACCTTGATTTCTCAGGATGATTACTATATTCCTGCCAACACTAAAACGCAGGAAGAAAATCGTTTGTATAATTTTGATGTGCCTACCTCCATTGATCGAAAGGCATTCTACCATGATATAAATGCGCTATTTGAAGGAAAAAGCATTCTAAAGGAAGAGTATACGTTCAATAATCCAAACATCAAACCTAAAATGTTGAAGATAGAGCCAGCTCCCATATTAGTGGTTGAAGGTCTATTTATTTTTCACTACGAAGAGGTCAATAATTTATTGGATTACCGCATTTTTATTGATGCTAATGAGCAAATTGCTTTGAAGCGCCGCTTAAAAAGAGATTTGGAAGAACGCGGATATGACCATGATGATGTCATGTATAAGTGGATTAATCACGTGATGCCCTCGTTCAACACGTACTTGGCTCCTTATAAAGAAGCATGTAACTTGGTGATTCATAATAATACTGACAATCCACAAATCATCGATAACTATACTCGAGATATCGTGAACGAACTGAAAGTCAAACTTGAGGGTTTGTAATCTATTCGACAGATTAATTATAACTTTGCATCATGTACAGCGAGGATAGCTTGATCTTACTACCGGTATTAAATACAACAGATATACCACAAATGAATTCCAAAGGCATAAATCCTTATGGATCGTGTAGTATGTACGACTTCAAAAAATGTTGTAAAAAGTATAAAAAAGGCAAGCGATGCAAAAAATGTCCTGATCGGTAAAAAAAATTTTACGCGTAATGTAATTTATAAAAGGTTACTTTTGCAGCATGAAGGTCACACCAAATAGGCTAAAATGGGTGCTTCGCTTTTACCCTCCTTTCTTTTTTCAGCGAATATGGGTTAAAAGCATTCGCGAGGGTTATACTGGCGCTGATGTAACTATCCGCAAAAGCCTCCTCAATATCAATGGCAATCGCTCCATCTTTGGAGGAACTATTTTTTCGTCGATCGACCCCATATACCCTTTATTAATAAATGCCTATGTACGAAGCAAAGGGCTACGAAAAACCGTATCTTGGTTAAAATCTGCTCAGATCGATTATAAAAAACCGGGCTACCGTAGTCTACATTTTTCCGTAAAACTTGAGCCCGCCGACATGCAGAGTGCTCTAGAAACTTTACTCACCGATGGAAAAGTTATAAAGACATTTTGTACAGATATTTTTGATGTCGACGGTCTTCATTGCGCCACCGTGCGCAATGAGATTTACATTCGTAATTTACAATTTGATTTTAACTCGATTAATACAACAACAGAAACATAATTAAAGCATTATGAACAAAACTCTTTTATGGGTGGCAGCCCTTGGCCTTACAACGGTAATGATGACCGCTTGTCAGAACAATGAAAACAAAACGACCGACAATAATACTGACCCAAAAGCCTTATCAGCACAAGCGATCGAAGTGCACGACGAGATCATGCCGCAGATCAGTAAGTTTGATAAGACATCTGTAAAGATTGATTCAATATTGAATGGCCTTCCTATGTCGAAAGATCAAGATGCTGAATTAGATACTGCCGCAATTCGTACAGAACTAGTGGCTCTCAAAAGCGATATTGAATCTGCTACCGATGGTATGATGGACTGGATGCGCAATTATAGACTGGATAGCCTCGATGTAACTTATCAGCAAAGTGAAGTGGAGCGTATCAAATTAATGCGTGCGGAATTCGAAAAAGTCAATCAGCAGATTGAAACCAAAATGAGAGTCTATGCCAACTAACAGAGGAAAGAGAGCCATCAAATGGTCTAGTTTGTACGTCATACTAGGCATTTGTCTAGCTTCTTGTGATCAAGCCACTAGCACACTACCTATTTATGGCCATCGGGAGCCAGTTGAACGCAACGTCGACGGTAAGACCGTGATCGACACGATTTACCAAACCATTCCCGATTTTAATTTCATCAATCAGGATAGTGCCACGCTTACGCAAGCCTTCTTTGACGATAAGATTTACGTAGCTAACTTTTTCTTTACGCATTGTCCCAGTATTTGTCCGACTATGCAGCGGAACATGCTGAAGATTTATCAAGAATACAAAGGTGATGACCGAATTGCGTTTCTATCGCACAGCATCGATTTTAAATACGATCAACCGCATATATTAAAGGCATATGCTACTAAATTAGGAGTGGACAATGACCAATGGCAATTTGTTAATGGTAGCAAAGCCGATATTTATGGAATATCCGAAAAGTATCTGGTATACACTGCCGAAGATACCAATGCACCAGGCGGTTATGATCACCAAGGATATCTCGTATTGATCGATAAAGATCGCCGTATCAGAGGAGCATACGATGGTACGGACGACGAGCAAGTAAGCAAATTGCAAGCCGACCTCAAAATATTATTGAAAGAGCAAAACCCAGGTTCTTAATGCGAAATACCGCCATTGTATTCACGTTGATATCGGTAATGATACTACTGATGCAGCTAGCACACAGTTGTCAGTCTACGTATGATATCAAGACTATGCAATATGTAACCAATGGCGAAAAGGTATATCGAGCACACTGCCAAAACTGTCACGGTGCGCAAGGAGAAGGATTAGGTAAATTATATCCCCCATTGACGGATCCCGATTATCTTAAACACAATTGGGATCTGTTACCAAGAATAGTTCGTTTCGGACTAAAAGATACTATTCTGGTATCCAATCAACATTTTTCGGAGGTCATGCCTGGCATTCCAGAGTTGACTGATGTTGATATTGCCTATGTACTTACCTATGTAACTATACGATTTGGCGACGCCAAAGAAAGATATACGCTAGAAGAAGTTAAAAAATCACTATCCTCACATAGCACCAAATAAATTTTCTTTTAACCGAGAGTAAGTGATTCTCTGGTATCCGTATCATTTCTATCGAACAAGTATAACGAGAATTTGACAATCAACCTGTAGTTAAAAACACTACCTTTGAGACCATCAAATGAACGTTCAATCTACAGACAAAAGAGAGGCAATTTTTCAGAGTACGCTAGTTCTCCTACAAGACAACGGCTTTCACGGAACGCCTATGAGCCAAATCGCTCAACAAGCAAAAATATCAGTTGGCACCATCTATCACTATTTCGAATCCAAAGAGGCTTTGATAATGGAATTGTTTTCTTACTGCAAAGCGAAGCTTATGGGGTATCTTTTCGAAGAAACAACACTAACGGAAGACCAGTATGAACAAGAATTTAGAGTAGTGTGGAAGCGATTTGTGCTTTTCAACACTGATTATCCCTCTTATTTTCGCTTTATGAATCAGTTTTATTCCTCCCCATTCCACGAAATGGAGAGATTGCGAAAATTACAGCAACCTGGAGAGGATACTACCAGTATTCAAAGTTTTCTAGCTCGTGGAATAGAGCTTAACCAACTGCGAGACACCAGCATTCAAATCTTAAATTGCGCCTTTACAGGGATGGCCGTATCATATGTGAAATCGATCATCTTTGGAAAAGTATCGATGGAGCAACAGCAATTAGATGAAATGATAGATCTTGTTTGGAAATCAATTAAAAAAGAAAAAGTATGATCCGCGCTATAAAATATTTTATCTTATCAACATGCTTCAGTACCGCATCCCTGCTACTTCATGCGCAGGAGTCCAAATCAGACTTACCTGCCACGCCAACTTTGCAGGAGCTTTTAGACTACGCCTTAGAAAACCGGATCTCTATTAGAAAAGCTCATCTGGGTGTTGAAATTGGTGAGAAAGAAATCAAATCCGCCTTATCAGGGTATTTCCCTCAAATCACAGCGACTGGTGCATTGAATCATTTCTTACAGATTCCGACCAATATTATCGGAGGAAATCTAATTCAAATGGGCCAGCGAAACACCAGCAACGTCGGTGCTCAGGCCAGTCAAGCGCTACTTAACCCAGAATTAATGCTTGCATCTAGATCTGCTAGTGTAATTCGAGAACGCTATAAGCAAACGGTCGAAGAACAGAAAATCAGTGCCGTGGTGGACGTCAGTAAAGCCTATTTCGACATCCTCACGACTGAAGAGCAAATCAAGATTATTCAGGAAGACATTGCTCGTATCAAACGTCAGTTTACTGATGCCCAAATGCAATACGAAGTAGGCTTGGTAGATAAGACCGACTACAAAAGAGCACAAATCTCTCTAAATAATTCACAGGCGGAGCTCAAGAGAACGCACGAATTCAGAAAATATAAATATGATTTTCTAAAACAGTTGCTCGCATTGCCGCTCTCGTACCCGATCGACTTATCATTTAACAAGGAGAATTTGGAAGCAAAAGTGATGATGGATACCACGGAAGTATTGCAAGAAGAGCGCCGTATTGAATACCGTCAACTCGCCAATATGAAACGAGAGCAAGAATTGAATACCCAGTTTCAAAAATGGCAATTTCTGCCTACGGTGAGCGCCGCTGCTAATTATCAGATCAACTATTTCAATTCTGAATTCAGCGAATTATACAGACGCGGATTTCCAACTTCAGCAATAGGTCTTACTCTCTCTGTACCAGTCTTTACGGGATTCAAACGCCAACATGAGATTCGCAAGTCACAGTTGCTAGAGAAGCAACTGGAGTGGGATATGATTGACATGAAAAATATGATCAGTGCCGAATACTCAGAGGCGATCACAAATTATAGAGCTTACATGAACGAGTGGAAAGTGAGCCAAGAAAATGTAACTCTATCTAAAGAAGTGTATGATATTATTAAATTGCAGTATGATGAAGGTATCAAAACCTACTTAGATTTGATGACTTCTGAAACCGATCTGCGTACCAGCCAACTCAATTATCTAAACGCGTTATACATTTTATTAGCTAGTAAAATAGATGTAGAAAGAGCACTCGGAAATATCCAAATTCAATAACAACTTAACACATGACTAGAACAATATACTATTTGCTATTAATTGGGTCGACAACTACTTGGCAGTCGTGCAGTAGCGATAAAAAGGAAGTAGGTGGCAGCACACCAACAGAGAAAACTGTAAGTGTTACTTCTGTAGAAGAACAAATTGTTACAGGATATCAAGAGTACCCGGCATATGTAGTTCCTTTGCAAGAAACGGAACTCTTGGCGGAAGTATCTGGATACATCACCAATATCGCGGTGAGCGATGGTGCATTTGTAACCAAAGGCCAGAAGCTATATGAGATTGATCGTACACGGTATGGAGCGGAAGTAGAGCAAGCCAAGGCCAATGTAGCGATCGCTGAATCCGAATATGCTAGAGTTCAAAAAGATTTGGAACGATATGAAAATTTGGCTAAAAATGATGCGATTGCGCGCCAAACATTAGATTATGCTGCAACTGATCTTCAAAACCAAAAAGCACAAGTGCAGGCCGCGAAAGCCGCTTTAGAAACAGCTAATACGAACCTTACTCGATCTACCATCTACGCTCCATTTACGGGCAACCTCGGGATATCACAGGTACGTAATGGCGCGTTAGTTAACGCGGGCAACACATTATTGAACGTGATCTCTACCACAAGCCCGATTGCCGTCGAGTTTCAAGTAAATGAAATTGATATTGAACGTATCATAGAACTACAAAGAAAAGGTGGTGAAGGTACAATCACGGTTCGCATGCCTGATGGCACTATTTATCCCGAATCCGGTCAAATAGCAGTCATTGACCGTGCAGTAGACAGAACCACTGGAACCCTACGTGTGCGCGCAAGCTTTGCTAACAAAGATAACCGTTTACGCGCCGGAATGAATCTCACGATGCGACTAGCCAACACTTCTCGAGAAAAGCAATTAGTAATTCCCTTAAAAGCGGTTTTGGAACAATTAGGAGCATCTAACGTATACACAGTAAGTGATAGTAGCACCGCCGTATTCAACACTATCCAGCTGGGAACGAAGTTTAATGACAAAGTCGTAGTACGTACAGGCCTGAAGGCGGGAGATCGTGTTGTAGTAGATGGTGCAAGTGGCATATCAGAAGGGGACAAATTATCAATTGAAGAGAAATAATTCATTTTTGCCTTAAGAAACAAATATGATTTCAGAAGTTTTTATACGTAGACCTGTTACCGCGATAGTTATATCCATACTGATCTGTATCATTGGGGTTATTTCTATCATCACTTTACCGATCAGTCAGTATCCAAATATTGCACCGCCTACGGTAAGTGTACAAGCAACCTATACCGGTGCCGATGCACAAACCGTGGAACAGACTGTGACTACACCTATAGAGAGCCAGATCAACGGAACTCCAGGTATGCTTTACTTACAATCCAATAGTACCTCAGACGGTTCGTCAAGGATCACCGTAACATTTGAAGTAGGTACCGATATCGACATTGCTACATTGGATGTACAAAACCGTGTAGGTATTGCAGAACCTGTGTTGCCCGAGACTGTGCGTAGATTGGGAGTTATTACTCGGAAGGCGAATCCCGACGTATTGATGATGGTACATCTGGTCTCTCCGAAGGGCACACGCGACCCAAAGTTTTTGGCTAACTACGCTTACATGTATGTAAGAGAAGCTATTTTGCGGGTGAAAGGTGTGGGTGACGTTATGGCATTTGGACAACCATTCGCTATGCGTGTATGGCTGGATGCCAATAAATTATCCAACTTAGGACTTACCCCAGCAGATGTTAGCACCGCCGTACAAGAACAAAACTCCCGAATTCCCGGAGGTAGCGTTGGTGGCAAACCTCAATCTTCTTCCACAGTTTTTGAGTACTCCATCGTGACAGATAGTGATTTAAGTACCGAAGAAGACTTTGAAAATATTGTGGTAAAAACCAACTCAGACGGATCAATTGTCTTACTTAAAGACGTTGCGCGTGTAGAGCTAGGACAATTTATGTACAGTACGACGACCAAAGTAAACGGCGTTGTTTCTAGCGGTATGATGGTGAACCAAATGCCTGGAAGTAACGCGGTAGAAACCGCTGAAGGTATCTATGCCAAGTTAGAGCAAATGAAAAAATCATTTCCTAACGATGTGGATTATGTAGTAAGTTATGAAACCGTCTCTGTGGTTGATGCTTCCATCGAATCTGTGTTACATACTTTAGTAGAAGCCTTAGTCTTAGTTACTGTAGTTGTATTCTTTTTCTTGCAGAGTTGGCGTGCCACATTGATCCCAGTCATCGCAATCCCTGTTTCCATTGTGGGTACATTTATCTTTTTTAACCTATTTGGCTTTTCAATCAACAATCTAACCATGTTAGCTTTTGTTTTGGCCATTGGTATCGTGGTGGATGATGCCATTGTGGTTGTGGAAGCTGTGCAACATTATATAGACCACGAGAAATTAGACGCCAAAGAAGCGACACGTAGAGCAATGAGTGACATTACCGCACCGGTGATCGCGATTGGTTTGATCTTAGCTGCTGTATTTATTCCAGTAGGATTTATTCCTGGGATGGTTGGGCAACTATATCAACAGTTTGCCATCACTATTGCAGTATCCGTCTTATTGTCCGCTTTTATCGCGCTTACGCTAACACCGGCCTTGTGCTCCATCATGCTCCGACCATCGTCAATAAATAAAGATGCAAAGGGACTAAATCGCTTGTTCTACAAGTTCAATATGTGGTTTGAAAACCTTACCCAGAATTATTCTAATGGTGTACAAAAATCGATAAAAGCAACCCCTTTAGTACTTATCATCTTGGTATGCATATTTGTGGGTACCGGATTTATGTTTGTTGAAAAACCTACGGGATTTGTACCGAAAGAGGACAATGGTTCGTTTTTTATTGGCATTACGTTACCTGAAGGATCGTCTAACTCGCGGACGAATGAAGTTTTAGAAGAAATTCAGAATCGCATTATCGATTCGATTCCAGAAATTCAATACATGACGCAAATCTCAGGTATGAATATTCTAAATCGTGCGGCAAAGCCTAATAATGGTTCGTTCTTCGTATTTCTTAAACCGTGGAACGAGCGGAAACTCACCAATAACGACATATTGGAGCAGGTAGTCGCTATGTTTGCAAGGTATAACAAAGCCACAGTCATGGCAGCTACGCCACCACCTATACCGGGGTTAGGCTCCGCAGGTGGCTTTTCCATGATGATACAGGACGAACGCAGTACTGATATCAAGGATTTTGAAGCAGTGGCTCGCAAATTTATTGCAGCAGCCAATCAAAGACCTGAAATTGCGCGTGCATATACTTTGTTCAACACCAATACGCCAAACTACAAATTGGAAGTAAAACGTGAACAAGCAAAATCGATGGGTGTGCCTATTTCTAGCATATACACGACATTATCGGCATATATGGGAAGTAGCTACATAAACGATTTCACACTATATGGACGTAATTTTAGAGTAGTATCACAGGCAGACACGGCTTATAGAATGCAAATCGAGGATTTGAGAAAATTGTATGTACGAAATGAACAGGGATTGCCGGTGCCCATGTCAGCATTGATTTCTTATGATCTAGTTCAATCGCCAGCGATGGTCAGTCACTTCAATTTGTACCGTGCTATTGAGGTCATGGGCGATGCTGCAGAAGGATACAGCTCTGGACAAGCACTCAACGCGCTAGAAGAAGTAGCCCAAGAGGTATTAACAGAAGGTTTTTCGTACGATTTTTCGGGCACTTCATTACAAGAGAAAGAGTCTGGTTCGCAAACCGTCATCATTTTTGCCCTTTGTATCGTATTTGTATTTCTCCTACTAGCGGCCTTGTATGAAAGTTGGTCCGTTCCATTTTCCATCCTATTATCGGTACCACTGGGTGTTTTCGGATCTATACTGGCTCTAACATTATTGCCAAGCATCGAAAACAATATTTTTGCTCAGATAGGTTTGATTACAATTATCGGATTGGCCGCGAAAAACGCCATCCTCATTGTAGAATTTGCTAAAGAACGCGTAGATGTAGGCATGAACTTAATCGAAGCCACACTCGAGGCTGTAAAACTACGTTTACGTCCGATTGTAATGACTTCCCTAGCTTTTATTCTAGGTATCATCCCACTGATGATTTCAACAGGTGCGGGTGCCGTTTCAAGACAGACGATTGGCTGGACAGTTTTTGGGGGTATGGCTGCAGCAACATTTCTTGCCATTTTCATCGTACCTGTCTTGTTCGTGGTGATTACCCGGATGGCCTACGGCAAAAAGAAATTGGCTGAATTAGAGGCTGGTTTTGATGAAGAGAAGAAAAGCAAACTTAGTGCGCACTAAGCTTCGAAAATTAGACACTTGTGTCTTGCGAACCTGTACTAGTTAATATTTAAGTCCACCCGGCAAATCAACTGATTTGCCGGGTATTTTTTTTACTATTTTCAACATTCATAGAACAGCATCAAAGTGAAGCCGAGAATAATAGTATTTCTGCGCCGATACACTCACGACCAAAGGCTCAACAAATGAGCAGGTGAAGGTTGATTTGCACATATCCATATCTGTGGCATACGATTGTTATTTGCTTAATGCAATATTTTATACACCAGCTCGCGCAAAAGCTCACCCGGCGTGGTATTGGGTCCCACATGCATTCCCTTCGATTTCAGATCATAATCCTTCAGTAGGTTGATTACATCAAAAGTCTTCCGGCGCGAGTAATTGCGCGCCGCCAACTCATAATCTTTGGTGAAAAACGGGTGTACTCCAAGTTCTTTGGCCGCTGCTTGCGAAGATTTGTCGGGCAGATAATGGTACTTCAATACTTTGGTAAAATAACTTCCCAAAGAACCAATCACGACCGGAATTGGGTTAGATTTAGGATTGGCGGCAAAGTAATCTACGATCTGAAAAGCTTTGAACACATTTTTTTTGGTCAGCGCCGTGTTCAGTTCAAAGACATTGAAATCTTTACTAATCCCAATATTTCTTTCTATATCGTCAGCGGTAACTTCCTTTTCCAAGGGAACGTTCAATAATAACTTTTCAATCTCATTGGCCACCTTCGAGAGATCAGTGCCCAAATAATCGGCCATCATTGCAGATGCTTGCGGATGTATTTCTCGACCGACTGATTGAAACTGATCGGCGATCCAGGGAGCCACCTTATCATCGTACAGCTTTTTGGATTCTAGCACTACACCTGCTTTATCCAACAATTTGTAGGTTTTTTTTCGCTTATCAACCAAGCCATACTTATGCGCCAACACCAAGATGGTAGTTGGCGTCGGAGCTTCTAAATATTTTTGCAGCAGGTCATCGTCTTTCCATTTTAGGTTTTGAGCTTCCTTAACTAGTACCAGCTGATAGTCGCTCATCATCGGGTAGCGTTTTGCTACGTTGACGATCGCCATAAAGTCAGTCTCCTTCCCATATAATATAGTCTGGTCAAATCCCTTTTGTGCATCATTGAGTACTGTATCTTCCAGCGCGTCAGACACGATATCAATGAAATGCGATTCATCCCCATGTAGTAAATACACCGGACTGAATTTTTTACGTTTTATATCTCCTAGAATTGCTTTAACATCCACTGTACGAAAATACGATTTTTTATCGGCCTACCGGCCAATAAGCCATCGGTTGTAGATTTCTCTGTTTATCCGTATTTTTGCAAATGTTCGCACCTATTCCATTGAATCTTCCTCCCTGCTCATTAAAATTGACCAAAGGTGATAATTGTACCTATGTGTACGATGAGTTGCGGAAGAAAAAATTAGTTCTTACGCCGGAAGAATGGGTACGCCAACATTGGATTCATTACCTGCATAATTACAAGAATTACCCTAAAAGTCTCATGCAAATTGAAGGTGGTCTAGTACTGAACACCCTACAAAAGCGCAGCGATTTACTGATTTATAATACGGCAGGCGCAAAGATCTTGCTGGCAGAATTCAAAGCGCCGACTGTCAAAATTTCCGAAAAAACATTTTCTCAAATCGCAAATTATAATAAAATTCACAAAATACCCTTACTTTTAGTCAGTAATGGAATTGAGCATTATTATTGTACAATAGACTTTGAACGTGAAGATTTTACTTTTCTAGAAGAGCTTCCCACTTTTCAAAACAGTAGTCAACGTGTTTAAGCAACAAAAAAAACGTAATTTAAAACACAAATATTCCGATAAAGGTTAAGTATATGAATATAGATAAAAACGAATTCAGAAAATACGCTATCAAGCATCACCGTATTGGCAGCCAACATGTCGATAGTTTTATCGGTCGTGTAGAAAGCAATATGCCAACCAACCTTACGCCTTATATCATTGAAGAGCGTCAGATGAATGTGGCACAAATGGATGTTTTTTCCCGTTTGATGATGGATCGAATCATCTTCTTGGGCGATGCGATCAATGATCAGGTAGCCAATATTGTACAAGCGCAATTGTTGTTTTTACAATCTACGGATGCACAACGCGACATCCAGATCTATATCAATTCGCCTGGTGGCAGTGTATATGCCGGCTTGGGCATCTATGACACCATGCAATACATCGCTCCAGATGTAGCTACAATTTGTACTGGTATGGCAGCATCTATGGGAGCCGTATTATTGGTAGCTGGAGCAAAAGGAAAACGTGCGACATTACGCCATTCTCGCGTAATGATTCACCAACCTTCTGGTGGTGCGCAAGGTGTTGCTTCTGATATGGAGATCAACTTGAGAGAAATGCTGAAGTTGAAAGAAGAGCTTTACAAAATTATCGCCGAGCACTCCGGACAAACGTATGACTGGGTTGAGAAATCATCCGATCGTGACTACTGGATGCGTTCGGCAGAAGCTAAAGAATATGGCATGATCGATGAGATTTTGATGCCAAAAAAGGAAATTAAATAAGAAGATGAGTAAGTCGAACCAAAAAGATATACATTGTTCTTTCTGCGGTATAAGCAAAAGCGAAGCACAGATGCTGATCGCCGGAGATGGCGCACATATCTGCGATCGATGTGTACAACAGGCTAGCGAAATACTCGCTGAAGAACTCAAACAACGCAAAAGTAAAAACTTGCAAACAGTCTTGAAATTGATCAAGCCGGTGGAGATCAAGGAACACCTTGATCAATATGTGATCGGACAAGATGATGCCAAGAAAGTGATCTCTGTAGCGGTATATAATCACTACAAAAGATTAAACCAGCGTGTAGATCCAGATGAAATTGAGATCGAAAAATCGAACTTAATTGTAGTCGGCGAGACGGGTACTGGAAAAACGCTTCTTGCCAAAACGGTTGCCAAGATTCTGAACGTACCTTTCTGTATAGTGGATGCTACGGTATTAACAGAGGCTGGCTACGTGGGCGAAGATGTGGAAAGTATACTTACACGATTGTTGCAAGCAGCCGATTACGATGTGGCAGCAGCCGAGCGCGGAATTATCTACATCGATGAGATTGATAAGATTGCACGCAAAAGCGACAACCCTTCCATCACACGCGATGTGTCTGGCGAAGGTGTACAGCAAGCCTTGTTGAAAATACTAGAAGGTACTAACGTAAATGTACCACCGCAAGGTGGACGTAAACACCCTGATCAAAAGATGATCTCGGTAAACACCAGCAACATTCTATTTATTTGTGGTGGCGCCTTCGATGGTATCCAAAAGAAGATTGCAGATCGTTTGCGTACGCAAACTGTTGGTTATAAGATGAAGGATGATGAGCAAGACATCGATTTAAAGAACCTGTACAAGTATATTACACCACAGGATCTCAAGAACTTTGGATTGATTCCCGAGTTGATCGGTCGCTTGCCGGTACTAACTTATCTAGATCCATTGGATAAAGAAACACTATTGAGCATTCTTACAAAACCTAAAAACGCGCTAACGAAGCAGTATACTAAACTATTCGAATATGAAGGTGTCGAACTACAGTTCGAACCCGAAGTTTTCGATTTCATTGTCGAAAAAGCTTGGGAGTTTAAGCTAGGAGCACGTGGACTGCGAAGTATCTGCGAAGCGATAATGCTGGATGCTATGTTTGAAATACCTACCAGTAAAGAATACGAAAGCGATAAAACATTACATGTCACGCTCGACTACGCGAAGAAGAAGATAGCCAAATCGGATATCAAAAAGATGCAAGTCGCTTAAGACATCCAACCCTCGCCTTCGTGCGGGGGTTTTTATTCACATCATAAATTTAAAAACGAAAGGACTCTATGAGCAAAACCAAAAAATCAAAACTTGAAAACTCACCGGTCATTCCAGGACTGAAAAGTAAAGAGGACATTGTCATCAATTGGCTGCCACGATACACAGGCAGACCGCTGGAAGAATTTGGGGAATATATATTATTGACCAACTTCTCTAATTATGTGCGGATCTTCTCCGAAATGAACGACCACGCTCCTATTCTTGGCCTAGATAAACCGATGCAGACTTGTACTGCTGGCGGCATCACCATCATCAACTTTGGAATGGGAAGCCCAATGGCGGCCACTATCATGGATTTGCTATCAGCGATCAAACCAAAAGCTGTACTTTTTTTAGGAAAAGCAGGCGGCTTGAAGAAAAACAACAACATTGGTGATTTAGTACTGCCTATTGCGGCCATTCGTGGAGAAGGAACGTCTAATGATTATTTCCCACCAGAAGTACCAGCATTACCAGCCTTTGCATTACAAAAAGCCATCTCGACTACAATTCGTGATCACTCCTCTGATTACTGGACTGGTACGGTGTACACTACCAACAGGCGTGTGTGGGAGCACGACAAAGCATTTAAGAAATACTTGAAATCTATACGTGCTATGTGTGTAGATATGGAGACAGCTACTATTTTTAGCGTAGGCTTCGCTAATAAGATTCCTACCGGCGCTTTACTGCTCGTATCAGATCAGCCTATGATTCCCGAAGGTGTAAAAACAGCACAATCAGATGTATCTGTCACCGCCAAATATGTAGAGAAGCACATCACTATCGGTATCGACGCGCTCAAACAACTCATAAACAACGGATTGACGGTAAAACACCTCCAATTCTAACCCAACACACTAAAACAAACATCTACCTCTCGGATGTATCAATGTACTTGCTTACGGCAAGTCGTTGATAACAATCCGTTTGCACTTTTTTAGGCTAACCACCTAATCCTGAATTTTATATCTCAAATTTTTCATGTAACTTAGGACTCGATACAGAGCGTATTCAACGCTTATTGTGTCGACCTGAATACAATGAAAAGTGCGCTACTACTTCTTTTTGCTACCATATTCCTAATTACTTCTTGTGCAAAAGAGGAAGTAATGGCCTATTACCCCGTGGATCAGGATCTGGTTTTGCGCAACGTAAAATACGGCGAGCATGAACTGCAAAGCATGGACGTATACTTGCCGGCAAAGAGAAGTGTAGATCATACCAAGTTAATTGTATACCTGCATGCTGGCGATTGGTCTTCGGGCGACAAAGATGATGTTGGTCTTAACGATAATTCTGTGGACCTTTTGAAAGCTTATTTCCCTGATTACGCATTATTTACAATGAATTACCGTCTAGCTACAGATAGTAATGGCATAACGGCAATAGATGCTGAAAAAGACGTCTTGCAGGCAATGGATTTCATCTACGAGCAAGCACATACCTATCAGATCTCGACAGATACGTACATGGCTGGCTTAGAGTCTGGAGCGCAACTAGCCTCTTTGTATGCGCTCAAGAGCGCAGAAACATCGACACGAGTAAAGGGTAGCATTGCTTTTTCTGGCGCATTTGATCTATTGGCTATCCACAATGAATCTACTGCAGCAATGAAATATGCTTTACATGCTTACATTGGAGGAGCCCCTCATAATCAAGCTTCTCATTATGAAAATGCATCACCTATTCAACACATTTCTGCGAGGAGCCCATCATTTTTGATCATTCATGATACAAATAATTCTAAATATCCCATTACTCAAGCAGAAGCATTTGGTCAGCGTTTAATTGCTAACGGAATCGATCATGAATTCATTAGCTACGATAGCGTAAAAGACAGTATTTCTACACCAGACATGGAAAATGTATTTAACAAGATTAAATCCTTTCTAGCAAAATAGAAATTTCCCAATATTAATGTCAAATTTTCAATAATTCGCAAAGTCGAGACGCTTAATTGATAGATTTCTAATGTTATTTTTATTTTTGTAACATGCTGAACCGCTTTAATGAGCAAGATCTGAACCTTCTGTATGATCGCTACATCTATTCAGAAAAGGGTTCTTTTCGATTAGAAGGGATTAACAAAATTTTACTTATTTACTAATTATGGCTAGCAAACCTGGAGCTCCTACTCCGATGCAAAGACTATTTAGGCTATTGCATCCAGAACGGAAAACCATCAATTACATATTTTTATACGCCGTGGTGATCGGCGTATTCAGCCTGAGCATACCATTGGGAATATCTGCTGTGTTCAACTTTTTGACAAACGGCGCCATGTACAGCTCGACGTATATATTGATTGCTTTCGTATTGACAGGTGTCGTTGTGGCGGGCTTACTATTGATAGGACAGCTTAGTTTAGTGGAATATTTGGAGCAAAAAATTTTCCTCCGTTCTTCTTTAGAGTTTGCCTACCGCTTACCCCGCATTCAACCTTCGGAATTAAAAGACAAAAATCCAGTCGAATTAGTGAATCGTTTTTTTGACGTTATCGTGATCCAAAAGGGAATTATCAAATTATTGATTGATTTAATTGCCGCAGCGGTAACCATATTCTCTAGTCTGGTGCTTTTATCATTCTATCATCCGTTGTTTATCGTGCTCAGTGTGGTCGTTATCGCACTTATTGCTATCGTAATCGCCATCTACTATCGTAACGGACTTAATGCGAGTATCCAAGAGTCTGAGCACAAGTATGAAACGGTAGCTTATCTAGAAAATGTCGCCGCTAACATCGAACAATATCGAGGAGATAAAGCAAAAATGCAGGAAATCATTACCGACACAGATATAATTACGGGTAAGTATCTTACTGCCCGAAATTTACATTTTCGAATCCTAAAACGTTTCTTTAGTGCTTCGCTCATACTGAGAACTTTATTGTTCGGATCGATGCTATTGTTAGGATCGTATTTTGTCGTAGAGCGACAAATGACTTTCGGACAGTTTGTCGCCGCCGAAGTCCTGATCGTACAGGTGGGCTATGCTATAGAGAAACTTTTCACCAATCTAAATACTATTTTCGATATGCTTACTGGTAGTGTAAAGCTAGGTGCGGTAACTGATTTGGCGTTAGAGGAGGACGCTGTACCTTATGGCTACTAGATTCAGACCTGTAGATCCTGAAGTGGTCAACTGGCACGATTTAACCAGAGAAAGCGAAGAGAAGCTGATCCCGAACCGTGGCCCTATATTTATAGGACGCGTACTCATGGTCGCAGGTGTTATATTCTTGGCCCTATTGTTCTTGCCTTGGCGGCAAACGATTCCTGGGCGAGGAACCATTTCTGCGCTACGGCCGGAAGATCGCCCTCAGACGATTCAAAACCAAATTGGTGGCAGAATTGAGCATTGGGCTGTAAAAG
The DNA here is from genome assembly GCF_003076635.1 of Sphingobacterium corticibacter. Lineage (GTDB taxonomy): Bacteria > Bacteroidota > Bacteroidia > Sphingobacteriales > Sphingobacteriaceae > Sphingobacterium > Sphingobacterium corticibacter. The sequence goes on along the minus strand of NZ_QDKG01000008.1, from coordinate 37,872 downwards.
ACGGCGATGAAGTTAAAAAGGGAGATACGTTGTTAGTAGTTTCCGAGATTGCACAAATGTATTTCGACCCCGAATTGCCACTTCGCTTAGACGAGCAACTCGAAGCCAAACGCAGCAGCGAAGATGCTGCCGATCAGAAAATGATCGCAACAGAAGCGCAAATTGCGGCATTGAGAAATGGACTTCAATATCAATTAGAGTCGGCAACCAACTCCGTTGAGCAGGCCCGAAATGTCGTGAAAATTGATAGTGCAGATCTTGTAGCTACTAAGAGTTTTCTAGAAACCAGTGTAGCACGACTGGAACGCTATGAACAAGGCTATCGCGATGGATTGTTTTCGCTAACGGATATCGAGACGCGTCGATTGAATCTACAGAACGATCGCGCTAAAGTGATAAGTGCAGAGAATAAATTATCCAACTCTCGGCAAGCTTATATTAATGCCAAGATTGAACTAAACAATATTCGCGCTCGATACAACGAATCTCTGGCAAAAGCGCAGTCGGATTTAGGTTCTGCCTTATCAACTAAGGCATCTGCGCAAGGTGATATATCAAAATTAAGAAATGAGATCGCCAATATTGATGTACGCCGCGGATTGTATGTGGTACGCGCACCGCAAGATGGTTTCATTGTCAAAACATTGAAAGCGGGTATCGGAGAGACAATAAAAGAAGGTGAATCGGTTGCTACATTGCAATCGAAGAAACCACTCTTGGCTGCGGAGATCTATGTCAATGCGATGGATGTACCACTTATTGGCCTAGAAAATGATACGCGTCTACAATTTGACGGTTGGCCTTCCATTCAGTTTTCCGGATGGCCTTCGGTAGCTGTAGGTACGTTTGCAGGAAGCGTAACAGTCATTGACAAAGTCAGCAGTACAAATGGTAAGTACAGAGTACTCATTCGTCCAGCTAATCCTGTCCCAAATGGGGATGATGATTGGCCAATACAGTTACGTGTAGGCTCTGGTGTATATGCACGAATTATCCTAGGCCCGGTGCCACTATGGTATGAGATCTGGAGACAATTGAATGGTTTCCCACCTAGTTTGGAACAAGAGCAAGGCGGACACGCTTTAGATTAATTTCAATAATCATGATTAGACTAATACTACTCATCCTTATTGGCTTATCGTCATCTGCTCGCTTTGCGGCCTATGGCCAGACAGATACAACCGCATCGTTGACGGAAGAATTTTCATTGCAAGACTTGGAAGATTTCTTATTCAGCAATCACCCGGTTTTAAAGCAAATTAACTTATTAAGCGAGTCTGCACGTGCTTCGGTAACGCAAGCATTAGGGAAATTTGACCCCGCATTGTACGCTGATTTTCAAAGCAAATATTTTGGGGAAACAGACTATTACAATGACTGGAGCAGCGAACTAAAAGTACCACTATGGTTAGCGGGCGCCGACTTGAAGGTAGGTTATGATCGTAATGTGGGTATGTTTACCAATCCACAAAGTCGCACACCTAATACTGGTCTTTCTGGCATCGGTCTTAGCATCCCACTGGGGCAAGGATTGTTAATTGATAGTCGCAGAAACACGTTAAAGCAAGCGCGCGCCATGGTAGAATATGCCGAGGCAGACCAGGTAAAGCAGATTAATGGTCTTTGGTATCAAGCGGTATCAGATTATTGGGATTGGTATTATGCTTACCGGCAATTTCGATTGCTTGAAGAAGGAGTTCGCCTAGCCGACACACGATTTCGAGCAATTAGCGCACAAACTGTTCTTGGCGATCGGCCTCCGATTGACTCGGTAGAAGCGGCCATTACACTACAAGAGCGAGAGATGCAATTAGCGAAATACGCCATCGAATTTCGCAACAGAAAATTGATCTTGTCCAATCATCTTTGGAATGCAGAAGAGTTACCAGTGGAGTTACCAGATCGCGCAAGACCTTCTGCCATAAACATCAGTGATTTAACAGCCGATGCCCAACTTTTATCGCATTTGTTGGAAGTGGCTGAACAGCAACACCCAGAATTACTAATGTTAGAAAGTAAGGGACTACAGCTCAGTATTGAAGAGCGATACAGGCGCGAAATGTTAAAGCCTCGATTGGATATTTCGGGTACCCTGATATCGAGCCGGCGCAACTTCGGCGAATCCATACCATCAATTTATGACTTTAATTGGGGCAATTATAAGTTAGGAATGTCCTTTGCTTTTCCACTTTTCTTACGTGGTGAGCGTGGAAAATTGCGGGAAGTTCGCATTAAGCAAGATCAACTCCGGTACGATCAAGTAATTGTAGGACGAAATATCCGTAATGATATTAATACTACCTATAACGATCTCACAGCCTATACACAGCAACTGAGACTACAGGTAAAAAGCATTGCCAATCAGGAGATATTATTGGCAGGCGAATTGCAAAAATTCGAACTTGGAGAAAGCACCTTATTCATCATCAATAATCGAGAGACAACTTTGATAGATATGCAGCGCCAGCGCGAAAATCTCATTGCTGCATATCAAAAAGCACTAGCTGGGTTGTACTACAAAGCTGGCACGCGCACCACAGAGTTTTAATCTTTTTTATTTATCTATTCTTTGCTTAACCCATTGCATGATACATGTTTTGGGTATTTTTGATACAATTGTGCACTTACCGTCATAGTTCAGAACAAAGTAAAACTTTACCATTGCCATCAAAATTTACAAACTTTCCGATCCTACGTTAAGGTAGCCGGAGGCGTTGCAGTGTATATCTTGACGTGCGAAATCAAACTCTACGGTTGTTCAGCTTTTTTTCTCATGTCGCGCACGCAACTAAATTGCATTAATACTAATAAATGATTCAATATTTTATTTAAAAAATATTATTTAGTGTCATTTTAATAAAATATCGCAAAAATAATAAGAGCAAAACGCTTGTAGTGTTTCGTCTACAAAAAAAAATTATGAATTCGATCTATGGCAAATAACTGTCTTAAAGACAGTAATATTACATTAGAAATTAAGCTAACATCATACCGATGAGACGTTACAACCAAATCACAATGTCCAAAATGAAAGTGCACAAGAATTTGACGTCCTGCGAATTAAGTAACTTACCCCACTTCGAACTGGGGTACGGACAATTTTATTCTTCACCAAAGGAATTAATCAAATAATTTACACTCGTTTTAGGGTCGATTTATTAACAAATATGTGATTATAAGATTAGAATATGATAAATCAGTATTACCTACACAAAAGCTGCGATTATGAAGGTCGCTATTGGAATCTGCCGATAAGGATAATTGTGACGGATTATACCAAAGTTCTTATTATCATGTGATATTAGATGCATAGAAAAGGAAACACCATTTATTTTAGCTAGTAAACCAACCTACAATTACAAAACATGATCGCTAATGAATTAAATAGGAAATTTTCTACTGCAGCAATACGCTGAGCAGAAAAGGAAAAGATTATATTTTCTTCAATATAGCAACTTAACCAACATCACTATGAACACATTATTTGCCGATAGTCAAGGAGTCGTACGTTTTGGATCAATACATCTTGTTAAGAGCATTAAACCAGAGATTCGAATCTTTGAAGCTAGCAATCACCATCAGACTTGTACTATCCTTCGAAATGAAAATATTGATGTATTAATACTAAATACAGACATGTGTGGAGATCATTCGATCTCTGCGATTGCGAAGTTTAGAAGTATTCGCCCTGAAATTAGAATATTGCTTTTTTCGCACTACACAGAGCGGGCATTTGCAGCTCGCTTACTAGACGCGGGAGCGGATGCATTTATAAATGCATGCTCAAAATTAGATCATATGAAGGAGGTGCTGGTAAAGTTTTTTGCGGAAAGCAAATCGTCTCCACCCGCATTAGAAAGCAGTAGGCCGTTAGCAAGTTATCCAGATCATGCTTCTGGACAATGGCTTTTTGAGAAGTTTTCAGAACGCGAACGTACCGTTTTAACTTTTCTTCGTAATGGTCTTCCACTAATTGAAATTGCAAGATTACTATCGATCAAGCCGTCTACGGTTTCCACATACAAAAATAGAATTTACACAAAATTAGGTGTGGTAAATCAAAGAGAATTGACCGATCTAATGAGTATGGCGAGCTAATCTTGACTAATTCGATACTACGGTACAACTATATCTTTTTATTAATCTATCGCCAAGTACATGGCAACTGAAGCCAATCTTCACTGAAAGACTTAGCAAGATAGTCTGCCAAAATGTACTTGGTAATCTAAAACAAATCGTCCTATAGAACGATTGCGTCATTAGTGTATTAAGTGAGTTAGCAATCAAAAACTTTCACAAAAACCGTATTTCTCATGTTTGGTAGCAATTTTACCACAATTAATCAGAATGTCTTTTTACATTTTAGGACTTCTGTTTATGCAATCGGAACTATTAGTTTAAAGGTGTCAACAAAGAACCACAAATCCCTCTCAAAAACCTGTACACCAAAGTCCTAAAGTCCTTAGCAAGCTCCTCCCTTCTAAGCATCAACTGCCATTAACATTTCATCCTCTCAACAAATGCAAATCTTCCTTTAAACAGATTTAAATTCACTTTTAAATCAAAACCTGAAGCTATTCACCTTTTGAATTGTTAACAAAAAGTTCACAAACCGGTAATTTTTAGGTGTTATAACAACCATAGTTTTGTCCTGTTAATCTACTTAATGAAATGCTGGAAGTAACCAAACGACTTCCTTCCTTTTATTAGCAAGTGTGTAAAAAAAACTAGAGCGATTGAAGATTTTTAAAGCAGATACCCGAGGATGGGTATGCCTAGGATTTGTGAGTGTCCTATTCTTTTCTTCCTGTAAAAAGGAATCCAATGTGCTGCAAGGGCAGCAAGATGAAACCATTTATTTTTCGAGCGAAATTTCAGGACTACCGCGTACCCGTGCCCAAGGCACACAGTGGGATGCGCAGGATAGCATCGGTATTTTCATGTACCGCAAAGGAGCTACATTAGATGGTAGTAGCATCGTCAATGAAGGTTTCAACAAAGCTTACCAAACTAATGGCAATGGTAATTTCGTGGCGAAGCAAGCCGCAGACAGACTCATCATGCCAAGCGGCACAGAGGTAGATTTTCTGGCTTACTATCCTTATCGCCGATTAAATAATGTAGCGCCTTTGGTAGACATTGCGGACCAAAGCAAGCCTGAAGCACTTGATTTTATGGTGAGCGCTCGTACAGGAACATCGCCGATTTCAGGTGCGCCTGTGGTACTTTCCTTCGAAAGACAGATGGCCAAACTCGAATTTAAAGTGGCGGGCAGTGACCTAAACGGTATCCGTGCCGAATGGATCGGCTTAGCCTCTTCCGCTGTATTTAACTTGGCGTCTAGCACCTTTGAAGCCGCACAAACGCCGATCAATGTGCCTGCTCATATCACCAAAAATGAGCTAAACGAAACGGTTATCAGCTGGACTATATTTCCCGGACAAAGCACCGCTCCACAAAAAATTGTTTTTACTAAAGCCAATGGCAACGCGTACACTTGGAACATCACGCCAAACATTGAATTTGCCAAAGGACATCGCTATCAGTACGATTTGACCTTGGGCACGGGCGGTGAAGTGACGCCTACGCCGACAGCTAGCTACATGGAGTTACCGATTATAGCCGCTGGCGCGAATGAAGTATACAGTCTCAAAATGGGATCTGGCCGTCGTAATTATTCCATGCTATACAACAACGATTACAAACTAGCGGAATGGGTAGCTTATCCATTATGCGATGCTTACCTGGGCGGCCTGAGCCGTACAGATCGCTGGGCTTATGATCCTGATCCAAAAATCCAACGTCTGTTTCAAGCCGATTTATCAAGTGGATATCCTAACAACGCTTCTTTAGGTATTGATCGTGGACATCAATTACCAAGTGGTGATCGTACAGCAAATCGCAGCGAAAACGAGCAAACGTTCTACTACACGAACATGACACCGCAGGCAAAAACACTAAACCAAAATGTGTGGGCTAGGCTGGAAGATAAAGTGCGTAGCTGGGCAACCGAATCCGGAGTAGATACCGTCTATGTCGTGACGGGCGGGATGGCCACTTCCGCTAGCAACACAACACTGGAATATGTAAGCGATAACTCGGGTAGAAATGTAGTTAAGCCAAAGTATTATTACAAAGTATTGGCTATGAAGCGCGGTACCACCTACTACACGATCGGATTCCGATTTAACAACGTCGCCCATGCCAGCAATGTCAACTACATGAACTATACGGCTTCCGTAGCTGAACTAGAAAAAGAAACAGGTTTCACATTCTTCCCAGCTTTGCCAGATGCAGTGAAATCCACCATCAACACCCAAATATGGCGTTAATACCTATTCATAAATACTATCTAAAAAAACCATTTTAATTAAATTACCGTGAAAAAAAATCAATTATTAGGAGCAGCAGTAGCTCTGCTAGTTTTCGGTCATTCGTGTAAGAATGATGCGTACCGTGACTTAGTGCCAGAAGGCAATGGACAGGTACAATTTACCTCCAGCATTGGTGGCGACGTGAGCACACGCGTTACAGGCAACAAATGGGACAACAACGATGCGATCGGCGTTTTCATGAAACAAGGTGCAAACTTAGGCAGCGCATTAGCGATGAATAAGAAATACACCACTGCCGGAAACGGTAATTTCAGTGCAGAAGGTGCAGATATCATCAACTACCCAGAGACAGGTAGTGTAGATTTCATTGCTTACTATCCTTATGCAGCAGGCTTAACAGGCACGACATTGCCTGTCAACGTGGCGGATCAATCCAATCAAGCGGCGATTGACATCTTGTACTCTAATAACGCAACTGGATTATCAAAAACTTCGGGTACTGCTAACTTGGCGTTCAAGCACCAATTAGCAAAAGTAGAGCTTAACGTAAAAGCTGGAACTGGCATTCCTTCTGTTTCTGGATTATCAGTAGCATATAATAGCGTAAACACGACAGCTACTTTTGATTTATCAACTGGCGCGATGACTATTGCTGCAGGATCTCAAAATCTTACGGCAAAAACAACTGCTCAAACAGCTACAGCATCTCAATTGGTAGAAGCGATTGTGATCCCAGGAAACTACGGTGCTAAACAAGTAGCATTTACCGTAGCTGGTTCTTCATTCACTTGGACATTGCCAGCAAGTCTTCAGTTTGAGGCAGGTAAAAAGTACACGTACGATATCGTATTGCAAACAGAAGCTGGCGGTAACGAAGTGGTAGTTACTGGAGCGGCAACTATAGAAGACTGGACTACTGTACCGGGTGGATCGGTAAACTTAGGTCTAGATGAGCAAGGTGGTGGCGAAGAGCCAGAAGTACCTGGAACTGGCGAAGAATCTACTATTTTCTTGGAGACTTTTGGTGCAACAAAAGTAACATCTAACACCAAAATTGCATCTTTCACTGGCTGGGACAACCCAAGTTTACAATACTCCGACGCTACGACTCGTTCAGATGTAAGAGGTACAGGCGCTACCGGAAGTAACAACATATGGTTTCCAGCGGCAGCTGCTACAGGTGGTAATATCGGAACAGATGCTACATTGACCATTGCTGGAATTAATACAGAAGGATATAGCGACCTTAAATTATCATTCAACTTAGTAGCAAACGATGTAATCAATCTTAATGTATTTGAAGTATACGTCAACGGACAAAAATTCGCTGTACCAAGCAAGGCTTCCTCAAGTAGAGACGAAGTACACCCTATCGAGTTGACACTAACGGGCGTAACTGCATCAGCTACTACTTCGATCTTATTTAAAACGACGGGTACTAATACAGCAGGATTTCGTTTAGACGACGTAAAACTTGTCGGCACAAAATAATTATCCGAACAAACCAAACCAACCTTACAACAGGCAAGAGGAGGTAATCCTCCTCTTGCTTATTTCCAATAAACTCATCCCCTACTATGCGTAATACGTTATACGTGTTATTTATTTTCCTCGGCTGCTATCAGGCGCTTTTTGCGCAAGAAAAAGCACAGCTCAGTGGTACACTGATCGACGAGAAAAATAAAACACCTATTGCTGGAGTAGTTCTGTCGCTTGAGAACAATAAGCAGACCGCTACGACCGATGCAGAAGGTGCATTCATCTTTGTCAACCTCGAAGCAGGTGACGACTTTTTAGTGATTCAATCTGCCGGAATTCGCAGCGTTCGCCTACCGATTTCCATTGCCTCCGGCGAATCAAAATCTTTACCAGCTATCGCACTAATACAAGAAAATCAAATTGATGTACAAACCATTCTGGGCGTAATCGACGATGATGTATTGAGTGAAGATGGCGACCTCCACGGACAGGATATCCGCACATCGGTCATCTTATCCAACGATCTTTACCTCAATAAGGTGGGATTCAAGTTATCTCCATTTCGGTTCCGCGTACGGGGATACGACTTATTTTTTGAGCAAACCTATGTCAACGGTGTATTGGCCAATGATCAATACCGCCGCGTATTCAACTTTGCCTCTATCGGCGCTTTGAATGATTTGACGCGTAACGGGGATGTCATCAACTACAACAACGCTGGCAACTTCAGTTTCGGTTCCATTGGTGGTGCCGAAAATATCAATATGCGAGCCAGTTCTTATGCCAAAGGTGGCAAAGTAACCGGTTCTTATACCAATCGTAATTATTATGCGCGCGGCATGTTCAGCTATTCCACCGGATTGATGGACAATGGTTGGGCAGTTACCGGAGCGATCGGCGGTCGCTATGCCGACAAGGGATTTATACAAGGTACTTCGTACAATAACTTTTCCTACGCCTTGTCTTTGGAGAAACAATGGGCTGAAGGTGATCATTCTATTTCCTTAGTCACCTACGGTTCGCCCGTGGTTCGCGGACAGCAAGGTTCTTCCTTCCAAGAAGTATACGATCTAGTGGGCAACAATCTGTACAACCCAAACTGGGGTTTTCAAGATGGCAAAGCCCGAAATTCACGCATGGTCAACGCATTCGACCCGACGGCCGTACTATCGCACATCTGGAAGATCGATGAGAAAACTTCGTTGACATCGGGTGGATTATTGCACTACGGACGTTATTCCAGCTCGGCACTCAACTGGTACGATGCGTCGGATCCACGACCAGATTATTATCGCTACCTGCCATCGTACTTTGCGATGGATCCAGCCAACACCGATCAGACGACGTACGACTATTACCGTGATCTTTGGATGTCCAACAATCCGGCGATCACACAGGTAAATTGGGCAGAAATGTACCGCCAGAATATGGATCCAGAGCACCGTCGCAAGAATCTGGGTGCAGCCCTGTATATGGTCGAAAAACGGCATTCTGATTTATTGGAAGCGACCATCAACAGTACATTCAACAAGTTGTATGACAATAATGTTCGGTTGACCGCAGGCGTAGAAGCGCGCAAAACCCGTTCTTTCCAATATAAAACAGTCGATGATCTACTTGGATCAGACTTCGTATTGGACATTGACAAGTTTGCAGAGCGCGATAACCGGGGCAATAGCATCATCAATCAGAATGATTTGAACTTCCCGAATCGTCGTGCATATGTGGGTGATATCTTTGGCTATGACTTTGATATCGATGTACAATCGGTGAATGCTTGGGTAACCAATACGCACCAAACTGGCAATGTCGATTTCTTTTACGGCACCAAACTAACCTACACCGATTTCCAGCGAAACGGAAACATGAAGAATGGTCGCTTCCCGAATAATTCTTTTGGCAGAGGTGTCAAACATCATTTCTTTGATTACACGCTGAAAGGTGGTGTCACGTATAAATTCGATGGAAGACATTACCTTTCTGCCAATACCGGTTACATTACTGAAGCACCGATTCCAGATCGCGCTTATGCTATGTCACGTGTATCCGATCAGGTGGTGAAAGGCTTAACCAGCAGCAAAATATTCGCATCCGACATCAATTACACGTTTTCCATGCCGCGCTTGGCTGGACGAATTTCGGCTTTCCAGACCAATTTCTACGACCAACTGGAGCGTATGGCGTATTACCACGATTCTGAAAGAACCTTCGTATTCCATAATCTAACAGGCGTGAATAAAGTGCACCGCGGTATAGAAGCAGCGCTTACCTATCGCTTAGACGACAACTGGAATTTTGATTTCATCGGTACGATGGCCGAATATTACTATGCCAACAATCCATTGGGCATCATGAACTCGGAAAATGGCAAGCTGGTCGATGTCGAAGAAACCGTGTACATGAAAGATCTTTATGTATCTGGCACACCGCAATTTGCGGGTGTATTAGCTGCACGCTATTTCTACGATTACTGGTTTTTCGAAGTTTCGGCCAATGCAATTGGTCGTAATTACCTGACAGCAGCACCGTTACGTCGTCAAGCATCAAACTATGCGGGCATAAATCCTTATGACGAGGCACAATTTGACGCTTATAAGACTTTGACCAGTCAAGAACGTTTGGATGATGTGGTGACTTTGGATGCGTCGATCGGGAAACTATTTTACCTGAAAGATCGTCGTTCGATCAATCTAAATTTTTCTGTCATCAACCTCTTAAATAATAAAAATATCCGGACAGGTGGTTTTGAACAAGGACGTCTTGACACCACGTATCCAAATCGTTTCGCGTCGCGGTATTTCTACATGCAAGGCGCCAATGTCTTTCTTAACGTCAGTTACCGTTTTTAAAATATGAGTACTATGAATACCATTAAATATACCGTGCTAGCATTATGTATGCTGCTATTGAATATAGGTTGTGAACGCGAATATGCTGCTCCTCCCCTCGGCGAACCGAAGTACGAGGGTAATTTGGACAATATTACGATTGCGCAATTGAAACAACGTTATGCCGATATCACTACACCTCAGCTTATCGAAGATAATCTGATTATTCGAGGTATGGTGACGGGCAATGATGAATCGGGCAATATCTACAAACAGATTTATGTGCAGGACGCCTCAGGCGCCATCAATTTGGGTGTAGACCAAAATGCCATCTTCGGCACGTACCAAGTCGGACAAGAAGTCTTCATCCAGTTGAAAGATCTTTTTGTCGTGAAATACGGTGGCGAGCTTCAGATCGGTATGGGATCTACCAACGCCAACCGCATCAGCTGGGAAATGTTTCAGGCGAAAGCCTTTTTAAATTCTTGGCCAAATGCTACGAATGTGGTACCTGAGGTGGTCGAATTGAATGCCTTGACAGCAGATATGGTGCATCGCCTAGTCGAGATCAAAGATATCACCTTCACAAATGGCGGCAAGAAAGCATTCACCACCGGTGACGCAACAACCAATGAACAAATCAAAAATGCGAGTGGCAATGTGTTGGATGTGCGCTCGAGCAATTTCTCTACGTTTGCTAAAGATATGTTGCCTGTAGGCAAAGGGTCGATTGTCGGGATATTAGGCCGCTTTAATGGTGGTTGGCAATTATTATTACGCACCAAAGCGGATGTGAAAGAATTTGACGGCCAAGAGCCACAACCAGAGCAACCACAAGTCGGATCATTCTTTAAAGAAACTTTCGGATCGGGAACGTATCCTTCTGGAAATCGCCCAAAAATAGCAGCATTTACCGATTTTGACATGAAAGCTCCGATCGTTTATGCAGATCTTACGGCAGAAGCATGGGCAGATATTCGCAGTGTATCTGGCGACAATGGCGCGCATATCTGGTTGCCAGCCAACCGCGAATCGGGCTTGAAGATTACAGGCATCAACTCCGCCAACAAAGGCACGGTGACGTTGACCTATCAGCTAGCGGCCAACTTATTTGACGCAGGTACTTCGGCCAACCTCAACCAGATTCAGCTGAAAGTAAATGGCACTTCGGTAACTGTACCATCGCAGGTGGTAACCAATGCCGCTGGTGATAATGGTAAATTTTATACTGTCACGATTCCAAACATTGTTGCGTCGGAAAACTTGACCATCGAGTTTGTTTCGTCCGCAGCAGTCAACACCGCTGGATTCCGATTGGACAATATCGAATTGAGCGGCAGTAACGGTTCATCTTCGGGTGGCAACACCGGTGGCAATGGCCAGCCAATCATTGTAAAACCTAACTAAGGGCTACAAGTATGAATTGGAAGAATATAAGAAGCATTTCATTGGTTTACTTTTTTGTTGTGCTATCGACTTTGTCGATGGCGCAACAAAAACAATATCAGGTCTACGCATTGGCATTCTATAACTTAGAAAACCTCTTTGACACGGTGCAGGATACCAGTATCAACGATGTGGAATTTACGCCTCGCGGGGCGAACCGATGGACGCCGGGCAAATACCAGAAGAAACAGCAAAACATGGCCAAAGTGCTTTCGCGATTGGGCAAAAAATACTGTCCGGAAGGGCCAGCACTTATCGGCCTATGCGAGCTGGAAAATCGCCAAGTCTTGCAAGATCTAGTAGAACAGCCGGCAATCGCAAATCGCAATTACGGTATCGTACACCATGATTCACCCGATCGTCGCGGTGTGGATGTGGCGCTTTTGTATAACCCGAAAGTGTTTAAGGTATTGCACAGCAAAGTGCTGCCATATCATTTGGAGCGCTTACCAGATTATACCACGCGCGATATATTGTTGGTCACCGGTGAGCTTGCGGGTGAAGAGATTCATGTATTGGTGAATCACTGGCCTTCGCGTTATGGTGGCAAATCATCGGAATTACGTGAGCACGCTGCCTCAATAGTAAAATCTGCCGTGGATTCTTTATACGCGCAAAAGCCAACTGCCAAGATCATTATCATGGGCGATTTGAACGATGATCCGATTGATAAGAGCGTGCGCGTTGTACTAGATGCAAAAAAATATCCTGATCAAGTAAGTGAAGGTGGATTGTACAATACCATGTGGCAACATTATGATCGTGGTGTAGGTTCACTAGGTTATCAAGGTAAATGGAATCTTTTCGATCAAATCATCATCTCAAAACCATTGTTATCCGAAGATCGCGCCAACCTTTCCTATTGGAAATCCGAGATCTTCAATCAAGAGTTTTTGATCACACAAGAAGGGCGTTACAAAGGATATCCTTTCCGTACTTTTGCGGGAAATGTATTTCAAAATGGTTATTCGGATCACTTTCCGACCTTGATTTATTTGGTAAAAGATTTAAAGTAATACCACTTAAAGCGAATGATGCTACGGCACCGATATATCCTACTTGTATTAAGCACCTTGTTTGCTTGCCAAAAGGCGACAGACGAGGTGCTTCCTGCTACGCGGACGGTGATGGTGTATATGGCGGCCAACAATTCGTTGGCAGCTGATGCCTATAATAACCTGAATCAGATGGAAGCAGGTTTTACCGGGATTGATGGCGAAATGATTGTATACGCACGCATCTTCGGACAGCAGCCCAAAATTTACCAGATCGTACACGATACCAGTACAGAGATTAGGAGTCGTGTGCTAAAAACATATGCAGATCACGATTCTTCTGATCCGGATATTATGCGCATGGTATTTACCGATATGCAAAGCCTGGCACCTGCGCATTCTTACGGCGCGATCCTTTGGTCGCACGCCACGAATTGGGCACCTGCCGAGCTGCCGCGCAAAGCGACCATCGTGACCCGATCTTTCGGCGACGACAACTTCCGAAGTATGGATGTGCAGGCTTTGAAGAAAGCTTTGCCAATCAACTTAGATTTCTTGATTTTTGATGCCTGTTCCATGGCTTCTGTCGAAGTGCTGTACGAGCTACGGCATATTGCTCCTTATATTTTGGCTTCACCAACCGAAGTGCTCAGCGTAGGCATGCCTTATCACGAGATCAACCAAATGTTGTATTATCCTGATGTCAAATTCGGATTGCAGGAGATTGCACGAAGCTACATCGACTATTATAATCAGAAATCGGGCTTGGAGCAGTCGGCCACATTTTCTCTGATCGACACCAAAGCGCTTTCAGTCTTGGCAGAAGTGACCAAAGAAATATTATTGACGCACCCAAATCTTCGATTCAGCCGCAGTGGTGTACAGCGACTAGATTTGGACCGTAGTAGTCCTGTGATGGCATTCGATTTTCTAGATATGTTCCAACAACAGCAAGGACAAGCCTTTGACTTATCAAAATTAGAATCCGCGATTAATCGTGCTGTCTTGTACAAAGCGCATACTCAAAACTTCTTAGGGCAGCCTATTCGCGCATTTTCTGGTCTTTCGACTTATATTCCAGTTACCGAAGAAGCACAACTTTTCCCCTTCTACTCCAGCTTAGAATGGGTCAGCGCAGCGGGCTATGAGCAGTTGTTGAAGTAGAACTATTGTAGCATTTTCATAATGCCTTCATTTACGTTCAATCAATCATATCAAACAATTATTTCCAACAAAGAAAATTATGTTCATTATATTTACAAGAAATATTGGTGGTGTAGTAGATTAGATTTTGCTACCTTGATACGATAGACATATGAACCGAATCAAAACAGCTCAGTTTATTGGGAAAGCAATACGTATAGTTAACAAAAAAGCCTACTACGACTTCTTATTGAATATATTTTCTACACCACCCAAAAGTAAAACTTTGCCGCCGGCTTCCGATATAACCTTCGACGCAACTAGTGTAAAGTTGGAAGAATATGCCAAAGAAACCCGTTTTACCATGTATAAAAAGTTGGCTTCACGTTCGGTTATTATTTTTGCGCATGGCTGGGGTGGAAGCATGCAAAACTACAAGTACTTCTTTCAGCCAGCGCTTGATCGGGGCCTCAGCATGATAGGATACGACGCGCCAGCACACGGCGCTTCCACAGGCAAGAGGACACATATCCTCGAATTTAAAGACACGGTCAAATACTGCTTGAACGAGGTTAAAGATTACGAGCAAATCATCGTTGTTGGACATTCGCTAGGCGCAGCAGCAGCAACGTTGGCTATTATGGAATCTCCAGAAATCAAGGTAGAACATCTGTTTTCATTGGCAGCTCCGTCGGATCTAAGAAAGATCTTTGATGATTATATCACACTGATGAATGTATCTGCTCAAGACGCATCAAAGATAGACTCCTTTGTCAAAAACAAAATCAAGCTCGATTTTAGTGCAGACAATTGGCGCAAGAAATCAATTCCAGACCATTTGGCTAACTTAACATTAATACACGGCAAAAATGACGACGTCATCACGACCGATGCTATTTTATCGCTAGCGAAAGAATGGCGATTAGACTTAGAAAGAGATGTTCGTCTTTTAGACGAGGTAGGTCATTATAACATTTTGAAAAGTCCAGCAGCTATCGAAGAAGTCTTCTCGAAAACATAGTAGCCAATTTAGTGCTCTCTAAACGATCTAGGGGTTAGATTTGTTTGATTTTTAAAAAAATTTGAAAAATAAGCGTGGTCTACAAATCCCAGCTCAAAAGCAATTTCTTTGATAGAAAGATCCGTAGCCTGTAATAGGCGTTTTGCCTCGAGCAAGATTCGTTGTTGAATCAGCTGCGTAGCAGATATGTGGAGACTTTTCTTGCAAAGGACATTGAGATAATTAGCTGATATATTCAGTCGCGAAGCATAATAAGAAACCTGTTTTTCTTCTTTAAAATGTTGATCAATAAGCATCGAGAATTGAACTAATCTCGGGTTAGCTTGATAAACCTTCGCTTCTGTAAAAAGGGATTCGGCGGCCTTACTGACAATTGCCGCAATTACCGCTGCTCGTGCGCTAATCACATCTTGCAGTGAATACGTCGCTCTCAACTCCTGTTTAATCGCATCAAACTCATACTGCAGCAAATCAAAATTTTCTTGGGACAATGGAATGACTGGATGATTGATGTAATTGGAAGGTGAAAAACGTAAATACGGTGAAAACCGTTCGAAAAACAGTTTATCAATCATTAATTGATACCCAGTCGTATCTGGCTCAATACGCCAAGTGTGCACTTGATTGGGAAAGAGAACATGTATTTGTCGATCGCCAATAGCATATTCCTGAAAATCGATCGTATGAACTCCCTTAGCCTGATCGAACAAAATAATGATAAAGAAATCGTGCTTATGCGGTTTGAGAATGTGCCTTTCACCATGCAATTCATTATATAGCAATCCCTTGCGGCCAGCAGCCTGTCCATTTCTGAACTCTTGTATACCAAGTATAGGTACAGATTTACTTTCAGAACTCATCTTTATTCGCTGTAGTACAATTGCTTATCCTTAGCAATATAAGCAAAGATGATATAATATTTTGCACCTAAATATGATGAAACCAAGATATGCTTCTTAATAATACGTCTGCTCGGATTTATAATTTGTGTAGACAAAGAATGGTCTTAAACCTTACTTCGCTAATAGTTTCACTATTTTTTGTACGACCTCTTCTTTGAGCATGCTATTATGCCAAAATTATCAATATTACAAGTGATGGAATGATTTTTACACAACGCACAGCTTTAGAAAAAATATCTTTGTATAATTAGATTTAATGGAAATGAAGCACTTTGATATATCACGCATGGATTTTTTGAAAAAATCCAGTTTAGGACTTATGGGGATGTCAATCACACCTGAACTATTGAGTTCTACTGCAACAATAAGCCATGCAATAGAAAATAAATCGGGACGCTCTAACCAAAGCAGTTACACACTGAAAAATGTATTATTGGAAACAGGTTTTGAGTATGATGACAAAGAGGTTGCTCATACCAAGACCGAATTATTCTGTGTAACGATTACTGATGGTAAGATCACTAACATTGCAGCCAATGAACCTAATACCACCACTGCCATAGATGCAAAAGGATTTCTAATGCTTCCTGCTTTCAAGGATATGCACATTCATCTGGATAAAACTTTTTACGGTGGCGAGTGGCAAGCCGTCCGAAAAAGAACAGGCGGTGTTAAGGGCATGATCGACCTGGAGCAGCAAATCTTACCAGAGATGTTAGCGACATCGACACAGCGTGCCGAAAAGCTAATAGAACTACTCCAATCACAGGGCACCAGCTTTGCAAGAAGTCATGTGAACATCGAGCCAACTTCTAAATTACAGTCGCTCATCAACCTACAACAAGCGTTGGAAAACAAAGCAAGTGGTTTCGGAGCCGAATTGGTGGCATTTCCCCAACACGGCGTTTTCTATACCAACTCTGTTCCGTATATGAAGGAAGCCGCACAGATGGACATTGATTTTATTGGTGGTGTAGATCCCTATTCACTTGATGGCGCCATCGAAAAAACAATGGACTTTACCGTACAATTGGCACTGGATAACAAAAAAGGTATCGACATCCATCTGCATGAATCGGGAGAGTCGGGATTGAAGACTGTGGAATACCTGATCCAAAAAGTAAATGAAAATCCAGTATTAAAAAATAAAACTTATCTAAGTCATTGTTTTGTGTTGGCCAATATCGAGGCTTCTAAGCAAGAAGCTATTGCAGAACAGCTCGGTGCGGCGCAAATAGGTATAGTATCAACCATTCCTTTTGGAAAATTGATCATGCCGATCCCAACTTTGTACAAGCACAACGTGACCGTATTAACCGGAAATGATAGTATTATTGATCATTGGAACACATTTGGAAGCGGTAGTGTGTTGCAGAAAGCCAATGTAATGGCACAACTCTACGGCTATTCTACAGAATTTCTACTATCCCGAAGCCTCAAACTCGCGACAGGCAACGTACTTCCATTAGATGATAATGGCATGCAGCAATGGCCAAAAGTGGGTGATCCTGCCAATATCGTGCTTGTAGATGCTAGTTGTTCCGCAGAAGCCGTTTCGCGTATTTCTCCTGTGGAATCGCTGATCCATCAAGGTACTATTGTTTACTAAAATCGATTAAAATGTAAACCAAAAATAATAATAAAAGTAGCTTTCTTTGGCTTATTGTCGTTCTGTCAGAGAACCAACTGAAGCTTGAAACATGAAAATGACGACTTACACCCTCTTATTATCCTTATTAATAGGTTTAAGCGCCTGTTCGAAAAGCGAATTCGAGTATCAAGCTGCTTATGAGCGTAGTTACCGAGCCTGGCAAGACTTCAAGCAGAGCAACAATAACTCCTACTCCTATACCGTGCGTAATAGCACTTGGACAGGTTCGTCTTGGCAGACTAGCATCTCAGTAGATCAAGGTCGCATCGTCAGCAGGGATTTTCATTATCTCGTATTCAATAGTTTTGAAATACCCACTGGCGGATGGACGATAAAGGAAGCAACCGAGATTGTCGATTCGCTTACTGGTCAAGCAATCTTCAATTCGCAAACGCCAGAAGAATTGCTTAGTAAATTACGCTGGACAGAAAAAGATCATGAATTAGGTATCCATGAAATTAGTCCTGCGGCGGAACTAATCACTATGGATGACGTATATGAGCTTGCAAAAAATCAATGGCTAGCGAAACGCAAGGATGCCAATTTTTCTTTTGAAACAAAAAATAATGGTATAATCTCTTCTGTCGGCTTCGTTCCAGAAGGATGTATGGACGATTGTTTCTTCGGCATACACATTATTGACATTAAACCAAGATAATGCAATAGTCGCCTAACAAATAGTTACATTACAGAACTTGTTATCAGCGCCTTTTATGCTCTTCCACTTCCTTCTTGATTTGCTGATTAAGATCAATTTTAGCGTCGATAAAGCACAAGATCGTCGTTCCAAATTCTCTGGAATGCACATTGGTGACAGAGCCAACTTCGATGGATTGCTCAAAGTAAGGCGCAGTTTTTTCTAACTCTTCTTTAGCTTCCCAACCACTTTTTACGCGAATATAGTTGTAATATGGCGTGGAAAAATCAAACCAGTATAGATAATCAGCATTGAAAGATACCGCACGAATGCCCAGTTCAGAATAGTAATTAATTGCTCCCGCCTGTCCATAATTATCACAGAGAATCAAGCTATTGCTTGCGTTTGGAATAATACTGTAAATGCTATCGACTTTGCTAGCTAATTCTTTCCAACCCAGCATGTCTGCAAAATCTTGGGGAAGAGAATGCTCTTTGCCATCTTCCCAAGTCAATAAGCCAAACCTGCTATACTTTTCTGGATTGTGCACGATGTACTCCGGACTTTTGTTGGGAAAAGCGACATCATAGATAGGTAAGAAGCAAACCGCAGCAAGCACGATCAAGCTTATTTGAATCAGGCGACCAACTCTACTGCTAAGTAGTGATGATATATAGACAGATCCAAAGGCGAAATAAATAGGATAAAGTCCAATCGCGTAATAGTCCTTGGCTCTAAAAAAGAGAAAGATGATCAGCGTGAAAATAAATGAGCAAAAGAGTGAGCGATATTTTCGAAAAGGAACATACCTCATTAACGCGTATAAACCTACTAAGATGATGGGAAAAGTTGCTGGGAAGAATAAAAACTGTGAACGCATGAAATTCCACCTATTCACATGAACAAGATGCGTCTCAGCAAGCTCCTTCATATGCTGAAACACCGGAAACTCATGTGTATACTGCCAAATGAGATTAGGAAGGATCAATACAAAAGCAATCGCCGCGCTGTAATACAACCTGCGATCGGTAAATATTTTCCAATCCCGGCTTGCTATGATAGCTGGTAGAATACCCAAAAGTAGAAAGGCGATGTTATACTTATTTAGAAAACCGATGGCAAATGTGACTGCTAGTGCGTAGAGCCATTTCCCCTGGTGATGCTGCAAGTATTTGATAAAGAAAAAATAGCTTGCCGTCCAGCATAGCACATCTAAAGAGTTGGGCTGATAAAGGATATTTAGCCGAAATAAAACTGAAAAGGTGATACAACCCGCCCCGAGCAGCAGGGCTAAAAGGTTACCTTTTAATGCTTCAATAGTTCGACCCACGACCAAAATGGTAAGTGCGCCAAAAAGTGTTGGAAAAAATTTGATCCAAAACACTGAATTGCCAAGCAACTGAACCAAATAAGAAATCCAAGAAGTAACAGGCGGAACTGAAGTATATCCCCAAGCCAAGTGATTCGCTTGATCAAGATGTAGAAATTCATCACGCTGCAATTCGTATTCTGATCCGATCAGCGTATACTGAATAATGAATTTCAGTAGGATGAATCCAATCAGAATAAGATTATTACGCATGTTTTTAATGATTTATTGAGATTGGATAGTCTTATTTTTAGAGATCGCGTTTACAATCGCTTCCGCTGCTTTTCCTTTTCAACTTGAATGGCTATTAATTGAGGCAAGTAATTGGGTGTACAATTTTTTGCTACCATCTCATCTTTATACAACCCCGTACGTTCTCCGAGATCGATGCAGCGTGCTCTATATTTCTCTTCAAAAATTCCGATTTGTCCGGCCAGGAAATTCATGATCCATTGTACTTCCCCAACTTCCTTCTCGATATCTTTTTCAATGGTGGAAAGCAATGCTTCGCTGTTGGGCGGTGGTGTCTGGCCAACCCAGCGCAAACGCGCTTGGTAATAATAGTATGTTCGCCTTTTTAAGGAGGATTTGCTATGCTGCCAACTTTCGATCATGGCAATAGTCTTCTTGTCTTTCGCCAGTTGATTGGCAAACAGCCAATCGATGAGATGAATTTGTTCGCTAGCACTATTTTCAGCCATATCATCGATCAAACTATCTACCAACTCTTCCGTCAGAAGCTTTTTGTCCATGATCAAAATAGCCAATTGCCGAGCGTGTGCATTTTTCGATGCCCAAAGCTCTAACGCTAAAGCATGATCTTTCTTCACCTCTTTGGCGATAGCGCGCAAATCACCGAGTTTGGTATGCTTGGCGGCAATCTGCGTTAGGATATTTTCAGCTTTTGAGGATCGTTTCATAGTGATATCGGTATTGGTTAATGGCCTTATTGGCAACTTAAGTTACTATTTCATCGACAGAATCTCTATCCACGCCTAGAAGTGTTAATATGGTCTTCGCTTTGTGCTTGTCTCTTTTGATTGCATTATCATATTCATCCATCAATCCGGTAATATATAACCTTTCGTTAACTGTCATACCGCCTACGCCGCCTACTTTAGTAACAGCCTCTTCCATTTCAGATTGTGTCATAATATTTGAATAGCTAGATGATTTGCTTATAAATAGTTACATGAAACGAATATACAAAAGTTTTCCAAAGACATTCATAAGATGCGGCTCTAAAGCAGTTGATTTATAATCTTTTACGTGCTCGATATTTCTCCCACGCTCGAGCATGATGGTTTTTAAACCTTTCTCGGTCAGCTCTTTCGCAGCCCAACCGCCGCTAATACCCGACCCTATGACGATAGCGTCATAAACATTATCTTTTCAATTTGCACATAATGATTTTATTGTGCAAGTATTTGTACAATAGGAAAGCAAGGTGTTACACGGAGGCAGCCATGTATCTCTCCAGAATGAGGTTGATATCTTGCCTTTATATTAGGGTAAGGGATTGATTACGAAAGGGATCGAGTATCTCGTCGGTCGTATCCAAATTGGTAATAAGTACATCCACCTTATCGAGCGGACAAATTTTGAAGGGTTCGCCTAGTCCTAATCGTTCTTGATTGGCCAGTGCCACGATTAGCTTTGCAGATTTGACCATGGCTCGCTTTACCACCGCATCTTCTGCCACGACGGCAGATACACCGAAGGCGGTATCTACGCCACAAGTACCCATCAGATACAAATCGGCCACATAGTCTTCGACTTGAGCAGCAGCGGCTGCGCCGACTGTACTTGCTGTTTCTTTATTCAATTGTCCGCCCAGCAATACCAATTCTACATTCGGATAATTGGCCAATATTGGCACCAGCATCACATTACTCGTGACGATGCGCAATCTGGAGTTGATCGGCAAATAATTGACAATAGCACAGATCGTAGTACCACCATCCATGAAAATGGTCATACCATCATGGATGAACTGCTGGGATTTCAGGGCTATGATTCTTTTTTCATCTTTAAGATGGGTATTCCGATCTTGGAAAGTAAGCGGGTTTTTGGATCTTTTCATCGCTCCGCCGCGTACTTTAGATAAGAGGCCATTTTTATGAAGTAAGTCTACATCCCGACGAATGGTATCTTCAGAAACGCCTGTTCCCAAAGCCATATCCTCGTAGGTCAAAAGATCTTTTGTTTCCAGACCTTTAATGATATATTCAAATCTCCGTTCTCTTAGCATATGTCAAAACAAGCGTTTTTATTGATTGCTTACAAAGATTTTTCTCCTAATATATTTTCGCACCGGTTCATCATAGCATTTTAAGGCTGCGTAACCCAATGCGATAGACAAGCCGAACGTCAGCAATCCGTACACTACCGTCCACAACTGGAAATCACTCTCCCCACGATGGTCACTGATCCAAGCACTATACAAATAGATAATAGGAAAGTGTGTGATGTAGATTGGGTACGATAGATCGCCCAGAAACTTACAAACGGTACTTAGCACATTTTCTGCTGAGACCGCACTGGCACCGATGTAGATGATGAGCGGAAACATGACGGTGATTACAAAGGTTTCATAAACTCCATTCATCCAAATTGCGTCATCACCTCCTAATCTAGGCACAAACAAAAGGACCAACAACAGCAAACTACCGCAACAAAATGAGGTAGTGAATAGACCAGCCGACGAATGGAATGAGTCGATCATCATACAGAATGGCGATACACTTCAATTTTTCATAAAAAGAAAACGGCAGAAATAGACTACAACTCGAATGAGTGGTCGGATATGTTGGCAAGCAGCCATTTCACGAAAGGTTTTGCGGATTATGGTAAAAACAGAAAAGGCAAAATCGGCTTACAAGATTGGACGCGAGGTGTTTCTTTCAGAAACCTAAAAATCAAGCCGCTGTAGCTTTTGTTTTTACAGCTATTTCGGATCGAATTACGTCCTTGACACTACAGGGAAGTAATTCGATTTTTTATTGCTAGGTTACCGCAAATTTCATTTATATTGCCACAAACAAATACCTCATCTTCAATGAGCTAAACCAATAAGCACCTCTAGATTCGAATCCGCATGAAACTGACTTTAAAAAATAGGCTTCCCAGTATCAGCAGCATCTTCACTGAATTGATGATAAGTACAAAACGCTTTCCTGCCGAATGTGTCTATGCTTTGATCGGCGCATTTGCGGCACTACAATTAGTCAGAGATGATGTATTGGACTCTGGCAATGGCATTTATTGGATTCGTTTACTTATGCTAGCTGCCATAGCATTTCCCCTAAACCTTTCTATTTCCCTGCTACTCGCCAGAAGAAAAACGTGTTCGCTAGGACAGTTTTGGATAATAAAGTCGCTCATCGCCATGGGGAGCATCGTTTTCTTTTTTGTATTAGATCCCGAATCGTATCCACAGGATTTCGTGCATTTCTGGTTGCTATTTATTGCAGTCGTTTTGCTCGTTTCATTTGCAGCATATCTTCAGGATGGCGATACACTAGCGTGGTGGCATTTCAACAAAATTCTAATTATTCGGCTGCTTACTGGCGCACTTTACAGCGTGGTATTAGGGGCAGGTTTGAGCGCGGCATTTGCTACTGTCGATAAGCTACTCATTGAAATGGATTGGGTATACCTACGCTACATGTGGGTGTTTATTTTCACCGTATTTTTCCCATTATATTTTCTTTCAGGTGTACCAAAACGATTTGATGCTTCGCTGTTGATACAGCATTACCCACGAGGACTCAAATACTTTAGCCAATATGTCCTGATCCCGTTGGCATTCGTGTATTTGATGATTTTATTGGTATACGAATTCAAAATTCTCGTACAATGGCAACTACCAGACGGAATGGTTTCAGCGTTGATATTAGGCTATTCTGGCATCGGCATTTTAAGCTTACTATTGATCTATCCGATCAGAAATAACCATGAAAATGCATGGATCAGATCTTACAGCACATACTTTTACGTGTTTTTGACCCCACTATTCGTGCTTTTAATGCTAGCCGTACTGAAACGAGTAAGCACGTATGGGATTACCTACCAACGCTATCTTTTGCTAGCCATTGCTGCTTGGCTGCTGTTCCAGATTATTTATTTCCTAGCTTACAAGCGTGCTACCATCAAAGCCATTCCGATATCATTGTTTCTGTTGGCACTTTTGATCAATTATGGTCCGCAAAGCGCCATGTCCGTCAGCTTAGCATCGCAAAAAAAGATTTTATTGCGCCTTTTTGAAAGCGAAGGATTAGTGAGCGATGGATTTTTGCAACCAGTTGCTGAAGACAGCATTGCAGTACCTACAGCCGTGCGCATGGCCAGCTCACTCATGTATATTCTAGATAATTATCATCCGGAGGTACTACAATCCATTTTGCCAATCGATCTGGAAAAACAACGAGATCGGATCAGCAAAGATCAGGTACTAGCTGCAAATAATACGAACACTTACCGCAACGCAAGGTATGAGCTAAACAACCAGATAAAACGCGATCTCCATCTGGACAAGTTTGCTTATTACGGAAGATTCAATCAAGATGATTCCGATTTGCTAACGATGAGTTACCACTTCAAATCATCATCATCCACGATAGACATCCGTGATTTTCAATATGTAATAGAGCAACGCCCCTACCCCGACTCCACACAAATCGACACGGTAAATAATTTGCCGTACCGCCAAAGCAAAGATGCCCAAGCTTCTACAGTAACACTTCGTGTAGGAGGCGTGGATTATAAGTTTGTTGTCGCAGAATTTATCCGCCAGATTGTCGAAAAACAGCCGGATCAGTTGAAGAGTTATGAAATTAGCACACCTGACCAAGGTTTTACTAAGCAATATGCTATTCCTAGCTCATCACTTAGGCTAAGCCAGAAGATTGGCCAGTTGGAAGTAATGCTGCAACTTCAAGACATTTCTTTTGATTACAAGAAGAACAAAGAAATCACCATTCATTCGGCACGTGGCGCATACCTGCTCAAATTTAACGGAGACGTCAACTAATTGCATGTTGTTGAATCTATGTATTTAAGCATCTGAAAGAGCTATCGTGTGATTGTAGGCGAGTGGTGCAAAAACGAAGCAATTCTAGTTCTTAATCAATTCAATAGCTTTTTCGAGCAATTCGTCTCTTCCTGCTTTTATCCCATTGATGGTTGGCTTCACTTCGATATCAGGCACAATACCAACGCGCTGCGTTTCTGTACCGTCTGGATAATAGACACCTATTCCCGAGATCATCGTTCTGAGACCGCCTGGCAAGTCAATGATGGATACATTTCCGTCCGCTCCTGCTGTAGTGCTGCCAATTATGGTTGTATTTTTCCCAGCTCTAAAAGCCATGGCTGTATACTCGGCTTGACTTTGCGTCAGCTCATTCACTAGCACAATGAGCTTTCCGGTATAAGTTTGGCCTTGCCGATCTATGAAAGCACTTTGGCTTACGGTAAATTCTCCTGGGTTATTTATATTCCCAGCAGTGAATCGCACAAATGGTGTTTTAAGAGCTACAAAATAAGAACCCAAACTAAAGGGCACGAAAGCCGACGGATAGTTGCGAATGTCAATAATGATCCCTTTCGTATTTTCAAATTCACGCTTGATTTGTGGAACATCGGCATCCTGAATGGTTTGCAATGTCACATACCCTATATTATCCTCAAGCATTTTGTACGACTTTTCTTTGCTCGGTTTATACGAACCATACATACTCAGGCTATCTCGGGGATACAATTGAATTGTTTTCGTCCCATTGTCGTTGCGATCGGTTCTATATTCTATTGTCATTTGATCAATAGTAGAACGTAAAAGATCTGCAGATAGATTTCGTAATCGTGTAGGCTTATTGGATGCTGGATAATATTTGGACTTTTCTTTAATAATAGCTTCAATAGATTGACCATTAATCTCGGTGATCACGTCACCAATTTTTATACCTAAGTCACTTTTTAAATCATCTTTGTAATAATCGGTCACCACCAATTGATCTTCTACAAAGCCCACGCGTATCGGAGCATAATTCGTACCCTTCCAAGCTTCGATTTTATCGCCTCCACTCCAAAGGTTAGCGTGCGTATCTTGAATATCCCCGATAATCTGCAAGGCGACCAATTCATAACTCAGTTCATCTTTCGCCTGCACAAATACCGGTATATACTCTGCTAGCTTCTTATTCCAATCTTCATCCATTAACTTCTTGTACGGAAAAAAATACTGGATCATATTCCAATATCGGTAAAGAGATAGCAATCTAAAACCTGCATCTGGATAGCTCATTTTCGAATAGGCATTCTCGTTTTTAAACACTGGATTCCCAACTCCCGCAACCATATCTAAATAATAGTGATCGCCTTGGCTGCGATTACTATAAATATAGAGCAACTTATCCTTCAAGCTAGCACTTTGCTTATCCACCCACGCTAAATCGGGTTTCAGCTTAGCATCTTTATGAGTTGGTTGGCAGGACTGACAAACAGCGACGTCACCCAATGAACTGATCCAATCAACCAGCAACTGTTCTCTATCTTGCGCCGTTTTCACGTTCACGTATTTTGGTAAAAACCGAAATAGTTCGTAATCCCAATTATAATTCCCTTGGGCAATTTGAGGATGATAGTATTTCAGAAACCCCCAAACTCTACCCAATAATTCAAGATTGGTGATCTGTTCGTTAGATAAACTCTCCAACGCTATCCCAGAACCTTTATCAAACACGGAGTCAGTTTGCGCCTTTGGTAATATGATTTTTTCTTCTGCTAAGGTTTGAACATCTTTGCCATCAATAGAAACCGTAAAATCATCAAACCAAGCTTCTCCCTTTCCAGCAAGGATTCCCGCTATCAAAATATTCTTTGCTCCCTCAGGATAGGGAAGCGTGATATTATACTCCTGCCAATCTCTCGTCCCAGTTATTTGTTGGCTTTGCATATTGTCAAAAGCAAGCGTACCTGCGGCACCATCTATACGCAGCATCAGACCCGCGAATCCATTCTCTACATTCGTGATTTTCATAAAACCTTCCAGCTTAATCGTCTTGCCTTTATAATTGGCTGGAATGCTATAAGCAATACTTCCAAATGAATTGCCAGAACTGTCTGATGTGATCTTTCCAGATTTTGCGCCCGAATGAACCAAACTATCTATCGTCAGCACATAATCACCCCATTTAAACCATCCGTCAGAAAGTGCTTTGTCGTCTTTGTGCTGCTCAAATCCAAGGTTGTACTTTTCGGTTGTTTGGGCTTTACAGCCTAGAGAAAAAATGGTGAGGCAGATTAATACTAACTTGTTCATTAGTTGGTTTAGTTTGTAATTTTCAGAAGATGGTTTTATGTTGGTAAGGCGCAGCTATTAGTGAGTTCACCAAACATCTCCTAAAATACAAATTTCTATTGAACAAGAAAAAGCTAATCACTTTCTGCGCGTAGCTTTTGAACCTGCAAGATATTATTTTGAATGTCTTTCATTATACTATTGGCCCACCAGCTCGCATAAAGATTAAAAGTGGTGGTCAATTTAAAATTACTCCACAAGTGCAATCTATAGGTTTTATCGTTTAACGCTTCGAGCTCGTAAGTACCATTGAGCACATCAAAATACTTACCACCAACCACCAAATGCTCATCCATCGTGGTTAATGGGATTTCGTGTGGCAATGCTTGTATGGTGAACGACATTTTCTGATTATCCACATACTCCGTAACCGTCTCATGGAATACCAAACCATTGGTAAATATGGCTTCTCGGTATGCTCCTACGCCTTCATAGTTTAGTTCCGCTTTTACAGGTCTTGGGAAATGCAACATATTGGTCAACCAACCTTTATCCTGTTCTTTGGGAATCTCTTTCACACGCGTTACATTATCCCAGATTTTGTCTGCCGGTGCATCAATATCGATATAGGTGTATGCTTTATATGCAGAGGTATGGGCTCCGATGTAATTCTCCAACGGCGAAATAACGAATGGCAAAAGCGCCAAAATAGAGAGGTATACTTTAGTATCTTTTTTCCTGAGCTTGAAATATCCACCGATCAATCCACCAATGGATGATGCGAGTAAGAAAATAGGCAAGATCATCAATAAGCAAGGCCACCCTTCAATTGCAAAGATGAAGGTGATGACTAAGAACCCAAAAATCGGTAACCAAGGAGCAAAAAAGCGATAGGAAAACTTCTGCACTTTTTCTCGATCAGAGAGATACACAGTTAATGCGCCAACAATAAATGGCAATAAAAACAAGAATGTTGTAGACATCATTGTAAACACGTTTTCCCACGTGGACACACCGAAAACAAAGCGTAATAATAAGGCGTAAATTATCGGAATCGTGATGATTTTTAACGTGGTTAGTAGTTTTTTTTTATTCATAGCTGGTTGGTGGTCGAAAACCTAAACGCTATAATACGCAAGGAGTTTTGATAGTTTCGTCTAAAAACCTTCAAAATAAGGTTTTAAAATTGACACTTCTTTTATTTCTTATCTGGTACAGGAATGGGTGGTATAGTATCTAATTGGGTATTTTCTTCGGCTTCTACTTGATTGTAAGGATTTTTATACGATTTCTCAGATTCTTCACAGCTAGTAAAGAAAATACTGTTGGTGCTGGGCTGCAGACTACTGATATCCAAATTGGTTTTACGTGTTGCCTTTATACTCACGTATTTTTTGAGAAAGCGTGTGTCGTGATAAGTTGTTGCGCGAAATTCACTTTCTTCTTCCGTATTCAATGTATCTACAAGCAGGTTTGAATTCTCATCCCACGCATAATTTTCTGACTCTAAACCAACCATATTGTATCTTTCATTGGCATAAACGGCCTCTTGATCTTGTGCGGAAATATCAGACCTATTTTCCATTTGTACAATTTCCGCCCATTCATTCACTTCTTCTTTTGGTGTAAATGGCAAAAGACGGTCTCCAAAATTGGCGGATACTTGCAAAAATTTAACTTCTTCTGTTGTTTCTTGCAGTAGTCCTTTAAATGGTAAATAGTAACGAGTAGGTTTGTTGAACACGAAAATAAAATCGTTGTATTGATCATTGGCAAACTGCCAATGGTTATCAATAGTTAAATCTCCAAAAGCATCGTCATATTCATCCTTGTTAAGATTAAATGTGATACTATGAGGTTTATTTTCTCGATGATAGACAAATGGCCAATCAAAACAGTTTGCATCTTGATTGAAGATTGGTTGTGGCTTTTCATCATCAAACATCACATACGTACCGCCTTCTTCAAAGCCTTGAAACATCATTTGCACCCCATCGCCCAATGCTGGATTATGGAATCCGTAGACAGCAAATAATGGCGGAACATCTGGCGTAAAATCAATTCCATTTTTTGTAATCGCATAACTTCCTAGCACAAACGTAGCATATCCATAGAGTGCAAAACGTCCATTTTCAAACAGTAAAACACCATCACTACTACCGTATTGCCCTGCAATATCTTGGTTATTTTGAGGACTAAGTACCCTGTGTTGAGCAAACATATTTAAAGTTATATTCGTCAATATGGCGATTAATATAAGGTGTTTCATAGCTTCTAGAAGATTGTTAATTAGTCAATCAGTAAACACACGGCACTAATTCTTCATCATTGTGAAAAACAGCTTGAGATTTCATTCTTCTTGAAGAACTAGTCTTTTATCGTAAATCCTTTTGGTGCTTTTAATGGCCCAGCATCATACATATTGATATAGATTGACGTAGTATCTTTAGAACCTTCCCATGTGACGCGATAGTTGTCTAGCATTACTCTGCCAGTGCCCAACGGATCATTTTTGCTCTTGATCGCACAACAGCTGCCTGCTCTATGATACGTAACTTTTTCTCCGTTTGGACCCGCTAAAGCATTTAAAAATCTGCGTTCGTTTTTTGGTCCTTCGTTCGTGGAGACACCGCCTACCTGTATTGGATTTTTTTCAGATAATCCATATGTAGCATCACTTGAAATCTCATGCAACACGAAGGTATTATCATCTTTCAAACTTACCTTGATTACCTCTTGCGGTGTTTCGTATGTTTCTTGTTGTGTCACTTGCTTTTTCGTTGAGCAGGAAAACATGCATAATGATGCAACTACAAATAGTACTTTTTTCATTGTATTGGGTTTGGATTGGAGATAAAGTCTTTTAAAAGTTATTCGGAAATGTGTTTAAAATATTTTTAGGCAAGCATTTTTCACAGAACCAAACTACTAAAAAATCCCACATAATTCACACATGTAAGAAGAAATTGTAAAAAAACTAGCTTGCCACCAAGTTAGATTGTAGTCGGTATTTCATCAATAAATTTGGTTACTAATTACTACGCCACCATCGTTATCAAGGCCGATCCCCGCAGCGCGAAACTTAATTAAAATGAAATAATTGTCATTTTGACTATAATTTTAAAAACACCTTTTTAACACAATTTTGTAAAAAACTCTTCTCGACAACATTTAATTACACAAAAGTATTATCTCGAAATTCTTTAAAATACATAATGCTAATAACAGTTAAATTTCAAGAAATAAACCCATGTTTGAGATTTTTATGAATAACAACTTCGCCATTAATTTTAGGTACAGAATATAATTAAGGCTATTTCATTTTAATAAACGCATAGTATTGATACATATATTAGAAAATTTAAATATATCAAATTATAAAAATTTTATTTTTTCACATATTAGAGAATCGACTTTTACACGTTTAAACACATTTAATAAGTGTTTTTACGATGTAGCTCGAGCCCTACAATTTGAAATTACACATCCCCAAATCGATAAATATTATCATCAAACTACAGATATTTGCAAACAAATAATGTAATGATATTGAAAATTTTTAAACTATTAATATTTTAATAAAACACGATTCTTGACACTGCATGAAAGCAAACGGAATTTGGAAATATAATGATCCTCCATTTGTTTTTTCACAATTAATTTAATTACGACATGGATTTAAACACAAAAAAAATAAACATTACCAAAACATTAAAGAAGGAACTCTATTTGTCGCCTGTCATATCTGTTAGACACATCATAATGGAGTCAACTTTCGCAGCAGGCTCCTCAAGAATAACTCCCGGTGGAGCAAATTCTGATTTTCAGCCGCAGGTAGAAAACTGGGAAAATATTGGTGGTATAAATGGCACAATCGATGCGTAACGAACGACTATTCGGATATACTTCGAAATACATGACAGCATCTCACTTAGTGATATATTTCACTGTCTTATCGCTCTTCTTAGTTAGCTGTAAAAAAGCGTCCACAGAACTCACTGTCCAAGGAGACGGAACACGCATCACACTCAATTTGATAGGGGTGGATGATACCGTTATGGATGAAGCCCCAAGTCTTAGTAAGGCAAATATTACTAAAAATGGTGATAAGAAACCGACCACTAGTGCTACTGTAGATTCAGACATACTGCTTGAAGAACAGAAGGTTGAGCTGGAAGATGGGACAGAAGCCGTAGTAAGATTTTCAGAAATCTCCAATACTCCCCTAAATTTAACACAAAATTCTGCGAAAAACGCAACAAATAATGGCATATCATCTAGAGCGGCTACTCTCGGAGATATTCCTAAAGGGATAGCATATCGATTGGTTCTGTTTAACAACACAACTGGTGCTTATGTAGCTACTATAAGTGCAATATCTGGCACTTCTTTCACTTTTACAGAAGCAAACAGGAACACAAATTATCGCTGGTTTGCTTATTCACAACATGTAACAATGCCCTATATGGGAGAGTTTAATGTTGGAAACCCACAAATTACAGTATCACCGACCGAAAATGGCCTACTTTATGCGTCCGGAGTTTTTACAACTAGCAATGTCGCAAATGGAGACAATCAGTTGAATATTATTTTTCAGCGGAAAGTCGCGGCCATTGAAATTGTTGTCGATGCGCGAGGGTTGTTTAGCACAATAAATAATATAAATGCAAGAACAAATAGTACCAACGCTCTAAAAACTGGAACATTTGATCTAAATACAGGTCAATATGTAGGTCACGCCAATAGTTCAGACAACACGGTCAGTAATGCTAGTTTCGTTCGATACAATGTCAATCTATTGGATTCCGTAAAGCGCGCTCAAATCTACACAACAGACTCGCAAAGCCCAATACAAAATCTTCAAATCATCCTCACCAACGCAAATATTGATCTTGATTTTGGCGGCACGAGAAACTTTAGTGAACTTACATTTTCGACTGGCACTACTATATCACCGCAATTGGGAAAACGATACCGAATTACTATCACATTGATAACGAGCGCTAAAAACATAAACAACGTGAATTGGGCAAGAGCAAATCTGTTTTACCGCCCATCAGATGGTGGCTATAGATTTAGACACAATAGTTCTCATTTCTATGGAACAGTCGGCGGTAATCCGTTGACTACTTCCGCTGATAATGGAGAGTTTTTCAATTGGCGCGCGAGAACAGCATTATTTAATGATACTCCAAACCAAATAGATCCATGCAATGAGGTATATCCCCGAGGTAGATGGAAAATGCCTACACAAGCAGAGGCTCAATTATTGGCAAATGTGAATGCAACATCAGGCTACCCCAGACGTCGCTTTGAGAGACAAAGCTCAGATACAGAGACAATCCGCTATACCGCCTATATCACAGGTGATAACATCCCTAACGATCCCTACATAATGAATTGGATCACCTTTCTAAGTTATGGTAGAAGAAACCAAGGCAATTATGAGATATCCGAGTTTAACAACTCGTCACTAAACCCAGCATACAGTTACCATTGGACTTCAACCGCTAATGGCACAAACGCAATGGCATTAAGAATGATGGGAAACTTTCCAAATGCAAATAATGGAACCGTCACTTTAGTCGCACAGAACACGATGAATGGTTTTAACGTGAGATGTGTACACAACAACAGCTGGACGCCCGCCGCTATACCAGCTCTTCCTGCTGCAGACTACTAGTCTGGGGTCGATCTTGAAATGGGTCGATTGTTTTCTGATATTCAAGATTGATAAAAACTCGAACAAACTAATAACTGTTCGAGTTTTTTGATGCATTTCATTTTAGATTCATTGTTGTCCGTTTACAAATACTATCCATGGCTTGAGGCTCAGTAAATAAGCTAATCTCGAAGCACAAAACTTCTGTGTTATCTCTTCTTTTTTAGAAAAATCTCAATTACACCATTTTTCCCTTTTTCGCCATACTTATCAGTTGCATTTTTGTCTTTGATCACATTGATAGAGTCTACATCATCTGGTTTGATAGATTGCATTGCTGCCTCGCTCACTTCTTTACCATCTAAAATGAACAATGGTTTATTTCTTTGTGAATCATCTTCATAATACGAATAACAATCTGCGATAATATCTATTCCTACTATTGGTTGTTCTGAATAGTACTTTTCATCAACTGGATATTGAGGTTTTTTATCTTTATTGATTTTAACGTAGTAATAGATCTGTTCACCTTCCTTTATCCCCCAGTAATCAGAACATCCTCGCGAAGTCCAAGCATTCAAACCGGCTTGCCTTGTTAAAATGTCAACCGCTTTTAGCGCACTCATATCTATATAGTTTCCGTTCGGCAAATATCCTTTGAAGGCCTTAGTCAAATGTATTTTTGCAATCATATCTACGTCAGATTGATACTTTTGAAATATTACCCCAGGATATAATTTACTTATATAACCAACTCGATTTTCAAACCTACCGTCTTCCACAAATCCATCAGGACATAGATCCATCTCTTCGACTTTGACCTTCTTTATGCTTGGATCTTTTTGCTTTAAGCCCTCAAGAGTTAATTCACAAAATTGAAAGTCGGAAAGCCTAATGGTATCAGCATTTTGCGCAAGGGAATTTAGCGCAATTATTAAGAATAAAAAGGCGAAAATTCTCTTCATTTTTGATTGGTTGGATAGAAAAATTAAAGTATTTGAAGGCTTCTCAGACGAACGGACTGTAAAGCACAAACATCTATTCAGTATAATTTATTTAAAGTACTGATCATAAAGACTACTAGCTCGCCAATATGGCTTCAAGCTTAAATAGCCCCGGAAAAATCCGCCATTCTCTGCAACGTATAGCGTCCATTTCGTGCATTATCAAAAGTGACAGCCCTAAATAAAAGAAAACATGTCCTGCCATAATGCTCACTTAAGGTTATAGCTCAGCAGCCAGTCTAGCGCAACCATCGCCAAGTAGCATCAAAAGTAAACCCGATCCATAAAGCATTTGCCCTCTATTCAATACCATATTCTCCAAAATATTCTTTTACTTTTTGTCTATCATATTTGTCTTCTCCACGCCAATGTAGCACAAAAGTCCAGTCGTGTTTTCCAGGTTCTTTTCTGTCAAAACGTAAAGGTTTTAGAATGTCTGCACATCCAAGTATTTCCAATAAAATGTGTCGTTCATTTTTCGAACCCTTAAATGCTGTACGTAATCTTTCCCGAAGTTTACTCGGGGTTTCACCATATTCTGAATCGTCTATGACTTTGAGAATATTTCTAAAGATGTCCATGTCATCTTTTGTTGGTGTCGCAATATTTTCTTTTTCAAGTAAGCTCAAGTCAAGCCAGTTGTATAGTCCGCTATGATGTCTTACGCCACCCCATTTTATCCTTTCAAAATTGAGGACATTCAAATCTTCGTGATCTCCATTTCCGTAGTAACAGTCGTGTAAATCCTTTCCTGTCAAAACTCGGTTGGCATTTGCATAACTTCCTAGCCCAGAACGCCAGTCCAGTCGTCTACTACTTAAGCTACAAAGAAATGCGTCAGTAATCATTTTCTTCGAAATTGTCTGGATTACATTGTCAAGTTTTGAAATTAACGCCGCTTTTGTGATTGTCAAAGGGTCAAACATCACGCCTTTTTCTTTGGCATAATTAAAGTCCGCTTCTTCAATTTTACGGTTTTCTTCCCGTAGCCAACCTGCCGACGTCCAGTAAGTTTTAAATAGTATATTCTTTGCTCTTTTGTCCACGGTTTATAACTTTGAAATGCCTGACGAATCTCCACTTGTGAATTGATGATGTTCTTCTTCTCCTTTAAGTTTAGGGAATAATAAAAAGACCAAATACGCTAGAAGTCCAATCCCCAATGAACCAAAAACCCACGGAAGTTTATTCCCGTTTCTCGCTTCAAATGGCTCTGTGTTTGCCTTAAAAATAATATTTTCAGCGGTTGATTTCTGCCCTAATCTTCTTTTGGCTTTATTAAACTCCTCACGGTCATCCGTATTTCCAATGACTTCTAAGTAAGTGAAATTCTCAAAGTTCGTTTTATAAAATTCCTTTTGTGCTTGTTCAGCAAATGCTTTGTATCTGTCGTCCTTTTCCTGATTTGAAAGCCTGTTACTAATTTGTCGTTGATATTTTTGTCCAAGCCAATATTTATTACTGGAAAAGAATGGGTTATCTTGACTTTCTAAAAGTGGCATGATCACATAGATGAACATATTGAGGTTTTCGTTATGTCTACCTGTAACAGATAGCTTATTTTGAACAGCAAAATGCTGCTTGTCAATGTAATATTTTTTTAGAGAATAGTATTTTGTTCTGTCGTGTTGCGAAATTTGAGCAATGTTTTCAAGTTCCGTTAATTTGCCTGTTGCTGTTGCTAAATATTCTTGCGCAATGATGGTCGGAACTGCCATAGCCATACACGCTAAAAACTGATAACCAAAAGATCCTTTGTCATCTTTGAATTGCAACAACTTTAGTCTTGGACGTAGCCAAATATAAACTGGAATAAATGGCAGTGTAAATGGGAACCAAAATTTTAAGATATTCTCTTTGAGTGGTATTCCTGCTTTTATAAATAATACCCAATGCAAAAAGGTATATGTCACCATGAAACCGATTGTTATTAGCAAAAACGGTTTGTAAATAAGCCTTAATTTGTCGGCAAGTCCTTTCATTATTTTCGGTTATTGTCTTTATAGCGATGCTCCTAAAATGGCACATCAAGTTTGGGTTTGGCGGTTTGGGAGGACATTTTTACACAAAAGTTCAATCAAAGGCGTTCAACCCTGCGTTAACTTCGTTGAGCTCGCAAGCTCGGTTTGGTAATACCCTATTATTATTTCAAGAGCCCTGCCGATAATACAAATGAACAAAGTATTCCGCAAATTACTAGGTTGGCAATTAAAGGCAAATATATATTTTCCCTGTCATTACTGCTTGTCATCTTGATGAGACAAAAAAGCAAAGAAACTGGAACGGTATAAAAACTAAGCCAGCTGGTATAAGCAGACAAAAAGAATATTCCTGAAAATATAGTTGTCGTCCAGACAATTGGCATAGCCAATTTAAATAGCGCTTTCCTGAAGAAATATAAAACCAAGCCCAATCCTAAACTCCAAACTGTCAAGATCGAAAGTAAGATATAAGAGGAAAACTTATTCTCTATGCTTTCTGCTAACGCACAAAATCCTACAATTAAATTCAGGAGAACAGCGATTGATAAAAGCCCATTTAATTTTGATTGAAATAATCCATTCCCTACAATCATTTTTAAATCACCCGTATTCAAGTCCCAATATTTTAAAGACCCATCGCCTGAAGCACTAATTAGTTGATTTGTCTTATCAAATGATAAATCATCAACAGAGTTCATAATGTGTCCTTGCAGTGTTCGTATGATTTGTTTTTTCTGCCAATCCCATATTTCAATATCACCACCATCAATCTATAAAAGTAAAAACACTATCCTCTGTTGCAATAACGTTTTTTTGTGGGCTAAAAAGGGGTACACCACAAAAATGTCCAAGTACTTTTATCTCTGACAATGATTTTAAGTCAAAAAGTGTGAGTGAACAAGCGCTATCTACGTACGCTAAAACATCTTGATTGTTAATTGAAAAGTGGGTATGGTCTACGTTAAGTTCCTTTATGACTTTATTTTTCGTCCAATCCCAAATAAACATTTTGTTGTCATAGCCAGCACTAATTATGTATTTGTCTATATTACTGAATGCAACTTTATTTACGCCTTTTGTATGACCATTTAGGGTTTTAATTGCATTTTTGTCTGTTGATGACCAGACTTTAACTGATTTGTCAATACTGCCACTAGCAATTTGTTGACCGCTATGCGAAAAAGCTACGGTCTTAATAGCGTCGGTATGTCCAACGAATTTGTTCGTACACTTTCGTTTATTCCAAAGGAATAATTCGTTTTCGCTTGCACTTACAACAATGCCCTGCTTATTACTGTCCATGGGTAAAACCCAAGATTTGTGTTTTTCAAATTGTCCAGTTATGCCTGCATAGCACATATACCCAACTATCAAAATGACAACTGAAAATAAGAAAAGAGATATTTTGTCGGCAACGGTGGTTTTCATAAGGTTTTGGGGATCTGGCGAAGGTGGGGATTTCGCCAATAATGTTGATGCGGAGCACTGATCCTCCACTTTTGGCAATACCTTGTTAGGCCATCGTGCTTTTATGTCATGTGATTATTTTAGATCTTCGTTAACCATTGCGTTCCTGTCAATTGTCTAAAATTACTTAACACAAGATGACTATAAAACAATTCATACTTTTCAATTTTCCCATATTGTTTGTTGAGTTTTTCGAATGAGTTTGAATAATACTTATTTTCAGACATCACAGAAACAATTTGCTTTCTGAAGTTTATTATAGCTGTTCGATTAGTTTTGTAAGTGTCCCCAAAAAACAGACAGCTTAAAACTGAACTACAATGTTTAAATTTAAGTTGAAAATGAAGAAGACACGTTTTACAGAAACCCAGATTGTCCGTGCCCTTAAAGAGGGTGAAGAAGGACGTAGAGCAGAAGATATCTGTCGGGAACTAGGCATTAGCAAGGGCACTTTTTACAACTGGAAAAGCCGCTACGGAGGCATGGAAGTATCGGATGTGCAGCGTTTAAAAGAACTGGAGGAAGAGAATTCTCGTCTTAAAAGGATGTTTGCTGATTTGAGCGTTAATCATGAGATTTTAAAGGAGGTCATCACAAAAAAAGGCTGGGGCTCCGGGAACAAAAACAGTTAACCCAGGAACTAATCTTGGA
>NZ_QDKG01000007.1 GCF_003076635.1 Sphingobacterium corticibacter | reverse complement strand
TCCGAACAGAGTAGTTAAGCCCGCCAGAGCCGATGGTATTGCCGTAACAGGTGGGAGAGTAGGTCGGTGCCTAATTTTATACTAAAGCCCTTGCAAAAAACTTTGCAAGGGCTTTTTTGTGTTTATAGATTTTGTGATTGGGAACTATTTTGTAATTATCTACAAATACAGAGGATAGTTTTCCCAGTATAAAATGAATGTCAAGTGGAATTATTTAAGCTGAATAGGCTTAAACCCGTAGTATTTCTTAAAAGTAGTTGTAAAATGCGTAGAGTGCTTATAGCCTGTCATTCTAGAAACATCTACAATAAGGTGCTTACCAGAAGATAAAAGTATTCGTGCATGCTCCATCTTAACTTCGGTCGTGTAGCTTGCAATTGTTTTTCCATAATATACCTTAAAGTATTTTTTGAGATACTGTTCGTTAGTTCCTACGATTTTAGCCAACTCTGGGATGGTGATTTTCTTGCTGAGGTCTTCATGGATGATAGACTTCGCCAACTTTACTTTGTCGTAGTGGATAGATAATTGGTGAGTTTCTTCTTGCAAGTTATCAGTTAATTGGTGGTACAGTATTTCGAAAATCTGGGCGTTATATAGCAGTCGGCTTTGTGGCAATCTTGACTGGCTTGCGGCGACTATTTTTTTGATCAGGTAGCTAGTGTGGACCGTGGTCTTTCCAATTTGTTTATCAGTAAGGCATAATGGCATCAAATTATTAAGATCTAAATCTGTTGCGGCATCCATACAAAGGAGCAATAGGATCGCCACGGCGTTATTGGGTGTCGTTATATCTAGTTGGCTATTGCTTTCAAGATAGACTGATTCTGTTTGCCCCGGTGAAACGTTATGCACTACATCATCTGTACGGTAGGTAAACACATCCTTACTGTCGGCACAACAAGCAATTAGAAGTGTAGGTTTTTTCAATCGTACGGATCTACATTCGAGCTGTTCCCATGATTGCCCAAAATTCTGAAAAATGAATGGTACATTTCCTAGTTTTGTATAATCTCCCATAATTACTTTATCTGCCTGATGTAAGATGGCTTATTCAATTTAACCCAATATTAATTTAGACTTTTTCTAAAGGAAGTAAATATAGTAAAGAATTTTGGCTATATGATTGCGTTGAAGCTGGTACGTATTCTTATAGCTTAACTTCATTCATCTAGTCATCTAGCCTTTAAGTTAGAATCAACTAGCTAGTGCCTCATGTAACGAGTACTATAGATTCTTGCTTAGTATAAGTATTTTTAGATTTTTGTACTATGAATGCCATTATTATCACCTATTGTAAAGGATGTTTAGGATAAGGCGATTTATAATAATGTATCTTTTTTTGGTTCTCATTAAGTAGACCATTTGAGAAAAGGCTGAGGCTTGATGTTCAACTGAAATATTAATACATATATCTCTTGTGTGTGAATATTTTTTTACTAAAGGTGAAATAATTGTTCTTATTTTTTTAAATATCAGATTGTGAGCTAGTTGTACATCAATCTAAATTTCTGATAGCGTCATCTAAATTTCGTTTAGCGTCGAAATTAAGTATTTCTAAGATGTATTTTTGTCACGCCAAGTTTATTTAGACTTTGTCTAAATATGAAGTTATTTTTAATATGCTTAAGTACTTTTTTACAATTATTTCGATTTGGGCGCTTTGTGGCGTCAAAGCTCAAGAATTCAGCTCTCTAACAGGGCGACTGACACAGAAGAATGGTAGCGCGGCTAGCCACATCACTATCAGTGTTGAAGGAACAAATCTTGGAGCTGTGACTGATCATAAAGGTAGGTACGAGATAAAAAACGTTCCTTATGGACGTATTTATCTAGTCATTACAGCGATAGACATCAACACACATCGCCAAGAAGTAAATGTAGACAGTCCAACTAAGTCTGTAAACATTGTAGTCACTGGCAAGTCAGAAACAAATATCGAAGAGGTAGCGGTAGAACGCAAAACCGTAAAAAAGGATATGGAGACCAGTGGTTTTGCGGTCGCAGTGATTGAGACCAAAGAAGCTTCGCTTAGAAATTTAACGACGAATGAATTGTTGGATCGTGCTGTAGGTGTGCGTGTACGTCAAAACGGTGGTATCGGCTCCCAAATCGAATATAACCTGAATGGTATGTCAGGTAGTGCGGTGGGTATCTTTTTGGATGGTACACCTATTTCGACCTTTGGTCAATCGTTCAACCTAAATAATATACCTCCAGCCATGATTGAACGCATCGAAGTGTATAAAGGCGTATTGCCATCCCATCTTACGGGTGACTATGTAGGTGGCGCGATTAATGTCATTATGCGTAAAGATGCATCTGCTAATAACATTGCGGCAGCGGTATCATATGGCTCATTTAATACGTTCCAATCTGACGTGGCTGCTCTTTACCGGAATCAAAAATCGGGCTTTACCACGCGTCTCTCCGGCGCTTATATCTATACAGACAACAGCTACGAGATGTGGGGCAAATTTGCCATGATGACTGATGCACAGCAACGTCTCACACGTTACAACAGATTCAAAAGGTTTAATAATACCTACAAATCGATTTCTGGACGTTTTGAATTTGGTTTCACCGATGTGAAATGGGCAGATCAATTCTTCGTAGGATACAACATTTCGGATACCTATCAAGATATTCCGCATGGAATTACCATGGCGCAGCCTTACGTAGGGAGATTCAACGAATACCAGGCACATGTCTTTAGCTTAAATTATATCAAGAATAATTTCTTACTAGCTGGTTTGGCCCTAAATGTAAATGCGGTATATAGCAAACGAAGCACCTATCTACAAGATACGGCCAGAACAATGTATAACTGGGATGGTAATCCGATGACAATTATACGTAATGGCGTGGTCGTTCCTTTGGTACGTCCTGTTGGCCGAGGCCAACAGGGAGCTGCTGTCATTACCAATATTGATCGTGATATTATCAATTCACGCACCAATCTTTCGTATATGGTTGCGCAAGGTCATCGTCTCTCCGTAAATCATAATCTAAACTCTACACGGCGTCAAGATGAGGATTTACTGAATCCGTCCGCTCCAATGAATTCGCAAAATCAGCGAAATACGACGACCAATATTTTTGGATTCAACTACGAA
This sequence comes from Sphingobacterium corticibacter, assembly GCF_003076635.1. Lineage (GTDB taxonomy): Bacteria > Bacteroidota > Bacteroidia > Sphingobacteriales > Sphingobacteriaceae > Sphingobacterium > Sphingobacterium corticibacter. The sequence goes on along the minus strand of NZ_QDKG01000007.1, from coordinate 164,202 downwards.
GCACAAACGTTGAATAATAAATTGAAAACAAATGTATTGGCGAAATACACCATCAACCAAAATCATTACGATAATGCTGGTACCACGACCACGCTAACTAACAGAAACCCCGGATATGGTTTTACAGCATCGTATAATGTGATCCCGAAATTATACGTGATTGCTTCTATGGAGAACAGCTTTATCTCACCTCGCGACGAACAAATCTTTGGAAGTCCGGAAACGAATATTGTCGAGAATTTGGAGTTAAAACCGGAGCGTAATGTCAACTACAATGCAGGATTCCGTTATGAAGCCTTATCGGATGATAAGAACAGACTGTCTTTATATGCGAGTGCGTTCTGGCGCAATGGTTATGATAAGATTGCGGCCGAAGCGGTAGATTCTGTAATCGTAGGTCGAGAAAGTGATGCCAACCTACAAACTACGAGATTCATCAATATTGGCCGCACACAATCACGTGGATTCGAGGCGGAGGTGACTTACGTGTATGCCAACAGACTCAACCTATTGGTAAACTTGTCGCGATTCAACACTTTGATGAAAACGGAGTTTGACGAAAATGGAAACCCACACCGCTTCTTCAACCGTCAGTTACCTAATGAGCCTTACTTTATGGTGAATGGGAGTGTACAATATCGCCTCGACAACTTGATCCAAAAAAAGTCGACCGTCAATTTGTTCTACAATACGGGTTACGTGGCACCATTTACCACCGTATGGTTTGATTCAGAAGATTGGTTTAGGACGCCAACGCAATTTTATCACGACGTGGGCGCGAGTTATCGCACTCCGAATGGAAAGCTTATCGTCAGCCTAGATGTCAAGAATATCACGAATGGCGAGGTCTACGACAACTTTGGCGTGCAGAAACCTGGGCGCGGCTACTATCTGAAGCTCAACTATATGCTAAACAACTTTACTAAATAAAATTAAACATTTAACTCATCTATATAAATCATGAACAAAACACTCTTTAAAACGACCTTATTCGGTGCGGTAATCGCATTGAGTACAATGGCATCATGTACTAAAAATGATGGACCTGGTGGTGAAAACCCTAATGCAGGATCTGGCCCAGATACAGAGGCAAGACAATTTATAACGTTGACAGCTGCTTTTCCAGATGCCGAGACAAATAGAGCAGGTGATGGTGGTACATTGGCGCACGCGCTTACATTAGCGGAAGCGAGCGATGCTTCCAAAGAGCTTAATATTTTTGCTAATGGAGTTGGATATGCACTACGTTCCGAAAGAACAGCTCGTGTACAAGGTTCTGTAAATGGAAATTTCCTGTACAACATCCAATATACTGGCGCTAACGGGGGGGTATTTAACAAATACCGGGTAACAGGCACAAACAAGTTTGAAGATACGAATGAAGAACTAAATGTAGCTAGTATCTTGAGTTCTTCACCACGATGGGTGAAAGCTGCTGAAGGTGTAGGTGTTGGGGTTAAGATTGAAGGGGCTTCAGCACCAATCGATGGAGCAAAAGCGACTGCTGGTACACAAACATATGATTATGTGCGCGGTACAGTTGATGTAGCAATCATCGACTTAAATAATCCAAGTGTGCCGAACACGACTGAATTTGTTTTCCCATTTACCGATGCAGAAAAAGCAGAAGGTTATACTGTAGGGCGTGTGGATGTACCAGTGATTAACGGTAATAAACTATATATCGGATGTAATATCAGCAAAGTAGATCCATCTAAAGGGCCGCAGAGATCAGTGAATTCTGAAACGCAGGCAGTAAGCTGGTCGTGGGCTAATGACGCAGCAAACATCAAAGGTACGGTAACACTGGTGTTAGACTACCCTTCGCTGGCTAATCCAAAATTGATCTGGTCAACACAAAGTAAAGCTGCTAACCACAGCTACCGTACAATGACTCAATACGTAGGAAATGATGGCAATGTGTACCAAGCAACAGCGACTTCAGGTTCTCAGATTTTGCGTATTAGCAAATCAACCAGTGATTATGACAATAGCTACAACTTTGATCTTAAAACAGCTTTGAACAAATCAAATAACCTAGCTATCAGAGCTTGGAGATATTTCGGCGAAGGCAAAGGATTGGTCTTGTTTACTGAAACTGGTGTTGCGGGTGGATATTTGGCTTTGATAGATCTGAATGCAAGAACTGCGACGCAATTATCTACAGAAGTTTCCTCTGATGCAGGTCTGTCTACTACTTTCGGACAATTCCAAAACATTGGTGTAGATGGTGACTTGGCTTACGTGCCACTAACACCTAGCGGTAAGGATGGTAACCTGTATATCATTAACTGGAAAACGAACAGTGTTACCAAAGGTATTAGATTGAAAGGTCAAGCAGGAAGTTTCTTTATCGGAGCTTACTAGTCGCGTTTTACATTTATACAAAAAAATAAGACCTTCGCAAGGTCTCAATAAGAGAACAGCAGCAAGGTTACTTGCTGCTGTTCTTGTTTATATGACTAAATAAGTCTTAACGACTTTTCGGTGCTACTAACGCACCTAAGATCATTTCCATCACGGCTACGGCAATCGCAAAAAAGAAAGCCGACCAAAATCCATCTACCTGAAATTTGGTGCCCATAATGCTGCTGCTGAGCATAATCATCAACACCGTAATGATAAAAGAAACTAAGCCAAAGGTCAACCAGTTCAATGGAAAAGTGAATAATCGCAAGATTCCGCCAACAATCCCGTTCACTAAGCCAATGACTAAGCCAGCTACAATAGCCCAACCAAAACCGTCGACCGTTACGCCTGGAATAATATAAGATGCTCCCGCAATGATAAGCCCGGTAAGAAGAAGTGAAAGTATAAAATGCATAATGTATATAGTTAAATAGTGATTTAATAAATCCTAGACAAAACAAATGCCAATTTATACCTTTCAAAAGAACCTTAAGAGTTATCATCTGTTCTAGTATTAGCGGTACTACAGCATACAACTCAAGATTGTATTATGCTTGCATAGTAAAAAAGTTGTATATTTAAGCATAACAATTGTAAACAATAAAAGCTATGAAGAGAATAATTTTAGTTTTAAGCGCGGTAATGATCGCATTTTCATTATTTGCGCAGTCTTCTGACCCGATTGTAGGTAAGTGGGAAAATTCCAGTAAAGAAGGTAGAGTAGAGATTTTTAAACGGGGTGATAAGTATTTCGGAAAATTATATTGGATAAAAGATTCTTCGAAAAAGGATGAGAAAAATCCAGATAAAAGTCTTCGCGATCGTAAAATAGAAGGTCTGGAAATTTTGAAAAACTTCACCAAAAAAGGAAATACCTACGAAGGTGGTGAAATCTATGATCCGAAATCTGGAAAAACCTACAGCTGCAAGATGACTCCAAAAGGAGATAAGTTGGAAGTGCGCGGTTTCGTCGGCGTCAGTTTGTTGGGCCGTACGGAAGTATTCACCCGCATTAAATAAAATAGAACACAGCATTCCTCATACGAAGGACAGCAACAGCTGTCCTTTTTTATAGTACCCGAAAAGCTTCATCACAAAGACCAAACGAGCCGCAAAAATATTGTATCTTTGGATATACACGCAACAATAAAAGGATTTTCGATATATGTACCACAACTTGCAAGCCGCACTACAAAAAGAGTTAGCGGAAATTCAGGAAGCCGGACTTTACAAAAAAGAACGCATCATCACCACGCCTCAAGGAGCAGATATAAAAATAAATACAGGACAAGAAGTGATCAATTTCTGTGCGAATAATTACTTGGGATTATCCTCACATCCCGATGTGATTGCCGCTGCCAAGGCAGCGATTGACTCACATGGATATGGTATGTCATCCGTGCGTTTTATCTGCGGTACGCAAGATACGCACAAGCAATTGGAAGATAAACTGTCACAATTTTTAGGCACAGAAGATACTATCTTGTATGCGGCCGCTTTTGATGCTAATGGAGGCGTTTTCGAACCCTTATTTGGCGCTGAGGACGCGATTATCTCCGACGAACTGAATCATGCTTCGATTATCGATGGCGTTCGCTTGTGTAAAGCACAGCGTTTCCGCTACAAGAATTGCGATATGCAAGATTTGGAAGCGCAATTGCAAGCGGCATCAGGGGCGCGTCATCGTATCATCGTGACCGATGGTGCTTTCTCAATGGATGGATCGGTAGCGCCTTTAGACAAAATCTGTGATCTGGCTGATAAGTATGATGCGCTAGTCATGATCGATGAATCGCACTGTTCGGGTTTTATTGGCAAAACAGGGCGTGGTACGCACGAATTATGTGATGTGATGGGGCGAATTGATATCATTACCGGTACGCTTGGCAAAGCGTTGGGTGGTGCTTCTGGTGGTTTTACCTCTGGTCGCAAAGAGATTATCGATATGTTGCGTCAGCGCTCTAGACCGTATCTTTTTTCTAATACCTTGGCGCCAGCGATTGTTGGTGCTTCCATTGCCGTCTTAGATATGCTGAGCGAAACCACCACATTGCGCGATAAATTGGAAGAAAACACGACTTATTTTAGAGCGCAAATGACTGCTGCTGGATTCGATATCAAACCAGGAGTGCATCCTATTGTACCAGTAATGTTGTATGATGCGAAGTTAGCGCAAGAGTTCGCTGCCAAAATGCTGGAAGAAGGTATCTATGTCATCGGATTCTACTATCCAGTTGTGCCTAAAGATAAAGCGCGTATTCGCGTGCAGATATCAGCTGGCCATGATCGCACGCATCTAGACAAAGCCATTGCGGCATTTACCAAAGTAGGTAAAGAGCTGAACGTAATATCGTAATCGTCAGATCGGTTGTCCGTATAAAAGCAGAACACCCGAACCAATTTGGTTCGGGTGTTCTGCTTTTATAAGCTTGGATTAAATCCTACTTATACATTATTTCAGCTGCTTCTGTAATGTGGCTTCCATGATTTCATAAGCTGCCGCTGTTGGGTGTACACCATCTTTTGCATGCGCTACCGACAATCCGTTTCGCTCATCTTTGAGTGCCGAATGATAATCTACATACGGAATACCCTTGCTTTCGGCATACGAGCGAATAAGTGTGTTCAATTGCACAATCTGATTGGCCACATCTTGGATCTCCTTCCGCCAGCCAAATTCGTAAGCAGGTAGCACCGAACACAAATACACGTTGATATGGTGAAGTTCCGCTAGCTCTACCATCGATTGGATGTTGCCCAAGATATTTTCTTGCGAAATGTAGCCTTGATTCTGCGCAATATCATTGGTGCCAGCCAAAATTACGACCGCTTTCGGCTTTAGATCGATTACATCTTTCCGAAACCGAACCAGCATTTGCGCACTTGTCTGCCCACCAATTCCTCTACCGATGTAGCCATTTTTACTAAAGAATTCAGGACGTTGATTTTTCCAACCTTCGGTAATGGAGTTTCCCATAAATACCACCCGTCCACTTTTTTCCTGCGCGTTGGCCGCTTCATATTTGCCAAAATTCGCCCAGTCGGTCTTATTTTGTGCCGACATGTGATGCGCCATAAATAGGGTTGTTACTACTGTTAAAAGCCATTTCATATTAAGAAATCTTTATTATTCATGTATTCCAAATATATCATTTAAAATTTAGTGATTAGTTGTTTTTATTTTTATACTTTTGCACCTTAGAATTTTACACGACAAGCTGTAGCATGCAGAACATCAGAAACATAGCGATTATCGCTCACGTTGACCACGGTAAAACGACCTTGGTTGACAAGATTCTTTATTTCACGAATCAATTCAGAGAAAATGAAAACGCAGGAGAACTTATCCTAGATAACAACGATTTGGAGCGTGAACGTGGTATCACTATCGTTTCCAAAAACGTATCTGTTACCTATAAGGATGTAAAAATTAATATCATTGATACCCCTGGTCACGCCGATTTTGGTGGTGAGGTAGAGCGCGTATTGAAAATGGCCGATGGGGTTGTTCTTTTGGTAGATGCCTTCGAAGGCCCAATGCCTCAAACGCGTTTCGTAACGGGTAAAGCGTTAGCTTTAGGTATCAAACCTATTGTTGTAGTCAACAAAGTCGACAAAGAAAACTGTCGTCCAGACGAAGTATACGAAAGTGTATTCGACTTGTTCTTCAACTTAGGCGCTACGGAAGATCAATTAGACTTCCCTGTGCTTTATGGTTCTTCTAAACAAGGTTGGATGTCTACCGATTGGAAACAACCAACAACGGACTTTACCGATTTATTAGAAGCCATCTTGGATCATATCCCTGCTCCAAAAGTATCAGAAGGTACATTGCAGATGCAAGTAACTTCTTTAGATTACTCTACATTCGTAGGTCGTATCGCGATCGGTCGTATAGCTCGTGGCACCATCAAAGAGAACCAACCGGTTTCTTTAGTGAAACGTGATGGCAAGATTGTGAAATCCCGCGTGAAAGAGCTTCAAGTTTTTGAAGGCCTTGGTCGTATCAAAGTACCAGAAGTACATGCTGGTGATATCTGTGCCGTAGTAGGTATTGAAGGATTTGATATTGGTGATACGATCGCCGATTTCGAAAATCCAGAGCAATTAGAAGTAATGAGCATTGATGAGCCAACGATGAACATGTTGTTCACCATCAACAACTCACCATTCTTCGGTAAAGAAGGTAAATTAGTAACCTCACGTAATATCTACGATCGTTTGCAAAAAGAATTGGAGAAAAACTTGGCACTACGCGTAGTACCAACCGAATCTCCAGATGCTTGGTTAGTATATGGTCGCGGTATCCTCCATTTATCCGTATTGATCGAGACTATGCGTCGTGAAGGATACGAATTGCAAGTAGGACAGCCACAAGTTATCGTAAAAGAAATTGATGGCGTAAAATGTGAGCCAATTGAAGAATTGGTAGTAGACGTACCTGCTGAAGTTTCTGGTAAAGTAATCGAGCTAGTTACACAACGTAAAGGTGAGCTATTGATTATGGAAGCTAAAGGTGATATGCAGCATTTGGAATTCTCTATTCCTTCTCGCGGAATCATCGGTTTGCGTAACAACGTATTGACCGCTACGGCTGGTGAAGCCGTAATGGCGCACCGTTTGAAAGGTTACGAGCCTTGGAAAGGTACTATTCCTAAGCGTATGGCTGGTGTATTGATCTCTTTGGATACAGGTTCTACAACTGCATATTCTATCGATAAATTGCAAGATCGTGGCCGTTTCTTCGTAGATCCAGGAGTGGATATTTACGAAGGTCAAATCTTAGGTGAGCACATCCGTGATAATGATTTAACGATCAATGTAACCAAAGGTAAACAGTTGACCAACATGCGTGCATCTGGATCAGACGACAATACACGTATTGCGCCAGCCATCAAATTCTCATTGGAAGAATGTATGGAATACATCCAAGCAGATGAATACATCGAAGTAACGCCTCAGAGCATGCGCCTACGTAAGATTTATTTGACGGAGAACGAACGTAAGGTTAACGCCAAAAAGTTCCAGTAAACATAATCTGCTTTACAGCAGATAAAGCTCCTAACGTCAATGTTAGGAGCTTTTTTATTGTTCGCTATGCTGATCTGTTGGAGAGCTGTATTCACCAACGCTAAGATTTTGGCTGGGACGGCTCATTTGCTCTTTTTGCAATTGTATACTTTACCTTGGCATAAATAAATGCCTAAACAAAAAAGCTCCGAGAGATCATCTCCCGGAGCTTTTTCATTACCTATATACTACTTTTAGTTAGTTCCAGCTTCGCGTTTTGCGTCCTGTTGCATTTTCTCACTCGCTACGATTACGATCTCTACACGGCGATTTTCAGCACGTCCAGCATCGGTATCATTGGTAGCGATAGGCTCTGAGAAGTTTTTACCTTCTGTTTTGATTCTGCCACCTAGTAACCCTTGCGATACGGCGTAATCACGCACCGATTTTGCACGACCTTCAGACACTTTCTGATTCGCACTTACAGAACCAACATTGTCTGTATGTCCTATAACCAAGATTTCCGTATCAGGCTCTTTGTTCAACGTCTCTACCAATTTGGCAATATTTGTTTTTGCGTCACCTTTTAGCTGTGTGCTGTTGAAGTCGAAAAGAATACCGCTATCAAATTTCACGATAATACCTTCCTCCGCTTTGATCACTTCTGCACCCGCTACCGCGTTTTCAATTTCTTTCGCTTGGTTATCCATCTTACGACCGATCAATCCACCAGCAGCTCCACCAATCACTGCACCAGCGATTGCACCCACTGCAGTATTACCTGCTTTTCCTCCGATCACTGCGCCTAATACACCACCAGCGGTTGTGCCAATAGCAGCACCTTTAGTAGTGTTACTTGCGTTTTGTATGGTCGAACAGCTAGCGAACAGCATAGCAGATGTCGCTAGCGACAAACCATAAATGGATATTTTTTTGTTAATTGTCATAAGTTAAAAGATAAATGAATGCTTCTTTACGATATATAATCAAAGCGAATGCCAAAATAAAGCTATGGTGTGGAAAATAAATTTTGTTGTAGCCAATTAGTGGTCTACTTCTCTTGTGGCGGTATTTCCAGCTTAGGCAATTTTTGAGATTTCGGGCGACCATTGGCATCCCATGCATCAAAAGATTTATTAATATATACCATCAAATCGTATCTGCCCCATTTCTCTGCGGTAGATAACGATGGGCGATACCAATCCATAAAGGATTGCAAGTCTTCACCCTCCAAGCCAGTTAACTCTGTCACGATCGTTTTGTTGAAAATACGATCGATCTTCGTCTCCTCTAGCTCTTGATCCATAAACTCCTGAAAGCGCCTTGCATTTTTGGGCTCTTTACCAAAAAGATTGTACAATGCCGTTGCGGGACTAGCTAAATAGGTGCCTACAGAATTTTGCCCACCACGATAAACGCCTTTGCGTTCATAATCTTTCATGATGCCGCGCATCTCGGCTTCGCGTGTACCACGCGAAACAACTACCGTTTCGATCTGTAAACCAGATTGCATCTCCAAAATGATATCCTCAATGCGGTTAATCTGTGTTTTTATCGTGCCATAGCCAACTTTCTCTATCGATAGACTATCACCTAGAGCTACAGGCATCGTGAAGATACCCTGCATGGATGTCCGAACTTTCTGTTGCGAGTTTAGGTTGGTTACATTTGCATCCGCAATGCGCGTATTATTGGTGCCCCGCTCTAATACCATACCCGATATATTCTTACGTTCTTCACCAACAGTTTGGGCAGACGTGCGCAAACTCACCGCGAAAAGCGGGCAAGAGGCGAAAAGGATATATAGTAGTAATCGGTTCATGTAATAATCTAAATTAACCAAAGATCGCTATTCAGGATGTTAAATAACGCTAAACCTTTTATTTGAAAGGATAAAATACAAAATTAGCACCTTCTGGAACGACTACGAATAGACACATGTACTGATCGGCAGGTTTAAACTGCTTGACAAAATAGTCTTTTCGATCTTCTTTAATAATGCCGTTCTCCACGAATTCCTCCAAGGTACTTACGTTGATCGTCCATGACGTGTTCAACTCGCCTTTATCCAAGATCACCTCTCCAATCTTCACACTATGTTGGTGCGCTACGAAAATAGGATGCGCAGAATATTCTGCGGCGATCAGGTCGGTAGATACCTCTTTGATCGCATCGCTATAGAAATCTAGATCGATTTTAAGACTTTCCAGCGGGCTGTTGCCCTTTCCTTTTTCAGCGCCATTGCCCGAAGGCTCTGCTAATAATTCTTCTATATTCATCTTCCTACTTTCTGGTCAAAAGAACTACGTTCTCCACGTGTTGCGTATGTGGAAACATATCCACCGGTTTGATGCGATCTACCTGATATTTTCCAGATAGTAGCTCAATATCCCGAGCCTGTGTTGCTGCATTACAGCTTACATACACAATTTTTGGTGCTTCCACGTCCAATAAACATTTAATCACATCGGCGTGCATCCCTGCTCTTGGCGGATCGGTGATGATGATATCGGGCTTACCATGTGCAGTGACAAATGGAATGGTCAATACGTCTTTCATATCACCGGCATAGAACTTCGTGTTGCTGATGTCGTTGAGCTCGGAGTTGATCTTCGCATCCTCAATAGCAGAAGGTACATATTCTATGCCAATCACCTGTTTGGCGTTGCGCGCCACAAAGTTGGCAATCGTGCCAGCGCCCGTGTACAAATCATACACTGTCTCTTCGCCAGTAAGCCCAGCAAAATCACGCGTAATCTTATATAGTTCGTAGGCTTGAGCAGAATTCGTTTGGTAGAATGATTTTGGGCCGACTTTAAATTTCAAGCCTTCCATCTCTTCGTAAATGAAATCACGGCCACGATATACCATGATCTCTTGGTCAAAGATCGTGTCGTTGCCTTTTTGGTTCACGATGTACAATAGCGATGCTAAAGTGGGGAACTTAACCGATATGAACTCCATTAACTGATCGATCTGCTCTTGCGTAGGATATGCAAATACCACAATCACCATTACTTCACCTGTAGAAGCGGTGCGGATAATGACATTGCGGAGCGCACCTTGATGTGCGCGCAAATCGTAAAACGAAATTCCGTGATCAGCTGCGTAAGCACGAATGCTATTCCGGATATCATTCGAAGGATCAGCCTGCAAATAGCAGTGATCTATATCCAAGATCTTATCAAAGCGACCGGGTACGTGAAAGCCCAAGGCATTCATATCCTGATCTTCTGTCTGCTCATCTTTGTTGGTCAACCAGCGTTTATTGGAAAAAGTATATTCCAACTTGTTGCGGTAATACGACGTTTCTTGTGATCCCAGTATCGTTTCCATCGCGGAAGTATCTACTTTGCCAATGCGAGTCAATACATTGTTCACATATTTCTCTTTGAAGTGCAATTGCGCTTCGTAGTTCATGTGTTGCCATTTGCAACCGCCGCATACGCCAAAGTGCTTGCAGAAAGGTTCTACCCGATGTGGAGATGGTGTTTTCACGGCAGTCACTTTCCCTTCTACCAAATTCTTTTTCTTGCGAAGCAGCTCTACGTCAACAATATCTCCCGGTATTGCCTTTTCAATGAACATGACTAGCTCGTCTTGTTTTGCGACGCCTCTTCCTTCTTCGGCGATGTCAATTATCTCTATATCAGAGACAAATTTCTTGTCCTGAGGTATTCTCTTTCCCATTTGGGCACAAAAATACGCTTTTAATTTTATATGTGAATGCGACGAGTTGCCTTGAAGGAAGTTATGCTTTTATGGCTGTAGCAGTTCGAGTAGTTTTTTGCTGTGTAGGTATTCAAATTGACGTTGCGTTACGAAGAATTTTTTATCTAAGATCAGCGTAGTCGGTAATACCAATTGTCCGTTTCTCGCACCCAATAGCATGGCCAGATCGTGGTATCTGCCTCTTCTTTTCTTGGGTGATTTGTTGGTGAATAATTGACCATCAAAGCGAATACTATCCACCGTTTCTACATCGAGCTGTACCGCGTAATAATGGGCATTGATCTCCGCAATGACAGCAGGATTGGTAAATACCTCGTCGGCCATTTTCTTGCAATACATACACCAGTCGGCATGAAAGAAGATCAATGTCTTTTTTGGTTTAGTGGCCAATGAGTCTGACAAGGCCTCGAAAGACAGCCAATTGATTTTCAATCCTTCCTGCGCCATCGTGTACGACGCAGGGAAGATTGAACTAAATAGTAGGAAGATCCAAACAGAGAATCGTACCATCGTTTTTTATTGCTTAATGCGTGAAATTGCCAATCTTCACACCAAAAAAGTAAGTGCGTGGTCTGGCAGGTCCGTAAATGTAGTCTGAATCGCGGCGAGCGCCTTTATCAAAGTCATTTTGGTAACTATTAAAGATGTTTTGTACACCCGCGCTCAACTCCAGAGAAAAACTCGATTTAATATGAATCATGCGCGACAAGCGTACATTCATCTCTAAAAACTCCCGAGATTGTACCAAATCCATAAATCCAGATTCGCGAACCACATGTGGCACGATCATCGACCCGGTATACACACCTGTAATATCTATGCCAAAATCTTCTACAACGCGCCAGTTGGTATTGAAGTAGCCATAGCTGTTGGGGGTACGCACCAAGTTGCGTGTAAACACTGCTGGATCACCATCCACCACATCTTCACCTTCAAATAACTCTTGTTCTTCGCGGTAGCGATTCGTTTGGATTGTACCTCCAAATTGAAACGTCAATCGATCGGATGGCGCAAGCCCTATTTCAATATTGCTACCAGTGACATACAAACCTTCGCCGTTCACCATTTGTTCAAGACGCAAGTTGTCGCCAATCACGCCTTGTGATACGTAGGTGAATGGATTTCTGATGTCGGTGTAGAAACCTTCTAACAAAATGTTGGCTTGGGTAGATCCGATCGCTTTTGTGAAGTTGATCGATGCCGTGTAAGAGTTCGAAAATTCGGTCTTCAAGTCTTCGCCCAATAAAATAAACTGTTGGTCGCCACCAACCGAAGATACGTGCATGTCTTCATCAAAGGCCTGCGGGGCACGGAAACCACGGGCATAACCACCACGAAGTTGGAAAACTTCGTTGATATCATACAACAAAGTCACACGCGGACTAAACGCCGATACCGAAGCATCAGAAGAGCGAGAAATATCGCCCAAAAAGTACGTGCCAGAAACGTTGACATGATCAAATCTTCCGCCCAGCAAAGCCTTGAATCGATCTGTTGGTTTCCATTCGTATTGTGCATAGATTCCGGTGCTGTTTACATTTTGCTCAATCGCTCGGCTGTATCCCGGGATTTCGTCGTCTACATTGCTATGATTGTATTCGATACCGGTGGTGAATACATCTTCATTCTTTAAGGTATGTGCCAATTGTCCACCACCGACAAAGGCAAAATCTTTGGTCGTGCCATAAGCATTTGCCGCCAATAAACTATCAGCAGCGGTGCGTTCGCCACCCAATCCGCCGTAATAGCTATCGCGAATGGTGCGCTGCGCAGAACCATAAACGCTGAATTTGGTGCGCTGATCTTTTGTGTATTGATCGAATGTCAATCCGCCCATGATCGTATTATGATTCAATTGTTCGGTAATATCCGTGAAATGTGGTGCTATATTTAATCGATCACCACCACGACGAAATTCTTTGATCGCACTAAAATCCATCGTCAGTTTATTCAGTTCCGAAAACTTATAAAATGCTTTCGTGCCGAAGGCCGTACTTTCCAATTTCGTAATTTCCGAGAATCCGTCGCCATCTGCGTCGTATGCTTCCCGACTTCTTTTGGCGCCATAAAATGTAGCACCATGCGAAAGATCTTCGCTAACTACCGAGGAGTTGAAGCTAAAGTTGTTGTCCAAACTCTTGCCGCCGATCAGGCTGGTATTGTTATTGATTTCCCAAGAATTGACAATAGGATCTTTGGTAATGACATTGATCGTTCCAGCAATAGCATTAGAGCCATACAATGCCGATCCGCCGCCGCGAACCACTTCGATGCGCTCTACCATACTGGTCGGGATCTGATCCAAACCATATACGCCATTCAGGGCACTGAAAATCGGACGACTATTCATCAATATTTGAGAATAACTGCCATCCAAACCATTCATTCGCACCTGCGTAAACCCACAATTTTGGCAATTCACTTCCAAGCGCACTCCCGGTTGATAGTTCAGCGTTTCGGACATGGCCACACTTTGCGTGGCATTCATGAGTTTCGAGCCAATCACATTCACAATCACGGGCGATTGTTTGCGGTTTACATCGTATCGCGTGGCACTGACCACCACTTCGTTGAGATTGAGCCGATCCGCTTCGAGTGCGATCTGAAGTGCCGGCGTATTGCTCGCAAGTACCGAGACCAATTGGCGAAAGGGCACATAGCCAATTGCATCCACTAATACGCGACGATTTCCTGTCGGAACATTTGTCAACGTAAAATGTCCGTTTTCTTCCGTTGTGGTGGCTAATGTTGTGCCTTCTATACGAACGGTTGCGGTGGTGGCACCTCCTTTTGTGCTCACTGTACCTGTTATAGTACTGGTTGTTTGCGCGTATATAGTAAGAGATAGTAAAGTCAATAGGAAGGTATAGAAATATTTTTCCATCTATAAATAAGTTGCTTTTTGAATAAAATAAAAAAGTGTCATCTATGCGCTAGCGCATAGTCGTTGTTGCGTGCAGAACATGAACACAGGTAGATCAGGTACACACAGCTTGTGCGCACCAAGTGCTCCGTTCTGAGAATTGTTAAAAAGATAGATTAGGAAAAAATGGGCGGCCCGCGAAGGCTGGGCGCGTCATGATATCGGTAGTGCGCGATCTCCTCATTGCGTATCGGCGCTTGATAAGAACGATAAGCAATGGCGAGTACTTCAATGGTACCAGAGAGTGGTTCCATCTGCACGATTCCTTGGTGAGCCAAGAAATCGTAAAACACCATCTCATCATCATCGTGCTCGTGCGTAGCTACATCACCGCGTTCGTCGAGCGCGAAAGGGTGTACGTGCATCACCAAATGACCGTGCGACACGTGGCTGTGCATGAATAACGCATTGCTCGTCAGAATGGCACTTAAAAGTACCAATTGGAAATAGGCGAGTAATGAACGATTTATTTTCATGAGTAGCATGCTGCACTAAAGTGCATTTTCGGCGCTAAGATAATAAATAATACAGTAGGAGAGGTTTTAATAATCGCGGAAAACGAAAAAGAGGCCTCGGTTAGCTGGCCTAAAAGGCATTGTTTCATGTAAAAAGGCCTATCTTTGCAGCAGAACAATTTCATATGTTAAGTTTTACAGCAATCGATTTCGAATTAGCTACGGCAGATTACAATAGTATTTGTGCGGTGGGCGTAGTGCGAGTCGATGATGGCGTGATTACCGAAGAATTCTTTAGTTTGGTGAAACCACCAAATAATAAATACATGTGGCAAACCACACGTGTGCACGGTATTAAGCCCAAAGACACCGCCGAAGCGCCTACTTTCGAAGAGTTGTACAAAGATTTGGCTCCGCTACTGCAAGGTCGTGAAATGGTCGCGCACAATGAAAAATTCGACCGATCGGTCTTAAAGCAAACGATGAAACATTATGGATTGCGCTACGAAGATCTAAATATCAGTGATCAATGGTTGTGTACCAGCGTGCTATACCAATCATTGGGATTTGCACGCACCAAATTAAATGTATGTTGCAAGATTATGGATATTCCGCTAAAACATCATGATCCACTATCGGACGCGCGCGCTACGGCCATGCTCTACCTCCAGCGGGACGATGCGCCCGAAAAATGGCAGCGCAGTCTCATAGATTCTTTATAAAAGCTTAACTCTTTGAAAATGATGGCTTAATAGTGTAGTTGTTACTTTGTAAAAACACTACATGAGAAGAGCCGTAGATATTGCCGTCATATCCGACATTCACTTAGGTACGCATGGTTGCAGAGCAGACGAACTGCTTCAATACCTGCACTCGATTAAGCCCAATTATCTGGTTCTCAACGGAGATATCATCGATATCTGGCAATTTAAGAAGAGTTATTTTCCCGAATCTCATTTCCGAGTATTAAAATGTTTGCTAGATATGGCCTATTCTGGCTGCCAGGTGGTGTACATTACCGGTAATCATGATGAGATGCTCCGTAAATTTGGACCAATGCACTTTGGTAAAATTCAGTTTGCCAACAAGTTGCTGCTGGATATAAACGGTGAAAAAACTTGGATCTTTCATGGCGATGTGTTTGATGCTTCCATTCAACACTCCAAATGGATCGCAAAGTTAGGTGGTTGGGGTTACGATCGTTTGATTCAACTCAATACCTTGATCAATGCCGTTTTAGTTCGGATGGGGCGCGAGAAATATTCGCTTTCCAAGCGCATTAAGAACTCCGTAAAGAAAGCAGTCAAATTTATCTCCGATTTTGAGAAAACAGCATCTGAGCTCGCTATTGAAAATCAGTATGATTACGTGATTTGTGGTCATATTCATCATCCAACGATCCAAACCGTGGAAACCAAAAAAGGTTCCTGTGTCTATATGAATTCGGGCGACTGGATTGAGAATTTATCGGCGCTAGAATACAAAAACAATGCGTGGAGCATCTTCTTATACGAAGAAAATAGTCATCTTCTCAATCAGCAAGTATTTGATGAATACAAATTCAAGCATTCGATCGAGGATCTACTCAGCAGCATTATCAAAGGAGATTTATAGGCGTTCGATATCGGCCAATTGTTCTTGAACGTACTTTTCTGTTAGGGGATCAGAGAAATTGCCCTGTTCGTTGAGTTCATTTTGTATGTGCGCAATGTGGATTTTTAGCGGCATCACATGCATGCGCATATAATGGCACACACCAGTAAAGTGATCCACGCCACGCACATTGCCATACTTCCCTGTAGATATGCCCACAAGAGCCGCTTTTTTGTGGTGAAAAGAAGCTGGGTAAGCACAAGCATCCATAAACACTTTCAGAATACCGGGATAGCTACCATTATACTCTGGCACGATAAATATAAAACGCTTTGCTTCAGAGACAGTTTTTTGAATCGGGGCAAATGCATCACTGCGCTTTCCATACAAATCAGATACAATGAGATCGTTGGGCAGGCTGTCTAACGACAGAATATCCCACTGCTGTCCCTTTCTACTCAATTCCTGCTGATAGTACTGTGCTACACGGGATGAATTATTCCTTGGACGATTCGTTCCCACGATGATTAAATCCATATCTATGTTTGGTCTTATTGCTGGCAAAATGCATGAATCAAATGTCGGACTACAGCTAATTTTTTGCTAACTTAGCGTCCTGAGATTTGAAGCTTTCGCGGCTCTTAAAAGTAGCAAATTTAACATGTTTTAAGTAGGATCAAAATCTTTAGAATGTTATCTTGCTAGCATGTAGCTGCAGAATTAATCGGTTCATACTCAGTTATAGGTTATCATCAATATGGGAAAAATCATTGCCATTGCAAATCAAAAAGGCGGCGTTGGGAAAACAACGACCGCTATTAATCTTGCCGCTAGTCTAGCAGTATTGGAATATAAAACCTTACTGATCGATGCAGACCCGCAGGCAAACTCTACATCCGGAATCGGTTTCGATCCGCGGGAGATAAAGACAAGTGTGTACGAGTGTTTGGTCAATGATTTAGCTCCTCACGATGCGATCAGACAAACGGAAACGCCGCACTTGGATCTTCTACCAGCACATATCGACTTGGTCGGTGCAGAAATTGAGATGATTAATCTCAACGAGCGCGAGTACCGGATGAAAAATGTTCTCGACACGATCAAGAACGATTATGATTTTATCATTATCGATTGTTCTCCATCTTTAGGATTGATTACCATCAATGCACTTACGGCATCGGATTCGGTTATCATCCCAGTGCAGTGTGAATATTTTGCCTTGGAAGGACTGGGCAAATTGCTTAATACCATTAAAATCGTTCAAAATAGATTAAATACCGAGCTGGAAATAGAAGGTATACTACTTACCATGTACGATGTGAGACTTCGATTGTCTAATCAGGTGGTGGAAGAAGTGCGTACGCACTTTACCGATTTGGTGTTTGATACCATCATTCAGCGAAATACACGTCTAAGTGAAGCTCCGAGTTATGGTATCTCGGTTATTATGCACGATGCATCGTGCAAAGGCGCGATCAATTATTTAAATCTGGCGCGCGAAATCTTACAAAAGAACGGTCTTTTGTCGGTAGAAAACAAAGAATCAGCGACAGTATAGAAGAGATATGGCAGCACAACAGCGAAAAATAGGATTGGGTAAGGGTTTAGGTGCATTGCTTCAAGATGAGGATATCAACAGAGGACAATCTGCTACTAAGATAAATACCGAGAACATAGACCGACAGTCGGAAGCGAAGCCCGTTGGTGGGATCAATTTTATAGAAGTCGCTCACGTAGAGATAAATCCATTTCAGCCGCGTACGGAATTTGATGAGGTTGCTTTACAAGAGCTCTCGGACTCTATCAAATTGCAAGGTCTTATTCAGCCGATCACCGTTCGGCAGATGAGTAAGGATTCGTACCAACTCATCAGCGGTGAGCGTAGATTACGCGCCTCCAAATTGGCAGGAATCACAGCTATACCGGCATATGTGCGCACAGCCAATGATCAGCAGATGCTGGAAATGGCGTTGATCGAAAATATTCAGCGCGAAAACCTAAATGCGATGGAAGTGGCGTTGAGCTTTCAGCGCATGATTGAAGAGTGTAATTTGAAACAAGAGGAGCTTGGCGAGCGTGTTTCTAAGAATAGAAGTACAGTGACCAACTACCTTCGTCTTTTGAAATTACCTCCAGTAATACAAGCTTCGATACGCGATGGTCAGCTATCTATGGGACACGCACGCGCACTGATCAATATTGGCGACGAAGAAAAACAGCTTTTTGTATTTCAGCAGATTGTAGAGCAAAGCTTATCTGTTCGTAAAGCCGAAGAGCTGGTGCGTGCTATACAACAAGGACAAGCAGAGGCAGAAACCAATGCGAAAGCAGAAGGGACGAAGAAGACGTTGAATTTTCAATATCAGAAGATACAGGATGATTTGGCCTCTCGATTTGCTGCGAGCGTCAAGCTTAATATGAAAAATAGTAAAGGAAAAGGAGCTATCGAAATCCCATTTGATTCCGAAGATGATCTTGGTCGTATTTTGGAGTTGCTTGACTGGTAATTGTATGCGGTATCTCGGCGTTTTATTGTTTACATTTTTATGCTGGGGAACCCTGCAAGCACAAGATCGCGACAGTATCATCCGTACAGCGGATAGTATGTCCAATAGCATATTAGCCGACTCGGTGCGAGCCAACGTCGAGAAGAAAGAAACACGTGCTGAACGCCGTGCTCGAACTCGAGAGGAGAAGGAACGCGAAAAATACTATTTTAAAGGTGTTCTGAAAGATTCTGCTCGTTTAGAGATTGAGCGTGTATCTCGTGTCGCTTGGCGGCGATCGGCAATCTTGCCGGGTTGGGGTCAATATACCAATGGCGGTTTGTGGTGGGTAAAAGTGCCGGTGATATATGGCGGATTAGTAGCCGGATATCTTACTTTTGATTATTGGAATTACTTTTACCGCGAATATCAGACAGAGCTGCAGTATCGTTATAATAACACAGGCGAGCCGTCGGATGGCCCTTTAGGGAATAGACCAACAGGTTCTGAACCAGCACTTATCCGCCAAAGAGATAACATGCGACGTAATCGCGATTTGGTGATATTGGCCACTTTAGGTTGGTATGGATTAAATATCGTCGAAGCTTACGTAGATTCTATGTTAAGTAATCGCTGGAATATCAGCGATGATTTGTCTTTTAGAGTAACGCCGACAGTGATACCTACCTATCCCAGCGGCATGGCAACGAATTCACGCTTTGGCGCAGCTTCTTTGTTTACTCCAGGCTTGAAACTAACAGTAAACTTAAATTAAAATATCAACCAATTACAGTATAAGAATGAAAATTGGATTATTAGGATATGGCAAGATGGGGCAGCTTATTGAGCGGTATGCCATCAAAAGAGGACATGAGGTTGCATGGGCTATCGGTTCAAGTAGCCGAGAAGATATAACATCTGTGGATCTAAAAAACGCGGACATTGCGATCGATTTTAGTAAACCAGATGCGGCGTTAGATAATATCAGTCTTTGTTTTGAGCATGATCTTCCGATCGTGGTAGGCACCACAGGTTGGTACGATCATTTGGAAGAAGTCAAGGCAACATGTGTAGATGCTAATCAATCCATGCTCTATGGGTCTAATTTTAGTATTGGTGTCAATGTCTTTTTTCATGTAAACAAGTTGTTGGCAAAGGCGATAAGTCCTTACAAACAATATGATACGCAGGTAGAAGAGATCCACCATATTCATAAATTGGATGCACCAAGCGGTACGGCGATTACGATTGCAGAAGGTATTTTGGACGCTTATACGGATAAAGATAATTGGGTGAACCGCTTAGAAGGTTCGGGTGAGGAAATCATTCCGGCAAAGAACGAATTACTCATCGAGAGTTTGCGACTGGAGGAAGTGCCGGGTACGCACACCGTATTATACAGTTCAGAAGTCGATCAGATTGAGTTTAAGCATACGGCGCACAGCCGAGATGGTTTTGCCTTAGGAGCGGTAGTCGCAGCAGAGTGGTTAGTTGGTCGTAAAGGATTCTACCAAGTGACAGAAATGTTTGATTTTAATAAGTAGTATACATGATCTATTATATTTTATTTGCCCTATTTCTCATCGTATCATGGTACGGTCTTTTTCTATTATTCAGAAAAGCAGGAAAACAGGGTTGGGAAGCTTTTATTCCTTTTTATCGTGAGGTAATATTTGCCGATTTAGTGGCGCGACCGCGTTGGTGGGTGCTTTGGTTATTAGTACCGATTGTCAATGTATTTGTATTCTTCGGATTGTATTTTGACCTGTTGAAAAGCTTTGGCAAACGTCGATTTTGGGAAACCGCCGCTGCGGTACTCGTTCCCTTTATTGTATTACCAATTTGGGGTCGGGATGCCACGGTAAAATACTTAGGCCCATCCAATACCGAAGAGTTTAAAAAGAAATATCCGTATAAGAAATCTGCGGTGCGCGAATGGACTGATGCTATTATATTTGCGACTGTGGCTGCATCACTGATCCGTAGCTTTTTGATCGAACCCTATGTGATCCCGACCGGTTCTATGGAGCGGACTTTATTAATTGGTGATTTCTTATTTGTGAGTAAGTTGAATTATGGAGCACGGATTCCAATGACTCCTTTGGCTTTCCCGTTCGCTCATCATACGATGCCAATCACGGGCGGCAAAGCCTATTCGGAGTGGATCAAAATCCCGTACAAGCGCTTACCAGGATTTCAACAAATCAAAAGAAATGATGTAGTCGTATTCAATTATCCGATGGATGCTGATGCGCCATTCGAAAGACCGGTCGATAAACGCGAGAATTATGTGAAGCGCTGTGTAGGTATGCCTGGCGACGTGATCACCATGAAAAGCGCGCAGCTATTTGTTAATGGGGAAGAAGCGTTCGAAAGTCATAATCTTCAACCCAGCTATATCGTGGTCACCGAACAGCCATATGGCCTAGATTTGAATCGATTGGTGGAGAAGCGCTACGAGTTAAGCACGTATCTAAACGATCCGTCCAGAGGAGTATATGTACTGCACATCACACGCGAAGAAGCAGAAGAAGTGCGAAAATGGAATAATGTGAAAGAAGTGATTGAGCAGGTATACGGACCAGATGATAATTCGGAAATGGCACAAGCATTTCCATTCTACAAAGATGGTACGGTCTGGAATTACGACAACTTTGGTCCATTCACTATTCCTAAAAAAGGGTGGACTGTCAAGTTGGATAGCAAAACTTTACCATTATATATCCGTGCTATCACCGTATACGAAGGCAATACCTTAGAAGAGCGTGCCGATGGGCTTTATCTAAATGGTAAATTAGCCGATAGCTACACCTTTAATATGGATTATTACTGGATGATGGGTGATAATAGACATAACTCCTTAGATTCACGTGGCTGGGGTTTTGTTCCTGAAGACCATATTGTTGGTAAAGCAGTATTGACTTTTATGAGTTATGATGAAGACGGAACTTTCTTATCGAAGATCCGTTGGAATAGAATTTTTAGAGGTATCAATTAAGTAAACTATATTAAATCGAAAGGCGCACCAATAGATTGGTGCGCCTTTCGATTTAACAAGTAGGAAGGTTTTACGCTTTGAGCGCAGCCAAATATCTTTTGATCGTTTCTTCCAATCCAAGAAACAACGCATCCGCCACCAAAGCATGGCCGATACTCACCTCCAATAACCCTGGAATACGCTCGTTGAAAAACGCCAGATTATGCAAATCAAGATCATGTCCGGCATTCAGCCCCAAGCCCATTTCACGCGCCTTTAATGCTGCTTTAAAGTAAGGTTCAATGGCTTTTTCTTTGTCGTAGCCAAACTCCGCCGCATAGGCTTCGGTGTACAATTCCACGCGATCTGCGCCAGTTTCTGCGGCTGCTTCTACCATTTCCTCCACAGGATCTACAAAAAGCGAAACACGTATGCCTTCCTGTTGGAAATGGCTTACCATGTCGCGTAAGTAAAGTTTATGTTTTATGGTATCCCAGCCGTGGTTTGACGTGATTTGCTCATTGGCATCCGGTACCAAAGTTACTTGCGTCGGTTTGTTCGCCAACACCAGCTCCACAAACTTATCTTCTTGACAGTTGCCTTCGATATTAAATTCGGTTTGGATTTCTTTCTTTAGATCATACACATCTTGATATCGAATATGGCGTTCATCTGGTCTTGGGTGTACCGTGATTCCTTGTGCACCAAAACGTTCACAAGCGATCGCAGTCGTGAGTACATTGGGAATATTGCCGCCACGTGCGTTGCGCAAGGTGGCGATTTTATTGATATTTACAGATAATTTAGTCATGTGCGGTAGCTTGTTGTCTCACAAATATAATGAATATAAAATGGCTGCAATTGGCTTAAATTATATAAGAGTCATAGTACAGGTTGCAGAATATTCATTAAATTGCAGAGTATATGCAAGGACTGGATTTTAATCTTCTGAGTGGTTTCCGCTGGTTCGATTTTATCGACATTTTGTTGGTGGCCATTATCATTTACTATGTATATAGTTTGATAAAAGGTACTATTGCCGTCAACATCTTGATCGGGGTCGGTTTGTTTTATGGTATTTACCTGGTCGTGAAACAATTGGAGATGCGTCTATTAACTGAGATCTTTGGCGGCTTTATCTCGGTAGGATCCATTGCATTGATTGTAGTATTCCAGCAAGAAATTAGACGTTTTCTGTTGCATATTGGTAAAAACATATCCATGCGTCGCAAGAAGTTTATCTGGTCATTCTTCGGTGCTCGCAAAGCCGTGGAAGGAGATCGATCGGAACTGATCAAGCCTATTGTAGATGCCTGCCGAAGTTTGGCAAAATCACAGACCGGTGCTTTGTTGGTATTCTCGCGTCATTTCGACGAAGAATATTATCAATCCAGTGGAGAATACATTGATGCGCCAATTTCAAAACGATTGTTGGAGTCCATATTTTTTAAGAACTCACCACTGCATGATGGGGCTGTGGTCATTGTTGATTTTCGGATTATGACCGCTAGTTCGGTATTGCCACTGTCGGATAGTGAAGATTTGCCACCGCAGTTTGGTTTGCGGCATCGTGCCGCCATTGGTGTGACGGAAGTTTCCGAGGCCGTTTCCGTTATTGTATCTGAAGAGACGGGAGAGATTTCCTTTGCCAAGGATGGTAATGTAAACATGAACCTTTCGGCCGAGGAGCTGGAAGCTATTCTTAAAGAAGAATTATAATTTTTCATCTACTAAAAAGCCGTCTGTACGACTGCTCCTCCTAAAGGAGCTTATACAGACGGCCTGAATATCTTACTGCTTACTTCGCGGCTTTAAGCGCTTGTGTATTCAATTTGATGTATTCTGAATTGTTTGCTTGTGTAGCCATATCAATTCCTTCTTGCGCAGCTTTAGCAGCACCTGCTTTGTCACCTGCTTTTGTCAGAATTTGAGCCTTCCAATATTTAATGTGTGGCGCTTTGGTATTTCCTTTGTCTGCTTCCTCAATCCACGTTACCGCTTTAGCGATGTCAAGGTTATTTTGGAAATAATATTGCGCTGCTTGGAAATAAGGTTTTTTCTCTCCTTTCATTGCATTATCCAAAGAAGCCATGATTTCTTTAGTCTGATCAACAGATATGGTGAATGGAACTGCTACATTTTCCCAGCTCATCACTACATCGACACTATTTTTGGTCACATTTTCAAAGTTGATGCTGAAAGTTTCTACTTTCTTATTCAGCTTAACTGGTTTTGCGGTAAAACGAAGCAAATCATCTTCTTGTTTATACGTGTAAGCGCCCCACTGTTCCGCAGTTTTATTTAAGATGATTGTCCAATCTCCTTTATTAGGAATGGTAAACAAACCATACGTTCCGGCAGGTACCGTTTTACCTTGAATCGTTACTTCGCTATCGAAAGTAATCGCAGTAGCGTTGTTTGCTCCGGTGCGCCATACTTCACCATAAGGAACTAATCCGCCAAATACAGTTCGTCCATTGCTATTAGGACGCTGATACGTGAGTGAGATCTTGCTAATACCTAATCCTTGCGATACTTGCTGCGTGCTACTTGCAGGTGGCAATTTCGCTTGTGCCTGAGCCGATGATGCTCCAGATAAGATCGCTAATGCCACGATACATGCTGATAGTGTTTTTTTCATAGTTGATATTTTATGCTAAATTATCAAACATTAAACCGATATGCAATAGGCGGATGCAGATGACATCTTGTCACGCATTCTAAGATTTAATTCTTAACTTTGTCTCTTTGAGAAATGGACATGTTAGACTTATTACACACAACCAAAACACACGATGAAACTCGTCAAGGCGAGGCACTTGATATGGTGCCTACAGGAGCTAGCAACGGGCGAAAACTTTATATCGAGAGCTACGGTTGCCAGATGAATTTTTCGGACAGTGAGATTGTAGCATCTATACTGATTGATCGTGGTTTTGAGACCACGAAAGACTTTAAAGATGCGGATGTGGTGTTTATCAATACCTGCTCTATACGCGAAAATGCCGAACAGCGTGTTCGGAATAGATTGAAGGAATTTGAATCTGCCAAAGCGCGTAATCCAGGGATGATCGTAGGCGTATTGGGCTGTATGGCAGAGCGTCTTAAAGCCAAGTTTTTGGAAGAAGAAAAGTTGGTGGATGTAGTCGTCGGGCCAGATGCTTACCGTGATCTTCCTAATCTGATTGAGCAGGTAGATGATGGTGCGAAAGCTGTCAATGTACTATTGTCTCGCGAAGAAACATATGCAGACATTAGCCCGGTGCGATTGAATTCCAACGGCGTAGCCGCATTCATATCCATCATGCGTGGCTGTGATAATATGTGCTCATTCTGCGTCGTTCCTTTCACGCGTGGTCGAGAGCGTAGTCGCGACCCGCAGTCCATCGTACAAGAAGCCAAAAATCTTTTTGAGGCTGGATATAGAGAAGTGACGTTGTTGGGTCAGAATGTGGATTCGTACAAGCACGCTCAGAAAAATGAAGATGGCTCAGAGTCGGCAGCAACGGTCAACTTCGCCACGCTATTAGCTATGGTGGCCGAAGTCAATCCATTGTTGCGCGTTCGATTCTCCACCTCACATCCAAAAGATATTACCGACGAGGTATTGCACACGATTGCTCGTTACGAGAATATTTGTAACTACATCCATTTGCCAGTGCAGTCGGGCAATTCACGGATTTTAGATATCATGAACCGTACTTACGATCGCGAATGGTACATCGATCGTGTCGATGCGATTCGTCGTATTATTCCTGGTTGTGCTATATCTACCGACGTGATTACCGGATTTTGTACCGAGACAGAAGAAGAGCATCAAGATACCATCTCTATGATGGAATACGTAAAATACGATTTTGCCTACATGTTTGCCTATTCAGAAAGACCGGGAACATTGGCCGCCAAGCGTTTCGAAGATGACGTGCCAGAGGAGGTAAAGAAACGTCGCTTGACCGAGATTGTCGCTTTGCAACGTACGCACGGACATGAGCGTATTCAAGATTACGTAGGCAAAGTGCACCGTGTATTGATCGAAGGATTATCCAAGCGTTCGGATCAACATTATTGCGGTCGCAATGACCAGAATGCGATGTTGGTATTCCCGTTAGATGCTCGGTATAAAGCTGGCGATTATGTAGATGTATTGGGAGAAAGTTGTACTTCAGCAACTTTAATTGGAAAAATAATCAATTAAAAAAGGCGCTAAAAGCTAAATTGTACCCATGGTGGATCATCAGGATTTAAAAAGTAGATTTGGAATTATTGGCAATTCGCCTTTATTAAATCGTGCACTCGATATCGCCCGTCAGGTCGCACCGACGGATATCTCTGTATTGATCCAAGGTGAAAGCGGTTCTGGAAAGGAAGTTTTTTCCCATATTATTCACCAGCTGAGCGCGCGCAAGCATGGTCCATTTATCGCCGTCAACTGTGGCGCTATCCCAGAGGGAACGATTGACTCGGAGTTGTTTGGCCACGAGAAAGGCTCTTTCACGGGCGCGACCGAAGCGCGCAAAGGGTATTTTGAAGTCGTCGATGGCGGTACTATCTTTTTAGATGAAGTTGGCGAATTGCCATTAGGCACGCAAGCGCGGCTATTACGCGTACTAGAATCTGGCGAGTACATTCGTGTAGGATCCTCCAAAGTGCAGAAAACAAACGTTCGCGTGGTCGCTGCTACCAATGTAGATATGTACACCGCCGTACAAAAAGGCAAATTTCGGGAAGATCTATATTATCGGTTGAATACCGTACCCTTGAAAATTCCAGCCTTAAGAGAGCGTCCTGAAGATATCTATTTATTGTTTCGGAAGTTCGTGGTTGATTTTGTGGATAAATACCGTACACCGAGCATTCAGTTGTTGCCCGATGCGCAAGATTTATTAGTCAGCTACAATTGGCCGGGAAATGTTCGCCAGCTGAAAAATATCGCAGAGCAAGTGGCTGTTTTAGAAAGAGAACGTAATATCAATGCGGCCATCTTGAGCAACTACATTCCGGCTGACGCGAAGCAATCTAATCTGCCCGTTTTTGTAAACGAACAGAATAAGGATGATTTTTCAGAGCGAGATTTGCTCTACAAAGTCCTGTTTGATATGAAACGCGATATGGTGGATCTGAAGAAATTAGTGGTCGAGCTGCTGCAAAATGGCATCAATGCGGGTACGTATGAACAAAACTCTCCAGTAATCAATCAGCTTTATAAAGACATTGATAATAATAGTGGAAATGTAGCTGCGCGGATGAGTGATGAATATGGCTTACCTTCGCCAGCGACATTAACCATTCACAACCCGAATAGACCGAAACCGGCAAATGGCGAATACCGTTATAACGCGCAAGATGTAGAAGAGATAGAAGAATCCTTGTCGTTGGTAGACAAAGAATCTGACTTAATTAAGCGCGCTTTGAAAAAGCACAAAGGTAAGCGCAAAGCAGCAGCACAAGAATTGGGTATTTCTGAGCGCACCCTTTACCGTAAGATTAAAGATTTGAACCTAGATTAAGACTCCGTTTATGAATCATCATAAATCCATACTTACTGTCATCATCACTGCTGTCATGCTAATTTTTACCACGCAAAGTTGTGGGGTAAAGTATAGCTTGAGTGGCGGCAGTATCCCTGAAAATATGAATACCTATACGGTAGAATTCTTTGAGAATATTGCCCCCATGGTGATTACTTCTTTAGGTCAAGACTTTACGGAGGGATTAAAAGAGCGGATAAGAACACAATCTAGATTGAATCAAGTAGACCAGAATGGAGATGCGATTTTTGAGGGCGTGATCACGAACTATACCATATCTTCTGCCGGTGTAGAAGCGAATACGAATCTTGCCGCATTAAATAGGTTGTCTATCACGGTAAAGGTGAAATACACCAATCGAAAAGATGAATCTGGTGAAAGTGATTATGAAGAAAACTTTACACAATTTAGAGAATTTCGAGGAACAGTTAACACAAATACCGAGCTACAGCTGACGAGAGAAATCATTCAGATGTTGACAGAGGATATCTATAATAGGACATTCAATAACTGGTAAGTCAAGGCCCGTCATGAACCAAGCATCTACATCAAATATCAAAAAATTATTTGCCGAAGCATTGCGAGATCCGAATGCCGTATCCGATGTGGATTTTCAATTGCTTTTTTCCGAATATCCTTTCGCTCAGGCGCTTGTATTTGCCTATCAATGTCGTCGGTCGACTGCTACCGATCCAAGTGTGCACGCCACTGTACAGAAGGCATTACTTCATACCGATAATCGGTATTGGTTGTACGATCTGGTCGAGCAACGTGCCGATAATATTGCGGATGAAAATTGGGTAGAAGAGGAAGAGATTGAGCCAGATGCGATCGAAGAGGAAATTGCGGCAACTGCTATAGAACAAGAGGAGGTTGAAACCGAAAATACAGGCGATGAACTTGCGGACTTGATCTTTGAGCAAGCGCAATCAGCCGACTATTTTGCGTTGGAGAAAACAACGGAAGGAGCTGAACCAAGCACCGATATAGCCGCTGTAACTCCTGTAGAGCCAAGTGTAAAAGATGCTGATAGTGAGGAAGATTTAAGCGTATACGACGACGAGTTGATGCCTTACAGTTTTCGCTGGTGGCTATACAAAATGCGCCTCAAACACGCAGACACCTACCAGCCTTTCATCAATTTACAATCGCTCACGACACGTGCTGATGGTCAGTTTGTGCCGTCAAAATTTGATGAGACAATTTTAGATCATCAGATCAGAGAGAATATCTTCCACTTGCAAGATCCGGAAGATAAGCTAAGTGCAGCGATCCGGCAGAAAACGGTGGAGGTATCCATGCCGAAGAAAACCGATGCGGTGATCGAGCGCTTTATTCGAGAAGAACCTCAAATACAGCCACCTACACCCGATGTCGTCAACAATGAAAACAAAGCTAGAAAGAGCGCGGAAGACCATTTCTCGTTGGTCACGGAGACATTGGCCAATATTTATATCGAGCAAGGATTGTATCCGAAAGCTGCCGACGTTTTTAGGAAATTAATTTCGATTAATCCAGAAAAAAAAGCGTACTTTGCGAGCCGAATTGAAGAATTAGAACAAAAATTTTAATATTTATATAGTATGGTTACCCTAATCATTATTTTAATTGTATTAGCCAGTGTGTTACTTGGTTTGATCGTGTTAATACAAAACCCTAAAGGTGGAGGTTTATCTTCTGGTTTCGCAGGCGGTTCTAACCTTATGGGCGTGCAACGTACCGGAGATTTCTTAGAAAAAGGAACTTGGGCATTGGCTATCGCATTGATGGTTTTTTGTTTAGGTCTTAACATGGTTGGCCCAAGCGGATCTACAGGTTCATCCGATAGATTGAACGACCAATTGGAAGCACCAATGCAAAATAATCCAGGATTGAATATTCCAACAAACGAAGCACCTGCACCTACTGCTGCACCAGCTGCTGGTGATACAAGTGCGAACTAAGCGTAAGTAAATAATTTCTCATTATACAAAAAGATCGGCCTTCATCTAGATGAAGGCCGATCTTTTTGTATAGCACATTTTTTAAATGTAGCGGTTAATCAGGTTTTCTAAGAATTCCTGTTGACCACTTCTCACTTCTGGTTCGCCATTTGCTGCCGCAAAGTCACGCAAAGTTTCTAACGTATGGCCACCTTTTTCGAAAGAGGCACCTTCGCCATCGTCGAATGAGCTGTAGCGATTTTTACGAATTTTTTGATAATCTGAGTTGGTCAAGATACGATCGGCAGTTACCAATGCTCTGGCAAACAGATCCATACCACCTACGTGTGCATGTACTAGATCGGCCAAATCCGTAGAATTACGACGGATTTTAGCATCAAAGTTGACACCGCCACCTTGGAATCCACCAGCTTCTAAAATAATCAACATACATTCTGTCAATTCATTGATATCATTTGGAAACTGATCTGTATCCCAACCATTTTGGTAATCGCCACGGTTTGCATCCATAGATCCTAGCAATCCGGCATCTACAGCCACTTGGAGCTCATGCTGGAAAGTATGTCCAGCTAGCGTCGCGTGATTCACTTCTAAGTTGAGTTTGAAGTCGCACAATAGATCATATTGGCGTAAGAAGCCGGTCACCGTTGCCGCATCATAATCATATTGATGTTTTGATGGCTCACATGGCTTTGGTTCGATGAAAAAAGTACCTTTAAAACCATTTTTGCGGGCGTAATCTTTGGCTAAATGCAGGAATTTGGCTAAGTGCTCCTGCTCACGCTTCATATTCGTATTAAGCAATGACATATAGCCTTCTCTACCACCCCAGAAAACATAGTTTTCGCCACCTAAAGCGATAGTGGCGTCCAAAGCCGCTTTTACTTGCGCTGCACCATGTGCCAATACATGAAAATCTGGATTCGTAGCAGCACCATTCATATAGCGAGGATTGCTGAATAAATTCGCCGTACCCCACAATAGTTTTACCCCACTATCTTGTTGTTTTTGCTTGGCATAAGCAACGATTTGCTGTAAGCGATTCTCATTCTCCACCACATCGTTGGTGAAGTCGACTAAATCTACATCATGAAAACAATAGTAGGGGATTTGTAATTTGGTGATAAATTCAAACGCGGCATCCATCTTGTCTTTAGCACGAGCTAATGGATCGCTTTGCTTATCCCAAGGGAAGATATGCGTAGCGCCACCAAATGGATCTCCGCCATCACCATTAAAGGAATGCCAGTAAGCGCAGGCAAACTTAAAATGTTCGGCCATCGTTTTGCCTGCCACGATCTGATCTGGATTGTACCAGCGGAAAGCGAGTGGATTGTCGCTCTCCAAACCCTCAAACTGGATTTGTTTAATGTCTTTAAAAAATTCTTTTTCGCCTGTTAACACGTTCATATGATATTTGTATTTAATTTCTGAGTTAATTGTTCTTTCCAGTTTTGGTACAATTCCTCGTACCGGTCTGTCAAACCTTTTTCAGGAGCAAAGTCTGCAATCACTTGCAGACCTTTAAGAGCTTCTTTCGCATCGCGATATACGTGAGCACCCATGCCCGCTCCTAATGCTGCACCTACACTGCCATCGTTTTGGTATAATTCTAATGGCGTATTGGTAGTGGACACAAAAGACGATCTAAATACGTCACTTTTGAATAAATTGGCGTGCCCTGCACGGATTACCTTTGGCGTCATGCCATTCTCTCGCATAATATCTAAGCCGTAACGAAAGGCAAATGCTATTCCTTCTTGCGCTGCGCGAAAAAGAGAAGCGCTATCGTGCCGATTGAAGTCGATATCCATAATCGAAGCTTGTATCATACGATCATTGAGCATGCGTTCTGCACCATTACCGAAAGGGAATATGCTTAAACCTTGAGCTCCGACTGGCGCTGTAGCAGCGATCTCATTAATCTTGTCGTAGGAGAGTCCATGCCCCGCAATTTTGCGGATCCAGTTATACAAAATTCCTGTTCCATTGATGCAAAGCAACACGCCAGTGCGCGTTGTCGCTTCGTGATGGTTTACATGGGCAAATGTGTTTACACGAGATTGTTGGTCGTACACCAATTGGTCGCTTACGCCGTAGATAACCCCTGATGTACCAGCCGTAGCAGCTACTTCTCCCGCTTGCATGACATTGAGTGAAAGCGCATTGTTGGGTTGATCTCCGGCTTTGTAAGTAACATGCACATCGTGCGCTAATCCAAGTTCATCTGCGATGGTAGGAAGAATCCGTCCGTGATCTGCAAAAACGGGATGAATAGCGGGAATCACAGTAGCGTCCAACTCGTAGTGATCAAGAATAGTCTTTGATACGCTATTTGTAGAAAAATCCCACAATACACCTTCCGACAATGCGCTATTAGTAGTGCAATATTCTCCGGTAAGTCGGTACGATACAAAATCGCCCGGCAGTAAGAGATGCTTGGTTTTTTGATAGATTTCGGGTTCATTCTCTTTCACCCATTTAAATTTAGATGCGGTGAAATTCCCTGGAGAATTTAAATGTGTGCGCAGTATCGCTTGCTCGCCCAAATCGCGAAAAGCTTGTTGACCGATCGGCACCGCACGGCTATCGCACCAGATAATGGAATTACGTAGGGCATTGCCATCGGCATCCAATAAAACCAAACCATGCATTTGATAGGCAATACCGATACATTTAATATCTGCTGGATTATACGCGCCCGAGGCATGCGCTTTACGAATTCCGATCTGAATATGTTGCCACCACATATTCGGATCTTGTTCTGCCCAGCCCGCTTCTGGGGAATGGATGGGACTTTCTTCTTCCGGATAACTCACCGTAGCCAATGTTTTTTGACTTTCGTGATCTACGACGGAGATTTTGATGGAGGATGTACCCAGGTCTATACCAAGTAAAAGCATATTGTCATCGATTAGGTTTAAGTGCAAGCGCTTGCATAAATCTAGTTAGATTATTTTATATTTACAATTAATTGTAAAAAACCTAACGTGAAAAAAAGAACCACGATTTATGATATTGCAAAAGCGCTAAACACTACCATATCTACCGTTTCTCGCGCATTGAATAATTCAGACCTAATTAGTGATGCTACGAAAGATGCAGTGCGTAAGATGGCTGAAGAAATGAATTACCGCCCGAATAAGGTTGCTTCTTCCTTAAGTTCCGGTAAAACCTATATTATTGGCGTAATTGTGCCTAGTGCACAAATTCATTTTTTCTCTGCTTTTATTTCGACTTTGGAGCTACATTTCAAGCGTGCCGGATATTCCATCATTTTGTATCAAAGCAATGAGTCCTTGCAATCTGAGCAAAATGGTATTGCTACATTGTTGGAGGCGCAGGTAGATGGTATTATTATTTCGCCTTCTCTGGAAACCACGGATTTCAGTCATCTGCAAAAAGTACATGAGGAGCATAAGGCTTTGTTGGTTTTTGACCGAATAGACGACCGCATTCATGCACCAAAGGTGGCCATTGATGATGAACGCGCCGGTTACTTAGCTACTTCGCACCTGATCAAATCAGGGTACAAACGCATTGCTTTCGCATCTACAGCCAGCACGATTAAGATTTTTGAAGATCGTTTCTCTGGTTATACCCGTGCCCTTCGCGAGCATGGATTCTCCATCGATCCTCGTTTTATCGTTCGTGAAGAGATTTCAATAGAAGCAGGCATTCGCGCAGCGCGCCAATTGTTAGATCTACCTACTCGGCCCGATGCCATTATCGGAGGAGATGACTTTACGGCGCTTGGTATATTGAATGTATTGCATGAACGGCAGGTG
The DNA here is from genome assembly GCF_003076635.1 of Sphingobacterium corticibacter. Lineage (GTDB taxonomy): Bacteria > Bacteroidota > Bacteroidia > Sphingobacteriales > Sphingobacteriaceae > Sphingobacterium > Sphingobacterium corticibacter. The sequence continues at coordinate 131,358 of NZ_QDKG01000007.1, read as the reverse complement.
CAAGCGGGAGAGATTGGTGTGGTAGGCTTCGCCAACCAGACATTCTCAGCGTACATCAATCCTTCGCTTACGACAATAGATCAGCAGGCAGAAAAAATGGGCGAGGAATCGGCTCGATTATTTCTCACGATGTTGCAATCTGCGGATCCGCGTGCATTGTCTGACACGCGAATCATACTCGATCCGATTTTGATTGTGCGAGATTCTACTCGCAAAAACTAGTAAGGTTGATCAAGGTGGAGCTGGATGAGATCGACCATTTTCGCAAATTCCTCCGGCTCGTATCCTATCGATTGGTAAATGATTTTGCCATTGCGATCAATAATCACATTTCTCGGGATCGTATCCGGAGCAAATAAACTATAGACTTTTCTATTCAAGTCTGGATAAAATGGAAAGGTGTAACCGAATTGCGCTACGAAAGGAGTGAGCTTGTCCCAACCTTCTTCTCTGGCCAATACGACAATTTCGAAATCCTCCCGATCCTTGTGCTTATCCCATATTTGCTTTTGCACTTCTGGTAGCTCCTGTCTACACGGCGGGCACCAAGTTGCGAAAAAATTGATCAAGACCACTTTCCCTTCGAGCGTTTCTGTCGATTTCTTCTTACCGTCTTTGGTTTCGATCTCAAAGTACGGCACTTGTTGGCCAACTTTCGTATGCCAGTTTTGCGCGTTGGCATACCAACCATTGATCCATAAAATGCTGATAAAAAGGATATATCTCATGTTTTTTACAGATTAGATACTACGATTAAGTTTAGATCTTTAGATGGCATATTAAACTTGCTGCCGATGTCTTTATTCGTCAGGTTGCCATGATAAAGATAAATGGCACTACGAATGCCGGGATTAGCCCAAATCATATTGTTCATGCCACCACTTTCTCCAATTTCTAACAGAATTGGCGTGAAAATATTAGTCAACGCATACGTAGCCGTTCTCGCTACACGAGATGCGATATTGGGCACGCAGTAGTGAATCACATCGTACTTACGAAAGGTCGGCTGATCGTGTGAGGTCACTTCTGATGTTTCAAAACAACCGCCTTGATCGATGCTTACATCAATAACCACCGAATTAGGCTTCATTCTCGACACCGTTTCCTCCGAGATGAGGCATGGTGCACGGCCATTCTTGGCGCGCATGGCGCCGATCACTACATCACAGGATTGCACCGCTTTGTTCAGCACGACCGGTTGAATAACAGACGTGAATACACGGCTACCCACATTATTTTGTAATCTACGAAGTCGAAATACAGAACTATCAAATACTTTTACCTGTGCGCCAAGGGCAATGGCTGTGCGTGCAGCAAATTCGCCAACGGTGCCGGCACCAATGATTACCATTTCAGTCGGCGGAACGCCGGTAACGCCGCCTAACATCAGGCCTTTACCATCAAAAACATTGCTCAGATATTCCGCTGCAATCAATACAGAAGTGGCTCCAACGATTTCACTCATGGCCCGTACGACCGACAGGTGACAGCCTTCATCCTGTAAATATTCAAAGGATAAAGCGGTAATCTGCTTGCGCATCAAGCTTTTTAACACGTCGAGATCCATCAAAGAAGGCTGATGCGAAGAGAATAACACCTGACGTGGTTTCATCATTTCTACCTCGGCAAGTGTGGGAGGAGAAATCTTGATTAAAATGTCAGACTCATACACGGTACGCGGATCGTGAGTTATCTGTGCACCCTGCTCACTGTAATGATGATCTAAAAAATTGGAAGCATTACCTGCGCCAGATTCTAGAATTATTTCATGGCCATGTTCTACCAATAGCCCGACTGATAGCGGAGTAAGTGCTATCCTATTTTCCTGAAAAGTGATCTCCTTCAGAATCCCAATTTTCAAAGAATTTTTCTGTTTACCCGACAAAGCGGTAGATTCCTTCGTCTGAAAAATAGCTTCATGGGCTATCTTCGCCATACTGCTCATTTTTTTCCCTCATTAATAACATTAAAAATAGGAATAAATAAGTAACTTGGCAATCATTCGTAGACAAGATTAGTAGGGTATATGCCAAGTTTCAATCCGTTTAAGCATTTTAGGATCGTTCCTAGGTGGATTATATTTCTTTTTGATATGGCGGTGGCGGTTATCGCCTTTCTGCTTAGTTATCTGGTGTATAGCGCTTTCCAAGTAGATAAGATGATTCATGTCATCGTATTCTGGGAAGCATTTCTGATGATGGGAGCTACTGCAGTTTCCTTCTCCTATTTCAAATTGTATTCTGGCATTGTGCGCTACACGAGCGCGACCGACTCTATACGCATACTTTCCTCTGTGCTATTTAGTGTGATTGTCATTTTAGTTGCCAAATTTCTTTGGGCGATAGCGTTTGAGCGATTTGCGGTATTGCCCATTACCTTAGTGATTCTCTACGGCTTATTTTTGTTTACCGGACTCACGATCTATCGCGCTTGTATCAAGATATTTTTCCAGTACACTAAGCTTGCTAAACGGAAGGTAAATAATGTCGTGATTTATGGAGCTGGTGATTTAGGATTAGCTGTAAAAAGAACATTTGATCATGATGCTCGTGGTGACAAATTGATCGTAGCTTATATAGATGATGATGACAAAAAAGTAGGAAAATCTATTGATGGTATTAAGATCTACCGGTCGAGCGAATTAAGTAAGATGATTAACAAGTATCAGATTGATGAACTCATATTTGCTTCTCATAAAATTGGTGTCGAAACGAAGCAAGCGACAGTAGATGTTTGTTTGGAACATAGTGTTAACGTGTTGACACTACCACCTCTTGATCGTATTATGAATGGCGATCTGTTAGCAAAACAGATACAAAAAGTGAAAATCGAAGATTTGTTAGAGCGCAAGCCTATACAGATCTCGAACGAGAATATCTTGCATCAGTTAAAAGGTAAGCGCGTGTTGGTAACTGGCGCAGCGGGATCTATCGGTAGTGAGATCGCTAAACAATTGGGCAAGTTCGAGCCGCAGATGATTGTGCTTTGCGACCAAGCCGAGTCTCCGTTGCACAATTTGCAGTTAGATTTGCAAGATGTGTATAAAGATCAGATCTATCACACCTACATTGGTGATGTGCGTGATCAAAGTCGGATGCGCGCGCTATTTGAGCTTTTCAGGCCGCACGTAGTATATCACGCGGCGGCTTATAAACACGTGCCGCTCGTAGAAAGCCATCCTATTGAGGGAGTTCGTACTAATGTAATTGGTACATACAATATCGCCAACTTGTCTGTAGAATACGAGGTACAGAAATTTGTACTGGTTTCTACGGACAAAGCAGTGAACCCGACTAATGTCATGGGCACCACAAAGAGAATTGCAGAGATCTATGTGCAGACTTTGGATAAAAAATTAGCCCAGTCTGAGGACGATCATCGGACGCGTTTTATTACCACAAGATTTGGCAATGTATTGGGCTCAAATGGTTCTGTGATCCCTCGATTTAGAGATCAAATTGAGCGTGGCGGTCCAGTTACGGTGACGCACCCTGATATTACTCGGTATTTCATGACGATTCCGGAAGCTTGTCAACTCGTTATTGAGGCCGGAAATATGGGTATCGGTGGCGAAATTTTCGTTTTTGATATGGGTAAGTCCGTTAAGATTGTCAATCTTGCCGAAAAAATGATTAAGCTATCAGGTCGTGTACCTTACAAAGAGATCGATATTAAATTCACTGGACTACGGCCAGGGGAGAAACTCTACGAAGAATTATTAAATGACCTAGAAAATACCCTGCCGACACATCATAACAAGATCATGATTGCACAAGTTCGCGAAAACGATATTGATATGGTCGAACAATCTTTCCAAGCCCTTTTTGAAAAATTGCATACGCAGAACGAAACCGAAGTCGTACGTCAGATGAAACGTATGGTTCCGGAGTTCATCAGTCAAAACTCTGTATATGAGCAGCTCGATAAGGAGCAACAAGATAACGTGCTGGGTTAAATAAGTTTGCAAATTATAGCCAATTTTGTTGCATGTAATTTTGAAAAGTGTATTTTTGCGTTCCAAAATAGTATGAACTGATGTCAACGAATGAAATTAAGAATACAGAGAAGAGCCCATTGAACAAGGGTTCTTTTATACAAAACAATTCCAAGAGTCTCGTATTTATCGTTGCTGGTATCGCAGCGTTAATTGTACTTTACATTGGTTACCAATTTTTGTATCTCAAACCAAGAGCTGAAAAAGCGGCTAGCCTAATGTTCAAAGCAGAACAATATGCCACAATCGATTCATTACAGCAAAAAGCGATTACAGGCGATGGTTCTCTGGTCGGTTTAAAAGAGATTGCCGATGAGTATTCTAATACAGCTTCTGCTAACATGGCCAATGCGTATCTTGGTGGATTGTATTTGAAGCAAAGAAACTTCAAAGAAGCCATCACTCATTTAGAGAGATATAATGAGACAGGAAGTGAAGTGCTCGATCCATTGATTATCGGATTGTTAGGCGACGCTTATTCGGAGGAGAAAATTTATGATAAAGCGGCTAAATTTTATAAGAAAGCAGCCGATAAGTCGACTAATTCTTATACAACACCATTGTTCTTGAAAAAACTGGCGTTAGTATACGAAGTGCAAAATGATTTTAAGGGAGCAGAATCTGCTTACGTAAGAATTCAAGAGGACTTCCCAGAAAGTAATGAAGCTTCTGGTATTGAAGGACACATCGCACGTGTACAAACAAAAAAATAACGTTTCTTCGTTATAAAAATAAGATAGGAGGGCTACTGAAAAGTAGCCCTTTTTTGTATATTTGTTATATGTCAAGTAGCCTTAAAAATTTATCGGATTTCTCTCATTTAAATGTTCAAAATGCGGCTGGTTTTCGTTTTGCCATTGTGGTTGCGCAATGGAACGCGAGTATAACGGGCGCTTTGCTATCTGGAGCGGTTGATAAATTACTGGCACACGGCGTAGCCGAACAGGATATTGAAGTGATCCAAGTTCCGGGCAGTTTCGAGCTGATCTCTGGTGCAGATATTGCACTGCGGAATAAAGCCTTTGATGCAGTCATCTGTCTTGGCTGTGTGATACAAGGCGAAACAAGACATTTTGATTTCATTTGTAGTGCTGTGGCCGATGGCATCGCTAATGTCGGACTAAAATACAATAAGCCAGCCATTTTTGGGGTGCTAACTACCGATAATGAACAGCAGGCTATTGATAGAGCCGGTGGTAAACACGGCAATAAAGGCGATGAAGCTGCGGTAACGGCCATTCAGATGGCACATATCAGCCGTCGCTACTAAGCAAGCTGTTCTGACCCACATTTATTTACTCACACATTACTATATAGAAGCACCACATCTTTGAGAGTGGTTGTCTTTGGTTATGATAACGAATTCATAATCGGCCATATATTTTCAGATCGACTTCGCCATAGTACTTTTTTTGCTTTAGTCGATTTGCAGTAATGCGTATTGCAATGAATCCCTATCACATCTTCCTGTAAAATCCCTATTACATCTTTATGAATCTTTCTGCGATGAATGCTACTATTGCCTAATATTCTGTATAATTGCTAAAACGTGTTAGCTAATTAGAGTTGACAGCCTAAAATCTACTATGATGAAATGTAACTCCTTGATAAGAAATGGCATGCTGTGTATGTTTGCATTCTTGTCTGTATTTATGGGATTTGCGCAAAGCAAGAAATCAAAATCTTACGAACCGGTTGACTTTGCTGATCCCATCATTGGCACCATGTCCAAGTACGAATTGTCCAATGGAAATACGTATCCTGCGATCGCCAGACCATGGGGAATGAACTTTTGGACGCCGCAAACGGGTGAAATGGGCAATGGTTGGACATATACCTATACAGCCGATAAAATCCGTGGCTTTAAGCAAACGCATCAACCCAGTCCTTGGAACAACGATTATGGTCAATTCTCTTTAATGCCAATTACCGGTCAACCTCGGTTTAATCAAGATGAGCGGGCGAGTTGGTTTTCGCATAAGACAGAGGTAGCCAAACCTTATTATTACAGCGTCTACTTAGCCGATCACGATGTCACAACCGAATTGACACCAACAGAGCGTGCCGCTATTTTTCGGATCACTTACCCAAAGACAGATAGTGCCTATGTGGTGATCGATGCATTTGACAAAGGATCTCACGTAGAGATCTTGCCTGAACAGCGCATGATAAAAGGATATACCACACGTAACAGCGGTGGTGTTGCCGAAAATTTCAAAAACTACTTTGTCATCATATTTGACAAGCCCTTTACCTATTCGCAGATTGTAGAAAATGGACAATTGGTAGCGAACAAAAAGGCGACAACTACTGATCATGCCGGAGCCATCATCGGATTTAAAACCAAGCGTGGCGAAGAAGTCATTGCTAAGGTTGCATCTTCATTCATTAGTTTTGATCAAGCAGAAATCAACCTGAAGGAAGTAAAAGATCATGATTTCGAAACGGTTTCCAAAGCTGGTCGCGATCGCTGGAACGAGGTTTTAGGAAAAGTCGAGATTGAAGACGATCGGAAGGATCTCTTACGTACTTTCTATTCCTGCCTTTACCGCTCCACATTGTTCCCTCGCGATTTCTCAGAATGGGATGCAGCAGGTAAACAATGGCATTATAGCCCATACAATGGACAGGTTTTGCCCGGCCCATTATTCACGGATACGGGTTTTTGGGACACCTTCCGGAGCTTATTTCCACTCCTGAATCTGCTTTATCCTTCGATGAATACGCAGATGCAGGAAGGCTTAGTGAATGCGTATAATGAAAGTGGCTTTTTGCCAGAATGGGCAAGCCCAGGGCACCGCGCATCGATGATTGGGAATAACTCTGCCTCCATTGTAGCGGATGCGTATATGACTGGCTTGAGAGATTATGACTACAATACGTTGTGGGAAGCCGTGAAACATGGTGCCAATAATGTCCATCCGACCAATTCATCAACAGGTAGAGCGGGTTATACATTTTACAACGATTTGGGATATATCCCAACAGATAGCAAGATCACACAAAACGTCGCTCGGACATTAGAATACGCCTTCAATGACTGGTCGATTTATCAATTTGGTAAGGCTTTGGGCAAATCTGCCGATGAATTGCAGGTATACAAAGACCGAGCGATGAATTACAAAAAGCTCTACGATCCATCCACCAAATTGATGCGCGCGCGTAGCAGCGATGGTACTTTCAGATCGCCATTCGATCCGAGTGGATGGTCTAGAGATTATACAGAAGGCAATGCATGGCATTGGAGTTTCTGTGTATTCCATGATCCGCAAGGTTTAATTGACCTGATGGGCGGAAACAAAGAGTTTACCGCTATGCTTGATACGGTATTTGTCATTCCAAGCTATGAAGGGATGAATAGCCGTAGTATGATTCACGAAATGCGTGAAATGCAGATTATGAATATGGGGCAGTATGCCCACGGTAATCAACCGATTCAGCATATGCCATATCTGTACAATTATAGTGCAGCACCTTGGAAAACGCAGTATTGGGTTCGTGAAATCATGGATCGCCTCTATTTGCCTACGCCAGATGGTTATTGTGGAGATGAAGACAATGGGCAGACATCGGCATGGTATGTTTATTCATCCTTAGGATTCTATCCGGTAGCGCCAGGAACCAATCAATACGCATTAGGCTCGCCGCAATTCAAAAAAGTAACGCTGCATCTGGAGAATGGCAAGAAGGTGGTGATCACGGCCGCCAACCAGCAAAAAGAAAATGTATATGTCAATAGCTTGAAAGTAAATGGTAAAAATTACTCCAAGAACTATTTGGATATTCCTACCTTGCAAAAAGGAGCCAAGTTGAGCTTTGACATGGCGCCAACGCCAAATGAACAACGCGGTACAGCATCAGAAGATGCCCCATATTCTTTCACGAATGAACTTAAAAAATAAAAAGAACAGGATGAAAAGTAAACAGTGGTATTCAAACTTTAAGGTAGTAAGTGTTTGGCTGTGCCTAATGATAGCCGGAATGGCTACGCAGGCGCAAGATTCCATCGCTCTGAAGGTAGCGAGCTACAATGTACGTTACGATAATAAAGGCGATCGCGACGCAGGTAATGCCTGGGAAAACAGGTTGCCAGTTATCACATCGTTAATTAAATACAACGATTTTGATATATTAGGTTGTCAAGAAGTATTAGCCCATCAATTTGATGATCTAAAGCAGCAGTTGGCCGCGTATACTTTCATTGGTGTAGGTCGTGATGATGGTAAGTTGGCAGGAGAGTTTGCTCCGATTGTGTTTAAATCAGATCGTTTTTCTTTGTTAGATTCAGGAGTGATGTGGCTTTCAGAGACACCACACATACCATCTAAAGGTTGGGATGCAGCTTTGCCTCGAATCTGCACATGGGCACGTTTAGAAGACAAGGCTAGTGGCAAGCGGTTGTGGTTTTTCAATCTACATTTGGATCACGTAGGCCTGCAAGCTCGAGAAGAAAGTTGTAAGTTGGTGCTGCAACGTATTCGTAATGTAGTAGGGGATGATGATGTGCTTTGGACGGGTGATTTCAATGTTGATCAACGCAATGCTATTTATCAAATTATACAAGGATCTGGTTATGTTGCTGACGCGTATGAGCAGGCGACATTGCGTTATGCACATAATGGTACATTCAATGCTTTCGATCCAAATTTATGGACAGATAGTCGCATTGACCACATTTTTGTGAGCAAAGCTATTTCGGTGAAAAAATATGCGGTATTATTAGACACTTATCGCAGTGCTGCGGGCGAGAAAGAGGTTAAAAAAGGGGATTTTCCGACTGAATTGTCGTTCAAAGATTATGAAGCTAGGTTGCCTTCAGATCATTTTCCGGTAGTAGCAGAACTTACTATTCCGGTTCGTTAAGTTATAATTTCAAAGGATTTACATCCCCGTTGCGGTGACTTACCATAAGTCATCGCAACGGGGATATTTTTTAGTTTACGGTGTACTCCAATACAAAAAGTAGTAGGATGATTAAAGCAAGCATAGATATATTGCCCAATATATCGCGGATTGCCTTTGGTTGTCTACTGATAGAATTTCTGATATTCATAAACCTATTATTTGTTGTACATATCTCCGAAAGGGTATCTACTGCTTCAGCTAAAAAAATAAATTGTCGCAAAACCTTCGGTCGGTACTGTGATGCAAAAAGTAAGCCAAAGTTATAATTATCTATTTCGACGCTATGTACCAGGTGACATTTCCTTCTAAAAAACTAGTATATTGGCGTCAATAGTTTCAAACGATTAATGATAAGCACACTATGTTAAATCAATATATAAAAGAGCATACAAAAGAAGCGCACCAAGCATTGGAAGTAATCGTGGTCAAGCAATTGAAAGCGATTCGAAGTGAGGAGGATTATGCGCATATTTTGAAAAAATTTTACGTCTACTTCTCTTCAATAGAAAAGGCTATAAAACCGTACATCGAAGATGTATTGCAAGATTATTCTGAGCGTCGTAATTCTACACATATTCGTGCCGATATAGAAATGTTAGGTGAGGAAGTAGATATGAGCACAACAGCGATTGTGCCCTCGATCAACAACGTGCGTGAGGCTATGAGTGCGCTATATGTACTAGAAGGTTCGATCATGGGCGGTCCGTATATTGTTCAAATGCTGAAAAAATATGGGATTACGCAAGGCTTTAGTTTTTTCTCTGGATATGGTGATGAATCAGCTAAGATGTGGGAAAAGTTTGTTGACATACTGAATACAGTAGGGAGTGATCCGAGTACATTTGCCGATAGTGCAGCTATGGCAAACCAAACCTTTTCGCGTTTTCAGGATGTTCTTATGGAGCCTACTGGTCGGTAAAGTAGGCTCTATAACAAACAATACGTACATACAGTCTGTTTATCAAACACGATTTAATAATAACTATTATGTGGCAAGAAACGGATCATCAATTGTATCGTAAATTTACGTTTGCTAATTTCTCTGAAGCGTTTGCATTCATGACGCGCGTAGCGCTGATTGCGGAGTCTGCAAATCATCATCCAACGTGGCAAAATACATACAATAAGGTCGAAATTTGGCTAACGACCCATGATAGTGGACACAGGGTTACAGATAAAGATCGTCAAGTAGCAAAAGCAATAGATCAATTGACTGTATGAAAACCAATCCTACAAAAATGACCGTTCTAGGAAGCTTTAATCAAGTTCTAGCTTTCATCGTTCTGTTTTTCCTGATCATGTATTTTGCTAAGGCTTTTCTAGTGCCCATTGCGATTAGCGGGCTTATGGCTATGTTGCTTTTGCCCGTGTGTCGAAAGCTAGAGGGCTGGAACATGGGGCGTGGAATTGCTGCTGTCATTTCAGTTTTGGTTACTTTATTGGTCATTGTGGGTGTCCTCTATGTGCTCGTAAACGAACTTGTCGGCTTGGGAGCTGAAATGGAATCTATAGGCAAGAAGTTTAATGCCATGTTTGCACATGGCCATAGCTTAGTTTCGGAGCATTTCGACGTGTCGATCTCTAAACAAAAAGAATATCTACAGGAGCAGGTGGCTACTTGGTCTAGTTCTGCAGGTAAATTGCTCGGAGGTGTATTGTTCTCAGTCGTTACGATTTTAGGAAATCTACTGATCATCACGGTGTACACGATCTTGATGCTGATATACCGTAGAAGAATTAAGAGCTTCGTACTACAGATCGTAGATAAATATGCTGGTCATAATGAGGTCGGTCATACCCAAGAAATAGTTGATAAGATCACACGGGTATCCAGCCGATATGTTGCTGGTATCTTTTTAGTGGTGTTGATCCTTTCGATCATCTATTTTATTGGATTAACCATTATTGGAATTGAAAATGCCCTGTTCTTCTCCATCATCGCTGCACTTATTAATGTCATTCCGTACATCGGCTCTGTTGCAGGCGGAGGCATAGTAGTCTTGTACACGCTGATCACGCGAGATACGCTTAGTATACCTATAATTGTAGCGGTTTTCTTTACGGTCACTCAGCAATTGGACAGTTACGTACTGACACCAAAAATTACGGGTGGCCAAGTACAGTTGGGACCACTTTTCACGATTATGGTGTTGTTGTTAGGTGGTATGGTCTGGGGAACGGCAGGCATGGTCTTATTCATACCCTTGCTTGGCATTTTCAAAGTGATCTTCGATCAAGTCGAAACGCTCAAGCCTTATGGCTATCTGATCGGAGATTGACGACATCTTGGACGCGTAATTACTCTTAGTTATTTATTAAAAGGCTTCACCATTGAAGATATATATATTCGCGCCTTCTTTAGTAAATGCTAGATCAAAGCGTAAGTAAATATCCTTCTTTGGAAAGAGTAGGAAGCGCAAACCAACGCCGCCTGCTAAACGCGTATTCCGCATTTGGAAAGAACCTAAATCTGGGGCGACATTTCCTACGGAGCCAAATATCGCCGCTCCAAATCGCTTGCTGAAAGAAAAGGGTAGAATACGATATTCTGCTTGTGCAGCTAGCATGGCTCGATCTCGATACCGACCAAGATAATAGCCACGCATCAAACGATCCCCTCCTAAAAGTGCCAATTGATTAAAAGGCACTTCTCCATGTACATATTGCCCAGATGCCTGCCAAGCAAATACAGTATTCTCTTTGACTTTATGGAATGAACGAACATCCAAATTAAATGTGCCAAAATCATGCTCGCTTACAAAGCCCTTGATGGTTTTAAGGTAAGCAATTTCACCAAACAGACCATCGCGTACGTTTAATACATTATGCCGATTATCATATACAAATCCAAATCCTAGTCCCATATTTCTAACGCCCTCACCTCCGCGAGGAATATCAAATGGCTGTCCCTCTTCGGGCTGTTTGAAATTAACGCCAGTAAGTAGTTGAAAATCCACTTCTGGTCCAGCAAAGAAATTATCTGCCAATTTTCGCAGTACGCGTTGCTTGGCCGATATTTGAAAAGCATCTACGGTTGCGGGATTTTCCTTAGATGTACCTGGACCTATGCCGTAATAAGAAAGCGGAAATCGCTGAATCTTTGTTTCACCCAAGAAAAACCATTTATCTTTGTCGCCGTATAGCGCATTTTCTAACTGTAAGCCATACTGACCTTTAAAGGTGAAAAATGTAAAAGCTTGCATTTCACTTAATCGGTTTAATGTATCACCGTTAGCATAATATAGTTTCAACGTCGAAAAACCTAACTCAATGCCTGTTTCTGGAGCATTTGCAAATGTAGGATAGATCGTCAAATTAGCTTTATCGGCCGCCGTGGTATCATTGATAATAGAATTCACATAGCGTCCGACCCAGCCATTGCGAATCCTTTCCGCAAATTGACCGTGTACATAACTACTAAAGAAGAACAATGATAATAAAAGAGTAATCCTAAGCATCGTGCATTTATATCCTTAAATCTCGAAATACCTGCTGCTGTGTGGCGCTTTGCGGCAGTCTCCGTGTGACATCAACTCTTCCTGCAATTTAATTGCCGAAATGATTATTTCTAAAGAAAAAATCAAATAATTTGATTTTTATTCAAAAATGGTCAAATTAAATGAAATCCTATCCTTCGAAAGTAAAGTTGACTTTTGTATTACAAAAAATGCTGTTGGTACATCTATTTTATTAAAAGAAAAGTGGCCAATCGAATACGAAAGGCCACTTTCTAAAAATCTATTTATAAACTACTATGTACGGAAAATTTTAATGATTGTGCTCCGCGTGAATCTCGAATTTTAGTTCCAATACGTTCTCGCCAGCAAAGGTAGCTGCATAGTCGCTTCTGTTCCAATCCAAACGGGTAATGTTTTCTTTGACACCAGTTTGTAGTTTGCGAAGAATGAATGTCACGTCGCGTGTATTGGCTACGTTGCTGTGCCCAATGCCAAAGTAAGATAACACACCAGTAGTACCTCTGCCACCTAAGCCTGTTACCGCTGTACCATCACCATAAAGAGTTTCTCGTGGTTGGAAGATAGCGCCACTTTCGTCCGTGGTGTTCGAGTTTAAAATGTAATCACCACCTATTAGAAAGGCTTTGTAATTTGCGGCTGCTGCCTCTGTTGCTATAAAGTCTGCCGTTACTTCGTGGCCAGTGTGATCCCAAGCTTTTAAGTCAAGGCGATATACTGCTTCGGCATCTAGATGTAAATGACCATTGGCTGTTGCTTCTCCCTGTGCATTGAAAGTAACAACCTGCGCAGCTCCATCCGTTGCATCTGCTAAACCATGGAAGTGATCACCGTGCGGATATACGCCAGCTCCAGTTACCTCCGTAAATGTCAATTCTGCTTTTTGGATTCCTTCTTGCACAATATCTACTGGATCGTCGCTGCTACATGAAGTTATTGTAGCGATAAGTCCGAAAGCGAGAATAGCGGAGAAAAATTTGTTTTGTTTTTGTGAAGTCATATATATGATGTTTAGAATTAAATATCCACAGTCGATCTTAATTATTGCAACAATGTGGCAAATATAAAACATCATTCTTTCAAATGCAATAATGTTGCTAAATAAAAAAGCTCCGGCAGATTTCTCTGTCGGAGCTTTTCAAATTCGCCCAAAGGGCGAGCGGTATGCTTATTATTTTACTTCTTCAAAATCTACGTCTTGAACATCGTCACCACCGCCATTATTGCCAGCCTGACCTGCATCACCCTGAGGTTGTTGTGCAGAACCATCTTGAGACGCTTTGTACATGTCTTCAGAAGCAGCATTCCATGCCGCTTGCAGTTCTTCAGAAGCCGTGTCGATCGCAGCGAAATCACGTGCAGCATGTGCTGCTTTCAATTTCTCTAAACCAGCTTCAATTGCTGATTTTTTCTCTGCAGGGATTTTATCGCCGTATTCAGTCAACTGTTTTTCGGTAGAGAAAACTAGGGCATCAGCCGCATTGATTTTATCTACTTCCTCTTTCAGTTTTTGATCTGCTTCTGCATTTGCTTCCGCCTCTTGCTTCATTTTTTGGATTTCTTCATCGCTTAAGCCAGAAGAAGCTTCGATACGGATGTTCTGTTCCTTGCCAGTTGCTTTATCTTTTGCCGAAACTTTGATGATACCATTGGCATCAATATCAAACACCACTTCGATCTGAGGAACTCCACGTGGCGCAGGAGGAATATCCGTCAATTGGAAACGACCCAATGTACGGTTCTGAGCGGCCATAGGGCGCTCACCTTGCAATACGTGAATCTCTACAGATGGTTGATTATCTGCTGCGGTAGAGAATACTTCTGATTTCTTGGTAGGAATCGTCGTATTTGCTTCGATTAATTTCGTCAATACGCCGCCCATGGTTTCGATACCCAAAGAAAGTGGCGTTACATCTAACAATAAAACGTCTTTCACTTCACCAGTCAATACACCACCTTGGATAGCTGCGCCTAATGCTACTACCTCATCTGGGTTCACACCTTTAGAAGGCTCTTTTCCGAAGAAGTTTTTTACCGCTTCTTGAATAGCAGGGATACGCGTAGAACCACCTACTAAGATAATTTCGTCGATATCCGACGTGCTGTAGCCCGCATTTTTCAACGCTGTTTTACAAGGCTCGATCGTACGTTTGATCAAATCATCTGCCAAGCTCTCGAACTTTGCACGAGACAAGGTGCGCACCAAGTGCTTAGGACCCGTAGCATCAGCCGTGATATATGGCAAGTTGATTTCTGTAGAAGAAGTAGAAGATAATTCAACTTTTGCTTTTTCAGCCGCTTCTTTCAAGCGCTGTAAAGCCATTGCATCTTTCTTCAAGTCAAATCCGTTGTTCTCATTCGCGAACTCAGAAGCCAACCAGTTGATGATTACGTTATCAAAGTCATCACCACCTAAGTGTGTATCACCATCGGTAGATTTTACTTCGAATACACCATCACCTAATTCCAAAACCGAAACGTCATGTGTACCACCACCACAGTCAAATACGACAATTTTCATGTCTTTATTGGCTTTGTCCAAACCGTATGCTAATGCAGCAGCTGTTGGCTCGTTGATGATACGCTCTACTTTAAGACCAGCAACCTCACCTGCTTCTTTCGTCGCTTGGCGTTGTGCGTCGTTGAAGTACGCAGGCACAGTAATTACTGCTCGAGATACTTCTTGTCCTAAGTAATCTTCTGCCGTTTTTTTCATTTTCTGCAAGATCATTGCAGAAATTTCTTGCGGTGTGTATTTACGATCATCAATCTCTACACGTGGCGTGTTATTGTCGCCTTTGACCACATTATATGGTACTTGAGATACTTCTTTTTCGGCTTCGCCGTAAGAAGAACCCATAAAGCGTTTAATGGAATAAATGGTTTTGTGCGGGTTAGTAATGGCCTGACGTTTTGCAGGATCACCTACCTTGCGCTCTCCACCCTCTACAAATGCAACAACAGATGGCGTAGTACGCTTTCCTTCGTTGTTCGCAATAACCACCGGCTCGTTACCTTCCATTACGGCAACACATGAGTTCGTGGTTCCTAAATCTATACCTATTATTTTTGACATATCTTATTTTGTTTTCTCTTGTGCTTAATTTCCTATCCTATATCAACCGTTGTGCCAATGTTCAGAAAGCATTTCTCGCGTCATAATTGAGTACAATGTGTCTTATTGATGTCAATTTTGAGTGACATCCTGTCATTTTTGTAGTGACTTATAGCGATAGCGTGGCAAAATTATGACAGTGAGTGCTCGGTGTCTGCTGGATAAAATTCCGTAATTTAGCGCCAAATATATTGACTTATGACTTTCGACGAGTATCTGGTACATTTTGGTGACATACTTGCACAACCTGAAAAACACGCACCCTACGATAACGAGGAATATTTGCAATACGCAAAAATGAACTGGACACGCATGAGCCGCTGGACAAAGCGTTTCGAGCCAAGCGACGCAATGAGACGGTATGTAGATAGCATTACCGAGGAGCAGCACTGGATCGTGATTACCGAGCCTTGGTGTGGTGATGCGGCGCACTCTGTTCCGCAGATTTATCAGATAGTAAAAAATAACCAAAACATCGACTTCGATATACAACTTCGTGATAGCGAGCCACATTTGATTGATGATTATCTGACTAATGGGGGTAAATCTATTCCCAAATTAATTATCCGCAATGATGTTGGTCATGATAAAGCCGTTTGGGGCCCGCGTCCAGAACCTTTGCAAGCAATCTTTGATGCTATGAAGGCGGATAATAAACCATTTGAAGAAATAAAAGAAGTGCTTCAAAAATGGTACAACGAAGATAAAGGTGTGGCTATTCAAAATGAATTATTGGCTATGCTTGCCTAATATAAATCTACATATTCAATCACTCAACCTAGAGATCTCCTCATCTTATGGATATAGAAAGCTTACGTCTGTACTGCCTGCAAAAGCAAGGTGTGTCTGAAGAGTTACCTTTCGGGCCAGATACGTTGGTATTTAAGGTAGGGCCGAAGATTTTCTTGCTCATTGGTTTAGATCAGATAGATGTCTTAAGTTTTAATGTGAAGTGTGATCCTGAGCTAGCGGTAGAATTGCGAGAATCCTATCCGCAAACGGTGTTTCCGGGTTTTCATATGAATAAGAAGCATTGGAATACGGTATTTACGAATAGAGAAGCCAATGATCATTTATTGCAAGAGTGGATCGATCATTCGTATGAATTGGTCTTTCGCGGACTGTCTAAGAATCAACAAGACGAAATAAAAGAAATGGAGTAGGTGTTAGACTACTCCATTTCTTTTATAATACAGTCTATATATACAGCTTACATTTTTAAGCCAATTTCGCGAAGGCGCTCATCCAAATATTGTCCTGCGGTATAATCTTCATACAATTTCGGATATTCTTCCGAAATGGTAGCATCTAAACTCGCCAAACTCATGCTCGATTTAGGATGTAAGAAAAATGGCACGGAATAGCGGGAAGTTTTCATTAACTCTCGCGGTGGATTTACGACACGGTGGGTTGTCGATTTCAATTTATTATTAGTCAACCGTTGCAACATATCTCCGACATTGACCACGATATCTTCACCCTTTGCTTTGATGGGAAACCACTCATTGTCTTTTGTGAGTACTTCCAAGCCATCAGCGCTAGCGCCAATTAATAAGGTGATCAGATTGATATCTTCATGCGCTCCTGCACGAACCGCATCTGGAGAAATAGCATCTGGATTCTCAATCGGGAAGTAATGAATGGCACGTAGAATGGAATTCCCATTAATCACAAAAGACTCAAAGTAATCTTCATCCAGATTAAGGTACACAGCAATAGCTTGTAGGATATTCCGGCCGGCATCTTCTAATCGTTTGTACACTTCTGCCGTGACCTCGTTGAAGCGTGGCAATTCCGATACGATAATATTATCTGGAAAGTCGGCCTTAGAATATTCCTCACCGACAATAGTTTGTCCGCGTTGCCAGAATTCCTTTAGATCCGGCGTGTTCGCGTCTTTGGCCTTTTCTTTGCCTTTGGAAGTGTAACCGCGCTGTCCGGCCAATTCTGGAAATTGATAGGCATTTTTGACCTCTTCGGGTAAGTCAAAAAAATCTTTGACGACTTTATAAAGCTCATCGATCAATGACTGACTCAGCCCATGATTCGCGATGGTCACGAATCCGGTTTCGTTAAATGCTTTACCAATATCTTGTGAAAACTGTTTGCGCTGCTCGTCATTCCCTTCGGTATACTGCAACAAATCTAGTCTAGGTATGTTTATATCTGCCATGCGACATGTTTTTGTGATAAACAAAGTTAAATCTTATTACCGAAATTGCGTAATGCGATTTTTTACAAATTAAGGAGATAAAAATTTTGGAATGTGATAAACATCCGTTAAATTTGATATGCTGGCATAGCAATTGTAAATAACTAATTATGAGTCAAGATAACACGATAGATTATTTTTTAAAAGCTTGTTGGCAAAATTTGGCAAATAAATACAACCAAATTGCTGCTCAAGATGGCTTTACTCAAGCTGCTGGTTATATTTTGATCAATATCCATCGAGATGGCACACCTGTATCGCATATTGCCAACTCGACTGGCGTAAAGACGACAAGTTTGTCACGTGTGCTAAACAATTTGGAGAATCTTGGCTTCATATATAGAGAAGCTAGCACGACCGATAAACGATCCGTTAAGGTATATCTTACTGAGTTGGGTATAGAGAAAAGAAACATTGCTAAGCATGTGGTTCGAGATTTTAATAACTTTCTGGATGAAGAGCTAACTGCCAAAGAGCGGACTCAGCTCATCAAAACGTTGTTAAAGATCAATGAACTGGTTTCTAAATATGATCCCAAAAGAGAAAATTCAACAGTGAAACTCTAACGCATGCCAGCACCTGCTGGTAGCACGTACATAATAAATCTAAAATAAGATGATATGAAAAAAAATATCAAAAAGGTAGCCGTGTTAGGTTCGGGCGTAATGGGCTCGCGAATCGCATGTCACTTTGCAAATATTGGCGTTGAAGTTCTTCTGCTGGATATTGTTCCCAAGGAGCTTCTTCCTCAAGAAGAGGCAAAAGGACTGAGTCTAGAAAGCAAAGCAGTGCGAAATCGAATAGTCAATACGTCTCTCGATACGGCACTCAAAACAAATCCCTCCCCCATATACAGTAAGCGCTTCGCTAACCGCATCACCACTGGAAACTTCGAAGATAATATGAAAGATATCGCTCATGCTGATTGGGTGATCGAAGTAGTCGTGGAGCGTTTAGACATCAAGAAATCAGTATTTGATCAAGTAGAAAAATACCGCAAAGAAGGCACGTTGGTAACCTCTAATACATCAGGTATCCCAATTCATCTGATGGCAGAAGGTCACAGTGAGGATTTTAAAAAGAATTTCTGTGGTACGCACTTCTTTAATCCGCCGCGGTATTTAGAGCTCTTTGAAATTATCCCAACAGAGCATACTGATCCTTCTGTGATCGATTTTCTAACTTATTTTGGTGACAAGCTGCTGGGGAAAACCGTCGTTTTGTGTAAAGATACGCCGGCCTTTATTGGTAACCGTATTGGTGTGTATTCCATGTTAGCACTTACGCATCTGATCGAACCGCTAGGACTTACGGTAGAAGAAGTAGATAAATATACTGGGCCTGCGATGGGTCACCCCAAATCTGCAACCTTCCGTACCGCAGATGTAGTCGGTTTGGATACGTTAGTCAACGTAGCCAACGGATTGACAGAAAATGCACCAAACGATGAAGCCAAAGGCGTGTTTCAGCTACCTTCTTACATCAGCCAGATGGCGGAAAAGAAATGGTTGGGCGAAAAAACAAAACAAGGTTTTTATAAAAAGGTAAAAGACGATAAAGGAAATTCTAACATCCTGTCACTAAACCTCAAAACTTTAGAGTACGGCGAGCAACAAAAGGTGAAATCGAGCACGCTGGAAGCCACGAAACCGGTAGAAGATATTCGTAAACGCATGAAGGTGTACGAACAGGGTACAGATAAAGCCGCCGAATTATTCCGCGCGATGCATTATCCTTTGTTCGAATATGTATCTAATCGCGTACCAGAGATTACAGACGATTTCTACCGCATCGACGATGCCATGCGTGCAGGCTTTGGCTGGGAATTAGGCCCGTTCGAGGTTTGGGATGCTTTAGGCGTACGCGAAACCATTGAAAAGATTAAGAGCGAAGAGAAACGTCTGCCGGGACAGTCTGGTCAAGTAGCTGCATGGGTGCACGACATGCTGGAAGCTGGTCATGAACATTTTTATAAAGTGGTTGACGGCGTCAAAAACTATTACGACATCCAGTCGAAATCCTACAAAGCAATTCCAGGGGCGGAAGATCTAATCGTATTAGATAATATTCGCGAAAAACATACCATTTGGAAAAACTCTGGTGTAACGATTACCGACTTAGGTGATGGTATTATAAACTGTGAGTTCCATACCAAGATGAATACGATTGGTGGCGATGTTATTCAAGGTGTCAACAAAGCGATTGATCTTGCAGAGCAAGAGTACCGTGGTTTGGTGATTACCAACGACGGTAAAAACTTCTCCGCTGGCGCGAATATCGGTATGATCTTCATGATGGCGGTCGAGCAAGACTATGATGAGTTGAATATGGCGATTCGTATGTTCCAAAACACGGCCATGCGTTTGCGGTATTCGTCTATCCCCGTGGTGGTTGCGCCATTTCAGCTTGCGTTAGGCGGCGGCTGTGAGTTTTCGATGCACGCTGATTTTGTGCAATTGCATGCTGAGACGTATATGGGCTTGGTAGAATTTGGAGTAGGCGTCATTCCAGGTGGTGGTGGTTCCAAAGAATTTGCTTTGCGCGCTTCGGATGAATTCAAAGAAGATCAAATCACGCAAAATACATTGAAAGAACGCTTCTTGACCGTTGGGCAAGCAAAAGTATCAACGTCAGCAGTAGAAGCATACGAACTCGGTTACTTGCAAAAAGGAAAGTTCGCCATTACCATGAATAGAAAGCGCCTTTTAGCAGACGCCAAGGCGAAAGCATTAGAGTTAGCTAATGAAGGCTATTTGCAGCCAGCGCAACGCAAGGATATTAAGGTACTCGGAAAGCAAGGTCTCGGAATAGTTTATGCCGGATCGGCGTCAATGCATGCCGGCAATTATATTTCCGAGCACGATAAGAAGATATCTGAAAAATTAGGTTGGGTGATGTGCGGCGGCGATCTGTCGGCGCCGACCGAAGTTTCTGAGCAATACTTATTAGATATCGAACGGAAAGCCTTTTTGGAACTATGTGCCGAGCGCAAAACTTTAGAACGCATTCAGCATATGTTGACGAAAGGTAAGCCGTTGAGGAATTAAGTTGAAGTAGTGAGATTGGAGTAGTGCGATCAGCGTAATGAGATATGAGATTTAGGTAGTGCGATCACCGTAACGAGATTCAGGAAGGTGGAATTCAATAACCTTATTTTATTAAAAGTAAAGAGAGATGCATAAAATACAAGACTTGAAAATATGGCAAAAGGCTTTGGATCTATGTGTTTCGATTTACGAAATATCGGCGCACTTTCCGGCGGATGAGCGATTTGGTTTGACGTCCCAAGTTCGTCGATCATGCGTCTCCATATCATCCAATATTGCCGAGGGGGCAGGACGAAATACAAAAGGAGAATTCATCCATTTTTTGGGCATCGCGAATGGTTCGGCTTATGAGTTGCAAACGCAACTTATCATCGCGAAAAGCCTTAATCTATATCCTTTAGAGGTAGAGGGAATACTAGACAAAATTGATGAGATCCAAAAAATGTGTTACAAACTTCAACAGACACTTAAAGCTAAAAACGGATAAATAAAAAATAGGTGTGCGTATTGATTCAGCGACTATACATCTCACTACTCTCTACGCACATCTCAAATCTAAAACAACAGGTGTGCGTATTGATTCAGCGACTATACATCTCACTACTCTCTACGCACATCGCAAATCTAAAAAAACAGGTGTAGCAATTGATTCAGCGAACTATACATCGCACTACTCAATACGCACTACTCAATACTCATAATGCAAATCTAAAAATCATGGAAGCATATATTATAGCAGGTTATCGTACAGCAGTGGGGAAAGCGCCTAGAGGCGTATTTCGTTTCATGCGCGCAGACGAGTTGGCTAGTGAAGTGATCCAACACATGGTGTCTACCATTCCAAATTTGAATGTAGAACAGATAGACGATGTGATCGTGGGTAATGCCACGCCTGAAGCTGAGCAAGGGCTCAACATTGCCAGAATGATTTCCCTAATGGGATTGAATACAGACAAAGTACCCGGCGTAACAGTCAACAGATACTGTGCTTCAGGACTTGACACAATCGCAACAGCAGTCGCAAAAATAAAATCAGGAATGGCTGATTGTATTATTGCTGGTGGTGTCGAAGTTATGTCAGGAATGCCCATGGGCGGCTGGAAGTTAGCACCGAATCCCAAAGTCGCCAAAGAAAATCCAGATTGGTACTGGGGTATGGGATTGACCGCAGAAGCTGTGGCCAAAGAATATAAAGTGTCACGGGAAGACCAAGATATCTTCGCGCTAGAGTCGCATAAAAAGGCCGTAGAAGCGATCAAGAATGGGAATTTGAAAGACGGTGTGGTGCCGATCAAAGTAACCGAGAACTACATCAAAGATGATAAAATCGCATCGCGAGATTACGTAGTAGATACCGATGAAGGCCCACGTGCTGATACTTCTTTAGAAGTGTTGAACAAACTAAGACCAGTATTTGCAGCAGATGGCGTAGTTACTGCCGGAAACTCTTCGCAAACCTCCGATGGCGCTGCATTCGTGTTAGTGGTTTCTGAAGCGAAATTAAAGGAGTTAAATGTAGAACCAATCGCTCGATTAGTGAGCTATGGTGTGGCAGGTGTACCACCGCGTATTATGGGTATTGGACCGATCGAAGCCATTCCAAAGGCATTGAAAATGGCCGGACTGAAAAAAGAAGATATTGATTTGACCGAGCTCAACGAAGCTTTCGCTTCGCAATCGTTGGCAGTCATTCGTGAGCTAGATCTTGATGCAAGCAAGATCAATGTCAATGGTGGTGCTATCGCTTTAGGACATCCACTGGGTTGTACAGGTGCAAAATTAACGGTGCAAGTACTGCATGAATTAAAACGCCGTCAAGGAAAATACGGTATGGTTACGATGTGTGTGGGTTCAGGACAGGGAGCTGCAGGAATTTTCGAGCTGCTGTAAGATTAATTTTCAAAAGTAAATAGTAGAGATATGAGCAATAAAGCAATAAAAGGCGGAGAATTCGTGATCCGCGAAACATCTTATCAAGATGTCTTCATCCCAGAAGAGTTTGATGAAGAAGCGAAAATGATACGTCAGACCTGCCTTGACTTTTTGGATTCGGAGGTTTTGAATAACCTAGATCGTATCGATAAACAAGAAGAAGGCATCATGCAGGGATTGCTAGACAAAGCCGGAGAATTAGGTTTGCTTGGTGTATCTATCCCAGAACAATATGGCGGTTTTGGCAAAAACTTTAACACGTCCATGCTGGTAACAGATGCCGTAGGTGGTGGCCACAGCTTTGCTGTCGCACTTTCTGCGCACACCGGTATTGGTACATTGCCAATTTTGTATTATGGAAATGATGCACAAAAGGATAAATATATTCCTAAGTTGACGACTGGCGAATGGAAAGCAGCTTATTGTCTTACCGAGCCCAACTCTGGTTCGGATGCCAACTCAGGCCGCACCTCCGCCAAATTAAATCCAGAAGGTACGCACTATATCCTGAACGGACAGAAAATGTGGATCACCAACGGTGGTTTTGCCGATATCTTCATCGTTTTCGCCAAGATTGACGATGATAAGAACTTGACGGCATTTATTGTAGAGCGTGAATTTGGAGGCATTACCATGAATCCAGAGGAACACAAACTAGGAATCAAAGGATCTTCCACGCGTCAAGTATTTTTCAATGATTGTGCCGTGCCAGTAGAGAATTTGCTTTCGGAACGCGAAAATGGATTCAAGATCGCGGTAAATATTCTGAATATCGGTCGTATCAAATTAGGAGCAGCGACCATCGGATCATCCCGTTCCGTGTTCAATGCAGCTGTTCGCTACGCGAATGAACGAGTTCAGTTCAATTTGCCTATCTCAAAATTTGGTGCGATTCGGTACAAGTTGGCGGAAATGGCTACCCGTCTATATGCCAATGAAAGCGCCGCTTATCGCGCCGGACAAAATATTGATGATGCGTATGATGCATTAATTGCAGAGGGTGTAGACGAAGCCAAAGCAAAATTAAAATCCGTAGAGCAATTCGCTATTGAATGTGCCATCATCAAAGTCTGGTGCTCGGAAATGCTGGATTACGTGGTAGACGAAGGGGTGCAAATTTACGGCGGTATGGGCTATTCGGCAGATGCGCCAATGGAAAGAGCCTATCGTGATGCACGTATCAATCGTATTTTTGAAGGAACCAACGAAGTCAATCGCCTTTTGGTTGTGGATATGCTATTAAAGCGTGCCATGAAAGGCGAAATCGATTTGATGGGTCCAGCTACGGCGGTAGCCAATGAATTGATGGCGATTCCAGATTTTGGAGCAGAAGACGATGCGCCATTCGCAACAGAAAAGAAAATTATTGCTAACTTGAAAAAAGCCGGTCTCCTAGTGGCAGGTGCCGCAGTACAAAAGTTGATGATGTCCTTGTCGAAAGAACAAGAAATTCTGATGAACATCGCCGACATTATTGGATATGTGTATGTTGCTGAATCGGTGTTGCTTCGTGTCGAAAAAGTATACCATACCCAAGGTGAAGAAGCAGCTGCATTACCAACGGATATGGCGCGTGTATATCTTCACTCGGTGCTAGACAAAGTACAAGTTGCCGGTAAAGAAGCGTTAAATTCATTCGGAGAAGGCGATGAATTGCGGATGATGTTAGTCGGATTGAAGCGTTTTACCAAAGCCGAACCGTTTAATGTCAAAGAAGCACGTCAACGTATCGCGCGCAAACTAATCGACGACAATAAATACAGCTTTTAGCTTTATACCATATTAAACAGCACACACTAATAATTAGAATACCCAATGGTGAGCTCCCTGTTTCAGGGAGCTTTTTATTTTTTAAATTTACTTGATGAAGTCTAAACACCGCACTAAATAAGTATTCAGGTAAGCACAGAAAAACGAACAAAAATTTTAAAATACAAAATCTTTTATTTTACTTTGAATATCAAAGTACTTTTATGAAAGACAATCATTTGATAGAAGAACTCGGAAATATCCGAAAGCTGATGGAGAAATCATCCAAGTTCGTCTCCATTAGCGGGCTTTCTGGGGTATTGGTCGGGATCTATGCGCTAATAGGAGCCGCGTATGGCTATATCACAGTTTATGGTTTTAAAAGCCAATTCGGATACCGCGATTTTTACGTCACAGATGAAGCGGTTATTGTCAAATTAGTGATTGCCGCTATCGTTGTCCTGTTTGCAGCACTGCTTACGGGCTATGTGATGGCTCAACGCAAAGCTAAAATCAATAAACAGTCGATTTGGAATATTACAAGTAAGAATCTGTTGTTTGCTGTTGCTGTGCCATTATTAGCGGGCGGCATTGTTTCTATTGTATTGATCAACAGAGGGGCTTATAGCATGATCGCATCCATGTTATTGATTTTTTATGGTCTTGCGCTCACTTCTGGTAGTGTATACACATTCAAAGAAGTGCGTTATCTGGGAATACTGGAAGTCATCTTAGGTATATTTGCGCTAGCGATTCCTGGTTATGGAGTTTGGTTTTGGACGATAGGATTTGGAGTATTGCATATCATTTATGGCTTGATCGTTCACTATAAATACGAGAAGTGAGTTTAGATTTATCATTATATGACAAGATTTTTGAGAACCGTGTTCGCCTGCAAATCATGAGTGTGCTTATGGCTAATGAGGAATACGATTTCAGTTCGCTCAAAGATTTACTGGACGTGACGGATGGCAATCTGGCGTCCAATCTGAAAGCATTGGAGAAGGAGCAATACATTGAAGTCTACAAATCTTTTGTAGATCGCAAGCCCAATACCCGTTACAAAAAAACAATGAAGGGCAAATCTGCTTTTGAAAAGCACTTATCTGCCTTGGAAAAATTGATTAATCACGTAAAATAATTTTTTTTATACATCAACTTTGAAAAACAAAGTACTTTTAAATAATTTAAAATGGAAACAAATCATCAACAACCGATTCAGGCAAACACGCCTTCCTTTTTTAAACAATTCATTAATTCCATGGTATTCAAGATGTTCACGATCTTGGTGTTGGTTTTATTTTTATTAATCCCGTTGAATTGGATAGACGATTTGATTCGCGAACGCAAATATCGGGAGAATGCAGTTACCGAAGATATCGTCGCCAAATGGGGGAATGAACAAGTGGTCTCTGGGCCAATCATCGCTATACCGCTAGATTATCGGGCGGAAAGTACTGTTTTTGATAAGGATAATAAACCTTTAAAAACATTCTCGACAGAAAGAGAGTGGATATTTCTACTCCCAAATCGGGTGCATATCGATGGTTCGGTACAACCCGAAGAGCTAAAACGAGGCATTTACAAATCCGTGGTATACAATACGACATTGAACATGAAAGGAGACTTCGACTCCCTCAATATGGAGGAAGTTGATGCGAAAGGTGGCGTTATCCAATGGGACGAAGCCAAATTAGTAGTCGGGATAACCGATTTTAAAGGACTGCTGTCCTATCCGGCGTTGTCTTGGAATGGGGTCAAATCTCCAATGGCCAATTCCGATAACTCCTTTAACCTGTTTGCCGGAAATCTGGTTGCTGATCTTGGATTAACTTCAGGAGAAGATACGAAGCAAAATTTTGATATTGAACTGCAATTGCGAGGGGCGAAGTCGTTGAACTTTTTTCCATTGGCTAATCAGACCGATATCCAAGTTTCGGGTGATTGGGCAGATCCAAGCTTTAACGGCGGCTTTTTGCCAGAAGATCGCGAGGTGACGGATAATGGATTTAAAGCCAGTTGGCGCATTCCCAACTTTAGTAGGAAGTTTCCACAGCAATGGCAAGGTGCTAATGGAAATCGAATGTATATCTATTCTGGGATGAATAACAACGGCGATGAGTATTACGATACCGCTACGAATGTGGAATATGCCGCTTCTGCGACATCCAATCAAGGCACGAACATAGAGCCGGCAACCGACAATGACTTGGTTCAGATTCAGTTTTTACGCAAAGTCAACGAGTATCAGAAGATTACACGCGTGGCCAAGTATGGCGCCTTGGTGATTTTCTTGACATTTGCCGCGTTGGTGCTTACAGAGATTATTAAAAAGCAGCGCATTCATATCATTCAGTACGTCTTAATTGGTGTTGCAGTAGTTTTATTCTACTCCCTGTTGTTGGCTGTTAGTGAGCATTTGGGATTCAATTTGGCTTACCTAGTTGCCGCGGTAGCTACGGTGTTACTGATAGCATCGTTTGTACATCTACTGACCAAAAGATGGGGAATAGCGCTTGGGTTTGGTGCAATATTATCCAGCTTCTATGCATTTATCTATTTCTTGATGCAGTTGCAGGATCATTCATTGATCGTCGGTACCATCGGAGTGTTCCTGATTTTGGCGGTGTTGATGCGGTTTTCGGCGCGTATCAACTGGTATAGTTTGGACAATACGAATGCCGAGAACAATTCGAATTCTGACAAATAGTTTTGCAATATTACCATCAGTCGTTTGCAAAAAGGCTGATGGTAATTTGCTTAGGCAGACGCCATTTTTCTGGTGAAATTTGGTTCATTCAAAATATTTTTGCTACTCTTGTACTTTAACCACAAAATAGGGGCTCTATGTAATTCATAATTTCTGCGAAAACTGATGTATTAAAAGGCGCGATTTATCGTCGCATTGGCTTATCCAGTAAACAAGAAATTATGCTAGAGTTACAGAATATCACTTATATCCTGCCGAATGGCAGTATGCTGCTTTCCGCAGCGAATCTTACCTTACCTTCTCGACAAAAAATAGGCATTGTTGGCAAAAACGGAGTCGGCAAGTCCACACTATTTCGATTAATTGCCGGAGAAATCACGCCACAGGAAGGGCAGATTATCCGCACGGCTACTAGGGTGTACGTCGTTCCTCAACATTTTGTACAATTCGATCAACTAACGGTAGCTCAGGCATTAGGCGTAGATGGCAAGATCAGCGCATTGCACGCCATACTCGCTGGTGATTCGGATGAGAAACATTATGAGGTCTTGCAAGATGACTGGACAATTGAAGAACAATGCGCACAAGCATTAGCACGATGGAAATTAACGTCGGAAATCCTGAATGTCCATATGCATCGGTTGAGTGGTGGTGAGAAAACCAAAATCTTTCTAGCAGGAATAGCGATTTCGGAACCTGATTTGGTATTGCTGGATGAGCCCACCAATCACCTCGATCAATGGGCCCGCGAACAGTTGTATGCCGAAGTGCAACGCTCCAACAGCTGCTGGGCAATTATTAGTCATGATCGCGTATTACTAGACAAAATGGAGCGCATTGTTGAACTGGAAGCTGGCACATTAACCAATTATACGGGTAACTATACGCATTATCGAGCGCAGCGTGATGCGCAAGCGGAAATACTGCAGCAGAACATCGAGCAACAGCAAAAGGAATTGCGTAAAGCAAAGCTGGTGCAACGGAAAACGCTTGAACGGCAACAGCGAAGCGATGCCCGCGGACAGCAAAAGCAGGAGCGAGCAGGGGTAGCCCGCATCATGATGAATACGCTTAGAAACAAAGCGGAACAGAGCACTTCGAAAACGAAAGAAGTACATGCTGATAAGATCGATCGCTTGCAGGGTTCACTACGCGAATTACGTGCTGATCGGGTGGATAATTCAGCCATCAAAGTAGCGTTTGACCCCGCAAATATGCATACGGGTAAGTTACTTTTCGAAGGAAAGCAGCTGCAAGTGCGGTACAATAATATGCCGCTGTGGGCTGAGCAAGGCATCGACCTTCGTATCGTAAGTGGCGATCGACTGCATATTCATGGTATGAATGGATCGGGAAAATCGACTTTGTTGAAGCTGTTTTTAGGCAAATTGGAGCCCGATAGCGGACAGGTTTTTCGAGCGGAAAGTCGTATCCTGTACTTGGATCAAGATTATAGTGCAATTAATCCAACAGAGAGCGTATTAGAACAGGCGCAATCTTGCAATGTGCATGGTTTAGAAGAACATGAGGTGAAGACCTTATTGGCACGACACTTATTTCATACGGATGATTGGGCGAAGCCCGGAAGTGTTTTAAGCGGTGGTGAGTGCATGCGGCTGTTGCTTTGCCAGATGGCCATTCGACAAGAAGCTCCCGATATGCTCGTTCTGGATGAGCCCACGAACAACCTCGATCTATTTAGTTTAGAAATTCTGACCAACGCCATCCGCGATTATCAAGGGACGTTGGTTGTCGTGTCACACGATGCATCCTTCGTCGACGAATTGGGAATAACGCAGACGCTAGCACTTTAAGCGTATTAAATGCTACTTAGAGTAATGGTAAAAAATTCCCCTGTCAAATGGCGTCCATAAACTGGCTCGTTGATCACAAACTTTTAAGGCATTGTTTGTCCAAGTATTGCAGGTGTAGAATAGATTGTAGCGGCCTTTCGCTTCGTAGAATGCATCATTGCTGCCGTACTGTGCATCGGTGTCGATCCGTACGAAATTGCCCTGCTGGTCTTGTTGAAAACTCGCTTGGATATAGTCGACCAGCTTTTTGTATTCCGTTTTGCTGATCTGTATTCTTTTGCAACTTTCGCTTTCGGTGAGTGGATGCAGAAAGGTCACATGCATGGCGGATGATCCGCGTGCAAATGCGGCATTGAAAGCAACGCTAAATTTAAGATCCGACCAGTTGGGTGTTGCCAAGTAAAAACCCTTGTCGCCCCAGCCAAAACCCACCAATTGTGCCGTGGTATCGTTGCCCTTGGTGTCTTCATATTTTACGTGTTTGCTCCAATCCATTTCTTCGGATTTCACCGGAACGACAATGTCGGTATGCACCCCGTTGGATAGAATATAAATGGTGACTTCCTCTTTTGAGACTGCTTTTTTGTTGACCGCGATGATTGAAAGACAAAAAGCGACTAAAAGGTATAGAAGCACTATTCCAATCAATATGGCTAAGATAAGACCGATTATTTTGATGATGCGTGTCATTGTTGGTAATCCAGAAGTTTAAACCATGCTGGTTTGCACAAGATAAGTCAAAGTGATGAATCCTTCATGGTTGACATAAAATAAATGCCCGAGCAAATCGCTCGGGCATTTATTAATCATTGTCATTGCGTGAGCAATCTATCCGCCAAACTCCATCAAGTAAGCTTTCAGGAAGGCATCCAAGTCACCATCTAATACGGCTTGCGTATTAGAAGTTTCTACGCTGGTGCGCAGATCTTTGATCAATTTATAAGGATGCAATACATAATTGCGGATCTGCGAACCCCATTCGATTTTCTTCTTCGATCCTTCGATTGCTGCGGTGGCTTCTTCGCGTTTACGCATTTCGATCTCGTACAATTGCGATTTCAATAAACGAAGCGCATTTTCTTTATTCTGTAACTGCGAGCGTGTTTCTTGGTTTTTGATAATGATACCCGTCGGTTTGTGGTGCAAACGGACCGCCGTCTCGACTTTGTTCACATTCTGTCCACCAGCACCACCAGCGCGAAATGTATCCCATTCGATTTCGGAATCTTTCACGTCGATCTCAATATTATCATCCACCAAAGGATATACATAGACAGACGCGAAGGAAGTATGTCGTTTGGCATTGGAGTCAAATGGCGATATACGCACTAAGCGATGCACGCCATTTTCGCCTTTTAAATAACCGTACGAGAAATTACCGGAAAACTGTAACGTGACCGATTTAATGCCTGCTACGTCACCTGCTTGATAATCTTGCTCGGTGACTTTGCAACCATGTTTTTCGCCCCACATGATGTACATGCGCATCAGCATCGCTGCCCAGTCGCAACTTTCCGTACCGCCAGCTCCGGCGGTAATCTGCAAAATCGCATCCAGCTGATCTTCCTCAGCGCTTAGCATGTTTTTGAATTCCAGTTCTTCTACGCTTTCCAGCGCCATTTGGTATTGCTCATCCAGCTCTTGGTCGCTGGCATCGCCGCTTTGAAAAAAGTCGTACATCACAGCCGTATCATCTACAGCTGCTGTCATTTCATCAAATTGATCCGTCCACACTTTGGTGTTTTTGATCGACAAAAGCACCTTTTCGGCCGCTTTGCTATCGTCCCAGAAGTCGGGACGCAAGGTAATTTCGGTTTCTTCTTCTACTGATTTTTTTCGGACATCAATGTCAAAGATGCCTCCTCAGGGACGTCACACGATCCCTCAAGTCTTGAATTTGTTCTTTCGTCATGCTAATGCGTTTCTTTACAAGTTACAAAGATGTTCATTTTACGAGCTAAAATCAAAAGATGCTGATTTTCTCGAGTTGAACTATCCCTAAATCCTCCCATAATTGCCCATTTTTATGTAAGTTTGAATAACATAAATATTATCATATATGCTACCCAAAATTGATTTTACCACAACCAATGCGTATAAATATCTAGTAGATCACTATATCGATCTCAACAAACATTCTCTTAAAGATCTTTTTGCTCAAGATGCTGATCGCTTCGAGAAATTCTCGGTTCAATTCGCAGATATCTTGGTGGATTATTCTAAAAACCGAATCAATGACGAAACGAAAGCTTTGCTAATCCAGTTGGCGCGCGAGTGCCAATTGGACGAAGCTATCAAAGCGATGTTTTCCGGCGACGCGATCAACGAGACCGAAGGTCGTCCGGTATTGCATACCGCATTGCGGAATCGTCGCAATAAACCTGTGTTAGTCGATGGTCAGGATGTGATGCCACAGATCAATGAAGTTTTGGCTCAGATGAAAGCTTTCTGTGAACAAATCCATTCGGGCAGTTGGAAAGGATTTACAGGCAAGGCCATCACCGACGTTGTCAACATCGGTATTGGCGGTTCAGATCTGGGACCTGTTATGGTGACCGAAGCATTGAAGCCTTATAAAACACATTTGAATTCGCACTTCGTATCTAATGTGGATGGAACGCATATCGCGGAAGTGCTGAAAAAAGTAGATCCTGAAACGACCTTGTTTCTGATTGCTTCCAAGACTTTCACTACGCAAGAAACAATGGCTAATGCCAATTCTGCGAAAGACTGGTTCTTAGCCGCTGGCGCAACGCAAGCCGATGTGGCTAAACATTTTGCTGCGTTGAGCACCAACGCGAGCTCCGTAGCAGAATTCGGTATCGATACCAATAATATGTTTGCCTTTTGGGACTGGGTTGGCGGTCGCTATTCCCTATGGTCTGCTATCGGCTTATCCATCGCGTTAAGTATCGGTTTTGATCATTTCGAAGAATTATTAGCTGGTGCACACGAAACGGATGTGCATTTCCAAGAAACAGATTTTGAGGAAAATATCCCTGTTATCCTAGCTTTGCTCGGCGTGTGGTACAATAACTTTTTCCAGTCAGAAAGCCACGCTATTCTACCTTACGACCAGTATCTGCATCGCTTCGCCGCTTATTTTCAGCAAGGCGATATGGAGAGCAACGGGAAATATGTGGATCGCAATGGTAACCGTGTGGATTATGAAACCGGTCCGATTATTTGGGGTGAGCCAGGTACGAACGGTCAACACGCTTTTTATCAGCTCATTCATCAGGGTACAAAATTAATTCCTTGTGATTTTATTGCGCCAGCGGTATCGCATAATCCGATCGGAAATCATCATACATTGCTCTTGTCTAACTTTTTTGCACAAACAGAAGCGTTGATGAATGGTAAAGAAGAAGACGTGGTGGTAGCAGAATTGCAGAAAGCTGGAAAATCAGAAGCGGAGATTGAGAAGTTGAAAGCCTTCAAAGTCTTTGAAGGAAATCGTCCAAGCAACTCATTCCTGATTAAGAAAATCACACCACATACCTTGGGCGCGTTGATCGCGTTGTACGAGCACAAGATTTTCGTACAAGGTGTGATCTGGAATATATTCTCCTTCGATCAATGGGGTGTGGAACTGGGTAAACAGTTAGCAAATCAAATTTTGCCCGAGTTAAATACAGAGGAAAACGTCACTTCGCACGATAGCTCTACCAATGGATTGATTAATCAGTATAAAAACTGGCGCTAAGCATAGAAATATTGTAATAATTAGGACACAATGATCTAATTGTGGCTAGTATTTCCGATTTTTAGAACGAACTCATGATAAAAACATGAGTTCGTTGCTTTTTAACCTTTAACATCACTATTATGAAGATCCTTTTGAGGTCAAAATTTAGAAAAAACACCAACTATCTATTTCTTGGTGCGATATGTCTTGCCAGTATTCCTGCAAGTTATGCTCAGCGTGGTCGCGTACAAGCAGAATCGCCCATTGCGGATCCCATTATCCAGCAAATAGTTGATGAGGCTAACAATAATTCCCAGTTAGAAGATTTAGCTTTCGAGCTATTGGATGTGGTGGGGCCACGGTTGGTCGGTACACCACAAATGGCGAAGGCAAATGACTGGACGGTCGAAAAATTTCAAAGCTGGGGAATCAAAGCGGAGAAACAACAATTTGGTGAGTGGCATGGTTGGGAGCGCGGCATTTCGCATATCGATATGGTGCATCCCCGCGTCAAAACCTTAGCTGGAACGCAATTAGCGTGGAGTCCTAGCACGAATGGTAAAGCGGTAGAAGCAGAGGTGATTACGTTGCCACAATGGAAAGATTCATTAGATTTTCGGAAATGGTTGCCTGCGGTGAAAGGCAAATATGTGATGATTTCGCAGCCACAATTAACCGGTCGTCCAGATCATAACTGGAAGGAATATGGCACCCCAGAATCCATTGCACGGATGAATGAGCAGCGTACAGGCTTAATCAAAGCATGGGAAGCAAACATTGCTAAAACAGGTTTTTCTGCCAATTCACTGCCGGCTATTTTGGAAGAAGCCGGTGCGGTGGGTATTCTGACTAGTTTTTGGTCTTGGGAATTTGGTGCGAATAAGATCTTTGGCTCACGTTCCAAAATAGTGCCTTCTGTAGATATTTCATTAGAAGATTACGGAATTCTGCACCGCCTGGCAGAGCGCGGACACAAACCAAGAATTCAGATCGAGACGTCGTCTAAATCGTTAGGTGTAGTTCCTTCTTTCAATACCATTGCAGAAATCAAGGGCACCGAGTTTCCAGATGAATATGTCATCCTTTCTGCGCATTTGGATTCTTGGGAAGGAGGTTCTGGCGCCACAGATAATGGTACAGGTACGGTGACGATGATGGAAGTGGCGCGCGTGCTCAAAAAGATTTTGCCCAATCCAAAACGTACAATTTTGATCGGATTGTGGGGTAGCGAAGAACAAGGGTTGAATGGATCTCGTGCATTTGTGATTGATAATCCAGAGATTGTTGAAAAAACGCAAGCGGTATTTAATTTAGACAATGGTACCGGACGCGTGGTGAATATCGATGGATCTGGCTTTGTGCATTCGTACGACTACCTTGGTCGTTGGCTGTCGGCTGTGCCGAATAATATTACCAAAGAGATAAAAACTACTTTTCCGGGTAATCCTGGTGGCGGTGGTTCAGATCATGCTTCCTTTGTGGCAGCGGGAATTCCGGCTTTCATGCTGAGTTCGCTTTCTTGGGGTTATTTTAGTATTACGTGGCATACGAATTTGGATACCTATGATAAGTTGGTATTTGATGATTTGCGGAGCAATGTCATTCTGACGGCAACGATGGCCTATAAAGCGTCGGAAGAACCAGAATTGGTGAACCGCGAACAGCGTGTAATGCCTGAAGGACGTAATGGACAATCAAATCCGTGGCCGGCCATTCGCCAACCGAGACGTACAGGAGTAGGTTATTAATGTAGCAAGCAACAGCCAAACATTTTGCCAGAGAGGCTGTTCAGCATAAGGAACAGCCTTTTTGGTAAATGGTGACATCGGTCGCGGTTGAAAATGTAGCATAAAGCGGGTTTCCATTCGTTAATAAATCTTAAAAAGGAATTACTTGGTCGATAATTCTTTAAATTTACAGGCTAATCTATCTACACATCGCAAAATGTTTCCTATATTGGTGAAGCGGAAAGCATGCAATAGATCCGGATTTTAATTCTTAGAATGATACATTTAAATCAGACAATATATATGTTTAAACAGTTGTTAGTTTCGTTGGTGTTAGTGTCGGTGTTGGCCTGTGGATCGAAACCTAGAGTAAGTCTGAATCAAGAAGAAACCTTAAAGCCTTCGGCACAGCATGAGGTGATTGCCAAGGAAGTGGCTAATATTTTAGAAAACATCAGTTACAAGAAAGTAGCGATGGGTGATTCGTTGTCCAATATCGTATACAACAATTTGTTGAAAAGTGTCGACATGGGCAAAGTCTACTTATTGCAATCCGACATTGATGATTTTGAACAATTTCGTACGACTATCAGCCAAGATTTCAAAGAAGGAGATTTATCTGCTCCTTTTTATATGTTTAACCAGTATGCAAAACGCTACATCGAGAGCATGGAATATGCACTATCTCAAGTAGATGCTGACCATGATTTTACCATAGAAGAGGAATACATCAATAACCGCGAGAAATTAGGTTGGTTCAAGACACAGGATGAAGTAAATGATCAGTGGCGCAAACGTGTCAAGTACGATTTATTGAACTTGAAGCTGATTGGTAGTGATACCACCAGCATGGAAAAGCATAAAGAAGTATTACGTTCTCGCTACAAAAACTTAATCTCGCAAGCGAAGAAAATTGATTCCAACGAAGTGTTTCAAGTGGTGATGGGTTCGCTTACCGATGCAGTAGATCCACACACTACGTACTACAATCCTTTCTTTGCGCAGGCATTCAACGAAAGTATGTCCAACACGCTGGAAGGTATTGGCGCACAGCTGATGATGGAAAACGAAACGGTTAAGATTACAGACATTATCGCTGGTGGACCAGCATTTAAAGATAAGCGTCTAAAAATTAACGATCGTATTATTGGCGTAGCACAAGGTAATGGTGAATTTGAGGATATCATTGGTTGGCGATTGGATGCTGCGGTATCCAAGATCAAAGGTCCGAAAGGAACGGTTGTAAGACTGCGCGTGATTCCAGCAGGACAAGATTTAACGGCACAACCTAAAATTGTGGAGCTAACGCGTGATAAAATCGTATTGGCTGAAGGTTCTGCCAAATATGAGATCAAAGACGTGAAAGGCGATGATGGTGCCAATTATAAAGTAGGCGTTATTAGCTTGCCGAAATTCTATATCGATTTTGAAGCATTACGCCGTCGCGATCCAAACTATAAGAGTGCAACACGCGATATCCGCTATATCTTAGATACATTGAAGCAAAAAGATGTGCAAGCTGTCGTGTTGGATTTGAGAAACAATGGTGGTGGTTCATTACAAGAAGCCATTGAGTTGACCGGTTTATTTATTGATCAAGGGCCAGTAGTACAAGTAAAAGATGTGCGTAATCGTGTCGAGATCAACAGCGACCGCGAGCCAGGCGTTTCTTGGGATGGTCCATTGGGTGTGATGGTCAATAGATTCTCGGCTTCTGCGTCAGAGATCTTTGCTGGAGCAATTCAAGATTATGGCCGCGGTGTGATCTTAGGTTCTACCACGTTCGGAAAAGGTACCGTGCAGTCTGCTTTGGATATGTCACGTTTTATCAGCACAACAAGTCGTTTGTTGCTCAAAGCTTCTGATGCAAGCGAAACTAAAAAGAATGAGAACATTCCGGCGGGTGCGCCAGAGTTTGGCCAGATCAATGTGACGATGGGTATGTACTACCGCGTGAGTGGCAGTAGCACGCAACACCGTGGTGTAGAAGCGGATGTATCATTCCCTTCTCAGTTCTCTGCTGATAAATTTGGTGAAAGCTCAGAGCCAGCAGCATTGCCATGGGATTCCATTAAAGCAGCTCCATTTAAAGCGGTGGCTGATTTGAATACCATCAATAAATCATTGAATGAAAAGCACCAAAAGCGTATTGAGAAATCGCCTGCTTATGGATTCTTATTAGAAGACATCAAAAAGTTCAATGAAGAGGATTCTATTCCGAAAGTAAGTTTGAATGAAACTAAGTTGAAAGCGGAGCGCGATCAGTTCAAAAAAGATAATCGCACACGTGTCAACCAGCAGCTAAAATACATGGGTCTGCCACTTTGGGAAGAAGGTAAGCCGCAGCCGCAGCATGAGTTCGACTTCATCTTAGATGAGAGTTTGACCGTGATGACGGATTATATCCGGTTGAACAAGAAATAATCGCTGATCCTGAATAGGGATTTTAGATAAGTAAAAAAGGTAGTAAGCTGTGGCTTGCTACCTTTTTTATTGCGTCATCGCGAGTGCACGAAGCGATCTCACTTTTTGTCAATAGCGTTGATAAGGTTTTATAAAGTTATAGCGCTAGATGGCCGACTATCGTTACTCTAGTTAGCAATGACGCGATTTAAAAGATTGCCGCAGCCTCATACTTCGGCTTCGCAATAACGCGATTCACTACGTCCTCGCAAGGAGGTGCGACAATCGCCGAAGGCAGCTCCGAAGGAAACCGATCTAAAAACCTAAAACAGTTGTTCGCGCAATTTCCAGTATTGCGTCAACTCCTCTTTGGCTTCTTTAAACTGAGATAAGGCAAGATGCGCTTCCCCTTTTTTGTCGTGGATAGCCAACTGAAGCAAAGGATCCTTTTCCTCCACGGCCAATTCCTCCGCTCTAGCGAATTCTAACAAAGCAACTTTATAATTTTTTTGTTCAAGCTTTGATGATGCGAGCATATATTCGATCGTACCCAACTCCCGGCGGAAGTTGCTAGCAGCGGCTAAATCACGCGCCTGAATCAAAAACCACTGTGCTTCTGTATGCTTATCGTGCATCTGGTAGATAGAAGCTAGTAGCTGCCAAGCCAGCACTTTGCTTTGCCGATCTTTGGCGCGATTGTACAATGGAATCGCCTTGCGAATGATCGAATTTTCGGCCAGTTTATAATCTTTAAGATAGGCTTGTACCAAGGCCATCCTCGTATAGGCATGTGCTTGTTCCACGATCGAACTATGTCTGTCTAACTTTGCCAATAAGCGTTCTTGCAAAGCGGCTGCTTCACGATAATTGCGGTTGTATAGGTATACATCCGCCAGGTTGCGTTGTAAGGCCGTAAAGTCGTCTTCTAGTACGTTTCCACTTTCTAAATCCACTGCACCGATGAGCAAGCCAACGGTTTGAGGTAAAAAATGTTTATTAAGAGAAAGCCAAGCATATTCATTCATCAACGCTGCAGCAAAAGCAGTATTACCCAACGAAGTTTCCTGATTGATCGCTTTGTTCCATTCTTCGCTAGTAGCTGGAAGTTGCTGATAGTACTGCTGTACTAAGTGTCTTTTGCTAGTAAAACGAAATTCAGTAAGCAGGTCTTGAAATTGCATAGCACGCGCGATAGAGTCATGAAACACCCTTTTCTCTGCGTAATCATCGATTAAGACTTCATTTTCCGTACGAGGTGGAGGTAGAAAATAGACCTTTGGCCCAATTCCGTCAAATGTGGGATTGTACTTTGGAGTAGATTCTACCGTCGGCTTCGCCGACTGAGCCTGTGTGGTGCCGCATAGGACGCAAAGCGAACCTACCGTGACAAATATCTTCTGTATGTGCTTCATCGTTCTAAGCTAAGATACAAAAGTATTGAGTAAGTTAATGTTCTTTTCGTGAGAAACAGAATCCGGATGAAATCTGTTAACTTAGGCAGGCATAAATGAGACGGTAAATACGAGTAGACAGATGGCAACTAAGATACCTTTAGCAGAGCGAATGCGCCCCAAGAACCTTTCCGAATACATTGGACAGAGTCATATTGTCGGAGAGGGAGCGGTATTGTACAACGCAATTCAGCAAAAAAATATTCCTTCCATGATTCTGTGGGGGCCTCCGGGCGTGGGCAAAACTACTTTAGCGCTATTGTTTGCCAAAGAAATTGACCGACCATTTTTCAGTCTGAGTGCCATCCAATCTGGCGTGAAGGAAGTGCGCGAAGTAATCGAGAAAGCACGTCAGCTTTTTGAGTTCAACCAAGAGCAACCGATCCTATTTATCGATGAGATCCACCGTTTCTCCAAATCACAGCAAGACTCTTTGTTAGGCGCTGTGGAGAAGGGTTTAGTTACCTTGATTGGCGCGACTACTGAAAATCCTTCTTTTGAAGTCATCAGCGCGCTATTATCCCGCTGTCAGGTGTACGTTTTAGAATCCCTTTCGGAGGAGCAGCTGGTGTCTATCATTCAGCATGCGCTACAGAACGACGAGACATTGCGCGAGCAACAGTTGGAGATCAAAGAATATGAAGCGCTACTTCGTTTGTCGGGTGGAGATGCACGGAGGTTGCTCAATGTGTTGGAACTCGTTGCGCAGGCGGCGCATCAGCAAAAAACAGTCATTGACAATGATTTTGTGTTGAAACAGGTGCAGCAAAATATGGCTCGCTATGATAAAACGGGCGAGCAGCACTACGATATCATTTCTGCTTTTATCAAATCGATTCGAGGTAGCGATCCCAATGCGGCAGTGTATTGGCTGGCGCGAATGATTGCCGGAGGCGAAGACCCTAAATTTATTGCTCGACGCTTGTTGATTTTGGCTTCCGAAGATATTGGCAATGCCAATCCGAATGCCCTGTTGTTGGCGAATAATTGTTTTCAAGCCGTCAATGTGATTGGCTGGCCAGAGTCGAGAATCATTTTGTCCCAAACGGTGACCTATCTGGCTAGCTCTGCGAAGAGCAATGCGGCGTACGAAGCGATTAATCAGGCGCAAGCCTTAGTAAAACGTACGGGTGATTTATCAGTGCCTTTGCATTTGCGCAATGCGCCCACCAAACTGATGAAAGAGCTAGATTATGGAACAGAATACCAGTATGCGCACGCATTTCCAGGCAATTTTGTAGATCAGGAATTTATGCCAAATGAGTTGTCGGGAACCAAATTATATGACCCCGGCCACAATGCGGCCGAGGATAAAATAAGGCATTCGCTGCGCGAAAAATGGAAAAGTAAATATAAGTACTAATCCGATTAGAATAACTTAGCAGGATAAGTGCCGTTTTTGATTAATTCAGAAATACTTTCCTGTACGATGGGTTTATCTTCTTTGTACGTTACGCCAAACCATTTGGACGAAGTCGGAATCACTTTAAAATCGGCCTGATTATTTTTTACCATATAATCTGGGATCGTCGGGATAAAAAACTCCGCTTTTGGATTGTCAGCATTTTGCGCGACAAAATCTGGGAATAAGTCCTGAAGCACGGTGAAGATATGTGGCGTGAAACCCCAGAAATTCATCGATACACGCGTATCAAAAGGAAGTTCATGCTGTACGCCATCTTCTTCGAATACGATCTTTGTCGAGCCATCTTCGCCCTTCACATAAAAAATATTGGTACGCTCGGTGACCGACTGCATATTGCCTTCGGCATCCACTTCACATACGCCACGTGAAACGTAACCATAATCAGACATCGTGTTGCCTAGTTGGAAACCCATCAAGGCCATATTGCTGTCCGAAACATCTTTGGTAAGGAATTGAGCCATCTTGTCAAATGCATCAAAACCATAAAAATCATCCGCATTGATTACGCAGAAGTTTTCTTGGACTTGATCCTTGGCCGACATCACCGCGTGTGCTGTACCCCAAGGTTTTGCGCGTTCAATATCGCGATCAATGCCAAAACGACGAAGATCAAAATTCTGAAATGCATAAGCCACTTCGATTTTGCCACGCAATTTTTCATCGAAGGTATTGCGCATCACTTCCTCAAACTCCTCGCGGATGACGAATACAACTTTTCCAAAACCTGCCCGAACGGCATCATAGATAGAATAATCTATGATCGTTTCTTTATGCGGTCCAAAGCCGTCGACCTGTTTTAGCGACCCGTATCGGCTAGCCATTCCTGCTGCAAGTACTACTAGTGTAGGTTTGTTCATGAGGTACTTCAATTTATTTTGATATCATCACCTTCAAGTGAAGTGCCAAAGATAAAACATTATCCCGTGGGATATAAATTTTGTTAATTTTGTTTAAGACAGTCATCTACTCTTTTACTTACGCCATCTTTGGCGACAATTTTGCTAGATAATGTGCTGTGGAGCGACAGATGAATCTGTCTCGTGAAGCGGGATGAGGTAATCAACATAAATTAGAGATATCAATAAAATCAAATATTATGGGAAATCAAGCTTTAGAGAAAAGCTTCAATGAAATTTTGGAAGGAAATAAGGATTGGGTAGATTTCGTAAGCAAAGATGAATCAGGTCGATTCCAGCAATTAGCGAAGGGACAAAGTCCAGAGATTCTATGGATCGGTTGCGCGGATAGCCGTGTACCTGCCAATGAAATCACGGGTCGCAAACCAGGTGAAGTATTTGTACACCGCAACATTGCTAATATGTGTGTGCACTCCGATATGAGTATGCTTTCGGTATTAGACTATGCTGTAAATGTATTGAAGATCAAGCATATTATCGTGGCTGGGCACTATGGTTGTGGTGGTGTAGCAGCTTCATTGAGTCGGAAACAATTTGGTATTATCGACAACTGGTTGTGCCATATCAAAGATGTATACCGTTTGCATTCACAAGAGATCGATAGCATTAAGGACGAAGAAAAACGAGTGGATCGTCTGGTAGAGCTGAATGTAAAAGAGCAAGTTTTCAATTTGTGTACTACATCCATCGTGCAAAACGCATGGAAAAATGGACAAGATTTGGCAGTACACGGCATGGTTATCAACATCGGAACAGGTGAATTGGTTGACCAAAACTGCACATTCGATTCTAATAATGATTTGGATAAC
The DNA here is from genome assembly GCF_003076635.1 of Sphingobacterium corticibacter. GTDB lineage: Bacteria > Bacteroidota > Bacteroidia > Sphingobacteriales > Sphingobacteriaceae > Sphingobacterium > Sphingobacterium corticibacter. The sequence goes on along the minus strand of NZ_QDKG01000007.1, from coordinate 89,983 downwards.
GTATTTGCTTATCAATAGCAGTTTAGAATCATAGAATATAAGAGAAGCGGCCGCTAGGCCGCTTTTCTTGTTTAGTTATAGCTCATAAGACACCCCAAGTCCGGCGTATCCGGCTAATCTTCTGATGATATCAGTTGAGAAAATGTTGTTGCTCGAAGCAATCTTAATGATTTCAGGATTGTTGATGTTCAGTATGTTGACGCCCTGCAACCAGTATTTAACCTTCGCAGATTTTTTATCATACATTATTTTGGCGCCTAAATTGTAAAAATTGCGAGTTACTGCGTTAGATTTATAACTCTCAAAAATATTATCGATGAAATAGCGAATATTTTGAGATTCCCATCTACCATTAATATTAAGAAACGGGGAGATCGTTTGTATTGTATTTCTGTTATCAAATAAACTAAAATCAAAAGTTTGATAGGAATATTTGACCCCTGATTCATAATTAATGTAAGACTGATCAAAATTGCTCTGGAATGAAGGTCTTATCGAATAGATATTGTTAGCGTTCTGATTAGGAACGCCATTAATGAAACCAATAGTTTCTGTATTAAAATAACTTAAATTGATCTTGACTTTGTTTTTGAGCAATTTAACGCGTTGTTCAAAACTTAAGTTAGCGCTCCAAGATTTGTTCATGGGCGATACGATATAGCTGACATCATTAAATGTTATTTCATTGATGGTATTCGTTGACCGTACTTGATTACCATAAGTTCTGGAAATATTTACTATCATCACTCTTCCGTCATAAAGGTTTATGTTAAGGTAATTCAGGGAGTAGGTGTTTTGAGTGAAGATTTCATCATAATAAATGCTGGAGGGAGATATTAGGGTTCTGAAATCTCTGATATATGATACTTCATTTAAGTTTTCGATTTGTGCGAAGTCAAATGTTCTATTGTATCCAGCAGAAAGATGATGAATAGGAGAGAATGCGATTTTTAGTTCTGCTGCAGGCAAAAACTGAAATACAGACTGATCAATATTTTCATTTCTAGACCTTATGGTGGAGTTTCTAAATTCAACTTTCGCTTGATACTGGAGTAAACCTTCTTTTTTTACGATTGCTCCATCCACAAATCCGTAACTCAGCCCTAAGTTTGTAGTCGTTTTTTCTTCAGTATTCAGTAAATTTTCGATCGCAAAAGATTGTCGAGTCGTCACAAAGCCGGTATTCACTCGTGCTATGTGTTGGTTTAGTTTCTGGGTGTATTTCACGAAAAATCCCACTTCATTCTTTTTGATACGATTTTGTTGAAAAAGATCATTTTCATCGCCTCTAAATAAAACTCTATTGCTACTTAAGTCAAAATTTTCGCGATTATCTTTGATGTCTTGAAAGGCATTAACTGAAAGCAACTTTGTGCGATCTAGTCTTAGAATATAGCTGAATTGATGTCCAAACGAGTAGTTTCTTTGATTTCTATTTTCATCAAAATAGGTGGTTTCATTACGTAATTCGTTATCGACGAATTGGTCTTGTATAATCCTGTTAGGATCGTAAGCAATTGTATAGTTGAATAGGCTCTTATCATTGGGTTTATAGTCTAGATTTAATTTCGTTTGATTGAAGAAGAATCCATTCTGTTTCGATAGCCGATCTAAAGTTTGAAATGACGCATCGTCGGTAAAAATAATTTTTTCAGATAATACCGATTCAGATGTTTTAGAAAAGTTAAAGATCGAAAAACCGTTAATCGTTATTTTATTCGTTGGCTGATGTATAAAATCAAATGATGCGAATTGTGAATTCCTTGATGCAACCTCATTATTTTGCAGCAAAAACTCAGGAATATCTCTTGTATTCCTGGCATTGGATAACGAAAGATCATTGTTTTTCATGTCCTGCTTAATACTTTTGTTCATATCAAGGTAGTTCTGCAACGATAGGGGTTGTTCACCCGTATTGTTGAGGTCTACTATTGCAGCGATGTTTGATTTGTTGTGAAAGCGAAACAGATTGGCGTGTGTATTGTACCTATTTTGATAAGCACCATAAGCTTCAAGATTGCCGGTAATCTTGCCTAGATACTCTTTTTTGATTTTAATGTTAAGTGCGGTTTTATCACTACCTTCAATATCTTTGATGGCAGCGAATGTTTCGTGATTATTTAATAAATCAATACCATCTAGCATTTCTGCACTTATATTTTCGGTCGCAAGCTGATGGTTATCTCCAAACATCTTTTTCCCGTTTACCATTAGATCGTTGATCACTTTTCCATGAGCCATTATCTTTCCATTGTCATTAATTTCAAGCCCAGGCAGTCTAGTAATTACATCCTTTAATTTCTGTTCGTTTCCTGTCGTCAACAAACTTAAATTATAACTAATGGTGTCGCCACTCATGGTGGCAGGCACACTTTTTTGGAGCACTATTTCATCTAATAATTTAGACGATTCGCTCAATGTAATTGTTAAGCTAATGGTCTTTGGATCGTCTGAAACAGTTAATTCTTCGTCATATGGATGGTAAGTGAGGTGGTTTATTTCCAATCTATATTGGCCAGGTTTTATATTTTTGAATTCGAAATAACCATCTGCGTTGGAACTACTATAGGAAATGATTTTCAACGTGTTCACGTCTTTGAGTTGAACTGTGGCACCAAAAATACTTGTTTGAGATCGTTCGCTAGTGATAGTTCCCTTAAGAGATATTTGTGAATGACAGATGCTTAAGTTAAGAAGTAATAATAAGGATAGACATGTGTATTTCATTATATCAATCAATTTCCAAGCATGGATCTTGCATTCTTTCTTACTTCGTTTATTTTTTCATCCCTGATCTCATTATACTCTTTAAATGTTACAACTTTACCTTTTGATGGTTTTGTAATTTCAAGCTTATTATCATTTGGTTTTATGCTTACAGCTTGATAAGTGTTATTTTCTTCAACTAATTCTAAAATAAGCCCTGGTAACCCATAGTAATGTTTCGGCCCATCTTGGACTGGAATATCTTTAGCATACCAAGCAACTATATCTAGATTATTTATTTTAGCTGTGGCTTTGCCTACCCTGTGTTCGCCAATGTTTTTCTCCTCATCTTCCAGTTTCCATTCGTATGGTTCTAGCTTATCTTTCACTAAGAAACTTTTACCTAATATGTCGACCCCATGGAGATATTCTTTTGTTTTGAAATTCTTATAAATACCACTATCATCGCTTGATAAAGTAATTGTTTTGAATTTCACAGACTGATCTATATTTAAATCCTCTGCAACAGTTTCCTTGGGTGTTTTTAGGTACAAGGATATGCCGTTTTCATAATTCAAGATATAATTAGAAGGTTTGGATAGCATATAGGATACCTGTTTTTTAATTTCAGGATCAGCTATTTCTCGTAGTTGTTTTTCCGTGTTGACACGTTGTTCATAGTGCACAGTTAAGGACTGAGCGCCTGACTTTAAGTGAAATAGTGTAAGTGTACACAGAAGAATTACATGGATTCGCATATTTTTAAAATTTAATGAAAATAAGGATACGATCTTTCACTAAGTATGTGGCACATATTTGATGTGCTATGCCTCAGTCGTTTTCTGATAATTGATGATGTTTTAATTTTACGGATAGGGCAATTATTGTACATCATAATTGCCCTACGTATTGTGGTGATCGATTTTTCTAATAGAAAATAATCCAAATTTCGCCGTCGTCCCAAATGATAATTAGAATGTCGTTAGCAGCTTGTTTTACGGCAACATTCTTTCCATTAAATTGTGAACTCGCTATTATTCGATTAGCTTCTTCGGGAGTTAGTTTTAATAATTTGACGTTTTCTGTGTTAGTTAACGTTTCGATAACCGAAGAATTTAAAGGTTTCGTTTCGTTACTGAGAGGTTTTGCTTCTGCTTTAGCAAAAGCGAATGCACCTACTAATACTAGTGTAAAAAATAATTTTTTCATAATTTTAATATTTAATTAATAATGTTTTTTAAACTTAATAATAATTATTTAAATTAAAATTTTTTATAAAAAATTTTACATTTTAATTTCAGTGATTTTTTATTTCTAATATTCAATTCTATTTAACAGTGTGTCATTTTGAAACAGAGCGGTGCACGGCATGGTTATCAATATCGGAACAGGTGAATTGGTTGACCAAACTGCACATTCGATTCTAATATTGATTTGGATAACGTATTTGCTTATCAATAGCAGTTTAGAATCATAGAATATAAGAGAAGCGGGCGATAGGCCGCTTCTCTTGTTTATCGCCTAACTTCTCCTGCGTGCGTTACCGTTACACCGTAAGGATTGGCAAATTGGTCTAATATCACCGAAAACTCTCCTCGAGTAATTGGGCGGTCAAGATCGTAAACCGTGTCGAATTGAAGTTTGTTATTCCACTCTGTGGCTATTTGTCTATTTACTTCTTGTCCACGTGTGCCCAAAAATTTGACTAATTCTATCGCGTCTTTCCATAGAAGTTCCTCGCCATCATGATCCAAAAACCAAAGTTGACTACGGGAATATAATTCTTGGAGTATCGGTCTGATCTCCGAGTAAGTAACTTCTTTTTCAGATGAAAATCTATTGTTTTCTACTGGAAATAATCCTGTCAAATAGATTTTCTGCCAACTGCCGAAGTGAGGATGTTCGCTAGCCGCATCGATCGCAGGTAGCAACCGACTTTTGTAAGTCAACAGTTCAGATTGTAATTTGCGTACATCGATCTGAGCTGCATCCACCTCAAAAAAAGCCGTGTAACCTGCGGCTGCACCAATCGCCTGAGCATAGTGCATGCGTAATGGAATATTTTCGACAGATGGTTCGAAAGAGCTTAGCGACTGCAAGGAAAAGAAATTATTCTTTACTGAGCGGAGTAATTCAGAAGTAGTAAGTGTGCGTATCGAGTTGCGATCTGTACCAATGGCTAAGGTGGTGCGAGCGCGTTGCAAATCGGATAAGGAGCTTTGCGTATTGGCTTCGGGTTTCCAGCGATCCTGTTCTGGCACTACGCTGGCTAGCCCTTGATCGGTCGACGCATCAATCACCGACCGGAAGGTATATCGTTTTCCATTGCTCAATTGCGCCTGCCAGCCTTTTCTGCCCCATGCTATTTTCTTTATTGAAGTGCTTTCAACGATGGTTAAGGGAGGAAGTTTTTGTACAAGTTGATTCGTCGCAATCAATAGTCGTTCAATAGTGATATCCTGTTTGATTATAGTGGCCACACTATCGTTAGGGCTTTTATAATCGGCCATTTCCATCAAGAGCTTCATCCAGATGCCACCGTCCAAGCTATGATTGATAGTAAGTTGCGAAGGTTTTTCCGTAATCATCAAGTCTTGCAAATTACCATTCATCACCCAAAGCGTGGGTACATTAGATAGTGCACCTTGCACCGCTGCTGCATAAGCTTCTAAACCATTTCCATATACCAGCAATGTCGGTTTGGGCTTTCGTTGACCAAATAGGATAATGGGTAATAAAAGACACGCAAACACGAGAAAGGGATACTTCATTTTAATTTTTATGGATGAATGATAAAGATCCCGATTAATCGGCGTTTATTCAAAATTTACTGTTATCTAACCGATATTTCTCGTGCTGATTTCGTTGCTACAGTATAGCGATTATACCGTGGAAATCCCTAAATTTGCAACATGTTAGAGGAAGAAAAATCACTGAATTTTATTGAAGAAATCGTCGCAAAAGATTTGAGCGAAGGCAAAAACGATGGCCGTGTATTAACACGGTTTCCGCCGGAGCCAAACGGTTATCTTCATATTGGCCACGCTAAATCGATCTGTTTAAACTTTTCTATAGCCAACAGATTCGATGGACAGACCAATTTGCGTTTTGATGATACCAATCCCGTTACCGAGGATGTAGAATACGTAAATAGTATCAAGCAAGATATTCAGTGGTTGGGTTTCCAGTGGGCAAATGAATTGTACACTTCCGATTATTTCGATCAATTGTATGAATTTGCTGTGGAGTTGATCCGTCAGGGATTGGCTTACGTGGATGATAGCACGGCCGAAGAAATTGCGGCTGGGAAAGGTACGCCTACAGAACCTGGGGTACCGACACCGTACCGCGATCGTTCGGTTGAGGAGAATTTGCAATTGTTTCAAGAGATGCGTGATGGCGTATATCCTGATGGCGCGAAGGTTTTGCGCGCTAAAATAGATTTGGCCAACCCAAACATGCACTTGCGCGATCCATTGTTATATAGAATCAAGCACGCGAACCACCACCGTACCGGTGATAAATGGAAAATCTATCCGATGTACGATTTCGCGCATGGTCAATCGGATGCGATTGAGAAAATCACGCATTCGATCTGTACGTTGGAGTTTATTCCACATCGTCCATTATACGATTGGTTGATCAATAAATTGGAAATCTTCCCGTCTAAACAATACGAGTTTTCACGCCTGAATCTGAATTATACGGTGATGAGCAAGCGCAAGCTGCTACAACTGGTCAACGAAGGTTTGGTAGAAAGTTGGGATGATCCGCGCATGCCAACTATTTCGGGATTGCGCCGTCGTGGTTATACACCAGCGAGTATTCGCAACTTCTGTGAGCGCATCGGTGTACAGAAGCGCGAGAATATGATCGATGTCGGTTTGTTGGAATTCTGTATCCGCGAGGATCTCAATAAAACTGCTTGGAGACGTATGGCTGTGATCGATCCGATCAAATTAGTCGTTACCAACTATCCAGAGGGAAAAGAAGAAATCTTAGTTGGTGAGAATAATCCAGAAGTAGAAGGTGGAGAAGGCTCACGTGAGATTCCATTCTCCCGTGAATTGTGGATCGAGCGTGAAGATTTTATGGAAGATGCTCCGAAGAAATTCTTCCGTTTAGGCCCTGGTTTATCGGTTCGCCTAAAACATGCATACATTGTAGAATGCCACGATTTCGTCAAAGACGAATCTGGAAAAGTTACTGAAGTACATGTTAACTATTTGCCGAATTCCAAATCTGGAGAAGATACCTCTGGTTTGAAAGTGAAAGGAACGATACATTGGGTATCGGTACCACATGCTAAAACGGTGGAAGTACGTTTGTACGATCGCTTGTTCCAAGATGAAAATCCTGCTGCGGCAGAAGATTTCCGCGCATCGATCAACCCAGAAAGTTTACAAATCGTCGAGCAAGCCTATGTAGAGCCAGATTTGGCAAATGCTGAACTGGGCAGAGGATATCAGTTTATCCGGATGGGATATTATACCTTGGATACCAAATCTACGCCAGAGCACTTGGTTTTCAACCGCACGGTAACGTTGCGAGATTCCTGGGCGAAGGAAGTGAAAAAAGGATAAAAGTTATAAGAGCGGATCATCACGATCCGCTCTTTCTATTTATTGTCCAAAAATCTGATGATATTTCCGGTCTAATGCTTGCACCTCGGCAAGCAAAGCTGGATGTTCTTCTTCTTGCAGCATCTCGGTGTACATCGCCAAGGTTGTCATTCCTAAACGAATATTGCGCACATCTAATTCTTGCTTGCTGGCATATACAGAAGCTTTATAATCCATATCTGCGGCCAAGTAGGCAAGGTTCTGCTGCAACATCGTATTTGCTTCGTTGGATTGTTTCGTTTTGTACAAGGTATCGATCACCAAGGTATTTTGATATACTTGAGTGATATTGTTTACCTGTTTAGGTCGTTCTTGATAAGCAATAGCCGCAACGCGCCCCGCTTTATCCAGCTCATCTTGCTGCCGCAATTCCTGTAATGCTAAATGCAGTACATCGGGATATAAGTAATTCTCATAGATAAAACGCGAATCGGTGTCCAAGTGCGCCAATTGATTCAGATTTCCCCATTGCAGTTTCTGCGTGATGTTCTCATACAATGTGTCCATATTCACCAAAGTCGGTTGCTCTGTGGGCTGACCGCGTTCTACCGGCATCAGCCGATGCACCAATCCTTCTGATACCAGATATTTGTTTAGTCCCATCGTATGCTCTTCGGGCATTCTCGAGAAGAAATAAACCGGACGTTCCCAATTATTATTCACCAACAAAGACATTAATCCCAACTCAGCGCGTGATACATAATTTTTGTTGTAAGTCCATTCCAACTTTTCGGGAATGCTATCTTCCCATGTTTTAGGAACCACCTGATGGGCGATCACTGCATCTTTATCAATGGGGAGCTGGAAGTTTTTAGTGGGTAATATGTTAGCATATTTTCCATTTTGCAGCTGTAGCTGATTGCTCTGACTGTCTGACAGCATAATGTCGAGCAAAGTACTGACATCCACATTTCCATCGATCTGCATATCAACAAAATGCAATACTTCACGTACGCCTTTCGCGATTTTCTGCGGCTCAATGTGGATCGGCAATGCTTTCAAATCGGCCTGATCCTTCATCAGTTGTTCCAAATACCAATCCGATTGCAGATAACCAATATTAACGACGCGCACATCGCGACGCACCTGTTCTACTTCTTGCAGATACCATAAAGGAAAAGTATCATTATCGGTGTACGTGAATAGAATGGCATTCGGGGCACAAGATTCTAAATAATTGTACGCCATATGCTTCGCCATCGTGCGATCGGATCGGTCATGATCGTCCCAATTCTGGACAATCAACAGTGTTGGCGCGGCCAACAAAGCGATCGTGACGGCGGAGCCCGTAGCCCAACGCAGCGCCATCCGCTTACGCAAAAGTTCTGTAATGGCCAAAACGCCCATCCCAATCCAGATGGAAAACATATAAAATGAACCCGCATACGCATAATCGCGTTCGCGAGGTTGCAATGGCGATTGATTTAGATACAATACAATGGCGATTCCCGTAAAGAAGAATAGCAAGCTGATGACTAGTGCGTCGCGTTTACTTTTTCGGAAATGCCAGATCAGCCCTGCTATACCAATCAACAACGGTAAAAAGAAATAGGTGTTGCGGGACGGATCTTTAGTGAAAATCGGATCGAGAGTCTGTTGTCCGCCTAAGCGCACCTCATCAATGGCTTTGATACCCGACAACCAGTTTCCATTAAAGGAAGAAACCATCGGGTTCGGCGTATCATTTTGCCTACCAACAAAATTCCACATAAAATAGCGCCAATACATATGGTTCAGTTGATATTCTAAGAAGAAACTCAAGTTGTCTGCTTGCGTCGGCGTTTGCCCATCGTTTAAGCCCAAGTAGTTTTGGTAGTACGCAGCATGCCGCTCACTCCACACCCGTGGGAATAGCATTTCTTGATCATATACATACGATTTGCTAGATGAAATTTCGGTGTATTTCGAAGGATCTTTTCTATAAAAGGATTGTTCATTGACATCAATAGGATTCGCATTGAAAGTTGGTCCTTTCAATAATGGTTCCGACGGATATTGCTCTCGTGTAATATACCCATATAGAGAAAACACGTCGTTAGGATTGTTATTATTCAGCGCAATTTCTGTTTGCGCCCGTACGGGCAAAAAGGTGTAGGAACTGTATCCAAAAAGTACAAAACAGGTCGCTAATAGCGCAATATTCCAGATCGGTTTGTTACGCTGATTGGTAATAACCAGTCCGTAGATCAAGCCAGCGATCAAGAGAATGACAAAAAAAGCAATCCCACTACCAAAAGGCAGGTGAAAGCTATTCACAAAAGCAAGATCAACATAGGCAGCCATCTTTACTGTATATTGAATAATGCCCCACAAAATAAATCCAAGCACGCCCACGCCGATCAACAAGGTTTTTAAAATGCCTTTCCAATGTACACTTGGCGATAGCTGGTAATAAATTAATAAAGCAATCGCCGGTATGGTGAGCAGATTAAGCAAATGCACACCGATGGATAATCCCATCACGTAAGCGATGAGCAGCAACCATCTGTTGGCATCGGGTTGATCCGAGCGATGCATCCATTTCACAGCCAACCACAATACGACTGCGGTACATAACGACGACATAGCATATACTTCGGACTCAACCGCAGAATACCAAAAGGTATCGGTAAATGCATAAGCTAATGCGCCAATAGCGCCCGCGCTGATGATCTGCAAAAGCTGTGTGTTGTTTGGTTCGAGGCCACGCTTAACTAACACTTTGCGCACTAGTGCGGTAATAGTCCAACACAGGAAAACAATGGTAAAACCGCTGCAGACGGCCGAACCGATGTTCATCCAAAATGCCACACGTGTCACATCGCCACCGGCAAGATTGCTAAAGATATTTTGAATCATGAGGAAGAGTGGCGCACCAGGCTGATGTACAATCTGCAACTTATAAGCCGAAGCAATAAATTCGCCTGTATCCCACCAGCTGGTGGTACGGTCAGCGGTGAGGATATATACTAGGGTTGCCAGTATGCCACATAGCCATCCCGTGAGGTTATTCCATTTGTTGTAATTCATAATAAGGCAGTTTATTAGCGTTAAAAATAGGGATTAATTACTCTCGAATTAGATGATTAACAAATCTTAACAGACTTGCGCGAACAAGAAATTAATTCTAATTTACTTCCGTTATGAAGAAGCCTATTTTGGTTGTTAAGTTTGGCTCTGCTGCGGTGACCGATCAGCAGGGTGAAGTAGATGAACGCGTTATTTTAGAGATCGCGCGACAAGTGAGTAAACTCCAAGAAAAATATAATATCGTATTGGTGTCGTCGGGAGCGGTAGCTGCTGGCAAGCGATTTTTGCCGCATTATCGCGGCTCGCTTTCCGAGCGTAAAGCTGCAGCGGCCATTGGCAATCCACGCTTGTTGCAGACCTATGCCACGTATTTTAAACCGTTTAAAATTGCGCTGGCGCAAAGTCTTTGTGAGCGGCAACATTTTGCCAATCGGGATCAGTTTTTACAGTTGAAGAGCACGTACGAAACGCTGTGGCGCAATCAAATTATTCCAATTGCGAATGAAAATGATGTAGTCAGCAGTCAAGAGCTGAAATTTTCGGACAATGATGAGTTGGCCACCTTAATTGCGGTAGGTTTTGGTGCGGAGAAATTGCTTTTTAGTACCTCGGTACCCGGCGTGTTAGATGCGGAAGGTGAGGTTGTGCCAGAAATTGCGCAGATTGATAGCTCGGTACTTGGTTTGGCGCGCAAGGATAAATCTTCAGTGGGATTAGGCGGAATGACTTCTAAGCTAAATTTTGCGCGATTAGCCAGTCAGATGGGTATCGAATCGGTAATCTTTAGCATGAAAACAGAAGATGGATTGCTGAAAGCCATGCTAGGCGAAACCGGAACGGTTTGCCGTGCACAAGGTAAACGCATCTCTTCACGGCATAAATGGATGGCTTCTGGCAGTTTGATTTCCGGAAAACTGAAAGTTGATGCCGGCGCTATCGAAGCGCTGAAAGCCAGAAAGAGTTTATTGGCAGTGGGTGTGCAAGAGATTATTGGAGATTTTGTGGCAGGAGAGATTTTCCAGCTGGTCGATGAACAGCAGGTCGTTTATGCCGTGGCCAAAGCACGCATCGACTCTTCAGAGTTGCGCGCTCATGCAGGGCAGAAAAATCTGGAAGTCGCACACGCGGATGATATTGTATTGCTGTAGATCGCAACGGTCATTTTGAAGTATGCAATCCGTGATTTGGTAGGAAGAATAATACTATATTTACCAATATTACTAACAAGATAAAGGCTGGTTAAGAGGTAAGTAGAAAGTTGGTAAATATAGGGTAAGAAGACCTTTGTGGTCGCAATAGAAAAGTAGAAAACACAAAATGGGAATACGAGTAGAGAAAGATACGATCCTGAATTGGATCAATGAAATGGGAAAGTTTCTACGCTTGATCGTAGAAAAATGGGAGAGTGGTCTTTCGACTTCTGGTGAAGACGAAGAAGTGGCTGCAGGATACCAAGCTTATTTTGGCAAAGACCGCGAATATTTCCAATCGCTGGATCTGGCCGCATTGAAAGCATATGCCGACGAGAACTTGCAAGTCGAACAAGTGCGACCATTGGCTTTGTTGCATATGTACGATGGTTTCATCAGTGGCGACAGATCCTTGTTGGAAAAAGCAAAAGGTCTGTTAGAGCATCATGCTGCCAGCACGGGTAGCTTCTCATTCGAAGATTTCGATCATCTGGCGAAGATCGATGCAGCGCTAAAGCAAAGCTTATAACATTCGGATATTTTAGGCGAGAATACCTCGCCTAAAATATCGACATTACTTCAAAATTTCTCGAGCGATCACTAATCGCTGGATCTCCGAAGTACCTTCGTAGATTTGCGTAATCTTCGCGTCGCGCATCAATCTTTCTACATGGTATTCTTTCACATAACCATATCCACCGTGGATTTGTATGGCTTCTATCGTGTGCTTCATAGCCACTTCAGACGTGTGTAATTTCGCCATAGCCGCTTCTTTACCATAAGGAAGCCCTTGATCTTTCGTCCAAGCAGCTTTGTAAGTCAGCAAACGTGCCGCTTCAATTTCTACTTCCATGTCTGCCAGTTTGAACTGTATTGCTTGATGATTGCTGATGGGTTTTCCAAAAGTCTTGCGCTCTTGAGAATAGGCACGAGCCAAGTCGTAAGCGCCAGCCGCAATACCTAACGCTTGCGCAGCAATACCAATACGGCCGCCATCCAAGGTTTTCATTGCAAACTTAAATCCGAAGCCATCTTCGCCAATGCGATTCTCTTTTGGCACTTTTGCATCAGAGAACATCAGCGAATGCGTATCCGAGCTACGAATACCCAATTTATTTTCCTTTGGACCAATGGTAAATCCCGGAGTATCTTTCTCAACGATCAATACATTGATACCGCGGTGGCCTGCGCTGGCATCCGTTTGAGCGATTACGAGATAAATATCGGCATTTCCACCATTGGTAATCCAGTTTTTGGTACCATTCACCAGATAATGATCGCCCTTGTCTTCTGCTGTGGTGTGCTGCGACGAAGCATCAGAGCCCGCTTCAGGTTCTGATAGTGCAAAAGCACCTAGTTTCTCGCCAGCCGCTAAAGGGCGTAGGTATTTTTGTTTCTGTTCTTCGTTGCCGTACTCATTCAGTCCCCAAAGTACCAATGAATTATGGGCAGATAAGATAACGGCAGTCGAAGCATCGATTTTAGCAATTTCTTCTAATACCAATACATACGCCAAGGTATCCAATCCTGCACCGCCATAAGCTTCCGGAATCATGAGCCCCATAAAACCGAGATCGGCCATTTTCTTTACGAATTCGTGGGGGAAGAGTGCTTTTTCGTCGCGTTCGATGACGCCTGCTTTCAACTCGTGAGCAAATTCACGCGCTGCTTGCTGAATCATGCTATGCTCTTCGGATAACTTAAAGTTCATCATATCTACTGCATTGGTTACCCAAATATAAATTAATTTATTATGTCAGCATAATAAATTAATTGCTTTTTATTTCTAAATGTAGCGGATTTACTTATTTTTAGATTTCAGTATTCCCTAAGATCGATCAGATACCTATATGGCTAGCTTTGAAAACAATCCTGTAAATTTAGATGCCATTCCACAGTGGGAGTCGGTTTCCTTTTATCCCATTTCTCCCAAATATCGATTCTTAATTATTGGCAATACGGTGCTGATTTGGTTACTTGCTCTCGCTATTCTGGCTGTAGTGGTTATTACATCAGATGAAGGAACGGGTATGGAAACTGCGGTGTGGATATCTGCTGCGGTATTAGTAACCGTACTTTCTGGTGTGTATTTAATCTTTAACTTGATTTCTTTCCGTCGCCGAGGTTATGCCGTTCGGCAGCATGATGTTTTATACCGAGCCGGCGTGTTTTCGCAGTACACTTTGGTTATTCCTATCAAACATATACAACACATCAAGGTAAAGACCTCCGTGCTTGGCAGATTATTAGGTTTGGTCACGGTGGAGCTTTTTACTGCTGGCGCGGGCAAAGACATGCATATTGCTGGGCTTGACAATCCGCATGCATTAGCATTGCAACAGCATTTAGCGGAGCGCGTATCAACTATTGATGAACAATCTCGGCTGGAACATGAATAATTCCATGGATTTTTCACAACCTCATCGCTTAGACGCAGGCGGATTTATAGTGGAAGGATTGCTTTCCTTCGGGCGAATTATCCGTTCTCTGGCTCTGCCATTAGTTTTCATTGCCATAAAAAATGGCCATCTTTTTCTGACTTGGCAATTCTGGACGATCTTGGGTGCATTGGTGCTGCTACATTTTATTTACTCCTATTTCCGGCATCGTAATTTTATCTTTTATGTGGATGAGAAATCGCAAACTTTTGTGCTGAGTAGTGGACTGCTGAGTAAGAGCAAGATTGTATTGAAGTTCGAAAATATTCTACAGGTCAATGTGCGGCAAAATGTTATCCAGCAAGCTTTGGATCTATATAGTCTGGAAATTGATTCGGCCGGAAGCAAGGAAAAGGAAGTAGATTTGTATGCATTGAGTGAGCCGACGGCATTAGCGCTACGGGATTATTTGGTCGCTAAAAATTTATCGGAAACAGATACTCTGGAAAGCATAGCACAACAACAAGCGATAGAAGATGAGCTGCTGTTCCGTATTCCAAATAGTTCGATTCTGTTGGTGAGCTTATTCACCAATTACAAACAAGGGTTGCTTTTATTCTTCACCTTTCTGATCGGTTTGATAGATGTATTTCGTGATTTTATTCCAACAATAGATTACGAAGGATATTATCAGGATTATCAAGCGCAATGGATGAATTTTATTGGGCAGCTGCTCCTTGTATTTGGTCTAGTACTTCTTATTCCTATTGGAATCAATCTGGTCAAATACTTTTTTACCTATTTCAGCTTTTCGCTCCGCAAGAATCAAAAAGGAGATTTTATGATGCACTATGGCTTGTTTCAGTTGCAGCAGGTGATATTCAATCGCAAGAAAATCCAAATGATGAGCTTTGTACAGAATCGTATTTTGAAGCTAATGGATCTCGGTATATTATCGCTGCTGCAAGTGAATACAGATCCAGAGCAAAAGGATCAAGGCATCATCCATATTCCTGGAATCAATAGCTTATCGCGAGAAGCGGTGTGGCAGTTGGTTTTTGGGAGGTCGTTGACAGACAAGGCTATAGAGATCAAGAAACCCATGATTGGCTTATTCATCAGTAGGATGGTGAAGCTGACCATCATTACGTTGGCCGTTGCATCCCTATGGTATTATAGAGATGGTGGCGTAATAGGCTTGTGGACGATCTGCTTCCTCTTTATGGTATTGAGCGTGTACAATATCATCTATTATAGAACATATCAATTACGCATTTATGGAGATTGTCTGGTTAAAGATGATGGCGTTTGGGATCAGAAGGAAATAGTGCTGCCGCTGGATCGTATTATCTCGGTAAGCGTATCTCAAACGATATGGCAGCGTATGCCTAAAACCGCCAACCTGCATATCAGCACCGCTTCTGGTGAAGTGGTATTCCGGCATTTTGATCGTAAGGAGTTGATTTCGTTATCGAATCAGCTTTTGTACACAGTTGAAAGAGTGTAAATTTTTAATCAAACAGGAAGCCGACTCCTTTGTTATAACTATAATATCTACTATATTAGTAGATAATGAATGGTATTTAAAGAAAGGAGTTTAAGATATGAGTTTAAGACTGGGCGATGATGCCCCTAATTTTCAAGCACAGACGACTGTTGGTGAAATTGATTTTTACGATTACACTAAAGATAGTTGGGTTGTTTTATATTCTCACCCTTCCGATTACACACCGGTGTGTACAACCGAATTGGGGCGTACGGCACAATTGAAGCAGGAATTTGAAGCACGCAATGTGAAAGTATTAGCGTTGAGTGTAGATTCGGTCGAAGATCACCACGAGTGGATCAAGGATATCAACGAGACGCAGAATACGACAGTAGATTTTCCAGTTATTGCGGATAAGGATCGTAAGATTGCTGAATTGTACGATATGATTCATCCGAATGCTTCGGCCACGGCTACGGTACGTTCGGTATTCGTGATTGGGCCAGATCGCAAAGTCAAATTGACGTTGACCTATCCAGCTTCTACTGGGCGAAATTTTCAAGAGATTCTACGCGTAATTGATTCTTTACAGCTAACAGCAAATTACTCCGTAGCTACGCCAGCAGATTGGAAGCATGGTGAAGATGTGATTGTTGTGCCGGCTATCAAAACAGAAGATATCCCTGCTAAATTCCCGAAAGGACACAAGGAAATCAAGCCTTACCTGCGCACTACACCACAGCCAAATATTTAGGCTTCGTCATAATTGATAAAAGAAAAGGGTCGAAATCACACATGATTTCGACCCTTTTGATATATACATCAGTTATCGGTTTAATACACCTTAACGATGTAGATAAAGTCTTGTAACTTTTTGATTTGTTCGGTGCGGCTCAGGCTGCTCATGGAGTTCTTCTCGCTAAGGTCTAGATTGCCTTTTAACACTTCTTCTGGGATATCATTGAGGGCATTCATGAGCGCTTCCGTTTTGATTGCAAAACCTGCCCCATCGATTCCTTTTTGCTTACCCGAGATAATACCGATGATATTTCCATAATGGTCAAAAACAGGACCACCACTATTTCCCGGATTTAATGGGATAGAGATCTGATAAGCTAAAGTATCACCTGCGTAACCTGTAGCAGAACTTAAATACCCTTCACCATATACGGCCTCATCGCGAGGATAACCGATCGTGAAGATATCGTCTCCTAAGTCTAAATTCTGACGACGGAAAGAGTAGGGAACATTTTTGCTTGGTATAAACTCGGCATCACTAATATGAAGAATAGCTAAATCCTTAGCCATGTCCTTATAGATAATATTAGCTTTGTACGATTGTCCGAGACGGTTCTGTAAATGCACCGAATCCGCGCCATTCACCACGTGGTAATTCGTCACTACATAACCATTTTTATTCAATAAGAATCCAGTTGCACCATAATGCATATCTGGTTGCTCGTTTTGGTTATTGTTGATGTTTTTGATGGCGGTATGTTGTGCATTCACATTACGCTTCACATTGTTCACCTCACGACGTAACGCACTATAATCAGATGTCGTTTTTTTAATAGTTGAGAAGTACCCAGTACTATACAGCGTCGCTAAAGATGATATAATAGCGACAACTGCTGCCGCTACACCATTAATACGCAATACATTCCACAGACGAGTGACAATCGCTGTTGTGCGATACTCTTGCTCGAATACCTCATCCAGTGATTGCTTAAATTCCGCGCGACGTTGGTACTGGTTTACTGCGCTGATCAGTTCTTGATGTTGCAAAAACTTCTCCTCGAAGAGGGGATTCTCGCGACGGAATTGATCGAACTCGGCACGTTCTTCCGCACTTAGCTCGTTGGTCAAGTAGCTGTCGGCTCGTTCCAGAAATTCTTGTAAAGTCCATTTTCCCATCTTCCAGTTGTTTTTGAAGGTCTATACACAGCATTCAGTCAGAATCGTCCGAATGCGAGGCTTTAATAGGAGCTATGCACCGTGCGGGTTTCCGCTGAAAAATAATTTTTTTAGCCGCTGGAGGCATTTATATTTTTGCGTTTTGGTGTTATCCGTATTGGTGTATCCAAATTTTTCGCAAATGTCCTGCATCGACTTATTACGGAGGTAAAAATCCGTCAATATACTTTGGCAAGGTTCGCCTAATACCTGCAATGCACTTTCCATTTTCTCAAACTGTCGTTCTTGATCTTCATGCATCTGTAGGTCTTCACTCAGATCGGGGCTTTCTTCGAATCCATCTTGCTCAATCGAATAGTGATTATTCGACTTTTTGCCAAGCTGTTTCAACCACAATCGGCGGCTAACGGCATAGAGAAACGTTTTGAGCTTGCTCTCGAGTACAAAACCTTGTCCAGTAACCTTATCATACAATACCATAACCGCTTCCTGAAAGACATCTTTTGCTTGGTCTTTCGATCCGTTGTTGTTCAAGATCATCCGCTCTACGTAAGGATAATGCAACTTATACAATTGTAGTATAACTCGATTGTCCCGATTGGCAATGCCTTTCAGCAGAGACAGATCGTCGATCTCTTTTGGCAATATGTTTCTAATATTACTCACCTATTAATACGTAATTAGCTACAATAGTAACCCTTTGATGTTAACTTAATTTATGAAAATAATGTCAAACGTACTGGATTTTTTGTTAAATGCATCTGCTTATATGCGTATTTTCTTTATCTAATTGACAATGAGCCCATTTTTTGATGGATAGTGCCACATTGCACTTTATGGTTAGATCTATTCCTTTGTAACTTAAAACGTTAATTTTTGCTATTTGTTTTGTCGCTTCGATTGAGGACGTCGTTGCGAAGCCGAGGTACGAAGGCTGAAGCAATCTAAGTTATCAACTTCCTAAACTCTATCAATCCCTTTCTCAACTTTCCAATAAGATCGCTAAACAAAAAAAGGTCTTCATCTTGAGAGACGAAGACCTTTTACAGTTGGCGGTCTGGACGGGACTCGAACCCGCGACCCCATGCGTGACAGGCATGTATTCTAACCAGCTGAACTACCAGACCTAAAAATAAAAGTACTTGAGAATAATGGCGGTCTGGACGGGACTCGAACCCGCGACCCCATGCGTGACAGGCATGTATTCTAACCAGCTGAACTACCAGACCAGTATTCTCAAGACTTTTTAATTGTTGTTTTTAAAAGAACGTTTCGGAATTATCTTCCTTTTTTGCGGTCTGGACGGGACTCGAACCCGCGACCCCATGCGTGACAGGCATGTATTCTAACCAGCTGAACTACCAGACCATTTCCCCTCTTTTTAGAAGGTGTGCAAATATAGTGTTTATTTCCATATCCGCTAGTACTTTTTTCAAAAAAGCTACTCTACAGTGCCTTCCTTCATCTTTTCTGCATTCTCCGCAAATTGCAATGCATCGATAATATCTTGAATAGCACCATCCATTACGGCAGGCAAGTTGTACATAGTCAGGCCGATGCGATGTTCAGTAACTCGTCCTTGCGGATAGTTGTATGTACGGATTTTGGCCGAACGGTCTCCCGTAGATACCATTGTTTTTCTTTTGGCCGCTACATCACCATGTTTCTTTTGTACTTCCAATTCGTACAATTTGTTGCGGAGCATCTCCATCGCCAGCTCACGGTTGGCCAATTGCGAACGCTCTACTTGACAAACGACCACAATGCCAGATGGTTTGTGTGTCAACTGCACTTTCGTTTCAACTTTGTTGACGTTTTGTCCACCAGCACCACCCGAACGGGAGGTTTGCATTTCAATGTCGCCGGGATTGATTTCCACATCCACCTCTTCGGCTTCTGGCAAAACCGCTACGGATGCCGCAGATGTGTGTACACGTCCTTGTGTCTCGGTATCGGGCACACGTTGTACACGATGCACACCCGATTCATATTTCAACTGTCCGTATACATCTTCGCCGATTACTTTTAGGATCACCTCTTTGTATCCGCCCGAAGTACCTTCAGTAACGTCCATTACTTCATTGCGCCAGCCTTTGGTTTCAAAATAGCGCGTGTACATACGGTACAAATCGCCAGCGAAAAGTGCTGCCTCATCGCCACCACTACCACCACGAATCTCGATGATCGCATTTTTACCATCTTCTGGATCTTTCGGGATCAACATCAGACGAATTTCTTCCTCTTTCTCTTCTTTTTGAGTTAGTAAGGTGTCCATTTCCTCCTTGGCCATCTCACGAAGCTCCTGATCTTTCTCGTTGGCCAATATATCCTTATTGGTTTCGATATTGCTAACGATGTTTTTGTAGATGTGGTATTGCTCTACGATCTTCGAAAGATCTTTGTATTCTTTATTCAACTTAGCGAAACGTTTCATGTCGCTAATTGTATCTGGATTGCTAAGTTCGGCCTCAACACTTTCCCAGCGTTCTTTTATTGCTTGTAATTTCTCTAACATAATGAATGTTTACTAAATAATGTGCTAATGTCATCCAACGAAATGTGAGCTGCACAATCCTGCCGCATTATTGTAATAAGTGCACAAAAGTACTTAAAAAACTTTGCTTTAAGGAGTGGTCATAGATATTAAAGGCCGAATAATGGAGCGACGATCTTCGCAGCCTTAATGAGCTTTCCAGTTGTGTAAAGTCAACTGCTGACCATCCCATGTGACGTAGGTTTCATAATTCACCCATTCGCCCAAATTGATGATCCGACTCTGATTTCCGATGGGTAAATCGTAAGGAAGATGACGATGGCCAAAGATGTAGTAATCATGATGATCGGTCTTTTCTAGTGAAGACGCGTATTGATATAGCCATTCTTTGTCTTCACCCAAAAATCCATCATTCTCGCCACTGGCCAATCGACTTTGCTTGGACCATAACGTCGCAATGCCGATCCCCAAGTTTGGATGCAAGCGCGCAAACAACCACTGACAAAGTGGACTGCGAAATATTTTCTTGAGGAATTTATATTTCCGGTCTCCCGGTCCTAACCCATCGCCATGATGCAAGTAAAAACGTTTTCCATCTAATTCTATCACCTGTTCATTGTCGATGATGGTTGCGTTCAATTCTTCTTTTAGGTAACCAAACATCCACATATCATGGTTGCCTTTGAAGAAGGTGATCGGGATGCCTAAGTCGGCCAATTCGGCTAGTTTGCCCAGAAAACGAATGTAACCTTTGGGAACCACGGTCTTGTATTCAAACCAGAAATCGAAGATGTCGCCCATCAAATAAAGCGCTTTTGCGTCTTGTTTGATATGGTCAAGCCAAGAGACAATGCGTTTTTCCCGAAGCTTGGATGCCGAGAGAGGATAGGCTCCTAAATGGAAGTCTGAGGCAAAATACACCGTGGTTTTCGTGGACATATCAACGAAATTACCTAATTTTTATATTATGTTAGTATATTTATTTTTTCGCACAAACAGCTAAAATATGATAGTAAATAAAAGATTTGGTTATGTTGTCGTTTCCTTGGCATTCGTAGCTTGTAATGAATCCAAAGAAATTGAGCCAGCAGAAAGCATTGCTTTGAAGCCCTATCCACAAACGGAGAAAGTGGGTCAGCAAGATGTATACTTTGGTACGACGGTAGAAGATCCGTATCGTTGGTTAGAGGATGATTTGTCGGACAAGACGAAAGCTTGGGTGATCGCCGAAAATGAAGTGACCAATGATTACTTGAGTCAGATTCCATTTCGCGAAGCCATGCGCGAGCGTTTGCAGAAATTGTGGGATTTTGAAAAGGTAACGGCGCCTTTTGAAGAAGGAGATTTTACGTATTTCTATAAAAACGACGGATTGCAAAATCAGTACGTACTGTACCGCAAAAAAGGCGAGAAGGACAAGGAAGAAGTGTTTTTGGATCCGAACAAATTCTCGGAAGATGGCACGACTTCATTGGCGGGCGTGAGCTTTAGCAAAGATGGTTCTTTGGTCGCTTACCAAATCTCGGAAGGTGGATCGGATTGGCGTAAAGTGATTGTATTGAATGCATCCGATAAATCGGTAGTAGGCGATACCTTAATCAATGTCAAATTCTCAGGCTTATCTTGGCGTGGCAATGAAGGATTCTACTACAGCAGCTACGACAAACCAAAAGATGGATCAGCGCTTTCTGCGATGACGGATCAACACAAGTTGTTCTTCCATAAATTGAATACGCCGCAGGCGGATGATGAGCTGATCTTGGGTGGATCGACCTTTCCTCGTCGCTATATTTCTGGCGGTGTGTCGGAAGACGATCGTTTCTTGATTGCCAGTGCTGCTAACACCACGTCGGGCAATGCTTTGTACATTAAAGATCTGACAGATCCAGCGGCGAAGTTTGTGCCGATCGTGGACAATATGGAAAAGAATCATTCGGTGATCGATAACGACGGCACAAAGCTCTTTCTCTACACGGAACTAGACGCACCAAATGGTCGTGTGGTGTCTGTTGACTTCGCTAATCCGGGAACAGCTGCTTGGGTAGATGTGATTCCAGAAACAGAGCAAGTGTTGCAACCGTCTACTGGTGGCGGAAAGATCTTTGCCAACTATTTGAAAGATGCAACGTCATTGGTTAAGCAGTTTGATCGCAGCGGAAAGCTGGAAAGAGAAATCGATCTACCAGGTGTAGGAACAGCAGGCGGTTTTGGAGCAAAACGGGATGACAAGACCTTGTATTATTCTTTTACATCATATGTAGATCCGGGAACGATCTTCAAGTACGATATCGAAGCAGGCAAATCGGAAGAGTACAGACGCTCGGGTGTATTATTCGATGCGGATAAATATGAATCGAAGCAGGTTTTCTATACTTCGAAAGATGGCACGAAAGTGCCAATGATCATCACGCACAAAAAAGGATTGAAGCTAGATGGTACTAATCCAACCTTATTGTATGGATATGGCGGTTTCAATATTAGCCTAACGCCTTCATTCAGCACGAGCAATATTCTATTATTGGAACAAGGAGGAGTATTTGCCGTAGCTAACTTGCGCGGCGGTGGTGAATATGGGGAGAAATGGCATTTGGCCGGTACGAAATTGCAAAAGCAAAATGTGTTTGATGATTTTATTGCGGCAGCAGAATACTTGGTCAACGAGAAATTTACTTCATCAGAACGTTTAGCGATTGCAGGCGGTTCTAACGGTGGCTTGTTGGTTGGTGCGGCGATGACGCAGCGTCCAGAATTGTTCAAAGTGGCTTTCCCAGCTGTGGGCGTATTAGATATGTTGCGTTACAACAAATTCACGGCTGGTGCAGGTTGGGCCTTTGATTATGGTACAGCAGAAGATAGCGAAGAGATGTTTTCTTACTTATACAAATATTCACCTTACCACGCCTTGAAGGCGAATACGGCTTATCCGGCTACGATGGTGATGACGGCCGATCATGATGATCGTGTGGTGCCTGCGCATTCATTTAAGTTTGCCGCGCGTTTACAAGAGTACCATACAGGTGATAATCCTGTCTTAATTCGTATTGCAACTAAGGCCGGACATGGCGCCGGAAAGTCAACCGAAATGGTGATTGCTGAGCAAGTAGACAAATGGGCATTTATGTTCCAGAATATGAATTTGCCTTTCAAAGAGATGAAGTAAGGTCGTATCGTAGGTATCTTAAATATGAAAAGGTTTGAATGAGCTATCATTCAAACCTTTTTTATCTCGCCCCCTCCAACACCAAACTTTCTATCTGAGTCAGCGCTGGCGCGAGTGATTTTCCTTTGTCAGTAAGCTGATATTCCACATGCAACGGTTTTTCTTGTAAGACAATACGATCCAATAGTCCGTCGGCTTGTAAATCGCGAAGCGCGGCAGAGATTGATTGCTTGCTGGCTTGCGGAAGTTGATGCAACAAGGTGCTGAATCTTAAATTCGATGTTAGGGACAATCGAAATAGTTCAGGTTTCCATTTTCCAGACAGGGATTTGAGCAACTGACTTGCGGGGCAGGGCTTTTTGTCGACGACTTCAATAGGTGTGGTCATAAATTTCTGACTTATTGCAATGTTGATGAATAAAATAGACCTTTGTGCAAAGGTATCTATTTGCAGACATCGATTCGATGTGATCGCTAAATTTCTATCCGTCTGTTTGCTATCTGATACCAATCAAACCCTAATTAACCAGATAAGAATGAGTAAAAAATTGAAGGATTATAGCCTAGAAGAATTGATCCAGAAGAAGAAAAAAACCACAGGTGTTCTTTTAGGCTTTGCGGTGGTCATGCTAGTGGCCAGTGTAACATTAATTTATCTCGCCATAAAACAAAAGAACTATGCTTTAATCGCGGTGGCATGTGGTGGTGTGACGCAAATTGGTCTTCTAATGATTCAGGTTGGTAATCTTAACAAAGAGATCAAGTCGAGAGTGTCATAAAATCAACAAATCACATCTTAATACCTCACCTCGTGAAAAATAAAGTTAATTATCTAGCTATTATTGTCTTTTTCATGATAGCAGTTGCTTTGCGCTACCTGACTAATAAGACTGCAATCTTAGACGGCGTACACCATGATTTTCTAAAAGCGGTGCTGCAAGGAGCAGGACCTGCGGTTGGGGCTTTTTCCGTATTTGCGTTATTCGGCATCAAGATGCAACTAACTTTACAAGGGAATTATAGCAAGCTTATCTTTCCCGCTTTATTGTTTTGGGTGTTTCCCATTATTTTAATTTTAGCAGTTGAATATTATATCAAAGGCACTCTTTCGGGATATGCCGTTTTTACCATTCTAGTATATGGATTGTTGGAGGAAATAGGTTGGCGTGGATTCTTGCAACGCGAACTGAAACCACTTCCAGAGTTTGTAAATGTCCTTTTAGTAGCGCCCTTGTGGTTTTTGTGGCATCTCAACTTTGAGTTTACGAGTTCGAATCTGATGTTTTTTGGAATATTGGTACTAGGAAGCTGGGGTATAGGAAAAGTTGCCAATGCGACAAACTCCCTGCTGGCCGTTGCAGCGTTTCATTCACTCAATAATTTTTTTGGGAAACTGACCATGGCGAACTTGATCATTATTGCGGTCTTGCTGATTGTGTGGATAACATTGCTGGTTGTGAAAAAGAAGAATGGGCTGAAAAAGCATCAAAGTGTGACTTTTTAACCGATTTTTCTATAGATTTTACATTATCTTTTAACTCCAAGTCGGATAGTCGCTTCGATTTTTACTTGTAATCCACCTTTAATATCTTGATTAAGCCGTGTGCGGTCGTCGTTGATGTTTATAGCAGAAATAGCCGTCATCTTGTTGTCGTTTGCCGAATAGAGACCAAAGTCAGTGGCAGAGTAACCTGCTTTCAATCGTAGCAATAGCTTAGACTCTAACGCTGCATATTGAAAATAGGGCGTAAAACTGATTTCGTTATTCTCTACGTAGCGTTGATCTGCGTTATCGCGGCCCATAAAGAAACTTCTACGTATCGCTATGAAATCTAAGCCTACACTGGTCGTCTTTTTATTATTTAATGCATAATTAGCGTCTGCCCATAGTGGTAGTGAGGCATCAATTGTTAGCTTTTCATCTGGAGTGCGGTAGAAGATTCCTAAAATAGGTGTTCCAAAAAAACCATAGGCTTCTTGTGAGCCATAGAGACCGACTTTCCAAGTCAGATTTTCACTTCTGACCCGTTTCAACATCGCTAAGCCACCGAGCATCAAGGAAGATCCAAAATTACTGTCGTAATCTGAAGCAAATTTTGGTAAAGCAGCAATGTAACCGTTCCACTTTGGGTTGAAAACTTTTGATACTCCAAGTCTTAGCATCGCATTGTAAAAAGTGTGATCAGTGGCATTGTTGTTCAACTCCAAACTTCGGAGATTGAAATCTCCTCCCAATAATAAGTGAGCGGAGGGCGCAATCTGCAATGGCGAAAGAAACATCGCGTCGAATGCATTCATACGCGAACTAGCACTCTGTCCTTGGTAGTTAATCTGAGTAGAAGAATACGATACTTTTGCTACATCTACATAGTTTTGTGCAAACATATGCTGCAAAGCAAAAAGCAGAAAAAAAAATAAACTAATTGTTTTCATAAAATGGGTTTCTAATACAGATACTGTTTGGTAGTACATAATATTATTGGTTATTCTTCGACCCATGCTATGAATGAAAAGCGATGAGCGATTCAGGTTAGTCGTAGGTTATACGCTTGTCGTAATATAGTAAAATAGATCTTAAAAATAAAATTAATTTCTTTTAGGTGAATGGTATGTACAGAGAAAGGGCGAGGTAGTGATCCTACCTCGCCCTTTCTCTGTTGAATCTGCTGTAGTATAAAATACTTAGATACTCAGTTTCTTTTTCATCGCATTGGCAATGCCATCCTTGTGAAGCAGCAAAGAAATGGTTTTATAGCGCACAAATTCTTTGGTTACATACATATACCCTTTGTAGTCGTTAGACTCGCCCCAAGAGTTTTTCACGGTATAATATTCTTTACCATTTTGATCTTTCGCCGTACCGACGATGTGCATACCGTGATCATCTGTCGTAGAGTAATCGTCAAATGCTGCTTGCCGCTGCGCTGGAGTGATGGTTGGTTCTGCTTTAGGACCGTTAAACATTTCTGCTTGCTCCGCAGCACTCATCAACTCTACTGCTTTCTCAGGTACGTACGCCACGCCATTGCGCCAGCTAAAACTCTTTTCCGATACATCCGTTGCCCAGGCTACGGTAAAACCTTTGCTCAGCGCTTGATCGATGATATCTGTCAAATCGTTGATCTGTACATTGTGGAAACTTTCGAAAGACCAGTTGTCAGGAATCAATAACACGAAAGACTCATAGTAAGGATAAGCCTCAAAAGAAGAGATCGCCACATAATCTGCCGGTTTGATACCAATAACCTGATCGGCGAAAGTGCGAGGCGTGTAGTTTTTACCTTGGTAGCTGAAGTTTTCAGGAACTTTGCCTAAGTATGCATCCAATACGCCAGTATATGCTTGAAGCCAGTTTGGATTCGGTTTTTTAGACTTTGCCACATTCTCGGTCATGTTGTGCAAAATCGGTGTCATTTCACCAAAGTTGTTCCGTGTCTGACCTTCTTGCAAACCACTATATACTTCCTTAGGAACAGCGCCGTACTTTTTAAAAATCGTCAATACGTCATGCACTTGGCCACCTTCACCTTGGGCTTGGTCGCCATGTAGTCTTACATAGTTCTTTGCTTTCTCTATGTAAGTTTGGCGTGCAGTATAGATTTGCGAAATCTCTACGGGTGCTTTGCCCATACGGATCATTTCCGACTCCAAAAACGAATTTCCGGAGTAAGACCAGCAGGTGCCTGTAGATCCTTGGTCTCTGATTGGCGTATTCTCCAGATTAATGACATCGGTAAATTGAAAAGCAGCTTTGCTGTTATCGCTAGCGTTGCCTTTGATAGAATTGATCAGATTGTCTTGTGCCTGTACGCCTAACGTGCCTATAAATAGACCTAGCGACAGTACAATCGATTTGTTTACGTTCATGGTTTAGTCGTGTTTAGTAATCAGCACGAATTTATACATTATGAACGAAACTATAAACAGCTATTACGGCCTGCTCATCGGATCACCTTCTACCTTCTTCGGAAACATCAGCGAAGCTATGATGCTGATAGCCAATATGCCAATGATAATGATCAAGGAGTGAACCGTTTCGAATCCCCAGCTGTGCAACCAATCGTGTAGCAACATCTTTACACCAATAAATACCAGTAAGAAGGCCAATCCAACCTTGAGGTAATGAAACTTGTGAATGATATTGACCAATAGGAAGAACATGGAACGCAAACCTAATACCGCGAAGATATTGGAGAAGAATACAATGTATGGATCTTGTGTGACGGAGAAGATAGCAGGAATAGAATCTACGGCGAAGATCAAATCGGTGAACTCGATAACCAATAAGACCAAAAATAATGGTGTCATGTAGCGCACCCCATTTTTGATGTCGAAGAAGTTGCCACTTTCTGTTTCGTGCGTTACCTTGAAGTATTTGGAGGCAAACTTTACGACGGGATGTCCTTTAGGGTCTACTTCCTCTTCCTCATTGCGCTTGATGTACATCATCACGCCCGTGTAGACTAAAAATGCCCCGAACAGATAAAGAATCCAGCCGAACTTAGCGATCAATGCTGCACCAATAAAAATGAAGATACAACGCAATAAGATCGCCCCAATAATGCCCCACACTAAGATTTTGTGGTAATATTTTTCAGGAATGCCAAAGGAGGAGAACAGCAATACCATCACAAAGATATTATCAACCGAGAGCGCATACTCTACTACATATCCAGTGAGGTATTCTAAGCTTAGGTTGCGATTGTATATCGCAATACTGGCATCAAAGCTATTTTCTATGATTTCGATATTGTGCGAATGCCGATGAACCACGTCTTTCAGTGTCGCCATATCGACGATGCTATGCAGTTCGTGCCCCCAGAAATAGAGAATGAGACCAAAACCTAATGCGAAAGAGATCCACACCAAGCTCATGATGGTGGCAGATTTTAAGCTGATTGGTTTGTTGCCTTTGGCAAACAAACCTAGATCAATAGCTAACATGAGGATGATAAAAAGTATAAATCCTCCAAAAAACAGCAATTCGTGGCTCATAGTTATTTATTACGTTCTGTCGTGTATCGCACTAATTGCTCCAGCCCAGTTTTGTAGACACTATCTGGAAATTCTGCTAAGATATCAAAGGCTTCTTGTTGATACTGTAGCATTCGCTCTGTGGCCATCTCCAAACCATTGCTGCTGCGTACAAATTCAAGCACCTCGGCAATCTTTGCACGATCTTCATTGTGGTTTTTCACCAAGTTGATAATCCTTCTTTTCTCCTTAGAATCCGTTTCTTGCAAAGCCAATATCAAAGGAAGCGTCATTTTCTTCTCCTTCACATCATTGCCAACCGGTTTGCCCACATCGTCTACCCCAAAATCAAAGAGATCGTCTTTAATTTGAAATGCGATTCCGACCTTTTCGCCAAATAGATGCAATCTTTTAATTGTTTCTTCAGAAGCACCAGCAGAAGAGGCACCGCAGGCACAACAAGATGCAATCAGCGAAGCTGTTTTCTTGCGTATAATCTCAAAATAGATCGGCTCTTTGATGTCCAGCTTGCGCGCTTTCTCAATTTGTAGCAACTCACCTTCGCTCATTTCCTCTACGGCATCCGACATGATCTTGAGCAGATTGAGTTCATCATGTTTTACCGATAATGACATACCTTTTGACAACAAGAAATCGCCCACTAAAACGGCTACTTTGTTTTTCCATAAGGCATTTACTGAGAAGAATCCGCGTCGTTCGTAGGCATCATCGACCACATCATCGTGTACCAAAGATGCGGTGTGTAATAACTCTACTAAGGATGCTCCTCGATACGTGGATTCTGTGATATTTCCTGTGAGTCCTGCAGATAGGAAAACGAACATAGGTCGCATTTGTTTTCCTTTTCTTTTGAGGATATATTGAGTAACCCGATTCAATAATGGTACTGAACTTTGCATCGATGCTTTGAATGTTTTTTCAAAGCGTTTTAAATGTTCAGCAATGGGTTCTTGTATTACGTCAAGTGTTAGCATGAATAGGTTATAAAACCGAATAATTATTGTTCAACGGTTACAGTTCTACGGTAAAAATACTAAAAATTATACGTTAGGCTTCACCGCATTTTCCAACTCTTCGTACCATGCTTCACCATATACTCTGATGAGTGGATCTTTCAGAAATTTGTATACCGGCACACCCAGTTCCTGACCGAAGGTGCAAGCATCGCTACAGATGGACCATCGGTCGTAATTTAAGACATCAAATGATGGATAATGGGTGGTGCGAATAGGATATAAGTGGCAAGAAACGGGTTTTTTCCAATCGACGATACCTTCTTCGTGGGCTTTCTCAATGGCACATTTGGTCATACCATTTTCCCACATCACATAAGCACATTCTTTATTGCCGTCTACGCAGGTTGTAGTAAGATCACCATCCATGTCCACGACATGTGTGCCTTGCTGTTCTACGGCTTCAATGCCTTTTTCGGTCATGTACGGCCGTACTTTTGGGTATATTTCTTTTAGAATGTCTACTTCACGGGCGAGCAGGGGCGCACCCGAATCACCTTCTACACAACAGATTCCTTTGCACTTGTTAAGGTTGCAAACGAAGTCGTTATTGATCACATCTTCATTTACGAGGACATTACCTACTTCAATCATGGTCTTATTATTTTGAATAGCTGGCGCGCTGTCCCAATTTGTATTTTAAACCCTCGGCACTTACCAATTCTAACGTCACAGATCCGATCAGAATCTCTACATGGGCTTTCACCGGGATTCTGTTTCCATCATTTGTGACCCAAAGATACAGTTTACTATCCTTTTTGAAAATACGACCAGGGGATATCTCTGGACTTAACTTGATACATTCTAACGTACCGAGTGAAGTTTTTATCTTCTCGACGCCAATGTATTCTACGCTCAGCTCGGAAATACCGCTACTCAAGAAATAGTTTAAAGCAAATTTATCTCCTTTCTTGAGCTTTGAAAAGTCAAGATTACGTGCAAAGTAATAGGCCGATACTAAGTCAAAAAACTGCGGTTCATTACTTTTAAAAGTGCCTTTTTTGCCTGTGACGGTATGGTTTTTATGATCGAAGGATGCGTACTCTTCTCTGCTGTAACTACCTTCTTGAATATTTTCAACATACAAATAGGGTAGATAGGTTCGCTTGTTGATATACGACTCGTATTTGTTTTTGACGGTGTATAAAGAGAAAGCACCCGACGTCGCTCCACTAGCAAACAAGCGAAAGGTAGGATCTGGACCAAATTTTAAGTTTGAATCGCTCACCTGCAGATATGCGGAAGCTGCGCTTAGAATGCCATACTTCAATTTATATCGCAATTTTTCGCCACCTTGAAATGTTGATTCAGGTAGATACGGCAATTGCTGCGCTATTGACAGCGAAGCTATCAAGCAGGTTAAAACAAATGTGGCTAACGTCTTTCTCATAGCTTTTAGACCTGCTGATAACAGTATGGTTTAAGATTTTCGTTTGAAGACTGGGACGGTAGAACACGGCTCACCATACATCACACTTTTAGCAATCTGCGTCAATTTTCCAGTAAACGTGACGAATGCCTCAGTTGGAATTGGAATATCGCCACACCCTTTTACTACAACACGCTGATCTTCGTATTTAGTATAATCTAGGTTGGCAAGCAAATCACGAAATAGATTGCCGCGTACCACATCGGTATCCCCAAAATTTACTGATGCCGCTATAGGCGAAAGCTTGGTGGATAAAAGCATATAGGCCCATGTAGGTACAATCGCATCGGTAGAACAGATAATACCGACGTGCTTATCTGCATAGATCGACCAATCGTTGTTTTTAATGAAATCGCGGAAATCTTTTTCTTTCAAGATTAACCCATGAAAGAGGTTGTCTTTAATATCGTAGATCACGATATCCTGTTGCGGGGCGAAGTTCGCAAGATCTACGGTCATCAAACCGCTCTGTGCGACCTTATTTACGATAGTTTCTTGTATCTCCATGTGCTTAAAAATAAAAAAAGCTGGACATATTTACTATATGCCCAGCTACAAATCTAGTTATTATATCCTAATAGAATCTAATGCGATTGTCATCAATCTTCGCATTGTCTTGTAGTGCTCTAAAGATACCACCCCAAGCGCGTTGCGTATTCGTGGTCATCATCTGACGTTGTTGCTTGTTCAAGTCATCTCCCGACAATGCTTTTGGATTTACGAAGCCAATTACTTGTACTGCGTATACGCCTTGGTTACCTTCGATTGCTGCCGAGGGTTTGTTAGGTTGCAAGCCGAATACGGTACCAACTACAGCATTCTCCAATGCAATACCAGGAATTACTGGATTAGCAAATACGACGTTTTCTACTGTTTGTACGTTTTTACTGACTTTTTGTGCAATCTGATCGATAGATGACGAACCGCTAATAGCATTGTTCATTTTCTCTTTGAGCATTCTAGCTTTTACCATGTTGCGAACTGCAGGTTCAATTTCGCTTTTTACGGCTTCTAGTGGCTGAATACCTTTTTCTTGAATACCAGTTACACGAGCAACAATGTAGTGGCTATCAGATTCGTATACTTTATCCGAAATTTCATCTTTATTAGCGCCGAATGCCCAACGCAACAACTCGCGCGGTACTTCAGTTCCGTTTAATGAACCATCCATTGCAAGTGTGCGCGGAGAAGTTTCTACAGTCAAGCCGTGCTTGCTCGCTACTTCCTTAAAATTTTTCTTATCCGCTTCGGAGTAGAAGGCATTAGCTTTTGCATAAGCAGCATCTTGTGTGGCACGACCTGCTACAATTGCTTTATCAATAATCGCTGTTTTTGCGATCTTAGAATTACCAACTTGGCGCTCGATTTTGATAACGTGTACACCAAAGTCTGATTCGACGACAACTACATCACCTGCTTTGCCACTAAATGCTGCTTCTTCAAAAGCAGGCACCATACGGCCACGTGTGAATGTACCTAGACTTCCGCCATTTACTTTACTGCCTTCGTCCACACTAAATTCAACGGCTAAACCAGCAATGCTCTCGCCACGCTGAATCAATTGCTTGATAGAGTCTGCTTTTACTTTTGCTTTTTCTACGCCACCTTCAGCTACTGGATTTAACAAGATGTGACTTGCTTCTACCGAA
Source organism: Sphingobacterium corticibacter (assembly GCF_003076635.1). Classification (GTDB taxonomy): domain Bacteria; phylum Bacteroidota; class Bacteroidia; order Sphingobacteriales; family Sphingobacteriaceae; genus Sphingobacterium; species Sphingobacterium corticibacter. The sequence continues at coordinate 57,938 of NZ_QDKG01000007.1, read as the reverse complement.
TCAGGGCTAAATTTAGTATCCAATACTTTAGCGATTTCGTAAACATTTCCACTCAAGAATGGACCAACTACAGTACCACTAGCAGCGTTGAACACAACTGAATCTAATGCAGGATTTAGCTGGTTGCGGCTGTAATAACGAACTGGATATTTAGTCTCAGAAGTGCTTGCTACAAATTGCTCTTCTGTAGTGGAGTTTTGCAAATCTGATTTTAACTGATTGATTTCAGAAATGATCATCGCTGTATCCGCTGCTGTTGGTCTAGCATCGAAAGTGATATACTCTAATGAGCGAACCTCTTCCGTGTTACGGAATGATTTCTTTCTTTTATCGTAGTATTCTTTGTAGTCGCTATCTGATAATTTGATTTCTGCATCTTTTACAGAAGCGTAATCCAACATCACATATTTGAAGTTCGCAATTTTATTGCGAGAGCTATGTTCTTGTTCTGCTTCTAGCGCTGTCGTATAAATGCTGTTCGACACCAGATTTGAGTATTTTTCATTCAAGCGTTGCGCACGAATACCTTCAAGCAAAGCTTCCCATTGAGCCGCTAACTCAGGATTGTTTTTCGCTTCGCTACTTACCATAGCCACTTGATTTTTGTCAAATTGGCCGGTTTGTGGGTTGGTGAATTGCTGTATGATTTGCAGGGATGGATTTTCGCCAAACACCAAACTGTTCAATTCATCTTTACCGACGGTAATGCCGATTTTCTCGATTTCTTGTTTTAGTAATTCTTCAGAGATATACTGATTCCATACTTGTTGTACGGCATAGCTACGCATTTGTGGAGAGCTACCGCCACCCATTTGCTGCTGAAAACCAGCTACTGCCTGATCTACCTGCACGTTGAAGGTTTGGTAATCGATACCTTCTCCATTTACACTGCCGACTTCGTTTTGGCTCTTCATCCAAAATGGTGTCCCATAATTGATGACGTCACCTAACAAAAATGCTACAATTGCTAATCCAATAACGAATATCACTAAGCCTGCGCGGCTTCGTAAATAGCTCATTAATCCCATATCTATCTATTTGATGTTGTTAATTGCTTGATTTAACTGTTTTTTATCTGTTTCTTGAAAACAAGGCGCAAGATACAATTTTTATTAAAAAATCAATCCTGTCATCAAAAACATTTTGTAACACAGGTCCATAGATTTTAATCGATGTATCGAGGTGTTCTAAAATGGTAGGAAACAATGAGTAGAGCGACCACTTTCCGGTACTGATATACTTGATTAAACCTAACCTTTTATAAAGTATGAGTTAGGTTTAAAATCCGCTTGTTGGGAATAGATTGTTGTCTCGCGTGATCCAATACCCGGTAGGCGATTCCATATCTATGCGTACGAAGTTGGCGTCAGCACTAAAAGAAGTAGCAGCTTGATTACCACGCTCGTCACTAAAAAAGAAAATAATAGGAACCGTATTGTAATAGCGTTGATTTTTCTCGTCGTAGAAAAGCTCTTCTGTCTTGATGACCGATCCATCCGATTTGGTGATCACTACATTGTCGCGAAATTCGGTAAGTTGTTCGCTTTGCCTTAGCAAAGCATAATTAGAAGTAATACGTTGCGTTTCTTGGAGATTCTCGTCGTAGAAAATTATTTTAACACCTTTCTTGAATTCCGAATTGTCGGTGCTATCATGATACACGCGCATTTCTGGAGCAGTCATTACCGCCTTCACTTTTGCAGAATCGCTGTAGGTAACTGTTACGTTGAGCGATACATCCACCGCCTCTTCTTGTGGTATCGAAGCAATGCGGTCAATATCGCGCATATCATTCTCACAAGCGCCAAAGCATATCAGTCCGAGCACCGATCCCCAAAGGAATAACTTATTACGCCATGTACGCGGCCGCATCATGTTAGTCTATGCTACCTCGGATAAACCACGTATCGTTGATCGTGAAGCCCAAGTGAATGTTAATATAACGTTCACGCACTAAGTTGTTTTGTAACGTACCACGTTGTCCGAATTCTCCCGTGATATTCAACATCGAGAATGTACGACCAAAGCTTTTTTGTGCCAGTGGTATACCAAAACCAGCAGAAACTGCCATATCATTGATTCTTTTATTATTTATTGTAACCTCTGTTTGATTGTAACGGAAACCCAATCTATAATCTACAATGTTCAAGTATTTTGGTGAGGTGGGATCTGGCTTAAATTGCCCACCAAGCGCCACACCGATATTTTTGCCTAATGGTGCTTGGCCTGCCGGTTGTCGCGTGTTAGACCAATCTGCATATTTAAAATCAGCACCTACTGTCCAATTATAACCTTTTGATACGGTAATACCGATGTTATGTTTCAGAGGAAGGTTAATACGCTGTCCAAAACTTACTGGACTAATAATCGTGTCCAACGCAATCGCATCCAGCGCACTGCCACCGCCTGCGGTGATAGTACCCATCGAAGTGGTTTCGTTCCTTACTTGGTTATTCAATGTTCCGGAATAACCAATCGTCATGCTCATCCGATTACCCAATGAACGAAAGTACTGCATACCATAATCGAGCATTATTCCGCGCACATAGCGGTTATTCGTCTGAATGGTATTGTAAATTTCTGCGTTATTCGGGAATTCTACCGTCGCTTTGTCGGTCAGGTTTCCAAACAAATAACCTGCATTAGCACCGATACTCAATCCTTTGATGGGCAAGTTGACACCGTACCCGACGTATGCTTTGTTCAGACCACCTTCCCCAGCGATGCTTTTGCGATAGCGTAAATCACCCAAGTTTTGGTCTTCGTACGCATTATACCCGACGTCCGAAAAAGGCAATAAACCAAATGACAAACCACCTGCTTTTTTCAGAGGTATCCCAAAGGTGATATGTCCGAATGCAAAATCTCCCGTGTTATCAGATCCTGAACCTTTGCTTAGTTGCGTGAAGTTGCCATACATACTACCATCAAAGATGGTTCTATTCATCGCTGAATAGGAAGCTGGGTTGGATACGTTTAATGTAGGCATTCCTCCTAGATAGCGTAATCCGGCAGCAATACCACCCATAGAGCGTTGTTGAGGAGTTAAATCTTCTCTCATTTGCCCCAAGCCAAATTGGGAATAAGGAGAATGAGAAGTGGTCGTTTGTGCATGAACAGCCGTTGGCATGAGGCATAATGCGCCAGCAGACAGCAAAATGGAAAAAGCAACCCTTATAAATCTATTTTTCAACGCGTGTTATATTAAGTGTTCTCGGTATCCACCCCGATTTCGAATATTTTCAGGTGAAATTTTGGTACAAAACTATTTAAATTTTAACGCATTCGCCTGATTATCTTGTTAAAAAAGGTTAAACAGCTGCTGTTCAGTTTTTTACAGAAATTGGGAGCAAATGATGCCTGCTATTATTAAAAGGTAAACCGATTCGAAGATCCATTTGCTTTTTGCGTGTGTGAAATAATAAGCAAGGTAGATCGAAAGCGGTGGTACGCAGAGCAAGAAATGGTTAATCGTAATGCCGGCGTCCAAATAGAATGATACGGCTATTAATATTAACATATAGAATAGCAGTTTGAAAGACTTGCGTACATGCACCACACTTTTAAAATATTGATCCTTTAAAACGCCCAGAAACAACAACATCGCAATCACGACTGGCGCCAATGCAATTAGATCGTAATAGTCTACGTGTATCGAGGTGCTAAATGGCGTTGTAAATGGCGAAAAAATGAGCAGAAAATCATCAAACCGATAATTCCAATAATAAGCAACACCGATTAAAAAGTAAATTGTAATAAAACCCAACAGTGGCGTGACCCATTCCCTCCAATCGAAAGGTCTAAATATGAGTAAGCTTGCCCACAATAATAATAACATGATTGTAAAAGGCAAATAGATTAAGCTCCCCAGGGCTACGATGATGCCTAGATCAAACATGCGACCTTGTATATTGCTTAGCTTGTATATCTTAAACAACTTGGAAAGCATCCAAATGGTTAAAAAATTACAAATTAGCGTTGGCGATAGCACTAAAAAAGGAAGAAACAAGCTTACCAATGTCATAAACATCAGCGCCGTGAGAAAGCTCGGTTTGCCCAGAAAGTTATAATAGTTAATGACCCGATTGAGCTGAAATGCCTGAAAGAGTGTCAGAATCAACGTAATAAGCACATTGAGATAGGGCGGAAGACGGTCACCGATTTGAAAGCCGATGAGATTGTGTAGTGCTGGCTCGAGTAGAATCGGCTCGAGCTTATCTGGCAATTGCAAGAATACACCCAAGCACAGAATTAATCCAACGACCGCTACCAGAAGTATATTAAGTGCCGATAGATTACGGTGTTGGCTTATGATCATGGGCAACGTGGATTACTTTCTTTTCTCCAATTTGGCAACACGACGATCCAATGTGAAAAGGTAGGCGGCAACGCCAACAAAAATAATCAACATGACTGCGACTACTATGTAAATCTTTCCTTCGGAGCGTAGCGTAGTAGCCATTTCTACCGGTTGCGCCATGGCCTGCATGATCGCCAACATCATTCCTACGATTAGCGTAATTTGTTTTTTCATAAGATGCTAAGCTGCTGAATTATCAAAAGTGTCTTCCTGTTCCTCGATCAATCGAATTCGGTATCGCATGGTGCCTATCCAAACACCAATCAAGATCCAGCCGATGGCTGCCGTGTAGAATACTGGACGCATATAATTGTCCATATCCAAACTGCCAATCGTCGAGTTACCACCGCTGCCTGGATGCAAAGAATCCGTCAGTTTTGGTAATATATAAATGAGTACAATCATCACCGGAAAGGCGAAGATGTTGTAGATTGCTGATATTTTGGCGCGTTTTTGTTCTTCTTCCAACGCATTTCTCAGTACCAAATAAGCGAGGTACATGAGCGTCGCGATAGCAGAACCATTTAGTTTCGGATCGTTGGGCCAAGGATCGCCCCAAGTTATATAACCCCAAAGCATGCCCGTCAACAAACCGAGTCCACAAAACAAAATACCCGTGTTTACTGCTTCTACGGCAATCAGATCGTGCTTTCTGTCAGATGATCCCAAATATTTGATACTGTATACAACAGAGATTAGGTACAGAAAGATCATCGCAAACCACATCGGCACGTGATAGTACACGTTGCGGATCGTTTCGTTGAGTATAGGAAGTTCAGGAACAGGGCCTAATAATCCGGCTATGACGGAGCTGCCCACCATGATTACCGCCAATATTTTCCACCAGGTTTTTCTCATATTATTTTAAGAAAACAAGATTTTAATCTCGCCAAAGGTAAGGAAATAACAATAAAGAAATAGCAATCGTGATGACATTAATCGCAATCAAAACAAATAACTCGCTGGTGCTGGCAGCGCGTTCTACGCCTTGTATGGCATGCAAAGAAAGTTTGATCAGTACGATCAATAAAGGGATGATGACTGGAAAACTCAGTATCGCCATGATCGTGCTATTACTGCCCGTTTTGGCGCTGATGCCAGATACCATGGTGAATACAGAAGAGAAACTAATAGCACCCAACATGACAGCGGTAAAATAGAGCAATAAATCTTCAATTGGGCTTTTAAAAATCGTACCGTACACTACAAATGCTGTCCCAGATATAATGGTCATTAAGATGGCATTATATACAATTTTAGAAAAGACTAACGCTTTGGGATTTACTAGACTGTAATAATACAAGTACCGGTGTTGTGTTTCCTGTGTGAAACCACGCGAGATCGCTGTGATGGAGGCAAAGAGCAATATAATCCAGAACAGGGCGTTCCAAACGAGCGTATCCACAGATTTGAATGCTTGATAGCATACAAATACTGTGGATACGACGTATAATAAGATGCTGTTGATGGCGGCTTTAGAGCGGCACTCCAGCATGATATCTTTTATCACCAAAACTTTTACTTGCTCCAAGAAATTCATACATCACAAAGATAGTAATGATTATGATGGAGAAGTTGAGGTGTCGCGTAAAAATGTTACGCTTTGTCCAATTCCGACTTTGCTTTAGAAGCGTATTCGCCTGATACGTCTTTTACGTTTCCAGCTGCTTGAGAAGCTTTGTCTGCCCATTCATTGGCTTTTACAGCAGCTCTGTCAATGGCTTGTTTGCCGGCATCTTTTGCTTTGCTTCTTAATTCATCTAGATCTTCTTTTGCTGTTTTTGCAAATTCGCGCGCACGTTTCGCTTCTTTTTTAGATAATTCTTTTACCGAGCGAGTTAGATCCTTCAATCCTTTGTTTGCGTTGTCTAATTGCTTTTTACCATCTTCCGTACCCAATAGATAATATGCCGCAGTACCTACTGCTAAGCCTAAAAGTGCAAAGGCTACTAATCCGTTCTTATTTTTCATGCTTTCTACCTTTTAAAAATCTAATAATCTGTTTTCTAAATTTCAAACAAGACATGTTCCAAAAGGTTTTCAGAAAAGTGAAATTAACAAATTTTAACCTGCCACAATGTCTAGCGATTGTAGAGAATATAAATGATGATAAAGTCCTTGGCATCTGGACATTAGTTCCTGATGTGTTCCTGAGTCGGAAACTGCGCCATTTTCGATCACGAGGATCTTATCAGCATCGCGAATGGTTGATAAGCGATGAGCAATAATAATTGATGTGCGATCGCGCATTAGCTCTTCTAGTGCGAGCTGCACCAACCGTTCGGATTCTGAATCCAGTGAAGAAGTCGCTTCATCCAATATCAAGATAGCAGGATCTTTCAATAAAGCCCGCGCAATGGCAATTCGTTGGCGTTGGCCACCCGATAATTTCACTCCGCGCTCGCCTACCATGGTCTGATATCCTTCTGGGAAGCTCATGATAAAGTCATGCGCATTGGATCTTTTAGCGGCATTAGTGATGGCATCAATATCAGCTTCTAGCTTTCCGTAGCCAATATTCTCGGCAATCGTACCGCCAAAAAGCAGGACATCTTGTGGAACAATCGCGACCTGATTACGGATATCCGTGAGTGAAAAATCTTCCGCAGGCACACCGTCATATAGCACGGTGCCACTTTTAGGATCATAAAACTGCAGGATTAGCGAAGCAATAGTTGATTTTCCCGTGCCGCTTGGTCCTACGATCGCCAATTTCTGTCCAGCGCTTACGTGAAATGACACGCCTTTCAACGTTTGGATATCCGGTCGCGTAGGATAGGAGAATCCTACATTGCTGAAAGTCACGTCGCCACGAATTACTTTCTTAATCACTCTATTCTCGGCAGATATATCTAATTTCTCTTGTTTCTCCGTTAATATTTCCAAGACTCGCTCACTAGCACCTACGGCTCTTTGTACGTTAGCATATAATTCTGGAAAACTACCCATAGAACCCGCTACAAACATGGAATACAGTATATATGTCGTTAGATCACCAACGGTGATGTCGCCTTGCGATACCAATGTAGCGCCGTACCAAATGACGACTATGGCAGCGCCAAATACGCAGAAAATAATAAAAGAAGCAAAGACGCCACGGAAAGTCGCGCCACGCACCGCCAAGCTAACGACCTCGCATAACTTATCGGCATAGCGTGTGGTTTCCCGGTATTCGTTTACAAAAGCTTTTACATTAGAAATGCCCGACAGCGTTTCCTGCACGATGGCATTGGAGTCCGCCAATTTATCCTGTGTTTCTTTCGATATTTTGCGGATGAATTTTCCGAATACGAAGCCTGTCAGTACGATGATGGGCAAAATAGCCAGATTCATTAAAGCCAATTTAGCCGATACAAACACGAGTAGGGCAACGCCAAATGCCAAGCTGATTGTTTGGCGAAGTAACTCCGCCAATGTGGTAGTCATCGTATCTTGAATTTGGGAAAGATCGGATGATATCCGGCTATTCAATTCGCCGACGCGGCGATTGGCGAAAAAATCCATCGGCAAGGCGATCAATTTATGATATACTTCTTGGCGAATAGTAGACAGCGCTTTTTCAGATACTTCTACAAATAGCCGAATGCGAAAAAAAGAGATGACTGATTGAAAAAATAGAATGGACATGGAGATCAGTCCGATTTGCAAAATGCTGGCAGGCAACCAATCGTATTTTTGTTTTCCCTGCGCGGCATCAATCATGGCGCCGAGCAGCGCTGGAAAGGTCAACATCGTTAAGCTGGAAAGAATCAAGAAAACCATCCCCCAAATAAATTTTGCACGATAAGGCAGGATATACCTAAAGATTTGGTAACCCTTCTTCATTACGTCTAAATTCAATTTTGGCTTAGGTAGATCTTCTCCGTTGTTATTGCCACTATTTAATCGTTGTCTCGCCATTTCATCCACTATCCCCGATTATCAGAGGACGCACAAATTTAGCCATTAATCCTATGTTACCTATCAGAGTTCCGTCACTTTTTGGCGGTAGAAATCCGCTTTTGCAGGTAAATGATGTAGATTATTAGCGCCAGCGTTACGATACTAAGTAGATAAAGCCACACGTTATTCTGATGATCTTCTGCGTCTAAGCTGCCCACTTGGCTACGCAGTTTCTCATTTTCCGTCTGTAGTTTGGTGATCGTGCGCATGTAAGCAGAAGATCGTGTGTCGTATTCATCGGCCAATCGTTGAAAGTGATCTTTTTCAAAATCTTTCATGCTCAAGAGCTTTTTAGTCTCTATGAAGATATGATTGTCATTGATCACCACCGCTTTCAAGATATCGATGGATTGCTGCATATCGCGCTTCGATTTAAAAAGGCCAAATACACCCGATTTTTTAAGCACGGATTGATCGAACTCACCAAACTTCTGTTTCCGCTGCTCCAATAAGCTATTTACTTTTGCACGCTGTGTTTCGTAAGATGCCGAATCTACGGTACTTTTTATTTGAGCAAAGTTGGCAGACATTCCCAAGCAAAGCAGCAAAGTGCTCAATGCTATGATCCGAAGCAGCCCCGATTTATTTTTTGTAGCCATGAATTGATGTTATTATAGCGTTGGTACTCCCTGATCACTTATTAGAAAACTCGACCAATATACTCTCATCTTGATGTAGACCAAGTAAATTGCTGGCATTGCCCTTATTGATCGCGATTTCTAAGAAATTACTAATACCGAAGAGACAAAGCTTCTCTCCCTCAGATACTTCATTATAATGCCAACATAGCTGCGTAATGGTCTCATTGCGCTTGAATCGTAAGGTGAATGCTCTGCTGGCCTGCACTCGGTTGAACAGGTCCTTGCTGATGTTGCTGATGACATTGCCAAACGAGTCAATGTAACTTACATGCCCTTTGATCGTGTCGGCTGTATACACCGGCTGCAAAGTACCCTTTAGCACTGGATTATCTATGTGCAATCCAATTTCTTGAAGCGAGCCGCCGCTAGCAATGTGGCAGGCAGCTTTGGTCAAGATGTCGGCCAATGGAAAATGCAGATAACGAAGATCTTGCATGATGTTGATTTCCACGACTTCGTCCGCTTGTTCTTCCCCTAGAATAATTCCGAAGATACCGTTGTCGGCTCCCACGAAGTAGTGCCCACGAAATTTCATCGCGATGTAACGTGATCCCTCTAAGAAGACGGTGTCGATACCAATCAGATGAACCGTGTCTGGTGGGAAATAACGATACGCATTATTAATGACGAATGCCGCGTGCTGTATGTTGAATGAAGGGATTTCGTGCGTAATATCCACTAAATTGACATTAGGCAACAACGTAAGGATACTTCCCTTCAGTGCTGCCTGATAGAAATCTCGATGTCCTAAATCTGTCGTTAAAGTAATTACGCCCATATGCACAATCTGAGAGCTATCTATCCAGTCCCTGTTTTCGTTTCGGTAGATAGCGATGCATCAAATCTTATTCAGAAATGACTAAGCTACAAAAGTAACAAAATCTCTGGCCATGCACAGTGCGTAGTTCTAAATCTTTGCACACAGTTTGTTTAAAAAAATAAAAGAGTAATATAGCGTAAAGTAAATCCAAGAATGTTATTTTAGTACACAGGAGTATGTAGAAGTTTTTTACCTTAAAGGAAAGTAAAATTGAGTGAATTAGTTATTCGACTGGAAGACGTCAATCTTGTAACGCTTTGGGGTGCCCAAAACGAGAACTACGAATTTTTAAAGAAAGTGTTTCCTAAAGTGCGGCTGATCGCCCGAGGTGATGAACTGAAGGTGTTAGGAGAGGAAAAAGAGCAATTGCTATTCAATCAGACTTTTGAGAAGGTATTGGCTCATGTACAACGGTTGCAAAATCTGTCGGCGCTGGATCTGGAAAGCATTGTGAGCGATGTGGTGCCCGCACCCATTCTCAACAACGCTTCGAAAGAGGCTGCCGCAATAGCTGATCCTGCTTTGTCGCGTGGCGAACCGATTGTGTATGGTACCAATGGTATTATTGTACGCGCTCGTACGCCCAATCAGCGAAAAATGGTTGATAGCATTCATAAAAATGATATCCTATTTGCTGTTGGCCCTGCCGGAACAGGAAAAACGTATACTGCCGTTGCCCTAGCCGTTCGCGCTTTGCGCAATAAAGAGATCAAACGAATCATCCTGACACGGCCTGCGGTCGAAGCGGGCGAGAATCTAGGTTTCTTGCCGGGTGATTTGAAAGAAAAGGTAGATCCGTATTTACGACCACTTTATGATGCCTTGGACGATATGATTCCTGTCGAAAAACTCAAAGGTTATCTGGAAAACAGAACGATCGAAGTAGCGCCTTTGGCATTCATGCGTGGCCGTACTTTGGACAATTGCTTTGTGATCTTGGACGAGGCGCAAAATGCAACTGATATGCAGCTCAAAATGTTTCTGACGCGGATGGGGCCTACGGCAAAGTTTATCGTAACGGGTGACTTGACACAGATCGACTTGCCGAAGAAATCGCAATCGGGATTGGCAACGGCGATCAATTTGTTGGATAACATTGAAGGAATTGATATTGTACATCTCACAGGCTCCGATGTAGTGCGGCATAAGTTGGTGAAAAGGATCCTAGAAGCATATGGTGACATCAAACCATCGTAACGCGCTACTCTTTCCTGAAAACTTCGTACTTTAGTCCCTCCATCGTCTACCAGGCATGGGATCAAGTCAAAAAACTGCTTTTTAGAATGAACGCAATAAACGAAACGAACTTTAAATTCAATAAACAAACTGCTTTTTACAGAGGCAAGGTGCGCGATGTATATACTATTGATCATCAGTATTTGGTGATGATTGCATCGGATCGCATTTCTGCTTTCGATGTCGTGTTACCAAAACCAATTCCGCACAAAGGGCAAGTGCTAAATCAGATTGCTGCCAAATTTTTAGCCGCAACAGCAGATATTTTGCCAAATTGGGTATTGAGCACGCCGGATCCAAGTGTTACCATTGGTCGTGCTTGCGAGCCATTTAAAGTTGAGATGGTCATTCGTGGATATCTTTCAGGTCATGCTTGGCGTACGTATCGCGAAGGTGGTCGTTTATTGTGTGGCGTGACCTTGCCAGAAGGTTTGAAAGAGAACGATAAACTACCAGAGCCAATCATTACACCAACGACAAAAGCGGCAGTAGGACATGATGAAGACATCTCCAGAGAAGATATTCTGGCTAAAGGCATCGTAAGCGATGAAGATTATGTGCAACTGGAAAAATACACCAGAGCATTATTCCAACGTGGTACCGAGATCGCGCACGAACGCGGTTTGATCTTGGTGGATACAAAATATGAGTTTGGCAAAAAAGACGGACAGATCTATTTGATCGACGAGATTCATACGCCAGATTCTTCTCGTTATTTCTATGCAGAAGGCTACGAGGAACGCCAAGCTTCGGGAACGTCGCAAAAGCAACTTTCCAAAGAATTTGTACGCCAATGGTTGATGGATAACGGGTTTCAAGGGAAAGACGGACAGCAAGTGCCCGAGATGACCGAAGAAGTGATCTCATCGATTTCGGCGCGTTATATAGAATTGTATGAGCACATCACGGGCGAGCAATTCGTATATCCAGAAGCAGGAGCTGTCAACGAGCGTATACAAGAAAATGTGGATCAGGCATTGACACAAATCATGGCCTAAAAAGAAGGATAACTATGAAATTCACGGTAGAAAAGGGAGAGCGTTTTGTGGTGATCGAGCCGCATGCAACTTGTTTGAATGGGGAAGTAGCGGGTAAGCTGAAAGGCGAATTTATGCTACGTAATACCGGCGGACAACGAAATATTATCTTAGATCTTAATCGCGTAGAATCGGTCGATGAAGATGGAATCCGTGTAGGGCTTCTGGCTCGCCGCCTGTGCAAATCGATGGGCGGTCTTTTTATTTTGGTCAATGTACATGATAATGTACTCAGCTTTATGAAGACCATTGGCTTAGAATCTTATTTCAAAGCAGCCAAAGATGTAGAGAGAGCAAAAGATATGATCTTCGGCAACGAAATTCGTCTAGACCTTAGAGGCGATCAATAATATGCGCTTCTCTGTTCTGATTTTAGGGAATAGTTCGGCCACGCCCATGTACGAGCGGCATCCGACTTCGCAAGTCGTCAATCACAATGAGCAATTGTACTTGATCGACTGTGGAGAAGGTACGCAGATGCAGCTCACACGCTACGGCATCAAAAGCAACCGGATCAATCATATCTTTATCAGTCACCTCCATGGCGATCATTATCTGGGTTTGGTAGGTTTGATTTCCTCTATGCACCTGATGGGGCGCAAAACCGATCTACACTTGTACGGACCAGCACCTTTGGAGGAGATTCTAGCATTAAATTTTAAATACTCTGAAACGGAGTTACGCTACAACCTGATTTTTCACCCGACCAACCCGACTGAAACAGCCGTTTTGTTCGAAAGCAAATTGCTTCGGGTCGAATCATTCCCCTTACGTCATCGCATTGCCTGCACGGGTTTTCGGTTTCAAGAAGGAGAGCGTCCGGCGAAGTTGGATATAGACAAAGTCGCAAAACTCCAAATTCCACCGGCTTTGATTAATGGTATAAAATGGGGTTTGGACTTTACGGACAAGGATGGAAAAGTTCATCCTTCCAGTGAATTAACAACTCCAGCACCTTTGCCTCGTAGTTACGCCTATTGTTCAGATACGGTCCGTATTCCCGATTATCTTCCATCGATACATCGGGCAAATCTGTTGTATCATGAATCCACTTTTCTACATGAAATGAAGGATCGTGCGGTAGAAACCTTTCATACGACATCTTTCGAAGCGGGAGAGATCGCGAAAGAGGCGGAAGTTGGACATTTGCTTTTAGGGCATTATTCTGCGAGATACAAAACCAAAGAGCTAACCTTGCTGTTGGATGAAGCTCGCTCCGCATTCCCCCATACGGATCTTTCGGTAGAGGGAAAATGGTACGAAGTAGAATAATTTCACTTCCATTCAGGCAAAATAGTTCCCATAATTCGTGATATTTTGCTCATATTTACAAAATCATAATATTTCCAGTATTTAGTTAGTAATGTCGTTTAATTTAGACCTTCTTTTAAGGGAAAACATAAAAAATTTGAAGCCTTATTCGTCCGCTAGAGACGAATTTGACGGTGAAGCTTCTGTTATGTTGGATGCGAATGAAAACGCATATGGCTCGCCTTTGAGCCAATCGTTCAATCGTTATCCCGATCCATTACAATTGGCAGTAAAGCAGAAATTGTCCGCTATAAAAGGTGTCAGTACCGATCGTATATTTTTGGGTAATGGATCGGATGAAGCGATCGACCTCTTATTTAGAGCGTTTTGCAAACCAGGAATAGATAATGTTATTTTGCTGCCGCCCACGTATGGCATGTACGAAGTATCGGCCAATATCAATGATATTGCGGTACGAAAGGTGACGCTGACGCCCAATTATCAATTGGATATAGACACCATTGCGGCAGCAATAGACGCGCATACCAAAATTATTTTTATCTGCTCGCCCAACAACCCGACGGGCAATAGCATTCGCCGTCAGGATATCGAAACTATCCTAGTCAATTTCGAAGGCATTGTCGTCTTAGACGAAGCCTACATCAATTATGCTAAGCAGAACTCATTCTTGCCGAGCTTAGCGGAGTTTCCGAATTTGGTGGTTTTACAAACCTTATCCAAAGCGTGGGGATTGGCGGCATTGCGCTTAGGAATGGCTTTTGCCAGCGCAGAAATCATTCAGATTTTTAATAAGATAAAACCGCCATACAACATCAACCAAGCCACGCAAACCTATGCGCTCGAAGCTTTGGAGCGTGTGGATACCGTGAATGAATGGATTAAGGAAACGGTAGAAGAGCGTGCTTTGTTGGTAGAGCAACTTCAACTCATTCCGCAAGTAGAGCACATCACGCCATCAGACGCCAATTTTGTGTTGGTTCGTTTGCAACAAGCGCGACCGCTGTACAATCATTTGGTGAGTAAAGGCATCATTGTGCGTGATCGTTCTACGGTTACCTTATGTGAGGGCGCGTTGCGCATGACGGTAGGTACGCCAGCAGAAAACCAAATTTTGCTCGCTCAAATTAAAGAATTCTATAGTTAATACGATATGTCAGATTTATTGAAGCGTGTCTTATTTATCGACCGCGATGGCACTTTGATTTTAGAACCAGAAGACGAACAGATTGATTCGTTTGCCAAGTTGAAATTTTATCCAGGTGCCTTACAGTACTTACCTAAAATTGCCCAAGAATTAGATTTTGAATTGGTTTTGGTGACCAATCAAGACGGTTTGGGAACCGATTCTCATCCGGAAGACAACTTCTGGCCAGTGCATCAGTTCATTATGCAAACTTTTGCTGGTGAAGGAGTAGAGTTTGCGAGAGAACATATCGACCGCACCTTTCCGCATGAAAATGCAGCTACACGCAAGCCAGGAATTGGTTTGCTAGGCGAATATTTCGATACAGACAATTATAATCTAGCCGAATCCTTTGTGATCGGTGATCGCGTGAATGATGTTAAGCTCGCCCAAAATCTAGGTGCAAAAGCGATCTGGCTGGGTGGCAATACAGCTCTTGGCCAAGCAGAGAATGTCGAGATATCGCCGGATTCAGTCGCCTTGCAGACCACCGATTGGAAGGCAATCTATGAATTTCTGAAATTAGGAACACGTACGGCTTCGCATCAGCGGAAAACTAATGAAACGGATATATCCATCACGATTAATCTGGATGGCAGCGGCAAATCGGATATTGATACCGGATTACCATTTTTTGATCATATGCTTGATCAGATCGCGCGCCACGGCGCGTTGGATCTGACGATTCGCGCCAAGGGTGATCTGCATATAGACGAGCATCATACCATTGAAGATACCGGAATCGCTTTAGGCGAGATTTTTGCGCAGGTATTGGGCGACAAGCGTGGTATTGAGCGCTATGCATTTACGTTGCCGATGGACGATTGCTTAGCGCAAGTGGCACTAGATTTTGGCGGCCGCAGTTGGATCGTGTGGGAAGCGGAATTTAAGCGCGAAAAGATTGGTGATATGCCGACAGAAATGTTTTTCCATTTCTTTAAATCATTCAGCGACGCTGCCCGAACTAATCTCAATATCAAGGCCGAAGGCGACAACGAACACCATAAGATCGAAGCTATATTTAAAGCCTTTGCCAAATCGATTAAGAAGGCAGTACGACGCGATGCAGACAACATGCAGTTGCCAAGTACCAAAGGCTTGTTGTAAGGGATGATTCAGAAAAATACCGACCAAAAAGCATGATTGGAATTGTAAACTACGGAGCAGGGAATATATTTTCATTGACGGCCGCTTTGGTGCGTTGCAATTTGCCATATGGCATGATCAATGAACCAGCCGATTTTGATAAATACGAGCGAATTATTATTCCTGGCGTTGGTCATGCTGGCGCGGCGATGCAAAAGCTGCGTGACTCTGGATTGGCAGAAGCCATTCCTTCGCTGACTAAACCGGTGTTGGGTATTTGTGTGGGCATGCAATTGCTCACCAGCTTTTCGGAAGAAGGCAATGCCGACATGTTGGGCATTTTTCCGATGCGAACCTTGCATTTTCAACAACGCATTTCCGAAAAAGTACCACATATGGGCTGGAATACGACACAAATCCGTCGCGATTGCCGTCTGTTTGAAAGCATAGCAGATGACACGTACTTCTATTTTGTGCACTCGTTTTTTATTGAATTCCAAGAAGAATACACGGCCACCTCGACCAATTACGGTGTCGATTACGCGGCCAGCATCCATAAAGACAATTTTTACGGCGTACAATTTCACCCAGAGAAATCTGGGCCGGCTGGAGAGCAATTGCTCCTGAATTTTGCGGCGCTTTAAACAAACTTAATACGGATGTGCATATGATCGTAAAGGATCACGTGCACATGCTTACCGATTATTCACTATTTTTGAACAATAAACTGATTACTTATCTTGATTGATTCTACCATGTATATTATACCAGCTATTGACGTTTTAGACAAAAAAGTAGTTCGCCTGCGCGAAGGAAACTATGATGATGTCACCCATTATGAGATCTCTTTAGAGGAGCAAATTGAAAAATACCATGCCAATGGTACCGAAATCGTACACATCATTGATCTGAACGGCGCTAAAGGGGATTTCTCTAATCAGCAGTATCTTTTTGAGGTGTTGAAAAAAACGGATATGAAAGTACAGTACGGTGGTGGCGTCCGCAGTATTGAAAAAGTGAAAGAACTGGTAGACGCTGGCGTTTATCGTGTTATCGTGGGTACACAAGCCATCTCGAATCCTTCGTTTTTGGAAGAATTGAGCGCGCTCAATGAAGGCCGTGTTAAATATGCAGATCACGTTGTCGTAGCAATTGATGTACTCGACGAGGTGATCAAGTATTCAGGTTGGTTGGAAAGTTCTCCAATTAAACTGATAGAATACATTGACAAATGTTTGGCGCTAGGTTTCTATCGTTTCTTATGTACAGATATTAGTAAAGATGGTAAGTTGGGCGGAGCTGGTGTCGAATTGTATAAAAAGCTATTGGACCACTCTCCAATCATCAAATTGATCGCATCGGGTGGCATTAGTTCCATGAAAGATATACAAGCATTACAAGATTTGCAACATGTTGAATCGGTAGTCGTAGGAAAAGCGATTTACGAAAATCGAATTTCCATTGATGAAATTAAAGATTGGAACTTAAAAGCTTTGATTAAGTTCTAATATGCTCGCAAAAAGGATCATTCCCTGTCTGGATGTAAAAGATGGACGTACCGTAAAAGGCGTTAACTTTGTCGATCTGCGCGATGCCGGTGACCCAGTGGAGTTAGCGTGGCAGTATTCGCAGCAGGGAGCAGATGAATTGGTTTTTTTGGATATAACCGCCACACACGAAGGTCGCAAAACGATGATCGATTTGGTGAAATCTGTAGCTCGGCAGGTGAATATTCCATTTACTATCGGTGGCGGAATCAATGAATTGAAAGACGCCGACGCCTTGTTGGCTGCTGGAGCAGATAAAATTTCGATCAATTCTGCTGCGGTACGTAATCCAAACTTAATTGACGAACTGGCCAAATCATTCGGAAGCCAGTTTGTGGTCGTAGCGGTTGATACGCGTTTAGTCGATACACAAAACTTGGTGCATTTGCGTGGTGGTCGCGAACAAACGGACATCGTCACCGAAGCGTGGATCAAAGAAGCAGAAAGTCGAGGAGCAGGTGAGATTTTGCTCACTTCCATGGATCACGACGGCACAAAGAATGGATTTGATGTATCTTTGCTGTCCAAGATCAATGCGGCGATCAATATACCGTTGATCGCTTCTGGAGGCGCCGGGAATGAGCAACATTTTGTGGATGTATTCCAACAAAGTGGTGTAGACGCTGCATTGGCAGCATCGGTATTTCATTATGGAGAGATATTGATTCCAGACTTAAAAAATACATTACGAAAAAACCACATCGTGGTAAGAGGTTAAAAAATCGAAGGGATATTTAAGGTTATGCAAGAAGTAGATTTTTCAAAAGGAGACGGTTTAGTTCCCGTAATTGTACAAGACGCGCAAACGCTGGAAGTACTGATGTTGGGTTATGTGAATGAGGAAGCGTGGGAGAAAACCCAAACAGAACGTCGTGTCACCTTTTATTCGCGTAGTAAACAACGATTGTGGACGAAAGGCGAGGAAAGTGGAAATTTTCTGGAAGTGCAGGATCTACATGTAGATTGTGATCAGGATACGATTTTGATCAAAGCCATTCCGGCAGGGCCAACATGCCACACAGGAAGTCGTAGTTGTTTTAATACGGATCACAATCAAAATTTCCTTTTTGAATTAGAGCGCGTGATTCAACAGCGCATCGATTTCCCTATCGAAGGATCGTATGTCAATAGCCTGCGTCAAAAAGGATTAAATAAAGTAGCGCA
Source organism: Sphingobacterium corticibacter (assembly GCF_003076635.1). Taxonomy (GTDB): domain Bacteria; phylum Bacteroidota; class Bacteroidia; order Sphingobacteriales; family Sphingobacteriaceae; genus Sphingobacterium; species Sphingobacterium corticibacter. The sequence continues at coordinate 39,650 of NZ_QDKG01000007.1, read as the reverse complement.
AAAAGTGGGCGAAGAAGCCGTAGAAACGGTTATCGCAGCCTTGGCGGAGACGGAACACGACTTCATTAATGAATCATCTGATCTGGTATTTCACCTGATCTTATTACTCAAAGAAAAAGGTTTAGGCTGGCGCGAAATTGCCGCCAACTTGGCATCTCGGCACAAGTAAACCCTGCTATTGCATAATATTCTTTTTTCGTCGGCGCAGCGTGAACACCTGCGCCACGATTCCGATCGCACATATTAGTATATTGAACAGAAAGGCTTTGATGCCGATCTGTTCGGTCAAGAAGAAATAGAGAGCAACGACAGCAAGTATGCTGAAGCCGATAATAATCACTACAGAAACCTTTTTCATCACGTGGGAGCTTTAGTAATCGTACACCTATTATCGTAGTACGGTCAAGAATACTACAGCTAAGCACTTGAAATTGTTTTTGTCGAGAACGAAGCCGTATCTTTACGATTATGCCAGATGTCTCTTTACTACATACGCTTCGCGGTCATCAGAATCCTATATTTACGTTAGCAGTAGCTGATAATACCTTGTTTTCGGGTGGCAACGACAAAGGAGTCGTGGAGTGGGATTTGCAGACCATGCAGTTCCGACGGATTTTGTGCGCGGTATCACATTCTGTGTATGCGCTGCATCGGATTCCAAATACAGATTTGCTGGCAATAGGCTTGCGCTCTGGGGAGATCCTGATGGTGAATTATGTAGAGCAGAAGTTGGTGACCAAAATGAAAACAGAATCTGGAGCTGTATTCGCTTTGCAAGCGCTGGCAGAGAAATCGGAATTGATTGCGATTGGCGAAGAGGGCGTAGCTTATGTGTACGATACGGTGTGTTTTAAGCTCCTGTATCGGTTCCGTGTTTCGAAGGAGACTGTGCGTACCATTGCCGTTGATTCAGAAAAATCTACCGTATATTTCGGGGACAAATCCGGTGCGATCTACCAATATGATAGTGCGCAATACGAGCCTAAGCAGCAGGTTTTAGTACACACCATGCCGGTAACGAGTTTATGTGTGGTAGGCGAACAATTGTTTTCTGGCGGCAGGGATGCCAAGTTGTACCAATTGTCTACCGCTGATTTTGCGGTGCAACACGAAATTACGCCGCATATGTTTACCGTATATGGTATCGTTGCTGATGCCGAGCAAACACAAATCGCGACAGCCAGCCGCGATAAAACCTGGAAAATCTGGGATCCAAAGACCTTGACTTTGCTCAAAAATGTGAGTATAGATCGAGGTTATGAGAGCCATATGCTATCGATTAACAGCATTCTGTGGCACGGTCAACAAATCTTTACCGCAGGAGATGATAAGATGATCAAGGTGTGGGAAGTCGCAGCAGACTAAAGATCAGAAGCCGCTGTCAGAATCGTAATCATTTCTTGTAAATATTGCGCATCAACCTCGTCAAAGCTATTTAAGTCGGCGCTATCTACATCCAATACACCAATACAATTTCCTTCGTGCATTACAGGGAGAACAATCTCCGAGCGTGATAATGAGCTGCAAGCAATATGTCCAGGAAATGCATCAACATCGGGAACGATGATCGTTTCGGCCTTTGCCCATGCGGTGCCACATACACCACGATTGTGCGCGATGCGCGTACAAGCTACCGGTCCTTGAAACGGACCTAATACCAACTGCTCTTCTTTTACCAAATAAAAGCCAACCCAGAAAAAATCAAACTGCTCTTTCAAAGCTGCAGCCAAGTTTGCCATATTCGCTACAAAATCCGATTCGTAGTCGATTAATGCCTTGACTTGCGGGATCAATGCTTTATATTGCTCTTCTTTGGTGCCTGTTGCGCGTGTTAAATCTTCGGCCATAGTAGCTATGAGATGCTCGGTAAATGAATGTAATTATAGTTTTTTTAGGGCGGCTTTGATTAGACTTTCTACAGAATGGTCTTCCGTCGACAGCAAAATTTGTTGCATGACCTTTTCTACTTGTGGTTTCGGGAATCCCAACATGATTAATGCCGAGTTAGCCTCTTCATGCGCTGATTGAGTAGGGACGTGATCCAATAGCAAGGCGTTTGGCCCTTCTTTTTTCAACTTATCCTGCAATTCTAGAATCACGCGTTGTGCGGTTTTTGGTCCGATACCTTTGATCCGTTGGATCACGGCAACTTGTCCTTGTACGATCGCTTGTTGAATCTCCTCTGGCGTAATAGAAGAAAGCATCATCCGACCAGTATTTGGCCCAATGCCAGAAACGGAGATCAAGTGATTGAATAAGTGCCGCTCACTCTCTGTCGCAAAGCCATACATGGTCTGCGAATCTTCTCTAACCTGAAAAGAAATGAACAGCTTGCAGCGTTCTACTTCTTTGATCTGGCTAAAAGTGGTCAACGATATGTGCACATGGTAACCCACGCCACCCACGTCAATGATGACGTGGGTAGGGGATTTCAATACCAGTTGTCCGTCGAGGTACTCGTACATAGTTTTTTGTTAGAATATTAGTTTTCTCTGGATTGTGCATCTACCACGGCAATTTTTACCATGTTGACGATCTCACGCACCGAGCTATCCAACTGCAAAACGTGAACCGGCTTGTTCATACCCAATAAGATTGGTCCGACAGCTTCGGCTTCACCTACTTCTTGCAGTAATTTGTAAGCAATATTACCTGATTCTAAGTTCGGGAATATCAAGGTATTTGCTGCTTCGCCATTCAATTTACTGAACGGGAAGTTTGCATTTAACATCTCTTTATTCAACGCAAAATTGGCTTGCAAGTCGCCATCTACAATAATGTCTGGTGCTTTATCATGTAAGATTTTTACCGCTTGACGTACCTTATCGGCTACGCGACCTTCGCTTGAGCCAAAGTTGGAGTACGATAACATCGCAATGCGTGGTGTAATATTAAAGCGCTCTTTCACCGCGTTGTTTACCAAGATGGTGATTTCCGCTAAATCTTCCGGACAAGGATCTTCATTCACGGTCGTATCGGCCAAGAAAATCGGTCCTTTCTTCGTTAGCATCATGTACATACCCGCAACACGGCTTCCTGGTTTTGCACCAATTACTTGTAACGCAGGACGAATAGTATTCGCATAACTGCGTGTCAATCCAGAAATAAAAGTATCCGCTTGACCAAACTCGACCATCGAAGCTGCATAATAGTTGCGGTTGCCACGGATCAATTTTTCAGCTTCTAAACGGCTGATACCACGACGCTGGCGTTTGGTATACAGGTGATCCACAAATTGCTTAAACGTATCTGTTTTCACTTGTTTGCTAGGATCGATGATCTGTGTGCCGTCCAATTCGAAAGCATATTCTTCAATGATATGACGAATGCGTTCTTCGTCGCCCAACAAGATCGGAATAGCAATGCCTTCTTCTTGCACGATTTGCGCTGCGCGCAATGTTTTGTAGTTATCTGCTTCGGCAAATACCACGCGTTTAGGATTGTTCTGCGCGCGGGCAGACAGCGTCCGCATGATGCCATCATCTTTACCTAAGCGCTTGCGTAATTCTGTTTTATATTCATCCCAATCTTCAATCGTTTTGCGCGCTACGCCAGATTCAATCGCCGCTTTAGCTACTGCAATGGATACCTCGGTAATCAAGCGTGGATCGGTTGGTTTCGGGATGACATAATCCTCACCAAAACGAAGATTATTGGTATTATATGCTTGGTTTACTTCTTCTGGAACAGGTTCTTTTGCCAATTTGGCAATAGCATGCACCGCGGCGATCTTCATCTCCTCGTTGATGGCAGTTGCACGTACATCCAATGCACCACGGAAGATGTAAGGGAAACCTAATACATTATTTACTTGGTTAGGGAAGTCAGAACGACCCGTTCCCATGATGATATCGGTACGAGTTGCGCAAGCTAGATCGTACGCGATCTCTGGATTCGGGTTAGCCATTGCTAATACGATTGGTTTAGCCGCCATAGATTGCAACATTTCTGGCGTCAAAACATCTGCAGCAGACAATCCGATGAATACATCGCTATCTTTCACTGCATCGGCTAAGGTCGTAATATCGCGATCCGTTGCCCATTCCGCTTTGCTAGGATCCAAGTTTTCGCGATCACTGCGAATAACTCCTTTACTATCCAACATCACGATGTTTTCTTTTTTAGCACCTACCGCGATATACATCGCAGTACAAGAGATTGCGGCAGCACCAGCGCCGTTTACCACAATTTTTACTTGGCTGATATCTTTTTGTTGTAGCTCACAAGAGTTAATCAAGGCAGCACCAGATATAATCGCAGTACCGTGCTGATCATCGTGCATCACCGGAATATTCATTTCCGCTTTCAGTCTGCGCTCGATTTCGAAACATTCTGGAGCTTTGATGTCTTCCAAGTTGATACCTCCGAAAGTTGGCTCTAAGGCTTTGACGATTTTAACGAACTCATCTACATTTTTCGTGTCCAATTCTAAGTCGAATACATCGATGTCGGCAAAGATTTTAAACAACAAACCTTTTCCTTCCATCACCGGTTTGCCGGCTTGTGCACCGATGTCTCCTAATCCTAATACGGCAGTACCATTAGAAATAACCGCCACCAAATTACCTTTGGCGGTGTACTTGTACGCATCTTCGCTGTTCTCGGCAATCGCCAAACACGGCTCTGCCACCCCTGGTGAATAGGCTAATGATAAATCCCGCTGTGAACTGTGAGGTTTGGTAGGGACTACCGCAATCTTGCCCGGACGACCGGATGAGTGGTAACGTAACGCGTCCTTTTTTCTATTTGAACTGCTCATTGAATTCTGTTTTGATGTATAAGTTTATGTTTGTGGGTACAAATCTATTATTATTCCATGACTTGAAGAACTATTGTTTTAACACGTTCAGTAATTTGAACATACGTTGACGCATAGTCGCCGTGCTGCCTTTGTAATTATTGACAAAAAGGGTGAAGGTCAGCTCTTGCCCAGCCTTGCTAGTCTGAAATCCACTGTAGCCGAGCACGCCGCCAATCGTACCACTTTTCATTTTCATTTGGTTGATCGTAGGCAGACTCTTATAGAAGTCAGCGTACCACGGCCTGCTACAAGCGTATTGCATGATTCGGTTCATCGCATTGGCCGTCACACGGTTTGCAGGCGATAAACCAGAACCATCTAGCATTCCTAGATCCGCAGTAGGAATGCGTAAGGTTTTGTTCCAATGCGCAATAACGTACTGGGCGCTTTCTGCCGTAGTTTTTACATTTTTCTGCTCGCGTCCGATGGTTTTCAATAAGGCTTCACCAAATAGGTTAATGCTTTTGTGATTAAACCAATAAATGATCTCCGCTAATGCGGGCGACTGATGCGTTGCAATGGTTTTGCCTATAGATGCTACATAATTGTGAAGTTTATATGCAGAAGCCGCCACGCCATCTACCAATATGCCTTCCTGTATCAGATTTGCTTTCAAATCGTGTGCGAGCTGATAGGCCGGATCCGGAATAGAGATCTCGATGGTTTTATTCAGGTCTTTGCCATAACTACCTTTTAACAGGATGGAATTGGCGTATGGTGTAGAAAAACCAAATACCTTGTCGCCTGTGCCCGCATTTCCAGTAGTCACTTCATTGCGGATGCTGAGGTAACTCAGATCTACTGATAACTTTTTAATAGCTGCTGGTTTGCCAACCGCTGCGGGCGAGAAAGTAATACCCGCTTTATTCTCTTTCCAATTAAGTCCCGAAACACCAGCTCCATAATAATTGCCAATGTCTGCCGCTGGCCAACCCGTCGGCACTTGATTACCGTCGAATATAGTATCGTCACCAATGATACGACCGCGAATACGTTTAATGCCCAATTGTTTAATCGCAAAAGTCCAATTATCTAAGATATTTTCTGCTTGCGTAGAAGCGTATCGATCACTGCCTAAAGTCGGGTCGCCGCTGCCTTTTATAATAATATCGCCGTCAAGATTTCCCAGTTTATCGATCGCACCAGTGTAAGATATGGTCGTGCTGTATTGATAATCGGAGCCTAACAATTCGAATGCGGTAATGCTCGTTATCACCTTCAAGGTCGAAGCAGTAGCCATTCCAGTATTTGCTTGATGCTCAAATACGACATGTCCCGTTTTTGAATCGGTAACAATCAAGGCGGCCTGCTGTGTCGTCAATCCACCTTCGCTGCGAAACTGATTGAAAGCTGTGGAGATTTTGCTGCTAAGGTTTTGCGCTTGCGTACTAGTGAAGGCTAGTATAATAGAAAGTAGAAAAAGTGATTTTAGCTTTGGCATACAGCAAATATCGGGATGCATTTTGAGAAAGCAACGAAGAACTGGTGTAAGATTAAAAAAGGTCTTACTACTCATTGCAGTAAGACCTTCGTATCTCTCTTATTTATTTAAATAGCTTGAGTTTTCTCTTTCAACCAAGCTCCTTCTTCTTCTGTGAGCAGTGGCGCTAGCTGATTGTACGTCCAATCGTTATATTGATTGAGCCAGTCAATGTGTTTTTGATCCAACAATGCCGTATTTACCAAGTCAGTAGCGATATAGCAGATCGTCAACGTTTCGAAATCCATGAAATCACCAAACTCATTATGAGATAAATTACGGCTCAAAACCAGATTCTCGATGCGGATACCATAAGATCCTTCGCGGTACAAGCCTGGTTCTATCGAAGAGATCATGCCTTCTTCTATCGCGACATCCACGTTTGATGGATTTAAGACTTGTGGTCCTTCATGCACATTCAGGAAAAAACCTACACCATGTCCGGTACCATGTCCGTAGTTTCGCAAGGTTTCCCAGATCGGGCGACGTGTGATTGCATCAATCTGATAGCCGCGTGTACCTTGTGGGAAAACAGCCATAGATCCCTCGATCAGACCTTTTAACACAATGGTATAATCTTCCTTTTCTTCCGAAGTAATGTTTCCCAAAGAGACAACACGTGTAATATCAGTCGTGCCAGAAGTATATTGGCCGCCCGAATCTACCAATAACAATCCGCTAGGTTTTAGTGTAGCATCACTTTTGGGCGTCGCTTTATAATGTGGCAAAGCGCCATGCTCCAAATATCCAGCAATAGTATCGAATGAAATGTCTACAAAACCATCCTGCGCTGCACGAAACGTGCGCAGTTTGTCCGATATGCTGATCTCCGTCAGGTTTTCATTGCCTACATTCTCCTCCAACCATTTGAAGAAACGCGTGAGCGCTACCCCATCTTTCAGCATCGTTTCGCGCGAAAAGCTTACTTCGGTCGGATTTTTCACGGCCTTCAAAAAGGTAGAGGGATTCGTGTCTTCCAAAACCTTCACTGACGCAGGAATGCTTTCGTAAACAGCGTAACAAGTCCGTTTCGGATCAATCAGGATCTGCTCTACGGCCAATTGCTGAACAGCGGTATGCACGCTGTCATATGGTTTTATGTCAACACCTGCGGCATTCAGCGCCGCTTGATCGGCTGCCGACAATTTGGTGTTGTCAATGAAGAGCGTTGCACGCTCCAATTCTATAATCAAGAAACCGAGTACCACTGGATTGCAGGGCACATCATTACCCCGAATATTCAATATCCAAGCCAAGTCATCTAAAGAAGAAATGATATGCGCCTGCACATGCAGCTTCTCCATTTTGAGGCGAATAGCGGCAATCTTGCTGGCCGCATCTTGGCCGGTCGTATCCGGATGAATGAGGTAAGCTGCATCGGTCGGAAGCAATGGTCTGTCTTCCCAAGCGGCGTCTAATATATCTATACCGCCATCGATCGCAATGCCCAGTGGTTCCAACTTTTTTTTGATGGTTTTTGCCAAAAGCAACGAAGTCAGATTACCATCGAAAGCAACGGTATTTCCTTTGCTGAACTTTTCGGCCAGCCACTCTACATATTCTGCTTTGTGCTGTATTTTGAGTTTTACCAATTCAAAACCAGTGTCTATGAGCTGCTCACGGCCTTGCACGAAATAACGCGCATCGGTCCATAATCCCGCAAAATCTTGTGTAATCACCAACGTACCTGCAGATCCAGTAAATCCCGAAGTCCAAGCAATCGCTTTGAAGCGATCGGGAAGGTATTCGCTGATATGTGGATCTGCCGAAGGAATAATATAGGCGTCTATACTGCGCTCCGCCATGGATTCGCGAATAGCTGCCAGCTTTTTAATGTGTTCCATATGTGATGTTGTTTTGTGCTAAAAAATCTACTTAGGTATTTGCCAGAATAGATAATTCTTGCGCCACACGGCCAGCGATCTGTCCGTACGCTGCTGCCACTGGCTCCTGATCGTCCAACAAGATCGGGAAACCATTGTCGCCCGCGTCTGCAACTGCTTTTACGAGTGGTATTTCGCCCAAGAAAGGCACGTTATTTTCGGTAGCTAATCGCTTGCCGCCGTCTTTTCCAAAAATATAATATTGCTTATCTGGCAATTCTGCTGGCGTGAAGTACGCCATGTTTTCAATAATGCCCAAAATAGGCACATTGATACCTTCCATACGGTACATCGCCATTCCTTTGATTGCATCTGCTAAAGCAACATGTTGCGGTGTGGTTACAATCACGGCTCCAGAGATCGGATAAGTTTGTGATACGGTAATGTGAATGTCACCTGTTCCCGGCGGCATATCGACCACCAAGTAATCGATCTCACCCCAATCAGCATCATTGAAAAGCTGTTTGATGGCAGAAGTCGCCATTGGGCCGCGCCATGGAATCGGCTGATTAGGATCTGTAAAGAAGCCAATGCTCAACAATTTCAGTCCGAACTTTTCGATCGGCAGGATTTTGGTTTTTCCGTCTGCGGTTTGCGTGGATTGAGGCTTCGCGCCTTCCAAGCCAAACATAATGGGCAGCGAAGGACCGTAGATATCTGCATCAAGCAAACCCGTGCGAGCACCTTGCTGGCTAAGCGCTAAGGCTAAGTTCGCTGCTACAGTAGATTTACCGACACCGCCTTTACCAGAAGAAACCAAAATAATGTTTTTGATGCCTTTCAGCTGATTGTTGTCGGCAGCGATCACGCGTGAGGTCATGTTGATGTCCACGGCGATCTCTTTGGAAACAAATAGACTGATGGCATTGCGACAAGCATGCTCGATATGTCCTTTGAGCGGACAAGCAGGCGTTGTCAATACCACATCAAACCGGATTTTGTTGGGAAGGATCTCTATATTTTGGATCATGTTCAGCGTCACGAGATCCTTTTTTAAATCAGGTTCTTCGACGTGACCAAGCGCATGTAGAATTTGTTCTTGCGTAATCATTATCTTTCGTTGGAGCTACAAAGCTAAATAATGCGGTGCATACTCTTGTCATTTGGATGTTTTTAATGTTTTTTGTCTATTTTTAACCCGTACTTTCACATCACATTACCCGAAGAAATTCACGTTATGTTTGCAAAGAAGATTCCTATCACCGCGCAACAGAAAAAATGGCTTTTCATTTCTCTGGCTGCTTTGTTGCTCTTGCTGGCGATTGGCTTTATCTATTATTTTTCGGTGCGTCAAGGTTTGTTAGACCGCGCGATGGTTCGTGCACAGAAACAATTAAAGGACGAGTATGGCCTTACGTTGCGCGTGGATGATTACGGCTTCGCCGGATTAAGTACCGTAGCACTAAAAGGCGTGACGGTGATTCCAGATTCTGCGGCGCAGTTAATGGCGGTGGAGCAATTGCAGGTATCGGTCGAGCTGTGGCCTTTATTGCGCAAGCGCATCAAGCTGGAGGCTGTTGGGATGGATCACGCTTCGTTGACCATGGTAAAAGAAGGTGATCGCAGCAACTACGATTTCTTGTTTCGTAAGAATAATGCCGCTACAAAAGATACGACCACTACGAAAAGTAGCTTAGCACAAAAGGTAGATCGTTTAATCCGCCAAGCATTCGATAAGATTCCATCCAATTTAGATCTGCAAGAAGTGCACGTGACCTATCAGGATAGCTCGGGCGTGCAAGGATTACACGTTCCCGAAGGGAAAATGCGCAACGGTCGCTATGACGTGGATGTATTCTTGAATGAGGTGAGTGATAAATGGAATCTCAAAGGCCAGATAGATAGCGATGATGAAGAGTTTAGCGTAACCGTTACGTCGGATCGCCCAGATATGGAAGTTCCTTTCTTGCGTAGTCGATTGGGCTTGGCAGTGCGTTTTAAAGAAGTAACCTTCGATCTGAAAGAGATCAAACGACACGGCAAAGATCAATTGAAATTGTCTGGAAATTGGGAAGTTGAACAATTGCAGGTACAACATCGCAGATTGTCCGAAAAACCCATCGTCGTACCTCAAGCATCTGCCGAAGGAGGTTTTTTATTAGCTGAGAATGCCGTGGAGTTGTTAGAAAACTCCTCGATCAAAGTGCGCGATTTTGTGGTGAAGCCAAAACTCAAATACACCCATACCCCAAGCAAATTGCTGGAATTATCTGTCAGTACAGGCAAGTTTGCGGCACAAGATTTCTTTGATGCGATTCCCAATGGCTTGTTCGAAACCTTGGAAGGCATTCAAGTAAAAGGCAATATCGCTTACCAACTGGATTTTAAAGTGGGTTTCGACAATCCGGAAGATTTGGTATTTCGCTCGCAGATGGATGATCGCGAATTGAAGATTGTACGTTGGGGCAAGGCCGATGTGGCAGCTTTGAATCAGCCATTTGTTCACGGCGTGTATGAAGATACCAGCAAGCTACGCGATATCGTAGTCGCACCGTCCAATCCCAACTTTCGGAATCTGACACAGATCGCGCCGATCTTGCAACGTACGGTATTGAATACCGAAGATCCGTTTTTCTACCAACACCACGGTTTTGAAGAAGAAGCTTTCAAGCTATCTATCGTGACCAATATCAAGGAGCGCGCTTTCAAGCGCGGCGCAAGTACCATTTCCATGCAGCTAGTGAAAAACTTATACTTAGATCGGAATAAAACCATGACTCGAAAGTTCGAAGAGATTGTGCTGGTTTGGCTGATGGAGCGTTCGAAAGTAGTCAGTAAAGATCGCTTGTTTGAAATCTACCTCAACATCATTGAGTGGGGCAAAAATATATATGGTGTTACCGAAGCGGCCAATTATTATTTTGGCAAAACGCCTAATGAGCTGAACATTGGAGAAAGTTTGTTTCTGTCCAGCATTATTCCTCGTCCGAAAACTGGTTTGTCATCTTTCGATTATACCGGGCATTTGAAACCGTGGGTACGCCGGCATTTTAATACTTATGGCTATATATTGTCTAAACTTAATCAGCTGAATGATGTAGAAGTGCGCGAAGCATACGGTTTTTACGGCGTTACGCTGCAACCCAATCTTCGACCGCCAAGACCGTACGGTGTCGTCGATTCTATCCCTTCATCGGATGATTTGCATGATCTCATAGACGGCATTGATGCAGAGGAGCAACAACGGCGTAGTTTGATAGAACGCTTGTTTGGTAAAAAAGAACAAGAAGAAGTAGAAGAAGAATAAACCCACAATACATGAATAATCATATTACGATTGACGATCTGGATTTTGAATTGCTGATCGATAATGACCAAATCCTAAAAAGTACCCGCCTCATCGGTATCGATATCAACGTGAAGTACGAAGATAAGATGCCGGTCTTTATTGGCGTACTCAATGGTTGTTTTATGTTTATGGCTGATCTGCTGAAGCAAATCACGATTCCATGCGAAATGTCTTTCGTAAAGCTATCTTCTTATCACGGCACGGAACAGCAGGATGTCAAAGAATTGTTGGGCTTAGAAATGGATTTGCGCGGGCGGCACATTATCATTGTGGAAGACATCGTAGATACAGGCAATAGCCTGAAACATACGATGGAAGCGTTGGAAAAGTTAGAGGTGCAATCTATCGCGGTCTGTACCTTATTGATCAAGCCGTCCTGTGTTGAATACGAGTTTGATAATATCCTGTACACTGGTTTCGAGATCGAAAAGGAATTTGTCGTTGGCTATGGTTTGGATTACAATGGCATGTGCCGTAATTTGATGCATATCTACAAACAAGTGCCGCTCAACGAAGAAGAAGATAACCGCGAAGCGGAATAAGCTTTTATCTAAACGAACAATCCATGACGTGATCGTTCACCATGCCGACCGCCTGCATATACGCATAGCAGATCGTGGTGCCGAAGAACTTCACACCGCGTTTTTTCAAGTCTTTGGCGATAGCGTCTGATATTGGCGTCGCTGCTGGCACTTCACTTAGCCCATGAAAGTGGTTGGTGATCGGCTGATTGTTGGGCATGAAAGAATAGAGGTATTGGTAGAAACTACCAAATTGCTCTTGAATGGCCAAGAAAATCTGCGCATTGGTGATCGTACTTTTCACTTTCAAGCGATTGCGAATAATGCCGGCGTCCAGTAATATCCTTTCCACATCATCTTCCGTGAATTGAGCAACAGCCACTGGGTCAAAATCCGCAAACACACGACGGTAATTCTCGCGTTTGCGCAAAATGGTGATCCAACTAAGACCTGCCTGCGCAGATTCCAATACCAGAAATTCGAACAATGTACGATCATCAGTCACCAAGCGACCCCACTCTTGATCATGGTAATCTTGGTATAATTCATCTTGGCCGCACCATCCGCAGCGTATGTAGTTTTGTTCTGCCATTCTATTGGTGAAATTACAAGTTTATTTGCAATAATTGCTATTCTTATATCTTCCTATTTATCTTTTGTCAATTCCCGATTAACTCTCTATTTTTACGACGGCATGCACATACGAACTTTTTGGATTTCCTTTTTTGCGACTTTGCTGATATTGCTGTCCTCTACCGAGCATAGTAAAGCCCAGCAATTTAATGTCGCCACAGATTCTGTCGCCCGATTGCAAGATAGTCTTCGTCAGGCATATGTGCAGGATTCTATCCGACAAGTTTACGCCACGCAATATACGGCACTCATATATGATAATCCTTATCGAGAAGGGTTTTTGGATCATCGGTTGCGAGAAGTTTTGAAAACCGCACCGGGTAGATTGTTGGTGTGGGATGAGTATCTTTCTAGATCTGGAAATGAAGTGATCGCAGCAGGGTTGGAGCGACCTCAACGACCTTTGTGGGTGTTTGGTACAGCGATGGCTTTGTTGTTTTTTGTAGGATTAATTCGTTTTATCTTTCCTGCAGATTTTCACATGATCATTGAGGCATATTACCGCGAACGTTTGTTACAGCAGATCAGCAAGGAAGATAGCATCACCACCTCATGGCCTTATATCTTCTTATATGCGGTTTTTAGCTTGACATTGGGCTTATTTATTGTAGTTTATATGTCTGGATTTCGGGATGCCCATTTCCTTACTTTTGCTAATTATCTGAAAGCATCAGGATTGATTGCGGTTCTCTTCATTCTGAAAATATTATTGGTACGTTTCGTTTCTTTTGTTTTCAATCTGCAACGGCTCGTTAGAGAATACATTACGGTTATATATCTGGTATATTTTAACAGTATCTTGTTTCTATTGCCTTTTTTGTTGTTTATTATCCTTTCCCCGGCGGCCTATTTTAATATTATATTAATTCTGTTCGTGATATCGATATCTATTATGTTTATAAACAGGGTTTTGCGAACTGTGTTGCATGTGTTTGGCCAGACGAGGTTTTCTATATCCTATTTAATTATTTATCTTTGCACCTTGGAAATTGCTCCAATCCTATTGCTGATTAGAGCCCTAGGCAACTAAATAATTTCATATTTATGCAGATTGATGTAGAAAGAGCAAAGAAAGTAAAGAGCATACTCGTGACTTTGCCAAGACCTGAAAATGATAAATCTCCTTATTTCGCATTGGCGGAAAAATATAATCTCAAGCTTGATTTTCGTGCTTTTATTCACGTGGAGGGTGTTTCAGGGAAGGATGTGAAGAAGGATAGGATCAATTTTTCAGATTACACGGCGGTGATATTCACCAGCAAAAATGCGGTTGATCACTTCTTTCGTGTGTGTGAAGAAATGCGCTTCGAGGTATCGGCAGATATGAAATATTTTTGTATTACGGAGGCTATTGCGTTGTATCTTCAAAAGTATATTCAGTATCGTAAACGGAAGATTTTCTTTGGTAAGCAGACCGCTAAAGACTTGGAAGATGTGTTGAAGAAGCATAATACTGAAAAATTTCTTTTCCCATGTTCGGACGTCGCCAACGAAGAAACACAAAATTGGTTGCAAGATAATGGTTACGATTCGACGCCGGTTGTTCTTTTTAAAACGGTGATTAGTGATTTGAATGATTTGAAGGAAGTTTTCTATGACGTCATAGTATTCTTCAGTCCTTCGAGCGTACAGTCTCTATTCGAAAATTTCTCTGATTTCGTACAAAACAACACGCGTATTGCGGCATTTGGCGCCACCACACAGCAGGCTTTATTAGATCATGGTTTGATCCTTGATATCCCGGCACCTACTCCAGAATCACCAAGTATGACGATGGCGGTGGAGCACTACATTAAGACAGTCAATAAATAGGCAATCGCCGAAAAACATAAAAAAGGATGACAATTGTCATCCTTTTTTAATAAAATGCATTCTAAGTAGTATCTACAGCTTATTTAGAATGATTCTCGTCACTTATCGATCTCAGATGCGCTTGGGCTGATTTTTGTAGTGATTATTTTTTATGTTTGTACTTATATAAAATAGTTGAGCTTGTGAAACTAAAACCAGTAGAAAGCATCGAGGGAATATCGGCTAAAGATTTTGTTAGAGATTATCTGAGCAAAGGTCAGCCTGTGCTGATCAAAGATTTTATACGTAAAGACAGCCCGTGCTGGACAAAATGGAACTATGAGTACTTTAAAGAAATAGCAGGGGACGAGAAAATAAATGTGTACGGACGTGAGGAGGAAGGACAACAACATGCTGCCAGCCCACCGATCGGACAAATGACCTTTGGTGAATACCTAGATCTCATTCGAAAAGAACCTACAGAACTACGTTTATTCCTGTTCAATCTGATGAAGATCAGACCTGAATTGAAGAAAGACGTGCTTTTTAATGATGTAACTGGGGGCAAGGTATTACAGTGGTTGCCTTATATGTTTTTTGGGGGTGAAGGATCTGCTACACGAAACCATTTCGATATTGATATGTCGCATGTATTTATATCGCAGTTTCAAGGCTCGAAGCGGATTTGGGTTTTCCCCAATAATCAATCCGAGCTAATGTACAAATTGCCTTATAACTTCCATAGTATTGTCAACTTGAAAACTGGCAACCCAGAAGAATACCCAGGCTTGAAATTGTTGGATGGCTATGAAGCAGTCATTAATCCAGGCGATACGCTGTATATGCCAGCTGGATGGTGGCACTACATTCAATACGATACCGAAGGATATTCTATCTCTGTACGGGCATTGCCTAATTCGTTATCCGAAAAAATCATTGGTGCACGAAATCTATTTGTAACCCGCCATTTCGATGATGCCATGCGTAAAATATTTAAAGATCGTTGGTTTAACTACAAGATCGATATGGCCAAGCGCCGTGCCGAGCGAGCTATTCGTAAGCGCACAAAGAATTAAATAAAAAAGGAAGACTTATTGTCTTCCTTTTTTTGTTGGACACTGCATCATGGAGTTAATCTTCACTATTGTAGTCCAGTCCTTCCATAACACTGTTGCGGTAGAATAACGTATATGGATCGCTCGGATACACATGCATATCTGCCTTGTGTTTGAATGGGACAGTTGGATCGAAGATTTCCTCTAAGGTTTTGCGTAGAAAGCCGACAAATTCCTCTTTCTGTTCGCGTAAATAATCGCCTTCCAATGCGCCCATATCCTTGCTGACGAATAGCGTACCATCTTCGCGCATACGGCGTGCGACATATAGATGCGGTTCTAGGTTGCGCAATCCCGTTTTCTCCTCGAACACATAGGTGTAAAACAGCGTTTGGATCAACGCCTTGTGGATGTCGTTGGTGCCTTCGGTTAGTGCAAACACAGTTTCCGCACTTTCCTCATCCGTTTTATTCTTCGCTTTTTTGAAAGCTACTTTATCAGCACCCGTTTTATAATCTACAATACGGGTTTTCACTTCGCCATCTTGCGTCACGACCTCATCAATTCGGTCAATGATGCCGTATATCTTAATGTATTCGGTTTTTCCTTGCACCGTAATCGGGAGGTCGAGGTAATAATCTTCGCTATTTTCCAATTCGATAATGCGAAATGATTGGTACTGCTCGATATCGTATTCCAAATACATACGAATGTAGGCCGAAGCGATCTGCAGCATGATGCGCTGCAAGCTGTTCAAATCAGCCGCCGTTTCGTACGTGGTATGGTATTGATGACCGATCTCTTGCACCACCATCGTTTCAATCTGTGGAATGTTTTCTTCTAAGCGCTTGGTAGCGACAAAGTCCCTCATTCCCCGATAAGGGGTGAAAATTTTTTCCATCACTTCGTGAATGATAGAGCCCAGATTGTTGATCTCAAATTCCTGAGATACCGAAGGCGGCTCTTTGATGCCGGCAATATGCTTTAGGAAAAACTGTAAAGGCGATTGCAAATAGGTCGTGAAGCCAGTAGCGGAGATATGGCTGGTCTTATCGCGCAGGTAATTGTTGTACAGGTTGTCCCAGATCTTTCCGGTTTTTTCAATAACCAATTCGGATTCTTGCACCGGGAAAGAAATCGGCTGTTGCTGTGTATGATGAACGATGTTAAATTGGCTCTCAAATGCCAATTGCTTGATAAATCGGCTTTCCTCGCCCGAACTATTCTCATCCACGATGCTATTATAAAACAGGTGAATGGATTGGCTGTATTGAAAATGACGATAGAAGATATACGCTGACAACGCATCTTGATTGGCCAGAATAGGCAATCCGTAAGCACGGCGCAGATTGTCAGGCAGGAAAGTTGGCGAATTGGTTGTTTTGGGTAAAATACCTTCATTGGCGCCCAAGATATAGACGTGGTCGAAGTTCAGACTACGGCTTTCTAACAAACCCATAATCTGCACGCCTTGCAGCGGATCGCCTTCAATGGCAGCCGAGATCGGCATCAGCGCTTTGCGAATTAGGCCGATCTGAAAAGGAATATTCAACGGGCCAATTTGATCCATCCCCAGCAAGAGTTGCTGCAGCACGCGTCGTGTTTCGAATAGCAAGGTATAATCGATCTGCAAAGCAATGCCCTCGCTGCTGGTCGATTCCTGCAGTTTTTCCAGCATCGCGACCATCGTCGGTATGAGTGCTTTCGATTCGGCGACCGGCGCAAAGAAATCGGGAACAACAGCGCTGCTGATCTGCAACACATCCAATCCTACTTCAAAAAGTTGCTTATCCAGTACTTCTTTCTGAATGCTATTCTTTTGTTCGCTGGCGATCTTGATCAGCGGATGGCTCAGGAAACTTTCGATAAGCGGGTAGGGCAGTTTATCTTTCTTGCGCCAGCTTACCTCTTCCTGCACAGTGAGCCATAGATCCAGCAAGCCGTATAAAGGCGATTGCATCAGCGGAAAACCAGTCGTGATGTTTACCTTGATAGCAGGCAAACTTTGCAAAAGCGGCACAAGTAAACTTTCATCAGCCAGTAAGATCGCGGAGGATTTGCCTTCTTGTTCGTTTTTCTCTAAGATTTGGTAAAGCAGCTTCGCTTGACTTACGCGTCCAAGTGCGGCATACAAATGGATGTCATCACGCCGTTGCCCAATTACATGTGGGGCTTCGCCCAATGAATTGACGAGTTGGCTTACATTCCGTCTGATAAAGAGTCCAGCTTCTTGCATCGTATCTTCGACGTAGTAAGCATCCGTATCAAAGTAGAATAAAGCTTTACCTTCGTCTTGCCATCGTTTGAACAAGGTCGATTCCACGCGGTTCAACGCATTAAACCCGACAAAAAGTACTTTCTTGTACGGAGCAATGAATTGCTGCTTGGTAGCACGGCCTTCGGCTAACTCCCGATACAGCGTCGGATAGTTTGTTTGCTTTTCTTGCGCCAAACGCACTTTGAAGCGACTGTATAATTGCGGCAACCGCTTCCACAATTGTAAAAATCGCTGCTGCACGCAGGTGTGCCCCGCCATGGAGAACGATTGCCAAAACTGGCGGATGTATCCTTGTTGTTCTGGCGTGAGGTGCTGGAATTCTAAATCAATCTTTCCCGTGTCATACAATTCGGTGTAAATCTGATCTACCGCGACCAATTCATAATCCAACTGACTGAAATCACTCAAAATCAATTCGGCAATGGGATAAAACTCTTCTGGACTTTCAGGCTCGCGACCTTCTTGCTGCAGCAGTTCATTATGAATCTCATACAGATAAAAGAATTGCCGCAAAGCGGAAGCATCTGTTTTGTCCGTCGCTTGTTTGAAAAACTCTTGAATGGTGAAAAACTGTGGCGACCAAATCGCTTGTCCATACACTTCAGAAAGATATTTCTTGAGGTAGGTGATCGGACGTTTATTATTGAACACGATGGCGATTTCGGACAGATCCTGTCCGAATCGCTGCTGTATATCTTCGGCTACTAATTGTAGGAATGGCTTCATGAGATTGTCTGCTGTAAATGTGTTGCTCGGCATGGCTATACGACCTCCTGTAATTGATTAGAAATGGCGTAATACAGGAATCCCTTCACGTTTTGATAGCCCAAATTGCGCAGCGCCTGCATGTATTTGTCAACCTGCGCTTGATGCCCGACATAATCGCCTTGCGTAAACTTAAAATCAAGCACGATGGTATCTGTAGCGTTGGTAAATACCTTGTCCGGACGAATTGTTTCCCCGTCTTTGGTGATAATGCTCGATTCATTCCAGATTTTGTAATCCTGCGTGAGCCATTCGCTGATGCGGGGATGATGCCATACTTGATAAATGTGCTTGCGCAATTCTTCCTTATCGTCTTTCGCCAAGATTCCTTCTTCAATGTATTGTGCGATGCGGGATTCGATCTCCAGTTCGCTCGCCACTTCAGATAGAATTTCGTGTGCCATGATGCCGTATTGCGCTGCTTTCTCTACTTGCGGTAGCGTAGCTAATGATCGGCGGCTGGATTTGCTCCAAGCTTGATCTAGTTCTGCAGAAATCGGATATTGGGAAATCGTAATGCTATTGTTGTCTGTCGAAATAGCAGCTTCTGTTGCTTTAGTAGCGGCCGAATCGTGAATCCGGAGTTCCGCATCTTCCACCAGAAAAGGGCTAGTGGTGGTATCCAACACTTGATAGAGTGCATCGCTGATGTATTCGTTTTTAATTTCCAATCCGCTGATTTCACCAGTCTTTTTGTCGATCGTTTCTTTGAAAAATGGCGCCGTGATGTACAAATGTTTGATGGCGCGCGTCGTGGCGACATAGCAGGTATTGAGCGCATCCATATAATTGAACAGCATTTCTTCGAAATACTGTTTGTAGAAGAGTGACTGCCCTAAACTGGATGTGTATTTTAGTGGGATTTTGCCCAAAGCTTCGAATGGTGTGCCATCGGCGTCGATCCAAAAATCGCCTAAGGCCATGCCATCAAGCTTCCAAGCCGCAAACGGCAACATCACCACATCGTACGCCAGTCCTTTGGATTTGTGTACCGTAGTGACTTCGATCGCATCGATCTTGCCGCCTGATGGTAGCACGGCACGATGGCCATCTTCTTCCCAGTACGTCAAGAATTGATGGATACCGCGCTCGCCATTGGCCGAAAATCCAGCGACCAAGTCTTTGAAAGCTAATAAATACGGAATATGAAGATTGTCTGGCTCGGTAAAGCCAAAAATTTCGATTAATCGCTCGATGAGTTGTACCAAAGGCAGCTTCGGCCATTGATCCCAAAACTCAATCAATTGAGAAGGTAAGATGGCGTGTAAACGCTGTATGTCATTCTCCCGAAATAATAACCATTGATCTTGATCGAATACTTCTTGGCGTTGCAGTATTTGGTAGAGATAAGCCATGTTGGCTTTGTGTACCGTGTGCTTGGCAGAATTATACACCAAGGCGCGCAGCGTTTCGATGAAAAGCTGAATCGCATCATTGGCCTGTAAACTGAGGGCATCGCCAGAAATCACCTCAAAGGATAGATTGGTGCTTTGCTTATAAGCCATCAATGCCTGAATCACATCCTGTGCTTCTTTGTTCCTGCGTACCAAAATACCAATCTGATTCGGGCGGTATTTGCCTGAGGAAATCCATTCGCCAATCTGCTCACACAATTTTTGTGTTGCATCAGCGGCCACACGGTTGCTGCGGTACCGGCCGTCGGTCACCGGAAGATAGACCAGATCAATTTCGCCTTGCGGCTTATCAGATCCTTGTTTTCCAGCAGGAACGGCTTGATGACTGTTTTCATACGCTTTGATCAACATATGGTCGTTGCCAGATTGATGCCACCAGGATAAATCTTCTTCGTTCAAGGCTTCTTGGACCTGTGCATTCAGTACTTGTTGCAAGTGTGTCGGTAATCCCGCGTAGATGTAATTATTGAATTGAATAATGTTGGGCAAGCTACGGTAATTTACGTCCAACGTTTCGCTTGCGATAAAGCCAGGCTTGTCCTGTTCGCTCAAATGAAATGCTGCTCTAACCTGTTCTTCCACTTGCTGCAGCAAAATGCGCCAGTCACCATTGCGCCAGCGATAAATACTTTGCTTTACATCGCCCACCACCAAATGCTCGCTCAGCTGTCGGTCGGCATTTCCCAAAGCATTGATGAGCAAAGGGCTGTAGTTTTTCCACTGCGTGCGGGAGGTATCTTGAAATTCATCAAACAGAAAATAGCGAAAACGACTGCCGATCTTCTCCCAAATAAAGGTAGGATCGTTGTGGGCATCCAATCCGAGCTTGCTAAGCAGTAACTGCGAATCGGAGATGAGCTGTGCACTATTTTCTTTGCGCCAGCGCGCCAAGAGATCACTCATTTCTTTGAGCAAGCGCAAGAAATATAAGTTGGCCTGCACCGATTGATACGCCACGAAAGTCGGGAAGAGTTTTTCCAGTTCAGTCATGTTCTGTAGCACGGGATTGAACTGAGCCATCAAATCGTGGCGTACTTGCTTTTGCTGATCGGTGAAAGCATCTTCGTTGTCGATAAGTTTGGTGTATCTCTCAATGGTTGCTTTGAGCTCACTGGCAGATAACTTATGTACTTGTGGTCGTAGTTTGCTAGCCGCAAAAAGTGGATTGCGCGATTTGCCTTTGAGCTCGTCGCCTTGCACTCCTGATGCGGTATACGTTTCTTGAAAAGTGCGGATAGCTTCGGCCAAGGCGTCGGTGTAGCCTTTGGTCATGGTTGCGCTTTCCTGATTAAGGCTCTCAAAAACTTGGCGCGCATCGTTTTGCAAGATGTGGGCGTCAAACTCTTGGAAGTTTTCTGAAAAGATCAACCCCGCCAAGGATAGGAGTTGCTGGCGATAATTCCAGTTTTCGTTGTTGGCGATTTTCTTCTCGGCGTATTCGATGATCCATTCCAACAAATCCGGACGATCGTCTAGCAATTGATTGAGCATCACGGTGAGTTCGGCCTTCACCTTGTTGATATTCATCTCCACCTTATAGCCGGCATCCAGGTGCAACTCGTAAGTGAAGCTGCGGATTACCTTTTGGGAAAATCCATCAATGGTACTCACGGTGAAATGGCTGTAATCGTGTAATATCCTCCGATATACTTGGTGTGCCTTCTGTTGGATGCTAGTTTCCGTCCATTCGGGCGATTGTGTTAGCAGGATATTTCTGAAGTCGGCAATTTTGCGATCTTGATTGCCCTCGGCCAACCCTTGCAGCACGGAAAGAATACGCTCTTTCATTTCTGCGGTGGCTTTATTGGTAAAAGTAACCGCCAAAATCTCGCGATAGCTATTCTCATTGTGTAATAGCAGTGTGAGATAATGAATGGTCAGGCTAAAGGTCTTACCCGAGCCGGCGGATGCTTTCAGAATCTTTAATGGAGGGACCGTCTTCATACTGTGAAGGTAACAACTACCGCTGGCATTTGGAAAAAGCAGCAGCAAGCTCGATTGATAGATTTCATTTTGTCTTTACCAATCAAATAGTTACCTTTGCGTCCCCTCTTGTGATAAGCTCGGGGGATATGTTGAATACATAAATAATATTAAAGAAAATGGCAACTAAAATCAGATTGCAAAGACACGGTAAAAAAGGAAAACCTTTTTACTATGTAGTAGTGGCAGACTCTCGTGCTCCACGTGATGGTAAATTCATCGAGCGTATTGGTTCGTACAACCCAAACACTAATCCAGCGACTATCGTATTAGATTTCGAAAAATCTTTGGATTGGGTGAACAAAGGTGCACAACCTACAGATACTGCTCGTGCTATTCTTTCTTCTCAAGGTGTTTTGTACAAAAAACACTTGCAAGGTGGTGTGAAAAAAGGTGCTTTTGACGAAACAAAAGCAGAAGAACTTTTCACTACTTGGACTGAAGGTAAAGCATCTCGTGTAGAAGGTGAGAAATCTACATTAGCATCTTCTAAAGCGGAAGCTAAGAAAGCTGCTCTAGCGGCAGAAGCTAAGAAAAAAGAAGACAAAGCAGCGGCTATCGCGGCTAAAAATGCACCAGTAGCAGAAGAAGCTCCTGCAGAAGAGGAAGTGGAAGCAGCTGAAGGCACGGAAGAAAACACAGAAGAAACAGAAGGATAATTTCTGCTTTTTTAAAGTATTCAAGAAAGCCGATCCCGCAAAGGATCGGCTTTTTTCGTGACCAAAGGGAATGCTTTAGACAAAGACCCTGCTCCGTGATTTTACTGTTTAAAGTTTCTAGATACAAAAGGAAGACAATAGTAAAGGGCCGAATGCCAATACAGCGCGTCGTGAGCACCATCTCTAATCCGAAATTCGACGGGGATATTTGCTTTGCGCATCGCGCGAAAAAAATCAATGTTCGAATCCAATAGGAAATCGTCGTCACCACAATCAACAAACCATTTTACACTTTTCAATTCCTCTTTTTGCTGGTCTGTTGCGTTGATCACATAATCCACACAGCTGTTTTTAACGACGGATTGCGATAATAGGGAGAATTTGTCATCCGCTTTTGGCGGTGTTGAGCTATTCGGCATGGCCATCAAGGCACTCATGGCATAAACAGAGCTGTACATATCTGCATGGCGTTGGCCATAACTAGTACTTCCACCGCCACCCATTGATAATCCCGCAATTGCTCTATTCTGTTTGTTGCCAATCACACGGTAAGTGCTTTCTATATGTGGTACAAACTCTTGGTAAAAGAATTGCTCGTAATTCCACCCTGGCATATCAAAATAGCCATTCCACTCTGTTTTAGGATCGCCGCCTGCATTAGGGCTTACAATAATCATCTCGGTAGATTCACCACTAGCGACGAGTTGATCTTGTACTTCACGTACATCATATTTTTCGAACCAAGTAGTGTTTACGCCAGATAGTCCGTGTAAGATATACAGGATAGGATATTTCTTCTGCGGATTATTCGCATAATCCTTGGGTAAATAGATGGTATAAGCCCTGTCTGCGTTCAAAATTTCGCTGTGAATCGTTTTGGTTTCTACCGTACTTTTGGAAGTTTGATTTTGGGCGCGAAGGCCAATAGACACCGTCAGCAAAAGCAATACGAATAGGTTGTATTTCATAACTAAAGTGAATTGAGGTATCTGTAAATATATAGAATTTTGGTCAGCCTTTTAGTTCGTGTTATTCGCCACATTGGTGCTCACTATCGGTGTATTGGATTCAATAATAATGTTGGGGATCAGAGGTAGCGTTTGTTTCCAAATCCCAGATACTTCGAATCGATGACCCGACTCTTCATTTTGAATGGTAAATGTGTATTCACAGACCCGCTCCACGTATGTCATTTTGCCGCTTAATTGCGTTTTTCTGTACGGGGCTACATCCAAATAAGTACGTGATTGGTTTTCGTCTAGATAGAATGTTTGCGTAGTTCCGTTTTGATACTTTACTGGTGGCGACCACCGAGAACCGCCGTCAACGATTAATTCTTGCATAAACAACATAGAATCCTGCTCGCTACCAAGCCAATCGAAAGCTCCATATTCATTGCTCTCAAATGTAGAATTATGTTTTACATTTTTAAAAACATCTTCGGTCGGCAGGCTCTTCATTTCAGAAGAGTTATTCATCAACTGCAGTGGAGTGCATTCATGGTCACTTGTGTATTTCTTTCTGAATTCTTCCAGCTCGGTAAATTTCCGGTCGATAATTCTATAGCTGCTGCCACGGTGTTGTATGATCTTAATTTCATCTTTTTGTCCTTTGGAATTTAGGCCAATAAGCACTGTTCTTGGTGTCTGCTCAAAATTTTCTTTTAATCTCAGAAATAGAGCTGTACCATCGGTTGATTTAGCCATATGTAGCCAGCCATTTGCAGCATATGCCGTATCCTGACCATTTAGTCTTAATGCTTGGCCACTGCTATCCAATAAATTGATTTGTTGATCTTCTAGTTTTACATAATCTACCATCCAATCTGTCCCAGTCACCTTGATATGTGTAGCCATGCCGCTATTGGCGGTAAAGTCCTTAAAGGTTTCTTCAATCAAAGGAAGTGCTGATGTAGTGTCTTTTTTGCAGGAAAAGATCGCTAAAGAAAAAAAGGTCGATAAGACAAATAATAATACGAGTCGAAAATAATTTAGTTTCATAGATAATATTGCGTATAGTGTGTTGACTGTCAGATAGACAGATCATTATAAGTCAGCAACTAAATATAGGGAATTATTCCTAAATACCATTGTGGCAACTACCTAACTGTAGTATCGTCAGAAGGCTTAACTACAAAGTTAGTTCACATTTTATCATTCTTTTTAAGGGGTTTTTGCTATTTTCCGCCACAAGATCATAATAATTAACTTAGACATATCTGCCTCAAATTCCCCAGCGGAGTATTTTCGAAACGGATACACTTGATAAACACATGAAAACATATTTTTCCTTTTTACTGATAGGTGTTTTATTAACAACAGCTTGTGCAAATAACGCTCCGCAAGACGCAGACCCCATACCCAAACAAGATACTTTTACGATGCTGTCACAAGAAGTAGGCGAAGAAAGAGTAATGAACGTGTGGACGCCAGAAAGCTATCAGACCAGTGGCGATTCGCTCATCGTCGTATACATGCTCGACGGAGGAATTCAAGAAGATTTTCCGCATGTAGCCAACACGCTGCAAGAATTGATACAAGCGCAGAAAATTCCGCCAGTCTTACTAGTAGGTATTGAAAATACACAAAGAAGAAAAGACCTAAGTGGGCCGACAAGTATCGAGCAGGACAAAGAAATTGCGCCTGTTGTCGGTGGTTCGAAGCAGTTTAGGGCTTTTGTTAGCAATGAGCTAATTCCTGAAATCAACAAAAGGTATAGAACAACAGACAAGAAGGGCATTCTTGGAGAATCTTTGGCAGGGCTTTTCGTGACGGAGACGTTGTTGTTGAATCCAGAAATATTTGATTTTTATATGGCCTTCGATCCTTCGTTGTGGTGGAATGACCAGTACCTAGTGAAAACGGCCAATCAGCATCTAGAGCAATTTCCCGACTCGCACAAGACTTTTTGGTTTGCGGGGTCGGGTGCAGAAGATATATCTGCAAACGCTAGAAATCTAGCTGAAATATTGAAAGCTAGGGATCAGAAAAATCTCAAGTGGAAATATGCTGACGAAACGAATGAAACGCATCAAACCATTTTTAGAGCGACAAAAGAAAAAGCGATCATCTGGACATTGAATAATTTGTAACGACCCTTATTCTGAATACTTATGATAACATACATTTCGATACTGAGAGGGATAAACGTAAGCGGACAAAAATTGGTTAAAATGGATGTGTTGAAGCGCATGTATGAAAACCTAGGTTTTGAAAACGTGTGCACCTACATTCAAAGCGGCAATGTCCTGTTTTCATCGAAAGAAAGCAATCCGAAAGAGCTGGAAGATCTTATCTCTTCGGAAATCCAAAAAACGTTTGGATTTGAAGTACCCGTATTGGTACTCAACCTTAAAACCTTGGGAGCAATTATAGAGAATAATCCCTATGTAAGTGAAGGAGAGAAGGACGTAGCTCATTTGCATGTTACTTTTTTAGCAGACAATCCATCGGATTTCGACTTAGATAGTATTCTCCAAAAGAAACAACCAGAAGAGGAAATCGCGATAACGACTAACGCTGTATACTTGTATTGTCCGAATGGTTATGGGAAAACAAAGCTTCATAACAGTTTTTTGGAAAATAAGCTGAAAGTCAAAGCGACTACACGTAATTGGAAGACGACAAAAGAGTTACTAAAAATGGCACAAGCTTAAAGGCTGCTACCATTTTTTATTCAAGGCAGATGTCGTCCATTAAGCTGTCGCGCCAAATGCTTACTTTTGCGCTATGACTATCAATGAATCATTCTACATAGGGTATATCTCTAAAACACGTGGCCTCAAGGGCGAATTGCAATTCTTTTTCGAGTTTGAAGATTATAAAGAGTTGGATTTCGATGTGCTTTTCGTAGAGATTAACAAGAAATTGGTGCCTTATTTTGTAGACCAGATCAAAGTGCAAAGCAATAGCACCGCTTATATCAATCTGGAAGACGTGGATCATATTGATAAGGCTCAGCCGTTGGTGCGCAAGAAAGTGTACCTATCAAACGATAAAATGCCGGTGCGCGATCCAGATGATTTTAGATACAGTGACTTGATCGGTTATGAAGTAGTAGATAATCAAGAAGGCAAACTAGGCGTGATCACAGGAGTACAAGAATTACCACAACAGCACATTGCCACGGTAGATATGGATGGTAAAGATTTGATGTTTCCGCTCACAGAACAATTAATCGTGAATATTGACAAAGCCGAACGGCTCTTGGAGGTCGATCTGCCAGAAGGCTTGGTGGCCTTGTATCGCGAGATATAACAAAATCCCCGACGAGCCGTCGGGGATTTTGTTATATTAGACCAGGATCTACATAAATTATGACCACACAACCTCGTTATTACTCTTTAGATATTTTTCGCGGTGCTACCGTCGTTTTGATGATTCTGGTAAATAATCCCGGTAGTTGGTCGCATATGTTTGCACCATTGCAGCATGCGCCTTGGCATGGCTGTACACCGACTGACTTGGTATTTCCCTTTTTTCTATTTGCCGTAGGCAATGCCATGGCTTTTGTGATGCCACGTTTGCAAGAAGCGGGAGCGGCTACTTTTTGGAAAAAAGTGTTGAAGCGCGCGGTATTGATTTTTCTCATTGGATTGGGGCTCAATTGGTTTCCTTTTGTTGCTTGGTCTGGCGACGATTTGGTTTTCAAAGAATGGGTTAGCTCAACGAATGCTGATCAAGGCATTCGCATATTTGGAGTTCTGCAACGTATCGCGATTGCTTATTTGGGTGCTTCCATATTAGCCTATTATCTAAAGCCAAAGGTTTTACTCTATACCGCTATTGGATTATTGTTTGGTTATTGGGCGCTTTGTGCAATTTTGGGGACTGGAGATCCATATTCTTTATCGGGTTGGTTTGGCACAGAGGTCGACAAATTGCTGCTTGGTGTGCCACATATGTATAAAGGCGAAGGTGTGCCTTTCGATCCAGAAGGAATTGCGAGCACATGGCCGTCGGTCGTGCAAGTAATTTTTGGTTATTTGACTGGCGTGTTTATCCTAAAAAGGGGAGAAGTGTCTTGGCTTTGGAAAAAAGTGCCAAAATCGGCAGAACGGCATTTTAAGTTGATTTCGAGCCTGATGGTCACGGCTTTTATCGTTTTGGTATTAGGCTGGGTGTGGTCTTTAGGTTTTCCGATTAATAAAAAAATCTGGACAAGTTCCTATGTGCTTTATACAACTGGGTTGGCGATAATGACTTTGAGTGCTGTGATTTGGTACACGGATTTGCAGGGAGCGCGTAACGCACTCACACGGTTTTTCGACGTGTTTGGGAAAAATCCGCTCTTTATTTTTGTATTAAGTGGCATGTTGCCTCGAATCTCTGGCCTAATGCGAATACAGCAAGGCGTGGATGAAAATGACCTACCCATATATACTACACCGCTAGGATGGTTTTATGATAATGTATGTGTGCCATTACCTGGGCTACCAGAGGTCGGTTCGTTTTTTTATTCTTTGTGTTTTCTGGTGGTGATGTGGCTTATTTGCGCTATTCTCGACAGAAATAAGATTTACATCAAGGTGTAGAAAAGTATATATAGGCATAGCTACGATTATGATCTTGTCTATTCGGTTGAGATTTAATATCTTTGCAGCCAATTAACAATTTTTATTTACGCTTTTATATTATTCAAGAATGTATTTAAGTAAAGAGTACAAAGCAGATATCTTCGCAGAGTTCGGAGGTGGAGCAACAAACACAGGTTCTGCAGAAGGACAAGTCGCTTTATTTACTAAGAGAATCGCTCACTTAACAGAGCATTTGAAAAAAAACAGAAAAGATTTCAATACGCAACGTTCCCTACAGAAATTGGTAGGTAAACGTCGTTCATTGTTAGCTTATTTGCACAAAAAAGATATCGAAAGATACCGTGCGATCATCAAAGGCTTAGGCTTGCGTGAGATCATCAAATAAGTTTTAGTAAAAAACAAGACAGAAGCCATCCGATTTATCGGATGGCTTTTTCTTTTTATCCAGCCTCTAGAAAATTCAATAAGCTAACGATATTATTATGTACCTTTGTGCTGAAATAAAAAGTCTTAGTATTTTCGGTATGTCGCCATGATGAAAACATACCATAATGAACACAAAATGAGTTATAACGAAATCAAAACAACTATCGATATGGGCAATGGTGCTCAGATCGAACTTTCTACTGGAAAGTTGGCCAAGCAGGCAGACGGTTCAGTAGTGTTGAAACAAGGAAGCACCATGCTGTTGGCAACAGTGGTGTCTGCCAAAGAGGCAAAACCAGGAGTGGATTTTCTTCCATTATCTGTAGATTATCAAGAAAAATATGCAGCTACCGGACGTATACCTGGTGGTTTTTTACGTAGAGAGGCAAGATTGTCTGATTACGAGGTATTGATCTCTCGTATCGTGGATCGTGCGCTACGCCCATTATTCCCTGAAGATTATCACGCAGATACGCAGGTAATGATTTCTTTGATCTCTTCAGACAAAGAAGTAATGCCAGATGCTTTAGCAGGTTTAGCAGCTTCTGCTGCGATCGCGGTATCGGATATTCCTTTCAATGGGCCAATTTCAGAAGTTCGCGTAGCGAAAATCGATGGCCAATTGGTGATCAACCCAGTACGCTCTGAATTAGAGAAAGCAACTTTAGAGTTCATCGTAGCCGGATCAGCACAGGATATCGTGATGGTAGAAGGTGAGGCGAATGAAATTTCTGAAGCAGAAATGGTAGAAGCAATTGCTTTTGCACATGATGCGATCAAAAAACAAGTAGCTGCGGTTGTAGCATTGGCAGAGCAAGTGGGTAAGACGGTAAAACGTACGTACAGCCACGAACCTACTAATCCAGAATTGCGCGAAGCGATCTTCAAAGCAACATATGATCAAGTATATGCTGTCGCAAAATCAGGTTCTTCTAAACACGCTCGTTCGGAGCAGTTTGCTACTATCGGCGCGGCATTCTTCGAAACATTAGGCGAAGAGGTCGATGCAGATACAGCTTTCTTAGCAAAAAAATATTTCCACGATGTACAGTATGATGCGGTACGTAACCTTTTGTTAGACGAAGGTATCCGTTTGGATGGCCGTAACTCGACAACTGTTCGCCCGATCTGGACAGAAGTAGATTACTTGCCTGCAGCACACGGTTCGGCGGTATTTACACGTGGTGAAACGCAATCATTGACTTCTGTTACTTTAGGAAGTAAAGATGATGAGCAAATGATTGATGGTGCATTCATCAACGGATATAATAAATTCATCTTGCACTACAACTTTCCAGCATTTTCTACGGGCGAAGTAAGACCTAATAGAGGTCCTGGTCGTCGTGAAGTTGGTCACGGTGCATTGGCAATGCGTTCTTTGAAGCAAGTATTGCCTGCTCAAGACGAAAATCCATACACGATCCGTATCGTTTCTGATATCTTGGAGTCAAATGGTTCATCTTCGATGGCTACTGTTTGTGCGGGTACTTTAGCATTAATGGATGCCGGTGTCAAAATCAAAGCGCCAGTTTCTGGTATCGCGATGGGATTGATCTCTGATGAGAAAACAGGTAAATACGCCATTCTTTCGGATATCTTAGGTGATGAAGATCACTTAGGTGATATGGACTTCAAAGTAACAGGTACAGCAAAAGGTATTGTTGGTTGCCAGATGGACTTGAAGATCAATGGTCTGAAATGGGAAGTGTTGACGCAAGCATTGGATCAAGCAAAAGAAGCGCGTCTTCATATCTTGGGTGAGATGAACAAAACGTTGACAGCTCCTCGTGAAGATTACAAATCTCATGCGCCTCGTTTGGTATCGATCACGATCGATAAAGAATTTATCGGTGCGGTTATCGGACCTGGTGGTAAAATCATCCAAGAAATGCAACGCGAAACGGGTGCGACGATCTCTATCGAAGAGGTGGACAACAAAGGTGTTGTACAAGTATTCGCAGACAACAAAGAAGCGGTTGACGCTGCGTTGGGTCGTATCAAAGCGATCGCGGCTAAACCAGAAGTGGGTGCTGTATACGAAGGTAAAGTGAAATCTATTATGGCTTTCGGTGCTTTCGTAGAAATTATGCCAGGTAAAGATGGTTTATTGCATATCTCCGAAATTGATTGGAAACGTCTTGAAAATATGGACGGCGTATTCACCGAAGGAGAGATCGTAAAAGTGAAACTATTAGATGTGGACAAACAAGGTAAATTGAAGCTTTCTCGTAAAGCATTATTGCCACGTCCTCCACGTGAAGATAAACCAGCAGCTGCTACACCAGCTGAATAGTTCGGTTTTTCTATACAAACAAAAGAGGCTCGCCAATTGGCGAGCCTCTTTTGTTTTGGCATTTAATCCTCACTTATATGCCGAAGGATTCGGTCTTCAAATGTCTGTATTTCTCGCCTATTGGCGAACCAGTTGAAATCTCGATTCATTAGTCGGATAGTGCTATTTTTTCTACTGGTGAAGCTTACTAATGCGACTTCTGCACATGTATCACATTCCCAAGATGAGGTAATGATTACTTGCACGTACTCATCTCTATCTGCATAATAGAAATCAATTCTATCTTGAGAAGATGGATCCGAAGAGTACGCATTAGTAAATTGTAGACTTGCTGTGTCTCGAAATAGATTGGGACTAATTCGGTGCAATTTCGCCAACCTTAACTTAACATCTTCCAGCGGATGGTGAATAGTCCATGTTTCTGCGAATGGATAGCTCCCCGCAAAACCTCCTATATTTCTTCTACCTAGTTCGTATAGAGATAAAATAGCTATTACACTAAGCGTTATGGTAATGGCTTTTCTGAAGGGTTTATGATTTTTAATCATGTATTTTGCCTTTTGGATGTCCTAAACAGTGCTGAAAGCAATATAATCGAATAGGCAAACATCAACCAAGAACCAAATGTGTTGCCGTCGCTCTCGGGCATATTGGGAAATACTTCTGCGAAGAACTGTACGCAGACTGTATCCAGTATCATTCCTGGCAACACCATGACCGCTGCGGATTTGATACTCTCCAGATGATTTAAATCAAATCGTTTGAATACGGAAATTGCCAAAAAGCCTAATACAGGAATAAGCATTAGATACAGTGTTAACAATACTACGGTATTGTCGGTAATAAAAAAGTACTGTCCTGCCACGCGAAAAGCTATGGTCGCTAAAAGCCAGACGGTAAAGCCAACAATAAAGCTGAAGAGTATATAGTTTTTGTTTTTCATGTTGTTTATAGATTATCCAAATACAATTGTACAGCTAGATTTGCAATTGCATTATGTACGCGAAGTTAACTATTTGTGGCTGTTGATTTTTTTGAAATTAGGCTAATTAAGATTGATGTGTGAATCGGTGTTTAGGACTGTTGACTACTGTAAACAATTGAGGCTCGCCAACTGGCGAGCCTCTTTTGTTTCTGCAAAATGACGAATCACTTACATCATCATTACTGATTCTATCTGTGATACCGATTTGTAATAATTGATCACTTCGTCAGCAGAGTTTACATACGTTTCTACAGTGATGGATTTGTACTTACCACCGCTAGATTCCTTAAATGTAAACTTCGAACTAGTGTGTTTAAAAATCTCGCGGATCTCTGGTTCCTTATCAAAGGCACTTTTCACGATAAACTTAAACTTATATACGGAAGGAAATTGCTCGACATCGAGCAATTTCTCCTTAAAATTTTGATAGAAATCTTTATCATTTCCATCTTCCATATCCTGGACATTGATGTTGCTAAAATCTGACATATATAATCCTTTCTCCTTGTTTAGCAATAAGTATACTTATCTTTTGTGTTATTTACCAAACTTTTTGTTTGGTTTGTTGCTCATTTCAAGCTCCAACTTGCCACCTTGCATCAATTCCTCGTGGGTGATGTGGGTGCGTGTTAAGGCTTTACCATTTAGCTTCGCTGATTTAATGTAGATATTAGCGTCGCTTTGGTTTTTTGCATCAATTACAAAAGTGTTGCCATTCGGCAAATTGATCGCCGCATGCTTCATACGTGGAGATCCTAATACATACTCACCACTCATTGGGTTAGCAGGATACAATCCCATGGATGAAAATACGTACCAAGCGCTCATTTGTCCAGCGTCGTCATTTCCACAAAGACCATTCGGCGCCGAAGTGTAGTTTTGTACCATTGCTTCATTCACCAATTTAGCTGTTTTCCAGTGCTCGCCAGCCATCGCATATAGATAAGGTACGTGGTGGTTTGGCTCATTGCCTTGCGCATATTGGCCAATTAATCCAGAGATATCTGGCGATGCATTGTCTAATTCTTCTGGCAAGTTGATGAATTCATCCAAACGATCGATGAACGCTTGTTTTCCGCCTAGTAATCCCATCAAGCCATTTACATCATGCGGCACTAACCAAAGGTACTGCCATGCATTGCCTTCACAATAATCATTTTTGCGGTGCTCCGCCATTAAAGGATCAAACGGACGACGGAAATCACCATTGGCGTAGCGACCTACAAAAAAGCGTTCATCTTTGTCGAAATAGATTTCATACAATTTTGAGCGTTTTTTGAAGTACTCGGCATCTTCTGTTTTGCCCAATTTCTCGGCAATACGGTATACGCCATAATCTGCAATCGCATATTCTAGTCCCCAAGCAACGGCCTCATTGTCCATGCTATCAATTGGAATAAAGCTCAGTTCGCGCACGAATTTCAATCCGTAATCATCGCCCATGGCAGTAGTTTTCACGGCTTCCCATAGCAATTCGTGATCTTTCTCATCGACTAAACCTTTCAAGAATGCATCGGCAATGACAGGAATAGCTGGTAAGCCGACCATCGTATTGGTTTCATTGGCCCAAAGATGCCATACGGGCAATTTGCCTTGTTGCTGATAAATTGACAAAAACGTCTTTACAAAATCCGATGTTACTTTTGGTTTCTCCAAAATCGTCATCAATGGGTGTAATGCACGGTACGTATCCCACAAAGAGAAGATCGTGTAATTTACAAAGTCTGCATTACGGTACACCTGTTTATCTGTACCCATGTAATCGCCATTGTGATCGTCAAAGATCGTAGGGGCAAAATAAGAATGATATAAAGCAGTGTAGAATACTTTCTTTAGATCATCGGTGCTTTCGTAATCGATTTTGCCAAGTGTTGTATTCCATTTTGCATCTGCCGCAGCAGTCGCTTCTTTAAAATTCCAGTTCGGGATTTCCTTTGCGATATTGTCTAACGCATTTTCGGTGCTTACCGGTGAAAGTCCCACTTTCAACTCAATGGTATTGTCTTGTGCTGCATCAAAGAAAAGCGCTGCCTTAATAGCTAAACCTTTGTATGTGGTGTAGCCCGTTTTAGCTAAATCGCCATCAAAGTACTTCACATTTTTGATTGGTCTGGAAGTTTTGATCGCAAAATATACTTTCTGATCGGAGGCCCATCCCGACGAGAAACGGTAACCGACAAAGGTCGTTTCGTCGATCTGTTTCAAATACGTATCTGTCGCTTTGTCCCAGTTCATCCGGAAACCAAGATCTACTAATACGTGTGCATTATCCGTATTATCGTAAATATATTGATGATAACCGACGCGCTCCGAAGCCGTCAGATTAGCTTTTACTTTATAATCGTCTAAGTATACGCTGTAGAAACCGGGTTTGGCTGTTTCGTTCTCTTTTTTGAAATGCGAGCCATAACCAGTATGCATTTTATCAAATTCTGCTGGTTTTAGTTGGAGTTGCCCCGTTGCTGGCACAACCATGATGTCATTCAGGTCACCAATACCTGTACCGCTTAGGTGGGTATGCGTAAAGCCGAGGATATCATTACTTTTATAATTATAACCGCTACACCAGTCCCAACCGTTGAACTTGTCCCATGTTTGTGCAATCTGTGTTGGTCCGAGTTGTACACCGCCAAATGGTACGTTTGCTCCCACAAATACGTGCCCATGTTCCTCAGAGCCGATAAATGGATCGACAAAAGCGGTCGGCTTTTGTTGTGCATGCGCAGTCGACGCAACTGCGATAGCCAAAATGAATTTAGCTTGTTTAATTAGTTTTCTTAACATCTGTGTTTAGGAATATTGAATATGTAAATCTACAAAATTTATATTGACCACTATTAAAACCTTTTAGCAAAAATGTCAAGAAATAAATCTTCATGTTTGCTAAAATTTTTGCTAAAAAAACTATAAATTGGACAAAAAACAACCCTAACAATTATGAGCAAGAGAATCCTGATTAGTGATATTGCTAAATCACTCGGCGTATCAGTCACGACCATTTCTTTTATTCTAAATGGTAAAGCCAAGGAAAAACGGATTAGTGATGCATTGACCAATCGGGTATTAGAATATGTCAAAAAAGTAGGTTACAAGCCTAATCAGCTGGCGCAAAGTCTGCGTACGGGGCAAACCAAAATATTAGGATTGCTAGTCGAAGATATTTCCAACCTATTTTTTGCGAATATTGCCAAACATATTGAGGAATCTTCATATGCCAGTGGTTACCATTTGCTGTATTGTAGTATGGGGAATGATACGGTAAAGGCCAGAGAATTGATCCAATTATTTTACGATCGTCAGGTAGATGGTTTTATCATTACACCAACTGAGGGTTTGGAGGATGTGGTCGCGTTACTTTTAAAAAATAATGTTCCAGTCGTGTTGTTTGACCGATATATACCGCAAGTAGAAACCAATTATGTGGTATCCGATAATTTCAATGGTTCATTTCGGGCAACTAAGCATCTTTTGGAGAATGAAGATAACCGTCGTATTGGTTTTGTGTCACTATACTCTGATCAGACGCAGATGCGAGACCGAATGGATGGTTATATGAAAGCATTGGATCAATATCAGCGGCAAGCTTACATCAAAAAGATTCAAATTGATGAACAGGAAGATATTGCCATGGCGCAGATTTTTGAGTTCATCGAAGATAATAAACTGGATGCCGTGTTATTTGCTACCAATTATCTAGCAATTACTGGGCTGAAAGTGAATAAAAAGTATGGAAAGCTACCAGCGATGGTTGCTTTCGATGATCATACCTTATTTAAGTTGCACGAGCCAGCCATTTCGGTGGTATCCCAACGGATTGAAACCATTGCTGAAGAGTTGGTAAAAGTATTACTGCGGCAGATCCGTAACCCGCAAGCCGATGTAAAACACATCGTAGTGCCCTGCGATCTGAAAATCCGAGATTCTTCGACGGCGAAAATTAAGTAGGAAGCCGCTATCAGACCGTATTCAGTATCTGGATCGCATGCTCCAACGTTTCGTCTTTTTTGGCAAAGCAAAGACGAAGCGTTTGTTGTTCTATACCATTATGGTAGAAAGGTGCTAGCGGAATAAGTGCTACACCGTACTTCTCAATCAGATGTAGGGCAAAATCCATTTCTGATTGATGGCTGATCGCTGAATAATTAAGTAATAAGAAGTATGTACCTGAGGAGGGCATAATCTCAAATCGAGAAGATGTCAGCCCTTCCATGACGATATCCCGTTTTCTTTGCATAAACTGGGATAACTCTTGATAGTAATCTGGATTGTCTAAATACTTTGCAATGGCATGTTGCATCGGTGTATTCACACTGAAAACATTTTGCTGGTGTATTTTTCGAAATTCAGCCGTGAGTGCTAGTGGTGCTATCACATAACCCAATTTCCAGCCGGTACAATGCAAAAGCTTTCCAAAAGAAGCGACTACAAAACTGTGTGCACGAAGATCGCTGAATAATATGGCCGATTGATGTTGTTTTTCATCATATATAAGATGTTCATACACTTCATCGCTAAGCACAAAGAGACCGTTATTGACTACCATTGTTTGTAATTGCAATAAATCATCGGTTGTCCACGCCACACAGCTAGGATTTCCGGGATTGTTAATGATTATCATACGGGTTCGATCGCTGACTAGATCTGCTACCTGTTGCCAATCTATGCTGAAATCGGGGGCAGACAATTGTACTGGGATCACTTTGCCGCCAAAAAGTTCGACCGTTGGGCGGTAGCAATCATAAGCCGGTTCGAATATAATGACTTCATCACCGTGACGTATTATAGTAGCTATGGTGCTGAATATACCTTGGGTCGCGCCATTGGTAATGGTAATCTCACTCTCGGGGTCCACATTTACTTGATAGAAGCTGTGATATTTCTCGGCGATACGCTGGCGAAGTAATGGAATGCCTGGCATTGGCGCATATTGATTGACCTGCTGATGCATCGCGGAACTGACCAAATCAAGTAATTTTGGGTCTACAGGATAGTCTGGAAAACCTTGCGCAAGATTAATAGCCTGATGTTTTTGCGCCAAAGCAGTCATTTGAGAAAATATATTGATGCCTTGTTGAGGCAGTTTGGAATTCCACGTTTTCATATACTGAATTGTCATTTTACTAGTTTGAGTATAGTATACGAATATAGCACTGTTCTTTCTCATTCTTATTACGTTGCAGTTAAAAATATGCTTGTATAGTATTATTGGTTTCTTGTGAATCGTTAAGTGTTAGTTGTTTTGTCGTGATCTTATTCCGGGTTTTCTCTTTTAAGAACTGGTGGTTTTGAGATAAATTGTCAGGTGAGATTATTTACGAAGTAATAATTATATCACAAAGTATCATATCTTGTCAAATGATTGAGCGGATATTTTTACATTATTTATTTTAGATATGTCACAGTGTATCTTAAAAAAATAGAGTTGTATAGTGTAATAGATTTCTTTAAGCGTGTTTTTTTTGTTTTCAAAATTAACTTTTTAATGTACTTTTGATTCTTTGTAGCTAAATACTTTTTCTCTAATGA
The DNA here is from genome assembly GCF_003076635.1 of Sphingobacterium corticibacter. GTDB lineage: Bacteria > Bacteroidota > Bacteroidia > Sphingobacteriales > Sphingobacteriaceae > Sphingobacterium > Sphingobacterium corticibacter. Next base: position 2,331 of record NZ_QDKG01000007.1, on the reverse strand, counting down.
AGGCTTTTTTGTCCGTTAAGATTTTTGCGAGGTTGTGTTTTTCGTGTAAAACCATGGTATTTATGTGTGAAGATTATTTATTTCATTTATTATAAGTCTTTTGATTATGAGATCTATTGGGAAATTGTTGTTGGCTTCAATGACGTGTCTGCTATTTGCGCAAGGATGTATAAGAGAGAAGATGCCACCTGTAGTAGCCCTACCAGTGGAATTAGCCCCGCTTCTGGATGCTCTTACAAACCTTTCGGGCGCTCTCGAATTAGTTGATAATGACTGTGGTACTAGCTATGAAACTGTATTAAAAGAGCTAAGCATAGTGAGAAGAGAATTTGATGTTGTCGTTAGGCAAAATCCAAATCTAATTCCCCGTCGCGAGGATTTTGATCAACGCTTCAAAAATCTGCAAACAGAGGCTACTTATATCAAACAAGCTTGTCGACATGAAATTTTTGTGACGCCTTTATTTATCTCTACAGATCACATGGGTGGTGCATTGGGAGAATGGAGGGCTCGCATAAATTTTATTATAGAAAACCTTAGTGCACCAGTTTCTGTGCAACACGAAGTTATACGTGTTAATCTTACGGATGTGGATATAACGCCTGCTACTCCCATAGGAACAAATTTTCGTGATTGTACAGAAGGTTTTTGTCCAGAAATGATTGTTGTGCCTGGTGGAACATTCATGATGGGCGCGACGCAAGAGCAACTGAATCTTTTCAAAATAAGTAAGGATCGTCGTCACTGGGAATTGCCACGGCATCAAGTTACAATTCCGCGACCCTTTGCTGTAGGAAAATATGAGGTTACCTTGGCGGCATTTCAGGCTTTTGTTGATGAGACTGGTTATGAAGTTATTGGCGGTTGTCGGACATATTTGCCTGACGCTGATCCAACAGGCCAAACTTTCCGCGCTAATATCAGTTATAAGGATATAGGCTTTCCCACTCCGGCCAATTCTCCTGTCTCTTGTATTACAAAAGAAAACGCTAAAGCTTACACACATTGGCTATCCAAAAAAACGGGTAAAAATTATCGCTTACCGACTGAAGCGGAATGGGAGTTCTTTGCACGTGCAGGTACAGAAACAGCATATTTCTGGGGTGATGAGATTGCGCTAGGTACAAATTTCGCCAATGTTTATGATCAATCAAGTATTACGGCTAATGATTTTCGAGCAAATGGTAATTCCTTTGAGCCGTACCCTGGTTCTGATGGTTTTGCATACAAAGCACCAATCGGGTCTTTTCCTCCAAATGCTTTTGGTTTACATGATGTTATAGGTAATGTAAGAGAATGGGTAGAGGATGTGTGGATCGACGATCCAATTGGCAACTATGTTGGTGCACCAACAGATGGTTCAGCACGTAAAGATGGCCTAACTCTGTTTGGGTTGTCTCGTGGTGGCGGCTGGTATTATCAACCTTCTACTACTCGATCATCATATCGTGATGCGTACCTTTCTTCGGAAATGAGGGGCACAACATGGGGTTTTCGTGTAGTACGCGATTTATAAATCAAATTTTGTTAGATTAAAAAAATAGTGACTTAAGCCCTTCGCTGATATATACTAAGGATGCTTTGAACTTTGTCTATTAAATTCACATTTAGTAAATTCATCTTTTATCGAAAGATGTTGCTTGCTGAAGCAGAATTTCAAGATATGTTTTGGACTTTCTTAAGATTAGATCAAGGTGCCAAATAGAAACCTTAGCCCCATCTACATAAGCTTGATAATTATGCCTATTGCTTTAATACCCATTGTATACCTAATGTGGTTATCGTCATTTGGGAAATGTTGTTCCTTATCACATTTAAAGGGAAATATAATCTCGATGAACTTTTAGCTTCAATTTTTCAGCTTCGCGATTAATACTTCTATCGTAGAATAAGGGCGATTTAGAGAATGATGGACTAAAGGCTTTGGTAAGTAGAATTATTGTCTCAAAAAAAATCTCTCTCTTTTTAAGGTAGTTAGCTTTGCTAAAACAGGAAATAGTAAAAAAGGTTTTGGAGGAGCGAAAGTTTATTCTACCTTTGCACCACTCCGCAAGGGAGGAACGATATTGAAAGGATAGAAAAAGCGAGTTTACGGAGGCGTTAGCTAACAAAACGAGCGGATTCGGGAAGCGGAGATCGCCAAAAATATTTTCAAAATAAATTTGGAAGATCAGAAAAGATTCCTACCTTTGCAATCCCATCTGAGAGGAAGGGAAACAAAAAAAGAAACGTTAAGCTCGATAGAGTAAAACATAAAGTGCCAAAGCGCGATGCGGCGGCGAGAAAGTTCTTTAAAGAAATGATCATGATGCGTGGTGAGTAGTTTAGCTT
>NZ_QDKG01000006.1 GCF_003076635.1 Sphingobacterium corticibacter | reverse complement strand
GCCGCTCTCAAAATCTAAAAGCTAAACTACTCACCACGCATCATGATCATTTCTTTAAAGAACTTTCTCGCCGCCGCATCGCGCTTTGGCACTTTATGTTTTACTCTGTCGAGCTTAACGTTTCTTTTTTTGTTTCCCTTCCTCTGTGGTTGGGATTGCAAAGGTAGGAATCTTTTCTGATCTTCCAAATTTATTTTGAAAATATTTTTGGTGATCTCCTCTTCCCGAATCCGCTCGTTTTGTCAGCTAACGCCTCCGTAAACTCGCTTTTTCTATCCTTTCAATATCGTTCCTCCCTTGCGGAGTGGTGCAAAGGTAGAATAAACTTTCGCACCTCCAAAACCTTTTTTACTCTTTTATGTTTTAGCAAAGCTAACTACCTTAAAAAGAGAGAGATTTTTTTTGAAGAAAAGCGGTTAATGATTCTCTTCTAATTCATCATCGAAGAGTATACGATACGCTGGCGTATCGGTATCTTGGTGCTGACCTGTTTTATTTGCCCAGAAAAAAGCACCTAAAAATAGTATTGCGACCAGCGCACTACAGCCAATCAACAAGAATATAATACCCATAGTATCTAAAAATTAAAGCAGTTTACGTCGTTTTCCGAACCAACGCGTTGTTAAGCTCGTAAAAGAAATAATCGTTGCTGTACTCAGTGGCATCAAAATCGCCGCGAACAAAGGTGACATCGCTCCTTGCACCGCAAGACTTAAACCAACTACATTATATAAGATAGAGATTCCGAAGCTCAAGCGAATCACAAGCACCGCATCTTTCGCAAATCGAAAGAAGCTGGGTAGTTTATCAAAGTGCACCCCATCGAGTATTGCGTCACAGCCCGGTGAGAAGTTATTGATATCATCACTGACGGCGATACCCATATCGGCCTTTCGCAAAGCGCCTGCATCGTTCAGTCCATCGCCTATCATCGCCACCACGCGACCATCTTGCTGCCAATCGGCAATTCTCCGCAGCTTGTCCGCGGGATGCTGATTGAATATTAAGGTAGCCCGATCCGGAAAAAGCACCCTCATTTCTGCACCATGTCGATCATTATCCCCTGAAACCAAGTGTAAACTATACTCCTTCGATAAATTGTGCAAGACAGTACCAAGATTAGGGCGCCAAGATTGTTCGACCTGAAATACACCTTTCATCTTCCCGTCAATCTGTACATGTACGACTGTGCCTTCGAAATTTGCTTTAGTACCCACATGACGTGCACTGCCCACTTTCAATAGCAACCCATTACAGGTTGCTGTGATTCCTTGGCCGGCCATCTCCTCATAAGCGCTTACGTCTGCATAACTTTTCCGACCAAGGTATTGCACGATCTGTCGACTAAGCGGATGAGAAGAATGCCGACATACAGAGGCGAGGGCTATGGATTCCTGATCATTTAGCGTCCCCTTCCACCGCATCAGAGAAGAAGAGGGTGACGAAATGGTTCCTGTTTTATCAAACACCAAGCAATCAATCGCGGCCATTTGTTCGATTGCACTCGCATTCTTCACATAAAATCGATTTTTATCTAAGATGCTCAGTGCTGCCGACAAGGTAAATGGCGAACTTAATGCCAAGGCACAAGGACAGGCAATGATCAGCACAGCCGTAAGGGCCGCCCACGCGTAGTGCATATTCCCGACGGACCACCAATAACCCCAAGCCGACAAGGCGATCAATACCAAACCGATCGTAAAATATTTACTAATAAAGCCCACGAAAGTTCGGTATTCTTTGGGTTTGGCTTCTTCCTGATCATTGTTCCACAACTTTGTCAAGTAACTTTGAGATACGGGCTTCATCACTTCCAGTTCCATCGCCTCTCCCATCTGCCGGCCACCGGCATAAATCATTTCCCCTAAACCTTTGTGAACAACCTTGGACTCACCCGTAACAAAACTAAAGTCGACTGCGCCCTCTCCTTTCAACAGGATAGCATCGGCGGGAATAATTTCTTGATGTCGAATCCAGATTCGATCGCCCACCTGTAATTCCCCTAAAGGAACAGACCGTTCAGCACCATTATTTAACACAGTCACCGCAACCGGAAAGTAAGAACGATAATCGCGCTCGAAAGAAAGATGATGATAGGTGTGTTGCTGTACCCAGCGACCAATGAGAATAAAGAATACTAAACTACACAAAGTATCGGAAAAGCCGGGTCCAGTATGCGTTAATACTTCGAATGCCGTGCGGAGAAAAAGCACCAGAATTCCTAATGCCAATGGCACCTCCAAATTCAAGCGACCGCGTTTCAGGCTGTGCCAAGCGGAGCTGAAATAGCCGGATGCACTATATATAAATACGGGCAGCGCTAATAGTAAATTGAGATAACCAAAATAATGGGAGAACTCCTTTTCAAAGGCAGACATACCAAAATAATCTGGAAAGCTGAGCATCATGGAGTTGCCGAAGCAAAAACCGGCTACCGCTATTCTGGCAATCAGCCCACGTTGATCTACCTTTTTATTTTGCCGCACCACATCTTGCAAGGTGATCTTTGGCTCATATCCTATAGAAATTAATAACATCACCAGTTCGCGCAGGCTTATGCTATGCTGATCAAATACGATGCTCACCTGCTTTTTCATGAAATCGACTTGTCCGCGTGATATTCCTTTATTGATGCGATAGAGGTGTTCCAAAAGCCAGATACAAGAACTGCAGTGAATGGCCGGAATATAAAAGGTAATGATAGACCGTTCCTCATCCATATAATCCAACAACTGCGCAATGATCTTGGGCTCGTCAAGATAGCTTAGATCGGCGTTACGATTATTACGCTGCGATTTGCCCGGATGTGTATTATATTTATAATAGCTATCCATGCCATTGTCATACATAATTTGATAGACGGTCTGGCAACCTAAACAACAGAACTGTCGCCCGCCGAGCAGGTATGGCGCTGGTCCAAGACTATCTCCACAGTGATAGCATGCTTGGTCAACAAGTAATTGGGTAGACATGGCAAAGGTGAATTATACTAATAATCTATACGGCTTGACTAAATCGCACGGATACCGGATCGGTTTCTTGATGCAAATATTCATCAAAAGCGGTGCACACATTTCGAATCAGCGCTTTCCCCAGAGGAGTTGCACGCACCACATTATCTTTTACCCGTACTAATCCATCGGTTCGTAAAGATCGCAGTCGTTGAATGATCACGGCATTCTTGCTTGGATCATTTTCATTCAGCACTACCCTATCCCGACACATCATCTCTAAGATGTACCGTCGAGATTGTTCGTCATCCTTCGATAATAGATGTCCGCGTAGCACAGGTAATTCTCCCATATTCAACATACGATAGTACTCTTCTACGGTTTTTACATTTTGTGCATACGCCGTCCATGCATCACTGATGGACGACACCCCCAAACCGATCAAGATTGGTGTATAGCTATCTGTATAACCCATAAAATTGCGATGCAACTCGCCATTCTCTGATGCCAGCAACAAGCTATCGCTAGGTAAAGCAAAATGATCCATGCCGACTTCTTTATATCCTGCTTCTGCGATCATGCCTTTACCGAGTTTGTACAGATCCATCTTTTCTTTGCCAACCGGCAGATCCTTTTCGCTAAAATGCCGCTGACCGGGCTTGATCCAAGGCACATGTGCGTAGCTATAAAAGGAGATGCGTTCTGGTTTCATGGATAGTGCAACCGTGATCGTATCAAAGACGGAATGCAACGTTTGCAATGGCAACCCATATATTAAATCAAAATTAATGGAGGTATACCCGATGGCGCGTGCTTGATCCATCACTACTTTTACATCTTCCACGCTTTGCTTACGATTAATCACGCGCTGTACTTCTGGATCAAAATCCTGAATACCTAAACTAAGTCGTCTAAATCCAACATCATGTAACACCTGAAGGTGCTCAGCCGATGTATTGGCCGGATGTGCCTCAAACGAGAAAGCAGGATTTTCATCCATCGTATTGCCTTCTAAGACCGCAGCAATGAGCTGACGTAAATTTTCTGGCGCAAAAAACGTGGGTGTACCACCACCGAGGTGTATTTCTTTGATATGTAACGGCTGATCACCTAAAAGGGCGCGATACATTTGCCATTCTTTTATGACGGCATTAATATAAGGCGCTTCTACCTGATGTTTTTTGGTGATGCGGGTATTGCAACCACAGTATGTGCATAAGCTTTCACAAAAGGGCAGATGTATATAGACGCTAATACCTTGCGCTGGATCTTGGTCAAAATTTTTCTGCAACTGAGTGATCCAGCCTGATGTACTAAAATTCGCTTCATTCCAACAAGGAACGGTCGGATAAGAGGTATAACGCGGAGTTGCGACATTATATTTATGGATGAGCTCGTTTAGATTATCGGACATGTGGCAGCCCTCCTTCCTGTGCTGTATCGGCACTTTTTTTCGCGCAATCCATGCGGCATTGACAGGCTTTTCCGGCGCAGCCGCCCACCATCCAGTTGGTCAGATTTTGTACTACTTGCGTAGCGATACCATAGGGCGTTTGATCGTCAAATGGGGTATTTGCTACATGCATTCGGAGTATACCGGCAGCCGAAAGATCGATATGCGCGGTGGATGTTGTGCGCGTAATGACACTTCTCACACCAAGATGGTACAGGTTCACCAACGCTTGCTGATCCAATACATCACGCTCCGATATCACAATCACTTCTTTGCCTTCCACAAAGTGCATGGTATCCATAGTCAATGGATTGGATATAAACGTAAAATCGTGGACTTTTGAATTGGCTTTGATAAGCAGTTCCTTTTCCTGCTCTAATATACTGTATGCTATAACTCTCATATCTTTCTTCGGTGTTTTCGGTTGATAAACAACTACGAACAAAGATACCCGGCATGAGTACGCGGGCTCATGCAATGCATCAGCAAAAAATATGATCTTCGTCACCTAATTGGCAGCGGATTGGGAAAGTTTAGTGTTTGATACGTTGAAGCTTTTCCACCGAGTTGACGACGATCGAATTGCCTTCTTTATGAATCAATTTCTCGTCTTTGAAATCGGCTAGCATTCTACTAATCGTTTCATTGGCCGTACCGGCCAATGCCGCGAGATCCTCGCGAGAGATTCGAATGGTACATTGGTCTTGCTGCGGAGCCGATTTTTCGGCCACTTCGATAAGCGCATTCGCTACGCGCTTACGTACCGTATCGTAGGCAAATCCGAGCATTTGCTTTTCTTTCGCTTGCACATTTCCAGAGAGCATTCGGATCACTTGCGCTGCCAATGCAGGTTTTCTGTACATTAGCTCGAAGAAATCTTCCTTGGGTAGTAGTGCTACTTCTGCATCTTCCAAAGCGACGGCATTATCACTATAGCTCGTATTGAGTAAGGGAGATTCATAGCCAAAAAGTTGTTGTTCGGTAATAATCGCAGTCGACAATTCTCGGCCATCCACATAACTCAAAAAGGTACGCACTTTACCTTTTATTACATAGTATATAAAGTAAGGTATATCACCCGCTTCGTACAAAAGTTGTTTTTTCTTGACACGCTTAATGCGTGCTTCCCTGACCATATGATCCAACAGAACTTCCTGAGCAATATCTTCCTGCGGCTCATTCGTTGCGTGCGCAGCCAATTGATTTCTCTTTTTCAAGCGCACTTCGATGGCGTTGAGCAATTCAATATCATCGAAAGGTTTCGTCAAATAATCATCAGCCCCCATTTCCATCGCCTTACGAATATCGGATCGTTCGGTCTTTGCCGTCAGGAAGATAAAAGGAATGTTTTTCGTAGTAGGATATTTCCCCAACATATAAAGCACACCATATCCATCCAACTCAGGCATCATGATATCACAAAGAATAATGTCAGGCACGTGCTCCAAGGCCAAATCCACTCCCTCGCGACCATGAGCGGCCATAAACACGTGATAGTTGTCGGTGAGCTCCAAGATTTCGGCTGTACCTTCCCGGATTTCCAAATGATCTTCGATGATCAGTACCTTTTGCTTATGTGCTGCCATATTATGCTTTACTTGCCGAGAAAGTCATGCTAAAGGATGCGCCACGGTGCAACTCAGACCAGTAGGTTAAAGTGCCACCCATGAGTTCTACATAACGTTTTACGATATTTAGACCCAAGCCCGTACCGGGAATACTTCCCGTATTATGTGCTCGGAAAAACGGTTCAAATAAACTCTGCTGTTCTTCCTGCGGAATACCTATTCCATTATCTTTCACGGTGATGGTACACGAATGCCCATTTATTTCAGTAGAAAACTCAATGTACGTATCTTCTCCAGAATACTTGATTGCATTGGATATCAGATTGATAATGCTACTTTTTATCAGATGCGAATCCAGCTCAAACGAACCTTCAGAACCGGTGTGTTGGTACACAATCAACTGATTTTTTTTGCAGATCAACTGCATCTCCTCGGTGATTTCCTCGGCCAACTGTACCAGATTGACCAATTGCTTCTCTACACGAACGACACCTGCTTCCAACTTCTCTAAGGAAAGAAAGTCGTTCAGAATCGTGTTCAGTAATTGTACCGAACCCTTGATCCGTGCGGTATGTTTCGCGACGGCATCATGATCTGGCTTTTGCATGTATTTTTCGATCAGCGAGGCTGAAAGTTGCACCGAACTGAGTGGCGTCCGAAATTCATGGGATGCCATAGACACAAAGCGAGATTTGAGCTGATTCAGTTCCTTCTCTTTCTCTAAAGAGATACTCACTTCCTGTTTTGCTTCTTCCAATTGCGAGACCAGATTGATCAAGTCCTTGGTACGGTCGCTCACTTTCTCTTCGAGCTCTACCGCATATTGCCGAAGTTGATCTTCGGCCGCCTTTTCTTTGGATAAGTCGTGGATAAATCCGGTAAATATTTTGCGGTTCTGATAAAACACCTCACTGACCGCTAAGCGAAACGGAAACGTGGTACCATCTTGCTTGCGGCCGAGCACTTCGCGTCCTAGGCCAATAATTTTGGCATGCCCAGTACGTTCATAGTTCTGTATGTACGAATCGTGGTTACCGCGATCAGGCTCTGGCATAAGCATACGGATGTTTTGTCCCACGACTTCTTCCGCGCGATAGCCAAACAAAGCCAATGCGGAAGGATTGATGGACTCAACCACGCCACGATTATCGATGGTAATAATACCATCGATAGCGTTGACGATAATGGCTTCTAATAATTTTGCGTTATCCAAAGCAAAGATTACTTCACTAGTTTTTTGTATTTAATACGTTGTGGCGCTACATCACCCAAGCGCTTTTTGCGGTTTTCTTCGTATTCGGTGTAGTTACCTTCGAAGAAATACACCTGAGAATCGCCCTCAAATGCCAAAATATGCGTACAGATCCGGTCTAAAAACCAACGGTCGTGCGAGATAACCACAGCACAGCCGCCAAAGTTCTCCAAACCTTCTTCCAGTGCACGCAAGGTATTCACATCAATATCATTCGTCGGCTCATCCAGCAATAGTACATTAGATCCCTTTTTCAAGGTAATGGCCAAATGGACACGGTTTCGCTCTCCACCAGATAACACGCCCACTTTTTTCTGTTGATCAGCGCCATTGAAATTGAACTTGGAAACGTAGGCGCGAGAATTCACCGATTTCGTACCGAGATTGATGTTTTCATTGCCATCGGTGATGTTTTCCCAAACCGATTTTTCGGCATCCAGATCATGGTGCATCTGATCTACATAACCCAAGGCAACCGTCTCACCAACTTTAAATGTACCTGTATCTGGTTGTTCTTGACCGGTAATTAAGCGGAATAACGTGGTTTTACCAGCACCATTGGGACCAATAATACCGACAATTCCCGCAGGAGGAAGTGAAAAACTAAGGTTTTCAAATAAAATACGATCACCATAAGATTTCGAAATCTGATCGGCTTCGATCACGACATTTCCTAAACGTGGCCCTGGCGGAATGAATAATTCCAGTTTCGCTTCGCGATCCTGCGTCTCTTCCGAAGCCAGCTTTTCATAGTTATGCAGACGTGCTTTCGATTTAGCATGTCGAGCTTTAGGCGCCATACGTACCCATTCGAGCTCGCGCTCCAAGGTTTTCTGGCGTTTGGTTTCTTGTTTTTCTTCTTGTGCTAAGCGTTTGGCTTTCTGATCCAACCACGATGAATAGTTTCCTTTCCATGGAATTCCTTCTCCACGATCTAACTCCAAAATCCAACCCGCTACGTTATCTAAGAAATAACGATCGTGCGTTACGGCGATCACTGTTCCCTGATATTGTTTCAAATGTTGTTCTAACCAATCGATAGATTCAGCATCCAAGTGGTTGGTTGGCTCATCGAGGAGCAAAACATCGGGCTCTTGCAACAATAAACGACAAAGTGCCACACGACGACGCTCACCTCCTGACAAATTGGCAATTACCGCTTCTGGATCAGGACAGCGTAGTGCATCCATGGCACGTTCCAATTTGCTATCCAATTCCCAAGCATTGGTGGCATCGATTTTATCCTGCAAAGCACCTTGGCGTTCTAGCAATTTATCCATTTCATCGGCATTCTCATACACTTCAGGAAGGCCAAATTTTTGGTTGATTTCTTCGTATTCCGCCAACACGGCTACCGTTTCCGCTACACCCTCTTCAACTATCTGGCGAACCGTTTTTTCTAAATCCAACTGTGGTTCTTGCTCCAAATAACCGACCGAATATCCCGGTGAAAAGACAACTTCACCCTGTATGGATTTGTCCAATCCGGCGATGATCTTTAATAGCGAAGACTTACCTGAACCATTCAATCCGATTACTCCGATTTTGGCACCATAAAAGAAGGATAAATAGATATTTTTGAGTACTTGCTTAGATGGTGGGAAGACCTTTGAGACCCCTGCCATCGAGAAGATTATTTTTTCGTCTGACATAGCAAAATTGTAACTTATTTCAGACAAATATAGCGATTTGAAGTCAATTACTGCCATTTTGATCATCGTTGGTGGGTGGCGCGATTGTTGATAAATTTATTGAAACATTAACGTAAAGGTTATTTGTAATTTTACTTACATTTACGATAGCACAAATAATTTAGAAAGGTTTATAGATGGAAGCTAAATTTTCACCACGAGTAAAGGATGTGATCTCGTACAGTCGGGAGGAAGCCTTGCGTCTTCGTCATGATTATATCGGCACGGAGCATCTTTTATTGGGATTGATACGTGAGGGGGATGGTGTAGCAATTCATGTTTTGAAAAACATTGGATTGGACATGGCCGCCGTGCGTGAGTCCATAGAAGATGCCGTAAAAGGTTCTTCGATGTCTCGCACACCTATTAGCAGTGTACCGCTAACTAAGCAAGCAGAAAAAGTTCTTAAAGTCACGTATTTAGAAGCTAAAATCTTCAAAAGCGATATTATTGGAACAGAACACTTATTGCTAGCGATATTGCGCGACGAAGATAATATCGCCTCACAAATATTGAACAAACATCAGGTCACGTACGAGCAGTTCAAAAATGAATTGGCTCAAAACAAACCTGACATTACCAGCGAAGCAGCGGGCACGCCTCCGGGCGATGATGATTTTGCAGAGGATGATGCACAATTTGCACAACCCAAAAAGGTTTCGGACATTAAGTCCAAAACTCCGGTGTTGGACAACTTTGGGCGCGACCTCACCAAGGCTGCAGAAGAAGGAAGATTGGATCCGATTGTAGGCCGCGAGAAAGAGATCGAACGCGTATCTCAAATCCTGTCGCGCCGCAAAAAGAACAACCCTATTCTGATTGGTGAGCCAGGTGTTGGTAAATCTGCGATCGCAGAAGGATTGGCACTGCGCATCGTGCAACGCAAGGTTTCGCGTGTATTGTTCAACAAACGCGTCGTCACGCTAGATCTTGCATCTTTGGTAGCAGGCACCAAATACCGTGGCCAATTCGAAGAGCGTATGAAAGCGGTGATGAATGAATTGGAAAAATCACCGGATGTGATCTTGTTTATTGATGAGATTCACACAATTGTAGGTGCAGGCGGAGCTTCAGGATCTTTGGATGCATCCAATATGTTCAAACCCGCTTTGGCGCGTGGAGAGATCCAATGTATTGGTGCCACCACACTGGACGAATACCGTCAGTACATTGAGAAAGATGGTGCATTAGATCGTCGTTTCCAAAAAGTAACGGTAGAACCTGCTAGTCATGACGAAACGATTGAGATCTTAAATCGTATTAAAGACAAATACGAAGAACATCACAATGTCGTGTATACGGAAGAAGCAATCAACGCCTGTGTTACATTGACCACCCGGTATATTACGGATCGTTTTTTACCGGATAAAGCTATTGATGCCTTGGACGAAGCCGGATCACGCGTACACTTGACCAATATCCACGTACCACAAACGATTATTGATATCGAAGAGAAGATCGAAGAGGTCAAAGTCGAGAAAAATAAAGTGGTGCGTAGTCAGAAATACGAAGAAGCAGCAAAACTGCGTGACACGGAGAAGAAACTGATCGAAGAGTTGGAGCGTGAAAAAGCGGCTTGGGAAGAAGAAACGAAAACAACGCGCCATACCGTTACAGAAGATAATGTAGCGGAGGTCGTTGCAATGATGACGGGTATCCCTGTTCAACGTGTAAGCCAAACCGACAGTCAGAAATTGCTCAACATGGGCGAATCGATGAAAGGTCGTATCATTGGCCAAGATGAAGCGGTGCAGAAATTGGTAAAAGCAATTCAGCGTACACGTGCCGGATTGAAAGATCCTAAAAAACCAATTGGTTCATTTGTATTCTTAGGTCCTACTGGTGTTGGTAAAACGGAATTAGCTAAGGAGCTAGCTCGTTTTATGTTTGACACGGAAGATGCGCTGATCCAAGTAGACATGAGTGAATACATGGAGAAATTCGCTGTATCTAGATTGGTTGGTGCGCCTCCAGGATATGTAGGTTACGAAGAAGGTGGTCAGTTGACGGAGAAAGTACGTCGTAAACCATACGCCGTGGTACTCTTGGATGAGATTGAGAAAGCACATCCCGATGTCTTCAATTTACTCTTACAAGTATTAGACGAAGGTCAATTGACAGATAGTTTGGGTCGGAAGGTTGATTTCCGCAATACGATTATCATCATGACATCCAATATTGGTGCACGCCAACTGAAAGAATTTGGTCAAGGAGTTGGCTTTACTACTTCGGCGAAAGAAAATCAGGCGGACTCACACTCTCGCGGTGTGATCGAAACTGCGCTGAAGAGAGCCTTTGCACCCGAGTTCTTGAACCGTATTGATGATGTGATCGTGTTTAATTCATTGGTCAAAGAGCATATCTTTAAGATCATTGATATCGAACTAAGAGCCTTATTTGGAAGAATTTCGGATCTAGGTCATACGATTGAACTTTCGGATGATGCGAAAAATTACATCGCAGAGAAAGGGTATGACACCAACTTTGGTGCGCGACCGTTAAAACGTGCTATCCAGAAACATTTAGAAGATCCTATCGCTGAAGAGATTCTAAAAGACAATCTGAAAAGTGGCGACACCATTTTGGTGGAGTTCGACAAAGAGAAATCGGAAATCGTGGTGACAGCTAAGGCTAATACTACGCCAGAGGACGATGATGTAAAATCGGACAAGCCGGATAAGAAAAAGTAGTCATTTTTATAAAGTAGAAGGAGCGCTATTGGTAGCGCTCCTTTTTTATGGCAATATTTTTGTTATAAGTGCTTAAACCCTCAAGGCGCTTTGAGAGTCATAAGTACATACGCCTATACAGAGATAACATTAGCAATACATTTAAAAACAAATAACTCATTATGAAAAGAATTCTATTAGCCTTAGTGATAGCATCAGCTACAATGCTATCCTTCAACTCCTGTACAAAAGAGTATATCGAAGATCCACGCACGGATACATTTTCATATACGATAAATCCACAGGATTGGACAAATAATAATACGCCAGCGGCAAGTGTTTCAATTGATGTACCAGAGCTATCAGATAATTACGTAGATTTTGGTTTAGTAAGTATGTCTATGAGTAACAATAATAGAGAAACCTTCAATAAATTGCCTGCTACAATTCAAGGAATCTCATATAACTATGAGTATACAACAGGTAGAATTACCATTTATGCCGAAGATCCTATCAATGACAATTTTAATGTACAAATAGATCGCACGTTGATATTAAAGGTATCTCTAACACAGGGAAGATAGTTTACCATATCAGCAAAACTTAAAGATCATAATGATCTTTTAAACCTTACCCATCTAATCATGGAGTAAGGTTTTTTAGCTTAAAGCTCAAAGTTGTTTCATTGTTTAATAATTAGAATAGCCTTCAGATTATCTAGCGATACTCTGAAGGCTTTTTTGTGTACAACAAGAATTACATTTACCGTTAAACATTAAACCGTTAATAAATAATTAAATTTTCCTACAAATGAACAAATATATGTAGCAAAAAAATGCTAAAAAATTCATATTAACTACATTAAATCGAAATAAATTTTGACTACTTTGCGGCAAATACGATCATTCCAAGACCAATTTTTATGAGTATAATTAATTTTGAAACTGCCACATTCAAGGAATTTGAAAACATTCCTGATTACGATCTAGCCGCTACCACCAAGATTTTCAAAGAATTTACGGACTATATGGAGACCAATGAGCAAATGAACTTTAGGTTCATTACGCAAGGATCTGGTCCCGAGGTCATCGTTAGCTCGCCATTCTTAAAAAAACCTACTACTTGTGTCAGTTTGGTATCTAATGATTATTTAAACTTCACCCAACATCCGAAAGTCAAGCAAGCTGCAATTGACGGCATTATGAAATATGGTACTGGTGCAGGTGCTTCCCCACTAATCGGAGGGCATCATGAATATCACGTGATGTTGGAAAACAAACTATCCGCCTTTTTTGGCAAGCCAAAGGGAAGTAGTATAGTCTTTACAACGGGATATACCGCTAATAGTTCCACCCTACTCGCGCTATTAAAACCGGAAGATTGTGCCATCGTAGATATGGAAGTACATGCCAGTGTTTACGAAGGGCTACTAAACACGAACACCAAACGGTTCCCTCATAACAGTATGGTACATTTGGAGCGCGCCCTCGCAGAGACCAAAAATACGTTTCGTACACGGTTAGTCATCATAGACGGCGTTTATTCGCAAAATGGAGACCTAGCAAAATTAGATGAGATCAAAGCCTTAGTAAAATCCTATGGCGCTTATTTAATGGTGGATGATGCTCATGGAATCGGAGTGCTAGGTGAGACTGGGCGTGGTGCGATGGAGGTTTATGACGCTTTAGAAGATGTAGACATTATTGCAGGCACCTTGAGCAAAGCCTTCGGACATATAGGAGGATTTATCATTGCTTCACTAGATATTATCAATTACCTACGCTATCAATCAAGACAACAAGTTTTCTCTTCTACGTCTACACCAGCAACCTACGGCCTGCTAAAAGCCATTGATCTAATAGATGAAGAACCACATTGGCGCGAAAAACTCGCAGAAAATGTGACTTATTTTAGGAATGGACTACTGACTTTAGGTGTAGATATCGGTACAAGTGCCTCTCCAATCATCCCGATCAAAATTGGCGACCCTCACCGAACAGCTACCGTCGCTCGACTGCTGTTACAAGCAGGAATATATGCGAACTGCATTGTTTATCCTGGTGTCGCGAAAAAAGACGCTCGAATTAGAACTAGCTTGATGGCAACGCACACTAAGGCACATTTAGATCATACGTTAAATGCACTTGAAGACATAGGGAAGAAAATTAGTTTGCAAAAATTACGCTAAATGAGTTTATTTCTTTTCGATTATGGATATAAATGACTAGTTTTGAATAGGTAGACAAGTAATAATGGCTAAACAACAAAGAAAAACTTACCGCGGCGTTAAAAACGATAAAGAGCGGACAATGGGCAAACTCGTCCAAGCTGTCGGAGTAGTTCTCGAAGAAAAGGGCTACACAGGACTTACAATTGCAAATATTTCTAGAAAAGCAGGTGTAGATCGCAAATTGGTAACCTTGTATTTTGGTTCTGTAGAGAATCTTGTGGAGACTTATATCAAAGATAAAGATTACTGGGTGGCCGCTACTGTGGGCGCTATGGAATACTTTGGTCAGTCTCCCAAAGAAGGCTCTAAAGGCTTTTTGGAGTCGCTATTGACAAACCAAATGAAAGAGTTTGCCAAAAATCAGGAGATGCAAAAAGTAGTATTGTGGCAGATCAGTGAAAACAGCGACATCATGTCTAAAGTTACTCAAGAGCGTGAAAAAATGAGCGCCCTATTTTTTGCTTTTGCGGATAGAGAGATTGGACCAGATAAATTAGACTTGCGCGCTATTACAAGCATATTAGTTGCAGGCATTTACTATTTGGTATTGCATTCTAAAAACACCGATAGCTTATTCTGCGAAATTGACCTTACGACTGAGGAAGGCATGAAACGAATTGAAGATGCTGTTAAGCTAATCCTGAAATGGACTTATGACAGTGTAGAAATTCCGCCAGTATCTGCCAATTAGGTAGAGATTGATAGCACGAATCAACTACTATATAAAGTAAATTAGTAGCTATCCCATTAAAAAGGGTCAATATCCACTTGGATATTGACCCTTTTTAAATACAGCTAAACTGATCTGCTTTGTTTATTTATTTACTAGCAAGTACTGCTTTCGTAAATTCCGAGTCCGACGGCGTCACGGCAGATCGGAAGCGATGCACCAATTTTCCGTCAGCATCGATAACAAACTTTTCAAAATTCCATTTAATATCTCCCGTAAAATCTGGATTAGGAGCGGAGGTCAAATACTTGAATAGTGGAGTGGCCTTATCCCCTTTTACATCTACCTTTTCAGACAGAATAAAGGTAACTCCGTAGTTCTCTTCGCAGAAGGCTTGTATAGCATCGTTTTCATCCAGCTCTTGTCCCCCAAAGTTATCTGATGGAAAACCAATGATCACCAATTGGTCACCATGCTGCTCATGCAATGCCTGTAAATCTTTGTATTGTTTGGTAAAGCCACACTTGGAAGCCGTATTCACCAACACCATTGTTTTACCCTTGAAAGTGGAGAGCTTAATCTCTTTTCCATCAATTGTCTTAATGCTATAATCGTAAACACCATTATTCAACGGCATAAGCATTGTAAAAACCAATAACATCTGTAACATATCTTTAATATCTAAATGTAAAAAATGATCTATTCAAATTCCGCACCATAATTACCAATAGCTAAAGAATTATCCATCTCTCTACGTATGACAAAATCGTAAAGCGGCTTGATCGGGTTTTTCAATATTCGTCCTACTCTAACGCCATGTAAGTCGCAAACATCTCGCAATTGCAGATCGAAGTGGAAAGCCACTCGACCGACAAAATTACACTCGTGCTCCGAATAATTAGGATAGGTCATAATATGGGTACGGACAAATTCATCAAAACCGTTTCGCAATAAAGAATCTATATAAGAGTTTAACCTATTCTGATCCATAAATGGCACAAAAGAGGCTAAATATGCATTCGGCCGATCCTTTTGGTAAACATTTTTAACGACTACTTCTTTAGTTAAGCGATATTGTTCTTCAAATAACTTAGCGACATCCCTCGGCATATTGCCATAGAGAAAATCCATAATTAATTGCTTTCCAAACCAAGCACCAGACCCTTCGTCGCCCAATACATAACCATTTCCGTGCAAACTCGGAGATAGATATTCACCATCGTAAAAGCTCATGTCAGACCCAGTACCTATATTGCAAACAATCCCTTCTTGCGTACCTAATGTCGCATAAGCTGTACCCATTAATTCTGTTTCTACGGAAATAAATGCATCGGGAAATATAGCGGTTAAAGCATTAGAAACAATCTCTCTTCGATCTGGCGTAGAACAACCTGCTCCAAAAAAATAAACTTCGTGTACTTCCGAGATATATGGAATGATTTCTGGCACCTCACCTAATACCCGAGCAATCTCCTTCTCACTTACAAAATAGGGATTCAATCCTTTCGTCCGAAAAGACAAAGGATCACTATCTGGTAAATGTAACATCCATTCCGAACTCGACGACCCACTATCTGCTACTAAAATCATAATTTATTACAAGTAATCTCTACCTCAAATATACTATTATTCTCCCGAATTTGTTTTAGCCGCTTGCAAAGCGCTGTCGATGATCTGTGTATAAAAAGCTGTTTCTGTCATACCAAAAGCCCGTACCTGCTGTGGAATAAAGCTCTGTGCTGTCTGCCCTGGCGTCGTATTAATCTCAATAAAATAAAAACGACCAGTTTCTTTTTGTAGAAAGAAATCGACCCGTACCATACCACGGCAATTCAACTTACGATACACATCCTTTATGATGCGAGCACTAAGTACGTTCTGTTCTTCGGTAATATCAGCTGGCGTGATTTCATCTGTCAGCCCCGGAATGTACTTCGCTTCGTAATCAAAGAATTCTCTAGTCGTGATCACTTCCGTGGCGGGTAATACCACTAAATCGCCATCGGTATTTCGAAAAATACCGCGCGAAAACTCGCGCCCCTCAATAAACTCTTCGACCAGCACCTGTTGTCCGGTATGCGCCGCATCATACGCTTTCGCTATGGCGCTATCCAACTCATCTAGCGTTTTAACTTTAGTCATCCCTATGCTGCTACCTCCGGCATTGGGTTTTACAAAAAATGGTAAGGATAACCTTTCTTTCACTTGCTGAGCCGCAGTATGTCGATCTCCTGAAAACAGCAGCACCGAGTCGGCCAAATGCATATCCACAATACCAGCTAATACTGCTTTTGTATAGCCTTTGTTCATCGTCAAGGCAGACGTGAGGGCATCACAACTGGTGTACGGCAGTCCGATCATATCAAAATATCCTTGCAACCTTCCATCTTCGCCCGGGCTACCATGCAAAACGATAAAAGCGAGATCAAAAGTTATCTGGTGACCGTCGATCACCAGCGAGAAATTGTGTCTATTAATATCGAATTTCACGCCCGCATCGTTCACATAAAACCACTGATCGCGCATGATCGATATCGGATATACCTCGTAGCGTTCGGCGTCCAATTTAGCGTGTACAAACGCCGAGCTTTTAAAAGAGACAGCTGCTTCCTCTGTATATCCACCCGTAATAAGGGCTATTTTTGTTCTCATATTTTATTGTCTGATCTAGTGTATTTTTTTGGTCAACAAATATATATATTTCCCCACCACATTATCGCACCGCGATCTTCACTACAATTAGTGAAAATACTAACAAACATAATGGCGTATAATAAAGCGTATCATGGTACGCAAAGTCCGTTTGCGCCACTTGTTTGAAAAGACCGACATATTGAAAATCACCCATTGCTCTCGCAAAAAAGATCAACGCAATGATCCCCCATAGAACCCGCTCATACAACAATGGCACAAAACGTGATAAGTTGATATGAGTAAGTAACAGCAAGGCAACAAAAAATAAACCGACCACTACGCATGCACCGAATCCCGGATCCAATAGAGGAACACCGTCGGAGGTTGTAGGAATTGCCAGTTGCTTACCCCACAAACCTCCAAAAGCCCAAAAAAAATGCATCGCACCGATACCAGAAAAGATAATTGTTAATAGCGTTTTACACAGTATCTGCATCTCCAGCAAGTTTTAAACCTCGTTACAAAATACAAAAATATCTAGTAAAATATGCTACAACGAGCTACCGGCGCTTTTTGTTTAGCCATTATAGATTGCTACGTGCTAAAAGCTAATTGCATTTTATAGTTGTTTACAAATGGGGAAGTATACAATTCGGACATACGAAAAGACAGGTTTATGTATATATTTGTACAGTATTTGTAAAAGAGTATTCCGGTAAATGGGAAATAGTAACAACTTTACGCATACTACATAACAGCAAATTACGCATTACAGCAAGATACATTATATGTCAAAATTCTTTCTCTACCTAAGAACTAATACCTTTCGAAAAAATCTGATCTACGCCATTGTAGGTATCATCGTATTGTTCATCCTGACGTATATTGGCCTGCGCATTTACACCAAACATGGTGATCGTCAAGAAGTTCCGGTATTAAAAGGATTACACATTAGCGAAGCGATCGCACTCTTAGACAAAGTTGGACTAGAATATCAGGTAGATTCTATCTATCAATTGGATGCCCGTCCGGGTATGGTTATTGAGCAAGATCCGGAACCAGCATCAGCGGTGAAAGGCGGGAGAACCATTTATTTGACTATTATCACACAGAGCGCTCCAGAGATTGCTTTTCCAGAGGTAGTTGACAAAACACTAATAGAAGCCACTTCTATTATCAAAAATCATTCGTTGAAATTAGGTGACACGACCTATATCAACGATATTGCGCGTGATATGGTGCTGGATGCCACATTTGGTGGTCAACCAATAACGGCAGGCCGCATGATTCCAAAAGGATCACGTATTAATTTGGTGTTAGGTAATGGTCGGGGCAACGATCAAGTCAACATCCCTGAATTGGTCGGATTACCGTACAGCGAAGCTGAATTTGCTTTACGTGGTTTGGGTTTAGTGGTGGGAAGCATCAGCTTTGCTGATGGATCACGCGATACCATAAATGGAACTGTTGTGGAACAAACGCCAGATATATCCGCACAATTTATTCCCTTGGGATCAGCTATACATCTGATATTATCTAACTCTGTGGTTCCAACTACCAACGAATAGCTCCACCTGTCATGCAAGAAGTTCAATCAGAGAAAAAAAGAAGAAATGTATGGATTCCGGTCGGAATCGTATTCGTTGTTATCGCCTTGATCGTATCGTGGATAGCCTACTTAGCGGTATTGGCGCCTACCGTGCAGACAGATGCCGAATACTTTTATGTACACAGTAATGATACCTACGATGATGTAATGCAACGCATCAAAGAAGAAAATATCGTCCGCAATTACACACTTTTTGAGTACATGGCCAAAGCCATGGATCTTCCAGAAAACATCAATCCTGGCCGTTATCGCTTAGATTCGGAAATGAACAACCGTCGCTTGATCGGCAATTTGCGCGGTGGTTATCAGGAGGCGGTAAAATTCAGATTCCAGAATGTACGCTTAAAGGAAAACTTTGCCGGCTTGTTAGGACAGCATTTCGAGGCTGATTCATTAGAATTCCTGCAAGTACTACAGGATGAAAAGACCGCGGAGAAATTCGGCTTTACCTCCGACAATTTTTTCTCGATGTTTATTCCAAACACGTACGAAATCTATTGGAATACGAATCCACAGAAAATCATGGCTCGTTTCCATACAGAGTATATGAATTTTTGGAACGTAGATAGAAAGGCAAAAGCAGATGCTTTAGGCATGACCACGCAAGAAGTAAGCACCTTGGCAGCTATTGTGAAAGGCGAAGCGATGCATACCGATGAAATGCCCGCCATTGCTGGTCTTTACATCAATCGCTTAAAGCGCGGCATGCTATTGCAAGCCGATCCAACGGTGATATTTGCCAACAATGACTTTACCATACGCCGTGTATTAAACCGCCATCTCACCATCGATAATCCGTACAATACCTATCGTTTTAAAGGATTGCCACCGGGACCGATCATGATGCCAAGCATTGTGGCGATAGATGCCGTGTTGAATTATAAAAAGCACGATTATATCTATATGTGTGCCAAGGACGATTTTAGCGGATATCATTTGTTTGCCACCACCATGGCAGAGCATTTGGTCAATGCGCGCAAGTTTCAACGCGCTTTGGACGAAAGAAACATCAAGCGTTAGCACAATAGCAAAAGGGCTTTTTGTCATTTTGCTTTATTAATTTTAACTTCGCTTATATGTTTGTATTCGAAAACAAGATACGTGTACGATACGCAGAGACCGATCAGATGGGCTACATGTATTATGGTAATTACGCTACATATTACGAAGTTGCACGGACTGATATGCTGCGCAGTACTGGCATTTCTTACAAAGAACTCGAAGGCATGGGCGTGATGATGCCTGTGATCGAAATGCAGACCAGGTACTTACAAGCCGCTAAATACGATGATCTCATCACGATCAGAACGACCATTCGGGAGCTTCCTAATGTGCGCATTTGCTTCGAATATGAACTATTCAACGAAGCAGGCGTATTATTGAATACCGGCAAAACGCTACTCGTTTTTGTAGACATGGCCAAGAATCGCCCCTGCAGTGCACCAGAAGTATTTATGGATAAAATAAGATCCTACTTTTCCTAAGATGCAAAAGGTCCATAACAGACTCTTGAACGTAAGAATCTACGATAACTTTATCGAATGGACGAAAAGTGCTGTGCTACCGGGTTTTGGATCATTGCCCTTATATACGGTTTTTGCTTTTTTCTTTCAGGAAATTGCGCGTGAATCCATCCTCAACAAAGCTTCTTCCCTAGCCTACAACTTTATGTTGGCTATTTTTCCGGGAATCATTTTTCTATTTACGCTTATTCCATACATCCCGGTAGACAATTTTCAGGATCAACTGATGGAGCTCATGCAGGTAGCCATGCCAGAGAGTGCTTATGAATTTCTGGAAACAACCCTGAATGACATTATTAAAACCCAGAATACCGGATTATTATCCACCGGTTTTGTCTTGTGTACGTTCTTTGCGACGAATGGCATGACTACTTTGATGATGACTTTCAACAAATCTTCTTTGTCTAAAGAAGACCGTAGTTGGGGGCAGAAACGTATTGTTGCGTTAGCATTATCAGTTGCCATCGTCTTGGCACTAGCCATCGGAATCTTCTTATATGCTGGCGCCAACTTCTTGATCAATTACTTAAAAAACACCATTGACTACGATCTCAATTATTTCTGGCACATCCTGATCAAGTTTGTACAATGGTTATTTATGTTCGGCATCTATTTTTTCACCGTGAGTTTAGTCTACAAATTTGGCCCTAGTCGCAGCAAAAGATGGAAATTTTTCACTCCGGGTGCTACGCTTGCTACCGTGCTGGCTATTCTATCTTTTTCTGGGTTCGCTTATTATATAAACCAATTTGGCACGTACAATAAGCTATATGGATCCATCGGTACATTGATCGTGATGATGATCTGGATGTACTTAAATGCCTTAATCTTGATCGTTGGGTTTGAACTCAATGCCAGCATTGCGCTTTCCAAACAAAGCATTAAGATTGTACGTCCGCGCACCTACAACTCCTTTAAGGCAGATAGCACAGAAAAGTAGCCACAGCGGAGTAGCTGTTGCCTTTCTCTTTTCCTCAATCTTTTTTCTACATAAATAGTTGTATATAAAAGTTTTTTGTACTTTTGCAGTCTCTGCAACGCAGGGAAAAGGAGAAAATTAATTAATGGCAAAAAAACAAGAAGCAGAAAAAGAGTTAGCGGCGAAAAACGCAGAGCTACAAGGTGCTGACACTAAAGTAGTGAAAGACACTGAAACCATCGAATCTGAAGCAGATTCAAACCTAATCAACGAGATCAAATCTAGTTCACTAAGCACCCCAGAAGGTGACTTTGACTGGGATTTCGATGAAAAAGCCTTCGGTAACTACAGCGAGGCTGAGCGTACTAAACTAGAAGAGCAGTACGCTGGTACATTCAATCAAATTAACCAAGGTGAAATTATTGAAGGTACTGTAGTATCTATCAATAACAAAGACGTGGTATTGAATGTTGGATTTAAATCTGATGGTTTAGTAGCACTTTCTGAGTTCCGCGACCTTCCTGAATTGAAAGTTGGCGACAATGTTGACGTATTTGTTGAATCTCAAGAGGATGCAAATGGTCAATTAGTATTGTCACGCAAACGTGCTAAGACACAAAGATCTTGGGAAGCAATCAACGAAGCTTTGGAAAATGATGCAATCATTGATGGTTTCGTGAAATCACGTACCAAAGGTGGTTTGATCGTGGACATTAAAGGTGTAGAAGCTTTCTTACCAGGTTCACAGATCGACATCAAGCCTATTCGCGATTACGATATCTATGTAGGTAAAACAATGGAATTCAAAGTGGTTAAAATCAATCACGAGTTCAAAAACGTTGTTGTATCGCACAAAGTATTGATCGAAGATGATTTGGAAAACCAAAAATCAGAGATCGTTGCGAAATTGGAAAAAGGTCAAGTATTGGAAGGTACTGTTAAAAATATCACTGACTTCGGTGTGTTCATCGATTTGGGTGGTGTTGACGGTTTACTTCACATTACAGATATTTCTTGGGGTCGTATCGAGCATCCAAGAGAAGTTCTTGCATTGGATCAAACAATCAACGTGGTTGTTCTTGATTTTGATGATGAGAAAAAACGTATCGCTCTAGGTCTAAAACAACTTTCTGAGCATCCTTGGGAATCTTTGAGTACTGATCTTGAGATCGGTTCTAAAGTAAAAGGTAAAATCGTAACTGTTGCAGATTACGGTGCATTCCTTGAAATCATCCCTGGTGTAGAAGGATTGATCCACGTATCAGAAATGTCTTGGTCTCAAAACCTACGTTCTCCACAAGAGTTCTTGAAAGTAGGTGACGAAATCGAAGCACAAATCTTGACTTTGGATCGCGAAGACCGCAAGATGAGCTTAGGTATCAAACAATTGACTCCAGATCCATGGCAAAACATCGCTGAGCGTTACCCAATCGGGTCTAAAGTGAAAGCGGCTGTTAAAAACATGACTAACTTCGGCGTATTTGTTGAATTAGAAGATGGTATCGATGGTTTGATCCACATCTCTGACCTTTCTTGGTCTAAAAAAATCAACCACCCGAACGAATTCACTAAAGTAGGTGAAGAACTAGAGGTTGTTGTATTAGAGCTTGACGAAGAAAACCGCAAATTGTCTCTAGGTCACAAACAATTGGAAGAAAACCCTTGGGATACTTTCGAAACTATCTTCACTGAAGGTTCACTTCACGAAGGTACTGTGATCAAAGTTGGTGACAAAGGTGATATCGTTGCACTTCAATATGGTGTAGAAGGATTCTGTCCATCGAAACATGCTGTTAAGGAAGACGGTACTGTATTGAAAGTTGACGAAACTAACGAGTTCAAAATTATTGAGTTCAACAAAGAAAACAAGCGTTTGGTAATTTCTCACTCTCGTATCTGGGAAGATAAGAAATCTGAAGCTCGTGTAGAAGAATTCAACGCACGTAAGAAAGAGGCAAAAGCTGCCAACACTGCTGTGAAAAAAGTGAAAGATTCTGTTGAGAAATCTACTCTAGGTGATCTAGGTGTATTAGCTCAGTTGAAACAACAAATGGAAGGCGACGAGAAAAACTCTAAATAGTTTTTGATCGTAACCGAATCATTTTAAATACTCAAAACCCTCCGCCATGCGGAGGGTTTTTTCGTTATATTCGTTTTGCATAAACCGCCTGACGAATGAATACATTCCCATTAATCGACGTAAAAGCGTTACAAGCGCTATTGGATGAGCAAAAGCCTGTCGTATTATTAGACGCTACGATTGACAAAGTCAACCAGCAGATAGATCAAGATGGCGTCACGCCAGAACTTATCCCCAATTCTATATTCTTCGATATCGAAGGAGCGTTCTCCGATCATAGCAATCCTTTACCGCACACGATGATAGATGCCGCAACTTTTGAAAGCGAAGCAAGGGCGCTTGGTATCAATGCTAATTCTATGCTGGTTACTTACGATCGTTGGGGCATTTATTCTAGCCCAAGAGCTTGGTGGATGTTTCGCGCTATGGGACATACCAATACTTTCGTACTACAAGGCGGATTACCTGCTTGGAAAGCACAACAACTGCCTGTTGTATCCAAACACATGGATACCGCAACCCTGACAAAAGGAAACTTCGTCGCAAAACCGCAGAACGAATACTGGATTAACAAAGAAGAAATTCTCCGCGGATTACAGCAAAACGAAAACACCATCATTGACGCGCGCAGCGCAGGTCGCTTTGCCGGAAGCAGCCCAGAACCGCGAGCGGGTTTACAGTCAGGACATATTCCGGGCTCGCACAATCTTCCTTTCGACGAAGTGCTAGCAGGCACGCATTATAAGGGCGTAGCTGAATTGCAAAATATATTTGAACCGCTTATCAGCGATAAACCGGTAGTTTTTAGCTGTGGATCTGGCATATCTCCCGCTATTATTGCATTAGCTGCGCAGCAGCTAGATTATCCAAACCTCTCTATCTACGATGGATCTTGGTCTGAGTGGGGAGCGGATGAAAATGTACCGATCGAGAAGGGTTAGCAGAAATTGGATAAAGAATCGGATGTTATTCTTACACTAACTCACAGTTATTCGATACAAAAAAGTGTGCTATCTAAACATAATTTGCTGTTGTTAGCAAACAAAATACAACTCCCGAAAGTTATTCATCAGATGATGCAACCTGTCGAAGAGCATCAGAAAAGTCATCACCTAAGATTAAATTAACCTACTTATTGCATTGCAAATGAAAAACGATATGGATCACCTTTCTCCGCAACCTAAACTAGCGACCGCCTCTGGGGTAGGTATTACGCTACTGCTTGGCATCTTAGCCGCTTTCGTGTTGGCAATTGTATACGTTATCATCAATAGAATCATCCCCAATATTTGGTTTTCTGCCATCACCGCCGTTTTACTTGGATTGGGGATTGGTGCAGCCATCAATTTTGGAATTCAAATAGGAAAACTCCGCAGCAAAGTCATTGTCCTAGTCATCACATTGCTCTGTGCATTATTAGGTTTCTACGTTCAATGGGTATTTTTCGACACCATCGCCTACAGCGAAAACGGTTTTACATTCGATCTGAACAGCAACGATATCAAGGCTTTGGTGGCAGACTTCTTCTTCCTTTTTATGCATCCCGGTATCTTATTTGAGGAAGTCAGCCAACTCAACGAGTACGGCACGTTTAGTATTGAAAGTAGTAGCACCGTATCAGGAGCCTTATTATGGGCGATCTGGGCAGGTGAGTTTATCGTCATTTTTGGAGGGGCGCTCTTCGCTGTGTTTAAAGAAGGTACCATAGATACGCCATATTCAGAAACTAACGATGCTTGGTTCAAAAAACGTAAAGAATTACACTTTATTCCATACGTAGCCGATAAAGAAGCCTTCCTAGCAGATTTGGATAGTAAAAACTACGAGGTATTGATCAATAATCCATCCTTACAGGTAATGCCTGAATACGCTCAAGTATTCATATATGAATCACCGGATGAACCGGTTTCCTATCTTAACGTCGTTAATGTGACCAATGCAAGTGGAAAAGCAAAAGACAAAAAAGTCCAAAAGGTTGTCCGCCTATACCCTATCGAAGATTTCAACGATGAAGCCATCAATTGATTCACACAAGCTGGTGCAAACACAGGCTAAAGAGGACAGAAATAAAGTGCTACTCTATGATCTATTTGTTAACGCCTATCTTCTCTGAAGATAGGCGAATTTATTTCTGAACCACCCCTCCATTTTTTTGCTTACCGACACTCCTGTTTGACTGATCCAAAATCTCTTTGCTCGTCGCAACAAAACTCCATGAAATAAAAGCGATCTTCTGGAACAGGTTCGCCTCCGAAAATATATACTGTAGTCCCTG
The DNA here is from genome assembly GCF_003076635.1 of Sphingobacterium corticibacter. Classification (GTDB taxonomy): domain Bacteria; phylum Bacteroidota; class Bacteroidia; order Sphingobacteriales; family Sphingobacteriaceae; genus Sphingobacterium; species Sphingobacterium corticibacter. The sequence continues at coordinate 211,984 of NZ_QDKG01000006.1, read as the reverse complement.
CCGTAACCTCAAAAGTACACAGGTGCGCATCTTTCTTAATCAAAGATTTGCTTTGGACCATAATCGTGTTCGCCACTTTTGGATTTCAATTTTTCGGTATCAAATTCCCATGTGAATTTTGACTAAAATCATAAACTCTCAAAACTCAGTAGCTAATAAGAAAATTCTGATAAACAATATTTTAATTAAAACAACTTTAAAAAAGTAAAAAATTAAAAATTTAGTTTATTTAAAATAATTTTATAATTTAGATAAATATTAATTAACTAACAAAGAACTTATTAAACGATGGATTCTTATTTTCTACACTCTATTATACGCTAATATGATTAGGTTGGGTTTAGTCTCTCTTCTAATTTTCCTTTCCTTTAATACACTTGCGCAAGAATACGAAATTAAAGGAAAAGTTATTAATCGAAACCAAGTCCCATTAGAATTTATAAGCGTCTATTTATTGAAGCAGGACAGTACGTATCTCAGGCATATAATGACAGACAGTATGGGAGGTTTCATCATGAAAGGATATAAAGATCGCTACAAACTTAAAATCAGTACAATTGGCACGGAGATTAAGATAATAGATATTTATCTATCAGAAGATTATGACTTAGGTGAAATAGAAGTCAATTCATCATTTGGGCTTGAAAATATCACCGTAAATGCAAGAAAAAATCTCATTGAAAGAAAAGTGGACAGGATTGTTTTTAATATAGAGGAATCTCCATCAATGCAAGGATTTGATCTTTTGGAAGCCCTCTCTAACACACCTATGCTTCATACAAGTGATGGAGGAATTTCGATTGTAGGAAAAAGTGGCGTAGCCGTTATGATAAACGAGAGGCTTATTAACCTTTCTGGAAGTGAACTTATTCAATATCTAAAATCACTTCGATCTGACGATGTTGCAAAAATAGAAGTAATTACGACCCCACCATCAAAGTATGATGCACAAGGAAATAGCGGACTGATCAACATTGTATTAAAGAAGCGAACAAACAACGGATTACAATCTACATTAAGTTCCAGCTATATACAGCGCACATACGGATCAACAGTTAACAACGTGAACCTCAATTATCAAACTGACAACCTATTACTTTCCGTCGGACTGCGTCATTACGATATAGCCTATCGTGTTAATGAAAGTGTATCATTGATCGGCATACCGACGTCAGTAATACAATCGGATCTTCGCAAGGATTTCAATAAAGGAGGAGGCTTGAATGTTAACTTGGATTACAAAATTAGTAAAACTTCCAACATCGGATTTATATATGATGGATCTATCGGTGGTTCAAATATGGACATCGTCTCCACAACGAACTACATGACCAACAGATTGCTTGACTCTATATTATGGACAAATGCAGAGCACAGAAAATCTATAAATTTTCAGACTTTGAGCGCCTACTATGATTTAAAACTAGATACGCTGGGTCGTAAAGTAAGCATAATGGGAAATTTTTTATCAAACACACCTAGAAGTCCTTTTGATTTTACTTCGGAGAATTTGAATACTGAAAATAGCTATTCGGTTAGAAATGAAAGCGATATGTCTTATCAAGTTTTTTCAGGACAGGTAGATTTCACCTATCCGACCAAGGTCATAAATTTAGAAATTGGTATAAAATATACTGATATTAGGAATTCTTCGTTTGTAAAATATCTGAATCTAATCGATGAGGAATATGTTATTGACCCGGTAAGAAATGATGAATTCAATTATAAAGAGAATAATTACGCCGGGTATATTAGCGGTTTTCGTCAGTTAAGCAAAAAGCTTACGGCTCAAGCAGGTGTAAGGTACGAGTTTACTGAAATCATGGGATTTTCTCCAAATACAGAAGAGAGAAACACATTTAACTACGATAATTTCTTCCCAAGTGGTTACATGAGCTTCGCACCGAACAATAAGCACACGTTCTCACTCAGCTATTCGAGGAGAATCAATAGACCCAACTTTGGAAATCTAAATCCGTTTAGATGGTATAGCAATCCATATATATACTCGGCAGGAAATCCTAATTTATTACCTTCATTTAATAATAATTTCGAATTGGGGTATGTCTACGGTGGAGATTTATCAATCACTATGTATAACCAAAGATTAACGAATGGTTATACATCCTTAACTTTTTTAGAAAACACGATTCAAATATCTAATTGGGAAAATCATCTTACGCAGTATAATTCTGGTTTGAACATTGGGTATTCTTTTAAAACAATTAAATGGCTACAGAGTTACTTGTTCTCTGATGCCGTCTATATTAAAAGCAAGAGTTCAATCGAGGATGTGATAGCCCAAAAGGGTTTTACCTATTATTATCAAATCAATAATTCCATTTTTCTGAATAAAAGTAAAACAAACTCGATACTACTAAATTACTGGCAAAATCTTCCAAGACGTGCGAGTAATGCTTCATATAAGACCATAGCAAATTTACGTTTAGGTATAAATGTACAAGTTTTGGACAAAAAGCTTCAAATGCATTTGATCGTTGAAGATATTTTTAAGCAAAACCTATCTCGCGGAGAGATTTATTTTCAAGACAATACGCAATTTTTCAATAATTATTATGACGCGAGAAGACTCACTATCGGTGCAGCCTATCGATTTGGCAAGCCCAATATTAAGACAAATAGAAAAGACACAAAATTCGACGAAAGAGGACGTGCCAACTAAGTAAGGAATTTATACATCAAGTATTTTACAAGTGCGCATAGTAAAAGAAAAATGTCTAAATAATTATGAACAGAGTATTTACATATTTAATTTGAATTAACATGAAAAAATCAATCAATGTTCTTGTTGAAAAACTGACAGAAAATGAAAAAGGACAATTCACAGGAGGTTTCGGGTCTATAAAAGGTGGCTTTAACATTGGCGAGAATCTTATGCCTTCAGACAACCCGGGAGATTGCGTTAATGGAGGAGATTGTTCAAGCTCAAGCAACGGTGGAAAGTGCACGAATTCAAGAATCTGCTAAATTCACTAAAAATTGCCTCTCCATATATAGAATTATCTATGGAGAGGTTTCTAAAACATCAAACCAAGCTTTATTTATTCCATATTTGTAATCCTAACAGTTATGAAAGCAAGCAAATACAACATGTTTTTTGATTACCAGAATCAAAAAATTGGCTTTAATAGTTATTCTAGAGAACATATTGCATTAGATGACTCCCTATATCTTATGTATGAGTCGTCTTTAAAAACTGCTGAATTTCACAGTCTTAAATCAGCACATCCGACTTTTTATGATTTCTTAATAGAAAAGGGTTTTTTAGTTAATGAAGCCGAAGATGAACTTCAAAAAGTAAAGGATTTAGTTTATTCCATTGACAATGATGAATCTAAGTTTCAATTGCACATCAATCCGACTATGAATTGCAACTTTAAGTGCTGGTACTGTTATGAAACCCATATTAAGGATTCAAAAATGGATATCAATACTATCAAAAGTACAGTCCGTTTTGTGGAATCTATTGTAAAAAATCGCAAAGGCAGTTTAAGACATTTTAGTTTAGATTGGTTTGGTGGAGAACCGTTATTATATTACAAAAAGGTAATTTTACCAATTCTTGAACAAGCATACGATATCTGTAATTCAGAAGGGATTCAAATGTCGTCTGCAATGACTACCAACGGTCTATTGATCAATTCTGAAGTTATTCAAACCGCTAAGCGATTCAATCTATCGTTTTTTCAAATTACGTTAGACGGTCATCGAGAGCGACACGACGTTGTTCGCTTTGTGTCTGAAGGTAGAGGTTCTTATGATGCAATTGTCAATAACATTAAAATATTAGCGCAAAATGGCCTTGAAGTACTCATTCGTATCAATTGTTCTCCTGAAACAATGTCTGATCTTAAAAATATTGCAGAAGATTTTAATGATATGACCGACGAAAGCCGTGCTTTCATCAGCTTTGATTTACATAAAGTATGGCAAGATATCCATAACATTAGTGATGATGATTTGTACAACATGAGGTGGTATTTTCGTGAACAAAATTTTAAAGTGATGACAGGATCGCATGACCATGTTCTAAATTCATGCTATGGCGACCATAAACATCATGCGACCATCAATTACAATGGTGAAGTGTTTAAATGTACGGCAAGAGATTTTACTACGTCCAATAGCGAAGGAAATTTAACGGACTATGGTGAGATCGTATGGAATGAAAAATATGACAAGCGATTAAATAGTAAATTTAAGAATAAGCCCTGTTTGGACTGTGTCATTTTACCGATATGTAATGGGGGTTGCTCTCAACAAGCTATCGAACATGAAGGAATAGACTACTGTGTCAATGATTTTGATGAAAATAAAAAGAGAATGCTTGTGATCAATCGTTTTAAAGAAGCTCTTCTTGAAAATAGTATATAAAGCAATCTCTGCTATTAGCTAAATAACTTATCTAAATTTCACCTTTTAAAAATTTATAAAACGACGTGATAGCTAATCTAGGACGTAGATTCTATTAGTATGTTCAAAAAATATTTCTTTTACAATCAGCACGATTTAGCGGATTGCGGACCTGCATGTTTGAAGATGATATGTCGTCATCATGGCAGTGATGTTCCCCTCGAATACCTCAGAGAGAAGTGCTATATAGGTAAAGATGGAGTAAGTTTACTAAATATAAGTAAAGCAGCTGAAGATATTGGCTTCAGAACTTTTATGGCTTATATCGATATAGAGACGCTAGTCAACGATTGCCCTCTTCCAGCAATTCTACATTGGAATCAAGATCATTTCATCGTGTTGTATGAAATACAAAAAAAGAAATATTTTAGGATTGCAGATCCAGCCCATGGCATTGTGAAAATAGATTTAGAAACATTCAAGAGATCTTGGGTCTCTACAGCAGATATGAGAGGTACTGTTCTGTTACTGGAACCAACACATTCTCTCAATGCCCCACATAAAAATACAGATGAGTTTAAACCTTACAAATTTCTATTAAGGTATATAAAACCGTATAGACGCAGTATTATCCAACTGATTTTCGGGATGATCATTGCCAGCATAATTTCATTGATTCTACCTTTTACAACAAAAATATTGATTGATGAAGGTTTGAATAAAAATAACATTTCTATACTTTATCTGATCTTAATATCTCAATTTGCACTTTTCATCGGAAGTACATTAATTGAGTTGATTAGGGGTTGGTTACTCCTTCATGTAAACACTAGAATTAGCCTTAATATTATTTCTGATTTTCTAATTCAACTACTTAAACTTCCGATCCATTTCTTTGATACAAAGGCGGTGGGAGATCTCTCACAACGCATAAACGATCATCATCGTATAGACTCATTTTTGACGGGAACAGCCATTTCAACCATATTTTCAGTTTTAAACATTATCATATTCTCTAGTATACTGGCTTTTTTTAACATAACCATATTTGCGACCTTTTTTATATTGACTTTACTCGGAGTATTGTGGGTATTCCTCTTTCAAAAAAGACGAAAACGACTAGATTATAAACGATTCGCTAGAAATCGTGATAATCAAGATAAACTTTATGAAATGATTGTTGGCATGCAAGAAGTCAAATTATATGGAAGTGAGATTGCAAAAAGATGGGAGTGGGAAAGGCTTCAAATAAAATTCTTCAAACTTAATATATCAACTTTAGCTTTGGAGCAATGGCAATCCACTGGATTTAACTTTTTAACTTCCTTCAAGAATATTATAATCTCATTTCTTGCCGCTACACAAGTATTAGAAGGAAATCTTTCACTTGGCACTTTATTGAGTATATCTTATATCATCGGTCAAACCAATGGACCTATTTCTCAATTGATCTCGTTTATACAAGGGTTTCAGGATGCCAAGCTAAGTATGAATAGACTCTTAGAAGTCCACCATAAAAAGGGAGAGGAGGATAATAAGGAGATCGATCATCGAATTGATCAAGTTGAGCACCAAGATCTAAATATTGAAAATGTATCATTTCATTATAATGGCCCCGATTCTCCAAAGGTGTTGAATAATATCACCGTTCGAATTCCAAAAGGTAAAGTAACTGCAATAGTAGGAACAAGTGGAAGCGGTAAATCAACATTGTTAAAATTACTTTTAGGATTCTATGAACCAATAAGTGGAAATGTTATGATCGGTAAGACAAACTTAAAACGAATTTCCCCAAAACTCTGGCGAAGTGCATGTGGAACAGTTATGCAAGATGGTTTTATTTTTTTTGACACGATCACTAGAAATATAGCAGTTGATGGGCTGCCTATCGACGAAGAGAAAATGGAAAATGCCATAAAAATTGCCAATTTATCTGAATTTATAAATCGACTACCACTCGGATTTACGACAAAAATTGGCTCTTCTGGGGTGGGACTTAGCGGCGGACAGAAGCAACGTATCCTTATTGCTAGATCTGTTTATAAAGATCCGACATACTTGTTTTTTGATGAAGCGACGAGTAGTCTAGATGCTAATAACGAACGTCAGATAATTAATAAACTCGATACCTTTTTTAGAAAAAAAACAGTGGTAATCATTGCTCATCGACTTAGTACAGTTAAAAATGCAGACCAAATTATTGTTTTGAAAGATGGCGAAATCGTGGAAATAGGTGATCATCTAACTTTATCAAAATTAAAGGGCAACTATTATGAACTTGTAAAAAACCAACTCGAATTAGGGAGCTAAATACGATGTCAGACACTAAGTATGAAATAAGAAGTGAGGAAATGTCCACACTATTAAAAAAAACTCCCCATGGTGTAGTTACAAAGGGTAACTTCATCGTATTGATAATACTAACGATTTTCTTTTTTCTGTTGAATCACTACAGCGCTACTGATATAGTGAAATTAACTGGACATGTCGATCGTATTTTCATTGATGATCAAAGTAAGAATCTTATGAATTTTAGTATTGTTGTTTCGAATATAAAGGATAGTAAGATCGAAAACAATACAAACTTTGAATATAAATTTAAAAACACCAACGACATCAAAGTATATACCTTACTCGGAAAAGTAGACTCCATTATTTACAAAACTAGTAAGGTCTCAATTTTCTATGTTACCGCACATTATTCATCTCCATTAAAAGAGAAATCATCAGGCTATTTATTTATTGATAGGAAAGAAAAAACTTTTTTTTCAAAAATCTTGACAAGTATTTCAAATCCATAAGTTGATATTTAAACATTCGATATTAGACACGAAAACCTATCCATCTACGATGGATCTTGGTCTGAATGGGGAGCAGATGAAAAGCTGCCTATTGAGAAGGGTTAAGCTCTTTGCAAGCGTAGCAATCCCTACACTCGCGGAGCGGGCAACGGCACATACCCGTCATCGTCGGGTACTTTCGGGAATTTGCGCTCGACCCAATCTTGTTTTGCTTGATCCAAAATCTCTTTGCTCGTCGCGACGAAATTCCACGAGATAAAGCGTTCTTCCGGAAAAGGTTCGCCCCCGAAAATATATACGGTAGTCCCTGCCGTAATCTCAAAGGTACACAGGTGCGCATCTTTCGTAATCAAGATCTGTTTTGGACCATAAGCATGTTCTCCACTTTTAATCTCCCCTTCTAGGATATACAAACCGCTCTCGCCATACAATTCTCCACGAATATCAATTACCGCATCGTGTTTGGCTTTGATCTCCAGCATATACAATCTGCTGTACACTGGAACTGGCGATTTTCGGCCAAATGCTTCACCAGCGATTAGCTTATAATTAGCGTTCTCATCTTCCCAAGCCGGAATATCCTTTGCTTCCGTGTGATGAAATTCGGGATCCATAAATTCCAATTCTTTGGGCAAAGCCACCCAAATTTGCAATCCATGCATATACTTATCCCGCGTACGCAAATGCTCAGGCGTACGTTCTGAATGCACGACGCCTTTACCAGCCGTCATCCAGTTCACAGCGCCTGGCGTAATTTCCATCGCCGTTCCAATGCTGTCGCGGTGAAAGATGGCACCGTCAAATAAATACGTTAAAGTAGAAAGTCCGATATGCGGATGCGGACCAACATCTAGGTTTTCGTGATCTGCCAAGCAAGCTGGCCCCATGTGGTCTATAAATACAAAAGGACCGATGGATCTTTTCTGGCGGAATGGTAAAAGTCTTCCCACTAGAAAATTGCCAATATCGGCCGCTTTTTCTTCAAGTATAAAATCAATATTAGACATATCCTTATCTCTTTCTGGTTGTATAAAGATAATCCTAATATTTCAAAAATCCATGCTGGCACGCACTTGCATGCCAGCATGGTCGATTACTCTACACCACCGCCAAGTGCACGATACAAATCGGTAACGGCTTGTAACTTCTCACGTTTGATATTAATCGCTTCCAGTTCATTTTCCAAAGCGTTGTTTTGCGCCGTGATTACTTCTAAGTACGTCGCCATACTGCTTCGGTACAATAGCAAGGCGTCGTTCGTAGCTTTGGTCAAATGATCTTTCTTCGCTTCGACCAACTTCAATCGCTCGTCAGCATGAGAGGACATGGCCAAAGCATCAGACACCTCGCCTACTGCGGTCAACAAAGATTGACGAAATTGGACAGCTGCTTTTTCCTGCTCAATCTGCGCTATCTCATAGGCCGTTTTCAACTCTTTCTTCCGAAAAATTGGTTGCGTAATATTTCCGGCAACACTTTTCACCACAGAACCTGGAATATCAAACCAGCTATTGAATTGAAAGGAATTCACCCCGATTGAAGGTGTCAGACTTAACGTTGGGTACATGGCAGCTTTCGATAAGCCTGTTTGCGCATTCGCGCTCACCACTGCATACTCTGCTGCTTTTACATCTGGTCGTCTACTCAACAACATGGCTGGTACGCCCGTATCAAAAAATTCTTTTGGCATAGCTTCGTTTAAACTACCAGCGCGCTCCAAAGCAGATGGAAAGCTTCCGCAAAGGATATTCAAGGCATTCTCCTGTACGGCAATATTCTGCTTGGCCAGAGGAATCAACAATTCTGCAGTTTTCTTTTGTGCTTCTGCCTGATCCAAAGCCAATGAACTAATCATCGAAGATTCATATTGCAATCGAATCATATCCAAAGTACTGTCACCCAAAGCCACATTACGCTGTGCGACTTTCAGCTGCTCGTCTAACGTGATGAGCGAATAATAAGCCTGTGCTACTTGCGCAACAATGCGGGTTTTCAGCGCATTCATATTCTCTTTCTCCGCAAAATACCGAGCCCAAGCACCTTCGCGTTGCATCTTAACTTTGCCCCAGATATCGGCTTCCCAAGATAAGGTCAGCGTAGCCGTATAATCGTCCATATATGGCGTGCCCAAGAATTGCTCACTCAAAGAACCATTCAGGGAATTGCGTGATAGCCACATGCGGTTCGCGCCAACGGACAGATCCAGCGTCGGCAATAACCCCAGTTTGGCTTGTTTGTACGTCAACTCCAACTGATCCATAGATAACTTAGCCACCGTAATGTCGTTATTATGGGCTAATGCTTTATCAATTAAGGATAAGAGTATCTCATCCTTAAAAAACGTATGCAACGGTAATAAAACGCTATCGGCCGTCACTCCCGTAATCTCATTTCTATAGGTATCTGGCAAGTCCACTTCCGGCCTTGCATATTTGCGCCCTACCTGACATGAGGTTAGCACTAAGGCTATCCCCATGACAGAAAGAACATGTTTTGTCATCTCTTTCATCATTAATCTTTTGTAGGTGTAACTTGTTTAGGTTTACCAGAAACCAACTCTTGCAAGTATTGGAAGAAGATGTACAATATCGGGATTACAAAAACCCCTAATACCACACCGCTCAACATCCCCATTGCTGCGCCCGTACTGATCGATTTATTTCCAGCAGCCGAACCACCCGTAGCCAACATCAACGGAATCATACCTGCAATAAAAGCAAGTGACGTCATGATAATTGGACGAAGACGTGCTCTGGATCCGTCCAATGCGGCCTCCAAAATAGAAAGTCCAGCTTTACGGCGTTGTACCGCAAATTCGACAATCAAAATCGCATTTTTGGCTAGCAAACCGATCAACATAATCAGACCAACCTGCACATAGATATTATTGTCCAAGCCAATCGCTCGTATGCCCAAGAAAGCACCTAAAATACCGGTTGGAATGGAAAGCAATACCGCCAAAGGCAACAAATAACTTTCGTACTGAGCGGATAGCAAAAAGTATACGAACAGGATACTCAGCATCAAGATCACTAAGGTCTGACTGCCGGCTGATTTTTCTTCCAAACTCAGACCTGTCCACTCAAAGCTATAATCGCCCGGCAATTTGCTCAAGACATTTTGCTCCAAATCATCCATGATGGCACCATTACTCGTGCCCGGATTGGCGACCACGTTGATCGTGACCGAATTGTACAAGTTATAGCGGTTCACCGATTCTGGCCCGTATACCTTATTCAAGGTAACCAGTGATTTTACAGGCACCATCTCTCCCGCATCGTTACGAACGAAGATTTCATTGAACGCTTCTTCATCTGTTCTGAAAATACCGTCAGCTTTAATGTTCACGCGGTAAAACTTACCAAAGCGTGTGAAGTTCAACGACTGATCTCCGGCAAAATACGTTTGTATTGTACCCAACATAGTACTGACATCTACGCCAATCTGAGCCGCCTTTTCTTCATCGACCTCCAATTCAAATTGTGGGAAATCTGCTCTAAACATCGTGTATGCATATTGCACCCCCGGTCGTTGCATAATCTGCCCGATCACTTCATCAGCTCTTGCTTTCAATGAAGTTGGATTATTTCCCATCCGATCTTGCAAGACCAATTCCGCACCAGAAGTCATACCATAACCATCTACTGGCGGCGAACGGAAAGCCATAATAGTTCCTTCTTTCACACCGGCAAATTTCTGGGAAATGATCCCTAAGATCTCATCGATATCATTGATTTCACCCCGATCTTTTTTCTGTTTCAGCTTAATGAAACCCATGGCGTACGCAGGTCCGGCACTATTACTCAGGATGTTGAAACCGGTGATTCCCGAGTTACTTTCTACCGCTTCCATGTCCATCAACAAAGTGTTGATTTTTTCAGCAACCGCCGTCGTACGATCTAGCGCCGTTCCTGGAGGCATACTCAAACTATAGACAATGAAATTGTCATCCTCCATCGGCACAAAACTGCGTGATGTACTGTTCATGATATAGATCGCTCCTGCCGTAATGATTGCGATCAATCCCGTAGCTAACCATTTTTTCTTGGCTAAGAATTTTACACCCACGATATAGCGGTTCGTCATGTGATTGAAGCTGCTATTGAAAGCCGTGAAGAAACGTGCTCCGAATCCTTTTTTCTCGCCGGCCTTTTCGCCATGATGTTCGTTTTTCAACAATAAAGCGCACAATGCTGGTGTCAACGTCAAGGCATTGATTGCTGAGATAATAATCGCGATCGCTAGTGTATAGGCAAACTGTTTGTAGAAAATACCTGATGATCCAGTCATGAAACCAATCGGTATAAATACCGCCGACATGACCAAGGTAATGGAAATAACCGCGCCTGTGATTTCACTCATCGCGCTGTGCGTAGCTTCCCGCGCATTCATCTTAGAACTTTCGAGCTTACCGTGCACTGCTTCCACCACCACAATGGCATCATCGACCACGATACCAATAGCGAGCACGAGTGCAAACAAGGTCAGGATGTTGATCGTGAAACCGAAGGCTAGCAAAAAGAAGAACGTACCTACAATCGCCACCGGAACGGCAATAGCCGGAATGATGGTGGATCTCCAATCTTGCAAGAACAGGAACACAACGACGAATACTAATAAGAAAGCTTCAATCAGCGTAGATTTTACCTGTCCAGTTGCTTCATCCAAGCGATCTTTGGTACTCATCAAAGTACTTTGTTTGATTCCCGGAGGGAATCGTTTGGCTGCATTAGCCAATTCCTCACGCACACCAATCTCAATCTCGTTGGCATTGGATCCCGAAGTTTGCAAGATAGCGATGGTCACACCATTCTTACCATTGAATCGGTTGTCACCACTGTAACTGATGGATCCAAATTCGACACGAGCTACGTCTTTCAATCGTACCAAGTCGGTACCATTGCGTTTCACGATGATATTCTCGTATTCCTCAGGTTGCGTTTTTTTACCCTTATAACGAATCACATATTCTAATGCTGCGTCCGATTCTTCTCCGAGCTTGCCGGGTGCCGACTCCAAACTTTGCCTAGAAATAGCAGCTGTTACATCTTCTGGCACGAGATTATAGCTAAACATCTTCTGCGGGTTTAGCCAAACACGCATGGAGTAATCTTTGGCACCAAATACTTGTGCCTGCCCTACTCCTGGTACCCGTTTAATTTGTGGAATCAGGTTGATATTGGCATAATTCTGCAAAAACAACTCATCGTATCGATCATTATCTTCGGTGTACACACTGAAGATCATAATCATACTATTTTGCTGTTTGGAGGTGGTCAATCCCATGCGGATTACCTCTTGTGGCAAGATCGGCGTTGCTTGCTGCACACGGTTTTGCACGTTTACAGCGGCCTGATCTGGATCTACACCTTGTTTAAATACCACACGCACGGAGAAGGTACCATCGTTACTGGCCGTAGAGCTAATATATTCCATATTCTCTACTCCGTTGATTTGCTCCTCAAGTGGTGTTACGACCGAGCGCAGTACGGTCTCACTATTACCGCCAGGATAACTACCTGATACCTGTACGGTAGGCGGTGCGATATCTGGGAATCGGGTTTGCGGCAAACGCAGCAAACCAATCACACCCAGAATTACGAATATTACTGATATGACCGTGGCCAACACGGGCCGGTCTATTATTCCTCGTATCATGGATACTGTTTGTTTTTATACTATGTTTTGAATATTATTTTCCAACGGTATCTGCTGCTAGCACTGGCTGTACCACCATACCTTCTTGCAGCACATCGATACGATTTAGGGCTATTTTCTCACCATGCTCCAAGCCGGATTTTACAATATAATTGTTACCCGACTTTCCCGCAATTAGGATGGGCTTCATCAGTACTTTATTGCTATCCGCTAAGGAGAATACGAAAAAGCGATCTTGAATATCGCGCACACTGGCCATTGGAATGGTCAACGCTTCGGATAGCGTGCGTGTCAACACGACTTTTCCAGCTCCACCAGCACGCAATACTTTGTCCGGATTCGGAAAAGTGGCTTTCATAGCGATACTACCGGTGGTACGATCGATGTTTCCACTGGCGATTTCGACGCGTCCAGCATGTGCGTACGCAGTACCATCTGCCATAATGAATTTTACACTTTCCACACCTTGATCATCTTTGCTATTATTGACAAATTCAATAAAATCGGCTTCGGTTAACGAGAAATAGACGTTCACATCGTTGATTTCCGAAAGGGTTGTCATGGGCGTAGCATCGTTTGGCGTAACCAAATTACCGATGCGTTTTGGAATACGGCCGATGTAACCGCTCACCGGTGCTTTGATTAAACTGAAATCTGCATTGATCTCCGAAGAACCTAATGCGGCACGCGCTTGAGACACCTGTGCCTTTGCAGCCGCATAGCTGGCTTCCGCAGTTTCGAGTTGTAGCTCGGTATATACTTTTCCAGCGACCAAAGGACGCACCTTTTCTAATTCGATCTTGGCACTTTGCTCTGCCGCTACCGCCGCTTCGTATACCGCACGGCTGCTATTGACTTGCTCGTTGAATACATCAGCTTTGATACGAAATAAGGATTGTCCTTTTTGGACGTAACTACCCTCTTGCACAAAAATCTGATCTAGATAACCGCTTACTTGCGCTTTAATATCTACGTTGACGGTACCTTCAATGGATCCGGGATATTTTTTTTCTACTTTTGCTGCCCCATTGTGTAATTCCATGAAATCCACATCTGGATTAGCCGGTGGTGGAGCTGATTCTTCTTGCGCTCCGCAGGACATCAACAGCCCCACAGTTCCAATACATATCGTGAAAAGCACGACGATTCTGTTCGCGACAATACGCTTTTTCATAAGGTAAAATTCTATTTTGAACTGCAAAACTAAGCAAATAGCGCATTGGAAATGTCAGGCAAGTTTACCGAACTGTAATATTTCGGTACTAAAACGACAACGGTAAGAATCCGAACTTTGGAGATGATTTTATTTAGTAATTCAACCAGTTTTTGAACATAGGTGCCTTTTCCCGGCTAATGATAACCTCCAACTCGGGGTTATTCTTAACGTCTACTTTCAGCTTTCCATTAAAGTAATTGTGTACCTGACCGATCGCATCCACACAAAGGATAAATTGCCGATTAGCACGAAAGAAAATAGAAGGATCGAGTTGCTGCTCTAACTCTTCCATTGTGAGCGGTATCACTTCTTCATTGCCATCGGTCAGATGCGCTCGGGTAATTTTCCACTCAGAATAGAAAAAGATGACATCTTGTACCAAAATAGATTTGTATCCATCCTTGTACGGCAGTAAAAAACGTTTGCGAAACTTCTTTGGTTGAAAGAAGTTCAACAAACCTTCTAAAGTAGACTGATCCAATACGTTAGCCTGTTGTGATCCCACTTTATTCAGAGCAGCCAACAACTCCTCTTTCTCCACAGGCTTGAGCAAATAATCGACACTATTGTGTTTAAACGCTCGCACCGCATACTCATCGTATGCAGTCGTAAAGATGATCGGACAAGGAATAGGTTCTCGTTCTAAGATTTCAAAACTTAGGCCGTCGGATAAGCGCACATCCATCAGCATCAGATCAGGACAAGGATTTGCTGACAGCCACTCAACTGTATCGGCAATGGATTCCAACACGGCTACCACTTCGGCCTGCGGCCGAAGTTCTCTCAGCAATCGCTTTAATCGATCTGCATTGGGTTTTTCGTCTTCGACGATGAGTATTTTCATGGCTTAAATAATGGAAGAATTACCGTATAGATGTATTCATCTTGATATATATGAGGTACTTGCTTGGATAGTAGCTTGTAGCGGCGATTGATATTTTTAATGCCAATGCCAGACGATGGAATGACCTTGCTTAATGGCATACGTGAATTTTCAACTTGCAACTGCGCCGCATCTGTCGTGAATATTCTGATTTGAAGAGGATTTTTCTTACTGGTCTGGTTATGTTTTAATGCATTTTCGACCAAAAGTTGTAGGGTGAGCGGCGGCAAATTATACGAACGATATTGGGGATCTATCTCGATATCAAATTGCACACCCTCGCCAAAACGCTGCTCAATTAGGAAGCGATAAGGTTCGAGAAATTTAAGTTCTTCATCGAGCGTTAGTACATCTTTTTTGGCATTTACTAAGAGGTAGCGGTATATCCGACTAAAGTTTTCCGCATACTCATATCCCACTTGCTGATCTTCTAATATCAACTCCGAAAGCACACTCAAATTATTAAAGACAAAATGTGGGTCGATTTGTAATTTTAGCGATTGCAACTCGGCTTCCATCGCTACTTGGCTGAGCTCAGCGGAACGAATAGCTTCATTCTTCCAATTCTCCACGAGATAATTGCCAATA
Organism: Sphingobacterium corticibacter; assembly: GCF_003076635.1. Classification (GTDB taxonomy): domain Bacteria; phylum Bacteroidota; class Bacteroidia; order Sphingobacteriales; family Sphingobacteriaceae; genus Sphingobacterium; species Sphingobacterium corticibacter. The sequence continues at coordinate 196,464 of NZ_QDKG01000006.1, read as the reverse complement.
TTGATTCCCATAATCACAAAGGAAATCACTATACTGACCAAAATCCACTGTATCATCGCTCGAGTTTCGGCTTCTAAAGTCAAGGGATTATTGTCCAATGGTTGTACGTCGAATAAGTAAGGACATATAAGACCAAACAGCAGATTAATCAACAGCACTACGCTGAGATTCATAATCGTTTCTGCTGCAAACCGTTTGCCAGGATACTGTGTCCAAGAAATCTTCGTATTAAGCCATTTACCAATATGTATGCTTGATTCGGAGATCAAAAAACAAAATAATAGGGAGGTTGAAAGATCTAAAACTACTTGATCACCAGGACGATCTAGAAAATGCGACCAATAATCGGAGAATGGATCCAATAAGTAAACCACTAAGTACAACAGCAAATAAGCTGAGCCTACAAACAGAATTCGCTTCCACGTATTATTTAAAAAGCTTTCTCTAGTGCTACGCATTAGGCCAATTGATTTTTTCTAAGCTCTACATCCATCATATGGATACAAATTTGCGAATTTTATGTCATGCTAACGTCTTAATTCGACTAAAGCACCTAATTCAGACACCGAAAATGAGCATTAATCAGCTGAAACGTCATCGATTTGAGCTGTTTATATACTTGCAATTGGTGGATAGTACGCGTTTGCACCGCGAATAGTACGTGATTTAAATCACAGCTGACGCACTGGCATTGAGTTTGTAATTATCTTCACACTTAACAAGCACATTTTTTTACACAGCATATAATAAGCATCAGTCATCCACCCCCCGGATGACTTTTGTGTTTTTAGATCTTTAGGCTGTTACATTGAACTAGATAAATCATAAAAAACAGTACGCGCTTAATAGGGTACACTAAAAACGTCTTAATAATATTAAAAAGCAATATTGAAGTCGCCTGACGGAATCTACTCATTAAATATATGCTTTTAAAGCACATCAAAAAACGATTTGACAGAAAAATCCCTTATAAGTGTAATTAATTTCTTAATTTTAAATTTAATTACACTTAAACGATGTTAAAATGAAAAAAATATTAACCTCGACATTACTATCGCTATCGATAATATGTCTCACGAGTGCAAGAGCAAAGGTTTCAAGAGTCAATTGCCCGCCGGGGAGTGTAGCATTATGCGACTGGCAATGGAATCAGGTGTACGAAGGTTATCTTTATAATCTGGGATACAATAGCCCTTGGAGTGTCGGCGTACCTGAACATTTACGTCTTGAAGCGAGAAAACTCGCTGACCAAGCGTTTGAGGATTGTTTGCGGCAAAAAGGTTGTCCAACAGCGATTCCACGGTAATAGGGATTGTATATAAGGTAATTGATCTGTTCGAACTAAAAAACTCACTCCATTATCACAGTGGGATTGTCATAATATTGTCCAAAATACAATAATAGTTCAGAAAGATTTGCATAGTGTATTTTTTACACTATCTTTGTGTCATCATAATTTAGGTTTATAATTGGTTAGTAAAGGTTTTCATTCTCCCCGTTTGAAAACCTTTTTTTTATGCCCTAAATGTAACATTATGTTATGCTGCTTGTTTATGGATAGGTATCACCTATTGTCTCACCATACAAGCACCAATGATGAAAAACATATCGCTACTCGCAGCACTAGTACTATTAGTAGGCTTTGCTACTTCTTGTAACAGTTCAGAAGATAAGAAAGAACAACCCCAGCATAATGAATCGTATGATCAAGCAAATGCTTCAAGTGATACGTTACAACTGGATTCCGTAATTAGTGATTCCGTCGACTACAACCGACCCGAATCACCACGCATGTAGTGCTAGGCAATCTTCGAACTATGCATGGCGTCAATTGATAACTAAGTTATTTTTAAGCTGTAATGCTATCAACTTTCTGAACGTTATAAACCTTATCTACTCAAAAAAGATGTAGATCGCATTGTCGTACCTCAGCGCGATGACGAAATGAACAAAAATCTAGCTTCTATTCGAATACCCTTTGCCGTCTATATCGTGACAAAGCGCCTTAAATCGATCGCAAAAGATTTGTTAAATTTGCTGGCTCATTGATTTTGGTATTCACAATTATGAAAAAAAATTCATTCCTTATTTTCTGCTATGCACTGGCCTGTAGCATCACATCAGTGGCACATGCACAAGTGGAGCGCCCCAAACTCGTAGTCGGTCTGATGGTCGATCAGATGCGTTGGGATTACTTGTATCGTTTTGCGGATCGCTATGGAGAAGAGGGATTCAAACGGCTGTTAAAACAAGGTTTTTCTTGTGAGAACACATTGATCAATTATGTACCAACGTTTACTGCGATTGGACATAGTTCGGTGTATACAGGCTCCGTTCCATCTATTCACGGTATTGCGGGAAATGACTGGATTGAGCAAGCTACTGGCCAACCGATGTATTGCACGCAAGATGATTTGGTGAAAGGATTGGGTGCCGATGGTGCGGAAGGACAGCAATCTCCACGCAACCTTTTGGCTTCGACAGTGACCGATGAATTGCGCTTGGCGAGCAATTTCCGATCAAAAGTCGTCGGAATCTCGATCAAAGATCGTGGCGGCATCTTACCTGCTGGACATTTAGCCAACGCCGCTTACTGGTTTGATAGCAAATCGGGCAATTGGATTTCGAGCACCTTTTATATGGATGCGTTGCCCAATTGGGTCAATAAATTCAACGTACAGGATCTAGCGACAAAATACATAAAGCAAGATTGGAATACGCTATATCCAATCGATACGTATGTTAATAGTATTGAAGACGACAATATCTATGAAGGCACTTGGCCGGGCGAAGAAAAACCTGTATTCCCAAGAAAAACCTCTGAATTAGTCAAAGACGCGGGTCTAGAGTTGATCAAGACTATGCCACAAGGCAATACCTTCACTTTGGATTTCGCAAAAGATGCGATTAAAAATGAAAAATTAGGAAATAATCCAGATGCGCAGACGGATTTCCTTTGTGTGAGCTTATCAGCAACCGATTATATTGGCCACCGCTATTCGCTTTCATCTGTCGAGATTGAAGATACATACCTACGATTAGATCAAGATATTGCCAATTTTTTAAAGTATTTGGATGACACCGTAGGTGAAGGAAATTATACCTTTTTCTTAACAGCAGATCACGCGGTCTCGTACAATCCCTTGTACTACACCGATCAAAAGGGAAGTGGCGGATACCTATTCGCTCGCCAGATTCAGCGCAAGCTGAATAGCGAACTAAAAGAAGAAACTGGCGTAGATAATTTAGTCATTAGCCTGACCAATTATCAGGTGCATCTAAACAATACCTTGATCGATTCGCTGCGTTTTGATCCGCAAGCGATCAGAAACCGCATCATCAAAACCTTGAATAAGGAAGAAGGAATCGCCTACGTCATTGATCTGGAAGGCAACCAAAATATGTTACTTCCAGCGCCACTGCGTGAAAAAGTAATTAATGGTTATAACCGCAAAAGAAGCGGATCGATACAGATCGTCGTTGAACCACAATGGTATGCTGGTACACCACGTTCGCCGGGAACAACACATGGCGTGTGGTCGCCGTATGATTCGCATATTCCACTGCTATTTATGGGCTGGGGAATTCCACAAGGAAAAAGCAACCGACCGGTACAAATCATCGACATTGCTCCAACCATTTCCTCTTTACTGCATATTATGGAACCCAATGGTAGTATTGGCAAACCAATTACCGAAGTGCTAAACCATTAAAAAAAGATAGCCTCCATCGAAAACGATGGAGGCTTCACACATGTAATATTCAAACACTATCGACCAATTGTAGTTAACCGTTACGGCATCAATACGTGATCAATCACGTGAATCACGCCATTAGACTGATGTACATCGGAGATCGTAATTTTAGCGTCTCCACCTTTGCTATCTTTGATATACAAATCTTTACCTTTTTTCCACACGGTCAATTTCTCACCTTGTACCGTGGTCAGTTCAGCTTTACCATCTTTATCTAGCATTTTCCAGATTGCTTTGCCATCTAATTTTCCAGCTACCACATGGTATGTCAGGATATTAGTAAGCGTTGCTTTATTTTCTGGCTTCACCAAGTTTTCTACTGTACCTGCTGGAAGCATATCAAATGCCGCATTAGTAGGTGCGAAAACGGTGAACGGACCTTTACCAGATAATGTTTCTACTAATCCAGCTGCCTTTACTGCTGCGACCAACGTGGTGTGATCTTTAGAATTAACCGCATTTTCAACGATGTTTTTAGAAGGATACATTGGCGCGCCGCCCACAGTAACTGTTTTTTCTTTTTGTTGTGCCTGCACGTCTGTTGCTTGGTGCGTAAGTGCTAAAGCTAATAACGCTGCACTAAATAATGTTGCTCTTTTCATGTTAGTATGATTAAAGTATAAATTTTAAACTGCTTTCTCTCATCTACGACAACTTCTCGGTCTTGGATGTCAAAAGGTTTATTTTTTTTACTTTTTCTGAGCAACTGCCTTAGCATCAAGCTCAAAATCTAAACTAATAGAATTCATACAATAACGTTTTCCTGTCGGCTCGGGTCCATCGTCGAATATGTGTCCTAAGTGCGATTCGCATCGACCACATTGTACTTCGATACGCTCCATGCCGTGGGAATGATCCTGCAAATAAATAACGGATTTTTTGCGAACGGGCTCATAAAATGAAGGCCAACCACAGGTGGAGGCAAATTTGGCATCTGCTCTAAACAATTGATTACCACATACGGCGCAATAATACGTACCTGGCGCGTCCAGATCGGTATATTTACCGGTAAAAGCGCGTTCAGTAGCGCCTTCACGCGCTACAGCGTATAGATCTGCTGGTAGGATTTTTTTCCATTCGGCATTCGACACCTTTATTTTCTTAGTGTCCGTACGACTATAGTATGGATTGTTTTTCGATTGCCCTTGCACCGTTCCCATAGTAAAAACCACCGCGAGCAGCAACAATATTGTCGCTACCGTATTTGAATTACTTACTTTCATATCTTTTCCCTTTTTATATATCATATACGTACACCTATTGGATAAGGTTTTCGGCTATTGGTTTATTTCGAAAGAAATTTTCGCTAATACTTGATTTGTAATAAGTAATGCATACATTTGAATCAAATACAATTTGATTGAGCCCCATTACACATCTTTCCGAAGAAACACTAATCAGTTTGCTCCAAAAAAGAGATCGCCGAGCATTCAACTATCTTTATGATAGTTATTCTGGTGCACTCTATGGTGTAGTGATTCGTATCGTCTTGCACAAGAATTATGCGGATGAGGTGATTCAAAATGTATTTGTAAAAATTTGGAATAACATCGAGCAATTCGATGAACAAAAAGGGCGTGTATACACTTGGATGCTGAATATTGCCCGCAACGCGGCCATTGATTACATCAAATCTAAAGGAGTAAAGAACGAACAAAAAAACCAATCGCTTCCAGATGTCGTAAATAGGTCTGAGAGTTCGAATTATGCTGTGACTGAACCTCAAGAAAAAACGGATCTGATTGGACTTCAAGATGTGATCAACAAATTGAAGCCAGAATGGAGAAAGCTCATTGATTTGGCTTACTACCAAGGGTATACCCAAAAGGAAATCGCCGAAGAGTTAGATTTGCCTATCGGAACCGTGAAGACTCGAGTGCGAGCAGCACTGTTGCAGCTGAAAGTAGTATTGAATGAATATCAATAATAGCAGTGGACATTAAAGAATACATATCGTCAGGAATCATAGAATCGTACGTTCTAGGTATCGCTACCGAAGAGGAAGTGAGCATACTGGATTGTGTGCGCAACAAACATCCTGAAGTAGAAGCAGCAATCCGAGAGGCAGAGATCTTATTGGAGGATACGGCGTTTCTACAAGCGGCTGTACCGCCTGCCGAGCTACGGGAGACGATATGGGCAAGTATTGAGCAGCAAGATAATCATAAACCAACCGAAGCTTCTGTAAGTACAGTAAGTACAGAAGAAAATACAGAAGCTACTGCCGTGACGAGTGCGGCACCAAATCGCCGTGTAATCCAATTCAGTCCATTGGCGATTGCCGCTACTGCTTTATTAGTGTGCAGTGTAGGTTACAATGCTTATCTATACCAGCAACGTACCGCCACAGATGCCGCGATGGCACAAATCGAAACTAAAAACAAATCTTCGGAACTGCTTTTGGCCGATGCGTACAAAAGCTTAGATATGTTGCAGAATCCTGCGGTAAGCATGATCTCCTTGGCTGGCGTAGAAACCAATCCGCAGTTGAGCGCGGTGGTATTTTGGAATAAGGAAGAAAGCCAGGTGTATCTAATGGCCGACAAGTTACCCAATGCACCGGAAGGCAAACAATATCAATTATGGGCATTACTCGATGGCCAACCGATTGATGCAGGCGTTGTTCCTTTGGAAAAAGGAGACGTAATGCATGCGATGAAATCCATCTCGAATGCCCAAGCATTTGCAATCACCTTAGAAGATAAAGGCGGTAGCCCGACCCCTAATCTTGCGGAGCTACGCGTGATCGGACAAATCTAATTTCCCTTTCTTTGCCGAATATGTAAAACTCCATTCTTCCAGAATAGGAGTTTGTCATTTTGCATCACATATTGATGCCGAATACCGCTCTCAGCGATCTTATAAACTTTTGCATTGCACTGTCATTTATTAGGATCTGTCGCTGCCGCAATAAACAGCAAAAAGGTCTGTTTCGAAACGAAACAGACCTTACACTGACATCCCCCTCCCAATAATCTAAATACTACAATCTATATACTGTAATCTAAATACTATAGCCTAAATACTAAAATCTATATACTATAATCTAAATACTATAGTCTAAATACTAAAATCTATATACTATAGTCTAAGTACTACAATCTAGATACTAATCCATCCCTATGCTTGAATGAAAAGAGAAGCGATATCCAATACAGCTGGTGCTGTTAATGGTTCGTCGAAAGACTGTGTAGCAATAGCAGGCGTAAATCGACCGCTCACACCTGTTAGTGTGGTAATATCTACTCCTCCTTGTGCCACATTATCTTCGCCAGCGTAAACTGGATCTACTGCCGCGCCGATTCCAGAATCATTAGCTCCAGTAATCCACGGCTTTTGGTTTGCTGCTGCACCACCACGTGCTCTACGCATAGATCTCACATGTGCCGCATGGCGTGCTTCCACAGAGTGGATTTGCAAAGCAGCGGTCAATACCACGCGATTGCCTTTCAAAATACCAGCCTGACCTTTGTAAGCACGTACTCCTGTATCTTCAAAAGCTTGCGCCAGCGCCAAAAACGTATCATAATCGCTGAATACATTCGCAAAAGCACCTCCAGCTGTGAAGTCAAAATTAGGCTTAGCAACGGCATTTGATCCTAGCACACCTTTTAAAAACTCTACGTGCGCAACTTCGTGATCGCGAATAGTAGCGATTGCCTCTGTAGCTGGACCCGATGGAATCAAACCACCGGTGCTTGATCCGATCGTATAATATTCTGCTTCCAGATACTCTAGCGTCAGTGCGTAGTTCAATACACCATTCACATCGGTCGGTGCAGATTGTCCGTATGCTTTATTGAATAAAGCGGTAACGGCTAATGGTAACGCTGCCAATGATACTTTTTGTCCTAGATTGAACATATTGCGAATCGCCTGACGACGCGGGCTGATTCGTTCGTTGAACTCAGGATCTACCTGAGAAATTGACTCAAAAATATTTTGTAAATTCATGACGTTCTGTGTGTAGTTAGAAATTAATAAGTTGGTAAATCGCGTACATCCACTTTCGATTTGATGAACGGTGCTGCAGCTTGCAACACTTTGGTCGGACTATTAGAAACATCTAAGCCGTTGCTATCAATCACCTCGCTATTCGCAAATGATCCATTGCTAATCAGATCGCGGATTACCGCAGCATGGCGTGCTTCTACAGATACGATTTTACCTGCTAATAAAAGGTACTGCTCATCTTTGATTAACCAGCCTGCACCATTGTATGCAGATACACCTAGATCTTCAAAAACCTTAGCCGTTCCTAATACGCTATCTCTACTGGAGAAGTTTACAGCAGAGAAATCAAATTCTAGAGAATTGATCGCTCCTCTGCCTAATGCCGCTTTAAAGAATTCACGGTGAGCCACCTCATGATCGCGTACATCCGTAAGCAATTGCTTTTCTAGATCAGACATTCCGGAGAAAGGCTTGTTGGCTACCTCAATATAAAAGGCTGCTTCCAATTGTTCTAGAGCGTAAGCATAATTCAATATAGCAATATCACCACTACCAAAATAGAATTCGTTACCATTGATATCTGGTCCGTCATCTTTATTACAGCTAGCAAAATTAAGTAAGGCAACACCAGCGAGACCGCCACCAGCTAATTTCAAAAAATTTCTTCTTTGAAGTCCTTTGCTTGTATGATCGGAGTCCTCCGCATACAATTGGTCTTTCAATGCGTTTGTTTCTTTCATGACAATATATTTTAGTTTTAATATGATAGTTTTATGACATGTACGACTAAACCTTTGCATCCGGTTTTTCACTTATGTAATTATTTTCGCATTTGTGGGTTTGCGCTAGTGTGAGGGCTATATTTATTTTCGAATTTATGTGATTAGTCTCGTATAGCTCGTACCGATCATTGGAAAAGAGCAGTAAAATTGACAAACCAAAATTTGGTATTAATGGTTAAACATGTATTAATTTGTATAGACAAAAAGAGATAAACATGATAGCAACGAAAGGTTATGCCGCTCAGAAAGCGGGAGAGAAATTAGCAGCCTGGGATTTTGAGCGCAGAGATTTGGGTTCAAATGATGTACAGTTCGATATTCTATATTGCGGCGTGTGCCATTCGGATTTACATCAGATCCGTGATGATTGGTTCAAGGGCATCTATCCTATGGTACCCGGACATGAAATCGTCGGACGCGTTGCTCAGGTTGGAGATCAGGTTAGCAAATTTAAAGTAGGAGATCTAGTAGGTACAGGATGTATGGTAGATTCTTGTGGTCATTGCGAAAGTTGCCAAGACGGCGAAGAACAATACTGTGCAGAAGGCAATATACAAACCTACAATAGTGTCAACAAATACACCGATGGAATGCCTACATATGGTGGTTATTCTAAGACGATCGTCGTTAAGGAAGAATTCGTATTGCGTGTTCCAGAGAACCTACCATTAGAAGCTACAGCGCCATTATTGTGCGCAGGTATTACGACGTATTCTCCACTTCGTCACTGGAAAGTGGGTAAAGGAACGAAGTTAGCTGTGCTTGGCCTTGGTGGCTTAGGCCACATGGCCGTCAAATTTGGAGTCGCATTTGGCGCCGAGGTAACGGTATTGAGTACTTCAGAAGGCAAACGCGAAGATGCGAAACGTTTGGGCGCACATCACTTCATCGTGACCACAGACAAAGAGCAGTTCAAAGCGGCACGAAGATCTTTTGACTTTATTTTAGATACCGTAAGTGCCGAACATGATATTGCGGCCTACATGTCGCTACTGAAGACAAATGGAACTCATATCTGTGTAGGTGTTCCATCAAAACCAGCACAAATTCCACCATTCTCCTTAATTGGAGGAAGAAATAGCCTTAGCGGATCGTCTATCGGTGGCATTGCCGAAACACAAGAGATGCTTGATTTCTGCGGGGAACACAATATTGTGTCTGACGTAGAGGTGATCAACATAGATTACATTGATCAAGCCTACGAACGAATGGAGAAAAATGATGTGAAGTATCGTTTTGTAATCGACTTAGCATCGTTATAAAGGCACTTATGAGTGCCCAATTTTTAAAAATAATGTATAATCATGTCTATATTATTTAGCCCAATAAATATAAAATCCATTACGCTAAAAAACCGTATCGTAACTTCCCCGATGTGTATGTATTCTTCGGAAGATGGCTTTGCTACGGATTGGCATTTGGTGCATTACGGTACGCGCGCCATGGGCGGCGCGGGTGCCGTAATGCTAGAAGCTTCTGCAGTACGAGCAGATGGACGTATATCCGTCGGCGATCTTGGCATTTATAAAGATGGTCACGTAGAAGGACTTTCTCGTATTGCCAAATTTATTAAGGATAATGGCGCAGTTCCTGCGATCCAATTGGCTCATGCTGGTAGAAAAGGAAGTACGTGGGTAGCCGGTGATCAAAGTAAAACATTGCATACCGAAGCAGAAGGCGGTTGGACTTTGCTGGCGCCTTCGCCGATTGCCTTTTCTTCGCACATGCCGACTCCTCGAGAGATGACTATCGAAGATATACAGCAGCTACAGCAAGATTTCAAAGTTGCGGCCAAAAGAGCTTTGCAAGCGGGTTTTGAATGGATAGAAATACACAGTGCACACGGCTACTTGATCAACGAATTTCTATCTCCATTATCCAATAAACGCAACGATTCTTATGGCGGAAGCATCGAGAACCGAGCGAAATTTCTTTTGGAAATCGTGAGCGCTGTGCAAGAAGAATGGCCAGCCGATCTTCCCATATCTGTACGTATTTCGGCGACAGATTGGTCGGATGAAGGATGGACAATAGAGGATTCCAAATGGCTGACTGCAAAACTAATCGAGGCAGGTGTGGATATTATTGATGTATCCAGCGGTGGCGTGATTGGCGGCGTGCACATACCTGTTGGCCCGAGCTATCAAGTGCCATTGGCGAGTGCTTTAAAGCAATCTCTTGGTAACACAGCAGTTGTCAGTGCAGTTGGTATGATTACTAATGCACAGCAGGCGGAAACAATCTTGTTAAATGGTGATGCCGACTTAGTATTCTTTGCTAGAGAACTATTGAGAAACCCTTACTTCCCACTAGCCGCGGCCGCTGAGTTGGGCGAAGAAGTAAATCCACCCGTACAATACAAGCGCGCGTTTATCTAGCCTTGTTTTCGTGCAAGAGGCAATGGCTCGCTTATGTGATACGGGATTATACGCAATCATGATGATCTGTAAAACTAATTAAGGCTATGATTGTCGTTATACGGAGATACGTTAAAGGATAAAAAGTATATGCAACAATCAACAAGAGAACCGTTAGACATTTTACACGATTTGGTCGAAATCAATAATGATCGCATCGAAGGATATAGCAAGGCAATCGAATTGCTACCCGGCGGTCAACATACCGATCTACGTAGCATATTTGAAAAGTACCGCGATCAATCTGCCGATTTTAAAACCGAGATTGCGCCATTGGTCTTGCAGATTGGACAAGATCTGACAGACCATACTCGCCTCAGCGGAAAGATTTTTCGTGCATGGATGAGTTTGAAATCTACTTTTTCTTCCGCAGATCGGCTCAATGTGCTTGAATTAGCAGAACAGGGCGAAGAGGAATTTGATAAGGTCTATCAAAACTTCTTGGAGAATGAAATTGGAGAAGATAATCCTATCCGAGAGATGCTATTGCGGCAAAGTCAAGAACAGAAGGCAGCTTACGACCACATCAAAATCTTGCACGACAATGCCAAAGTCAATGTGTAAACTTAGTATTGATTTTTAGGTGAATGAAAGACAGAATACAACCTAATTTTTCTTAAAATATCCAGTTTAGTGATCGGCCTAGTAAGAAATTAATAGGCCGATTTCTTTTGTTGATGACAGCAGAGCCTCTCCTATTCTGCCATATCCGATTACGCTGGCCGGTTAGGAATTTTCCCAGAAAATCCTTATCTTTGTATCAATACCTCAAGATAGTCCAGCTAGACTAGCTAGGACACGGGATTAGTCAACAACATCAAAAGTTGACGATTTCATTATTGTTTCACTTAAATCCATATATGTCAAGAAATCAGCTCACATTCAAAAAGAAAGAACGCGCTAAAAAGCAACAACTAAAGAAAAAAGAAAAGTTGGAGAAGCGAGAATATAATAAAGCGAACAACAACAAAGGAAAAGATTTAGAAGAAATGTTTGCCTACGTTGATGAGTTCGGTAACATCTCGAACACTCCACCAGAGACAACCTACAAATTCAAGGAAGAGGATTTGCAACGTCCTGCTGACCCTACAGAAGTCGAACACTTCGGTAAAGTTTCTTATTTCAATGATGCCGGAAGATACGGTTTCATTCGTGACAACGAAACGAGTGAAACAGTGTATTTCAATGATCGCCTAGCTGGCATCGATCTTAAGATCGGTGACAAGGTGAAGTATAAATATGCGCGCAGCAAACAAGGTAATCAAATCACCGAAGTCGAGCTACAGAGTTAACCCTTCGTTGGTTGCTCATCAGATGCACTAAAATGCATTTGCTATATAAAATAAAAAGCCCTAAAAAGTATCACACTTATCAGGGCTTTTCTTATATAAGGTAACAATTATTTGCCTTCTTCTATCTGAAATCCGATTAATTTCTGAATGCTTTTCAGCACGCTTCGCTCCTCTTGACTGCAGAACGATAGCGCAATTCCGCCTTTGCCGGCACGGCCTGTACGACCTATGCGGTGTACATACGTCTCTGCATCGGCAGGCAAATCATAATTGATCACGTATGGTAACTCATGGATATCAATCCCTCGTGCGGCGATATCCGTGGCAATTAGCAAACTTATCTTGCCGGCTTTAAAATCTCCTAACGCTTTCTGACGGGCATTTTGGGATTTATTCCCGTGAATCGCAGCAACCGTAATACCATGCTTGGATAGTTTCTTGACCAAACGATCAGCGCCATGCTTTGTACGAGTAAACACTAAACATTGCTTGATTCCTTTGTTCTTCACCAATTTGAGTAGAAAATCAACTTTATCCGTCTTTTCTACGAAGTAGATAGCCTGCTTGACAGTCTCTGCTGTAGAAGAAACTGGCGAAACAGAAATCTCTTTTGGCTGCTGTAAGATCGTTCCGGCAAACTTGCGAATAGCTGGAGGCATGGTTGCAGATAAGAACAAGGTCTGCCGCTGGGCAGGTACTTGCTTTAGGACACGTTTGATATCATGGATAAATCCCATATCCAACATATTATCTGCCTCGTCTAGCACCAAATATTGCACTTGATTCAATTTTACCAAACCCTGATTCATCAAATCTAGCAGGCGACCTGGTGTAGCTACCATAATATCTACTCCACGTTTGATAGCATCTACTTGTTTGGCCTGAGACACACCACCAAAAATCACGGTATGTTTTAGATTGATAAACTTGCTGAATAGCGCAAAGCTTTCCCCAATTTGGATACTCAGTTCGCGAGTGGGTGCCAATACCAACGCCTTTATGCCACTGTGATTGGAGCGAGCAGCTTGGCTCAGCAGTTGCACGATTGGAATTGCAAATGCAGCGGTTTTACCCGTTCCTGTCTGTGCACAGCCAATCAAATCATTTCCTGCAAGGATTACCGGAATCGCCTGTTCTTGTATGGCAGTAGCCTGCGCATAATTCACCTCTTTCAAGGCTTTTTTTATAGGATCAATTAATCCTAATTCATCAAATGTCATCTATTTCTGTGGTTGAACATCGAAACCCAATCTCCGCCAGATACAGCAAAAGATAGGACATCAAATCGTGTAAATTCAGATGTCAGGCTAGGTATGATGTATCAACTGTTTGGAACAGATACAAAGCATAGGTAGAGCCTTCATCGCCCACAAAAGTAGGGATATAAATATGGATATTACAATATTAATCCACACTACTAATCGTCGCAATCATTTCATGCGTTTTTTGTCTGATTTCATCTGGAAAATCTTTCAAGGCATCGTCTTTCAGCGCATACAATCCTTGTTCTTCGTACATATCAGGTTTGTAGAAGCAGTCTCGCACAGAGCTTACTTCCGATTCTTTATTTTGAAAATAAGATTCAAATTGAGAATCAATCGTTTCCACTAATTTATCTAGTTGTTCTTTGGTGATGCTATGTGTATTCATAATTGGTAAACATATAAATGCACGAAGTGGTTTTTTTATCAAGACACTTAAACCAATAATTACGTCTTCACGCAAATTGAAAATTCAGTTTATTGTTCTACCTTTATAAACTATCTATAGGTATGGCATTAAACCAAGTTCTCTGTGAGAACGAACCAATCCACTTAGTTGGGCGGATTCAACAATTTGGGAAATTAATTATTCAGAATGAGCATCGAGAAATCGTCGCTATAAGTGAAAACTGGAATAATTATATCAACAACCAAGACTTGACCTACTTCTTTGGCAAACCCTTGGAGCAGTTTGTTGCGCGCCTCGAAGGAATTGTTCAAGAGCCATTTCTATCATTTATTGATGCTATAGCGCCAACTTCAAGTGATCGGCACGTCATGCAGTTGGAGCTTGGAAAGCAAAATCATATCGTAAAGGCTTATCGTGTTCATCAAGATCTTCATATTGAGTTTGAAGAGGTGGGTGATGTCAATGAGCACACTTTACAGTTGTCCTCTTACTCGAGGAAAATCAATCAAGCTGGCGAACACGTTTGGAATGCGCTTTGCGAAAATATCCGATCTATTATTGGTTACGATCGCGTCATGATTTACCAGTTTTTAGAAGATAATAGTGGGCAGGTGATTGCAGAAAGCAAGCGTAGTGATATTTCTTCTTATTTCGGCTTTCGATTTCCTGAGTTTGATATTCCAAGACAGGCACGAGCACTATATTTACAACATCATGTACGACAAACTTCGGACATTGATGCACCAACTTATGCCATCTTATCCAATCAATCGGCAGCATTCGATCTAAGCACGTGCAATTTGCGCGCACTTTCTCCAATACACCTACAATATCTAAAAAATGCCGGAGCACAAGCAAGCATGAGCTTCTCAATTATTGTGCAGGATAAGTTGTGGGGCCTGGTCGCTTGCCAGCACAGCCAGCCCATTCATGTAGATTATCCTAAGCGTAGTCTCGGACTATTCTTAACCGAGTTTGCCGTAAACAAACATCTTACCCTTTCGCGGGAGCGTGATTTGGAGTCCGACCGTAAGATTGCTTCTTTAGAGTTGAAACTCAAGGAAAGCATGCTGATTAAAAGTGATGTACTGACCGGTCTACGCGCTTCCTTGCCAGAATTGGCCAATCTGATTGATGCTGATGCCATCGTGGTGGTCAATAAAGACGAATTATTGTTGTATAATACAACCTTAGATAATAATCAGATTCTGGAGTTGCATCATCTAGTTTCTAGCACCACAGATAAATTGGTTTTCGAAGATCATTGTTTTGCGATCAATTATCGCGAACAGTTACCTTTTGAATTGCCATTCGCAGGTCTTTTACGGATTGATATTGATCTTAGCCGATCATTTAGCATCTATGCGCTGCGCAATGAGGTTGTCACCGAAGAAGAATGGGCAGGTAATCCAGAGAAGATCATGGAATACGATGCCGAAGAGGATTTGTTTAGGCCCTCGCCACGACAATCTTTTGCAGCATGGCGCAAACAAATTCACAATACTGCTCCGCAATGGAGTAGCGAGCAAGTGTCTGTATTGAAACGGATTCGACAAATCGTACGAGAGAGTATACTTCGAAAATCCGAAGAGATTAATGGTCTCAACCAAGAGCTTATACAACTCAATAACGCATTAGACACGTATTCCTATACAGTGACGCACGATCTTCGCAATCCACTATCTTCTATCAAGCTGACAGGTCAATTCCTTCAAAAGAAATTGGGCAAGGAAAATGATTTGGTTGAAAGAGGTGCCACCAACATATTGGACTCGGTCGCCGTCATGGAAAACCTGATGGAGAAAATTTTCGAATTCTCCCGAGCAAAGGTATACCAATACGAGCCGGAATGGGTGGACGTATCTGTTTCGATCCGTAAAATTGTTCAAGAAAATATAGAACGGTACGGAAGCAACAATGTACAGATAGAAATAAAAAACTTACTACCGCTGTACGGTGAGAAAACGTTGTTTCACCAGATTTTTGCCAATATCATTGGCAATGCGATCAAATACAGCAGCAAATCAGACGAAGCACTTGTCTGTATTGAAAGTTACAGGCGAAATGATTCTATCTATTATTGTATCTCCGATAATGGCATTGGAATCGGCGCGGATGAATTGGAAAATATTTATGATGTTTTCAAACGTATGTCCAATTCTTCTGGTTTCGAAGGCTCGGGTGTGGGTATGGCTATTGTAAAACGCATTGCCGAAAGACTGCAAGCCAGCATCGAGGTAGAGAGCGAACTGAAAAAAGGCACAACAGTGCATCTGACTTTTCCGAATGCCAATATTCCAATCGAAATGTTGCCTCCAAGTACACAGGCCGGCTAATGAGCCGGTCTGATTTTCCGACCAGATCTTAGAAATCTTCGTCAGGCAGGATTTCTGCCACACGACCAATACTGCCATCTTCCAATCGTACTTTGATGCCACGGCTATGATATGGAGCAGAGGTGAGCAAATCTTTAACAATGCCTTCCGTTAGTGCACCACTGCGTTGATCTTTTTTTAAGATAATATTGACCAATGTCCCTCTCTTGATATCTGCTCTCGTTTTACCGTCCATCGTGCTTATTTTTTTTCAAAAATACAAAAACTTAAAGTGAGCAAAGGCAACTAAAATTGAATCAGCAATGATTATCTTCGCAAGATGGATCTCACACCAGAAGAATTACAAGAATTACTCATAGGCAAAGACTATCCGAATGAAATTCGGCTTAATCCAGCTGCTGTAGTCACCAACGCCCATCAATTTTTGACCATCCAATTTCTCATGGTAGCAAAGCACAAAGGCGATCTACAGCGCTGTGCCGCTTGGCAAAGACTGCGCGAGTTCTATGCCGCCACTACCGAAAATAACTGATAGCACCGCCATACTAATCTCAAAAGGATTCTATAACTTTAGGTACACACAACGAATTAAACTTTTGCTCTAATATGGCAACAACAGAAAATACTTTTTACGAAGGACAAGTCCTTTGGGCGCAGATCGACGCCAATAGACATTTAAGACATTCGGCATATGCAGATTTCTGTGCTCAGGCACGTTCTAACATGCTGAAAAGTATTGGCCTTTCGCTTACAGACTTTGCTAAAAATCAGATTGGCCCCATCCTTTTTCGGGAGGAGCTCATCTATTATAAAGAAATCCACTTAGACGAATACATTCGAGTAGAAGTCGAGATGAATAAATACAACACCGTCAATTCTCGCTTTTCCTTTCGCCATACCATCTATAAAGAGAATGGTGTGAAAGCCGCCGAAGTAAATGTAGACGGTGCGTGGCTCGATCTGAAAACACGTAAATTAGTAGCCGTGCCGACCGATTGGCAATCTTATCTCGATCGCATTCCGACTTCGGAAGATTACGTGCAGATCGACGAATAAGGTATTATCATTATTTTTAAACATGCTATTTTTAGTTCCCACACCCATCGGCAATCTCGAAGACATGACGTTTCGCGCGATCCGCGTGTTGAAAGAATCCGATCTTATTCTGGCAGAGGATACGCGCACCAGCGCGCCCCTATTGAAACACTTCGGCATTGAGAAAAGGGTATTTGCGCATCACCAGCACAATGAGCATAAAGCGGTGCAGGAAATCATTCGTTTTCTGAAGGAAGGCCAGAAAATTTCGCTCATTTCGGATGCCGGCACGCCAGCCATCTCCGATCCGGGTTTTCTCTTAGTGCGCGAAGCGATCAAAGAAGGGATTGAAATACAGTGTTTGCCTGGTGCTACCGCATTTGTGCCCGCTTTGGTGAATTCGGGTCTGCCGAATGATCGTTTTTGTTTCGAAGGTTTCCTGCCGGTCAAAAAAGGCAGACAAACCCGCCTGATTGCGCTGAGCAACGAAAGTCGCAGCATGATTTTCTATGAGTCACCGCACCGTATCGGACGTACGATCAATGATTTTATCCAATATTTTGGCGAAGAACGACAAGCTTCCATTTCTCGCGAGCTATCCAAACTCTACGAAGAAACCGTGCGTGGAACGCTCCTAGAACTCAAGAATCACTTTGAGCAGCATCCACCAAAAGGTGAATTTGTATTCTGCGTCGCTGGACAAGAAAGTTAGTACCGCTTTTTGCTTATCTTTGCACAATACATTTGCTTCGTTTTAAACATTTTATAGATTAAAAATGAGTATCGAAAAATATACATGGGATGGCCAAGATGCCAAAGTAGTCGAGAAAATTCATGGCAAGATCTTGGATATGCTGACCTCTGGCGAATCCATCAACTATATCGCTATCCAAAAAAAACCAGCCGTAACACTACTTCCAGATAGTATCACGCTGAGCAACAAGCGCATTTTCTTGTGCGAATTTGCGAAGCTGGGTTTGGCCACCAATTTTGAAATATTCTCATGGCACGATATCAAAGACATTTCCTTCAAAGAAGAGATCTTTGGTTCTAAAGTGACCGTGATTCCATTTACAGGAGAAAATCTCACGGTAGATTATATCCCCAAAGTACAAGCGCGCAAATTGTACCAATTGATCAAAGAAGCATTGGATAACATGCAGGATGCAAAAAGCAGCCCAAAGGTTAGTGAAAGTGCTCCCGCTTCGCCAGCACCGACACCGCAACCAAGCACGCCCCCAGCACCAAAAGCGATCACTTTTGATGATGAAAGCAAACTTCCTGGCAACTCTTCGCCGACGCTAGATCGTCCTGCGCCGAGCGCAGTCGAACCGCCACGGATCACCACGCAGACACCAACACCTCCTAAAGAAGAAGAGGACGATGAAAGCACGAAAAAACTGACTCGTTTGAAAAATTTGTTCGACAGACAGCTGATTTCGCAAGCGGAATATGAAACCAAGAAAGCAGAAATCTTAAGAGACTTATAAACCGCATCATGCGCAACAAATATCTTCTGGCACTTTTAAGTGCCTTTTTATTGTGGTTTGCTTGGCCACCGATACCGTATACTAGTCCTTTGCTTTTCATCGGCTTCGTACCTTTATTAATCGCGATCGAACAGGTGATACGAGGAGATTTTGCGCAAAAAGGACGCAAGGTATTTTTGCTATCTTTTGTTACGGGCGTCGCGTGGAATACGGCATCTATTTACTGGGTTTACAACGCGATGAATGCTTTTTTGCCCGCAGGCGCTTCGCTTATGGTCGCCCTAATTCCTTTCTGTCTCGGGCCATTATTGATGGCGTTAGCTTTCAGAGGATATTATGCTTTGCGCAAAAAGCGGGACATTTGGATTAGTTTTATTGGGCTTATTTCCTTTTGGATTGCTTACGAGTATTTACACCAAACGTGGGATCTTTCATTTCCTTGGATGACACTAGGAAATGGCTTTGCATCCCTACATCAATTGGTGCAGTGGTATGAATACACCGGTGTGTACGGTGGCACTGTCTGGATCTGGTTGGTCAATATTTTGGCATTCCTGATTTTCTGGCAATACAAAATGCGTGTAAGCGCCTATCCGCCATCGCGATTAGCAATCATATTGGTCGCGATCGTATTGATTCCTGCCGGCTTATCGCTTTGGCGATACGCGCAGTATGAAGAGCATATCAACCCATCGGAAATCGTGGTGGTGCAACCGAACATTGATCCTTATCACAAATTTGGGTCGATTACGCCAAATCAGCAGTTAGATATATTACTTGATCTTTCGCGCCAAGTCGCCAAGCCTAATACCGAGTTTTTTGTGTGGCCAGAAACGGCCATCTCCTCTCCTAATGGCATCAACGAAGAAGATTTTAGAGAATACCCGGCCTACCAGCGGATTTTTGAATTCTTAAACGCATACCGCAATGGCAATGTGCTGTCTGGCATAGAAAGTTATCGTATTTATCCAGATCAACAAAGCATCACCGCACGGAAATATGATGAAGGCGTATACATTGACCATTTCAATGCCGCGGTATTAATTGATCAGTCAAGTAAATTGGAGTTTTATCACAAATCCAAGTTGGTTCCAGGTGCAGAACAATTGCCTTTTGGCGAGATGCTAGCTTTTATGAAGCCACTGTTTGCGCATTTTGGAGGTACAACCGGTGGCTATGGTAGCCAAGCAGAACCTTCCGTTTTCTATTCGCAAAGCGGAATAGGTGCTGCGCCAGTCATCTGCTATGAGTCGATCTGGGGAAATTACGTAGCAAAATACATTGAAAATGGTGCACAGTTTATTGCGATCGTGACCAATGATGGTTGGTGGAGCGATACCTCTGGCAAGGATCAACACTTTCAATATGCCCGCCTTCGCGCAATCGAAAACCGCCGTTGGGTAGTAAGATCTGCCAATACGGGAATCTCGGGCTTTATCAACCAACGTGGCGATGTCGTGCAAAAAAGCGATTGGTGGGTTCCGGCAGCGCTTAGTCAGGAAATCAACTTAAATGAAGAGTTGACTATCTATACGCGATTCAAGGATCTAATTGCTTACGTCTTTTTGTTCACCGGTCTGCTTTCCGGCATTTTATTATTTGTGCCACGCACGAGATAATACGTTTTTGTTTACTCATTTACTATATTTGCGCCATGCAAGTTTATCTGGATAATGCCGCGACTACCCCGATTGATCCTTCGGTAATCGAAGTGATGGTAGAAGCTATGACAAAGAGTTATGGAAATCCATCGTCTATTCATGGACATGGCCGTGAGGTGAAGACCATGATCGAGCGGGCACGTAAGACAGTTGCAAGCCTTATCAACGCTTCTCCATCGGAGATCTTCTTTACTTCTGGTGGTACAGAAGCCGACAATATGGCGATTGTACGTGCTATTGAAGGTTATGGCATTACGCATGCCATCACTTCGCCTTTAGAGCATCACGCGGTATTGCACACGCTGGAAGAATTGGAAAAAGAAGGCAAAATACATTTGGATTTATTGCGGGTTTCTGAGACAGGCGTAATCGATCTAACGCATTTGGAAGAGCTATTAGCTAAAAATCCAAAAACCTTTGTATCCATCATGCATGCCAATAATGAGTTGGGCAATATAACCGATCTTGCGCGTGTATCACAGATTTGCCAGCAGTACGAAGCGATTTTCCATTCGGATACCGTGCAGACTATGGGACACTATAAGCATGATTTGAAAGAATTGCAAATAGACTTCATTACTGGTGCTGCGCATAAATTCCATGGCCCGAAAGGCGTAGGATTTCTGTACATCAACGGAAAAAATAAAATAAAACCATTACTTTTTGGTGGTGCGCAGGAGCGCAATATGCGTGGCGGTACCGAAAATGTTTACGGCATTGTAGGCTTAGCCAAAGCGCTAGAATTGGCGTATGAGGATATGGAAGGCCATCAGCAAACCATTCAAGCGCTGAAATCTTACATGAAACAGCAATTGACGGAACGTATTGCTGGTGTGGCTTTCAATGGTGTGACGGACGAACAAGATTCGCTTTACACCGTGTTGAACGTTTCCTTACCACCAAGTGATATGGCAGACATGATGTTATTCAACCTAGACATTAAGGGCGTATCTGCTTCGGGCGGTAGTGCTTGTAGTTCGGGTTCCGACATCGGTTCGCACGTTTTGCGTGGTATTGGTGCAGATCCGCAAAGACCTTCGGTTCGTTTCTCTTTCTGTAAATACAATACGCGAGAAGAGATTGACTATGTGGTAGAGCAACTCGAAAAGCTCTACGTAAAATCATAAAAAACAGTGAAGTCATAAACAACAAATCGGGCTCAGCAGATGATGCTGAGCCCGATTTGTTTTCATGTTATATGTAACCAATTGGCCGTTCTACTAATCGACCTTGTCTAAGATGTATTTTCCAGCAAGATTGCCGGTCATCTCTTTGCCAGACAAATCCAACTGACTCAAACGATCTTCCTCAATTTTATAATTATAGTCTTCGCTATCCAATAGTAACACATCGTCATCTACACGCCAATTTCCATCCCTGCGAAATAGCTCATCGCTTTTGCCAACGTACCTGTAATGCAAAGAATACGTGCGGTCTCTGTTTAAAACCAAGGTGGTTGAAATAGCGGAACAATCTGCACAGGGCAAATTGCCTTCGTAGCGTCCTGATAAATTATATTTGTGACGATTGCGATCTGCAATCGATTCCACATCCGCATTCGCTTTATTGTTGATACATGATATCAACAGAAAGCAGGAAGCTAAGAGGAAAACGATATGTAAGTAGATCCGCATGCGCATTAATTTTACACTTGCTAGACCCAAACAAAAAATATACCACTTCCCTAAATTGTTTGAATAATTAACATTTAATAGCTTTTCGTTGCCTTAATCATCTTCATCCTCCTCGCCCAATGCCATATTATAAGCACCTCTCAATTCACCAAGAGCGTGCATATTGCGTTTGGATTGAGCGATTTGCATACCTTGCTGATAGATTTCCAATGCGCGCTCAAGTTGCTGCTGTTTTTCCAAAAATTTGCCAAAGTGATAGTAAGTACCTACGTAATCCGTAAAGCTGGAAACCATGTTTTCAAATCCAAGTAGTGCTGCATCTTTGTTCTCCAATTTAACATGCTCCATAGTAATGGCATAGTGCAAGAACGGGTCTTGCGGTGATTCCTTTAATAGCTCCTGTAATTGCTCCAAACGTTCGTTCATAGTTCAAAGTTACTAAATTGACATATATCTCCTACGGATTAAGATAATCGGCTTCGCTATCACGTGATTTACTATGCTAGCATAGATTTTTACACAAAATTGATATTTGTTAAAACAGCAACAAATTAAGTCATAAACCAACAGTAAATTTAAAATTACAATATAAAAATATAAATAATATAAAATACAGTTTAACTTATTGCAAAATACATAATTAAATAATAAGAAATATTTCACCATGACACAACAATACGCTACGAGATTTAGTTAATAATAATGTAAGTTTGAGATAGAACGCACACACATCGTTTAAATATAAATTATGAGAATCCTAGTTTGCATTAGTCATGTGCCGGACACGACGTCCAAGATCACTTTCAATAGTGACCACACCGAGTTCAACCAATCCGGCGTACAATTTATCATTAATCCATACGACGAAATCGCGTTATCACGCGCCGTCGAATTAGTAGAGGGAACAGATGGAACGGTCACTGTCATCAACGTAGGTGACGCAAGTACCGAACCTACGATTCGTAAAGCGCTGGCTGTAGGCGCTACCGATGCCGTTAGAATTGATGCTGCACCACGCGATGCTTGGTTTGTCGCGAAACAAATTGCGCATTACGCAACCGAGCAATCATATGACCTGATCCTTACCGGACGTGAATCCATCGATTATAATGGTTCGCAAGTTGCCGCATTAGTCGGTGAGTTGCTCCATATTCCTTCGGTATCTATTGTTAAAAAGTTTGACATCCAAGATCGCGAAATCACCATCGAGCGAGAAATTGAAGGTGGTAAGGAAGTGCTAAGCACGCAGCTTCCCGTCATATTGGGCACTGCAGAAGGTGTAACCGAACCAAAAATCCCGAATATGCGCGGTATCATGTCTGCACGCACCAAACCACTTCAGGTGTTACCAGCAGTAGATGTACCGACATTAAGCACGATCTCCAAATACGAATCTCCTGCGCCTCGCGGTCAGGTAGCGATGGTGGACGACGTGGAGCAACTTGTAAATCTATTGCACACGAAAGCGAAGGTTTTATAATCATTTAAAAGAAAGAGAACATCATGGCAATATTGGTATATGTTGAAAATATAGAGGGCAAATTCAAAAAATCGGCTTTCGAGGTCGTTTCGTACGCGAAAGCTATCGCTAATGAGCAAAGCACCAGCGTGACGGCATTATCGATCGGAAACGTAGCCGACGACGAGCTCAATAAACTCGCTGGATTTGGCGCCTCCAAAATTGTAAAAGTAGATCAAGAGCAGCTCAAGCAATTTATTAATAAAGCGTATGCTTCGGTGATTGCGGCAGCAGCAAACAGCGAACAGGCGAACATCATTGTATTATCCAATTCATTTAGCGGTAAAGGACTTGCACCACGCGTGGCAGCAAAGCTTGAAGCTGGATTGGCCGACGGCGCGATAGAGCTACCGACCTTTTCGGGCTCAGACTTGCAGGTGAAAAAGACCGCTTTCTCTAATAAAGCTTTTGCAACGGAAATCATTACAGCAGATAAAAAAGTGATTGCGGTAAATCCGAATTCGCACGAGCCGGTACGTAGCGAAGAAACTGCTGCGATCGAGACCTTGAGCCCTTCCGTAGATGCTGGCGATCTAAATATCGTGATCAAAGATATCGTGCGGGCGACAGACAAAGTTTCGTTACCAGAGGCAGAAATCGTGGTATCCGCTGGCCGCGGAATGAAAGGTCCTGAAAATTGGGCGATCATTGAAGAACTCGCCGCGGCGCTCGGCGCTGCCACAGCATGCTCAAAGCCCGTTTCCGACGCAGGATGGCGCCCACATTCAGAGCACGTTGGCCAAACTGGTATCGTAGTAAGTCCGAATTTATACATCGCAATCGGCATCTCGGGTGCTATACAGCATTTGGCAGGCGTAAGCTCGTCGAAAACCATTGTGGTGATTAACAAAGATCCAGAAGCGCCATTTTTCAAAGTGGCTGATTATGGTATGGTGGGCGATGCGCTCGAAATCGTACCAAAGCTTACCGCAGCGGTACAAGCGCACAAAGCGAACTAGATCAAGAATCGGTTAATTGCTGATTCA
Organism: Sphingobacterium corticibacter; assembly: GCF_003076635.1. Classification (GTDB taxonomy): domain Bacteria; phylum Bacteroidota; class Bacteroidia; order Sphingobacteriales; family Sphingobacteriaceae; genus Sphingobacterium; species Sphingobacterium corticibacter. The sequence continues at coordinate 171,932 of NZ_QDKG01000006.1, read as the reverse complement.
AAGGCAACCACGGCTGTAAAAAATGCCGTGGTTGCTTTTTTTTTGCTGTTTATATTCCCATCTTTGTATCGGAAACGGACCAACTTGGTCTTGTCCATCGAGCAGAGATTTTTTCGAACGATAAACAAGACTTCGTAAACGACCAACGGGACATTGTGCATGAAGAAAATACAATTAGATATCGTAGGACTATCCTACAGTCAAACCCAGTCTGGTGCTTACGCGCTTGTGTTAGGGGAAATAGGTGGCAATCGCAGACTGCCCATCATCATCGGTGGGTTTGAAGCACAGGCCATTGCGGTCGAAATTGAAAAAATGACGCCGAGCCGTCCACTTACACACGATCTTTTCAAAACCTTTGCCGAGACATTCGCCTTAACGATTTCTGAAGTGCTGATCTACAACCTTGTGGATGGTATTTTTTACGCCAAATTGCAATGTCGCGATAAGGATCAGGTGGTTACAGAGATCGATGCACGCACGTCAGATGCCGTAGCTTTAGCGGTTCGCTTCAAGTGCCCTATTTACACGTATGATTTCATTATGAGTTCGGCAGGCATCGTGATTGAGGGCAATGACTTTGCTTTCTTAGAAAATATCGAACGCTTTGATAGCAGTCATCAAGATGACGTTCAGAAAGAAGAAGATTCGCACCGCAAAAATACTGAACCGGAAAGCCCTGCAAACAAACCTAAACCCGTATCTCCCTACACTTCCCTATCATTGGAACAGCTAGAGATCAATCTGGAAAAGGCAATCCAAAGTGAGCAGTACGAAACCGCCGCAAAAATTCGCGACGAGATCGATCAAAGGAAGTCTTAACTATCTATTCAAAGCATTTTTTCTTACTCTACCTTTTTTATATGTCTATAAAATTGCGATTGACCATCATGAGTTTCCTCCAATTCTTTGTTTGGGGAGCATGGTTGATTACTATTGGTGTTTACTGGTTTCAGAACAAGGGCTGGTCTGGTAATGATTTTGGTGCCGTTTTTTCGACCTTAGGAATTTCATCACTGATTATGCCGGCTTTGACCGGTATCATTGCCGATAAGTGGTTGAACGTGGAGAAGCTTTATGGTGTACTCCATATTCTTTTTGGCGCTATTTTTCTGTATTTGCCACAGGTAAACGATCCTAACCAATTTTTTTGGATTATCCTCGCGGCGATGTTTTGTTATATGCCGACCATCGCGCTATCCAACTCCATCGCATACACCATTTTGGAGAAATCTAAGTTGGATGTAGTCAAAGTATTTCCGCCGATTCGTGTATGGGGTACGATCGGTTTTATCGCGGCGATGTGGGTGACCAATTTATCGGGAAACAAAGCGTCCGAAGGTCAGTTTTACCTTTCTGCAATCGCAGCCTTTGCCTTAGGAATTTACGCATTTACCTTGCCGGCTTGTCCGCCGTTGCGTTCGAAATCTGAAAAGTCTACCCTTGCCGGACAACTCGGTCTGAAAGCTTTTAAGCTATTTGCGAACTACAAGATGGCGCTATTCTTCGTGTTCTCGATGTTTTTAGGAGCGGCATTGCAGCTTACCAATATGTATGGCGATACGTTCTTATCTCATTTCGAATCGTATCCCGAATATGCGGATTCATTGATTGTACGAAATTCGACCATCATTATGTCAATTTCGCAAATCTCCGAGACAGTTTTTATCCTAGCAATTCCGTTCTTTTTGAAGCGATTTGGTATTAAGCAAGTGATGTTGATTAGTATGCTAGCTTGGGTATTGCGTTTTGCACTTTTGGCCTACAGTGATCCGGCTGATGGCTTATGGATGATTGTGCTTTCTTGTATTGTGTACGGTATGGCCTTTGATTTTTTCAATATCTCGGGTTCACTTTTTGTGGAAACTTCCACTACGCCAGATATCCGCTCTTCGGCACAAGGAATGTTTATGATGATGACCAATGGCTTTGGTGCTATCTTAGGTAGCCGCTTGAGTGGTTATGCGATAGATACTTTCTTGCTAGATGCACAGGGCAACATGATGTGGACGGAGATATGGCTTTGCTTTGCCGGTTATTCGCTCGTAATCGCTTTTCTATTCTCCTTTATGTTTAAGCATAAGCACGATCCGGCAATCGCCGCGTAACATTCCTGTAGAAAGATTTATTTCCAATCATAAATACACTAAAACGGCAAATGCCTTAGGTTTCCCTAAGGCATTTGAAATGATGGCGGTGGCGCATCCGCGCCCCAATCTCTGTTGGGGCGATCGCCCATCTGAAATTCTAACACGCCTCCTTGCGCCAATTCTCGGTGGGTAAACCAAGGTTTATCCCAAGTTTTGCCATTGAGCGTGGCCGACTGTATATATTTGTTTTTGGCAGAACGTCCGTTCGCACGAATAGTGAATTCTTTGCCATTTGATAGCTTCATCGTGATATTTTCGAAGAATGGTGTACCAATAGTATAAACTGGAATACCTGGCGTTACAGGATAGAACCCAGCCATCGAAAATACTAAGAACGCTGACATACCACCGCCGTCTTCGTCGCCCGGCATACCCATCAAATCATTTCTAAACCATTGATGAATCAAATCATCAATTCGCTTTTGCGACATCCAAGGCTTGCCCGAATAGTTATATAAGTAGGGAATGTGCAAGCTAGGTTCGTTGGCCATCGAAAATTGGCCGACATTGCCGGTATGATCAGGCAATTTGCTATAGAATTCAAATTTGCTTTTGCCTAATGGCTCGCGAAAGGTGCGATCTAGCTCGTAGTTGAATTGCTCTTTGCCACCCATCAATGAGATTAAATCACTCACATTGTGCGGTACATCCCAGCGGTATACCCAGCCATTGTTTTCTCCATAATATTCACGTGCTCCTTGTCCTCCATCATAGCGGTAATCGAATGGCATGATGAATTTGCCCTCTTTATCTTTCGGATGGAAGAATTTCGTTTCGGCATTATATAGGTTACGGTAATTCAAGGCATTTTTCAAGAACAAATCAGCATCGGTGGTATGTCCGAGCGCTTGCGCCAATCTGCCTAATGCCCACTCATCGTACGAAGTACCTAAGGTCACAGCAATCGGCTGACGTCTTTCAAAACGATGTACTTCGGGCACCGTTTCTTCTTCGCCTGGATACAATGCAGGAATATAGCCGTGTTGTTTATAAAAATCATCTAACCAGCCCGCAGGTGCAGCAGACCACGGAGCCAATGTTTTCTCTTGCACGGCACGCTTACCACTTTCATAGGCTTTCTCGATATCAAAGCTGCGCAATCCTTTGGCATATGCATCGGCAATCGTTACCACTCCGTGGTTAGAATTCATTCTTCTAGAATCGCCTGTAATCTCTGGGAAAGTAGGCATCCAGAATTGATCCATTTGCTCAGCCATACGCACGTAGGACTGCAATACATCCGACTCTACTTTTTCATCAATCAACAAACGCAGTGGATGCGTAGCGCGATACGTATCCCAAATCCAATCATCGGTGTAGAAAGGACGAGAATCGGTATGTACTTTACCATCGAATGCACTGAAATAGCGATTGTCTTCGCTGATATTTACAGGGCGCTCAAAACAACGGTACAACGACGTGTAAAACACGGCACGATCATCGGCTTTGCCGCCAGCCACCTGTACGGTAGATAGACTTTCATTCCAGATATCACGACCGGTATTGGCTACGCGCTGCACATCAAAGTGCGAAATCTCTCTTTGCAAATTGCGCTTGGCTTGCTCGGCATCGATAAAAGAGATACCATATCTAAAATGCAAAGGCTGATCGCCTTTTGCGAAAGTCAACACCACAGCGGCTTGCTTGCCCGAAACTGCTGTTTTCTTCGCCGCCAATTTGCCATTTTCCAATACACCAGAAGATGTGGCCTTTTGGTCAAACTCACCGTATAAATATACGGTAGTATTATTTTGCAGCTGCTGCGAAGCAGTAATGCTGTTACCTTTTACCTGTACACTACCCGATCCAGAGTTAAATACAACGGACTTATCTTTTCCTAGAAGAAAGTTCAACGCATAGATCCCAGACTGATGCGATGGCGCATATTGCACATCAATCTGCTCATCCAACAATGATACCCCATAATAATAAGGCTTGATCTCTTCATTGTCATACGCATACGGATAGACATTTTTCCAAGATTCTTGTTGTTGGCTATTCACTGGACTCAGGTTGAATGCCGAACGCCCGCGATGGCTCGTAACGACCAAAGGCAATCCACGCAGCTGATCGGTGGTGAAGTCATTGCGCTCAGGATATACACGTAGCATACTATTAGGAAGATGCACGGTCGGAAAAGTAGGCACCAACAGGTGACTGATATTCCCCATGTACGGATTGACATAATCCACCGGCGTTTTCGCTTTTTGACTGGCCGGATCGGATTGAGCAAAGGCAACCTGAGAGAGTGCAATCGCACTCGACAACAAGAAGACGGATTTCAACTTAAACATAATTAGTTTATTTTTTTGATGTTTCAATATAGGGATAATATATAAGTATGGCGATACAAAAACGTTTTAGTGAAGTTTTTATATACATGTCATGACCTGACAGAACTGTTGGTATTTAATCGTACATGTATTTTTAGCTCCTTTATCCTCATTTATAATGCTATGTTGTATGAAAACCGATCTGGACAAAAATAATATTCCAAAATTCACCTACCGACTAGCTGCTGGCGTAGCCAATGAAAAACTGGGTCTATGGCTGCTTGGACGCAATGGTTTATTGGAATCTGTTACAGATTTGATAGTCAAATATGACAAGTAATAAAAATATTTAAAAATAATTCGCACATCAGATAATATTGATATCCAAGTCGGCGTTATATATGTAAATTTTCATAATTTAGGTTAATAATTGGTTTGGTTTAAATCCCGTAGCTCCCCGCTTCGGGATTTATTTTTATCCTTATTCTACCCGCCTTTCGCATTCTACCGAGTTTTGATCTTCTATGTTTTTTTCTGCCGAGCGATTTCATTCATTCACCGAAAAAATCGGGCTCCTGATCTATTAGGCATTCTCTAGGCAGCTACTGCGGGCTACTTTTGAACCATAGAAACAAACAAAAAAACTTTAAAACATAGAAATCATGAAAAAATCAATCACCTCCATCGCAGCAGCATTATTAATGATCGCTAGCTTCTCATCCTTCGCCGCAACACCTATGCACGTCGTTGCGCCAACTGCATCGAGTAACACATTGTCGGCATACGTTTCATCCCTTACTGAAGGGCTTAATGACTTCAATAATATGATCTTTGCTAAAGACTTCGAATATCGTAACGCAGCGGATCGCACCGAGAAAAAATACAACCGCAAGCAGTACATGCAGTTTTTGAAACAAAATAAAGGGCTCAAATTCGAATGTACCACGACCTATGAGGTACTTGATGAAACTGGAAACACCAGCTTAGCAAAGGTTACTATGGTGTTCCGCGACTTCACTAGAGTAGACTACTTAACATTACATGCAACCAATGGCGGATGGAAAGTAAGCAAAGTGGTAACGACCTACCCTACTGATAAAAAATAAATCCGAAGAAATAACTTCAACCTACTACCATATACAACAAAAGCGCTTGATGAAGCTGAGTTTCATCAAGCGCTTTTGTTGTATTAAAGAAGATACACGATACTACTTATCTAATAATTCTGCTAATAGGGTGTGCAGCGCTTCACCGGTCACATTACGTGCAACGATGATCCCGTCAGAATCAATTAGCAAGTTGGAAGGAATAAATCGAACACCATACAATGCTGGTGCTTCGGTATCCCAAAATGCTAAATCTGAAACGTGAGTCCAATCTAATTGATCATCTTCTATGGCTTTCAACCAGGATGATTTGGTACGATCTAAAGAAACGCCAAACACATCAAAGCCCTTATCTTTATATTGTTGATAGGCTTTTACGATATTGGGATTCTCCGCGCGACATGGTGGACACCAGCCTGCCCAAAAATCTAATAAGACATAATTGCCTTTGCCCAAATGATCGAAAAACCGTACCTGATTGCCTTCCGGATCAGTGGATACAAAATCAATTGCTTTATTACCGGGCAATACTGCTTCTTGCTTAGTGGCCAAATCGTTTAAGATCTGTACATACTGCGTATTAGATAAAGAAGGATCGAGCAAAGCCACGTGCTCTCTAATCTCTTGCGGAGATAAATCATAAGAATAGTTTCGAAACAAGGCGAAAGCCGCTACGATTGATTTTGGATCTTCTTTTATAAATTCGACCGCCGTCAATTCACTCGCTCTCTTTTTATAGCCATCAAATTGCGTTTGCCATTTCGAACCGGAGACCGTTGCTTTTCTAAAATCTTGATCCTTCCCTACCGTGATTTTGGTAGGTTGATCATCTAAAAATACTTGCAGATCTGTACCGGATGGTTGCAAACTCAATGAATACAATTCTGGTAAAGGGACAGAGGTCTTAAAAGAAAACTTACCATTCACCACTTGTGTAGAATCGACTAATTTAAAGACTTTATTGTCGTAGCGCTGCAGGTAAACAGTACCCTGCTTCAGTCCTTTAATAGATCCAGAAAGTTGCAGCGGGCGGTTATCTTGTGCATTTGCGCCAGCAAATGCCCCGAGCAAAATACCAATAGATAGGATCAGTTTTGTTAACATATGTAATTAATGATTTAGTACGTGTAGAACAATTAGATAGATATCGTCTCTTGTCTTGTGGATACGAAGTTAGATAAAATCAGATAATCTACCAAATAGGTATACATTAATGTGACACATCGTTAACGCGATATGCCAGACTCTAAAATATGTAAAAACTTTTCAGTAGCTTAACTGTTTCGTAAACAACCTATTTGAATCACAAATAATTTACCTATGATTAGTTCACGTCGTCGATTTTTGCAACAACTCACCTTATCTGCCATCGCAGTACCTACGTTAAGTGCTTATCCATTCGCCATTCCGATTCAGAAAACGGAATTAGATACAGACAAACCCATTTTAAAAGTGGCGCTCATGGGATTGGGTGGTTATGCAGAGCGCGTGGCAGAAGCGATGCAATCGTGCAGCAGAGCAAAGATTACAGGCTTAATCAGCGGAACTCCAGAAAAACTAAAGACCTGGGGCGAGAAATATCAAGTTCCGGAAGGTAGTCGATATAACTATGAGAATTTTGACCAGATTATAAACAACCCAGAAATTGATGCCGTCTATATTATTACGCCGAATGCCTTGCATCATAGCCAAACGATTCGCGTAGCCAAAGCGGGTAAACATGTAATCTGTGAAAAACCGATGGCGATCAACGCCAAGGAAGGACAGGAAATGTTGGATGCTTGTGCAACTGCAGGCGTGCAATTACTGGTCGGTTACCGCATGCGCTTCGAACCAAATACGTTGAAAGCGGTAGAATTGCGAGAAAAAGGGCAATTGGGAAAAATTAAATTTTTCCAAGGACAAACCGGCTTTAAAATTGGCGATCCCAATCAATGGCGTGTCAATAAGGAACTAGCTGGAGGCGGCTCCATGATGGATATTGGTATTTATTCGATTAATGGTGCGCGCTACATGGTCGGTGAAGATCCTGTCTGGGTAACAGCGCAAGAAACAAAAACAGATTTTGAGACCTTTAAAGAAGGCGTGGATGAAACGATTCAGTTTCAATTGGGATTTCCTAGTGGTGCGGTGGCTTCCTGTTTATCTACTTATAATATGAATCATCTCGATCGCTTTTACTTGGTGGGCGAAAATGATTTTGTAGAAATGCAACCTTCTACTGGCTACGGACCAGTAAAAGGACGCACGAAAAATGGTCCATTAAACCAACCCCATACCGTACATCAAACTGTACAAATGGATGAGATGGCGCAAATCATCTTAGACGGTAAGAAGCCAATCTTGCCGGTAGATGGGAAAGTTGGTTTGCAAGACTTAAAGATTATTGATGCGATTTATCGCTCTTGCAAAACGGGCGACCGGCAGGAATTGCAGTTAGGGTAAAAAGAGATCGGTTAAGATAGGTTAAAATCTGCATTCATAAGATGCGGATTTTCGAGCGTACGTACTTCCCAGCAGGTCAAATAGTTCACGGAAGCTCCTTTTAGGAGTTTACAATTAATTAACACATAGCAACCATTAACATAATCTAGGATTAACCTCTTGGTAACATTCTGCTTATAGATTTGCAACATAATATTAACAATGCTTTAGCTTGAAAGTCACGCTTCCTTTCGTGGGATAAAGGAACTCAAAACTTTCCGGCAAAAAGACAACAATATCTACTATGCAATCTACCAAGCATTTATTTTTGGCGTTAGCTTTAGCCTTTGGCTTGCTATCTTTCGCTTCCGCACAACAACAGTATGGTATCAAAGGCGTCGTATTGGACGTAGAATCAATGAAGCCTATTGAAGGAGCCTCTGTTCGACTACTCGAAAGGAATCGCGAGAGCGCGACCGACAAAGACGGAAACTTCTTTTTCGACCTTCCAAAAGATGGAAAAGAATATACCATCGTTGCTGGATTAATTGGTTATACACCGGATACCTTAGTAATTAAACATGGACAGGATGATGTTCATTTTGCCACGCTTTCCTTAGTTAGTAAGAACTCGGTTTTAGACGAGATTGTGATTTCTCGAAGACGCGAGCGTATCAGTGAGATCGCTTTGCTGGATATGCGCCGCCAATCTAATCTAATGGTAGAATACATGGGAGCACAAGAGCTCTCCAGAAAAGGTATTTCCGATGCGGGAGCTGCCGTAAACCGTATGACAGGCGTTTCCAGACAAGAAGGCAGCAATGAGGTCTTCGTACGTGGATTGGGTGACCGCTATAATAACACCACATTGAACGGACTACCGGTTCCATCTAACGATCCTGAACTTAAAAACCTAGAATTAGGCTTATTTACATCGGATATTATCGAATACATCACTATTGATAAAGTATATAGCACCTACCTGCCAGGCGATTTCGCCGGTGGAAACGTGGATATCGCTTCTAAAAATTACGATGGAAAAGGTTTTCTGGAAGTAAAACTGGGAGGCAACACTAATACCAACGTATTGAAAAACTGGAACTCCTTCCATTTACAAGACGGTCCCAACCCATTTGGTTTTGTCAATTATGGTGTGCCAAACGATCCACTGGGCGGCTTCAATTTCCAAAATAGTATGAATCCTGTCAAGAAGACACCGATTACAGGAAGCTTTGGTTTATTGGGTGGCAAATCATTCAGATTCGCGAACGGACATAAATTGAATTTGTTTGCTTCCGCAAATTACTCTAGTGACGCTTATCATCGGGAAGGAGTAAATAGACAATTAAGTGCTGGCGGTGCAGTTATCAACGATTTAGAGCAACTTCGCCAAGGATATACGACTAATTCGACCGGAATGGTGACTGCAAATTATATATTCAATCCGAATCATAGCATCACCTACAATTTTTTGATGATGAATTCGTCGGATCAGTTTTATGACACCTACACCGGTGCATTACGTGACATGGCAGAAGATGGCAGCGGCTTAATAAGACGCTCTACCTATATTCAAAATACCGTAACCGCCAATCAATTATTAGGTAAGCATAAGCTAAACGATAAGATTGATGTCAATTGGGGATTATCATACAACCGCGTAAAAACAAAAATTCCTGATCGTATTCAGAACTTTATGCAATTGAACGATGCTACTCAGCAGTATGTCTTTATTCAAAATGCGGTGACCAATAATCACCGTTACTTTCAGGATTTATCAGAAAACGAGATCGCACTTAATTTGGCAGCCAGCTACAAACTAGATGACGATAAAGGTATTTGGTCTGTCGGGTATAATGGCAAGATGAAAAAACGTGCATTTGAAGATTTTCAGGTAAACTTCTCTGTACCACGTAATCGTCCGATCGATCCGACCAACTTAGATGAATTCTTCAATCAAGAGAATCTTAATGCTGGTTTGTTTTCTCAATTAGGTTTCAATGCCGACTTACCTCAAACGTATGATGGTACGCAAGATATACATGCTCCATTTACAAACCTACAGTACAACCTAACGGAACGGTTAAGTGGTACATTGGGATTACGATACGAAAATATTCGTCAGGATGTAAGCTTCATGACTCAATTGGATAGAAGTGGTACTACGAATAGCATCACCAGAAATGAAGTCCTTCCAAGTTTATTATTGAAGTATGTGTTAAAAGACAATCAAAACCTTCGTATGGGCTTGAGCAAAACCTATACACTGCCACAATTCAAGGAGAGAGCCTTCTTCATTTACCGAGATATCAACGAATCTAAGCAAGGTAACCCCAACCTGTATCCTTCTACCGATTACAACTTAGATCTACGTTGGGAAGCTTTCCCGAAATCTTCGGAATTGCTTTCAGCCACTTTGTTTGGAAAGTACATTCAAAACCCAATCAACGAAGTACTTCTAGCTTCATCTTCCAATGATATTTCTTACGTAAACATTGGTGATTATGGTACTGTTTATGGATTGGAAGTAGAATTTAAGAAAGATGTACTGAGTACCGATCAATTTGGTAAATTATCTTTTGGCGCCAATGCGGCTTATATCAAAACCGATCAAGTGATTGACCCCGAAAAAGTTCGTCGCGAAACGCAATTTCCTTCTGGAGGTTCATATAATATCAACCTGACTAATACGCGCTCAGGATTTACGGGAGCCTCAGATTTCTTGGTCAATACAGATCTTTCATATTATAAAGCGTGGGGCAATGCATCCGACATTATGGCTACAGTTGTCTATAATTATTTCTCAGACCGTTTGTACGCCTTAGGATCTGAAGGACGTGGCAATCAAATCGATCAGGGTGTAGGTACATTAGACTTTATCTTTAAATACAAAATCAATAACCGCTTTGGCATCGATGCCAATGTATTAAATGTTACCAATCCTAGCTTCAACCGGGTGCAGGAAACAGTAGCAGGCTCCGATTCAGCTATAGACGCACCTATATTATTTAATTACAGAAAAGGAATTCGCTTCTCCCTAGGTGTAAGATACCGCCTTTAACAATAACATAACATTGCGGTAAAACATAGTACAAATCGTAAGCATAATTTTGAGACAGAAAAAAATCTATCCACGAAATGAAAAACAAATTTTTGACCAATTTTAAACAAGCTGCTTTAGGAGCCGCTGTATGTTTAATCACGATGGCTTCTTGTGACAGTGATAATAACACGGAGAGACCTTCTAGCTTTACCTTGAATCGTGAAGACCTACGAGGTACGATCACTGATGGCGAAGTTGTATTGAGCTCAGGCACATACAAATTGACTGGTAAATTAGAGGTATCTAACGGTGCAACATTAACCATCGAACCTGGTGTTATTATCGAAGCGACAGATGTCACTACAGCACAACAAGAAATCCGTTATATCGCAGTAGGTCAAGGCGCAAAAATCAATGTAAAAGGTACAGCTACTAATCCAGTAGTAATGACTGCTACTAAAAAGAGCGCTGGTGCTTGGGGTGGTTTAGTTATTTGTGGTAAAGCACCAATCAACAAAGGACAAACAGCTACTGCAGAGGTTTCTGAGTTGACTTACGGTGGTACAGATGCTAATGATAACTCTGGTTCTGTAAGATATTTACGTTTGGAATATACTGGTTATTCATTCAACGAAGAAAAAGAATTCAATGGTTTATCTATGTTTGGTGTAGGTAAAGGTACTACTATTGAGTACGTACAAGCTTATGAAGGTTCTGATGACGGTTTTGAGTGGTTCGGTGGAACAGTAGATTCTCGTTATTTAGTAGTAGTAAACAAAAGCACACAAGGATCTAGCTTTGTAGCTGATGATATGTTTGACTGGACTGAAGGTTGGAATGGTACAGGTGAGTTCTGGTTTGGTTGGAAAACTAACGATGGTAACCGTGGTATCGAGGCAGATAACAACAGTGTAAATCACAAAGCTACTCCGATCTCTAATCCAACGCTTCGTAATCTTACTTTGGTAGGTAACCGCGGAGGTTCAACCGAAGATCAAGCTGTTAAAATGCGCGTAGGAACTAATGGTAACTTAGACAACGTTGTAATTGCTAACTGGGCTACTGGATTTGATATCCAACACGACGAAGGTATTGCTTTTATAAATGATGGATCTTTGAAAGCCACCAACGTAAGATTTGTAAATGTTGGTACTAAAGTAAAAGGATCAAGTACTGCTGGTGCTGCTGTTGATATTGCTAAAATGGTAACAGAGAATGCTAACGCAGTTGGTGCTGGTAACGGTGTTGATCAACCGGACTGGGCAAAAGGCTGGACAGTAGGTTTCTAGTACAATCCAAAAATATATAACGCAATAGCGCCGACAGATAATTCTGTCGGCGCTATTCTTTTGGTATCTCACCTACCCTTCTGTATCTTTTTCAATAGATAGCCACTCCTGCCCTTCCAAATTAGTTTTAGCCTAAAAAAAATGTTAATTTGCACATAAAAAGAGGTGAACTTATGGACAACTATGTGCTGCAAACTGAAGGTCTAACTTTTCGTTACGGATCGCAAAGCCCAACGCTGGCTTTCAAAGATCTCCATATCCACAAACAGCAACATACCCTATTGCTTGGCGACTCGGGCACCGGAAAGAGCACGCTGCTCAATCTTTTGGGCGGACTTTCGAATCCGACAAATGGCCAAGTACGTATCAACAACGAAAATATCTACCAGCTGTCGGAATCCGCTTTAGATAAATTTCGGGCACAGAACATCGGTTTCATCTTTCAAGAAGCACATCTCTTAAAAAACCTAACTTTATCAGAGAATATTCGCTTAGCACAATCCTTAGCGGGATACAAAGTAGATCAAGAGAAAATAGACACTTTGTTAGGGCAGTTACAACTGGCAGAACATAGCGCAAAGCATCCCAACCAACTAAGCCGCGGACAACTGCAACGTGCGGCCATTGCACGTGCGATCATCAATCGTCCTGCGATCTTATTAGCCGATGAACCGACTGCTTCTTTGGATGATAATAATACACAACGCGTGCTGACATTATTACGAGAAATGGCCGACACACACGGTTCTACGCTCATCATCGCGACGCACGACAAACGCATCAAAGACGAATTTACCAACACCTACTTCCTTTAATAGATACCATTGATATGAGCACGTTACAATTAGTTTGGAAGAATATTACGCAACAATTAGGTTCGGCATTACTCAGCATTTTACTGACTGCCTTTGGTGTGGCTATTTTGGTGGTGATCTATATTACGAGCGATACGTTTGAAAAGCAGTTGGACAACAACAGCAAGAACATTGACTTAGTGATCGGCGCCAAAGGCAGTCCGTTACAATTGATTCTAAGTTCCATTTACCATGTGGATTACCCGACGGGGAATATTTTGTTGTCGGATGCGCTCCAATTTCGCGACAATCCATTAGTGGATTTAGCGGTGCCTATGTCGTTGGGTGATAACTTCAAGGGACATCGTATTATCGGCACTGATAGCACTTATTTTGACCTATACGAACTAGAGATCGCACAAGGCTCCATGTGGTCCAAGAGCTTTGAAACAGTCATTGGAAGCGAAACCGCACGGAAGAACAACCTGAAAATTGGCGATCCAGTACATAGCGCACATGGATTAGCAGAAAACGGTCATGTGCACGACGAGCATCCATTTACCGTAGTCGGTATTTTAGCGCCTACCGGAACGGTGGTCGATAATTTGCTATTATGTGATCTAGCCAGCATCTGGGATGTACACGATATTGCTCATGATGATGACCACACACATGCAGATGGAGATCATGCACATAATCACGAATCGCACGATCATGAACACAATCACGAGTCACACGATCATGAACACAATCACGATGATCATCAACATACTACGGATGCGCATCACGACCATCACGATCATCAACACGCTGAAGAAAACGCGCACGAGCACGAGCAAGATACGGCTAGCGTACAAGTTGTGAAAAGCATCGGTGATGATGTGTACAAATCACAAGGTTTGGAAATTACCTCTTTATTGATTAGATACAGTAGCCCAGCAGCGATCAGCACATTGCCTCGTATGGTCAACCAATCCACTGCGATGCAAGCGGCTTCTCCTGCGATGGAAACCACACGTTTGTTCTCCTTGTTAGGGGTAGGAATTGATTCTTTAGAAATCTTGGCTTACGTGATTATGTTAATTGCTGGGCTAAGCGTATTCATTAGCTTATACAACGCGCTAAAAGAACGCAAGTACGATCTAGCTGTCATGCGATCATTAGGTGCTGGGAAGACTAAACTTTTCACATTAGTGATAGTCGAAGGATTAGTCATTACCTTGATTGGTGGTGTGGTGGGATTACTATTTGGTCATTTAGCCTTGTACTATATCAGCACACAGACGGGACAGAGCGCGGATTTTATCCAAGCACTAGCTGTGAGCCCGACAGAATTGTTGATTCTAGTCATTGCGGCAGCAATCGGAACCATTGCTGCGATATTACCCGCTATCAAAGCGTACAACACTACGATATCCACCATTTTGGGTGACAAATAATTACACAAACAACACGATGAAACAGATATTTATAGCAGTTCTCTTATCTATTGCAGCTTATACAGCACAAGCGCAGATTGGTGGTGCCAATCAATTCCCGGGAATGGAAGTACCGGATCATACACCGATGATGAACAAAACTTGGGAAGCCATCGATAAGATGATGTACAAAGTAACGACCCAAGGAAATAAGAAAATATATACACCGGAATATCCGCCAGTGCTCAAGGCCATGGAAAATAAACAGGTGGACTTGCCGGGCTATATGGTGCCGCTCAAAAGCGGCAGAAATCACAGTACATTTATGATATCGGTGCTCCCGCTGGCGCAATGTCAGTTTTGTGGAACTAACGGTATTCCGCCGATGGTGGAAATCATCATGAAAAATGGCACAACGGTTAAATTCTCCGACGAACCAGTCAAACTAAGAGGCAAAATGGTGTTCAATCCAGAACCACTGAAAGGCAATTCTGAAATCCAAATTGTGGATGCCGTAGTGATTAAATAACTACATATTTATAGCATAAAAAAGGGTTTTCTGCCGATGGCAGAAAACCCTTTTTTATGCGTCACAGTGTTACTATTAGCGGTTCAATACTGACACCTCTGCTGTAGCCATCAATGCCGCCGTTTCAGTTCGTAAGCGACTTTCACCAAGCGACATCATCTGGAAGCCATCGGTCATTGCTGATGCAATTTCCTTCTCGGAGAAATCTCCTTCAGGTCCTATTAAAATCAAGTAAGCCGACTTAGGCGGGAAGAATGTGCTAAGATATGCCTTTTCCATATCGACACAGTGCGCAATGGCTTTATGCACTGGTTCGGTAGCAGCACGTTGCTGCTCCATAAAGGCTGTGAAAGAAATAGCCGGATTGATCTGCGGAAGATACGCTTTCAGCGATTGTTTCATCGCCGCTACCGCCACTTTGCTCAATCGATCTACCTTCACTTCTTTTCGCTCAGAATGCTCACAGATAATCGGCGTAATCTCGTCCACCCCGATCTCCGTCGCTTTCTCAATAAACCACTCCAGCCGATCGATATTCTTCGTCGGCGCAATCGCTATGTGCAGGTAATAATTTCTTTTCTGAAACTCGCGTTCGTATGATAAGATCCTTAACGCGGTACGCTTTGGATGGGCATCAATGATTTCTGCTTGCAGCAGATCGCCCGCACCATTCACCAAGTGCACCGTACTGCCTATTTGCAAACGAAGCACGCGAATGGCGTGCTTGCTTTCTTCCTCCGAAAGGAGATACTCGGTGTGCGTATGCTGCACATCGGGTGTATAGAATAACAACATAACTTAATCTACGTAATCGGAATCGTCATTCGGTGTTTCCACCAAATCCAATTTCACGAATTCAATATTTTGCTGTGTTTTTTTCATAATGGTAAAGATATAACCTAAATCTTCGCAACTATCACCTACATCAGGTATACGCTCAAAGACATGGCTCACCAGACCAGCTATCGTATCATAATCAGAGCTTTCTGGCAATTCCAACGGCAGAAATTCATTCACATCGTGCACATTCGCACCTGCATCTACCATAAACTCTCTATCCGAGATATGCTCTACCAAAGGTGTTTCGTTATCATACTCATCTTGAATATCACCTACTAATTCTTCTACGATATCTTCCAATGTAACCATACCAGCTGTACCGCCAAACTCATCCAATACAAAGGCAATCTGTATACGTTTTTGTTGGAACTCAGCCATTAGATCATTGATCTTCTTGGTCTCTGGAATGAAATATGGCTTACGCATGATGCGCTTAAGTACCACTTCTTTGCCTTTGGCGACGATAGGAAGAAGATCTTTGGTATGCACTAGACCGATGATCTGGTCGATATTGTCTTGATAAATCGGCACACGGGAATAGCCTTCTTCCGTTACCCGATTGATAAAATCTTCTGGGGTTTCATTCACCTCAGCCGCAACGATTTTTGTACGTGGCACCATGATATTCTTTACAATACGCTCGTTGAAATCAAATACATTCTTGATCAACTCGTGCTCGGACGTATTTAAAGCGCCACTTTCGCGACCTTTTTCCAATAAGTATTGTAATTCTTCTGATGAATGGCTGACTTCATGCGCATTAACCTGAATACCAATCAGTTTTAATAAAAGGTTCGCAAAGCCATTCAATACCCAGATGATAGGCTTGAAAATATAATAAAAGAACTGTAGTGGCAATGCAATACGCATCGTCGTAGCTACAGGTTTTTGAATAGCGATCGACTTAGGTGCTAGCTCGCCAAAAACAATATGCAGGAAAGTGATGATGGCAAATGCTAACACGTGCCCCAAATTGGTAGCCCAGCGTCCTGTCAATTCCACATTGAAGAAACCAAACATGTTATTAACAATTTCCGTCATCACCTTCTCACCTACCCAACCTAAAGCCAAGGAGGCCAAGGTTATACCGAGTTGAGTAGCCGCAAGATAACCATCTAGGTGCTCGGTTATATTTTTGGCCATCTTGGCCACTTTGCTACCAGACTTTGCTTGAAGCTCAATCTGTGATGCCCGAACTTTGACGATGGCGAACTCTGCCGCTACGAAAAAGCCGTTAGCAAGAACCAAGAAGATTGTCCAAAAAATATCGAAACCCATTTACTTATCGTATCTATTTATTACCAAACTCTTTCTTATACAATTCAATGCTCTCTAAAATAACATTTTCTGCATAAGTTCTGCCATATAAATTTTCGATCGTCACGTTTTTATTTTCCAAAGCTTTGTAATCTTGGAAGAAACGTACAATCTCTTTCATCGTGTGTGGAGGCAACTCCGACAGATCATTGATATAATTGACCGACATATCATGTTTTGCTACCGCGATGATTTTATCATCTTGCTCACCACCATCTATCATGTGCATCACGCCAACTACTTTAGCTTCGATCAAGCTCATAGGATATACATCCACGGAACAAAGCACCAAAATATCTAACGGATCTTTGTCATCACAATACGTTTGTGGTATGAAACCGTAGTTAGCCGGATACATAACCGACGAAAATAGCACGCGATCCAATTTGATTAAGCCGCTATCTTTGTCGATTTCATACTTTGCTTTTGATCCTTTTGGGATTTCGATAATTGCATTTACGGAACTAGGCAAGTCTTCGCCAGGCGATACTTGATGCCAAGGATGTTGTGTACTCATGTAATATATTAACTATTTATCTTTTGTTTTCTTAAGGTCTTTGAGTCGGCGTCTAAGCAAGGCTATAGCTATCGGTAAGAAAGCCACTACGATCAAACCAACGATGATGTATTCCACATAATTGATTACTTCGGGAAATTTCACCCCTAGATAATAACCGGTCAATGTTAATAATGATACCCACAAAAAGGCACCAATAATGTTGTATAAAACGAATTTACGGAAATTCAGCTGTACCACACCCGCAAATATGGGAGCAAATGTACGTATAATTGGAACAAAACGGCCGATAATCAATGCAGTACCGCCCCATTTCTGGAAAAATTCCTCCGCCATTACCACGTACTTGCGTTTGAATAAGATGGAATCCTGTCTCTTGAAAAGCATAGGGCCAGCACGATTTCCAAACCAATATCCCACAAAATTGCCTAATACACCTGCACCAAGGATTCCCAAATAGAGTGTGATAATATCTACATCAATCTTTCCTAATGCACAAAATAAACCGGCTAAAAACAACAAGTAGTCGCCAGGTAAAAAGAACCCGAAGAAAAGACCCGTTTCTGCAAATACAATAAGACAAACGATGTAGAACCCGCCATGACTAAGCAGGTATTCGGGATCCATCAATTGCTGAAATGATAATAGAAACTCTTGCATATCAATCAAATTACGGCCCTAGTATCGTCATGCACAACGGCTTGAAGAAAGACAATCATTAAAAATGGTGATTGGTGTAATGGATATCTCGGAAAGGGTGTCGGTGGCTTATCCATGCGTAACTTTAGAGATGGATTCTCGTATTTCCTCAGAAATCGTTAACATATCTTCCTCCGAAAATTCCAACTTTGGTTTTTCAAAATTCAAATCAGAAATCGCATTGATGGGCACTAAATGAATATGTGCATGCGCAACTTCTAATCCAACAACAGCAACACCTACCCGTTCACATGGAATGGCTTTTTTAATGCCTTGTGCAACAATTTTGGCAAACATCCACATGCCCATATAGGCATCATCGCCAATATCAAATATATAATCTGTTTCTTCTTTCGGAATCACTAAAACGTGTCCTTTGGCAATCGGCCTTACATCTAGAAAAGCAAGAAAATCATTGCTTTCGGCTACTTTGTACGCCGGTATCTCACCCGAGACGATTTTAGAAAATATTGTAGACATAACTACTATTAGTGTATAAAAAACTGGATTCTAATGTTGACAACATCCCACCTTATATTTTGTTTGATGTTTCAATTCTGCCAGTGATCATTAGCAAATATAACAAAAAAAGAAAGAAGTCGGAACGTACTGTCTCGACTTCTTTCTGAGTTATTATGCAAGTTCGTGCGGTTATGGCAGAACCGCACATAACCATTACGATATTTCTAGCGCGATATTTCCAATATCTCTAGATTCATTTCTCCTGCAGGGACCGATACCGTAGCTATATCGCCTACCTTTAAACCCAAAAGGCCTTGGGCAATCGGTGATTTTACTGAAATTTTACCCGATTTGAAATCAGCTTCAGTTTCCGATACCAGTTGATAGGTCATGACCGCACCATTTTTCACATTCTTAATTTTCACAATAGATAGCGCCAACACTTTGGATGTATCCAGATTAGACTCATCAATGATACGCGCGGTAGACAATACGGTTTCCAATTTAGCGATTTTAGCCTCATGTAGTCCTTGCGCCTCTTTTGCGGCATCATATTCCGCATTTTCTGAAAGATCTCCCTTGTCTCTCGCTTCTGCGATCGCATTCGCGATCTTTGTACGTCCTTCGGTTTTTAGATACTGTAATTCTTCACGAAGCTTAGCTAATCCCTCTTCCGTATAATAAGTTACTTCTGCCATAATAAACTATCTAATTAGCACTATGTTATTTAATAATAGACAATAAAAAAGGCAAGACCATACTATCCTAATCGGACAACATGGCCTTGCTCATTATCACGAAAATAATGATCCGTATCTATAAAAGCAAATTTAATCTGGAATTTCAGACGTATCATCTACAAACTTGTAGCCCAATCCACGGACGGTCTGCAAATACGACGGTTTGTCTGGATTTTTTTCAATTTTCTTACGCAAGCGTACTACATGCATATCTAATGTACGTGTATTGACGTTGGAACTGTAACCCCAAACCGCTTCCATCAGCTCATCACGAGTTACGTCATTTCCTTTATTGCGCAAGAAGTGCAACAAGATACGATTTTCCAAGATCGTCAATTCTATTTTTTTCCCATCACGCACCAAAGAGTGGATATTCGGATGATGTTCCGTTTGACCAAAATGGTATACTTCCGCACCAGACTTAGGCACGAAGAAGCGCACTTTATTTTCAATCATCGCCACCAGTACATCCATATTGAATGGCTTCGTGATATAGTCACTAACACCATAGCTATACGCATCGATTTTATCCACGTCTTGCGATTTGGCTGTCATCATTATGATGATATTTTCAAATCCCGCCTTGCGTACCGACTGGCAAACTTCAATCCCTTCCTTCCCTGGTAACATCCAATCAAGCAAAACAATATCTGGTTGTTTGGCGAGTATTTCTTTTTCGGCATCTAAGCCATTCCCAATTTGCAAGACCTGGTAGTTTTCTGTCTGTAATCGATGGCTCACCAAAAAACGTAGGTTTTCATCATCTTCTACAACGGCAATAGTTATTTCTTTTTCCATGTGATTACTTTGTTTTACTTAGGGAAGGTCAACGTAAATGTGGTGCCCTTACCCAATACACTTTCAACTCGGATTTCTCCGCCCATAAACTCGGTTATTTCTTTACAAAAAGCTAACCCCAAGCCTATACTACCCCCCTGATTATATTGATTCTGTATGCGATAAAACTTCTTAAATATATTTTTCAACTCACTTTTCGCGATTCCTATTCCCTTGTCACTAAACACAATAACAAAGTTTTTCTTCGTCTGCTCTACTTCTACATTAATAAATCTGCTTCCCAATTCCGAATACTTGTACGCATTGTCCACCAAATTATGAAAAACAGATGCCAACAAAATAGGATCCGTATACAATTCATCGGCGACTTGAATATTGTAAGTAAGTACCATGTCACTGTATTTAATACGGCAAGCTTTGAATATCTCGTCGCAAAAGTCGTGCAAATTAATCCAGTCACCTTTATACGGAATAGATTTGTTCTCGATCTGTGCATAAGACAACAATTTATTCATCAAGTTGTTTAACTTATCTGCTTCCTGATCTAAGATTCTACCATACATAAAACGTTCTTCATCCGTTACTTGTTGCGCACTTTTAATGTTATTCCCAGCGATTTTGATGACGCTCACAGGAGTTTTGAACTCGTGTGTGAGGTTATTAATAAAGTCGTATTGAAGGCGATACAATCTATTGTTGTTGTTAATATTACGATAAATTAAATAAACGATCGATAGTAAAATGCAATATAACACCGAAATACCCAAAACCACTGGTATCAATAATCGATACACTTCTTGGGTGATAAAGTCTTGCGAGGAGTCAAATTTTAACTTGAAATCAGACAAGGCTCCTGGCAAAGGTAACTCGGTGGTATAGAAGGTTTTTTCCTCCATTGCTGCTGGATCAGTCAATGGTGTAATGGAGATCTTTTCATAATATCTAGGCTGTGTATTGCTCAACCTGAGTTTCTGCGGATTAATTCGAAACAAAAACATATCCTGTTCGAAAAAAGCATCCGGCAAGCTATCATTGAGCATCATAGTCTTGTACAATAAAAGGTCACTAATGCGCGGAATATTCAGATACCCAATCTTACCTGGTGAAAAGGAGTAAAACACACGATAAATTTCGTCCTCCGTAAGAGTAGTAGATTCATCTACTTTCGCTAGATAATCAAAAAACTTGATCGCTGCATTATTAAAATCCCCGGCGTAAGGATCCGGTTCTTCCTGAAAATTTGATTTGCTGTGCAAGCGATATGCATTATCTAAGTGAAAGCTGATAATGGACTTGGGGTGAAATAGCAAATTGTCGCGGTAACGTACACCACGACTCACTGTCCTAGAATTGGTTATGGTCACATCATAGAATACGACTTCTTCTACGAATGGATTTTTGCGAAGTGCCTGCTCGGCATATTGTCTAGCCTGTGCCGAATCTAAAAAACCTTGATAATAGGACAACTCTGGAATGCCATTATAAAGAAATTCATTAAAAGGCTTGATCGTCGCATCAAATACGTCCGTCTTACGGTTGTAAAACTCGGATTCGACGTGATTAGCGATTGTAGAACGTGCTAAACCGACAGCTACGACATACAAAATCGTGACGATTGCCAGAAAGGCGATCAGCAAACCAAAATTCTTCTGATACCGGACAACAGGTTGTGGCACGTGATCTTCCTTAGTTAGTGTAAGTATTTTTTCAGGAAACTCTCTATTTCCTGAAAGTACAACATCATATTTTCCTCGCTCTTAAATCGGCGACCTTCTTCTTCTTTGAAGATATAACGCACGGGAATATTATTTTGCTTTAATCGTGCAACAAATTGATTCGCATCGGTCACCGAAGTAAACTTATCTTTACCACCTTGAAAAAACAACACCGGTTTTTTCACCATTCCGGCATGAAATAGAGGCGAGATAGTTTTGAAAAAATCCGTTTCGCGCTCAGGATTGCCGATTATCTGATAGTACATCTGCACATAAGGCTTCAAATGTGGCGGAATCTCCTTAAAATATGTAAACAGGTTGCTATAGCCCGACGAGGAGATAATGCATTTGTAAATAGAGGGATTAAAGGTAGCGGCATGTAACGCCGAATAACCACCGAAGCCTGTACCCATGATGGCCATGCGATTTTTGTCGACCTTACCTTCGTGAATAAGCCAAGTGACACCGTCGGTAATATCAGACTGAATCCGCCCCCCCCACTCTCTAAATCCTGAGGACCAAAAAGCTTTACCGTATCCAGTGGTGCCACGATAATTAATTTGAAAAACAGCATATCCGCGATTTGCCAAAAATTGTACTTCGGGATTGAAACCCCATTCATCACGACGACTAGGTCCATCATGCACGAGTACCACCAATGGACAATTCTTTGTCTTACCTTTCGGAAAGGTAAGAAAACCATTTATTTCTTGATTATCTCGCGCATTGAATTTAACCGCTTTCATCGGTAACATATCAGCTTCTTTCAAATCTGGAAAAGTGGTGACCAATGGTGTATACTGATTAGTACTTTTATCATAATAATATAATTCCCCAGGCCGAACGTCGCTATACACACGCACGATGAACCGCTTTAAATCACGATCCATATCTAAGAAATCGACTGCATCATCTTTAAAATGGCGTTTTACGGTATTGTACGTACTGTGCAGCTGGGTATCAAAGAAGGTATATTTTTTTCTACAAGCACTGGTAGTCGCAAACAGCTGCCGCTGTAGTGGATACGAAAAGCCCTCATTGTTTACATCTACGTTAGCGTCAGCAAATAATTCTTTTATTTCTCTGCCAGTTGAGACATCGTACTCGACAAGAGCAAATTTATCTCGATTTTGATTGGACATCGCCATCACGGAAGTAATCGACTCACCTACATAGCCAATTGGATTTACCGAAGTTTTAAAATCAAAAACAGCCACTTCTTGAAATTGTTGCTGCTCATTGGCTCGGTACAAAATCGACTCTTGTACACTATCGCTGGCGAGCGCCAGTCGTACTATGCCATCTGGTGAAGGAATCCAAGAGGTGATCGACCCAGGGTTTTTATACACCAACTCGGGCTTTCTACCATCTAAAAACACTTTATACAGATCAAATACGGTTGAATCACGTATATTCATCGAGGTGTATATTGATCCCTGATAATCTCGAATTGGCTGCATAAATTTCAAGCGACTTTTAACCGGATCGACCAACTGTCGAATAGAATCTGTAGCCACGTCTACAGCATATAGGCGCAATATATCGTCGGTATAATGCGAATTAGAAAACACAATAACGCTATCGTTTGCCCAATTGAAATTATGTACATTGAGGTTGTCTTGATAGGTCAGTTGTTTTGACTTATTTTCATCCACGAGATCCATGATGAAAATATTCTTACAATGATCGTGCATACCAAGATAAGCGATTCTATTTCCATCGGGCGATAGCTTGAAGCTGTTGCGATCTGGTTTGAAGATGAAATTCTCGACAGGAATTACGTCATTCTGATCACCAGTCGTGCCGCAGGCAAACATCAGTAGTGATAACAAAAGCACTAAATACGTAGTATGAATATATCTAAAAACCATGGATTTCAACAGCACATTTTCAAATATTGCAATTTTTTAGTGATTTGACCATTATGCAACTTTAATTTTACAGGGAGGGGAATGTTAATTGTGAATGAATTTTCGTCATAAAAAAAATGTAATTTTACGGCATGTATATGTACAATATTTCCATTATAGTCGAAGACTCTGCGCAGGCGGATGCTCTGAACTGGATTACTTCGTCTTACTTACCTAATCTACCAGTACAACACAAACCACAATTACTCAACTTATTGGATTCGCCACATGAAGGCCATACGTATTCTCTTCAACTGAAGTTTGACGAACGTGATACGTTAGAAGATTTCAAATCCGAATACTTGTATCAATTACAAAACTATTTGGCGACCAATCATCCGGAACGCGCCTTTATCTTTGACAGTACGATGAAGTACTTATAGAATTTAAGAAATGATTTTTTAGAGGATAGATAAATCAGTACTATAAAAACTTACGCTGTGGTTTTACGCGGTACTTCTTATACCACAAAATTCCTATACCTGCACCAATAATGAATGGCATTGCCAGCAGAAAAAGGATGCCATCATTCAGACCTTTTCCTTGCGTATTACCTTCTTTGGTACTGTTCTCCGCATTGAGCGTACACATAGCACATTGTGCTTCGCTACGAAGCGGAATGATTGACGATGCGGCGATAGTAAGCACTACAGCCATAACGAATTGCCTGATATAAACCATAGGGCAAAAGTACGTAATTAAATATAGTTCAGGGAATCAGATTAGAGCAGGATATTGAACTTTTCCCAAAATCCATCTACTGGAACTGTCGCCTCAATACGCATCGGTTCATCCTTCACTGGGTGTTCAAAAGCCAAAGCGCGAGAATGCAAACAGATGGTTCGCTGATGGCTACCTCTTGGATAACCATACTTATTGTCACCTACAATAGGGCAGCCCATATAGGCTAATTGTGCCCTGATTTGATGCGTGCGGCCTGTGAGTGGTTTTACTTCTAATAGATAAAAACCATTCAACTCGCCGATCACTTTATAATCTAATTCTGCTCGGCTTCCATTTTTTACTTCACGATCGTAGGCTTTCGTAATCATTTTCTTACGATCGCGTAGCAACCAATTCACCAACTTTGCCTCTTCTGCTGGAGGTTGGTTACGCACCACCGCCAAGTAACTTTTCTGCACTTTGCGATCATGAAACAAGCGATTCATCCGATCCAAAGCTTTGCTCGTTTTTGCAAATAAGATCATGCCACTCACTGGACGATCTAATCGATGGATCACACCTAGAAAAGCAGCTGGCTTATCGTACTTTTTCTCCAAGTATTGCTTGGTCATGTCTTCGAGTGACAAGTCTCCCGTCACATCCACTTGAACGATATCACCACCGCGTTTATTGATCGCGATAAGGTGATTATCTTCATATATAACATCTTTATCCGTAATTCCCATTAGCACTGCTATACCTATTCTTACCGACTTTTATTGGCGTTCTTAATAGAATCTTGACGTGCTTTCTCTTCCGCTTTCGCCCTTTTCTTGAAGAAACCACGCAATAAGAAGTTGCTCTGTAAAGCTTCCATATTTTCATCAAGCTTCTCCGTGCTCAGATTGAGATTTCTCAAAATCTGCTTAATCTCTTCGGCAGCAGCAGGATCATTCGTCAACACACCTATAGCATTGTCCTTTTCGTTCAAGCGGTCGGAGACTTGATCTAGGTTAACCATCAATGCATTTGCTGTCTGCGTTACACCTTGCAATTGAGACGCTGAAGCTCTTAAACTAGCAAACACAGCTGTATCCGTCGTCAAGTCATGAATTAGTCCTTGCTCGCTGTTCAGCTTATTGGTCAAGGTCACGACATTTTTCATGCTGCGATCTACATTACTCATCGCGCTCTGCATCGAAGTTAGCGATGCTTTCAAAGAATTAGCTATCGATTCGTCTGCCAACAACGCTCCTACAGATCCTTTTCCTTCTACGAGATTAGCGGACAGCACAGCAAAGTTTTTTGTAATTTCTAACAAGTTCTCGTTATTGATCTGTAGTGTGTGCAACATAGCTTCAACACCACCAGCTGGCTTGGAACTAACTTGATCGCCATTTACAATAGCAGGAGCTGCGGGTGTACCGCCTTCTAGGCTAATGATTGCGTTACCGATCAATCCATCAGATCCCAATGTTGCTTGTACATCCTTCCGTATGTACTGGCTAGACTTTTCTTCGATATGCATGACCACGCGCACATTTTCGACGCTTTCAAAGGCGATTTGTTTAACAATACCCACCTTTACACCTGAAAACCACACATTATTACCTACTTTCAGTCCCTTTACATCATGAAAGTATGTGGTAACTTCTACGTTTTTGCTAAATCTATTCTGTAACGTACCTAGCACCAATATCCCGGCAACTAAAATAATCAAACCTACCAAAACGAAAAGGCCGACTATTATAGAACGTTTAGTTTCTTTTGTATTGCTCATAGCTGTTATTACCTTATAAAATTGTAATCATAAAATGGTTTGACACGATCATCATCTGTATCAAAAATCTCGTGGAATGTGCCTTGGCGTTCGAAGCGACCATCTAACAACATCACCATACGATCGCTAACCTGCTTAGCGCAAGCCAGATCATGCGTAATGATGATGGAGGAAGTATTATAGCGCGCCTGCACATCATTAATTAAGTTATTAATTTCCAGACAGGTAATAGGATCCAACCCCGCAGTAGGTTCGTCGTACAACATAATATCAGGGCGCAAAATTAATGTTCTAGCAATACCTATCCGCTTTCGCTGACCACCACTTAATTCCGAAGGCATCTGGTTAATGGCTTGCGAAAGACCAACGCCTTCTAGCACGTCTTCAACTTCTCGATCTATTTCTGTTCGGCTAAGGTTTCGCTTATTGCGTACCAAGGGAAATTCTAGGTTTTCGCGCACGGTCATACTATCGTATAGCGCACTGTTCTGAAACGAAAAACCGATGCGCAAACGCAATTTTTGTAATTCCTTTTCGGAAAGAGCGGTCACTTCCTGCCCTAGTACACGGATTGATCCAGCATCAGGCATAAGCAACCCAGAAATCATTTTGATCAAGACAGACTTTCCAGTACCGGATCGCCCCAGAACTACCAAATTCTCTCTATTATATAGTTTAAGATCAACATCACGCAAAATGTGTAGATCTCCAAAAGATTTGCTCACATTATCCACATGTATAACGACATCTTGCGGATCTATTACTGGCTTATTTTTTTCCATAACTTATGTGAGCAACGATAACAATTGAACAATCAACAACTCTTCGATAAACACAATAAACATGGAGGCCACCACGGCGCTATTGGCCGCCTTTCCGACACCTTCCGTCCCTTTAGACGAAAAGTAGCCGACATAGGTGCTTACGAATCCAATAGTAAAACCGAATACAAGTGCTCTAAAGGTCATCGCAAATACATCTACCATCTTAATAGTATTGAACACTTGCGAGAAAAAACTCAACATACTCAGTTGATCTTTGGAAATAATACTGAGATAGCCGCCCATTAATCCTATCCCTGCCACATAAAAAGTAAGAACAGGAATCATGAACGTTGTAGCCAAGATGCGACTTACGATTAGAAATTTGAAAGGATTTGTACCAGACACCTCCATCGCATCAATCTGCTCCGTTACGTTCATAGAGCTGAGCTCCGCACCGATCTGAGAACCAATTTTCCCGGAACCAATCAACGCCGTTACAAGTGGAGCTAACGCACGTACTATAGCTATTGATATCAAAGCAGGAATCATTGACGATGCGCCGAATTCTTCCAGCGACGGCCTAGATTGTTTCGTAAATACAAATCCCACAATAAAGCCTGTTAGACTGATCAGTGGAAATGACTTCCAGCCGATCTCATAACATTGCCTAATAAACTCTTTAAATTCAAATGGCGGACTGACCACTTCGCGAAAAAAACGCATCAAAAAACGATGGATTTTTGCAAATTCTAATAGTAACACCCTGATCTTATTCCACATGGAAATGAGTTGTTTTTCTGATACTGACCGAAATTAAAAACAGGTCAAAGTTACAAACTTTTTTAGTTTCTTATGTCTGTCAGATCAAATATTGTTGGCATGAAAATATATGTCGCATAGTAGCTCTACAGGCTATTGCGACGTCAATAAAAGCTTAAATACATTTACCTAATTCAGAAATATGGACGCGAAATGCGCCTCAACCAGAATGGCTAAACAGAATACCAACGCTTCATGAAACATGGTCTATTGAGAATTTATTTTAAACTATTTCACAAAATTTCGCACTATGCTTAAACCTTACATTTTATTATGCAGTCATAATAATAAATACGCTTTACAACATAAACTTGAAGCTATGAGAACATTCACATCTACATTTTTGGTAGCGATAGCCGCGACACTTCTGAGTGTACTACCTATCAGTAACACGTTTGCACAAGGACAGATATCTTTCGGTGTTTTTTACAACGAACTCTCACCATACGGACATTGGAGCAATGACCCCAATTATGGAGACATTTGGTTTCCGCAAGTTGGTGGTGATTTTATGCCCTATGGTACGAATGGTTATTGGATGATGACGGAGTATGGTAATACATGGGTTTCCAACTATGATTGGGGCTGGGCGCCATTTCACTATGGTCGTTGGGTTCGCACCCCATACAGAGGTTGGGGTTGGATTCCTGGCTATGAATGGGGACCAGCTTGGGTAGAATGGCGTAATGGTGGAGGCTATTACGGATGGGCACCCATGAGTCCAAACTTGTACGTTGCCAATAATTTATCTATAAATTTTTGGCTGTTTGCACCGACGCGCAGGATACATGCTCGAAATATTAATCGTTATTATTCATATGGAAATACGACGATTTATAACCGTACTACCATCGTTAACAACACGTATATCGTAAATAATAATCGCTATTATGGTGGTCCTTCCGTCCGAAATATGGAACGTAACGTAGGTGGCCGAGTTCGTATTAATCAAATTGCATACACTGATCGACCTACTGGTCGCGGTGCATCGCGTAACACCGTCAATATTTATAGACCAGATCGTACTGCAGCAAACAATGATCGAGGTAGTAGCGGCCGGGCAACGACATCTAGCCGTGGCGCGGCATCTTCTGCGAACACTTCTTCCCGTACCGCCAGTGATGCAAGAAACACCGGCACAGTGAACCGTGGTGCTAGCGGCCGCGCAACTGGATCTGCGAGTAGAGGCTCAACTACTACGAATAATACTTCGCGGGGAACTACGGTTTCGCGCGGAGCTAGCACAACGTCTCGCTCGGCAGAACAGGTTACTCGTGAAAACTCGTCAGGCAGAGCGACAAGTTCGTCATCTCCGCGCGGAGCTGCTAGCCCGAGAGCTACAACTCCAACTAATACGGAGAGTAGAGGAAGCACTCGTTCGACTACTCGTAATCAAGCTCCAAGCTCAGCAAACAGCGGTAGAGCCGCTTCAAGATCACAAAGTACACCTGCGTCGACTTCACGGGCTAGCACTTCTAACCGTGAAGCCAGAGCCACGAGCAGTTCTTCCAGTAGAGGATCAAGTCGCGGTGCTACTCGTAGCAGTGAAAGCCGTAGCTCCGAAAGCTCTTCATCTAGCGGAAGAGGAGCTTCCTCGGGAAGAGCTGGCCGATAAGTGCTTCCAAGATTGTCTATTTAATGGTTTGTTTATAATATCAAGATGAGGCTGTTTCCTGAGTGGAGATAGCCTCATTCTTATTTGATAATCTGTAAAGTCGAAAGTATTTATTACTTTCACCAAACGTAAAAAATACTACTCGCATGCCAAGAATATCTTCCATACTGGACAATGATTTTTACAAATTCACGATGCAATTCGCCGTTGTGAAATTGTTCCCTAAAGCCAGAGCAAGATATCAGCTAATTAATCGTGGCCAGCATGCTTATCCTCCAGGTTTTGGAGATAAGCTACGTGAAAAGGTACATGAAATGGCGCAACTTCGTCTCACGCGACACGAAAAGGAGTTCTTTGCGAATCGATGTCCGTACATTGATCCGGTATATTTCGATTTCCTTCAAGGGTACCGGTACGACCCAGCAGAGGTGACAATCCGTCAAAATGGCGAGTCGCTCGACATCCATATCGAAGGATATTGGTATCGCACAATCTTATGGGAAGTGCCTATCATGTCACTGATTTGTGAATTATACTATCAGATGACTGCACAAGTTAGAATCTCTGATACTGAAGTAGTCCGGATCGTGCGAGATAAAATTATAAAATACGATGCATTAGACATTACGATTGC
Source organism: Sphingobacterium corticibacter (assembly GCF_003076635.1). Classification (GTDB taxonomy): domain Bacteria; phylum Bacteroidota; class Bacteroidia; order Sphingobacteriales; family Sphingobacteriaceae; genus Sphingobacterium; species Sphingobacterium corticibacter. The sequence continues at coordinate 141,633 of NZ_QDKG01000006.1, read as the reverse complement.
CGACTTCGGCACACGAAGAAGACACTCCTATGAAGTGCATGATTTGGTTATACGTACACTACAGGCACATCCATCCGCAACTTTTATTGGCACAAGCAACGTTCATTTTGCGATGAAATATGAAACCCGTCCAATTGGCACACATGCACACGAATGGTTTATGTTTCACGCGGCAAAGTATGGATACAAGATGGCCAATCTTCTAGGGCTGGAACATTGGTCGGAAGTATATCGCGGCGATTTAGGTATTGCACTATCCGACACCTATACCACGGAAGTATTCTTCAAACAATTCGACAAAAAATTAACGAAACTTTTTGACGGTGTCAGACACGATAGTGGCGACGCTATCGAATTTGCGACCAAAACTATTCAGCATTATAAGAGTAAGGGCATTGACCCTCTTTCCAAGACTATCATCTTCTCCGACGGATTGGACTATGATAAGGTAGCTCATATCGTTGGTTTTTGCCGCGGCAAAATTGGCTATTCTTTTGGCATTGGCACGGATTTCACGAATGATGTAGGGCTTCCCCGAATGAACATCGTACTGAAAATGACGGAAGCTTTTCCAGACGAAGGCGAGTGGACCCCCGTTATTAAATTATCAGACGAACCCTACAAACATACGGGAGAAGAAAACGAAATAACGCTTGCAAAGCATGTACTTAATATACACTAATTTTTGATGCAAATCGATCCCTATGGTGAAGCACTATTAGCAGAATTTCACCAATCCCCTAATCGTCTTCCGCTTTATCTACATACTAGTTATGGTGACATAGATGAGATGCCAATAGAAGTGTTTTTTCGCATTGAAGACGATTTCTCAGAACTAGAATCCATCGCCTTAGCCCTTTGTGATGGTCACGTATTAGATGTAGGGGCTGGAGCTGGCGCACATGCTCTGTATCTGCAATCCAGACAGTTCAACGTAACTGGATTGGAAATTTCGGCCCTAGCAGCTAGTGTCATGCAGCAGCGCGGTGTAGCGGATATTGTACAGGGCGACTTCTTTGCGCATCAAGATGCGCGATACGACACGTTGTTATTTCTAATGAATGGAATTGGTATCGCGGGCACTTTGACAGGTTTTCGCACATTACTGAAGCATAGTCGAGGCTTACTGACCGATCGAGGACAGCTATTGTTTGACACTTCGGACATTTCCTATCTATACGACGATTTTGATATTAATAAACCAGATCATTACTTTGGAGAGATTACGTATCAGTATGAATACAATGGCCGATTAGGCTCAGAATTTCCATGGCTGTATTTAGATCAACAAAAGCTTATTGAGATCGCCAATGAAGAAGGATGGGTCGTTCAAATTCTTTTTGAGGATGAGCAAGACCAATACTTAGTGAGAATGGAACCGAGAAGCAATGATATCAAATGAGATCTTCAACAAGAAAAATGTTAATTATTGTTAAAATAAATAAATAAAATGAATAGTTAAAACTTTTTCAATGACGCTTGGTTATATTTACTAAAAGCACTTAACTATTAATAGTTAAAGAATTAGTAAATTATTAAATAATGGAAATCATGAAAAAGCTATTTTTAACAGGAATTGGGTTACTATTTGCGGTGACCTTGACTTTCGCACAAAGCGCCGAATCGCAGGAAGAAGCGCGTAAAAAAGCGTCAGAACTGACGGAGAGATTACAGCTTACTCCGGAACAACAAGGTTCAGTTCACGAAATTATTTTGGACGGTTATAAGCAGAAAGATGCACTAAAAGCGGATAAAACAATTACAGAAGAGGTGAAAAAAGAACGTCTGAAAGAAGGTACGAAACACAGCCATAATAGAATCAAAGAAATCTTAACTCCAGAACAAAAAGATCGTTTTGAGAACTGGGTAAAAGAGCACAAAGCCAAACATAAAGATCACTAAACTCTTTTTAAAAGCAGATAATCAGAAAGGTCATGAATCTATTGTTTCATCACCTTTCTGATTATAAATATCTATTGTAGAACTTTAATCAATATACTCAAAGCCGACATAAGGTACCAAAGCAGCTGGAATTTTGATTCCCTTTTCTGTCTGATTGTTTTCTAATAAAGTAGCCACAATGCGTGGTAATGCCAAAGCAGAACCATTTAAGGTGTGCGCCAAAGTCATTTTACCATCTGCATCTCGGTAACGAACTTTTAGCCGATTAGATTGAAACGTTTCAAAATTAGAAACAGATGACACCTCGAGCCAACGCTGTTGCGCGGCACTATATGTTTCCATGTCATACGTGAGTGCCGAACCAAAACTCATATCACCACCACACAAACGCAAGACCCTATAAGGTAATTCCAACTTCTGCAATAGCGACTGAACGTAGCTACTCATTTCTTCTAACGTCTCATATGATTTTTCAGCGTGTACAATTTGAACAGTCTCCACCTTATCAAATTGGTGTAATCTATTTAATCCTCGTACATGAGCACCGTAGGAACCTGCTTCGCGGCGAAAGCAAGGAGTATATGCACAATGCATAATGGGAAACTGTTCCTCTTTCAGGATTTCATCCCGATAGAGGTTGGTCAATGGCACTTCTGCTGTAGGAATCATGTATAAATCATCTTGCGTGATATGATACATCTGGCCTTCTTTATCCGGCAATTGTCCAGTTCCGTATGCTGAAGCTTCATTAACGGCATGTGGCACTTGCGTCTCTGAATAACCTACTTTGATGGCTTCGTCTAAGAAAAAATTGACCAAACCACGCTGCAAACGCGCTCCCTTTCCAGTGTATACCGGAAAACCAGCACCTGCAATCTTAGTTCCTAACTCGAAGTCGATCAGTTTATACTTATCTGCTAACTCCCAATGTGGTAACGCATTCGCCCCCAAATCAGGAATTACACCATGCTCTAGTACCACTTCATTGTCTTCTGCAGAAACGCCGGCCGGCACGGAATGATGTGGCAAGTTGGGCAACTGCACTAATTTATTATGTAATTCCTGTTCTATGCGCAATAGTTTATCACTCAGTTCTTTTAACTGTGCTTTATGACCAGACGTAGTTATCTTAATAGCTTCAGCCTCTTCTTTCTTACCTTGTCGCATCAAATCTCCGATTTGCTTGGCAATGGAATTCGCTTCGGCAGCGATAGACTCCGAGCTGCTTTGTAAAGCACGACGCGATTCATCTAAAGCAACCACCTCATCTACCAAATTCAACTCTTTGAAATTTTTCTTCTGCAATCCAGCAATTACCTCATCCCTATTTTCACGGATATAACCTATCTGCAACATAAATCTTACTGTAAAATAATTATCTATCTATAAACAACTTAAAACAAATAAAAGCAATTACCCATAAAATTATCTAAGGTTGTTTTTCCTCAGATTTGGACTTATTGCAGTTTCATTTACTTGTGTCAACACAAATGTCACAATTTAAACTGAAAATCGATAGAAATCATTGCTATATGTTAAGATATATTAGTGCTTATTCTATGCTGCGCAGTTTTTGCGGCATTTAATGTGATATACTGATCAGCTAAAACTTATATCGGGTATGTCCCAAATACCATTCATAAATGCTAGGCTAGCGGGAACTGATACTTCAATTCATCACAAAAAAACAAAACATCTCATGGGTGAAAGAAGAGTCTAAAAATCACAAACAATAACTGGTTGTAGTTTTTACACTACAGAACAATTATTTGCATCGTGAAGAAAAATTGATAACCTTTAACTTAGCAAAGTTTATCGACCACTACATAGTAATTGCTAAAACCTCAAATAAAGTGCTCATTCTATGAAGTCTACATTTACGTAATACAATGACAGCAATATAGCAATTATTGACAAAACACTCATGCAATATATCTGATCTAAACAAACGTAATAAAACCAAATTAGATGAATCGTCCCACTAAAGCTCTGATAATTTGCAGTATACCACTAATAACCAGCATCCTGCTACTAGTATCCTGCAATAAATCATCTGATGCCACAGGATCGCAAGGACAGGGAGTAATTCAGGTTAGTGTAGGGGATGCTACTTTCGAGGCAGAAGAAAACCTATCTAACAGAGCCGCTACGCCTGCTGAGCCGACCATACAACGCCACACCATTGAGCTCAACAAAGATTTCTTGATGGTAGCCGAATTAAGACCCGAAGATCCTGCTTCTGATTCCTCTTTAAAAGATGGTACAAGAGCAGCGACGGATACATCTGCGCTTGGTAACAACATTCGTTACCGCATATTAGTCTACAATCAAGCAGGAGCATTTGTAGCCGAGCGTGATTATATCCGCGGACAGGAGGCCAGCACCCAAGCTTTACAATTAGATGGCGGCAGTACCTATACCTTTGTCGCAGTTTCACTAAATACTACGACAGATTTACCTGCCACCACTCCTGCAGTAGCGACCAGAACACTCGCAAACTCTAGAATAGCCACTACAACAGGGATAAATGCACTGATGTATTATAAACAAACATTGACGGTGAGCGGTAATTCAATCAACCGACTGGACATCGTGTTCAAACATCAAAAACCTCTTATTGGCGTCACCATCAACTCTCAACAAACTGGCTATAACATCACAGCGGCGGCAGGACGTATCAACCCGCATAACGATGGTATGACGGTAAATCTTGCTGACGGATCACATACCCTAAGCGGCAACGAGACCGGTGTCAATATCGCTTTCGATAATGTCGGAAGCCAGATCATCACCAATACGAATACCTCTTTCATTAATTCAATTAGTAATAGTGTAACTAGCTTCAGTCTACTAAACCTTACCATTGGGTCAATCACCGCAACCAATTTGGTGCCATTTACTAACCTGACCGTATCTCCAGGCGTACGATACAACCTCATTTTAAATATTGTTCCAAACGATCAATTCTTAACTCATCAAGGAAGACCAGCCGCCAGAATCAATGGCGTAATATGGGCAAGGCACAATGTAGGAGTTGATATCACATTAAATCCAGATGAATCAGAAGTTTTCGTAAATGTACACGGCGATTACTTTCAATGGGGAAGATTAGCCAGATCCGGAACTGGTATATCCAATACAGCAAACCCTTTCTTCGCCAGCAATGCTCCAGCCAATAATACTTGGAATAGCGGAACAGAGACTACCCCTATAAAAACGGCAGCCGATCCCTGCCCAACAGGTTACAGAATACCAACAAGACGGGAACAAGAAGCACTTATAGCCGACACCGACTGGTCAAACTCAGGTCCTTTCGTTACAGGCGATAGTAGATTCGATTCCGCCAAAATCCTAACGAGCAAGAGAAACTCGCAAGTGCGATTGACATTGCCAGCACAGGGGCGTTTTGGTGTAAGTGGTAGCGTAGCTCCTTATGCTGATAGGGGAATAGCAGGTAGAGGTTCAACGGGAAGATATTTTTCAAGTTATTCAACAGAGAACCCGAGAACATCATCACTCGACTTTTTGACACAAGCTCCTTCCATTTTCAGCAATGGAAGTAATCCTTCTTAAAAAGTTGTAAGCACCCCTATCAGATGTGTAGGGATACAGTAACAGAAACTGAAATTATTCATTTAATCTACCAATACTATTCAGTTTACCAAGGTCAGCCGCATTTTGTGTATACTTATGTCCACAAATAAGTAACACCATGATTCTTATCTTTAGATCTTCGTTGCTTTTCTTACGCTATGCATTGTCAATCTGGTTGCCCCACCACAAGTCATACGTGATTTTATAGTAAAATAAAACCTATCCCAAAATGGCAAACTAGCGATTATCTTCTTGGATACCACCGAAAAAGCAAATAAGTAATATTATTGAACTATTTGCATATTCAGAAGGGGATTGACCTTTAATTATTGTCTAACTCCCAATTACACAAGGCAGTGTAGCGATTCCATGACAAATTTTGATTTTGTAGAAACTCAAGGACAACACTATTTTAATATTTTAAATAATTTTGAAAAAATACTTAAAATGAAATTCTTTTATAGAAAACTATTTTACTATATCATTTTTCTAACAATCACACATTACACGTTAACATCCTGTAGTAAATCATCTGATGCCACAGGATCGCAAGGATCGGGATTAATTCAGGTTAGTGTAGGCCATGCTATTTTTGAATCCGAGCAAACACTTGGCAACAGAGCCGCAACACCTGCTGAACCGATCATACAACGCAATACCATTGAACTCAACAAAGATTTCTTGATGGTAGCCGAATTAAGACCCGAAGATCCTGCTTCTGATTCCTCTTTAAAAGATGGTACAAGAGCAGCGACGGATACATCTGCGCTTGGTAACAACATTCGTTACCGCATATTAGTCTACAATCAAGCAGGAGCATTTGTAGCCGAGCGTGATTATATCCGCGGACAGGAGGCCAGCACCCAAGCTTTACAATTAGATGGCGGCAGTACCTATACCTTTGTCGCAGTTTCACTAAATACTACGACAGATTTACCTGCCACCACTCCTGCAGTAGCGACCAGAACACTCGCAAACTCTAGAATAGCCACTACAACAGGGATAAATGCACTGATGTATTATAAACAAACATTGACGGTGAGCGGTAATTCAATCAACCGACTGGACATCGTGTTCAAACATCAAAAACCTCTTATTGGCGTCACCATCAACTCTCAACAAACTGGCTATAACATCACAGCGGCGGCAGGACGTATCAACCCGCATAACGATGGTATGACGGTAAATCTTGCTGACGGATCACATACCCTAAGCGGCAACGAGACCGGTGTCAATATCGCTTTCGATAATGTCGGAAGCCAGATCATCACCAATACGAATACCTCTTTCATTAATTCAATTAGTAATAGTGTAACTAGCTTCAGTCTACTAAACCTTACCATTGGGTCAATCACCGCAACCAATTTGGTGCCATTTACTAACCTGACCGTATCTCCAGGCGTACGATACAACCTCATTTTAAATATTGTTCCAAACGATCAATTCTTAACTCATCAAGGAAGACCAGCCGCCAGAATCAATGGCGTAATATGGGCAAGGCACAATGTAGGAGTTGATATCACATTAAATCCAGATGAATCAGAAGTTTTCGTAAATGTACACGGCGATTACTTTCAATGGGGAAGATTAGCCAGATCCGGAACTGGTATATCCAATACAGCAAACCCTTTCTTCGCCAGCAATGCTCCAGCCAATAATACTTGGAATAGCGGAACAGAGACTACCCCTATAAAAACGGCAGCCGATCCCTGCCCAACAGGTTACAGAATACCAACAAGACGGGAACAAGAAGCACTTATAGCCGACACCGACTGGTCAAACTCAGGTCCTTTCGTTACAGGCGATAGTAGATTCGATTCCGCCAAAATCCTAACGAGCAAGAGAAACTCGCAAGTGCGATTGACATTACCTGCACAAGGTTGGCTATCGGTATCCGGAAGCGCACCATATAACAATGTCGGTATAACGAGTAGAGGATCACGAGGTTATTACCACAGCAGTTTTTCGACAAATAATCCCAGAACATCTATTATGCGATTCACTTCAAGTGACTTCACGCAAGCAAATGGGGGGACTAATCCTTCGTGGAAGGTTCTTAGCATGCCAATACGTTGTGTCGGGATACAATAACAGAAACTAAAACTGCAATTATTCATTTAATCTACCAATACTATTCACTTTACCAAGGTCAGCCGCATTTTGTGTATACTTGTATCCACAAAATAACAACACCATGATTCGGTATTTTTTCTTCTTTCTTCTCACTTTGTGCTGTACAAACAGCATGGCACAGCCGCAGGTCATTCGCGATTTTATAGTAAAGGAAAATCTATCGCAGAATGGCAAACTAGCGATTATCGCCGTGGATACCACCGAAAAGGCAAATGATCAGATACGGGGCAATTTCCTGTTTAGTGTCAACGGATTTCAGCAAAATCTGAGTTTTCAAGATGGTGTAGCCGTGATGGCTGATCCGGTCGAATCCTCGACGTTCGTATTTTTTAAACACAAAAATCTGGAAGACGAAGTCGGGAAATTTTACTTTATCCGTAAGACGGATGATGGGTTAAGCCCCTACAAAGTAAATGGATTGACGCTGGTGCTCTTGCCTCTGATCATTCTATTAGTTGCATACGCCTTCAAGCGTTTGCTAGTGGTGTTTGTGGTGATTGCTTTGGTATATGGCTACCTACATTTCTCCAAAGGCTTGGATCTTTCTCAACTATTTGAAAGCTTCTTCTTTGGTTTGCGCGGCTTATTCTAGAAGGGCATCCCCACCCCAAAATTGTATTGAATAAAGCTATAGCGATCCGGCCGGAAACGTGCATTGTACGCATCTTTAAAAGCTCTAGAATTGAAGAATTCTTTGATCACCCACTGATCTGAACCTGTGAATTGCGGATCCTTCACCTTCAATCCAGCATCTAGACGAATCGTAAAATAATTCATATCAAAGCGAAGCCCAAAACCTGTCCCGATCGCAATCTGCTGGAAAAATTTATCTACCCGGATTTCCCCTCCCGGATTAAGGTTGGGCGTCAGTTCGCGCAAGCGCCAGATATTACCGGCATCGATGAAAGTAGCGCCGTTCAGTCTTGCACCCAAAAACTTGTTCAAAATCCGAAAACGAAATTCTGCATTGGTTTCTAATTTTACCTCACCCAACTGATCTAAGTTTCGAAGATTTACCCGCAAATCCTCCGTCAAGTCAGCCCGACTATAATTTCCTGGCCCTAAAGTTCGTGCTTGCCAAGCACGAATACCATTCATACCACCCGCAAAAAAGCTCTTTTCGAAGATCAACAAAGTGGAATTGTTACCGTAAGGCACCGCCAAGCCCGCATTCAGGCGGAATACAAATTGTCGATTTCCTCCCAAATGCCTATACAAGCGATAATCCGCCTCTCCCTTAATATATTGCAAATACGGTACTCCAAACAACAAGCGCTGACCTTGATCGTCAGTATTAAAATTGAATAGATTGCTAAGCAAGCCCAAGGTATTGCCACTTACATCCACCATACCACGGATAAACGAAAAATTTTCGAGTCGATTCAGCTTATTACCGTTGTACGTAATCGCGTATTGTGACCCCAGACCAAAATATTGCCGATCATTGGTCTCTACGTACAACTGAAAACCTTGATCACGCAGTTGCTGACTAAATGCCTCATTCAAGCGCCCGACGCGGTATTCCAGTACAATGGGCGTATAACTGTGTAGGATATTTTCTGCCTGATGCCAAGAATAATTGAGCGTATTAATAAAGTAGCGATTCGAATACGTATTGTCTTGGAAAAAGAGTTGTAAACTCGATGAAATCGTGGTCCGAGGCAAACCATACCAACCCACGCTGCGCACCCGAAAGGGAGTCAACATCCGCGGAAATACAATACTGGCACCAATCTGAAAATCATTATTAAAGATCTTATTCGTAAGGCTACCTGGCAATCTAGGATCAAATAGTACGCCGTAACGAGCGCGTATCTCTAGCAATTCGGCTCCGCCGAATATATTGCGATGCGAATAAGTATTGGCCACGTTGAAACCGCTCATGCCCGAACTAAACACGAACTCTCCTTCGATCTGGTTGCTCATCGTCGCGCGTGGCAGCAGCTCATAATGTATATCTAGCTTAGTCGAATCAACCTTCTCATAATTGATCTTTACTGAACGAAAGCCGTTAGTTTCGAATAAGCGATTGTAGGATAACTCTTCGCGGTGCAAGCTATACGCCATCCCCTCGCGCAAAAACATATAACGGGCTAATGGTCTCAAACGAAATTTGCCCGTTTGATCTTCAAATTGTATCCGTCTTATAGTGTCTACCGTAGTCTTGGTGTGCACTTTGGATTGCTCATCCTGCTGGCGAATACGTACATACACTTTATTGATATGAAAAATCTGATGCTGTGAAGAGTCCGGATTAGTAAAATCAATGAGCAATTTAGTTTGATTCTCACGTCCAATGGTATCCACACCAACACGCATATACTGTCTCAAATATTCGTAATAGCCTTGATTTTTCATGGAAACATACATGCGTTCGCGTTCATCAAAAAGATGGCGCTCCATGTAAGGCCCACCGATGCGCACCTGCGTACGCGGCAATACTTCGCTCCGATAGATAGCTTCAATATTTCCATCAGCAAAACCGCGGTCAATGTCTGAAATATGATAGCGCGTCCCCATATCTGCCCGAAAATCGATGGCCGCCTTCTTTTTACGAATTTCGATCTCGGGTGTTACCACCGCATCGAAATATCCATAAGTTTTCAAGAAACGTTGGATTTGATTGGCGGAGAGATCTACCATGGCCGAATCAAGGATTCGAGGTGGCTCGCCTACGTTCTTGATTCCTTCGGTCTTATAGCGACCATGCTTCGTGTTGAATAGATTGTAAATCTGGAGATAGAGGCGAGAGTTGGGGCGAATATCGTTAGCAATATAAAGCGAGGCAGGTTCTTTCAAACCAGAAGGAACACCCACGATATCGACATCTTTGACCAATGCCTGGTCTTCATCCAAATATTTCGCGGATCGGCAAGATGTGAATATTAGGGCGAAAAGCGTTATTATTGCACCTAGAATATACGTCTGATATCTTATCATCCTGCCATGTTATCAAAATCGCTCATTCGTTTAATTACTTCGCTGCAACATAAAAAGTTTCGTAGACAACATAGTCTATTTTGTGTGGAAGGCATCAAATCTATTTTAGAATTTGTAGACTCTGCCTATGTGGTAGATACGATACTTGCGACACCATCTGCCGCTGCAAAATTGAACAAAATCCCTGAAAATATAAAGCTTGTATCTGTTAATGAGGAGGAATTAAAAAAGGTGAGCTTTTTGACCAACCCACAAGGGGCACTGGCGTTGGTCAAAATCCCATCGAGCAACGATATCTCAATCACAGATCTACGGGGCAAACACAGCTTGGTGTTGGACGATGTGCAAGACCCTGGCAATTTGGGCACCATTGTGCGTACCGCAGAATGGTTTGGTTTCCAGCAGGTGATCGCATCACTAGATACGGTAGATGTCTACAATCCCAAAGTGGTGCAAGCCACCATGGGATCTTTGGCTCGTATGCAAGTTATTTACACGGATATTGAGACTTTAATTCAAGATCAGGCTATACCGTCTTATGGTGCGTTATTAGAAGGTGAATCTATTTATGAAACCGATTTTCAGCTAGAAGGGTTGATCATTTTGGGCAATGAGGGTAATGGGATTCGCCCGATCTTATTGTCACATATCACGCAAGCGGTAACCATTCCGGCTTTCGGAAAAGCCGAATCGCTCAATGTAGCTGTTGCAGCAACGGTTTTTTGTTCTGAAATTGCGCGTAGGAAGCAAACATTATAACCCATCAAGGGTTATTTTATGAATATATCGTGGGGAAATACACATCTACGCTAATATTGCCTATTATTTAACATGGAAAACGAAAAAAAATCATTCCCCTATTCGGTGGGGTTAGCGAGTAGTTTGCTGGCTATGATCCTGATTATTGCTATTCTTTATTACACGAGCAGTGTCGTATTGCCTTTATTGTTCTCTATATTGATTGCGATCATGCTCTATCCATTAGCGCGCTTTTTTGAGCGCTTACGGTTAGGCAAAGCTTTTTCAGCCATATTAGCTGTCATCGTTTCTATTGTGGTTATCTCGGGCTTAGGTTGGTTCATCGTATACGAAAGTATCGTGATTGGTAGAGATGCATCGGCCATTACGGGCAAAGTCATGTCTATGTTGGAGAATTGCGAAGCTTGGCTACAGACTACATTTGGTATCGAGCGCAATCAAGTCATGACGCAGTTGCGCGAACAGGGAGACAAAGCGATGAACAATATTGGCGGCATGCTATCCACGACCTTTGGCTCGATTGGAAGTATGTTGGCCGCTACGGTTTTGGTACCTTTATTCACTTTTTTCTTACTGTATTATCGGGTATTTTTCCGAGAGTTTTTCTTCAAAGCATTTCATTCTGTGCCCAAGCAAAAAGTGCATGATACGCTTGATCGCATTTACGACGTCGTGCAAAGTTATCTGCTAGGCCTGATCACCGTGATGGGCATTGTAGCCGTCTTAAACACGATCGGTTTGCTGATTTTGGGTATTGATTACGCCTGGTTCTTTGGCACATTAGCTTCATTATTGATGTTGTTACCATACATCGGCATTGCAATTGGATCTATTCTTCCTGCCCTATTCGCCTTGGCGGTGAAAGATAGTGCGTGGTATGCCGTCGGCGTTGTCGCTTGGTTTCAAGTGGTGCAGTTTTTAGAAGGCAATATTATTACACCGAATATTGTGGGAAGCAAAGTGAGTATCAATCCACTTATGGCCATTATCGCCATTTTGTTGGGTGGTATGGTTTTCGGTTTGGCGGGTTTGATTTTGGCCTTACCGATGGTTGCGACCATCAAGGTCATTTTCGATGCTATTCCATCGATGGAAGCGTATGGATTTTTGATCGGTGAGCCCGATAAATCTCACTTACAACGTAATTCTACCCAGCAGCTACTCATGAAATGGGGTATCGTGCGCCGACCTGTTATCAAGAAAGATAAAGTCGTAATTGAGACAGAAATCGCCGAAGTAGAAATCGATGGGCGAAAAGAAATCACGGAGCAATCGCAGGTACAAACGACAGAAGTGGACCGCGAAGTAGTCGATCCTAAGCAAGAGTTTCCGAAAGAGGACGATCTGGAAACCGATTCTGATTCGAGCAAGCCATAAATAAATTAGGGTGGTCGCTAGACCACCCTCACTAATAAGCCTTTCAAGTATTCTCCTTCGGAGAATGATGCCCGAACGGGGTGATCTTCTGGTTGATGAAACTGATGAATAAACTGAATCTCCTTACCCGCATCCAAGGCTGCCCAAGCAATCACTTGCTTAAAGGTTTCGATATCCATCGCACCAGAACAAGAATAGGTCGCTAATAATCCTCCGCTTTCCAACAATAGCAAACCGCGTCTGTTCAAATCTTTGTATGCTCTAGATGCTTTCTCTAGCGTGGATCGTGATGGTGCATACTTGGGTGGATCGAGTACAATCACATCAAACTTGTGTCCTTCTTCACCCAATTGACGCAGGTACTTGTTTACATCGGATTGTACGGGTGTATTCTTTGAGGTATCAAAGCCGTTTAATTGCACATTGTCTTTTAACGTGGAGATGGCCAATGCCGAGCTATCTACCGAGGTCACATGTGAAGCGCCAGCCTGCAATGCATTTAAGGTAAATCCGCCAGAGTACGAGAAGCAATCCAACACCGATTTGCCTGCCACAAATTGAGAAACTATTCGTCTATTGTCGCGCTGATCGCAATAGAAACCCGATTTTTGTCCTTCCACGATATTGATATGGTAACGAATGCCATTCTCCATCACTTCCACATATTCTGGTGGCGTTTCACCGTAGCGTACACCATTGTCGTCAGCCAATTGTTCGTATTCTCTAGATTTAATGTCACTACGTTCGTAGATCCCTTTTGGCGCTAGCAATTGTACCAATTCATCTACAATGAGATGCTTAATTTGATCCACGCCAGCGGCATGCACTTGTATAGAGATAAAATCGCCATAGAGATCGGCAATCAATCCCGGCACAAAGTCTGCTTCGGCAAATATCAAGCGGCAAGTGGTATTTTGGTCATTCAACAAATGGCGACGTGCTTCTACCGCTCTACGTACCCGATTGCGCCACCAATCGGCATCGGGGGTGCGCTCTGGATGCCATTCTAACAATCGCACGGCAACGCGAGAAGCCGAATTAAAGATGCCATAGGCGATGAATTCGCGCTCTGCATTGAACACGGAAACCAGATCGCCAGATTTCAAGTCGCTATCTTTTTGTGAGATCGCTCCCGAGAAAATCCATGGATGTAGCTGCCATGCAGCCTTATCTTTTGTTTTGTGAAGAATAATTTTTTTCATACCTACCGCTGCCTGCCTTGCTGAGCGCAAAGCCATTAATTAGTCGGCAAAGGTAGGATATCTTTTTTAAACCTCATCGCAATCCACCGTCACGACGCGTACAAATAGTTCGTGAAATTTTTCGGTCAGGCTACCATCATTATCATAATGATAGATTAGGTCGTTCACCTGATTCCACCAACCGTAGGTCAGTACATAGTCAAAAGCGATTTCGTACCGTTGATCAAGCTTTAAATTCGCTTCGTATTTTTTCCACAAGGCGTCTGGATACGCATTGCGTTTCATCTGCTCTTTCACTAGCAAGCCATATTCTTCCAATAGCTCATCGCCACCTGCTATTAATGCCTTTACGTATTGTTTTACCCGCTTATTATCCTCAAATGTACCTTTCAGCACTTCTGGATTGTCAATTGCTTGTACACGTACTTTCTGAATCGCATACGATTCTTCGATGTAGCGCAGCATCGAATCTCGAGCCATAATAAATTCAGGTGTTTGTACAATTTTTAAGCTAGAAAATTGATTTTTCATAGCTGTGTAGCTATTTTCTAACTCCGTCAAATCATCCCCATCAAAATACAGCGTGGCGCGGGTCATGAAATAGGTGTCGTTTAGCACCGAATCATTATACCGTTCAGCATCGTAATACCCCTTGTACGTACACAGATCATCGCTAAAGTCAAGCACCGCCAACTTTTTCTGCGCCCATACCGGTGTACTACACAGTGCTACGAACAGCAAGATTACACTAAAACATACATTTTTCATCGCCCATCTATATTTACGCCAAAAATACGTCTTTTCCAAGACATAGTTAGAGGCTTTTCATCTACTTGTATTACAGAACACTAAAATTGAAACGCTCGTAACACACAATAGTTTCATAAATAAGTGAAAAACAAATTGAATCGGTTCGTCGTTTCGCAATGACGAGGCAAAGAAAAGCAACAAGCCAACAAAAAAGGCTTCATCAGATCTGACGAAGCCTTTTTTATAAACCGATATGAAATAACCAATTACAGATTCGGGTTTTGCTGTTGCTCCACCAATGGTATAGCAAAAATGTAATAACGACTATTCGCTTCAAATGCATTGCCATCTGGGAAACGTACCACGCGGTGTCCTTGCCCATTTACCTGCTTTTGTTCGCCGGCGGGTGTGGTGATCGTCACCTTGATCGGACTTCCTTCATCATCCAAGAAAGATTTACGAACCACCGATTTCTGATTGCGGATAATATCCGACAAGCCAAATCCCTCACCCCATAGCTCTTTGCGTCTTTCCAACAAAATCGCTTCTACCAAATCGCCTTCTTGTGCAATATACGGTGTTGCATTTCTTGCTTCACGCAAAGTATTCAGTGCGTTCACGGCTTCCACTTGCTGACCTGCGCGAGCGTAACCTTCTGCTTGTATCAACCACATTTCCGAAGAGCGCATGTACACGATATCACCAATCAGATTTTGCTTAAACTTAAACTTCTTGTATCTCAAGAACCCTTCACGTCCCGGTAGTCCATCCCACTCAAATAATGCAGTACGCACGTCTTGCGGTGCAAAATGATCTTTGAAAAACGGATCGGCCATGAAACTAAAGTAAAACGATCCCGATGATGAAACATCTAAATAATGAAACGTATAGCTCGCTGTGCTTTGATCTGTAGTCTGAAGATGTCCCCAAATCCATTCCGGATTTTGTGCATCATTGAAACCAGCATAATACGCTTCCGCATTCATCAGCGGAAATCCTTCTGCTGCATTCGCGGCAGCCGTAGCGGCCAATTCCCATTGCCCCATGTTGAGATATGCACGTGCCAACAATCCATTGGCCACATGAGCATCCACCCGATATTTCTGCGCACTTGGGCGATTGTATCCTTCCAATTTAGTGATTGCATCCGTCAAATCTGATGTAATCAAGGCATAAATCTCTTCCAAACTGGCTTTTGGTTTACCTTGCGTAGCGGTTGTACTTGGCTCCGTATAGATAGGCACTGTGAGCGCATTTTTGTCTTTCAGATAGCTAAATTGGTAATACGACGCAAAGTTTAGATAAGCAAAGGCGCGCAATGTTTTGGCCTGACCGATTAATAAATCTTTCTCTTCCCGCGTGCCTTCCGCTTGTTCGGTTTTAGCGATTACATTGTTGGTATTATCGATCACTTTGTACAGCAAAGTCCAAAAAGCATTTACCCGATTCGTCGATCTGTCAAACAGTTCGGTAAAGGCATAAGGATCGCGATAACCGTATTTGGTAGTCACCGCCACATCATTAGCCATCGCATCACTCGTGCGCATAAAAGCCGAATAACCTGGGTTAGCAAAAGTGAAATAAGTATCATTCAGGTAACGCCAAGTTCCGTTGATCACCGTTTGGATATTACTCGTATTCTTGTAAATCTCTGTATCAGTTACCGCATCGGTAGGCATTGTATCCAATTGATCTTTACAGCCCGACAGTGCCAGTACAAAGATAGAGAGAAGGTATATTTTATATTTTTTCGCGAATAAATTCATGGTCATTTTTTAAAAGTCTTACAATGCGATTTGTACTCCTCCGGAGAATGTCTTAATAGCCGGGTAACGGAAATAGGTTGCTCCCTCTAAGGTCTGCTCTGGATCCATCCCCTTGTGTTTGTACAAAGTGAAGAGATTTTCACCTTGAATAAACACGCGCAGTCGGCTGATGCCAATGCGAGTCATCATCGCTTCTGGAAAAGTGTAACCCACGCTCAGATTCTTCAGACGGGCAAAGCTGCCATCGTACAAAAAGCGTGTTGACGCCGAAGTCCAGTTTAAGTTGTCCGTCGTCAAACGGGGCACATCGGTGTCGCGGTTTTCTGGAGTCCAACGGTTCAGCATCTCTTCGCTCCAAGCACGACCTGGGTTATTACCATTACTCAACAATTGAATATAGTCATTATCTAAAATCTGACCACCCAAACTGAAACTCAATAAAGCGTTTAAGTCAAAGTTTTTGTACGTGATGTTATTCGTGATACCACCAACCAAAGTTGGCAAGGAACTTCCTTGAATAAAGCGACCTGCGTCTCCATATACCGAAGTCGTTTCTTCGGTTTGCATGCCATCCGCATCTGCTTTGTACCACAATGGTGATCCGTCTTCCGGATTGACACCAGCCCAAGTCGGTAGATAAAAATCGTAAATCGATCCACCTAAGCGCAGCATCTTATTACCACGGATGATATTGTTTGCCGTTGGCAATTCAGTAATGCGATTCTTAAAGTGTGAAAAGTTCAGGTCTAAATTCCAGCGAAAGTTTTCATTACGTACTGGAATAGTACGAATATCTACGTCAATACCCGTGTTGCGCATCGTACCGATATTGGCATCATATCCGGTATATCCTGTAGATAAGGCCATCGGCATGGTGAACAATAGATCTTTACTCTGGCGATTGAAATATTCGACAGACAAGGCAATGCGGTTTTTAAGAATTGCCACATCGACTCCGGTATTGAAGTTCAAGTTGGTTTCCCATTTTAAGTCTGGCGTTGCCAAACGATTGGTGACCGTACCGCCCTCACCCAAGCTATTGAGAATAGAATACAAGCCTTGATACGCATAATAAACACCTAAATTATCATTCCCTTGTCCACCATAACTCGCTCTCCAAGTCAACTGATCCAACCAACTTTGGTCTTGCAAAAATGATTCATTGGAGATCTTCCAAGCTGCGCCGAGTGACCAGAATGTGCCCCAACGTGTGCCTGCCGCAAAGCGCGACGAACCGTCTGTACGGATGGATCCCGACAATAAATAGCGATTATCATAGCCGTATTCGGCACGACCTAAGAAGCTCAGCAATCGATAATCTTGACTCAATCCGGTAAAGGAATTCAGCTGCGATGCCGCTACCGGCTCATCCAAACCTGGCAATACAAAACGCTGGCGACTGCCACTCATATTGGTGGTTTGGAAACTGTAAAATTCCTGACCGCCTAATACATTCAGGTGATGCAAACCAAATTGCTTGTCATACGTCAGGATATTATTCCATGTCTGGCCAACCGTACGTACATTACTTTTATTAACCGATCCAAGGTATTCTACTCCTCTACCGACGGAAGGATTCACATAAAAGTGATCGTTTCTGTTGATGTAATCAACACTATACGTAGAGCGAAACTTTAAGTTATCACTGAACACTGCTTCTAAATAGGTCCTCACGGAAGCATTTTCACGCTGGATATCATTTTTGTCCAACGGTAAAGAAGCCGCCAAATTAGAGCGTGGAATAGCCGCACTTGGGCGGTATTCTCCAAAATCCCAAATGCGGTTGCCGGCAGCATCTAAGCGGTAGCTACCATCAGCTTCGCGCTCGTAATACGGATAGAAACCCGGTGTTAATCGCGTAAAGTTGATAATGTTCGCCGTGTTGCTATCTTCCGATTGTGGAAACTGTTGCAACGTGCTGCTGGCTGCCACGTTGAAACCTGCATTCAACCATTCGCGAGCTTTCGTATCAATATTTGCGCGCACATTATAACGTTTAAATCCAGAACCAATCGCGATCCCTTGATCGTCTAGATAACCACCAGAAATAAAATAACTATGCTTTTCACCACCGCCGCTAATGCTCAAATCGGCTTGTAAACGTTGACCTGTACGCTGCAACACGTCCGTCCAGCTATCATCCCATAGTGCTTTTGCTCCGGATACCAAACGACCATCCAACCCCACCGGTTCTGGAAAATTCGATCCGTAAGGATTGATACCCAAATCTGTTACTACAGCAGCACTGGCATTACGCGCAGCGACATCTGCCGCCAAACCATTGGACAAGTTTTTATTGCGCAACGCTTCCCAGTACAACTGGAAATAATCGTCGGTCGATAGTTGCTTATAATCCTGAATAGCTCGGTTTGAAATACCTTTGGTCACGTTTAAATTGATCGCCGCACGATCGCTAGCGCGACCTTTTTTGGTAGTCACGATGATCACACCATTCGCACCACGCGAACCGTACAAAGCGCTAGAGGCCGCATCTTTCAACACACTGATGGACTCAATATCATTCGGGTTTATGGCGTTAATATCGCCGGCGTACGGGTTGCCATCCACCACATAGAGCGGATTGCTCGACGCATTGATCGAACCGATACCGCGAATACGCACGGTCGCATCAGTCCCGGGTTGTCCGGAAGCTGCGACGGCTTGTAAGCCGGGAACTTGACCTTCCAAACCTTTAGAAAGGTTAGAAATTTGTCTGTTTTCTAATTGCTTGCCGTTGATCGTACCAACCGAACCGGTGATATTCTCGCGTCGCGATGTACCATAAGCCACAACCACGACTTCACCCAAATCCCGACTGGCAGCTTCTAAAGCCACGTCCAATCGGCCAGCAGTAGCTGGGCGTTGCACTGTTCCGTAGCCCACGTAAGAGAATTCTAAACGCGCATCGGCTTGTTTGACTTCTATACGATAACGGCCATCTTCTTGCGAAGAAACACCAAATTGTTGGCCAACAACGCGTACGCTCACACCAGCAATTGGTTGGCCGGTAAGCGATTCAGTAATCACCCCTTCTACCACGCGTTGTTGCGCGGCTACGCGGTGCGCTGGCAATACCGCAAGCGCCAGCAAGAGGCTAAAAATAAAGGAAATAGTAGTAAGTTTTCTTTGCATATTAAACAAAAATTTAAATGTATTTGCTAAACGGAGTGGCAGAAACTAACTCTCTCAGATTAGATAAATGCGTCGCGTCAGTAGACGTATTAATACGTGCAGTAGTAATTCGCGAGCAAATATAATATATAATCTATGTAAATGGTAGTCTTTTTAGTGTCATAAATACACTATTCTCTCGGAATCAAGCTTTTAAATTTTTGTAAAAAAATCGGTTATCCAGATTCGCTATTACTGCAAATCTGGATACGCGGCTACCCAAGGTTGATCTACGCCGTATTCTGTAGGTTCTTTGGCTGTTTTGATTTCCAATGTACCGCCATTGGCAATTTCTTCTCTGGTGATCCACAGGCGACCTAAATCCTTGCCATTCAGCAAAATCTGCTGAATGTAGCGACCGCCATCTGGTCCACTCCTTTTCAAGTGAAATGGTTTTCCATTATTTTCCAAGCGAACGGCTTCGAAAAACGGCACCGATACATAGTAGATCGGTTCGCCGATCAGCGGCTGATGCAGACCAATAGCCGACAGCACCCACCAACCCGACATGGCACCTGCATCATCATCCATCGTGCGCACAAATGCTTTTGGTTCATTCTTGTAAATTCGATCAATGTGTGCACCTATACCGCGACTATTATCATTGAAATAATATTGCACCACCGTATCCAAGGCTAAGCGATGCACCCACTCTTGATAGCGCCACGGTGTTGTCGTCGCATTATACAAGGTAAATGATTGCAAATCGGGTTCATTCGCTCTATTGAAATAATAATTATCATAGAAATCATCCAATTGTGCGGTGAATTCTTTCTGCCCACCGGCCAATTCTACCAATCCTGCAACATCAAAAGGCACATTCCAGCGGTATTGTCTAATAGTTCCTTGATACATATTTCGGGCAGACATACGATCCACATCACGTTTAGACAAATCTTTAAACTCCTTGTCCCAAACGGCTTTGTAGCTCTGCGCTCGCTGCTTATATCTGAGATCTTTGCCTTCAAACAGTTGATCCATCGCCCACATATCATAGGCTGCTTCCAGAGATTTATCTGGCTTGGCAAAATCGAATCGAGCGGTATCCCGAATCAGCGAATCTCGAATAGCATCAAAGTGAATATCATATCCTTTGCGTTGCGCATCAAGCAAAACAACCGCAGCATGCTCCGTACGTACGGAGTTGGCTGGCTCGAATGGACCAGCAAAGTCATATTTTCCATAGCGATACAAGTCAGATAATGATGAAGCCACCTGTTGGTAAAATGCAGGATAGGCCAATTCTAACAAAGGCAATTGCGTTTTATAATTATCCCAAACTGCCCAGCCATGTAGGCGCGGTGTTTTGCTTTGACGAACCTGACCATCTGTGGCGCGATAACTTCCATCTATTTCGCTTATGCGATAAGGTGATTGTATAGCGCGATAAAATAGGGAGTAGAATAATTTTGTAAGTTCTGGATCGCCTTGTACCTGGATCGCGCCCAACCACTGATTCCAATCTTGTTGTGCAGCCTGCTTTAAGTCAGCATAGGAGCTTGGCATATTGCGCTCCAAGCGCGCTAAAGCAGAAAGACTATCTACTGCGGAAAATGCAATATTTAATTCTGCTTCTTTCGTGTCTTCTGGTAGAGTAACCCAAATCTTATTGCCTTCGATGCGCCAATCTGCCGCGAGAGGCACTTCCAAAGCATAATAAATCGTGTAAGTCCCGACATGGCAGGTAGTTTTGGCACGCACCGCTCCCACCAATCGATCTCCCTGTCTCTCGAAATGATTGTCGACAAATGCATTGTTAAAAGTATGCGCTAGATCGATGTAGAAACCTTTTGCTCCAGATGGAAACCGAAACACTTCGCGTCCATAATCCTGAAAAGAAACGATCTGCGCAGAAATACCTTCTGTTGTTCCCAACTCATAAAAACCAGGCCCAGCTTTTTCTGCATTCTTATGCAAAGTAGAAATGCGCTCGCCAGAACCTAAATACGGCTGAATCAACAATACGCCGCCCGCACCTTGGCAACCTACCCCTTCCATGCGATTATGCGTAAAACCACGAATTTCTTTCGCCAAATATTCATAACCGGTATGTGTGGTCGGATTGGTAAGCGGCACAATACTGAGTTGGTGAAATGCGGAAGATGCCGCTGGAGATAATTGACCATGATCACCAGATGATCCTAGAAAAACATTGACCTGATCTACTTGGGCAAATACGGTATGAGCTGCTATGGATAGGTACAGCAAGAATATTTTTTTCATAAATAGCTTGTCAGAAAGTATATCCACAAAGATATAAAACCCCTATTAAGTACATGTTAATGAAACCTAAACGGAAGAGAACTAACTTTAGCAATATCATGGTAATAATACGTAGCGTATCAAAACAAAATGTTGTAAGATACCTGATCAACAAATAGCTTTTTTTTTGCGACAGCAGTATATTGGTAATAAAACTATCTGTTACAAAACACATAGTACGATACGTCGAGAAGTGATTCTACTCCAACAAGTACAAAAAATCTGAAAACTCTTAAAAAAATAACCTCTAAACTACTCCTCGACACGTGAAAAGTTCGTCAGGAATTCCTTGATAATGTCATTATTTGCTAGTTTCAAAATAGACTAAAATCATGGCTACTGCACCCAATCATACCTTCAAAATCATAAGGAAATAGAAGAAAATAATCAATCCCGCGAAAAAACAATAAATAGGATGATTTTAAAATATTTACACCCGTAAAAGTAATAAAAAAATAAATTATCTCGCCCTTAAGATAAATTATAAGGTAAACAAACACTATTGAACCTAAAATAAACCCAAAATCCATTTAATGATTACCTCACACACCCTAACACATCACAATTAAGAAAGATTTACAAACATCACCTAAAAAACACCTCAAAAACACATTGTTAGGACACAAAAATTAACAAAAACAAAATTCCCGTAACTTGATTCGTAGATAATTAGCTACAAAAAATTTTAAATGTAGCAGAAGCTGGAACGAAACTGTCGAATTGTAATAGTTTTGCCAGCGGTTTTAAATTTAGAACCACATCAACACTTGGAATGTAGATGCTACATTTCGCATAAGTGGCAGCTAATTCGTTTAACTGCCTATGAAAAACATTTTTACCGTGCAGCAAAAAGACTGCTGAATCTCTGAGCTGTACAAACATCAACCTTAAAAAAACAATAATGAAATCAAAGTATGTAAGCCCCGTAATTGAGGTAGTATTGGTACAGATGGAAGATGATATTGTGAAGTCCTCCGTATTGCCCACCAACCAAAATGGTGCAATCGGTCAGGAATGGGAGGAATTGGATACCGACTACAGAACCATTGACTTAGGAGATTCACAGTGGTAATGAGAAAGCATTTAACATTTATGAATAGCAGAAATCTTTTGGCAGGTGCGATAGCACTTTTCACGTTACTGACAATCAGCGCATGTAGCAAAGAATCTAGCTCGGCAGTGAGTGGCGACGCGAATGTCACCATAGAGCTATTAGGATCTGAAATGGAAGCAGAAGAGGTGAATAATTCCCGCGCAGCAACCCATGCGGGTGGCGACGTAGAGGAAGAACAGACAAAGGTAATTAGCTTAGAGAACAATTTTCAATTGGTGGCTACCCTAACACCTCGAGCAAACGCGTCGGCCTCAGAGGCTAATGGCAATGATCGCAAAGCTGCTGCTACTCAGAATAGAGCGGCAACTACCGTTAGAACGCCGCTGGCTACTGGCGTAAAATACCGTGTTTTAGCGTATTTAGGCGATAATTATGTAGGCAAAATGGATTATGAAGTGGGCAAAGCACCGATTGGTTTCGACAAACTACGCATCGGCTCTACCTACACATTTATCGCCTACTCAGTAAATAGTTCAGCCGAGTTACCAGAAGTGTCCAACGGCACCAAGCTATCTACCGCGAGTTTTACGTCTAGTGAAGATTTGATGTACTTCAGAAGCACATTGAAAATTTCTGAAGGCGACAACTATTTAGGAATCATTCTAAAACATCAGTTCAGCCAGATTACGATGACGACACGCCTCACTGATGATAGCCGTGGCGATATCGTTTCGTTAACGAATGTACGGTTCACCGGACGCGGGAACAGAGCCGCTACGCCACGTAAAAATGGCACCGTAAAACTAAGCAATGGCACACTTTCTTATACTACTGATACCGCTTCGGTAGCCATCAACTACCCCAATTTGGGCGGTGGCTTGCGTAGTGTAACAGCAAGTCCAACCCTATTAATCTCACCACAAGTAACTACAACTGACGTAGTGATTGGCAATTTACTGATTAATGCCACCATCAATGGCAAACAAGTATCTACTGTGCGCAACAATTTGGTCTTGGAAGATTTCTTAATCTCTCCTTACCAAAAATATGACCTAGTCTTGCAGATCAAAAACCCATGTACGGAGCCTACCGGAGATGATACGTTTGAATGGCGTAGTCAAAATGGCACGGTAAAGACAAACACGTTATACGCTAGCGGCGCAAACTACGGCTATACGTTTGACATCTATGAATTGGACAATTCGTTCAATATGGAGATTAACGGACAAAAGTTAGCAACCAAAGAAATTCAATTCGAGTACACTACGGCGTCTAACTTACCTAAGCGGAACGTTAAGTTTGCGGATGGAGGCATTTGGGGTCAAGGCAATGTATTTGAAATTTGGAATATTATTGGAAACAAAGATTATCCATCTGTGAAATTGGTCATCAGCGCTAAAGGTGAAGTATCCCTTTTCGGAAGAAAAAATAATACAGACAGAGCACTATATCCTATCGTATTTAGCGACGACACGAAGTTTAATAAGATTAATTGGAATACAACGGGTCAGAACAAGGTGGTCATCACGCAATCCGTGATCAACATCACCGTCATGCACGGTAGAGGTTACGGAGTAAGAGTAATTCCTTGTCCTGCAAACTAATTTTAGAGAGCCGATCTGCATAAGCAGACTGGCTCTCTAATAACCTTTCTTCTTTTTGCATTATTGTAGAGACTAGGTAATCGATTATCTAGTCTCTATTTTTTTTACGGATGATACTAAAACAATCGCAATTGGCGTCCCTCTTTGGGAATTGATTCAGGTTCGGCAAAGTTGGACATAGTGACGCCCAGTAGTCGAACTTTCAATCCTTCCACATCGACCTTATCCATCAGCTCCTGCACAAGCTCATACATGGCAGTCGCTCCCTCGATTTCATACAACTGTGTTTTGCTACGCGTAATCTGCGTAAAGTCAGAAAATTTAATTTTCACTGTTACCGTTTTACCTATTTTATCTTTAGCCTCTAATCGCTTTTCCAATTTTTCGCAGAGCGTTTTGAGTTCCTGCATCATTTCGTCTTTGTCAGAGATATCCGCCGAGAATGTATCTTCAATACCAATGGATTTTGAAATACGATTTGGCCGCACTGGTCGCGTATCATTGCCGCGTACCATGTGATAAAAAAAGGTGCCCGATTTTCCAAAATGCCGATTAAGGTCGAATTCCGAAAAACTTTTCAGATCTGCACCATTATGTATGCCCATACCTTTCATCTTTTGCGCTGTCACCTTCCCCACCCCAAAAAACTTATCAATCGGCAGCGCCTCTAAAAATGGAATCACTTTAGAAGGACCAATAAAGGTGAGGCCGTCGGGTTTCTGAAAGTCGGAGGCTATTTTAGCAATGAACTTATTCACGGAAACACCAGCCGAAGCGGTTAAGTTAAGCTCGCGCTTGATCGCTTCTTTTATGGCTTTGGCGATATCAATGGCAGAGCCAATACCCGCCTTATCTTCTGTCACATCTAGATAGGCCTCATCTAGTGATAAAGGTTCGATGAGATCAGTATAGCGCCTAAAAATGGCTCGAATATGATCCGAAACTTGCTTGTACACCTCGAAGCGCGGTTTGGTAAACAACAAGTGAGGGCATAATTGCAATGCCTGACGGGACGACATCGCTGATCGCACGCCAAATTTACGCGCTTCGTAACTCGCTGTTGCTACCACACCACGTCCATCTGGCGAACCACCTACAGCCAATGCTTTACCGCGCAACTCAGGAAAATCACGTTGCTCTATGGAAGCATAGAATGCATCCATATCGATATGAACAATCTTACGTCGGTTTTCCGGAGCAGGCAGCATAACGCCAAAATTACGTGAAATAATCTAAGCTGCATTCGGAAACGGACAAACAACATTTTGTCCCTGCGTGACTTACCCACTCGCAATCCAAACCGCAAATCAGCCAAAATGCTAATAATTTGATAATGTTGGAACATTATCTTTGTGCTGTGAGCCAGACCACACCTATGGAAGAATCTACCTATATCACTCGTTTCAGAGATGGTGATCCTATGGCTTTTACTTATTTTTTCGACAGCTATTGGGAGCAGCTGTATACTATTGCGTATCGGCACCTACAAGATGAAGACACGGCAAAAGATATTGTCCAAGAATTGTTTATTCATCTCTGGGAGCGGCGCACGCTAATCAGCACAGACTATCCGACATTAGGCCCTTATCTTTTCAAAGCGTTAAAAAACAAAATCCTCAATTATTACGCATTAGAGAAGGTTCGTAAACAGGTATTGGATCAAGCTATACAACGTATGGACACCTTCACACGCTCTGGTGGAAGTACGATGCAACACTATATGCAACTGGAAGAAATCGTGGACAGCGCTGTAGCTAAGTTACCCAAACTTGTACAAGCAGTGTACCTCATGCGCCTAGACGATTGCTCCATCAGTCAGATCGCGCAAACCTTGAATATTGCCGAACAAACGGTCAAAAACTACCTTTCCGACGCAAAAAGAATTTTGGAGAAAGATATCACTAAGCGTTTTGCAGATCACGACGTCATTCTCTTCTTTCTTACCAACTCTTTCCTTCTTCATAATTACTTAACGTAAACAAAATGTTTTATTAAAGTACTTTCGGTCGTATCGCCTGTAATAGCAGTATAAAATAGCACAGGTGAATTTAGAACGATTTAAGCGTATACTGAAAAATTACCTCGACGGAAAATTATCCGAAGAGGAAGAGCAACATGTTGATGGTTGGTTCGACTCGATAAGCAATGACAATATTGCACCCTTCAGAGATACACATCACAAAGAACAGATAAAAGCAGATCTTCTTGCTCGCATGCCATATGGCACACCGCTGATAAAGCCAACACCTTTGATCAGACGTCCGGTTTTCATATCTATCGCCGCATCCATCGTACTGATTTGTACCATTAGCTTTTTGTTTTTAGACCGCAATTCTTTGTCTATAACTGCGCTAACTAGTCACTTGACCAACAATTTCGAAGAGGTATCTACACCGGCTGGAGAAATGCAAGAATACATACTACCCGATCATTCTTCGATCTGGCTAAGTGGCAACTCCAAAATACGTTTTGATAAAAAAAGCTATTCCGCGGAGCGCAAAATTTACCTGGATCAGGGCGAAGCTTTCTTTGATGTGCAGCGAGATACCTTACATCCTTTTGCGATAGAAACAGGGAACTTATCCATACAGGTTTTAGGCACATCCTTCAATGTGAAGCACTCGACACAACGGAAGCGGGTTACCATTGATGTGAAGACCGGAAAAGTGCTGGTCAAAGATCGACAAAGCCAGGAGCAGCAGCTCCTCACCAAAGGAAAAAGCCTACGCTACGACGCACAAAATGGCTTTCAGCTATTCAATAGCGATCCCACAAATGCCGATTTATGGACTAGAAATGGAATATTTCTACACAACACGACTTTTGGCGAATTGCAAGAAGTCATGCACAGCAGATATGGTTTGACATTGCGCAGCGATAGCTTGAATACCGAAACATTTAGGTACTCGATCTTGATGCCACAGGTACGATCGGTCGATGACCTACTCACCATGATCTGCACCATACACCAAATAAATTACAGGAGGAAAAATGATGAAATAATACTTTACCGATAAGAGATGAATCACTTTGAAAAGCTGGGGGGCTTTTCAAAGAAAAAGTGCTCAACTGTCAAACCGCAAAATCTATCAGTGAGCACCTTAATCAATCATGTTTAAAAACATTTTCACAAATATATGTATAATATAGGAAAGCTTACCAAACTAGCGACGAAGGCTCTTTTCTGCACAGCTGTGTTTTTTGCAGAATTGCCTGACGCTTCGGCAAGCGCACGCGTAAATCAGGAATTAAACGGCAATATCACCATCCAGCTCAAGTACAGCACTGCCGCACAAGCCCTAGTACAATTGTCACAACAGACGGGACTGGCCATAGGCTATGATCTACCGGCATTGAGACTGGACAAGATCCAGATCAAAGAGAAGAAGTTCCAAAATGTCACATTTGATGACGTATTGGATTATATCCTCTCCGATACGAATATCGGATACAAAAAAGTCGCAGGTGGTGTGGTATTAGTAACTAAGAAAGGTAAGCAAGCTAATTTTCCGTTGCGACTGCAAGTCAGCAACGACAGTCAGCAAGCTGTGGCAGGCGCTACGATAAAGATATTATCTATCGGACAAACGATACTTACCGATGCGAATGGGCGGGCAGAAGTACGACTTCCAGAAGGCAATTATACTATCCAGATCACGCATGTGGCGTATAGCAGCAAGGAAGTACAAAACCTAAGGCTGGATGCGCAAAACACCAATATCCGCCAAATCACCATACAAGAAGGTAGCAATGAAATCGGTGAAGTAGTGGTGACTGCGTTAGGTATCAAACGGCAAGATCGTTCACTGGGCTATGCAGTCGGTAGTATCAAAGGAGAAGATTTGAACCGTGTAAACAACGACAATTTTATGATCGGTATGGCTGGCAAAGTTCCCGGCGTATCCATCAGTTCTACTGGCCCTGCTGGTTCTTCTGTCAATATGGTGATCCGTGGCGCTTCATCACTAAGCACCGACAATCAACCTTTGTTTGTGGTAGACGGTGTTCCGTTGATGAATAGTGTGAATAATATTGGTCAGATTGGCGACGACAACAAAGTAGATTATGGCAATGCTATCTCCAACATCAATTCAGACGATATCGAAAACATCTCTATTCTGAAAGGTCCAAGTGCGGCAGCATTGTATGGATCACGCGCCGGAAATGGTGTCGTTTTGATTACGACAAAAAGTGGTAAAAATGCTCAGAAGATGACTATTTCTGTCACGAGCAATACGGTATTCGACATCCCGTATAAGTTTATCAATCTGCACAATAAATTTGCTAGCGGTACTACCCCACTAACACCGAGTGATGTGACCGGTGATCTTATAATTGAGGAAGGATCTAGCTATATGGTGGGGCCAGCATTGGATAAAGGCTACCACGCTATTCAATGGAATAGCCCGAGAGATGCGAATGGAAACCTGATTCCCACAGAGCTAAAATCGTACCCGAACAATATCAAGAACTTCGTGCAAACGGGCATTACCAGTACCAATGGAATCTCTATAGCGAATCGTAGTGAGCGAGTAGATTACCGATTCTCGTATTCTA
Source organism: Sphingobacterium corticibacter (assembly GCF_003076635.1). GTDB lineage: Bacteria > Bacteroidota > Bacteroidia > Sphingobacteriales > Sphingobacteriaceae > Sphingobacterium > Sphingobacterium corticibacter. The sequence goes on along the minus strand of NZ_QDKG01000006.1, from coordinate 112,562 downwards.
ACATGGTGAATAAAGGAACCATACCCAACTCCGATTTATTTCGCAATAGCCTGAACTTGAATTCGACGATGCATTTGCGGAAAAACCTTTCGTTAGGTCTGTCATTCGACGCCAGTCGCAATAATTCGAACAATCGACCGGCAGGTAATCGAGGCACCAACCCCATGCAAGCTGCGTACGAAGTATCTTCGCATATAAACATCTTGGATTTGGAGAATTATTGGGTTCCCGGTCAGGAAGGCATTCAGCAACTATCCCAATCTCCCGGAAATAAAAACAATCCATACTTCCTTGCTTATGGCGTGAACAATGCATTTGTGCGCGACCGTGTTTTTGGAAACTTGCGTTTGGATTGGAATATCAAAGACAATTGGAGCGCGATGGTACGCTATGCAGTAGATATCTATTGGGAAAACAGGGAAACCAAAATCCCATACAGCTATACCAACGAACCGCGCGGAGCTTATGGCGTCGTGAACTTGATGAATATGGAGCAGAACATCGACTTCTTGACCACTTACAAGGAGGAAATTGGTGACTTTCATGTATCCGGTTCATTGGGCGGAAATCTCCGTTATAACAAAGGAACAGCCGTGAGCAACTCCTCCAAACCGGGATCTGGACTTACTACTCCGGGCTTGTATAGTCTTTCCAATATCAGTCCGTTGGATCTAAACTTTAGCAGTTCGATGTCGGAAAGAGCGGTAAACTCGGTGTACGGATTGATCAACATGGGTTATCGTGATATGGTCTATCTAGATGTTACTGGTCGTAATGATTGGTCGAGTACCTTACCGGTCAACAACCGCTCTTATTTTTATCCATCCGCATCATTAAGCTTGTTGGCTGATCGTATCTTTTCTTTACCGAAACCAATCGGTCTGTTTAAACTTCGCGGTGGCTTGGCTCGTGTAGGTAACGATACGTATCCGTATAATTTAACCAACGTGTTGGGTAATCCGGGAAGTTGGGGCGAATTGCTGCGATTGACCCGTTCGGGCTCCTTATTGGTGCCAGATCTCAAACCAGAAATAGCCACTTCGTATGAAATTGGAGCCGACATCGGTTTTTGGAATAACCGATTGAAGCTGGAAGGAACATATTATAAATTAGACAACAAAAACCAAATTATCCCGACGACGCTACCGGGATCCAGCGGATTCAATGCGAAGAATATCAATGCTGGATTATTGAGCAGTAGAGGTATCGAATTAGCGGTTTCTGGTCGCCCAATTGCCAACGAAAACTGGACTTGGGATATCGGTGCCAACTGGCACCGCAACCGTACTCGTATCGAAGAGCTGTCGGAAGGAGTGAACTTCTACACATTGTGGACAGAAGGCCGAGGCGGAGCACGCACCTACGTTGGCGACGAGATCGGCGACTTATATGATTCGGAGCTCGTCACCGTCAATGATCCTTCATCTCCGTACCATGGTTATCCTATTTTAGATAGAAATGGTTCATGGCAAGCAATACGGATCAACAATACCAAAAATAAGATCGGCAATTTTAATCCTGATTTCAGCATGGGAATACAATCATCCCTACGCTATAAAAAATGGAGCATGAACATCGCTGCCGATATGCGCTTCGGAGGGAAATTCATGTCGCAGACCTATCGTTACTTCGAATCCAATCTTACCACACAACGTTTCTTGGATCAGTTGATTAATCCTAATGGATTGACTGGCGAAGCTTTACGCGATTATTTGGTAGCGAATGATTTGGTACGTGTACAAGGCAATCGCTATCCGATCGTGGGTGGGCCGGGTGAACAATATGGTGGCTATCCGATCAACTCCGGCGGCGTGGTCGGCAACTACGGCGTGTTCAATCCTGGCGTTATCGCGCAATATGATGCCAATAATAATATTATTGGATACACGGAAAACTTGGGCGGGGAAGGCACACAATACATCTCCTACTCCGACAATTATCCATGGGATTTCATGAATGCAGCCACGTTCGATGCATCTTTTATCAAATTACGTGAACTAGGCATCAGTTATGACCTGACCAGCAAATGGTTGCAAGATTTAGGTATCAGCGGTGGTAGCGTTAGTTTATATACGCGCAACTTGATCTTGTGGACCAAAGCGAAAGTGGGTGTCGATCCAGAATTGGCTTTCCAACCGGAAACCAGCTCGCATGGTGGTATCCAATTCAAGCAAGGAATAGAACGCTACAATGTAGCGCCTTGGTCCCTACCTATAGGTTTCAAAGTAAATGTGACATTTTAATCTGACATCGTACCAAACATGAATCATTTCAATAAAATAACAAAAGTAGCGCTAATCTTCTTAGTCGGCCTGGGACTATCGGGCTGTAAAGATTTGACAGAGCTCAATATCAATCCTAACGGCGTAAGTGAAGAAAATGCCAACCCTAACTTATTACTCACGACTATCCTAACCGGAATGGGGAGTAAATACAATGAGTTAAGCTTCGTGAACCTTGGCGGTGTCGTACAGCATACGCAATACGATGCGTGGTTCGATTCGCACAACGATTACGAATGGACAGGCGGAATCTTAAGCTGGGATCCGTACTATGGTTATCTGCGCGACAATGAGCTCTTGCGCCGGCATGCCGAAGAGCAAGGTTTGGAGTTTCATCATGGCGTTTCTTTGGTCGTACGCGCTTACCTGTTTGGCTTGATTACCGACTTGTGGGGCGATGCGCCCTATACCGATGCGGTCAAAGCAGAACTGGGCGATGTGAAATACAATTTCCCCAAATTTGATAGTCAAGAAGTTATCTACAAAGGAATAATTGAAGAGTTGGCACAAGCCAATGAGCTATTGTCTAAACCAGATGGCGCTTACACGTCCATCTTGCCAGCGGCAGATGTATTTTTCAATGGGCAAGCTTCTAAATGGCGCCGCTTCGCGAATGCATTAGCATTGCGGTATTACATGCGCTTATCCGAAAAAGAAACGGCCTTTGCGCGTCAAGGCATTGAGCAGATCATGGCCGATCCAAATAAATTCCCGATCATCTCTTCTGTGGAAGAGGAAGTGTTGATGAGCTTTGCTGGTAATAATGCGGCAGACTCTTGGCCATCCAATACCGTATATGACGCCAGCGGAAGTAGCTACAGACGGGTGAAAATGGCTTCAACTTTGGTCAATCGCTTGCAAGCGATCAACGATCCACGATTAGCCATTTGGGCGAAGAAAGTCGAAATCCCACTGCAAGTAAGTGCCACCGAACCACCTAAAACCAGTAAAATTGTGAATGGTGTGCGCATACTTTCTCCAGATATGGTGCAGGGAATAGCGATCGATACAGATCCAGAATATGTAGGCTTACCACCGAGTGGTTCGAAGAATCCATCAGCGTACAATCTTAATCCTACGCCTGGGCAGACGTCGATGAATCCGCATGTATCCTATATTAACGATATCTACAGAGAGGCTAAAGGCGATTTGCTCAAAGCGCGTTTACTTTCTGCTGCCGAAGTGGATTTTATATTAGCAGAAGCTGCTTGGAAAGGTTGGAATTTGCCAGCATCGGCCAAAACGTATTACGAACGGGGTATCCTGCATTCCTTAGAAAGCTGGGGTAGCGCCAACGCCTATGCTACATACATACAGCAGAATGGTGTTGCTTTTCAAAATACCCAAGCACAGATATTGGAGCAAAAATGGATCGCGAGCTGGACTACCGCAGCACAATCTTGGTTTGATTACCGTAGAACCGGATTGCCTGCGCTAAAAGCTGGACCATCAGCCATTCGTACGCAACTGCCGGTACGTATTCCTTACATGCCCAACGAAATGAGTGTAAACCAGAAAAATGCTGAAGAAGCACTAACGCGTATCGAGAAAACAACGTATTCTCAAGCGGATAACGAAAACAGCGCTTGGTCAAAACCTTGGTTGCTACAAGGCACCAATAAGCCTTGGTAATCCCGAGCGTGTAAACATTGATAAGGAAGCGATCGAGAGCAGTCTTAAACAGGACTGCACTCGATCGCTTTATTCACTTACTAAATCTAGTTCCTTAATATATAATAGATTCCTATGAAAATTAAAAACATACTGCTCAGCCTAAGCTTATCTGGTTGCCTATTGACCAGTCAAGCGCAGACATCCCCTCAAAGCCAACTTCCCGATCGCATCATGCTGACTTGGTCTGCTGATCCATCGACCACACAAACGGTATCTTGGCGTAGTTTTAATCCTTCGGATAAAATCATTGGTCAGATCGTAGAAGAGCAAAGTAATCCAGAATTAGAAACAGCTGCGCTAACAGTGACCGGCACGCAAGATCTTTTGAAACGCGAAACCGGTGCATCAGACGTTTACCGTCAGGTCACATTCACCGATCTAAAACCAGGTACGATCTATGCCTACCGTGTAGGAGATGGTGAAAACTGGAGTTCGTGGAATCAATTTCGCACGGCCGATCAAAAAGGTGACTTCTCCTTCATCTACCTAGGCGACGCGCAGAATGACCTTCGTTCCCGTTGGTCGCGTTCCATTCGCAAAGCATTTCAACAAGAGCCCAATGCACGTTTTATCGTACATGCAGGCGATCTCATCAATCGCACCAATACCGACAGCGAATGGGGCGAATGGTATGAAGGCGCAGGCTTTATCCACCAAATGATTCCGGCCGTACCCACACCCGGAAATCACGAATACAGAAGAGATTCTTTGCGAAATCTAGTGTTAGATCCGCATTGGAAAGTACAATTCCCCATGCCGAAGAATGGCCCAGAAGGTTTTCAAGATGCCGTTTATTACTTAGATTATCAGGATCTACGGGTGATTTCGCTCAACTCCCAACTCATCATGCTCGATTCATTGGCCGCTATCACACAAAGAGATTGGTTAGAGAAAACCTTGGCATCTTCTAAAAAGACATGGAACATCGTCGTGATGCACCATCCCGTATATTCTACCGCCAAAAACAGAGAAAACACCATTCTGATGGAACAGTTCAAGCCGATTTTTGACAAATATGGCGTTGATCTTGTATTACAAGGCCACGACCATACCTATGCACGCGGCGCTGTTGGCAGCCAACGTCCAGTTTATCTGCTTTCTGTAGCCGGTCCAAAAATGTACGATTCCGATTCAGAACGCTGGATGGAGAAATATACTTCTAACACACAACTGTATCAAGTTATTCGTATTACGAATGATAAAATACATTTTTCTAGTTATAAATTAACAGGCGAATTATTCGACTCCTTCGAACTTCCTAAGAAATAAAAGCGATGAACTTCTTTACATATATATTGTTACTTTTCACGCTTAGTTGTACGACACATTTTTCGGCCTTCGCACAATCCAAATTTATCGCAAAGAAGCTTGCGGCAAAAGATCTGCATATCGTTGCCCATCGGGGTGCACATCAACAGCATCCGGAGAATTCTATTGCTTCTATCAAAGCAGCGATCAAACTCGGCGTTACCGTCGTAGAGCTCGATGTACGCAGTACTAAGGACGGCGTATTGATCTTGATGCACGACAAAACCCTTGATCGCACCACGACGGGAACTGGAGAAGTGTACAACTACACCTATGCGGAAATTCAAACCTTGCGTTTACGAGAATCCCCACATGGAGCACCGACTTCGATTCGTATTCCGACGCTATCAGAAGCTTTGAAAGCGAGTAAAAACAAGATTATCGTAGACATTGATTTCAAAGAAGAACGTAAAGAATACATCCGTACCGCTGTGGCAGATATTCAGCAGCAAGGTATGGAAGAGCAAGTTCTATTTTTTCTCTACGATCATACCGATATGTCTTCCCTAAATCAGCTTGATCCTAAAATTACGCCGTTCCCACGTGCGCGCACTATCGCCGATGTATCACAAATTGTAGAAAGTGGGTTAACATCTATTATTCATATCGACGATACGTTCATGGATGTTGCTTACTTGAATTCGCTAAAAGATCAAGGCGTCTTTTTGTGGCAAAATACCTTAGGCGAAATCGATGATCTAGCAGAGTTAGAAGGAACTTCAATTTATAAGTCGTTTTTGAAATCCTACCCATATGTAAAGCTCATACAAACGGATCATCCTGATTTGTGGAGTAAGGTAGCTCATTAAAAAATAGTAAAGATGCGCACCGCACTTAATTGGTCAGTCGGTGTGTATTTTTCAAAGTAAGCAGGTTGAAAACTGCTTACTTGAGACATTGGTCGTGATGTGGACATGGCCAATGTCTCTCTAAAAGGTTTCTCAAAAACCTCATGTTTATATGGCATCTAACATTTATCGAGGCCGAATCCTATTAAAGATAAACATGATCTTTTATTGAAATAATAGTTCCATTTTGCTGTCCAATTGCAGCTGTTGAGGGACTTCTGGGATACCTTGCATTGCAAAATTTTCCCAATATTTATTTTTAAAATCGCTCGTCTCTGGTAGTCTTCGTATATTTTTAAATAACTTCTTCTGGAATGTTTTATATTCCTTTTGGGTTATCATCTTCCGGTTGAGCACATACAATTGAGTACTCACCTCATAGGGCATTAATTCCATTTTACCACGTTTTATTTTGCTAATAAGTGTCTCACTGATTCGTTCTAAATCGTATACATTTATTGCCTCGAGCTGTTGCTTTATCCCATAGACTTCATATACCTTTTCTTCGAATATTTGAAGTTCAAAACCAAAAAGTTTACTACGTAATACCGAATCAGGTTTTACCTTATCCAAGTACAGTTCAATGTTATCTGTTTGTTCTTTAAGATGCCCAACTATTGCATCTTCTTTCCTGATGTATCGATATGATGCCCCGTCATCGACATCTAGTTTACTTAATCTTGTCCCCAAATTTTCTATCGATATTTCTGGCAAAAAACTGAATGACAAAAAATTACCCGTCACCTTTTTGAAATCATGATGAACACTATCATTCAAGAAAATACGGTAATCTATCAGTTCGTATTTGGGAGCGGTGCCCGAAAGAGGGATATAACAATCAATGATTCCATCAAAATAGTATCGATTATTCTGATCATAGTTATCAAAACTCCTATAATAGCAGCTAAGTTTAATGACATCATCTTTGGATAAAGAAGGTCTTTGAATCACCACTTCCGATATATTTTTCGTCATCGGAATCACTTTGTACACTTGCGTATTCTCAAAGTCGTCTACAAAAATGCGAACAGGTTTATAGGCAATGTGATCAGTAACGACATAATTGCTAAAATTCTTCTCGAAAGAATTAGTAGTTAATAATCCAACATGTCCATTGACAGTAGTTGTTCCAATAAGCATTCCGTCTAGATTAAAGACATTCATTGCTGCAATAGGCTGACCACTTAAGCTATCGATAAATTGGATTTGAGCATATGAGTTATCTCCGAGAAAAAGAATATAAGTCAGCAATATGCTAAAAAGTCTAATCATCATGTCATCATAATAATCTGATCCTTACCGCAATAAATATAAATAAAATATCTTTTAAAGTAAAAATATTTACAAAACAACTTTCCGAGGCAAAGACCAGTAAAAAAGAGCCGGATATTTGTCACAAATACAAACCATCAATCCACCACCCAAAAAAAAACTTTTTACGGCTTTAAGAGTTAATAAAGCAAGTTAGCATCGGATGCTGCTTACTAAAAATATATACGGATGGAATACATACACCTGATCGAAAAAACAAACAGCCCATTCTGGGCTTTTGCCATACACGATGGGCATCAGATAGATGATGCGCTGCTACCCTATCTAGTAGCAGACGATGATACGCGATTGCGCGAAGAAGATCCGCAGACAGGCACATTAGCAGAATTACCTTTCAATCGATTTATATCTGCTACATCGCGGTTTCAGCTAGATCTTAATCGCATCCGCAAAGATGCCGTTTACCTGCGGCCTGAGCAAGCTTGGGGCATCTAATCGCCTGAATGGTTTTCGACTTATAAATATTTAAGTTATTATGTTATCACTGTGAAACGATATTTTGAGAGATGTTGTAATATATAGACCCTAATGATTTTCCAATGATATAAAAGAATATCGTTATAATAAGAGCTATTGCAATTACAATAATCAATTTATTTTCAGACCCATTTTTCCCCATACTATAAATATAAAAACTCTCCATAATTAAAAATAAGCAACATTTCAATATTAAAAATCAAAATGTTGCCCAAAATATTATTTATTTGCAAATTCAGTTTCTTTGTAACCGATATAGAAACCAAGCGCAAATGCAATAACTATTAATCCGCCTCCGTTAGTTTCGGAGTATTCTTCCATCGATAATTCATGAATATTTTCCATGCAAAATTTGTTTAATTAGTTAAATAATATTACGCTTTACCTGCAGCCTCGCCTGCTAAATAAGCTCCTCCTACTAGGCTAAGACCTAAGGCAATTAAGCCTATGTAACCGCCATCGATGCTGTTCATCTCATTTGAGTCCAACTCCTGAACACCAAATTTTGTTACATCTAAATTATTCATCTTATCAAATTTTAATAATTTCTACCTACTCTTTTCCAGCTTTTCGGATTCCGCTGTGTTGATCAACAACACTAAAAATGTATCAAAAAACTAGGAGAATAACGGTAACGACCTGAAAATTTGGCAGGGACGGTCTCCCTTAATTGCTCAAATATTACATCATAAGAATTATCATTCTCATGATGTAATATTTATTATAAAAGCAATAAAATTATTTAAAGCGTGAAGAAGCGATACAAACAAAAATGATGTAAAGTTACTTGACTTCTTTTCGATATAGAAGAAAGTGCAAGCATAATACGCTCCTGCAACAACTGTAACAAAAAAATAGATCAAATTATATTGATGTGCTAGAGCGAAAAATAGAGTGGATAAAAGAATAGTTGTGATTTTTTTCTGCCTAAACATTCTTCCGAAATAAAAAACTAGATATTGAAAAATAAATGTTTCAAAGAAAGGGGCTATAAGAAGGGTAATAAAAAAAATGACACATTTAGCATTGTCTTCAATTGGATTTCGCAACAAGCTCTCATCAAACATCGATACTAGAAAAGACAAAAAACCTGTCATTAGAAGCTTGATACTTGCAAATAACAGGAACAACTTTTTTAAATCGTGTTTTTTATTAATTATTTTCTTTATTGACAAATCCGTCAAATATTTGAATAAGATTATTAGTATATGGCAAAATGCCATATACTAATAACAAAACATGATTAATAACGAGCTGAGGGGCCACCGATATTACCATTCATACCACTACCCTGGGCATCCCAAAAAGTGCCAAAAGCATATCCTATAGCATACCCAATGTCTTCAAAAATTCCTCCACCATCAATATCCAAAATTTCAGATTCTGATAGTATTTCTAAATTTAGTTTACTAATATCTTCCATGTTATATAAAATTTATATACTTATTATCGCGTTGCATCGGCAAATCCTTGTTTAAAACCAGATCCAAAATCCATAACGGCATCATAAATTGCAGCAAATTCGAAAGCATATTTCCAAAAATTTCCTCCTGTTACATCACTCATTTCGGCAAAACTTAAGTCTTCAATATTATTGATTTCCAAATGATTCATATAAAATTACTAAAAATTACTTCCTACTCTCTTCCAGCTTTTCGGATTCCGCTGTGTTGATCAACAATACTAAATTAGCCGCACTCACTACACAAAAAAAGTAGTGGCAAAATTATTTCGAAAAAAGGCACAACCACCTGTTATTTCTCGAAATGCGGATCTTTCCAATTTCTCAAATTCCACAGTAATTGAGACCGAGAAAAAACCTTCGTAATAATAAGTATGCCGTTCTCTACAATAACGTATTGGAGCTCCCTGATCTTTGAGCTGATCCAGGATCACAAATAAACGGGAAACAGAAATCCCTAATCTACATGCTAGTTCTGCGGGCTTACCTGTACGTTGTTCTTGTATCAATTTATTCATTAAATTAATACGATCGATATATCTAAACAAATGCATAAATCACTGTTTTATTTAAAAAATTAATCAACTTTAAAATACCATATACGTATCGTTAATCTGATACAGCAACATCTTGTAGCTAAAAAGCGTGCTGTATCTCGCTTTCAGTAATTCACTCTCCGCCTCAATAAAATTTTGTCTACTTGTATTTAGTTCATATATACTGATCTGACCAGTTTTAAAACTAGCTTCTGCAAAGTCTAGCGCTTTACGCGTATCATCTCTTGCCTCCTCTGCATAGTTCATATTCTGATTGTTGACATTATAATTCAAGTATATTTCCTCCGTTTGCTGGCGTATCCAAAGAAGCTCCAAATCATTATCAATACGCAATTGGCTTTCTTTGACATTTAACTGTGGTAATTGGTTTCGCGACCTGCCCCGATCAAAAATTGGTATACTAAGATTCAATACCACTTGTTGAGCGAAATTATTTCGGCTTTGCGTAAGAAAAGGATCCGTAAAAGATTGCCGAAATGCGTTGAAATAGGTCGTAGCTACTGTAGTCGAACCTGAAATGGTCGGATATAGCTGTGATTTTGTGATTTGCTCCTGCAGCTTCAAATCTAGCAAAGACAAAGCATATCTTCGTGCCGTTGGCTGCTTTTGATAGGACTGTAACACGAGGTCTTCCAAAGGCAAGATTTCTTGCTCCATTTTTAAATCCAATTCATCCAGAAGAAACAGTACATCTTTGTAATTTTCCATCTGTATTAACTGTGCTAACTTTAAGCGAGCAAGTTCACGATCCATAATCACCTTCTGTAATTGTTGCATCTCTCGTGTTAAATTTGCTTTAGCCTCATGCAATTCACTCTTAGAGGTCGTTCCAATTTGCGTAGTTTTTTCAGTACGTTCATACAAATGCCTGGAAAACATAACTGCCGAATCCCTAGCTTCCACTATAGCTACTTGCATCAGAACAGAAAGATACGCTTCTACTACTCTCGTGATCAGTTCCCTATCCATAATTTCTTTTTCCAATACCTCCTTATCTATATTAATCGAGGCCTGCCTAGCTTGATTACGAAGTCTATGAAAATTATACAACATGATTTCCGCCGTAATGCCCATGTTGCTATTCAGGTTATCATTTCGTTGTATAGTTCCAAAAATATCCTGAGAACGTCCAAAATTTGTATAAACATTGCTATAGCCTTGCACTGCGGGTAAACGTTCTCGCTTAGCTATAGTATAATCGTACTTTCTAATTTGAATTTCTTTTTCTTGTTTCGATATCTCATAATTTCTGACTAGTGCAGAGTCAATACATCTTTGCAAACTCCACCGCTCTTGCGAGCAGGACACTTTTACGGAAGAGACAATTAAGATGATAGATAATATGTATCTATTAACCCCAATTGTCTTAAAATAACTCATCTTATCGATTAACATTACCGTAGTACCAGACTTTGTCTATTCCAAAGTTTTCCATAGTAGGAATTTTCGTGATCCACTAATTGCTGATGTGTACCCTGTTCAATGATTTGTCCTTCCTTCAGTACTATAATCTTATCAGCGTGTGCTATACTACTCAGTCGGTGTGCGATGATAATTAACGTTTTCCCCATTCCTTTTAGCAGATTGAAGGCCTTTTGAATGACGAGCTCCGATTCAGAATCAAGCGCTGATGTAGCTTCATCTAAAATTAAGATCTCCGGATTCCGATAAAAAGCACGAGCGATCGCAATTCGCTGCTTCTGTCCACCGGACAGTAATGTGCCATTTTCGCCTAGATAAGTTTGAAAACCGTCAGGGAGTTGATCTATAAATTTTAGTATATCGAGTTGCTTCGCTATCGTGATTATTCTTTGCATATCTGGAAACTCCTCACCAAGTGCAATATTATCAATTACATTCCCAGAAAATAATTCAATTTGTTGAGGCACTACCGAAATAAGATGACGTAAAGAATAATTAGATACATAGCTAATGTCGTATTCGCCAATCAGTATCTTACCACTTTTCAAAGGGTATAGGTTTTGTATCAAGCCGACCAATGTTGTTTTTCCAGAACCACTCTCACCTACAACCGCCGTTGTTTTACCAATCTCAAATACACAACTAAAGTTGACAAAGATATTTGACCGAGAACCATAACTAAATGAGACCTGATCAAAGTGAATATTACCAATAAATTCCGTTTTGAGATCAATTTTATCTGTTAATTCCTCACGTTCTAAGTCCATAATCTCAAATAAACGATCTGAAGCAATCAGTGCATTCTGCACACTTTTGTTCATGCCAATCAACTGAGAAACTGGCCCTGTAAAATAACCGATTAGTGCGTAGAAAGATAGAAGTTCACCTGGCGTTATTAAACGATCAATAACATATTTTGACCCCACCCACAAAAGAACAATGGTAAACATGCGCGACAAAAACTCCGACGCATTACTAGACAGAAGGCCATTCATAACCGATCGATAAACAGTTTTTAACAAAACACTAAATCTCTGATCCGTTTTATTATTTGCAAAGGATTCCACACCAAAGAGTTTGATCGTTTTCGCTGCTGTTAGCGACTCGACCAAGTGCGATTCCAAGTCAGCACCTTCTTCCATCAACCTTCGTTCTACCTTTTTATTTAAACGATTGCTTATTAAATATACACCGAGATAAAACGGGATAATCATAGCAACAACTAGAGCAAGTTTCCAATAATAGGTGAACATTAATGTAAAGGAGAAGATAACAATTAGGACATTAACCACAATCTGTATGGATACGTCATTTATAAAGGTCCTTATTTTTACCGCATCATTAACCCTTGATATAATCTCTCCCACTTTCATGGTGTCGAAAAACCGCTGCGGAAGACTAAACAAGTGTTTGTAATAACCTAAGATTAGATGCTTATCAATTCTCTGTCCTGTTTGCAATACTAAAACGCTCTTCATGGCTCCAAGGAAAATCTGAAAAATCAGTATAACGATCATCCCTACTGAAAGTAGATTTAACAGACGAATATTACCATCTATCAGCACATAGTCTGTTATTTTTTCGATATAAATAGCTGAAGACAAACCGAGCAACGTGTATACCATAGCTCCTATTAGCGCTTGAAAAGCCACAGAACGATGTGGTTGTATCAGTTCCCAAAAGCGCAACATGTTGTTGGTCCGTTCATTTCGCTTTTCGAAATATTCATTAGGTTCTAACAAAACCAACACACCAGTCCAAATTTTTTTAAAAGCTTCAAAGTTGTATTTTTCCAGCTTGCCAATTCCTGGGTCCATCACAGTAATATGTTGCTTATCTACTTTATAAATAACTACATAATGTTGCAGCTGTTTCTTAACAATAATATGTGCAATTGCTGGCAAAGGAATTTGGGGCAAGGCTTCTTCATTACCCCGAACACCTTTCGAATTAAAGCCCATTTTTGATAAACCTTGTATAAGCCCAAGTAAATTAGTTCCCCGAGTATCAGTGTGACAATATTGTCTTATTTTCGCAATAGGCAGATGCAAACCGTGGTACCCCCCAATGGAAGCTAAACAGGCTGCTCCACAATCTTTAATGTCATGCTGTTTTACACGTATTTTTGATTCACTCATTTTATCAAGCCTTATTAACTTAGCATATCTTTTTATAAAAAACTAGGGTTAAACCAGTCATCAGCCTTATCAAAGAGCAATTGCCAAAGCGTGCGATCTGTTAAATGAAATCTGGCTGTGTAGGTATTTCCCTTTGTAATTTTACCCTGATAACCATTTTTCAAGGCTAAAAAATCGTCGTCAATACTACAACGAACTATAAAAAATGATTCACCGGTCTGTTCATTGACTCGAATTTGCTGGTCAACATCAATCACTCTGCCCGATGCTAAACCCCATTGATTATAGTTATAGGTATCCATCTGAAAGCGAACAACCTGATTGTTACGTATAAATCCAATAGCATTGGGCGGAACCATGCATTCTGCTAACAGATCCTCTTCTGGTGATATTATAGCAACTTGTTGACCTTGCACAATGAAGTTACCCGGTTTGACGCCTGAAAAGTCTATTATTCTACCGTCTATAGGTGCCGTAATGATATTGTTAGACGACTCAATATTAAGCTGATACACATCATTCGATATCGTTCGTATTTGCCGTTCCACATCTCGCATTTGTGCTTGCCAAGTAGCGATTTGTTGCTCTCTGGCGACTTTTTTCTGAACGGCCAATTGCTCATGATGATGAAAGCTTTTGTCGTACTCTGCCAGTGGCAAAATGCCCATCTCATACAATTGACTGTTACGTTTTAATTCTTTGTCAGCTAACACTAGCTGCACTTGTATTTCACTTAACTTTTCATTCCATGCAGATAGTTCCATCTGATACTGTCCTGTCTTCAAGTCTCCATTCAAACCACTCGTCAATATCTTTAAATCATATAACTGGTCAGTAAAGTCTTGTTGTTGTCGTTGCTGATATTGACGCTTACTATGGAGCGCATCCGCCGTGATAACTAACAATGTATCTCCTTTTCGTACAAGCTGATTATTCCTATCAATATTTGAATCAGTGACTCGCCCGTTAACCAAAGAGATAAGCGAAGTACTCTCTTGCTGTGGTCTTACCACTCCTCTAGCCGATACCGAGATGGGGATACGAATAATTGGCAATGCCAATAGAATTATTATTAGCAATGCAAGTATTGTGAAGTAAATTACACTTGTTGTCCGCGGAAATTTCATACTTATGTTAAATCAATAAATATAAATAAAATATCTTTTAAATTAAAAATATTTACAAAACAACTTTCCGAAGCAAAGACCAGTAAAAAAGAGCCGGATATTTGTCACAAATACAAACCATCAATCCACCACCCAAAAACAAACTTTTTACGGCTTTAAGAGTTAATAAAGCAAGTTAGCATCGGATGCTGCTTACTAAAAATATATACGGATGGAATACATACACCTGATCGAAAAAACAAACAGCCCATTCTGGGCTTTTGCCATACACGATGGGCATCAGATAGATGATGCGCTGCTACCCTATCTAGTAGCAGACGATGATACGCGATTGCGCGAAGAAGATCCGCAGACAGGCACATTAGCAGAATTACCTTTCAATCGATTTATATCTGCTACATCGCGGTTTCAGCTAGATCTTAATCGCATCCGTAAAGATGCCGTTTACCTGCGGCCTGAGCAAGCTTGGGGCATCTCCGTGTGGGATGAGGATTTGCCGACCGACTTGGTCAATACCTTGTACGAGACACATGACAAAATGTATAAGCAGATTGATGCCTTAATTCAAGATACCATTCAGCAATATGGCTATTTTGTGATCTACGATATTCACAGTTACAATGCCAAAAGAAACGATCAGTTTGAAGAAATCGACACAGAGAAAAACCCTGAAATAAATCTGGGCACTGCGCATAACAATCCCAAATGGCACGAACTGATTAAATCCTTTATCACCTCGGTACGCAAGCAAGAAGTAGGCTTACCAGCGGTCGATATTCGAGAGAATGTCAAATTCAACGGCGGCTACCTTGCCAAATACATTACCGATCACTACGGTGCATATGGCTGCGTACTTTCCATAGAATTTCGTAAAGATTTTATGGATGAATGGACAGGCCAATTGTACCCAGAGAAGCTTCAAAGCTACAAACAGCTGTTGTTACACACAACAGATATGTTAAACGAATACTTTGCTAATGAAGAACGAAAATAGTATTCTCGAAGGCATATTGCAGAATATTCACATGAAAACGCCTTTTCATGTGCAATTGCCAACGAAAAATAAATTGGTTTTCAATAAGATTGTCCCCTACATATTTGTTTACCGCATCGGCGAGAAGGAAGATCCGATGTTGGCCGAATTGGTGAAGACGGAATATGCTTATTTGGCGATTCGCGATGCTGATTTCCCGGTACAAAAATGGTTAGAGCCTATTGCTCAGAAATTAGTAGAAGAATTTGGCGGATGCCTCATTGTCGAAGCTTGGGTGGCTTCCGCCCCACAGCGCAACGACATCGATCTGCTGATTACCCGAAAAAACATTCAATCAGTCGCACAGTACCTGCTAAAACATATCCATGCAGAGCGTACCGCTTTATCAGCCGAAGTAATCACTAGTACTAAACCTACAGGACCAGAAGACGCCACACCACTGATTGATCTTAAGGAAAAGAAAAATAGTCAAGTGCAATACATCGGATTACGGGTCAAGAACACCTATCTACATGGTAAGCACGAAATATTACCGATCCTTATGCGACAGTTTCGGGAAACACTTTCAAAAAGTTTGTCTAGCACCTTTTTTGAGTTTATCCGAATTCACACCACTGCAAAGCCAACCGAGTTTAAGATCACACATCAAAACGAGATCGCTCCGCTGGTCTGGGAGATCGACCAGCAATTGGCGAAAGAAAGTCAGCGCTTTGATTTCCTCTTACTGATCACACCCGTCAACGCACACGAAGCTTGGTTACAGTTCAAGAAGGATAATTTCCGCAAAGCACCTGTTTTTCAATATCGGCCCATGCCGATTGATCCAGACATCATCAAACGTAATTTGTACAATCTGCGTATCGAAGATTTATACGATCCTACGATTGCTTATCTGTTTCGCGACAAACGTAGGGAACTCGATGCTATGATGACGATGCTAAGCGAACGCGGCAAAGAAGGTTTCATGTTGGGTAGTTTGCAGATTTTTGGCAATGTCGCTGAAAGCTTACTCGACAAAGCTAAAGCCATCCTGACTATTACCGAAGAAGACACCATTGTGCAGACCAATTCGAAAGATATCATCTATGCAAAGGAATTTGCCGCGATGGCCGA
Source organism: Sphingobacterium corticibacter (assembly GCF_003076635.1). Lineage (GTDB taxonomy): Bacteria > Bacteroidota > Bacteroidia > Sphingobacteriales > Sphingobacteriaceae > Sphingobacterium > Sphingobacterium corticibacter. The sequence continues at coordinate 95,828 of NZ_QDKG01000006.1, read as the reverse complement.
GCAAGAGATTCAATACCTCAAGGCACAACATCCAGAATTTAATACGACGGTGCGCTTGCGCGATGATATTTCGGGCGTGATGGTCAACCAAGGCATGCTCAACATTAGTAAGCAATACAGCTTGCCGCGCAATCGGGCGCAGGCGCTCATACAACATGAAGTAGGCACCCATATCGTGACGTATTTTAACGGGAAGCAACAGCCTTTCAATCTCTTCAAATTAGGCGTACCGGGCTACGAAAAACTACAAGAAGGATTGGCGGTATTATCGGAATATATGGTGGGCGAGCTGACAAATGAACGTCTTCGCATCTTAGCCGGTCGTGTCGTGGCAGTATACCACATGATTGCTGGCAACAAATTCGTAGACACCTTTTCTATGCTGGTAGAAAGATACAATTTCAGCCACGAAACAGCCTTTCAGATGACCATGCGTGTGTACCGCAGTGGCGGATTGACCAAAGATGCCTTATACCTACAGGGATTGATCGAACTGGTTAAGTATATCAAGGAAGGAAATGATATCACCTTGTTGATGATGGGTAAGATACGCAAAGAGTATATCCCCATTATACAAGAACTAATGCTGAAGGGCATTATAAAACCGCCATCCTTGCATCCACGCTATCTGGAAGAACCCTACATACAAGAGCTGGAAGCGCTCCGAAAGAGTTCAGGAATATTTAAAATGATTCAATAAACAAGACAATTTACCCCATTTCGTATCGTGTCACATCGCTTCGACCGAAATGCCATGTATCAAATATTATAATTTCCATATGAAAATAGCATTTGTAATCAATCAGACCCATAAAGAAGAGGCTTATTACACCACGACCTCCTTGGCATTGAAAGCGCTAGAGCGCGGACATGAAGTATTCTACATCGGCTTGGCCGATTTCTACTACGACCCCGAAGTAGTTGTTGGCGCACATGCACGGCAAGTATCGCCACACGAAAGTATACAGACCGAGTCAGACTTTATACACGTGGTTCGGGAAACCGAAAAGAGCCTTGTCAATCTCAAGCAGATCGATGTACTTTGGCTACGTTTTGATGCGGCCGACGAAATGATTTCGCGCCCGTGGGCCGCCGCAGCTGGTTTGCAGTTTGCCGAATTGGCACAGCAGCAAGGAGTTTTCGTAATCAACAATCCAGAGGCGCTCACGCGTGCTAGCAACAAATTGTATCTGGAAAACTTCGACGAAAGCATCCGCCCAAAAACCATCGTAACGCGCAACTATGCCGATGTACAAAATTTCTTTGACAAGAATGAAGAGAAAATCATCCTGAAACCACTGAAAGGCTCGGGAGGTAAAAACGTATTTCTCATCAACAAAGAAAGCGCTCAAAATCTGAAGCAAACGGTAGAAGCCATCGCTCGGGATGGTTATATTATTGCACAGGAATATCTACCAGAAGCCAGCAAAGGCGATCTTCGCTTTTTCCTATTGGATGGTAAGCCGATCGAAATCAATGGCCAATACGCTGCGGTTCGTAGAGTGCAACCAGAGAATGAAATCCGAAGCAATGTGCATCAGGGAGCGACCATGCATGCGGCCGAAATCGATGAAAATACACTCAAGGTCGTTAAACTTGTCGCCGATCAATTAGTCAAAGACGGCATGTACTTGGTAGGCTTAGACATTGTAGGCAGCAAGATTATGGAAATTAATGTATTCAGCCCAGGTGCTTTGCAGCAAGCGTCTGAACTGACAGGTCAAGATTTTATCTCCGTAATCATCAAAGACATCGAGCACAAAATTCACGATCGCAAAAAATAAACATGACTAAAATTGGACTGGTATTTCTGTTGGCTTGTGGCCTACTGATGAACACCTTGAATGCGCTTGCGCAAAACTTGATCATCAATGAAGAAACACCACGACATGAGATAATCGCTGGTACCAAGGTGAGTCTTGCCGCTTCGGCAGGGTACGAACCGGCTACCAGTTTTACCGGTCTTCAAAATTTGGAAACGCAAAGTACCATTATGGTACTCGAAGTTACTACACCATACCAACAATATATTGCGCAGGCTATTCCGATGGTGATCAGCAATGACAAATCTACCATGGTAGAACAGGCGCAATATATGATTAATGATCTGCCTGCCCGATTATATGTAGGCACGCAAAAGGGAGATACCGACACCGCGCTTTTTCAACGCATTTTTCTGGTGTTGGGCAATGATAAAGAAACCATTGCCTTCAATTGTCATTATCCCTATCAAGAAGGTGCTGCTTTAGATAGTGCCATTATGCAGACCATTTTATCGGTTCGCTATCATCCTGATGTAGTAGTAGATCCTTTAAAGAATATGGGCTTCACGATCAATACAGCAGGTACTTCCTTTCGTTTCAGTCGGAAAACCGGCACAGCCTTGCAGTACATGCAAGATGGAAAGAATAACTGGACACCGGCTGCATTTTTCATAGACCGCAAATTCCTCACTACCGAAGTGACTGATAAAACAACCTTTATCCTCCAACAAGTACAAGCTATTTTTGAGGTAGATTCCGTTTTATTCTCTCGCTCTTTGCAGTCAGGAGACTCACCTGCCGAAGAAGTGATGGCCAATCTGCGCAGCAAGCGCAGTGGAGAGATTACTCAGGCCTATTTCATTACCCGATTTGATACCAATAGAGCCTATTCTATGATCGGCTATAACATCAGTGCTCGAGCCATGGAAGAGATGAAAACTATTTTTCGTAGCTTGGAAGTACAGTAATGTTACTGCATCAAAAATTCTTTCCCTAATTTTGGCATATGTATAAGATTTTTCTATTTCTGGGCTTTCTGCTATGTGTGCAGTTTTCGTCTGCGCAGTCTGCAGACGAAAAGGTAAACCGTGCGTTATATAATCAGATTGAGTATTTGTTTAATACGCAGCAAGCTGATTCCATCTATCAGCTAGCCAACACGACTTTCAAAGCGCAGATCTCTGAAGAGCAGTTGAGCACGATGTTGCAACAGCTGTACGCGCTAGGTAATATCAAGAATGCAGAACGGCTAAAATTTGAGCGTGGTATTGCCAGTTACCGACTGGACTTCGATACCGAGCATCTTTTGTTGGTATTGGGAGTGGATAGCACCAATCGCTACCATATGATTTCGTTCCAGCAGTACCAAGAAGATCCCAAAGTGGCGGCTGCCAAAGAAGCTGCGCTGGCCGATACGTCCGCGCCTATGGTTGCCAAAGACCCATTTGAGTTTAGATTAGAAAATATTGCGAAAAGTTATACGCAGAAAGCGAATGCGCGTTCATTGGCTATTGGTATTATTCATCGCGGCAAGGTGCAGAAGTTCTTTTTTGGAGAAACGGAAAAAGGGAACAAAACCTTACCAACTGAGGAAAGTATCTACGAAATCGCATCGGTAACTAAGACATTCACTGCGACGCTTTTGGCTGATCTAGTCGAGCGTCAGGTAATTAGCTTAGACGATAGCATCGTAAAATTCCTACCAGATTCAGTGGCCAAAAATCCAGCTTTGCAGAAAATCACTTTCCGCAGCTTGGCCAACCATACCTCGGGACTACCTCGTTTGCCAGACAACTGGAATACAGCGGGATCATTTGTAGAAGCAGATCCCTATGCGCACTACAATCGTAAATCACTTTTCTCGTATTTGCGCCACGCAAAGCTGGATCATGAGCCCGAAACACAATATGCTTACAGCAATGTAGGTTATGGTTTGTTAGGCGAATTGATAGCCATTATCTCAAAGAAACCGTTTGACACGTACCTGAAAGAAACGCTTACTACGCCATTGTTCATGCGTGCCACCGAACTAAAAGCTGATCCTAAAAACCCTAACTTGCTTAAGGTATATCAAGATGGTGCAGCAGTGCCGATGTGGAATTGGCAAGCTATGGCAGGCACTGGAGCGATTAAATCTACTATAAATGATATGCTGCGTTATGCCATTACGCAGGTAGCCGCACCTGAAAATGCGATCCAACGCGCGATGGCTGCTACTAAACTATTTACCTTTTATATACCCGAAGACAATATGGATATTGGGCTAGGCTGGCATACAAATTTGTTAGAGGATCAAAACCTATTCTGGCATAATGGTGGTACCGCTGGAAGCAGCTCTTTTATGGCCATCATCCCCGACGAGCGCTCCGCTGTGGTTGTTTTATCCAACAGCAATGTATCGGTAGATGAGACCGCTATGGCGATTGTTCGAGAAGTCATTAGAAAGAAATAAGATTCTGTACAACACCTTAGCACATGGTATCACTTGCTGAGGTGTTGTTGCATATCTTTGGTCGTATTCACGCCGTCGTAGAATTGAATTAGAGATCTATCCTTAGCAGAATAGATATACGTGGAAGGAAAGTTCTGTGGATCGAAAAGTGTAATAAATTCACCGGTGGGATCGTGCAAAAAGGTCACATTCGATTTCTGATCCAAACCTTTGGCATATTGCGCGGTATAACGATCTACCCCCTCCTTCTCTCCCATCGAGATAAAGTAGAAGGAAATATTAGGGCTCCAGATTTCCCAATTCTTAGCAATATCATAGCCCAACTCTTGACAATGCCCACAGCCAGGATCGTAAAAAATCAATACATTCACCCCTTCCGTGGATAAAGAATCTACTGTAAATTGATTTCCATTATCATAACGAGCAAACTGCTGAAATGCGGGCATCTGCTGAATGCTCTGTGCAACTCCGGTACTACTCCACAGAAAAAAGATCAGCATCGGCAGAAATAAGTATTTGTAAAACATACGCGCTTTTAGTTGGTGTGTATGCATTAAAATTACGAGTAATTCGGGAGTTTTACATTCTTTTAGCGAATTATGCCCCGAAGATCCTGCTTCCAATTTCTCTTCAAAAAATGGCAAAAGAGCAGCGACAAATACATCTGCTCTTAGTAACGACATTTGTTACCGTTTGTTGAAAGATAGTTATCACTGCATAATCTAAGCCACACTCCAATAACCAAAAGTAACGTAGATACGTCACTACAAAAAAATAAATATAAAGATGATAATAAATATATTTCAAAACAAAAAAAATAACTTAACATCGTTATTTATTAAATTATTGATAAAAAAAGTATAAATAATATAACTATGAAGCACATTTCGATTTTCTTTTACTATTTTATTTTACTGGCAATAACAACTAGCCTCGTGATAACAGCTTGTAACAAATCATCCGATTCAAGAATATCACAAGGACAGGGATTAATTAACGTTAGTGTAAGCGATGCTATTTTCGAATCCGAACAATCAATTGGCAATAGAGCAGTAACAACTTATGAACCTACCATACAACGCAACACCATTGAACTCAACAAAGACTTCTTGATGGTAGCCGAGTTGAGACCCGAAGACACCACATCCCCTTCATCGCTAAAGGATGGCTCTAGAGCTGAGTCAGACACCGCGGCGCTTGGTAATAACATACAGTATCGCGTCTTGGTTTACGATCAAGCAGGCGCATTTGTGACCGAACGCGATTACGTCCGCGGTCAAGAGGCTAGCACCGAAACGTTGTTTCTAGAAAACGGCACGACCTATTCCTTTGTCGCCATTTCTCTGGGTCTAACTAGCGCCATACCTGCCACCACTCCTGCAGCAGCTACTCGAACTTTAACCAATTCTCAAATTGTCGTAACGGGGGGAATATCTGCACTGATGTATTATCAGCAAACTATGACGGTGAGTGATAATGCGATCAATCGATTGGATATCATTTTTAAACATAGAAAACCACTTATCGCCGTTACTATCAACTCTCAACAAACTGGCTATAATGTCACCGCAGCCTCTGGACTTTTTGCACCGCATAACAATGGTATGACGGTGAATCTTACTGACGGATCACATACTCAAAGTGGAACTGCGCAACCAGCTGCTGTTGAATTTAATACTGTCGGCAGTCAGATTATAACCAATACATCTAACAACTACATTAATTCGGTTAGCAATAGCGCAACCTCCTTCACCCTCAACTCCATTACCATTGGTCCACTTACCTTAAGCAACTTAACACCGTTTACTACTCTAACCGTAGCACCAGGAGTTCGGTACAATCTAATCTTAAACATTGTACCTCGAGATGAATATCTAACACATGAGGGTGTTCCATCAGCACGTATTAATGGGAGAATATGGGCTTTGCACAATATGGGTGTCACCAACACGCTTGATCACAACCCAACGACCATCACATCAGCTCTACATGGTAATTATTACCAGTTTGGCAGAAACATCAATGTTGCCGTAGGCACAAGCACTACGACAAATTCTAATTATAACGGCAATAATGCTAGTATTACTAATTGGAATCGAGGAACCGAGGCCGCACCAGTTAAGGGAGTAAACGATGTGTGCCCCGCAGGCTTTCGTATACCTACAAGAGCCAATTTGCAAGAACTATTAGACGGAGTTGTTGTAACTAGGAGAGGAAACTGGAGTGAGTCAAACACGAATTACAGCGCCGCTGCAGTACTCACAAGCCGGCGCAACGCTAATGTAGTACTTACATTGCCTGCTCAAGGTTATTTTTTAACGAATAATGTATCAAACAGAGGAAATGAGGCAGCCCTTTACGCTAGTAATGCTCTATCGACGTCAGCTCCTTATCGACTGCTAATTACCTCCACAAATGCTTCCGTAGGCACGCCAGACGCTTCTAATACAGCTTTTTTGCAATCTAGACCTCTTAGATGCACTGCCATCCCGCTGACCGAAAATATTCCGCGATCTTAGATGCGATTCTTCACTAAAGTTAATTTCAGTTGCATCGGATTAATATCATTACTGAAGATTGTATCTGCCAATTACTTATTTATAGCGCCTCTCTTATTCCGCAGTTTCTCGATTATCCCCCGGTTTTTCCGGCTTATTAAGATCCTTTTCTTCTTCGGTCAATGGTGCTTGTGGTAATTCATTTACTTCTTTTTCCGTCTCGGTGAGCTCAACATGCACAGCAAATTCCGATGGTTCGATTGGCACATTGTGGAATGTAGCGTATTCACGCGTGTAAACCGCGCCAAAATACAGAATAGCTGCTGTATAGTACACCCAAAGCAGAATAAGCACAATCGCACTGGCTGCTCCATAGGTAGATTCGGTGTCCGAACTGTCAATATAAAAGCCAATTCCGAATCGACCTAATACAAATAGCAAAGCCGTAAAAAATGCACCGGAGGCAACGGTTTTCCAAGAAATCACCACATCAGGAAGTAACTTGAAGATGACCGCAAAAAGGATAAAGACGATACCAAAAGAGATAAAGAAATTAATACCATTCACGAGGAAGACCGTACTATCAGGCAAGAAACGTTGCAATCGCTCGGTAAATGCCAATACCGCACCATTGATCACCAAGGAAACGACCAATAGGAAACCTAAACCTATCACTAAAGAAGATGATAGCAATCGATCTTTCAGCATCTTCAACCAACCTTTTTTTACTTTAGGGCGCACATGCCAGATTTTATTGATGGTATTTTGTATATCACCAAACACAGTGGTAGCACCGATCAGCAAGGTGACAGCACTGATGACCAGCGTGATGCTTGATTTTCCCGATAGAGAAAGATTTTTGATCACTTCTTGCACCTGCAATGCAGCACTTGCCCCTACCAAACCACGCAATTCTTCAAAGACTTTACCTTCGATAGCATCTTGACCAAGGAATATTCCTGCTAAAGATATCATCAAGACTAAGATGGGGCCTAGCGAGAAAACGGTGTAATATGCTAAGGAGGCGCTATATTTCAGACAGTCTTCTTCACCAAAACCCATAGCTGAATTTTTTAGAATAGAAAAGTGTTCTTTAAATACATTGCGTTTAGGTTGAGTTTCTTCCGCCATAATAGTGTACATGTAGTGATAAAATGTTTTTAAAATAGATGTTATTGTTAATAACCTACTTTTTAGTATAAAGGTTCATAATACTTCCAAAATTTTATAAATTGACACAAAATCAGTGTTACAATCACAACTGATTTATGAAATATTGATGAAATTAATTATGTAATTTTTCGGTTCCAAAAAAGCGGAACTATCCTACCTGTTACATTTATTTTTCCCACTTTTTTATCCTGTAAAGCTTCTAGTGAATAAGAACAACTTTTGCGGTTTTATTAACATTTTAGCCCTTGACGAGCAACAAAATCGCCAAGAAAAACCAATCGGAAGCACTATTTCTTAAAAAAAAATTTTTAACAAAAAAACAACCATTCGCTTATGATAAAGCTGACGCTACTTTTGATCAGAAGAAGCAGTAGGAAACAGAGCAGTAATAGCTGCGGAATGGCCATATAACGCAACACTATTGAACTCAACAAATAATTCTTAATGTTAATCAAATTCAGACCCAAAGATCCTGCTGCAGATGTTACATAGAGCTTTAAAACATTAACATATTCCCATGCTAATAAGCCTTCCCCCAACTGAAAACCCATTAATCGGTAGCGATTATACTACATCTGGTAAAATACATCTTGGCAAACAAATCAGTAAGATTACCTTTGCGGTAAAATAAATAAGTTTTCCATTTGCGTAATTAACTCGTAATTTAATTAAAATGAATTATTTGTCTACAAAGTTGACGCATTATGCATTACTGCTACTAGCCAGCGTCTCTATACTAGTATCCTGCAATAAATCATCTGATGCCACAGGATCGCAAGGACAGGGATTAATTCAGGTTAGTGTAGGGGAGGCTACTTTTGAGGCAGAAGAAACCTTTGGCAACAGAGCCGCGACACCTACTGAACCGATCATACAACGCAACACCATTGAGCTCAACAAAGATTTCTTGATGGTAGCCGAATTAAGACCCGAAGATCCTGCTTCTGATTCCTCTTTAAAAGATGGTACAAGAGCAGCGACGGATACATCTGCTCTTGGTATCAACATTCGTTACCGTTTGTTGGTATACAATCAAGCAGGAGCATTTGTAGCCGAGCGTGATTATATCCGCGGGCAGGAGGCCAGCACCGAAGCACTAGAATTAGATGGCGGCACGTATACTTTCGTGGCCGTTTCATTAAATACTACGACAGATTTACCTGCCACCACTCCTGCAGTAGCGACCAGAACACTCGCAAACTCTAGAATAGCCACTACAACAGGGGTAAATGCACTGATGTATTATAAACAAACATTGACGGTGAGCGGTAATTCTATCAATCGATTGGATATCGTGTTCAAACATCGAAAACCTCTTATTGGCGTCACTATCAACTCTCAACAAACTGGCTATAACATCACAGCGGCGGAAGGACGTATCAACCCGCATAACGACGGAATGACAGTGAATCTTGCTGACGGATCACATACCCTAAGCGGCAACGAGACCGGTGTCAATATCGCTTTCAATAACGTCGGAAGCCAGATCATCACCAATACGAATACCTCTTTCGTTAATTCAATTAGTAATAGTGTAACTAGCTTCAGGCTACTAAGCCTTACCATTGGTCCACTTACCTTATCTGGTCTGGTGCCATTTACTAACCTGACCGTCTCACCTGGCGTGCGTTATAATCTCATTTTAAACATTGTACCTACGGATGAATATCTAACGCATGAGGGTGTCCCATCAGCACGTATTAATGGGAGAATATGGGCTTTACATAATTTGGGGGTCACAAATACACTTGATCACAATCCGACGACCATCACATCAGCTCTGCATGGCAACTATTATCAGTTTGGTAGAAACATTAATACTGCCATAGGTACTAGCACCACGACAAATTCTAATTATACTAGTGCATTTGCTAGTATTACTAACTGGAATCGAGGAACCGAGGCAGCACCATTGAAAGGTGTGAACGACCGATGCCCTACCGGGTTTCGTATACCTACAGGAACTAATATGCAAGAACTATTAGACGGAGTTGTTGTGACCAGGAGAGGAAATTGGAATGAATCAAATACGAATTACAGCGCCGCTGCAGTACTCACAAGCCGGCGCAACGCTAATGTAGTACTTACATTGCCTGCTCAAGGTTTTATGAACGTTAATACCAATAACAACGCATCATTAGGGTTAGCAGACAGAGGCAGTGAAGTAAATTACTGGACCAGCACGGCCACATCACAAAATAGACCAACTCGTCTCCGAATACAAGCTTCTGAAGTGACGTTAGGGGTCAACAATAACGCTGCTGCTTTTTTGCATTCTCGAAACATCAGATGTACTGCTCTGTAGTTGAGGGCAACTAATCCGTAATCATCGTGAATTTGAAGTAATGAACTAGCGGAAGGTGGATAGTAAAATTATGCATAGACGATTCTTAACAACGAACAACATACTGAAATGCGATCATCTACCGATTGATTGCCTTGTGCTTACTACGCGCAAGGCAATCAATGTCAATTCAGATTCGACAAGTATTCATTCTTTAAGACAAGTACGAGATCAGATAGTCTTACTCTTCTTATGCAGCTCGTATTCATTACCTTTTCAAACGTAGCGTATAATCTACAATTATACATTTCGAATTTATTGTATCAATAGGAAAAATAGACATTTGTTTAATTACTAATGTAATAGAAAAATATTTACTGTAAAGTTTCACAATATGAAAAACTATTTACCTATACTGATATGTGCGCTCTTACTATCTTGCAAGTCGGAAAACATTACTGATCAATCCACTGGTCTCGTTCAGGTTGCATTATCAGACGTTGTTTTCGAATCCGAACAATCAATTGGCAATAGAGCGGCAACACCTGATGAACCTACCACACAACGCAACACCATTGAACTCAACAAAGACTTCTTGATGGTAGCCGAGTTGAGACCCGAAGACACCACATCCCCTTCATCGCTAAAGGATGGCTCTAGAGCTGAGTCAGACACCGCGACGCTTGGTAATAACATACAGTATCGCGTCTTGGTTTACGATCAAGCAGGCGCATTTGTGACCGAACGCGATTACATCCGCGGTCAAGAGGCTAGCACACAAGCATTAGAATTAGATAACGCTACTACCTATACATTTGTCGCCGTTTCTCTGGGTCTAACTAGCGCCATACCTGCCACCACTCCTGCGGTAGCTACTCGAACTTTAATCAATTCAAGAATTGTCGTAACAGGGGGAACATCTGCACTGATGTATTATCAGCAAACTATGACGGTGAGCGATAATGCGATCAATCGATTGGATATCATTTTTAAACATAGAAAACCACTTATTGCCGTTACTATCAACTCTCAACAAACTGGCTATAACATCACCGCAGCCTCTGGAGATTTTGCACCACATAACAATGGTATGACGGTGAATCTTGCTGACGGATCACATACTCAAAGCGGAACTGCGCAACCAGTTGCTGTTGAATTTAATACTGTCGGCAGTCAGATTATAACTAATACATCTAACAACTACATTAATTCGGTTAGCAATAGCGCGACCTCCTTCATCCTCAACTCCATTACCATTGGTCCACTTACCTTAAGCAACTTAACACCGTTTACTACTCTAACCGTAGCACCAGGAGTTCGGTACAATCTAATCTTAAACATTGTACCTACGGATGAATATCTAACACATGAGGGTGTCCCATCAGCACGTATTAATGGGAGAATATGGGCTTTGCACAATATGGGTGTCACCAACACGCTTGATCACAACCCAACGACCATCACATCAGCTCTACATGGTAATTATTACCAATTTGGCAGAAACATTAATGTTGCCGTAGGCACAAGCACCAGGACAAACTCTAATTATAACGGCAATAATGCTAGTATTACTAATTGGAATCGAGGAACCGAGGCCGCACCAATTAAGGGAGTAAACGATGTGTGCCCTGATGGTTTTCGTATACCTACAAGAGCCAATTTGCAAGAACTATTAAACGGAGTTGTTGTAACTAGGAGAGGAAACTGGAGTGAGTCAAACACGAATTACAATGCCGCTGCAGTACTCACAAGCAGGCGAAATGCTAATGTATTACTCACGCTGCCCGCTCAAGGTTATTTTTTAACAAATGATGTATCGGATAGAGGACATGAGGCAGCCATTTACGCTAGTAATGCTCTATCGACGTCAGATCCTTATCGACTGCTAATTACCTTCACAAATGCTTCAGTGGGCTCGCCAGGCACTTCTAGTACAGCTTTTTTGCAATCTAGACCTCTTAGATGCACTGCTCAATAGTTGACAGTAATTATTTCGTAATCATGGAAGTGAATTTGAAGTAATGAATTACTGTATGGTGAATAGTAAGATCGTACATAGACTATTCTTAACAACGAACAACATACTGAAATGCGATCATCTACCGATTGCCTTGTGCTTACTACGCACAAGGCAATCAATGTCAATTCAGCTTCAACAAGTAATCATTCTTTAAGACAAGTACGAGATCAGATAGTCTTACTCTTCTTGTGACGCTCGTATTCATCACTTTTCAAACGTAGCGTATAATCTACAATTATACATATCGAATTTATTCCATTAATAGGAAAAATAGATATTGGTTTAATTACTACTGTAATAGGAAAAATATTTACTATAAAGTTTCACAATATGAAAAACTATTTACCTATACTGATATGTGCGCTCTTATTATCTTGCAAGTCGGAAAACATTACTGATCAATCCACTGGTCTCGTTCAGGTTGCATTAGCAGACGTTGTTTTCGAATCCGAACAATCAATTGGCAATAGAGCGGCAATACCTGATAAACCTACCAGACAACGCAATACCATTGAACTCAACAAAGACTTCTTGATGGTAGCCGAGTTGAGACCCGAAGAGACAGCTGCTACCTCCTCACTAAAAGATGGCTCTAGGGCTGAGTCAGACACCACTACTCTTGCTACTAATATGCGTTACCGCGTATTGGTCTACGATCAGGCAGGCGCATTTGTGACCGAACGTGATTACATCCGCGGACAAGAAGCTAGCACACAAGCATTAGAATTAGATAACGCTACTACCTATACATTTGTCGCCGTTTCTCTGGGTCTAACTAGCGCCATGCCTGCCACCACTCCTGCGGTAGCTACTCGAACGCTCACAAATTCTCAAATTGTTGTAACGGGAGGAACATCTGCACTGATGTATTACCAGCAAACTATGACAGTCAACAGCGGTGTAACCAATCGATTAGACATCGTATTTAAACACAAAAAACCACTTATTACCGTTACTATCAACTCCCAACAAACTGGATATAACATCACCTCTGCGGCAGGAAATTTTCGACCTCATAATAGCGGCATGACAGTGAATCTTGCTGACGGATCACATACTCCAAGCGGAACGAATCAAAATGTTACCGTTGCATTTAATACTGTCGGCAGTCGGAATATAACCAATACATCTACCAACTTTATTAATTCGGTTAGCAATAGCGCGACTATATTCACTATATCCTCTATAACGATTGGATCAATTACTGCAACTAATCTGGTGCCATTTACCGACCTGACTGTCTCACCGGGCATTCGATACAACCTCATCGTAAACATCGTGCCAAACGATCAATACATAACACACATGAACGTACCATCAGCACGTATCAATGGTGAGATTTGGGCCTTACACAATCTAGGTGTTACCAACACGCTTCCGCACAACCCAACAACCATCACATCGGCACTACACGGCAACTATTACCAGTTTGGCAGAAACATTCATACTGCCACTGGCACTGCTACCACTACAAATTCTAATTTTAACAGCAATGCTGCTAGTAGTACGAACTGGAATGCAGGAACAGAGTCATCACCAGTGAAAGGTGTAAACGATATATGCCCGGCAGGTTTTCGTATTCCTACAAGAACGGAGATGCAAGACCTATTAGACGATACTATCCTGACGAGGAAAGGATCCTTTAATGCGAGTAATACAAATTATGGCTCCGCTGCAGTATTCACAAGCAGGCGCAACGCCAATGTCGCACTCGCGCTGCCTGCCCAAGGTTTTATGAACGTTACTACCGAGGGCGCATCAACCGGGATAGATAATAGAGGTAGTAGGCTAAACTACTGGACCAGCACCGTCCCACAATCACGCGGCCCCGTTCGTCTATTGATAACCAATACTACCGTAGAATTAAGTGCTCCTGATGATGCTATCTTTTTAGCATCTAGAACCATCAGATGTATCGCTATGTAGTCGATCTATCCTTGGCAGCAATCTTAAAAGGTTAGCGAATCTTAATGAATATATTACATCGTAAAAGGGTGTCCGATCTGGGCACCTTTTAGTTGTATAACCTCTACACTCTCCCCTTGCCCTTCTTAATTAACCCAAAACTGCTCCAGCATCAATTGACGCTGAAAACGTCGCATCACGCGTCTCATTATGGTTGGCGTATATTGTACTTGTGCGACAACAGCAGGTCCTTCTAGCACATACGTAACCTGATAATTGGAACCTAATCCATCATCTTTTGAACAACTCAACACTAGCAAACCAAATAGTATGCCTGCACAAAATACCTTCACCGCTTTAGAAAACGCATTTATGGAGATCGAAATCATGGTAGAATTTGAAATAGTTACCCCTAAAATAGCAGAAACTTCACAATTGGTCAACGTTCAGAATGATATTTCGGTTGGCTTTAATATCGCCTATCTACTCTATTTTTTTACTGCGATTAGCTAATTAGTATCCGTTGAAGCTTTATAAGGTCTCTACTTTTTCAGACAAAATGGTGTGTGCAAATAAAAAATGTGATGGCACGATTGGACACGAAATGGTATTAAATGACACAATATGACACTAGCAAAAAGGATCATTGATTGCCTACTACTTCACGGGGAGTTGTCGGGTAGTAGGCTGGGAGTTCACCAGTTATTTACCATGAATGTACATAAATAAAAATTAAATTTTGAATTAATATATTTACCCACACAAGTTAATATTGCTCGTAGAAACTGCGAAAGACTGACTAAAATATGATTGTAGAGCCATATTATAATTGTCATGCTGAAACATTCTTTAACACGCACCTAGTGCATCTTTTTTGGAGATAGCACTCGGTCTTTTAGACGACAGCTTATGAATACAACACCTCCTCGCTTTATCATACATCCACAGGATATCGCGCTTATACTAGGTGTAAGCATTCGGCAAGCCTACCGCTATTTCCGTCTAGTACGTGCTGCTCACAGAAAGTCGGATCATCATTTGCTCACTGCGGACGAATTTGCCGCCTACTACGATATTTCGGTAGAGGAAGTCCGCAAACACCTTGAATGATAGAACCGATCCGCAGCGAAAAGTTACCTAATCTTGTATTAATATATTCCTATATTAGTCCTATTATCTATGGCAAATCGATAGTGATACTGTTAGACATCTTGCTCATGAAAACCGATATTCTTAGTCTTATCGATATAAAACTTTTGGTCGATTCATTTTATGGTGAAGTACAAAAAGATGCGGTAATAGGTCCTATTTTTCAGAAGGCTATCCACGAATGGCCAGTACATTTGGAAAAAATGTACGCCTTTTGGCAAACGCTTCTTTTGGAAGAACACACCTACAATGGTAATCCATTTCCGCCGCATGCTCAGCTCTCGATCAATAGTACGCATTTCGAGCGCTGGTTGTCGATCTGGTGCCGCACAGTCGATACTCATTTTGAAGGAAAGTTGGCTGATGAAGCAAAATGGAGAGCGGAAAAAATGGCGACGATCTTTACCTCGAAACTAAAGTTTATGAGGGGGTGATGTAGGCTTAGGCACCGTTGATTATGCTGTATAATACATTTAAGACTTTTTTATTAAAACGTTCGTTTTATGAGACGGGTGCCCCAATCTATGTTGAAACTTTTATCTAGTTTAGATCTGTAGATTTTTGGGATAATTACATACATCCAGAACATAGCATCAATTTTTAAAACAACTTTTATGGTCCTTATTTACGCGAATTTTCTGTCTATTATAACCCATTTTTAGCTATCCTGAATCCGAGATCATCAATTTTAAACTTCATAGGATGACTTCTCCTTCGTGTTGTAGCCATTACGCTTCTTTGATCATCGCAGAAGCCACCACCACGGAACACGCGATATGATCCATATATTTCCGTATCGTATAAGTCCGAACACCATTCCCAGACATTACCTAGCATATCGTAAAGCCCCCATTTGTTTGGCTCCTTTTGCCCCACGATGTGTGTTCTATTATCAGAATTACCTTTATACCAAGCTATAGATTCCAATTCGCCGTACCTAATGCCAATTACACCTGCCTTACAGGCATATTCCCACTCTGCTTCTGATGGTAAACGAAACCCATTGGATGACTTATTCTCCAAAATATCTTTACCATCAACATTGTAATACGGTTGCAGATCATTTACTTCGGAAAGTTTATTGCAAAATATTAGCGTGTCTAAAAATGATACCGTTTCTACAGGTAGTAGGTTGCCAATATGGATGCTAGGATTTTCACTCGTTACAGCCCTATACAGTTCCTGTGTTACTGGAAATTTCGAAAGTAAGAAAGGTTCTATTTCCACATGCCACGTCTCTTTAATTCTGTCATCTCGCAATTGAATTTGACCTTCCGGTATTTCAACCATGTGATCGTTAATATTGTAACGGAAATCTGAACTGATTAAATTCATCAAATCGAAAAGGTTTTCAAAGCTTCTGAGGTTGAGTCAACAAAATTAATGTGTCTTCCTTTATTGCTTTCGTATATAAAATCTGTTAAACTGTTACTTGAAAGATCAGTGAATTTGCCGACTATTGTTAATCGAATGTTATAATTTGAAAATTTTTGAAGAACCTCTCCGGCTATTTTCGATCTCAAATCGAAAAAAGATGGCGCTATACTTCGTTCATTTATTATGACCCCGTGAAATCCTTGATAGTATAAATTACCTATTATGTCAAGCCATTCATCTATATTGAATAGAACTTTATCAGGGACAATCTCAGCAATTTTTAGTTTACTAAAAATATGTACATCTATTACCATTTCCTTTGCTATTCGAATTGTTCAAGCATTTTTGCAATCTTACAAATTAATTTTGGAAGTGAGTCTTCTCGCAGCTTATGTAAATAGTCATCATTGCGACCCCCCGGATAATCAATAGCCAACTACCTTTAAGCTGCACCTGCTATCTAGTCTATTAGTTCGTTTTTTGAGACAGAAATGGAAATGTCTTTGCCTATTTTGATGGGACTGCCATAGATCTAATAAAGCTTTACAGCATGAAATCCGCATTTTAAAGATCACATATTTACTTTGCCCCATTCATAGATATCATCAATTATAGGCTTCAACATCTTTCCTTTTTCTGTTAAGGTATATTCTACCGTTGGAGGAACCGTAGCATAAACTTTTCTGGAAACGATATCAAAGCTGGCCAGTGTTTTTAACTCCTTGATAAGCATTCTGGTATTTATATGTGGGATGGATTTTTCAAGTTGACTAAATCTATGAGTACCTGAAAATAAGATATACACAATTGACATAGACCATTTGCCGCCAATAACTTTCAAGATTTCTTGTAGAACACATGCATTATCAGATGTGACGATATTTTTACTTTCCATAACTTATTCAATACTAATAAGACATACAAATGTGTAAGTACTATACATAATTGTACCTACTTGCAAAAATACTGTAACGAATGTTAATTTGAAACATTAAACTGAAAACATTTGACGATGAAAAAATCACTATCAAACAAGGTTGCGCTAGTAACCGGTGGCACTAAAGGAATTGGACGTGCAATTGCAGATAAGCTGTCTCGAGAAGGTATTAATGTAATAATTACAGCACGCTCAGAACCCCAAGACAACGATCTTAACCATTATTTTATCAAAGCTGATCACTCAAAAGCTGATGTTGGACAAATTCTTCTTAAGGAAATTGAAGAAAAGTTTGGTAAAATAGACATAATTGTAAATAATGCGGGAGCCAACCTTACACCCGGCGGTGGGTTCAATTTTATTAATGATGAGGATTGGGAAAATGAAATACAATTAAACTTAATGTCAGCCGTAAGAGTCAACAAAGCCCTAATACCCCTCATGTTAAAACAAAAAAAAGGGACAATAGTAAATATTTCCATGAACCCCGCTATACAGCCTATCTGGGAAATGACAATGGCATATTCTGCATCTAAGGCAGCACTTAATTCATACAGCAAATCATTGGCTTCCGAATTGGGACCTTCAGGTATTAGAGTAAATACTGTTTCCCCAGGATTAGTAAAAACACCTCAAATGCAATCATACGTCGATTCAATAAGCAAAGATTCGGGCGTATTGCCTGAGGAAATCATAAAAAATATATTGGATAAACTTGGAAATGTACCATTAGGAAGACCTGCCGAACCTAGTGAAATTGCTGACTTAGTAAGATTTCTTTGCTCGGATGAATCTACATACATTACAGGGTCAATCTATCAAATTGATGGAGGATCACTAGCTGTAGTTTGATAACAAAAAGAATGGCATCACCTTTGCAAATATGTACGTAGGTTAATAATTGCATAATTAGATAAAAACGCTTGAAGTTCCCAACTTCAGGCATTTTTTATGCTGTATATATCTGTCGTTTTGTGGTACTATAAAAGCACTTCCAACAAGATAAATTTTTCATTCAAATTGATCGTTTTGTGAGACAATTCTCATTTAGGAGAGGCAGCTGGATTATAACTTCTATACTATCTTGATATTTTTCGTAAATATCAACCATTTTGGGCAAGTTAATTGTACAGCTACCAGAATAGCAAAGTGCCTTCTTCTAGGTACGTAGCAGCTCAGCTGTTTTGTGCGTAATAAAGCCTTCCTTATTCCTTTTCACTTCTGCAATTTCTTCTTTCCTCTCTGCTGGAAGACTAAAATATTTATTGGCCCATAAATTTATTTCAACCATTAGAGGAAGCAAATCCACCCCTTTTTTGGTTAGTTTATATAAAACTTTGGCCTTACTTACCGGATGATCCTGTTTGGTAATTAACCCATTTATTTCCAACGTTTGTAACCGGGAAGCGAGGATGTTAGTCGCTATTTTTTCCTCTGATTTTAGGAAATCGCCATACGTACATTGTGTATTGAACATCAGATCCCGAACGATAAGTAATGACCATTTATCGCCCCATATATCTAAGGATCTGCTAATAGGGCAATCAGACCGTTTTTTTTTATCAATCATAAATATACTTAAAAAAATCACTTGCAAATTGAAAGTTGTTTATATATTTGCACTTGCAAAACGCAAGCAAATTTACTTATTTATATTTTACAGGCAATGGAAAAAGAATTGATTTTTGAACCTTACCACATAAATGGACTGGAATTGTGCAACCGCATGGTAATGGCTCCAATGACAAGAAGCCGTTCTGCAAATCCGGAAAATGTGGCTACGGCACTCACAGCGTTATATTATCAACAAAGGGCAAGCGCAGGATTGATTGTCGCAGAAGGAATTTTTATCAGTAAAGAAGCCGTAGGTGTGATCAATGTACCTGGGATATACAGCAAAACACAGATCGATGCTTGGAAGCTTACAACAGATGCCGTTCATCAACATGAAGGAAAAATATTTGCACAACTTTGGCACACTGGAGCTTTTTCTCATCCCGATTTTCATGAAGGAAAGAAACCGCTGGCTCCTTCATATGTAAATCCTTTGCAACAGGTTTTTACGCCAGAAGGCTTTAAACCGACCGAAGAACCACAGGCGATGAGCACCGAAGATATCAAAAGAACCATTGACGATTTTAAACACGCTGCCATCAATGCTTTTGAGGCGGGATTTGATGGCGTTGAATTACATGGTGCAAATGGCTATCTGCTTCAACAATTCTTTAGTAAAAATAGTAATCATAGAACAGACGAATATGGAGGTTCCGTTGAAAATCGTGCTCGCATTTTGTTTGATATTTTAGATGAACTGAAAGAAGTTGTTGACTTAAACCGAGTAGGCGTACGTTTAAACCCGTCATTAAATGGCATTATGGGTATTTTGGTTGATGATGAGACCATTGCTTTATATGATTACATCGTAACTAAACTGAACAGCTACGGCTTGGCTTATTTGCATTTGATAGAACCATTTACAGATGTATCATCAATTTCAGAAGCGGTACAGGAAGTAGCCAAACATTACCGAAAAATTTACGAAGGCACCATCATTATCAACAGAGCCTTCAATAAAGAAACTGCTGAAAAAGTATTGCAAGATGGCGATGCTGATTTGGTATCTTTTGGTGTTCCGTTTATCGCCAATCCAGATTTAGTGGAACGATTTAAGAAAAATGCACCACTAAATCAGCCAGATCAATCTACCTTTTATACACCAGGAGAACTTGGGTATACAGATTACCCAGCCTTAAATAAATAACATATTTGTGAAACTGGCCGGTTTTTTTGCCAGCAGAATGCAAAACATAACATTATAAAGAAAAATGAAAACTACAGGAAATACAATCTTCATCTCTGGCGGTAGTGCCGGGATTGGTCTAGCAATTGCCAAGAAATTGAGTGCTGCCGGCAATAAAATTATTATCAACGGACGTAGCGAAGAGCGCATTCAAAGTGCTTTAAAAGAATTGCACAATACGGTAGCTATCCAAGGTGATTTATCCATAGCGGCAGAACGTGTACGAATTACGGAGGAATTGAAAAATAACTATCCGGATGTAAACATCATCATCAATAATGCGGGTGCTGCTATTATGAACGATTTGGGCGATAGCAACAATAATGCTGCAGACAAGGCTTACCAGGAAATCAACACTAATTACATCAGTATCATCGATTTTACAGCGTTAGCACTACCATTGCTTTTGCAACAGGAAGAAGCTGCAATCGTAAATGTTTCGTCCATTGCAGTTTTTAGATCAAACAAATACCTGCCAACGTATTCGGCGAGTAAAGCGGCTTTGCACAGTTACACGCAAGGTTTGAGAGATACCTTTGCAGAAAATGATAAGCTTGGTGTATACGAACTTTATCCACCATTGGTGAATACAGCGTTTTCTGCGGAAATTGGTGGGGCAAATGGTATTGCGGCATCAGAAGTAGCCGATGAATTGTTTGCTGCCTTAGCAGATAATCAATTCGAAGTTCCTGTGGGAGATACTAAGAAAATTCATCAATTGGTTGTTCCAATTACAGAAAATGTTCCTCATTAATTTAGGGATCGATGAATTTAAAAGGAAAAACTATCCTTATCACCGGCGGTGGGTCGGGTATTGGACTTGAAGCGGCGAGACAATTTTTGCAGATTGGTGCTACAGTGCTAATTACAGGTAGAAACCAAGGTAAATTGGATGCCGCAAAAAAAGCATATCCAAACTTAATTACCATACAGAGTGATGCAGGAAATGCGGACGATGCTGATGAACTTTTCGACAGGGTAACCCAACTCGGAGGTATCGACATTCTTTACCATAATGCGGGTGTCGGTGTGCCACCCAAAAGCTTAGGTATTGCAGATGCTGCACACGTGAAAGGTGCGGTTTACGAGATGGAGGTGAATTATTTTGCTGTGATCCGCTTAAACAATCTTTTTATGGACATGCTGACATCAAGAAGCGAAAGTGCCATTATTACTACTACTTCCATTCTAAGCATAGTACCTTCGCTGATTGAGGCTACCTATTCGGCATCAAAAAGCGCATTGGCTTTTTATACCAGATCGTTAAGGGCACATTTAGAGATTTTAAAATCAAATGTAAAAATATTTGAACTTTTGCCACCGTTGGTTGATACTGATATGGTTGCCGACAGGGACGATAAAAAGATAAGTCCAGCGCACTTAGTAAAAGTATTAATCAAAGGTTTGCAGCAAGACACCTATACCATAAGGGTGGGCGACTCAAAACTGATTTATTTCATAAATCGTTTGTTTCCAAAACTTGCATTTGGATTAATTAATCCACGTAAGGATAATGCCGCTTTAAATCCTATCATTAAATAAATCATTAGAAAATGAAAGCATTTGCAATACAAAAATATGATAAGAAGGCAGGTCTTCAGATGATTGATGTTGCCACTCCTTTTGTAAAAGACAATCAGGTTTTGGTTGAGGTTTATGCGGCAGGCTTAAACGTTTTGGATTCGAAGATCAAGTCTGGTGAATTTAAGTTGATTTTACCCTACAAATTGCCACTCATTTTAGGGCATGATGTTGCCGGTGTAATTACTAAAATCGGTAAAAGTGTATCGCAGTTTAAGGTAGGAGACGAAATTTATTCACGCCCAGCAGATTTCCATATCGGAACGTTTGCAGAATACATTGCAATTGATGAAAAAGATGTCTCGCTCAAACCTAAAAATTTATCCATGGAAGAAGCGGCCTCGATTCCACTCGTTGCACTTACAGCGTGGCAGGCATTGGTTGAGAATGCAAACTTGAAGAAAGGACAAAAGGTTTTTGTCCAGGCAGGTTCTGGAGGTGTAGGTACTATTGCTATTCAGCTCGCAAAATATCTTGGCGCATCAGTTGCCACAACTGCCGGCTCAAAAAGTTTTGGATTAGTCAAAGAACTGGGCGCCGATGTATTGATTGATTACAAAACGCAAGATTTTGAGGATCTACTTAAGGATTACGATGTCGTTCTTAATAGCCAAGATACTAAAACCCTGAAAAAATCAATTACTATCCTTAAACCGGGAGGTCAGGTCATTTCCATATCAGGTCCTCCAACTCCATCTTTTGCCAAAGACAAAGGACTTCCATGGTATCTAAGGCTGATATTTTCACTGATCAGTTTTAGTATCAGAAACAAAGCAAAAAAACATCATGTCGATTATCATTTTCTGTTTATGAAAGCCAGCGGTAGCCAGCTGGAACAAGTCACGCAGTTAATTGAAGCTAACATTATTAAACCTGTAATTGACAAGGTATATACTTTCACACACACAGATGATGCTTTAAAGTATATAGAAAGTGGCCGCGCAAAAGGTAAGGTGGTAATAAAAATTAAATAGATTGGGTAGCCGAAATGGTAAGACTTCAAAATTGCCGGAATCAATGGTTCGTTTTGTGAGACACATTTTGGAACTAGCAAATGTTGCACTTGCAATAAGTTTCATGGAAGGACATTGTATAAAAATTAGATACATGAAGCAACAATCCTGCAAAAGAATTTAGTACATCATTATTTGCTCAAAACAACTATGTTCTAATTGAATAAAAAACCCTCTAAGTGATTGTATCGGCTTAGAGGGCGGCCTTTTAAGTGAGGGTGCCGTAGCTTTTCAAGTCTAACCGCGATTAGTAATAACTGTGTTTTGGCCGTAAGCGCAACCCTTTGCGCTTACCACAGAGACTTTCTCCCCCCATTTTTACCAAGCTAGTCCTAAGCGTTCATCCTTGAAGTATTTTTCTCATCCTCGCATTGGCAAAACCAAGCGTAGATTTTATGACCTATCCTCCTTAGGTTTACAAATATACCAATTTTAAGTATATTTGATTACATTCAGTAAGCCATGAAAATCCCTTTAAATGCGACTAAACTAGATCTTTCTAACATGGATCTCAAAAGGATTCCAAGTGATATATTTAATTGTAAAAATTTGAGAAGTTTAAATTTGAGGAACAATCAAATATCGCATATCCCCTCTGAAATATGTCATTTAAGATTTTTAAAGTCCATAGACTTGTCGATGAACAAAATAACCGTTCTGATGGCTAAATTTTTTGATCTTATCCATTTGGAAACCTTAATACTAAATAGAAATGAGATAAAAAGCCTTCCAAGGCAGGTTGGAGGTCTAACAAAACTAAAGAAGTTGTCATTAGCTAGAAATCAGTTATCAATATTACCAGATAGTTTATCCAGTTTAACGAATCTTCGCTCGTTAGATGTGTCTCATAATAAGTTAACCAAATTTCCAGAATTTATTGAGTTAAGAAATCTGAAAAAGCTTTGGCTAAATGGAAATCCTCTAGAAATTTTTGATGTAAATGCATCCATTTATACTCAAACCGCCATACAATCTGTATATTGTTTTAGTGCTATGTATAATGAAAATAAGGATGTTGATAACTTTTATAAGTCCTTACGAAAAATAAGAGGTAATTGTTTAAGTAAGATTAAGCAGCAACAAAGACAGATAGAAAAACAGTCAGAAATAAGTGATCCCATGACACGTAGTGAAGAAAAATCTATATTTATAAGTTACAGCCACGATGATAAAAAATGGTTAGACTTTGTTATTAAAGAACTAAGAGTACTTCAATATGAAAATTTGAAGATCAATCCATGGGTAGACACTCAATTAAAAGCTGGAGATGATTGGGACCAAAAAATTAAATTGCAACTCAATGATGCTGACATTGTGATTATACTTGTATCAAGTAGCTTTCTCGCGTCGGAATATGTGATGAATGACGAGTTACCTCAAATAATTCAAGGTATCCAATCTAAAGGTACTCAAATAATTCCTATCATAGTTAGAAAGTGCAGATATAAACAAAGTGCCCTGGGTAAATTCCAGGCTTTAAACGATCCTGAAAGCCCCCTTAATAAACTTCAAGATTATCAAGTAGACAAGCTTCTTCATGACTTAAGTTCACAAGTAGAATCTTTGGTGAAAAACAGATGATCTTGAAAGGAATTTTTTAAAAAAATCGAAATAAAAGCCTATATCATTTGTTATAAAAAAGGATTGAGGACTAGTTCAAGCCTATATAATTTTTTAAAAAGCATCAAGAATGCGTTCGCTTTTTGAGACAATATGATAGCTGAATAGTATTTTAAATCAATTATATAGTTACTTCAATATCCAAATATTACTTTAGTGAATGGCAAATTTGTCTTACCAAGAAAATAAAATTATTAAAGATAATCTTGTTCAGGCGGGTTATGTTCTTAATTTTTCAAATCCTAGTTTTAACGATTTCATATACGATGTAACCGGATTGAATGCTGATGACCCGAAATACTCCGAAAATAACTCAGGATCAAAAGGTCAACGTTTACTTAAGTTTGTAGAACTTGAATCAGATTATACAGTTGGACTATTGCTAAAGGCTCTATTTGAAGAATTAGTAAATTTTAACAATCAACAAGGTAGAGCAAGAGATGCTAATTATTACAGCTTGTATACTAAAATCTTCAACCGTCTGATAACTGGTGCAAGTGTCGTTGAACACATTGATGCTATTCAAGCCATAAATGACGACAAAGACTTCCATTCCCTAGCGAAACTCATACGTGAAAGCATAGAAAAAAACCAGCCCGAAGCTGCGCTTGACAGGTTACATACCTATACTATAAAGTTTTTAAAGGAGCTTTGTGAGCTTCATAAAATCACTTTAATTAAGGATGAAACTGTTAATGGGCTGTTTGGAAAATATATAAAAGCCATTAGAGAAAAGGGCTTTTTAGAATCCTCAATGGCTGAGAAAATAGTTCAATTTAGTTTTCAAATTATGGATGCTTTCAATGACATTCGTAATAATCGAAGCTATGCACATGATAATCAAATATTAAATTATGATGAAAGCGTTCTGATATTCAGTAACATTTCATCCATGGTCAAGTTTATTCAAGCAGTTGAAGCCAAGAATAAGAGTAAGGCCGTAGAAGAGGTAGATACAGATTGGGGACAATTTTAATTTCTTCGTTTTGTGAGATAGACTATCTGATTTACATGGAGTTTTTACTCATACTTTATAGGCAGATTTTTGGGTGCACTTAAAATTCCTATTTAGGATCAGATTCTTCGTTATTAAGTTGCTCCATGACAACGTCGCAATACCAATTGAAAAAGGACTTTGCCTCATCTGCATTCGGGTTAGTCTTGTTGTGCAAATAAAATGTGTTTAACTGCATATATCCATAATAACTACAATCATCTGTAAAATTTGGATAATAATACTCTAGAAAAGTAACATATGAAGACATCCTTTTATTAAAAGGTGTGTGATCTCCAATGTCGTTAGCAGCATTAAAAACCAAGGTATGATCACTCTTTATGTTTAATTGTAGAAAAATTTTTAAACACGCCTGAAATATTCTTAAAACTATTATGGGAGAGTAATTATGACGGACTTTATATCTTGTCTTATCTGTTCCTGTACCATCTGTGTAAAAAGACATCACTACGATATTGCAATCATAATACTCAAGCTCGATGATCGTGGCTACTTTAGGTTTACCCGTAAACTTATATTTGTATAATTGCTTTTTTAAGAAAGGATCGCCCTCTTTTAAAGGTACGTTCATTATAAATTTTGGCTCAATCTGATTGATCCAGTTCATTGAACTATGAGCTAAAATAGCCTAATGTCTTCGCGGAAGTTATATAAGGTATTTGACCATTTAGATCTAAGTTATAGTCTTTAATGGTTGCGGAATTTAGTACAATAATATTATCACTAGGCTGATTGTCCAAAAGGCCAATTCTGCTCATTTTCCAAGGTAACTCCGAATGCGTGAGATCTACCAATTGACTTCCAGTTAAGTGACCGTACGATGACCAAACATTGTCCAAATGGTCATTTACAACTTGTGGTAATAACGTGGGACAAGGGTAAAAATGATCAAATGGCGCAATAGTCTCATTCCTTCTCACAACCTTAAATTTACTCCAAATTGATGTTACTACAGGCCCAAAAACCCAAGCCTTAATATCATCTGAAAATAACCTTCTGTCAAATTTTTTTAGATACCAGACTTGTGAGTAATACAATAACTTCTGTAACTGCAAAGGAGACACGCCCTTCTTTACGAAGTATGTCGCTATGTCATTTGCTGTTAAATTGAAATTGTTCATTGCCTTCCTTGCTAATTTTAAGAGCGCCAATGCTCTTGATAGATAGAGAAAAATTTTAATAAAAACTGATTTTTTGTAATACAAAAATCTTTTCTACCTTTGCACCCCTTAATAGGGGTGTATTTATGCAAAAATAATATATATACTGTATATATCAATGATATAAAGTATTAATTTTAATCTTTGATTTGCATCGCTATATGGCGAAAAATATAAAGCCGTTAAATTTCATCACTGGTCATAATCCCCCTTTCTTTTCTAGTAGACTTTATAATATGTTATATTCTAAGTTCACTAGACTCAAATAGATAGATTGCTAATGTAGATGAAGCTCCAACAGCTAATTTGGCATGACGTGGTTGAAGTCCCTTAAACTTGTGATCTTTTCCATGCCCACTTCCAAATTGGTTTCTTATTTCTCCAATACCTTGCACTACAGATGTAAGACTTCTTAAAATTTGTTTTATCGATTCAGCTCCTTTTGTTTCGTTTGGTATATCTTCTGGAGTAAGCTTTAATAGTTTTGTAGTTTCCTTCATTAATTTTAGTAAATCCCATTTGTCATCATATGCTATATCATGCTGTTCAAAAATGGTTTTGCAACAAGTCTCTACCAGTTCTTTTGCCAACCCTATTGCAACATGAGGTGATTTCTCTATTGAAGATTCCATCAAGTTTATTTGCTGAGTTATATATTCTTCATTGAATTTTTGCTTGATTTCTTTGTTTTGCCGTACAATCGAATCTTTACCTAAAATAACTTGTCTACCAGCAAACACAGGTCTGCCGCCAAGTCTCGTTATTTCGGACAATTCAAAATTATCCTCTTTTAGTACGTCATTGAAAATTTGCAGAAGCTTCGTTACTTCTGTTGAATCAGGTCGAACAAGCGGATGTATCATTTCACATATAAAGTTCAGATAAATCGAATCGTCACAATCTAATAAATTGAACCTCTTATCTGAAAATATCCAATTATCATCCCAATCCATAGGATTATTAACTCTATGCTGCCAAATATCATCAGCAGCATTTTCGAATCTACTATCGTGTGATGGCAAAGTTTCCAAATCAAACAGCCTCGATAAAAAATCACTTTCTTTTAGTCTCCCTGGCCACCAAAAGCCTTCTGCTTGAATAAAATCAAATATGTTTCTACGAGTTACTGTAGATATCTTATTTGCCATAGTAGTAGATTCTCGGTGTATGTATTTGTAGAAAATTTATTTATTCACGATTTCATCATGTATCTTAAGATATCTATAACACGTAGCACGGCTGATTTTTAAACTATCAGCGATATCTTGTACAGAAGGACTATTGCTAGCATCATATAATGTTTTTACTGCCTTTATCTTCTTCAAGGTTTCAATACTATATCCAGCGGGTCTTCCCCCTTTTCTTCCACGCGCTCTAGCTGATGTTAAACCAGCCCTTGTTCTCTCAGATATAATCTCTCTTTCGAACTCTGCAAGCGAAGCAAATATGTTGAATGTAAATCGACCTGTAGCAGTGTTGGTGTTTATACCATCTTGTATACTCAAGAAGCTTACGTCAAGTTGCTGCATTTTTGTAATTAGATTGATCAGATCTTTTAGCGATCTACCAAGGCGATCCAATTTCCATACGACAACAGTGTCACCTTTCCTTAACTTTTCGAAAAGCTTTGTAAGCTCCGGGCGTTCTTTTGATTTTCCGGAAATCTTCTCTTTGAATATTATTTCGCAACCGGCATTTTTCAACGCATCGATCTGCAGGTCTAAGTTCTGATCTTGGGTGCTAACCCTGGCATATCCTATTTTCATAAAAACGTTTAATGTGCTAATTTATGAAACATAGATTAGTGAAACAACATTTTGAGACAGTGTATTCTTCGGAATAAGGGTAAGTGGTCAATCTATTATTTTTGTCGCATAAAACGACCGTTTGTTAAAACGATTATTAACCGAAACTTCGTGTCAACAGTTTTTGCGCTACCTACTTTCAGCGCGATACGTCAAATTCACTAAAGTTCAAGCTGCTTATAAATTGGTAGCTCCTGCTCTATTAAAGAATTGAAATGGATAGGTAGGATATTAATCTTCGTAGAACTACAGGCGGAAAAAGCTTAAATAAACTGTGTTAGCACACATATTCTTTGTACATTCTGTGATAAAACATATGTGATTAAAGCAATGAATGTTTACTCCACTAAATTTTAGGTCCCGAATACACCCCTTTGACTAAAGTATTAAATTCGCTTCTAAGCACTTTGAAAGGGTAATTATGCGTAGTCGACATCTGCTCAAGCTTATTTTTTACTAACTTCTTCTGCTTCACTAATGAAAAACCAATGAAGATTGTCCATGCGAGGAGGCTTAATATAGCAATGATAGATATAATATTTAATGCCGCCTTGGGTACAATCCCCTGCAAAGCCCTCGATATTCCTATCACACCTAACATCACAAATCCAGGGATTCTAATGGAATTACTAAGTTTCTGAAAGGTTGCGTACTCACTCAATACCATCTTCATATCCTCTTCTCCGAAGTTGGATAAATAGGTCCTGTTTTGCTTGATCTTCATATTTCCCATGATTGAACCAAATATAGGAATTTTGGTGGTGGACTAATGGCATCTGCCAATTTTGACCTACGTTTTAAAAAAGACAGCAGAGATGGATTTGGAGCACGATTGGGATATACAAATACTGGATTTGTGGGAGATGATAAATGGATCTCTGCCTTTCCACTCGGAATCAACTACGTACATGGAAAAGGCCGCTGTGGATTGCTTTTAGGTTTTACGACAACATTTGCTGTTATACCAAAAAACACAGATTCATGGGACTATAAAAGCACAGTTTTTGCTCCAGAAATTGGTTACCGCTTTCGTCCTATACAACAAGGACTTGGACTTCAGCTTACTTGGACGCGATTATTTAATACAGTTGATGCAACCAAACTAGCTTGGTTTGGCCTCCTATTTAAGGAGCAAACAGTTGGCACTAACTTTGCAATTGAGTAATAGGTTAATAATTGGTTTGGTAAAAACGCCTGAGGTTCCCAACTTCAGGCGTTTTTTACGCTTTAGATATTTATCTGCTCTTTCTGTGAGACATTCTAAAATACGGATATCTATACCTGATATAGCGTGATCGCTTTGATAAGATTGCTTCCCGCAGACTTAAACTCAAAAAAATAGGCGAAGTGAATAACACCTTTGGAAACTTCCAAACAGCCATTGCAAGCTCCAAATTTACCATGTGATAAAATCTGATCAATTGTCAGACTTGTAGGTTTACTTTGCTTTTTTAAGAGTTTTTTTAGATTTTCCTTATTATTTATAGCTGGTTTATCTATCCGCTGATATACAAAACTTTCATTGATATTCTTCAACAAGTCGTCGTAATCGCCGTTGTACAGGTCAATCAAAAGATCTTTCACAATCCTTCTTTTAGGTGAGTTGTCACAATCATTTGGAGCTGTAATCTTCATAGCACGCAATTTTCAATCTGCCTATAATATAACAAACTTAAAACATAAGAAATTAGGGAAACTTGCCTTATGACAGGTAATTACCTAATAGCTCATCCACTTCTCCGATAAAAGAATGGTCTTCATTTGGATTAAAATCTGTAAACGAAATTGGTATTTTTTCGTGGTTGAAGAAGGGAATGCTGACCTCATAACAAAAAATGATAGCAACAGAGTATTTTTTCTATAAGGGAAGTGTGAACCAAAAAGTGCTTCCCTTACCTTGTTCACTTTCGACACCAATATTTCCGCCGTGTAGTAGCACAATCTCTTTAGATACAAACAGTCCAATTCCGAAGCCAGCAACATCTTTTGACGAAGGATCAGAAATCCGGAAAAACTTATCAAATAATTTATCCTGATTCTCTTGGGAGATTCCTTCACCCTGATCTCTCACCCCGATCATCACCGTATCATTCTTGACTGAAGCGAAAAGTTTCACTAAACCGCCTTTAGAAGTGTACTTAATGGCATTGTTCAAAAAGTTGGTAACAACCTGTTCTAGCTTTCCTCGGTCAGCGAAAGCAATGACATTCTCAGTCGGTATATCCATACTAAACTGATGCGAATGAATGGTATCTTTGTACGTATGGTAGATATCGGATAGCATTTCTACTACATTTATATCGCTACGCGTGATACTCATTTTTCCTTCATCTATAATCGAAGCATCGAGAAATCCGTCAATTAAAGCTTTCATTCTATTAGTCTGCTGTTCCGCTTTTTTAACCGTATTGGCTAAATTTTCAGAACTCATACCATTCCCTTTATATCCCAATATATGGAGATAACCGGTGAGTGCCGTCAGTGGCGAGCGTAGTTCGTGACTGGCAATTCCTAAGAAGTCTGTTTTACGTTTTTCTTCCGCTTTTTGATCGGTAATGTCAATTATGACACCAAAAACCACATCTAGAGAAGGATCACTTTGACTGTTACCTACGGATCGTAACCACTTGATAGCACCAGACCGCTTATCTACAATTTGATAGCTGTAGTCATATGATCTGTTGTCTGCAATAGCGT
The DNA here is from genome assembly GCF_003076635.1 of Sphingobacterium corticibacter. Taxonomy (GTDB): domain Bacteria; phylum Bacteroidota; class Bacteroidia; order Sphingobacteriales; family Sphingobacteriaceae; genus Sphingobacterium; species Sphingobacterium corticibacter. The sequence continues at coordinate 64,579 of NZ_QDKG01000006.1, read as the reverse complement.
TTTCCATAGCTGCTGTAGCCATTGGGATAAATTCAGCTACTGTTTGCTCTAAAGGAAAATCTTCAGTTATGAGTTCCTTTCTAGTAAATCCGAATAACTTTCTGGATTGCTCATTTAATTGGATCCTGCGTGTCTTTTTATTAAACGTGTAAGTACCTACCTTGGCAGCGTCTAAAATTAGCTGCAGCTTGCGCTCACGTTCGGCAATGAGCAAGTTAATAGCAGATTCGCGCTCTCTTGCCACCATAGTTTCGGTAATGTCTAATGCAATTCCAGAAAATAAGGTGGGGCCTCCATCCTGATCGAAATAGGCCTTTCCTTTGCAGTGTAGCCATCTCAACAACTCTCCCGAGTTACTTATTATCCGGAACTTAATGTCATATTCTTCATTTAACTCTGGTACGAGCGCCCGTTCTATAGCGGTTTGCACTGTTGGCCTATCTTGCGGATGCATGTGTTTCAGGACATCTTCATAAGGAACCACCTCATCGCTAGAAAAACCATAAAGTTCGCGTGTTCTGTTGTCCCAATGTACTTGTGATGCCGCAACATCCAATCGCCACGTACCGATATTAGCAGATTGAATAGCCAGATTCATGCGATCTTCGCTTTCCTGAACTTTTTCATACGCAACTTTTAGAGAGTCGTTGGCTTGTTGCAAATTTAGGTGCGTCTGATGCAGCATTTCATTGGTCGACTGGTACTCTTCATTTAGAGCGATAAGCTCTAGATTATTGGACGCTAACTCATCGTTGACTTTTTGCAACTCCTTGTCACGTTGTTCAAGCTCGGATAACACTAAATTCAGCTTTTCGTTGTTATCTCGAAGTTCTTCATTAATAGACGCCTCGCTTGCTTCTCGCTGAGCTACATTTTCCCAAGCCAACTTCCGATCAGTTACATCGGTAGCCGTATGTAACAGGGCGTAGGTCTCCCCGTTTTCGTCCTTTAATGCTTTATACTGAAAATCAAAAAATCTTGTTGTGGGTATACCGTCAATCGTGATGTCGGCTCTTGTTTCTAATGCATCGTATGTATGGCCTGTTTTCCAAACATTACGTAGTAAGGCATCAAAACCTTGCGCTACATGTTCTGGAAATACCTCGCCGAATTGACGACCTGTTAGATCATCTTTACGACTCCATATTGCTAACATTTTCGCATTTGCCACTGCGATATTTAGATCCTCACTATCGTAAACGGCAACGGCATGTGGCATGTCAGCTATGACATGTAAAAGGCCACGTAAAGTCAAATTCATACACAAACCTATAGTCTGCAAATATACTTATTGATTTAACAGTTCATACATTGGTTTTTTCTTATAGCAATTTAAGTATGAAATGCATCTTCGAGCAGTTGCTTTCCTTATTCATAATTTAATAAATTCATAACAGTTATTAGACTGGTTTATATCTTCGAAATGGTACTTTTTCCTCAAATTTTCAACAACCAAATGTAACTTATACTACGCTGGGAAACCTAACTGGGAGTGCCCTTTAAAAAGCCTTCAGAACTGCTTCATGATCGAAACAAATAGAAGAGTGTACACGACGTCCTGGTGAGATCTTTCGTCTTGTGTGATGGTTAACAATGCTAGTATGATCTTTGTTGGAGGTGGTAAGGCTTCACCAGTAGGATGCTGCAGTTTAAGAGACTACCACATATGTATTACAAATCAGATTTTCGTAGGCAAGCGGCGCTTGCCTACGAAAATCTAAAAGTTAATTTTCACTATTGGTTGGCCTTACAGCAAAGACCTAGATATAAAATCCACCAGATACTTCGATCCGTTGTGCATTGATCCATTTGGCATCATCACTACACAGGAAGGCAATAACACCGCCAATATCATCTGGCAAACCAGTTCTACCTAATGCGGTACGCGAAGCCAACATCTGATTGACTTCTTTGTTATCTCTTGTGGAGCCACCGCCAAAGTCAGTCTCGATGGCACCTGGAGCTACGGTATTCACGCGGATCTTACGAGATCCTAATTCTAATGCCTGATACCGGCTTAAGCTTTCGATACCCGCTTTCATAATGGCATACGCGGCATAGTTTGGAAAACTAAAGCGTGCTAAGCCTGATGAAATATTGACAATGCTACCTCCATCATTCAATATGGGAAGTAGTTTTTGGGTCAAGAAAAATGCCGCTTTGAGGTGTATATTCACCATCGTGTCAAACTGTTCTTCTGTGGTAGTTTCAAATGCTGCGTGAATACCTATTCCCGCATTGTTCACCAATGCTTGCAGATGATCTGTGCCAAACTCGGAGCCTAATTTTTCCGTGATTGTGCTTACAAAAGCATCATATGTGCCGCTTTTAGCAACATCCAATTGTAGTGCGATCGCATGTTGACCGATTGCTTTTATTTCAGCAACCGTGCTGTCGGCACCTTCTACATTGCCTTGATAGGTGACGATGACATCAAATCCTTTTTTGGCCAATTGTATAGCCATATCTTTGCCCAATCCACGGCTACTGCCGGTTACTAAAGCTACTTTGCGATTATCCATGTTATTTATCTTTTAAAGTATAGTACAAAGTTCTGATGAAAATAGCAATGCAGTTTGCAAACACCAATCGGATATTTACAAATTTCAATCAATTACGGAATTTCATCGGCGAAAGACCAGTATGTTTCTTGAAGAAATTTGAAAAATGAGCCACTTCATCAAAACCTAAAGCATAGGCTATTTCAGAAATATTCCATGGTGTCTGCTTCAGCAAGATCTTGGCTTCTTCGGCAATACGAGCATTAATGATTTCGGTAGTGCTTCTATTGGTGACTTCCTTGAGCACTTTATTTAAGTGATTGGTATGTATACCTAATGCATTGGCAAAATCAGCAGGTTTTTTCAGTTGTATATTTTGCACGTCACTTTCTATCGGGAACTGTCTTTCTAGCAATTCGATAAATAGGGTAGAAATTCTACTCGCGGCATTGCTAGTTGGGTTCGTATTTTGTATTGGTTTTAATTTTTGCCCAGTATGGATGAGCTCTAACACATAATTGCGCAACAAATCGTATTTGTATGCATAATCAGACGATAATTCTGCATCCATTTTCTTAAAAATAGCCTCGATTTCAACAAATTGCTGATCATCGAGTTGGTAAATAAAATCACTGCTTGGCTGGTAGATTGGAAGTTCTTCGATATTCAAACCTGTCTTAGACTTTGACAAAAACTCTTTCGTGAATACACAAAACATACCGGATTGATTCTGGTCTTGGGGTGTATATCGGTAGGGTATTTTGGGAGATGCAAATAAAATACCCTGTGTTTCTATCAGGACGGTCTTGTCGGCATATTCTATATAGTTTCTTCCCTTTATCAAGCTAATCTTATAGTACAATCGGCGATTGTAGCTCATTTCGCATTTTGGCTTGCTACCATAATAAAATTTAGCAATATCAAATACGTTGAAATGCCCGAAATCTGTATTGGTTTTGTTGTCGAAGAAATAATCGAGATGACAGCTCGTATCACCGACTATCTCTTTGTAAAAATCTTTGATTGCTATACTGTTCATCGTTTGCAAAATTCAAATAAAATTTTGATCACAAAAATACAGTTATTTGTTCTTATTCAACTTGCTTATATAAAGCACATCCTAAATGGTCTTCTACTTACCCTTCGCGACTCTTCTGAAGGTATTCTGCGAAGCTGTTCCAGCTCGTAGAGTAATCATCTTCTAAAAAACATGTTAATCGCAGCCTTGTAATTGTCTGGTTATTAAATGAACTTCGTGTAAACAGTGACATACTTTGATCACTCTGCGAAGACATAAACTCAACAAATTCTTCTTCGGATTGAAAAGTCGCGATCTTGGGATAGGGCCCCATGCCATCGTAAACCTCACCAATCGTATATTCCGAATCGATGAAATACAGCCCTACCCCACAATAATCCCGATGAGCATGATATAATCCTCGACTGGATACACCATTCCCAGCAGCTCTTTCTGCAGTTAGAAACAGTTTATCCGCTACCTTTTTTGCTAGCGAAACGCCAAATTTACTTGCATCAAGCTGCTTATAAATAGGTAGTTCCTGCTCTGTTAAGGAATTGACATCAATAGATTCGATACTTATTTTCATAGAATTACATGTGGAAAATGCATGAATAGACGCAGCTCTTACGCATGATCTTTCTATATTTTTTGTGATAAAATACATGTTCAGTACGAACACCGCGACTAAAGCAAGTAGTCTTAAAAATGACTTTACTCTAATCTACGGATTCAATCTTTAATTCCTATCGTCAAATCAAATGTTTGGCTTTTCTATAAGTACTATATCGGCGTATTGGACTAAAAATACAGTAGGAACAGGTCTAAGAAGCGAGAACCATTTGTATTTTTACAAGAAGAAACAAAAGTTATGTCCATGTCTTTCGAAGAAATTGTACAGCAGATTACCCTATTGCCCGAGCATTCGTTACGGGCTTTGCAGGACATTTCTTCTGAAATTAGTTTGCCGAGAGGGCATTTGTTATTTAGGCATGGAGTGACCAACAACAATATCTATCTGATTGCAAAAGGCATTGCACGCGGCTATGTAGATATGGAGAATACGCAAGCAACGTTTGGCTTTTTTGCAGAAGGGAAGACTTTGCTATCAATCAAAAGCTATGTACATAACAGCCCTGGCTACGAAAACATTGAATTGTTGGAAGATTGCGTTTTGTATCAACTTAGAAAAGACGATCTTGAAAACTTGTATGCTCAAGATATTGATCTGGCTAATTGGGGTAGAAAATTGGCTGATTACTCTTTTTTGGAGACGGAACAGCAGCTGATTGCTAGACAATTTAAAAACACAATAGAGAGATACGAAGATTTTCAACGCGATTTTCCCGAACTGATGAACCGTGTAAAGCTTAAACATATTGCCTCTTATCTTGGCATGACGCAGGTAACTTTAAGTCGTATTAGGGCAAAGTAGCATCCAGCGTATGCTGGATGCTCAATATCGCTCCTATCCTATTAAATAATTACTCGTTAAGAAACGGCTTTTAAGCCCACGACGGAGCCGATCAGCGTACAGATAAAAAATATGCGACCTGCGGATAGCGGTTCATTGAAAAAGTAGGCTCCAACCATGACCGTGCCTGCTGCGCCCAATCCTGTCCAGATGGCATAAGCAGTGCCCAAAGGAATAGTTCTAGTAGCTAGATTGATCAAATAAAAGCTAAGAACTATGCAGACCACGAATGTGGCGACCCACTTGAAATTAGTAAAGTTGTTGGACAACTTGAGTGCACTGGTGAACCCAATCTCGAGAACACCTGCCAGAATTAAATATACCCAGTTCATTTTAAATATTTGTTTGCACAAAACTACGGCAGCCAAAATTTCTAAAAATTATCCAATGTTAAATTCTGAAAATTGCAGGTTTCTAGTAAAAATCTAACTAAACGTGCATGGATGTCTCAGTGAAACATCTAAAATAGCGCTGAAAATAGTAGTTAATATTCTCTATGCATCCATCGTAGTCATTCTCTTAGAAATCGAGTCGCTGTGAGATTTGCTATATCATTGCGAATCAAATGTGCATTACCTCTTAGATGCTGGCATTCTTCATGCTACCTAAAAACTTTTTCGTTGGAATATCAGATATCCTTTGTTTTTGTGAGACAGCATACTAATATACTCCGCTATTATATCCTTGTACCGAAATGACTAAAGATCACAATATCTGCATTAAAATCAATTAGTTATAAAAACCAATCCGTGTACATCACAAAAGGTTGATCTGCTTGACCAAAGTAACCAGAAGATACCTTCTACCCTTTTACAACTCCGCTGTTTAAGCTTCGTAGTTGCTGTAACAAGTCATAATTTAAATATATATTTCTCCTTTGAGATAAAGTGCTGCTCTACCGGCCAGCTCAACGCGGTTACCTGATATTTGGCAAGTCAATTCCCCTCCTCTTTTCGATAGTTGCGCAGCACTAAGCTCGCTTTTGTTTAGTATGCCAGCCCAGTAAGGCGCAAGTGTAGTGTGGGCAGATCCAGTCACAGGATCTTCATCGACACCGACTGCCGGACCAAAAAACCTAGACACAAAGTCGTGTGAATCACCTTTGGCTGTAACGATGATGCCGCGCGCATTAAGATTAGAAATGGCACCAAGATTTGGTTGAAGGTGTTCAATATCAGATTGATCTTCGTAAACCAGCATATAATCGGTTTTACCTTTAAAGGCTAATAAAGGAACTCGGTCAGTAGTGGCAATAATCTCATCCGTAAGGTCCACCTCACAAAATTCATCCATCGGGAAGTTAAGTACAAAACGGTCTTGTTTGATAGTTACTGGTAACTTACCGCTTCGTGGTGAGTAAAAATGGATGTTATCCGAATGGTAATTCCCAAATTGACTAACTACATAGGCTGCTGCTAATGTAGCATGCCCACACAGATCTACCTCCGCCGATGGTGTAAACCACCTTATCTCAAATCCATCGTCCTTGGGGACGTAAAACGCGGTTTCAGACAGATTATTTTCGGCAGCTATTTGAAGTAGTTGGCTATCCGGAAGCCAATACAGCAAGGGACATACTGCTGCAGCATTGCCCTTAAACACTTTATCGGCAAACGCATCAACTTGGTAGATATAGATGATCATATTGCTTTGAGAGATTTATAATTATTTAACCAAAATTTGAGCTTATTCAATTAAATAGATTGCCCAATTGATAGGACCAAAATAGGACAAAAAAATTTGAACAAGCTAATACCTATGTAAGCTTTTTTTATTCCACTTTCAAGGGTGAGCGCAAAGTTGGGCAGTGGTTAGTTTATAGATGCAACTGTCACTAGACATGAAATAGTTTGTAGACTACGAAAACAGGAAAATCTCTCAGATTATCGGATAAATATACGGTCTATGGTATTTTTCAGACAGCTATTATTTGTAATTAATCTAAATAGTAATTACATTCGCCGCCAGAATAAAACATTACAGCCGGCCTTCCATGTCTGAAATTGATAGCAGTGCCTTTCGTGAAATATATGATGTGTACTGGCATAAAGTATATAAGTACGCCTCGCGCATTCTCGCAGATTCGGAGTTGGCTCAGGATGTAGTACAACAAGTTTTTGTATCATTATGGGAGCGCAGAGCTCATCTAGATCTGAACAATGTGGAAGCTTACTTGATACGCGCCATTAAATTTGCTTGCCTTGCAACCTTAAGAAAACAGCAAAAACAGCGAAGTCTCGACGAGAAAGACTATTTGTGGAGCGCCTCATCGCATGCAACCGATGAATACTCTCTTGGTAAAGACTTAGCAAGGCATCTTAACAAGATATTAGCGACTTTAAGTAAAGATGAAGAGTACATTTTCCGTATGCGATTTGAAGATGGTTTGGATAACAGGACGATAGCAGCTAACCTCATGCTATCAGAAAAAACTATTCGAAACAAGTTGTGTACGACGCTCGGTTTTGTCCGTAGAAAGCTCAAATCATACGGACTTAAGGATTAAACTTATTTAACAACAATTCTTTTTGATTTTTTTTCGGGACATATCCTCTAGTTAGGATACTACCCTATACATGAATCAAGAATTGTTAGCAAAATACCTAAACAATACTTGCACCGCAGATGAACGCAAGCAGGTGGAGCAATGGTTGGCACCAAAAGAATTTTCTGAAGAAACATCTATCGATCATTCTATCTGCGACTTGCAGCATAAAAATCGAATGTGGCAGGATATACAAAGCAGTATACAAGTAAGTCGCAAGCGTAGACCATATGCACTTATATGCTCGCGATATGCTGCAGCTGCCATCCTGCTATTGCTTTTTACTTTTCAGAAGAACGATACGCTATTCGTTGGCGATGCTTATAGGCATGCACTTAATGTGGAAAAGATTGAGCAGACTTCGCACATAGATATTCCCTTCAAGCTGCAAGATATACACCGCATCTCTAACCCCGGTAGCCGCGCTATACAGATACAGACCTACAGTCATGCAAAACAGCAAACGTTAGAGCAAAATAAAACCTATTTGCATATCAGACTAGCGCAAGACCCGGGCGTTATCGGCGATCAGGTACTCTTGCTATCTAAAGAGCAACTCCAGATGCTGCCAGATAGTCCTCTTGTTGCACATTTGGCCTCGCTTATTGATATGGAGAGTTTAGAAGCGAAAAATACTTTTTACCTATAGCTGATCATGAAATCACTCTACTTTGCTCTTGCAATTTTCCTATTTCATCTGTTTGGTACCACAGCACACGCACAGGTGCGTAATGGTGGCGAACTATCAGGCTATATTAAAGATACCTTCGGAAACGCCATTTCTAGTGCAACAGTCCGTATAGCCGGTACAAACGTGGTCACTAGTGCAGACTATGATGGCTTTTACAAACTGCAACACAACGTTGCTGGGCACGAAGCCGACATCGTGATCACCGCGATTGGTTTCTTGACAGAGAGAAAAACAACGGTCGTGAAGGACGGCAAACATACGATTGATTTTATCTTAAGAGGAGATCGTAAACAAATCGACGAAGTTGCTGTGACTGGGCAGACGGACAATGAACGGCATGTGCGTGAGATCGCACGTTCTGGATTTAATGTGAGCGTAATCGATCTCAATAAGTTTAGCAACGAAGCAGCAAATCTTACCCAAGTGCTCAAAAGAGCCACCGGCGTCACCATACGCGAAGATGGAGGTCTGGGTTCCAATTTTGTATTTCGCATTAATGGCCTGGACGCAAAAATCTTTATAGACGGTGTGCCCATGGACAACTTTGGCACATCCATGACCTTAAACAATATTCCGGTCAACTTGGTAGATCGAGTAGAGATCTATAAAGGTGTTGTACCTGCATTTTTAGGTTCTGACGCCCTTGGCGGAGCGGTCAATATCATTACTAAACGCCGTGCAAGGCCATTTTTAGATCTGAGCTATAGCACTGGTTCATTCAACACGCACCAAGCTGCCTTGGTAGGTACTTTCACCAACCCTAAGAACAAGTTGTCCGTACGTTTAAACGGTTTTTATAACCATTCGGACAATGATTATACGATGTACTCCGAAGAGAAATACAATGTGATTCTTCGGGGGGAAAGGAATAATAAACTTGACACAATCGATCAGGTAAAGCGCTTTTATGATGCCTACACTTCTGCTATGGGGCAACTGGAAGTTGGTTTTCGCGACAAGTCCTGGGCAGATCAATTCTATGTAGGGCTCACCTATTCTCAGAATCATAAACAAAACCAGCTAGGTGCTACCATCAACACACTAAACGTAGGACAATGGTCAGAAAGTAGCTACTGGATGCCAACGTTGAGTTATAAAAAAAGTGATTTTGTGGTGAAACGCCTCTACGTGGATCTATTCAGCAGCTACAGTATGGATACGCGTAATGTACGTGACACAGCCGCTTACAATTACAGCTGGTCGGGAAATTGGGTTCCAATCGGAAACGAACCACCTCGAGATCCTTCGCATACCAAGTATGAACTGTCCAATTATTTGGCCAGAATCAATCTCAACTATGACTTTGATGAAGAACGTAAGCAGAGCATCAACCTGAATTATAATTATAATAGTAGTAGCCAGCGAGAATTTGATATGATCAATGGTTACGATCGGTCGGGGTTACCCTCTAGCCTCGGACGGCACATATTGGGACTCTCGTGGCAAAACCAATGGCTTGACAAGCGTTTATCTAACGTGCTTGCACTTAAGTACTACCGATTAGACGCGGCCAAAGACATAGACGAAAGAGAATACAATGGCAATAACGAATTGGTTGAGGGCGAATTGATCCATTATGAAAAGGCTTGGAATTTCTACAGTATGAGCTTAGCCTCTAGATATCGTATTACACGTGATGGAGGCTGGAAACTTTCCTACGAACGAGCATACAACTTACCTGTGATGACGCAGTTTTTTGGCGACGGACTCAATACCATTTCCAACTTTGATCTTAAACCAGAACGAAGCGATAACATCAACACAGGGTTCTACTATAATTCGTTCTTAAACGAAGAGAATTTTCTCAATGTAGATGTTACCGGTTTTTACCGTCTTGCCGCAGATTATATCAATACGCGAGTGGTTGATATTAATGGTGATGGATATTCTCAATTTTATAATATTCCCGGTGTAAAACTCTATGGTCTCGCCGCCGAACTAAAGTACGGCTACAAGGATTTGATCGCAGTCACCCTCAATGGTTCGTACGATAAAGCCATCGACAACAAAAAATATACGGATGACAGCAACCAAGAGGTGAGCTTAAGCTACGGCTATCAAATTCCAAATAGACCTTGGGTATACGGCAGCATGGATCTCAGTTTGATTCAAAATGATTGGTTTCAAAAGGGAAGCCGCGTACAGCTATCCTACCTCACACAATACAATCATTGGTTTTATTTGAGTGAGTCTCATCTAGGATCACTGTCTTCCAAAGATCATATTCCATCGCAGACCATCCATTCGGCCATCTTAAGCTATTCTTGGAGTAATAACAGGTATAATATTTCTGCCGAAGCGCGAAATCTGACCGACGAACGCGCCTACGATAATTTTAGGTTGCAGAAGCCAGGGCGCGCTTACTACCTCAAATTCCGTGTATCATTAATGTAATATAAAAACACATAATCTATGAATATCAAACAACTACTTGCTCTGTGCCTTAGCGCCACCGTTATGTTATCTTCCTGCAAGGATTCGCCCGACGATGTCCCTTCCGAAGTCATCGATACCAGTGGTAATCTATACAGCTTATGGGTCACTTCCGCGACCGGCTCGTACCTGCTTACGACAAATGACCTCATGAAGGATACTTTATTGTCTCCTAACAACAATAAGGGAATTGATATCACGTCCCATCTACCGGCAGCCTTCTATGGGGTGTATGCGTATAACCACAATGGCAAATTCTACCTTTCTAACGACGGTAAACTATTTAGCCAACATGAAATTACGAGCGATAGTAAACTGCGGGAAACAAACAACTATGTGTTCCCTGGTAACTTCTTTATGGGAAAAGTGCTAGACAACATATCTACAAAAGATGAATTAGTACTCACAAAAACGGCTGGCACGACCAATAAGGAAAAAAAACTGCTCGAACAGCCTATTTATTTTATGAACACCAATAATCTGACGATCAATAAAACATTGAACGTCGAAATTCCGATGATCAACTATGTGCCAAAACAGACCAATGGTGCTGACGATGATCCATACATCGTACCTACCAGTATGACTGTACGTGGTGACAAACTATTTGTAGGTCACAAATACAGAAGTAATGTAACTCGTATGGATATCATAGATACCGCTTATATATATGTATGTGATTATCCGAGTTTAGCCAATGGGAAAATTATTAAGGACCCAAGAGGTGGATTTACAGCTGGACATTGGGAGATTAACAAACCTACATTCTTAGACGACAACAATGATCTATACATATTAACAAGACGTGTGGGCACATCTAGCTACGGACTCTTGCGCATTAAGGCGGGAGAAACTGCGATAGATGCCGATTATTTCTTCGACTTGAAAGACTTCAACATCTTCAAAAACTCATCTTCTATGATCCAAAAGTTAGGCAGTGGAAAAGCATACATTAGTCCTTATGTCGTCGATCCGGCCAATAAGAAAATCGTTGCTGATCTACGTATCCTTGCTGGCGGGGCAGAGCCTAAAACTACGATGAACTTTATGGAAAATGGCAAGTTATATGATGTATTCAAGACTGACGATGCCAAATGGTTTGTTTACGAATATGATCCTGGAACAAATACCATCAAACGCGGCGCTCAGATCGATCCGGGCATAACGTGGGTGTATCATGTGAATAAAATCAAGTAATTATAACCAACATAACGAAACGATAAGTTGTGCGCTCTACGCACAACTTATTTTTTTACCCGAAACAAACCAAAATAGTTACTATAAGTACGATTGATCCAAGTCGCTACGCCAATTCCAATATCTAAACACATGACTGTAAACCCAAAAAGAAGGAAAAATTCCGTCTTTCGCTCAATCAACAATTGGTTACACCTTTGGCTGGGACTAATATCAGGCATCATCGTGATGATCGTATGCATCACCGGTTGTCTTTGGGTATTTCATTACGAAATAACCTCATTAGTGATCCCGCAAAAAGAGAATACATTTGTTTTAGCGCAGTACAAATCTCTTTTGGCGCCCTCTCGTGTGTCCAGCATTGCAGATTCTCTTTTCTCAGGTAGCTCGATCAGCAACATCACTTATACCAGAGATTCTCCGATATCGTTCAGCATAGCGAATCCATCAGGTGTAGATAGAGAAAGGAGAACTAAGTCAGATATTCACTTACTACATCCATATAGCGGCAGGTATTTGGGGCTAAAAACTGCGGATACAGATTCGGAAAGTGCTCTGCACAAAAAGTTGGAAGCATTCTTTGCTTGGTCTATCAACGGACATAGATTCCTATGGCTACCGCGCGATATAGGCCGCCCTATCGTTAACTATGCCACGTTGGTATTTACAGTTACTTTGATAACGGGTCTAGTTTGGTGGTATCCAAAAAAATGGACAAAATCGACGCGCGATAAAAGCTTTAAGGTGAAATGGAAGGCTGGATGGAAGAGGCTAAACATCGATTTGCACAATGTATTCGGATTTTATTCCTTCTTGTTGATCGCACTATTAGCTATTACCGGCATGTACTACGGCATTACTTGGTTCAACAAAGCTCTTTATTGGTCTACAAATTGGGGAGAGACACTTGCGGAGCGACAGCCCGTGCAGTCAGATACTACGCAGATGAACCGCAACCATGATTTTCTATTTAATTTTGACCAGCAGATTGCAGAGATTTTGCATCAGTACCCCGACCCTCATTACTTAACCATCAGCTACCCGAATAGAGATCGCGCAGATGCCACCATTCAGGTATACATTCGTAATAGTATGGATAGGCAATACAATAATAGATACTATTCTTTTGATCGGTACACCGCAGCTTTTTTACCAAACAGCATTACGCTATTTAACAAAGACTTTTATGAGCTAAGTGCCGGAGAAAAATTCCGACGACTAAATTACGACATTCATGTCGGTTCGATATGGGGACTACCGACGAAAATCTTAGCCTTTTTTCTGACATTGATTGCAGGGTCTCTACCCGTAACGGGCTTTATAATTTGGTATAATCGCAAGTGGGCAAAAAAAGCGAAGAAAAAGAAAAACTGAGCGCAATAACCTTTGGAAGATAGCAAAGGATGTTCTTGAAATAATCAAAAAAGCCGTATTTTTACTCCAAACCTAGTAATAGCAGCGGAAATGTGGAAAGGACCCTGTCTATGTTACTAAATCGAAAACGCCCTTCAGAGAATCTGTACTGGTAAGAACTCCATATAAAATGCAACGAATAAACCTTACTGTTTTTAAAAGTTTTTTCAAATCCGCGAACGCCGGTGGTATTCTTTTGCTCATTTGCGTGCTGCTTTCACTCGCGATAGCGAATAGTCCTTGGAAAGATAATCTTCAGGCTTTTTTGGATTATCCTTTAGGTACAGACTTCGGATCGATTCATCTTAGATATCCATTGTTGCTTTGGATAAATGATGGATTAATGGCGATATTCTTCCTTTTAGTTGGTTTGGAAATAAAGCGCGAAGTAGTAGAAGGCGAACTCTCATCTCCAAAAAAAGCCTCATTGCCTATTTTGTGTGCCATAGGTGGTGCGATTGTGCCGGCTTTGATTTATCTCAGCCTAAATAGCGGTACTATCACAGAAGGTGGATGGGGTATACCGATGGCTACTGACATTGCATTTGCCCTAGCAGTTATCAATATTTTGGGCAAGCGTATTCCGGCAAGTCTAAAAATATTCTTAGCTGCCTTGGCCATAGTAGATGATCTAATTGCGATATTGGTTATTGCATTCTTCTACTCTTCAGGCATTGAGCTCACCTATCTCTTGTATGCAGGAATCGGTCTGGTTGTATTAGTAGTGATGAATCGTCTGAATGTGCTTAATCCGTATCTTTATCTTATCCCTGGTGTATTTGTTTGGTATTTTGTACATCATTCCGGCATTCATGCTACCATAGCTGGTGTACTCGTTGCGATGACTATACCGACCAACGATACCGAGATAGAATCACCGCTAGAACGATTGGAGCATGCATTGGTTCGTCCTGTTAACTTTTTAATCATACCGCTTTTTGCTTTCGCCAATACCAACATCACCCTGCAAAGCGAAATGATCGATGGATTAGCTGCACCTCTTGGCTTGGGAATTACCTTAGGCCTGCTGCTGGGAAAACCTATTGGGATATTGTTGACCACATTCCTTTGCGTCAAAACTAAAATTGGAGTATTGCCAAAAGGAAGTACTTGGATACACATTCTTGGTGTGGGATTATTAGCGGGAATTGGTTTTACGATGTCTATCTTTATTGCATTACTTTCTTTTTCCGACCCACTGCATGTATCGGAGGCGAAGCTGTCCATTTTATTAACTTCGTTATTTGCTGGATTGCTGGGCTATTTAATACTATATTTCAGCCCCAAAAAAATTATCTCCGAGAATAAGAAACTTGATAGCGAAACTATTACCATTGGAAAGTCCCTTGACGATTAGAAAATGACGCAGCGGTTTTTCACCACAGTCAGAGTGCCTCTTCGTTACAAAAATTAGGCAGCGGTATCGTGGTGCCTAGAAGAAACTGTTGTTGTTTTTTACGTGTAAAAAAGAAAACTAAAGATCTCATCTTTAGCAGCTCTCCACGCTTGTAAGTAACAGGCAAACCAGTTAATAAAGGAGCTACTCGCAGTGCTTCTTGATTAAATATGTCGTTGGCACCATAGATACTTAGTACAGAATCAACTTGTCCCAGTTTGTTCAACTCGACATGAAGTGTAACGATTACACGTCCTTCGATCTGCGGCAAGGATTTCCAATCGACCAGGGAATCAATCATAGCTGTCGGATACGAATCGGGCATGGTACGCATCGAACTTGTCGATAAAGAGTTGTCGAAATACATAGATTTTATTAATACACCTTTTTCAAAAACATGTTCAAACTCATCTTCATAAATACTGGAAAAGCCTGCGTGTAAATAATAAACTCGTTTTCCTTGATATGCTGTTACGGTATCTGTAAACCAGTCGGCAGATACTCGTCCATGATATACCTTACCAATAAATAAGCTATCGAGGTCTACTTTTGCGCTGTAGTTTCCGTTATAGATATTCGTTAGATACAATCGATCGTCGATAATTTCCCAAAAGGCAACATACCCCCGCCAGCATCCCGTTGAAAAACTACTTAATGAATCGGGGAATAATGGTTTTTTCCAATCATTTTGTTCTAGCCATTGCTGTAAAGGCAAAGCGTGTAATAAGGTGGTGTCGCCGTAAATAATTAATCGGTCTGGGGCTTGCTCCGTTGCATAAGAAGGAAGCGATGAGGTCAGGAAGATCACGAAACTTAAAAGGGCTGAATACTTCATAAAGGATGTGCTTTAGCATTATGATGAATAATTCCTCATAATTCCATAAGGCTATCAACCTATCCAAAGAGAAAACGCAGCAACGCAAAGTTCAGCAGCGAGTTTCTCAAAGTCTTTACGAAAACCCCAGCAAGCTGTTGGCTAAGCGGCCAGTAGCTTGCTGGGATCCAATTACCGCATCGAGTAGGTAAAAGCTTTTGGCCGTTCCATGGATTCGCTATAGGTATTACCGAAGCGATCGGTGACCTTGATTTGCAAGGTGCTGTTAACGGCCGAAGCCTTCACTTTGAACATATGGGAAGTATTTGCGGCGTCAAAAGTAGGTGTTGCATTCACGTTGAGGCGCTGCATACCATAAGAAATAATCTGCAGCGGATCGTACGAAGAAATGCGTTGTACGTCTAGTGGCCTGCCATTCTCGGTAACGGACACTGTCCACTTGGGATCATAGCCCCACACATTGATTAATACTTCATTGTTTTTATTTGCTTTGGCAAAATCGGCAGCATATTGGGGCACCATCGCGCGGAATGTGGCATTGGCAGCTGGCGCGTGCTTAGTTGCGGTGATTTCCACCTCATTCAGGTCGTACGCACGGAATTGGTATTCGGGCGCATAGCCGATGGACTTGTACTTCCAAGCGATATTACGCCCATTCATTTCCCAAAGACCATAACCACCTGGGCTGCCATCTGGCGCAATATGGTTGTCGGAATAGCCTGGCCGCCCTGTCCACCACCAAGTTCCGGAGAGCGCGGCAACGTTATGCTCCATAAATTTATCATTGCGTGGCACGCGATAGTTCACATGCGTATGGCCGGTCATCACATGCACTTCTGCAAAACGATCCAACAAGGAAATCAGCTGCTGCGCATTACTCGTACGAAAGTTGGGCGTGTTGCCTTGCTCTGTGGGTGCGTGGTGCAATTGGATGTGCGTGGAGAGCACGATAGGTGTAGTCGACGGTATAGATGCCAAATCCTTGGCCAGCCATTCCAACTGGTTTTCGGTGATTTTAGCGTTGTAATCTCTACTGCCCACCGTACCGTATGAACCACCTGTATTCAGATATTCCACATTATCGAGTACGACATAGTGCACCTGCCCCAGATTGAAGGAGTAATAAGTCGGGCCGAGAATTCTTCGGTACGCATTTTCGGACATCCAATCGTTGGCGAAGTAGGGATCATTATCGTGGTTTCCAATCGTGTTGAAAACTGGAGCTTGCAGGTTGCTCATCTGCTGAACATATTCAGGTAGCATGAAGCTATTGCTGTACCAGTAGGTTTCCCATGTCTGATCACCCAACGTCAGCGCATAAACTTGCTTTCCTTCCGATTTAAGGCGAGCGATTTGCTGATTCACATCTGCTATGAAGCCTTTCTGAAATTGACTCAAGTCACTATTTCTGTTCGCCAAGTGCATGTCGGCTAACGCCAAGATCACGTGGTCATCGTTGTTCACGGCTTTCAGTTCAAAATCACGCGTATCGACCAGATCTGGGTTGGAAGCCACAAATTGATAGAATTTTGGGGTCTTGTTTACTGTTTCAGTAAGTTCGTGGTTCGCTGGAATGGAAATAAATACATAGCCCGTGCGCTTGTTAGAGCTGAGGTAATAAACGCCTTGCGCATCTGTTTTCGTCACATCGTAGCCATCGGAAACAACTACATCGGCAAGCCCTTGCCCTGCAATATGCACCACGCCCTTGATATTCTTCCCATCTTGATTTGGGATGTCTGCACGTAGTACGTAGTTGAACTGGGTATTGCCTATCGGGTACGACGTAGTGCCACGCAGCACACTCAAACGGTAGTTGATCGATTCTAAATCGGTCGGGAACGTGACTTTGCCGTCAACAATGGCCACGGTCAGCACTTGTTTCCCTTGTTGTCCCGATTCTAACTGCAAGATATCTCCTTGCTGATAGCCGCTACCCGAAAGTAGCATGGCTTTGCCACGCTCAATATCCCATACGGGAGCAATAGTAGCCTTAAAATCATTGCTGACAGGGTTTTCTTCTGTCGGGATCTTGTCATCAATGGGATCTAGCGTGCTCTTGCTGCAGGAGTTGGCTAATAGCGTCATGAGAACGCATAGGCTCAGAACTCCCTTACATAAGCGGTAGATCGAAGAGAAGTATCTTTTTTTCATGTGAATTCTTAATTGAAGTCTTTTAAAAGGATGCTTACGTGCAAAAGACACCACCGCAGAGAGTAACTACGGAACGATCTCTCTCTTATAGATGAGATCGTTCCATTGTTGTTAGTATGCGATGATGTCGATAATTGACTTTTTATACAGCCTTCATTATTATTTAATCAACCTGTTGGGTCACACCCGTACCAGTAGATAGTATACTGGCTGGTGCTTGTTTACTTAGGCGTTCGGCGTAATAGCTTCTCGCTACTTCCCACTTGCGAGTGGTCGCGTTGAATACACCGCCCAACTTGATAAAGAAACCCACATTAGTAGGCACAAAATGTGGAATGCGATATTGATTGCTTCCCATAGAGAAGAAAGGTTGTGGCGCTAATGACTCGGGATGGAAACGCTGATAATGGTCGTTGTTCGGTATGCGATATCCTAGATTGGCGACCGAATCAATGATGGTGGCCGTACCTGTACCGCCAAACATCACCACATCCAGTGGTACGGAAGCCTCGTTGATATTGGTACCAACGAAGAGCGCCATACCACTTGCATTCCCACTATTTGCGAGAATATTGGCATTTGCATCGCCCAATCCATCACCACCAGTGGTAGCGTATGGAATAGCGCGTACCCAATTGAGCTCACCTAATGTCGTAGAGTTTGCGCCACTGATACGTTTTTGGTGACCACCAACATAGAAGAACTCCCCTTTCTTGACCGAACCTTCCGTCAGGTTGAATTTGAGTGTACGTGCACCACCGGTAGACCACCCTGCACCCGGTGCAGCACCCGCATTGGGTTGGTTTGCACCAGCATTGTTTGTCGTGACGACGGCAAATGGGATTTCTGCAAAGTTGATATCAGCGTTAGCCATCAACTGGATATACTCATAGTTGGTATCCGTACCTTCTGGATCAGGACAGTACCCGGTGAATACAAGTGGCATATCACCGAGATCGCCGGGAATTATTGGGTCAGATGTATCCTCGATATGCGCTTCTGCAAATGGCCAGACGGCCATTAGGCCATCCGTATCGCCCAATAATATACCTTTTACGTTCATATTGCGCGGTACAGGAAGCGCCGCATAGTTTGCCGTTGGCAATGTTCTAATCACAAGCGTATCTGCGCCGTTGAGCATTTTCTTTGCTCCCACAAAGCTATCACCTTCTACTGGCATTGGCACTAGCTCTCCGCCACCGATCTGCGCTAGGGTGCCTTCGTATTCATGAGGGCGCTGGTTGATAGCGGATGCAGAGACTTGTCTGGTACGTACGCTGCCCACATTACCTACCATTTCAAGATCGCTGGTACGCAGTCCGTCTATGTATAGGAATGTTTCGCGACGCAATGTTTTTCCGCCGATATTAATACGGATGGAATCGCCCATTCGGTATGCTGCCGCAAGGTCGCCGACCTTCAGTGCAATACCGTGTAATCTATTTCCCCGTTGGAGCTGTTGCACGATCATCATGCCTTCGGGCACATTGCCCGATTGTGCATCTGATATCACCACGCCGGTGGTCCATTCGGCTTCACTGACAGATTCTGGCGTAATCTCCACGTCATTGCCTTTGTGCACAGCACGAAGATCTTGTATGGAGATATACGGACTTAATGTCCCTAAGATATGGTCTCTGTTTTCGCAGGAGGTCAATAGCGTGATCAATCCCCATATGATAAATAGAACGCTATAGCTTAACTTTTTCATTTTCGTAATTGGATTATAATTGCGCATTCGATTAAGGTTTTTGCCACCATACCGGTGTATTGAAATTATCCGGTCCTTGCTCGGCTACAGCCTGTTGATAATTAGCACGGTTGGCATTTTGCACATAGACTGGGTAATTGAGTCTTACAGGCATTTTGCCCCCGTTGAGATGTCCCGATCCTATAGGCAGGACGGGGTGACCCGTACGGCGAAACTCAAACCAGGATTGCATATCCGTGAAGAATAACGCGTAATATTTTTGCAGGTGAATGAGTTCCATTTTCTGAAATTCATCAAAGTTATCGTCCCAAGCAGTCAGATCGGTCGAGAGGTAGAACGAAGGCATTTGATGCCCCCACAGCTCGATACCTGCTCTGGTGCCACGTTCGTAATATTCACGTGCTGATCCAGTGGTAATGTATCCTTTAACGGCTGCTTCGGCTAAGATGAGCTGTAGCTCGCCATAATTCAACATGTTTCCTAATAAAGGGTGAGACATCAAGTCGGTGTGTAGCGCAGAACCTTGTACAGGTGGTTGCCCAATCGGATACCCACTCGGCACGCCAAGATAGTCGCCATTGAAAAGGGAAACCCAGCTTACAATACGCGGATCACTTCGCTCACTAAGTTTGTCGATAAAGAAGCTGGCCGATTTTGGACCGTACCAATCGGCCGGCCGCCAAGTCCCAAAAGGTGATACATACGGTGATACACCAGTCCATCTCAAAATAGCGGAGTCATCATTGCTACGCATAATGGGATACCGTATCGGTTCGTCTTCGATAATCTTTTTGATAATCGCCGCAGTATTCAGCTCAGTCTTGTGTGCAAGACGTAGTGCCAAGCGCAGGTATAAGGAATTACCAAATAGGCGCCATTTGTACATTTGCCCATTAAAAACAGGGTCTGCATCTGCTTTTATTTTGTATTCAAAAGCGATACCGTTCAGTAAGGTATTGGCTTCTTCTAACTTCTCAAACAGCGATAAATAGATCGCCTGCTGCTTGTCGAATACCGGTTGCACTATGTTTGAATCTCTTCCCAGTAATGCTTGCGAATACGGAATATCACCATAAATATCGGTAAGTATTGAGAACAACCACACTTCAGAAATCTGGGCAATTGCTTTGTATTCTGGTTGATTGAGTTCATCCGCGTACTCGTAGATATCGCGAAAGTTGCGTAGCTGCACATAGAGATTATTCCACATGTGATCGGCTTCGTTGGTGCGGATATCGTATCGGAAGATACGACCTTCGCCGTCCCCCATATTGACCGTTACTTGCATCAGTTCGTTGGTGATGCGCTGGCTACGACTCATGTTGGCACTCACTGATTTTGCTAATGCAGGAGCGAGCAGGTTCTCCGGTTGCACCCGAGGGCTGGTATTTGGGTTGGTATTGATTTCTTGGAAATCCTTGTTGCAGGAGGTGAATATACTCGAGCAAACGATTCCTAGTACTATTACTTTTATAAGATGTTTCATATTTACAATGATTTAAAGGCCAATAACTAGGTTGACACCAAAAGTGCGCGTAGCCGGGAATTGCCCCAACTCAAAGCCTCGGGTGATGTCGCCATTACCCAATGTGCCAAACTCGGGATCAAAAGCAGGCCAGCTTGACCAGATAAACAGGTCGCGGCCGAAGGCGCCTATGGTCGCACGTTGCAAGCCTAACTTAGCCAAGGTTTCAGGCTTCAAACTATAATCGATTCGAAACTCTCTAAACTTTAGAAAGTCGGTCGAATAACTGGTGCCTTCGACGTTGTCACGCCCCATATGCGCATTGTAATAATCCCACACATTGGTAGCGATCACGTCGTTTGCTCGGTAGCTGCCATCTCCATTGTCGATCACACCATTTCCGATGATACCGTTGTAGCGGCCAGGTAAGGTATTGGTGGTTTTACCTTGCTCACTATTGACCGCAGAGGTCAATGAATAGCCGACCGCACCAAATTGCGCGTCGAATAAAAAGCCAACGCGGAATTGCTTGTATCGGAACTCGTTGTACAAGCCTAAACGAAAGGCAGGATTGGCTTGGCCAATGTATTGTACCGAATCGGTTAATTGAGGTAGACCATTTTGGTATACAATCTGTCCATCGGGTGCACGTTGGTAACCGCGACCCCATAATTCATCCATGCGTCCACCCACACGAGCTACCATCATACCGCGGCTGCCGGGCCCGTTTTGCAAGATCATTTCTTGCTGGTTGTCGGTCAGTTCCAACACCTTATTCTTATTGGTGCTAAAAGTGGGGCTCATCGTCCAAGTAAGGCCATCCTTCTTCTGAATCGGTACGATGGATGCTTCTAATTCAAATCCACTATTTCGGATGCCACCGGCATTGATCAATACGTTATTTGCGCCAGACGCACGATCGATGACGGCAACTAAATGCTGATTGGTTGTCGTTGCGGTGTAATAGGTCGCGTTCAAGGTGAATCTATTTCTAAAGAAGTTGAGATCTGTTCCAAGTTCGTAACTGACCGTTTTGAGGGGCTCTAGTTGTAGGTTAGGAAGCGAGGTAGGGTTTGATCTTCCGCCGGGAAATGTAGGGTCTACATTGTACGTGTAGGACGTGCGATAAGGTACCATTGAGCCACTTCCAACTTCGGCGATAGATCCGCGAAACTTGACCATGGAAAACTGTGCTGGCAAGTTTACCATATCAGAAAGCACATAACTCACGTTGACAGATGGGTAGCTAAACGACTTGCCTTTGTTGGTGGGCGAGGCTAGCGCGCTATTCCAGTCGGTACGAAATGATAGATCGGCAAATAAATAATCGCGAAATGCAACCGTACCAAAGGCATACACACTGTTGAGCACCAGTTCGCTGCGAAAAGGTGTACTCACGATCACGCCTGCCGGATTCCCCATATTGAAAATACCGGGATAAGCCAATGAATCGGCAGAATTGCGTTCTAGCGCATTTTCATTGCGTAGGGAGCTACCTCCACCAGTGATTCTTATTTTGAAATCGTCGTTGATATCCTTCTTGTACGTTACCATCAATTCAGAATTGGTTTCTGTGTTATTGATGGCTTGGGTACGAAACATTCCCTTTCTAAATTTTTCGGTATCGTATGGCCGCTGTTGGCTGCGCCGTTCGGCATTTAGATCCATAGTGGTACGCACCAGCACATCCCATTCGTCCGAGAACTTATACGTGGCTTCGATGTTACCCGTTAGGCCATGTCGCTTATTCTTGTTGAGCATTTCGTATGCGATTAGGTACGGGTTGTCGACTAGACTACTATACGGATAGTTTTGCACCAGGTTTTCTGATCCATGCTTCCAATAATCTTCCAACCAACTCAACTGCGCATTAGGTTGCCAAAAGGCATTCCAGTACATGAAAGATTGATTGTTGTAGCCAGAAGTGGGCAAGTTATCACTACGATTTTGTCGGTAATTGATGCGGGTCTGGATGCGTAGTTTATCGGTGACTTGATGGGCGGCCGTCAAGGATACGTTGTTGCGTTCGTATCCTGTATTGGGGATGATCCATTTATTGCGTAGATCCGTAAAAGAAAAACGCACTTGTGTACGGGCATTGCCCCCATCTAGGCTGATGGAATTAGTAAATGTGGTTCCGGTTTCGAAAAACTTCTTACGCTCATCTGGGAACGCCTCCCAAAGCGTGCGCTCTGCAGCACGAGTCTGGGTGATCGGGTCGTATTGGAAATACATTTGACCATCAAATTTTGGTCCCCAAGCAGAGCTTGTGCTTCGTGTGCTCGGGCCATCGATCCCATCATTGAAGGAGTAATAGCGTACGCCCTCCGTTCCTTGTCCGTATTCATACTGGTAGTCTGGCCAGCGCGATACGGATTCGATCACAGCATTAGAAGATACCGTGACACCAATGCCTTTGTTGATCCTTCCTGATTTTGTGGTGATGACAATCGCTCCATTAGCTCCTCGCTGTCCATAGAGCGCCGTGGCATTGGCACCTTTAAGTACAGTGAGAGAGGCAATGTCTTCAGGGTTGATATCGTTGATCCCCGTTCCGAAATCTACCGGTGAATCGCCACCTAAATAAGCGCCATGCCCTTGCCCGACTTGATTGCCACTGCTATTATTGATCACAACTCCATCGACAATGATCAAAGCTTGGTTGTCTCCCGTCAAATTGTTTTCGCCACGTAGAATAATCTTGTTCGAACCTGCTGGACCTGCTCCCGAGCGCACGAGATTGACCCCGGCAATGCGTCCTGAAAGCGCCTCCGTCCAATTATTGGGCATGGTTTCAGCAATCTTCTCGCCTTTTAGTTCGGTCGCGGCATAGCCTAATGACTTTTGCTGACGTGATATGCCTAGCGCGGTCACGACTACCTCAGCTACTTCATCCATGGCAGGCACTAATTGAAAACTTAAGGTCATGGTTTCACCTTCTTGCACAAGTACCTGATTTTTGCTCATGGTCTCAAACGAGATGTAGCTCGCCGTGACAGTGTAGGATCCGGGACGTACTGAAACGGTAAACCGACCATCGTTGTTGGTGGTGGTAGTTCTATTGAGCTCCACAATACGCACGGTTGCCGATGGTAAAGGATCGCCGTTTTCATCCAACACAACGCCTGTGAGCACACCGGGCTGCTGCGCTTTCTTCAGGATAATAGTTCCCCTATCATTTTCTTCAAAAACGACATTCGTACCGATAAATAGGTTTTGCAGTATGCGTGCAATGGAAGTCGTTTTAAATGATTTATTAGACACGGTTTTAGACGATAGCCCTAGGAGCTTATCATCAAATGCAATGTCCAAGTTTTGCTCCTTTTCGAGCTTCTTGATGGCCGTATACAACGTGATATCAGTCGCTGTAAAATCAATTTTTCGCTGGTGGATTTGTCCCATGAGAGGCGCCGCCAATAGAAATTGGCCAATCATCGTCCCAAATAAGCAGATCATAATTGTCGCACGCATAATAATTCGTATGAACAATAGATTTATATTCATTATTTTTATAGTCTTAGTAATTCATAAAAAGCTAAGTGGCCGGGTAATGGGTCTCAAGCAAAGCCGGGCCAACATTCATTGCGGACGGCACCTTTGGGTGCCGCACGTAATCGTCTGGTTAGTATAGCATTAGTTCATCGCCTACCCTCCTATATTTTAATCGGTGTATACTGCATATTTTTTCCATGTTTTCACTTAGTGGTCTATCCGCATAGAGTGTTAGATCATACGAATAGGTCTGCTTTGAATTTGCAGGTTTCTTAACCGTTACTCCGTGCATGTTTTGAATAACTTGTGCCATTTCCTCAAAGCTGGCTTGCGCCAATACTACTTTACCATCGCGCCAAGTGCCTTGGTTGGCTGTTTCCTGCAACGCATATGTGCCTTGATCCTTTGCAAACACGAGGGATTGTCCAAGGGATAGTTTCTCTAGCGGAACACCATTTTTCTCCACTTGAACTGCACCACGATCCACGCTTACATGGATGGTCTGTAACCGGGCATAACTATTGATATTAAAGGCTGTTCCGAGTACGCGCACACTCAGGTCGTCTAACTCGACTATAAATGGTTTGGAAGGTTGGTGAGCCACATCAAAGAATGCTTCTCCTGATAAGTGTACACGACGCACACTATCACCATAATTTGCCAGTACTTCCATGGTAGAATTGGCATTGAGCCAGATCTGTGTGCCATCAGGAAGCACCAACATCTTACGTTCTTTTCGTCCCGTACTACTGCGGAAGTCAGGCACGGATGCTTGTTGAGCTATGCTACTGCTATTGGAGGAGAACATGCGCTGCTTAATAGCAATCGACATTCCTAATACGAGCAATACCGCAGCGGCACTGATGAAATGGACGAGATATCGCTGTGTGAACCCACGCTGTGGTATAGGTTGGGGGCTCATCTCAATACCAGACCAAATGCGTTCGCGAGCGCGTGTCTTTTGTTCGCTATTTTCGAATGCACCTTGCTCCTGATTATCCGAGAAAGAGGCATACCAAGTCTCGATGAGTTGGCGCTCGGCTTCGGTAGCTTGACCGGATTGGTGCTTATTGAGCAGTTCTTTGAGTTTCTTTAAATCCACTTGCTGTTGTTTTCACTCTTATAGTGCAGCGAATGGGTAATAAGTACCTCAAGAAATCGTTAAGTTGCTATTAAGTAATTATTAAGGCAAGAATAAAGGCGTACAGGCTGGAGGATACTTCGGGATGCTCTTTGCTTAAGATATCTTTCAACTGTTTTAAGCCCATAGTCGTATTATTTTTCACGGTTTGGGGTGAGAGGCCGAGGGCTTTCGAAATCTCCGCTATGGTGAAGCTTTGCATCCGCAATAGGATGATATCATGCATATTCTTGGGGAAATGATGTATCGCTTGGTTGATGGTATGCTGAATTTCTTTCGCGGTAATCGCATCTAGTACGCCTTCTTCAAAGACAGTCATCTGCCGCAAAACGTGATCAACGGTTTCTTGATGCAGGTTATTTTTGGTATAATGTCGAATCAATTTATTTTTCAGCGCACCTGCGAGGTATGCTTTGATAGAGATATTAATGGTCGTGGTCTCACGATTCTGCCAAAAAGAAGTAAAAATTTCTTGCACGATGTCCTCAGCATCATCATGGTTCTTGAGACGAAAATATGCTTCTCGATAAAGGTAAGCCCAGTACTCGTCAAAAAACTGCGCGAAAGCTTGTTCATTCCCCGCTCTGATGGCTTGCATGAGTTGATTATCCTGTAACATCTCCATAATTTCTTATCTCATAGGATCAACAAATATAGAGAGCCCATATTAACTTAATGTTATGCTACAGAATACCTTGCGACTGCAGCAACTCCGTATTGGTGAAAACGCCATGGTAAAATCCGCCAAAGACAAAAACACCTCGGAATTGACGAAGTAGTGGAAAAATGCCCTCCTGATTATGTCAATTGGTCGTCAGCATTCATTCGACAGCAAACTGAACACGCTCTTTGTATGTTGTAAACGTATACATGAGCAGAGCTGCTCATATACACAATGGAATAATAAATCAACAACAAACAATACAATGAGTAAATCAACATTTAAAATTATCAATCCGTATACCGAACAAGTTGAAAAAGAATATCCATATCATAGCGTAGATGAGTCTATGCAGCTGCTGGACAAAGCCGATCAGGCATTTCATAGTGTGTGGAAGAAAAAAGATGTCTCCGAGCGAGCGCAATTATTACTAAAATCTGCTGAAATCTTGGAAAGTCGCAAAAGCGAGATCGCCAAGCTTGCATGTGTAGAAATGGGAAAGCCATTGACATCCAGTGAAGGGGAAATAGATTATTGTATCCAAATTTTAAAATATTATGGGGAGAATGCTGCTAGATTTCTAGAAGATCAATCTATCTCCGAAATAGAACATGGCGAAGCCTATGTGACCCATGAACCATTGGGCGTTCTATTATCCGTACAACCTTGGAATTTCCCATTTTCGCAGTTGATTCGATTTGCTGCACCAAACATAGCTACGGGGAATACTATTTTGATGAAGCCAACCACCGCTGTATATCAATGTGCCTTGGCCATACAAAAAGTTTTTGTTGATGCCGGATTACCGGAAGGTGTATACAATACCTTCGCGATTGATACCGACGAGATTGAAGCAATAGTAGCAGATAAGCGCGTCCGCGGTGTGATGTTGACCGGAAGTGAAAAAGCCGGTGCAAGTATTGCTGCCTTAGCAGGGAGATACCTTAAAAAATCCGTTTTAGAACTCGGCGGTTCAGATCCACTTATTGTCTTGGAGAAAGCGGATTTGGATAAAGCTACAAAAGGTATTGTGCAAGGGAGATTGGAGAACTCTGGTCAAGTCTGCACCTCATCCAAACGGATCATTGTGGTAGAATCTGTATATGAGCAAATTGAAGCAAAAGTGAAAGCGGCCATGGCTAAAGTCAAAATTGGAGATCCTTTAGAATCGGATACCGAATTTGGCCCCATGAGTTCGGAAAGACAAATGGATACGGTATTAAAACAAATTAAGGAAACCGAAAATAATGGCGCTACGTTGCTAGCTGGTGGTAAGAGGCTGGAACAAAAAGGATTTTTTATTGCGCCGACGCTGTTTAGTAACGTCAAAAAAGGCCAACCAGCATATGATGAAGAGATATTTGGCCCAGTGATAGCTCTGATCAAAGTGAAAGATGATGAAGAAGCCATCAATGTGGCCAATGATAGTCATTTTGGCCTTGGATCTACTATCTTTTGCGAAGATATTCCGCATGCAAAGAGTGTTGCAAAACGCATAGATGCCGGGATGGTTTTCATCAACAGACCGACGACTTCGTCGCCGCAACTGCCTTTTGGAGGTGTTAAAAATTCAGGATATGGCCGCGAATTGTCTTGGTTGGCGCTTACAGAATTTGCGAACCAAAAGCTAGTACGCGTTACTGATATTGAAGCGCCTTACTAACATAATCTGATGATGCAACTTTGGACATTATCTAACAATAAATAATAGGATCTAGTGATCGAAGCGCTTGAAATTCAAAACTTCAAGCGCTTCGATTTTACGCTACTGTACAAAACAGCTACAGTATTCCGTATTTCAGTACTTACCTAACATGGGCAACAAGGTTGATGTCATATCACTCAACATTTACACATCATTCATAAAAATATAAAAAAAGACTGCGCCTGTAAAATAACACAATACGTCTATCCAGTCGGCAACAAACCCAGGCTGCAATACAGGAAATATAACCTCTCCTAAGATACTCACCAGTATAAGATAGTTAAAGATTCCGAAGATTGACAGCTTGTAACTGTCACCCTTTTCAAACAAATAGCGCCTTTCCCAAAGTAGTAAGTGTAGCGTGATCGGCATCATGAGCAAAGGGTCGAGATAACTATCAAGCCATCCTATGGGGATTCCCAGCCCCCACTGCACAACCTGATGTATAATAAATAGCAGCGCAAAGCACAAAAACCATGGATTAATAAAATGTGCGACGGCCTTATTCAAAGCATTAAGAAGAATATCAAACCTGCAACAATGAGCATGACTGGCGAACAAGCTAAGACAAATAGAATAATTGGAATTTTAAGTATGGACTTCCCTATTTGCACCCATTTGGAATCGTCAGGGTCGGGTTTGCACCATGCGCTGAATTTGCCAATTTTATCTGTAATCCAATCCCAAAGTTGCGTTCTGGTTTTTTTTGCATCCATACTTATCTGTCCACAC
Source organism: Sphingobacterium corticibacter (assembly GCF_003076635.1). GTDB lineage: Bacteria > Bacteroidota > Bacteroidia > Sphingobacteriales > Sphingobacteriaceae > Sphingobacterium > Sphingobacterium corticibacter. The sequence goes on along the minus strand of NZ_QDKG01000006.1, from coordinate 36,015 downwards.
AGTTTGATTACTTCACTAACAAATATTTAAGAGCTCAGTTTTGGATATTCATTACTTCCAGTGATTATATCCATACGCAGACCAAATCTATGTCGTCCTACCCGCTAAAAAGACCGGGCAATATGGATTCATAATGATGGCTTTAGCCAAACTCTTTTGAAACAGAACACAACCCGCTACGATCAGGAGCATGAAACTCAAACAAATCTAGGTGAGATATAAGAACTCGGCCGCAGATTATCTCACAAAAAGAACTTTACACACGAATATTTTTACATATTTTGCAGGCAATTACAAAATAATTCATGGAAAAAATTATTGATACCGTTTATAATGTCGTTTGGAGCGACGCTCTCATCTATTTATGCCTAATTTCTGGAATATTTCTCAGCATTAAACTAAGACTACCTCAATTACGGTATATAAAACATTCTGTTCAATTACTTTTTGCCAGAAAAAGTTCTGACAAAGGAATATCATCCGCTCAAGCCTTCGCTATAGCTATTTCAGGCCGCGTTGGGACTGGAAATATTGCAGGCGTGGCCACGGCCATTGCGATGGGCGGACCAGGAGCTATATTTTGGATGTGGGTTATTGCATTTTTAGGCAGTTCGTCGGCTATCGTAGAGGCCACACTTGGACAATTGTACAAACAAATAAAGGATGGCCAGTTTCGTGGTGGCCCAGCGTTTTATATCCTTCATGGATTAGGCTCAAAGGTATTCGCTTGGATTTTTGCCGGAATTACGGTGATTAGTTGTGGTTTTTTATTGCCAAGCGTGCAGAGCAATAGCATCGCCGTGTCAGCAAGCAGTGCATTTGGCGTATCAGGTATAGCGGTTGCACTATTTACAATGCTTATATTAGGAATCATTGTTTTTGGTGGCGTGAGACGGATCGGAAGAGTTGCCGAATTTGTCGTACCCTTCATGGCGGGCGCTTATATCCTAATGGCTGTTATTATCATTACCCTGAATTACGATCGGATACCAGAGGTTTTTAGTTTAATTTTCCGCTCCGCATTTAATCTGGAACCTGTGTTTGGCGGTATCGCCGGCATGGCTTTATCTTGGGGCGTAAAAAGAGGGATTTACAGTAATGAGGCCGGACAAGGTACAGCGCCGCACGCTGCTGCCGCCGCTGAGGTTTCTCACCCAATCAAGCAAGGGCTAGTGCAGGGTTTTTCGGTATATGTAGATACGCTTTTCGTGTGTACCGCGACCGCACTCATGATTCTATTTACCGGACAATACAATGTGTCTGATCCGGTAGGTGGTTTTATTGTACAACACATTGATGCCAGTCTAAGTGGCCCCGAATTTACCCAAGAAGCGGTAGCGCATCACTTTCCAAGTTTTGGGCACGGATTTATTGCCGTAACGCTCTTTTTCTTTGCATTTACGACCATCATGGCCTACTATTATATTGCGGAGACAAATATCAGCTTTCTGTTTTCTGGAAAACGGATGCGTTTTGCGATCCAAGGTTTGCGTTTAGCGGTACTGCTATCAGTATACATAGGCTGCGTGAACACAGCCGAAATGGCGTGGAAATTAGGTGATATTGGAGTGGGATTAATGGCTTGGCTTAATCTTATCGCTATTCTTCTGTTGTATAAAAAAGCCGTATTCCTGCTCCAAGACTACGAACAGCAGCGGAAACTTGGAGAGGATCCTGTCTATGTTGCTAAATCAAAACGCCCTTCAGAGAATCTGTACTGGTAAGAACTCCGTATATAATGCAACGCATAAACCTTACTGTTTTTAAAAGTTTTTTCAAATCCGCGAACGCCGGTGGTATTCTTTTGCTCATTTGCGTGCTGCTTTCACTCGCTATAGCGAATAGTCCTTGGAAAGATAATCTTCAGGCTTTTTTGGATTATCCTTTAGGTACAGACTTCGGATCGATTCATCTTAGATATCCATTGTTGCTTTGGATAAATGATGGATTAATGGCGATATTCTTCCTTTTAGTTGGTTTGGAAATAAAGCGCGAAGTAGTAGAAGGCGAACTCTCATCTCCAAAAAAAGCCTCATTGCCTATTTTGTGTGCCATAGGTGGTGCGATTGTGCCGGCTTTGATTTATCTCAGCCTAAATAGCGGTACTATCACAGAAGGTGGATGGGGTATACCGATGGCTACTGACATTGCATTTGCCCTAGCAGTTATCAATATTTTGGGCAAGCGTATTCCGGCAAGTCTAAAAATATTCTTAGCTGCCTTGGCCATAGTAGATGATCTAATTGCGATATTGGTTATTGCATTCTTCTACTCTTCAGGCATTGAGCTCACCTATCTCTTGTATGCAGGAATCGGTCTGGTTGTATTAGTAGTGATGAATCGTCTGAATGTGCTTAATCCGTATCTTTATCTTATCCCTGGTGTATTTGTTTGGTATTTTGTACATCATTCCGGCATTCATGCTACCATAGCTGGTGTACTCGTTGCGATGACTATACCGACCAACGATACCGAGATTGAATCACCGCTAGAACGATTGGAGCATGCATTGGTTCGTCCTGTTAACTTTTTAATCATACCGCTTTTTGCTTTCGCCAATACAAACATCACCCTGCAAAGCGAAATGATCGATGGATTAGCTGCACCTCTTGGCTTGGGAATTACCTTAGGACTGCTGCTGGGAAAACCTATTGGGATATTTTTGACCACATTCCTTTGCGTCAAAACTAAAATTGGAGTATTGCCAAAAGGAAGTACTTGGATACACATTCTTGGTGTGGGATTATTAGCGGGAATTGGTTTTACGATGTCTATCTTTATTGCGCTACTTTCTTTTTCCAATCCACTGCATGTATCGGAGGCGAAGCTGTCCATTTTATTAACTTCGTTATTTGCTGGATTGCTGGGCTATTTAATACTACATCTCAGCCCAAAAAAAATTATCTCCGAGAATAAGAAACTTGATAGCAAAACTATTACCATTGGAAAGTCCCTTGACGATTAGAAAATGACGCAGCGGTATCGTGGTGCCTATCCGATAGCATGCTCGAAGTACCGGCGATCGGTCATACCGAAGTGCGACAGTTATCTCGAAATCCCATACCACCTATCTGAGAAAGCGGCGAACGAATAAGAGAGATAACTGGTCTACTAATTTAATAGTCTTGAAACGGTCTTCGTATTTTGGCAGGTGATACACCAAACTTTCGTTTGAATGCAGTGCCAAAATGCCTAGTGCTAGAATATCCGGTAAGAAAAGCTACCTCATATACAGTACGATCTTGATCCAGCAGTAATTCTTTTGCACGCTGCAACTTTAAGTCGCTCCAAAATGCGAATACGCTAGTGCCAAACAGTTCCTTAAATCCCTTTTTCAATGTATATTCATTCGTGCCCACCATTTTTGCCAGATCGGTCAGCGAACTTTCGGCATCCAGATGACTAGTAATAAAATCACGTACCGCATGCATCTTATCTGCATCGGATTTTTTGATAGACAATGCTAGTTTTGTACCCTTGACGAATTGTTCCAACTGCAACATCAGCAATTCAATCACCTTATGTTCTAGATACAACCGCTTGAAAATACCTTGAGCGTCACAATTCCATATATTTTGTAGTAGCTGATGCATCTGATGGGAGATCAGTCTATTTTCTTGCGCTAGCAATTGTGAACATTCCTTTTCAATGTTATTTCTAAAACGATCGAATAATGTATTGCCTTCTGGCAAATATTTTTTAAAAAGTTCTGGCGAAAAATTGATCTCACAGGATTGGAATTCGTCGGCTTCCCATTGCATATCTGCTTGCAGGCCTTTTGCAAAAAGGATGTTGTGTTGGTTGGACGCAAAAGCTACCGGTTTATGAAATTGATCTGCCTTGGCTGACTTCATTCCTTGAAGTGCAAAATGCATTTCCACGGTCTCGACATCGCTATGTACATCGAAGCGTTTGATATGAGGTACAAGCGCACGGCCAAAACCGATGTGTATGCCATCAAAGTAGATTTCACGATACGAAGTATCTTCTCCCAAATGATGCCAACTTGTAGTCTGGTCGATGACGCCCTGATGGGTTGGCACATGCCAACTGGGATATGCTTTCTCCACTAGCAAGTCTTGTGAGTTGCGATCATAAATCTTGACTTCCATATTCTGGTAATTTTATTCCTTTTCGCGGATCATCTATTCCTTTCAAAGTACATCTGATTGAACAGCCAAATCTACCTTTGTGTAAAGGTATCTATTCAGAACGATTCTAGATAACTTAAACACAAAATTCCTTCTTCAAAAAAATAAAACATGTATGTGACGTACTCAACTAAAATTAAATGGGCATTCGTCTCCGCCCTTATCGGATCAATCTTATGGGTTATCGGCGATGTTTTCGTCGCTGGTTTTGATGTGGATCCAAGCCGCTACCCCCTATTTTCTACAACCTACGCCGATCAGATCGATATCGGTATTTCCGTTTTGATGCTGGAAGGCTCGACTGCCCGTCTAATGTTTGGTGGTTTGGTCGCGTCGATGAGTGCAGTATTGTTCCTTCCCGCCGTATGGTTATCTTTTCAATTCATCAGCAATCGGCAATCATTTAATGCTTGGGGCAATTATTATTTACTTATCCTAAGCGTTGTATTGATGCCTTTAGGGCACAGTGTATTCTTTTACGTAGGCGAAATTTCGAAAGCCATTTATAACACCGATGTCAGTGCACATCCGTACTTACTAAATACCGCCCGCGCATTTACCATGATGCTTTACATCGCTTGGGGCATTGCAATTTTTGTACTGATGGCAGGTTGGTTGTGGTACTCTATCACCGTGTTCCGTGGCAAAACTGCTTTGCCGCGCTGGGCAGGATTGATCACACCAGTGTGGTTAACACTATATCAAATGCCTTTACGCTTCGTATTGCCGATGTCAGAGCTTCGAGGCTGGCTGATAGCAGCCGGTTTTAACATTTCCTATCTTCTCTATTTCGCGTTATTGTGGTTATTATTTCGGCATATCCCGCTAAAAATGCAGGAGAAAAAAATATAGATTGCGAGATGCTTTTTATATTTATCGTACAAGGCAAGATACTTCTAACAGATCGCTTCTTACCTCGGCATGATTCAAGTAACCTTAAGCTGAATTAGAGTAAAATAGCATCCAGCGCCAAGCTGGATGCGTTATCTCTTTTTACGCAGCTTTCAAACCCACCAAAAAATTGGTAATGATCTTCGAAGCATAGAGAGAATAACTATTGTTTCAATTTACATTTTACTTTGAGGAGATACCTCTGGGATAATGATCAAATAATCAAATCCGTCAATAAAATTGATGAGAGCAGCCGACTTTAGATTAACGTGTTTCTTCTTGATTTGGCTATTCACTTTATTCAGATCAAATAGCAACCACTCCGTTGGACTTTGGCACAAATCCGTAAATGATTTTAGATAGGGTAATCCATCTGTAGGTACATTTTCGCCGAAAAGACCGCCTACTTCGCCAGACTTTTCCATGATAGCAATATGCAAAGATCGCTCACCTTCGGCATCCGCCAAATTGAGCGCAAAATTGCCAATATCCGGCGTACCTTGCCCCAGACTTTTGTGTTTGGTAACGTGGTTGGCACCAAATTTAAAGAGATTCTTTTTGCCCGCTAATGTATGCTGGTTGGCTAATAGGTTTTTCTTCATCAAGGAAATCCGCATTTCATGAGATTGCAAACCTCTTCCAGCGATGGCCATAGTGTAGATCGCGTTGCTCTGCAGGAGATCTTGTATAATTTGTCGCTCTTTTGCTGAAATCTCTTGAGACAAAAGGGGGTGCAACTTGGTCGATAGTTCTTCGGAAAATAGCAACGGAAGGCCATTTAAATCGAAGGGAGGTTGGACATCGGGATTGTTTTTATACGCAGACCACCTGATTTCTGCTATATTCATCAATTCTTGGTATACGGCTTTTGCTTTTTCGTTCATCGTAGACTTGCTCAACTCGTCTAATAAAGGAACATCGCTGCTTGCAAAAACTTGATCTAATTCAATCACTGGTTTGTTTGCCAAGACAAAGTATTCTAATAATTCGCGGTCCTTCTCGAAGGTATAAAACCCGAAGCGATCTGTATATCGCTCTAGCAAATCATCATAATCCCGCTCCGACTTTTTTAACGTTTCACTTAAGAGGTTGGTGACCGATTGGTTACCTTCCATGATGTAATTATCAAAATTGACTTTTTGAAGCAAATAGCGAATAAAGGAGGGCACTTCATTGGTATGATGTTGTTCTCCGATCAGGATATATTGATGATTATTTATTTCAGCCAATAAAGAGTCTAAGCTATTACCGCTGAAACTGTCCGCTTCATAGACAAAAGTTTCTTTGTGTGCTGCAGCAATACTATCTAAACTTGAATCCGATTGGGCAGAGGCAAAATTGGCAATTAGAAAAAGTATGGCGAGAGGCAAATGTGATTTCATAAGGCTATTTTGATCTAAAATAGCATTATTTGCCAAGTGGAAAAAGGTGTTAGCCACAAATATTCTTTCAATCAAGACTATTTAATGGTTAAAGCAAATCTTTTCGTGTCAAGCAGTTTTTTACAAATTAATAGCGTATAAGAACTATTCCCCTTATTGATTCGTTGACAAATGGAGGCATACCTCCGTAAAAGCCATTCTTGACAAGATTATAATCATCAAATGTATTGAAGAAAATGTGGATGGACGAATCTGAAATAATGTTTCTATTTCTTAGAATTGCATATTTCAGCTTCCCATATAGATAAGGCTGGGGCAGTTTGGCATCATTAGCCGGAAAAGTCGGAATAGTAACATAAAGCCTATTTAGATCGGCTGGATTCTTGATCGACTCACCATATTTACCGATCGTAATAGGCGACTCCTCAAAACGCCCAATATCGAAACTAGCCAACTTACCTTCCTGAAAATATAGTTTCGTACCTCCCGGATATTCGATTAAATCGCCCCAAACATCATCCATTTCATAAAAATATTTGTCCACTTTTAGCGGTTGACCAAGCGTAGACTTAACCCGAGCTAAAGTACTCCCAATTGTTACCGTTCTAGAAGGAACTTCTTTCAAACAAAGATTTATTTCTGCAATATCCACCGTGATGCGTTGTCCGAATAGGTTTAGATTTATGGTGATTAGCAAGAATAGAAGTATTGATCTCATGGTTTTAAATGTAAGATTTAATGACTCGAAATCCTAAAACAAACAACGCCCGAAGCAAAGGACTTCGGGCGTTGATCTCGTATCCGCTACTTATTAGCAGCTAGACGAGCAGGATATTAATTGTTGTATTATTGCATTTGCATATCACCCATTGGGTTGGCGTTTCTATTTCGCTTAAATAGATTCATGTCCATTTTTCCGAATCTGTACGAGAAGTTCAGCTTGATCATACGCGGATTGGATAAGCGGTAATAACTTTGCGAGAAACCATCTCCATAGGATATAATCGTATTGCCTCTTGTCGCAAAGATATCATTGGCCGATAGTGTAACCGACGCTACCTGATTTTTCAAGAAATCCTTTTTAATCGCTAAATCTACACCGTGATAAGGCTCAATATAACCTTGAGATGAACTCTGAGCTAGAGATGGAGGACCAAAGCTTTGACCTTGACTAACTGGCATATTGGTCTTGCCTTGATATTCAAAGGCGAGTTGCACCGTCCAATGCTTTTTCAAATTGAAGTTATTGTTCAATTTACCAAACACCGTCCACAATGGATCTTGTGCATTCACACCTTCGCTAACGGTGATCTTCGAGTTGTAAAAATTCAGATCAGCGGTCAAATCCCACCATGGTTTTATGCTGTTGGTATACGTAAACTCCGCCCCATAATTCTGCCCAGAATTGGCATTGATATAAGTATTGATAAAGTCAAGATTGCCCGTAATAGGATTCGTTTCCTGTGCTAAGAAGCGCGTAATCAAGTTACTCGTGTGCTTGTAATAAACAGTAGCAATAAAGGTGCTTTTGTTACTGCTTCTGCTATAGCTCAACTCTCCAGAATTCGTAAACTCGGGCACTAGATCGGCATTACCACGGGTAATATTCAAACTATCCGTATAATCTACAAATGGAATCAGTTGAAAGAAGTTCGGACGATTGACCCGGCGCGTTCCGCTGATCTGAATCTGATCTTTGTCCGACAGCTTTTTGCTTAAAAATAAGGACGGAAAAAGGTTTAATGGAAAACGGTTGCTAAATGTCTCTCCCGTATTGATTAAGCGACCGTCGTAGGCAGAGCTTTCGACTCTCAGTCCTGCTTTGTACGAAAACAAATCTTTTACCTCTCCGCCCAATGAAGCGTACGCAGCATAGACACTGTTCTTACTATCATAGTTGGCCGAAGCGGCTTCGATGTTCTCAAACTCTGTCTCGCCTACGCGTCTCAGTAAGTTTTGATTGTTATTAGCTACATTATTGATCTGAGCGCGAGCTCCTGTTTCTAATTTCATACCATTGGCAAAGGGTTTGACGTAGTCAATCTGAAAGGTAATATTTTCATTATCACCATTCCCAAAGTTGCGTTGGATTTGCGTGCCACCGATTTGTCCAGCGGCATTGAGGTAGTTGGTGGTGTACAAACCATCCATCTCATTACGACCACCAAAATAATTAAAGTCGGCCGTCAACTCCTCGCCTTCTTTCGCGAATTTTTGGATCAAACCCGCTTGAAATCCGCGTGGTTTGAAACTTCTTTCCGATTCTGCAATACGATCACTGATAGATGACTGCCCAGACAATAAATTAGTGATGTGGGTATTTTCTACTGGTTTGAAACTTCCGCCACCTATAATACCAGCTACTGAAATCGTAGTTTTCTCGCTCAGATCGTAATCTACCCCTAATCTTCCGAAACTGATCATGCCCTTAGTTTTGCTATCGATGTCTTGCATTACCTGCGACGTAACACCATCTAGTTCGCTCGAACGGTCGCTATTACCTTCCGTATTATTACGAATACGCATATTCATGGCCGTCAAGGAAAGGTTGAATTTACCTTGTCTCGCATTGAAACTACCCATAAAATTAGATCCGCCTAATCGATCAACGCCAGCATTGACCATACCGTTATATCCCGTTTTCTTGTTTTTCTTGAGTACAATATTTAGGATTCCAGCCATACTACCAGAGGCATCGTACTTGGCAGAAGGATTGGTAATGATCTCCACTTTTTCAATCACATCCGCCGGAATCTGATCAAGCGTTAAGGTGGTTGGTCTACCATCTACAAATAAGGTTGGCGAAGCATTTCTCAGTTTTACATTACCATCAATATCGACTTGAACCGAAGGCATATTTCTTAAAACATCAATGGCCGTACCGCCTGCAGATACGATGTTTTTCTCGACATTGAAGACTTTCTTTTCCATATCGATTTCTAGCAATCTCTTGCGCCCGGTCACGGATACAGCGGCAATATCAGTTGCATCGCCTAGTAAAGTAATCGTGCCAAGATCTTTATTGAAAGCTGCCATCATCTTGGCAATCGTAGCAGCGTCCGGTTTGCCTGTGGGTGGGCCAGCAAGGCTGTCGCGCTTAGGCATTTCGTATTGTACTGGCATTTCTACAGTAGAATAGCCGATCGCACTGATTTTTACCTTGAGCTTTTCCGTCAAGGGAACATTTTCAAACTTGAAAACACCAGATGAATTGGAAACGGTGGATTGTACCAAAATCTCCTTGCTTACTCCGCTTGTGCTGTCATCAACGATTTTGAGTAGTACAACGGAGATTTGCGCTAAAGATTCGTCGGTATCATTTTGTATTTTTCCATTCAATGTACCTTCTGGTTTTGCGCCTGATTTATTGGCAAAAGGATTTTGTGCGTATGCCGTACATAATAAAAATGTAAGGACGATGAGTGATAAATAGTTTTTCATTTTGTGTGGTAAAATCTCTGCTCTTCCATAAACCCACCAAGGGCGGGGATGGAAACGGTACAAAGATTACCATCGTCGCGAACTTCTACAACAAACTGTAGACAAACGACCATTATCTGTAGACGATTGAACTCTACATGCATCGCATCCGATCAGGAATTGAACTTTCGGATAGCTTCAGCATATTTTTTGCCGATAGGCAAAGACACCTCTCCGAGGAATAATTTGCTGCTATGAATAGTCGAAATCTTGCTGGTATTTACAATGTAAGAATTGTGAATCCGTAGAAAAGAAAAATTGGATAAAACCTCGGCCATGCCACGTAAATTCATCCGCGTTAGGAGTGGCTGTGCGCGATTCACCAGATGAATCTTTACATAATCTTTCAATCCTTCGACATGGCTAACATCATCCACTAGTATCTTGACTTTTTGATATTCTACGTTAATGGTAAAATAATCGCTGACAGGGCTTTGAGCACTATTCTTCGTCAGTTCTAATCGAGCGGACACCTTATCCAATGCCACTCCTAATCGCTCTTTACGGATCGGCTTAGTGAGGTAATCGACTACATTTAATTCAAAACCCTCGACGGCATATTGATGGTAAGCCGTAGTAAATATGACTAAGGGAATATTTTCTAAGCTTCTGATAAATTGCGTGCCTAATATCTCGGGCATCTGGATATCAGTAAATATCAGATCTACCTCGTGGTTTCGCAAATATTCCCGAACGGGTAATGTGCTGGTGAACTTAGCTAACACTTCGACATTTGGAAACATGGATAAATCATCTTCCAACAGGTTCAGTGCAAACGGCTCGTCGTCTATTAAAATACATTTAATTACCATGGCACGTAATATGAAGTGATACATTGAAAAAACCACGCTCTTTCGAGATCAATAGTTCATGTTTATCCGGATATAGCAGTTCTAGTCGCCGTTTGACATTACTCAAGCCAATACCGGTATTATCTTCTCGACTAGCTTCTATTAAAACTTTATTTCTGGACTGAAAGATAATCCCTTCTGGCGTGGTTTCGAAAAGGAAATAGATATCCGGCGGTGTTTCGCTATCTACGCCAAATTTGAAGGCGTTCTCTATAAAATGAATAAAAAGCAGTGGATGGATCAAATGATTTTGGAGATCTGGCGCGACGGATAGTTCGACACGACCTTCGACTGGGAAGCGTAATTTCTGTAGCTCCATGAAATTTTTGATATGCTGAATCTCCATGTTCAGGGCCACTTTATTATCGCCTACATCATAGAGAATATACCGCAGTATTTCCGACAGTTTAAAAATAGAATCTTCGGATTCGTGCGGTTGTTTGCGTACTTGCCAGCGGATATTGTTGAGCGTATTGAATAGGAAGTGCGGGCTGATCTGTAGTTTCAATAGGTTAAGCTCAGCGGTGGTTTTCTGTAATTGTATCTGCTTGTTAAGCTCTTTTTGTCGGTCTTGTTCATTATAAAAGAACAGCATATTGCCAATGATGACACATAGGAAGTAAAGAATACTCGGAGCGACAAATAGTCTGACGACTACTAATCCCTCTCGCTCCATCTTAGCAAAATCACCATTCGGATTATGAGCTATTAATAAGTAATTAATGACGATATAACACAGCAAACCCGCAATGGTAAACAGGGTAAATTTGCCGCGCTGATGGAAGAAAAACTTTGGAGCGATGTATTTACTGAGCAAATAGAAGCTCGCACATAGGAAACAGACATTCACCGTATGAGATTTGAGAAAATAGGGATCAAAATCCCGCATTTTCTCCGGTTCGTACAGATAATTTACGAATGGCAACGTAAATATCATAAACCACACAAATATGTGGACGTAATAATTCCTCAGGAAATTTGCAATCATAAGTTGAATACTGTAGTATGCTATACAACGTAATGTAAAGAGTTTTTGGTACTAAAAAGACATTTGGCGCATAAAAATGTAAATTTACATGTTGTGCCCATTTAAATCCATAAAGAAACAGACGATTTTTATTCTGCATATGAAAACATCCAATCCGATCATTTACATTGAAATCCCTGTACTAGATATGGATAGGGCGATTGATTTTTATCAAACGGTGCTCGACTGTGTATTAGAAAGAGAAGTGCTCGATGGTTATGAAATGGCACACTTCCCTTTTCATAGCAATCAAGGTGGTGCCTCGGGATCATTAGTGAAAGGTGACGTGTATAAACCGACGAAAGATGGTGTAATACTCTATTTTTACACAAACGATATCGAGCAAACGCTAGAAAGAGCCCGAAAGTTCGACAGCGAAATTTTGTATCCAAAGACCATCAATACGGATTTAGGTTATGCGATCGCAGAAATAAGTGATTCTGAAGGAAATCGCATTGCGCTCAAGCAGTTAATCACTTCCTAATTTATATCATCAATAATTCGGCTATAAAAGGATCTTAAAGCAAAAATTCCGAGTGTTTTATTTTCTACAACCACACATTTATAAAACAACTGCTATCGTGGTCAAGATTACTCTGAAAGATATTTATCTACAGCTGTTTTGATTTCTTGCTTTTTCAATGGATCACTAACAAATTCATAAATTGGAATAATACCTGGTCTCCCCATACCAAATCTAATATCGATCAACGTAGCTTCATCCAAGTTATTCTCACCATAAAATCTATCATATTCAATAGGTGATCCACTATAATTCGTCACATCTATCATCCAGGCATTATGCTCCGGTCTTGTATTATCCACGACTTCTACATATAGATTTTCTTTAGCGGGACTTTCGGCATCAGCATTATTCGGCCATACACCAATTCCCGGAGATATATTGAAGTTTTCGCGAATGCGGCGTGTGAACCAATACTGCGCATCGTGCGATTCGTAAGGAGAATGACGGTACAGGTAATCCGCGCGCTTGCCTAATACGGCATACTGTAACACATGGGTTCCATATTTGATGATAATATCATCCGCAGACATCTGGAGGATGTCTTGTCTGAATTGAGGAGAAACATAAGCATCTAATTGCTCTGAACTGATTCCATCAAAATGATATGTATCAAAATAGACGGTACGCATCACTATTTGCTGCGATACATAAGCATATGTATATTGCAGATTAGGATAATGAGTTTTATCAGCAGCAAATTTATCGGCAAAAGATCCTCGAAATAAGTTTTTATACTTAGACAGTTCATCTTGGTTAAAATTCGCCTGAGCTCCTTTTACACGAACAAACTCTTCTAATGATCCTGTCAAGATAGGCGTAGGACCATTACTCGTTGATCGATTTACTCCAATACGAGATTCATCCAATTGGTTCAAATCAATAACCTTGGCACGTACAGACGAAGGATGTGCAAATTTACCAGTGGCATCGTAACCATAGCCCAACATCAAAAATTCCTCATCTGCCCAAGGACGCTCCCACGTTAAGGTATGCGATACGGATAGATCAATGCCCGTTTTATAGGAATCTTCTTCGGTATTATCAATGGCTAAGCTATCCTTGTCTGAACACGCAGAGAACAAAACATTAACACATAAAAAAGCTAAAAATAATAATCTCATTTGCTTGGTAATCATCGCTAGTCAGTTTGTGGATTTCCTTTCAAATATACTACAATTAAGCAATGAAGTAAAGACATTAAGACCTATCATATAGTTTAATTTTCTAAATAACAAGAATATAAAAAAGCTACTGTAATTCTATTCTTTGCCCCGACATAACGCTTTATTAATAGAAGATATAGGGTTTTTGGGCCGAAAATGTGTTATATTTGAGTGTAAAAAGGCTACTGACACTATCAAAAATCATTATTTGTGAAAAAACGTATCGCTATCTTTGCTTCAGGATCAGGTTCCAATGCTCAAAAAATCATGGAACATTTCAAATATTCGGACCTCGCTGAGGTAGCCATCGTATTGAGTAACAATCCAGATGCTTACGTTTTACAGCGTGCGGATAATTTTGAGATCCCTTCGCACATTTTTGATAAAACGGTATTCTATCAAACCAATGAAATCGTTGATCTATTAAAACGGTTGGAAGTGGATATGGTCATACTAGCCGGTTTTCTTTTGTTAGTGCCTGAAAATTTATTGCAGGCATTCCCCAACAAAATTATTAACATACACCCAGCTCTTTTGCCAAAGTTTGGCGGTAAAGGCATGTATGGCGACCGCGTGCATAAAGCCGTTCTTGCAGCTGGGGAAAAGGAACATGGCATCACCATTCATTTTGTCAACGAGCATTTTGATGAAGGCGAAGTCATTTATCAAGGGCGTTTTGCGGTGGATGCGGGCGATACCTTGGAGATCATCAAATTTAAAGGACAGCAACTTGAGCACCTGCATTATCCAAAGGTAATCGAAAACTTGCTTAAGAAATACAACTAAATAGTTCATTTATTGCTACCTTTGCGGCTTCATAAGCAGAAGATAATGAACCACGCCGTAAAGATTAAAAATGCCTTGGTTTCCGTTTATTACAAAGACGGATTGGCCCCTCTTATTGAATTATTGAACAAATATGGAGTTACCTTCTATTCTACAGGTGGTACCGAATCTTTTATTAAAGATCTAGGTATTGGAGTAGAACGCGTAGAAGACCTAACTTCGTATCCATCTATCTTGGGTGGTCGCGTAAAGACTTTGCATCCAAAAGTATTCGGCGGAATTCTTTCTCGTCGTCCATTGGATAGCGACAAAGAGCAGTTGGAACAGTACGAAATTCCTGAAATTGACTTGGTGATTGTGGATTTGTATCCATTCGAAGAAACACTAGCCTCTGGTGCTTCGGAAGAAGATATCATTGAAAAGATTGATATTGGTGGTATTTCTTTGATTCGCGCTGCCGCAAAGAACTTCAACGACGTGGTGATTATTTCTTCGAAGAATGACTACAAAGAATTAGAAGAAATCCTAGCTGCACAAGCTGGCGTAACCACTTTGGAGCAACGTAAATCATTCGCGAAGCGTGCTTTCAATACTTCATCGCATTACGATACCGCGATCTTCAATTATTTCAACCAAGAAGATCCACTTCCAGTATTCAAACAATCTGCACAGCAAAGTCAAGTACTTCGCTACGGTGAGAATCCACATCAGCAAGGGGTATTCTACGGTGATTTGGACAAGATGTTCGACAAATTAAATGGTAAAGAGCTTTCTTACAATAATCTGGTAGACGTAGATGCGGCGGTAGCAATTATCGATGAGTTTGAAGATCCTACATTTGCAATCTTGAAACATACAAATGCATGTGGTGTAGCTTCTCGCTCAACGGTGAAAGAAGCTTGGACGGCGGCATTGGCTTGCGATCCAGTTTCAGCTTTTGGTGGTGTACTCATTACGAATGCAACTGTCGACGCGGCAACAGCAACAGAAATCAATCAATTGTTTTTTGAAGTGTTGATCGCACCAGCATATGATCAAGATGCAGTCGAGATCTTAACAGCGAAGAAAAATCGTATTATCTTGAAACGCAACGAAGTAAAATTGCCAGAGCAACAATTCAAAACTTTGTTGAATGGGGTGATTTTACAAGATAAAGACAACACCGTAGAAGGTCCTGATTTGATGACGACGGTAACGGAAAAACAACCAACCGAAGCGCAATTAGCCGATCTATACTTCGCGAACAAGATCGTGAAACATACGAAATCGAATACGATTGTATTTGCGAAAGACAATACCTTGATCGCTTCTGGCGTAGGCCAAACGTCACGCGTAGATGCCTTAAAGCAAGCGATCGAAAAAGCAAAAGCTTTTGGCTTTGATATTAAAGATAGCGCGATGGCATCGGATGCCTTCTTCCCTTTCCCAGATTGTGTGGAGATTGCTGGTGAAAATGGTGTAGCAGCGGTATTACAACCGGGCGGCTCGATCAAAGATCAACTTTCTATCGATATGGCAAACGAAAAGGGCTTAGCGATGGTGATCACCGGTGTGCGTCATTTCAAACACTAATGATCATTTATAGTAGATAAATACAAATCCCTTCCTTCAACCGGAAGGGATTTTTGTTTAGTACTGTTTTTAGTGACTCGGTATTTCACTTTTTCCTTTCCAATTCCCTATTTTTGCGCTAACATGTCAGACTTAAAATACAATCAACGAGGTGTCTCGGCCGGAAAAGAGGACGTACACAATGCGATCAAAAACATTGATAAAGGACTCTATCCGCAGGCTTTCTGCAAAATCATTCCTGATATCTTGGGCGGTGATGCAGACTGGTGCAATATCATGCATGCGGATGGTGCGGGCACCAAATCTTCGTTGGCGTATGTGTATTGGAAAGAAACTGGCGATACATCCGTATGGCGCGGAATAGCGCAAGATGCGATCATCATGAACTTGGATGATTTGTTGTGCGTGGGCGCCACGGATAATATTTTGCTTTCGTCGACTATAGGGCGTAACAAAAACCTGATTCCCGGTGAAGTGATTGCCGAGATCATCAACGGTACAGAAGAGATTCTGGCGGAATTGCGTGAGATGGGCATCGGGATTTATTCTACTGGTGGCGAAACAGCTGATGTGGGCGATATCGTACGCACGATCATCGTAGATAGCACCGTAACCTGCCGCATGAAGCGCGAAGAGGTAATCTCCAATCACACCATCCAAGCAGGCGACGTGATCGTTGGTTTGGCTTCTTATGGCAAAGCAAGCTATGAATCAGCTTATAACGGCGGCATGGGATCGAACGGATTGACTTCGGCACGCCACGATGTGTTTAATAAAGCTATCGCAGAGAGATATGCAGAAAGCTTTGACCCTGCTGTTCCTTACGAGTTAGTATTTAGCGGCAGTCGTTCATTAACCGACAAAATTGCTATTGGTGATGGTGAAGAGGTTACGGCCGGACAATTGGTCTTGTCGCCAACCCGCACGTATGCGCCAGTGATCAAAAAGATATTGGATCAGCATCGTGCACAAATCCACGGGATGGTGCACTGCTCTGGTGGTGCACAAACGAAAGTATTACACTTCGTAGATAATGTACACGTGATTAAAGATAACTTATTCCCTATTCCACCACTTTTTGACCTGATTCAGAAAGAATCGGGCACGGATTGGCAAGAAATGTATAAAGTCTTCAACATGGGGCATCGCATGGAGTTGTACGTTCCACAGGAGTTAGCCGCTGATATTATTGCGATCTCTAAATCTTTTGATATCGATGCGCAGATCATCGGACGTGTAGAAGCAGCTGACAAAAAACAGGTAACTATTCAGTCGCCTTACGGCGAATTTGTATACCATTAAGGTATCCTAAAATAGCGTATGGTAAAAGAGAAAAAGATCATAGGCCGCACGGAGATTATAGACTTGCCAGAGCTGGGACTCTACAATCTTCCTGCGAAAATTGATACGGGAGCAGAAACTTCGGTAGTACACTGTGAAGATATGGAAGTGCTCGAAGAAGATGGGCATCTATATATCGTAGCGCATATTGCGGCATCCGACGACTCGGATGATACGATGGAGATTAGATTTCCAGTACACCGAGAACGCACCGTCAAAAGCTCTTTTGGACAATCGGAAACACGTCATATTTTTAGAACAAAAATTAAAATATTCAACGAACTATACGACATCAAGCTTTCCTTTAGAGATCGTTCTGCTATGACCTACCCTATGCTGTTGGGCAGAAACTTTATTGCAGGGAAATTTTTGGTGGATGTATCAAAAAGAAATCTAGGGCAAAATTTGCGCTAAAACTTATCCACTCATTCTTTGTTTTCATAAAAAACTACGTTTTGAAAATTGCCATTTTATCGACAAATAAAAATTTGTATTCTACCAGACGTCTGGTAGAATCCGCTCAGGCACGCGGTCACGAATGTGTGGTAATCGACCATAGCAAATGCTATGTCGGTATACAGCAAGACAAGCCTAGCATACATTATAAAGGACAAGACATTGCCGGTATTGACGCGATCGTACCGCGAATTGGTTCTTCGGTCACTTTCTACGGATCAGCAATTGTTCGCCAATTTGAAGTGATGGATGTCTTGTCGGCCAACCCGAGTCAAGCGATTACTCGTTCTAGAGACAAACTACGTTGTATGCAAATCCTTTCGGGAGCCGGTTTAGGACTTCCGATCACGGGTTTTGCCCGCACTGCTTCAGATGTAGACGATTTGATTAGTATGGTAGGCGGTGCGCCGCTGGTGATCAAATTATTGGAAGGAACGCAAGGAATTGGTGTGGTATTGGCCGAAACCAAAAAAGCGGCTTCTTCAGTAATTGAAGCATTCTACGGCTTGGGAAACAACATCCTTATACAGGAATACATCAAAGAATCTAAAGGGTCGGATATCCGTGCTTTTGTGGTAGATGGCAAGGTAGTGGGCGCCATGAAACGTACCGCAAAAGAAGGTGAATTTCGTTCAAACTTACACCGCGGCGGTAGTGCTGAAATAATTAAGTTAACACGTAAAGAGAAAGAAACAGCCATATCTGCGGCAAAAGCCATGGGACTCACTGTAGCTGGTGTGGACATGTTGGCCTCAGATCGTGGACCGCTTATTCTGGAAGTAAATTCATCACCAGGTTTGGAAGGCATCGAAACGGCCACTGGAAAAGACATCGCCGCTGAAATTATCCAATATCTGGAACGGCAGCACGAGGCTAAATTGGCCTTAAAGCCAGCCGTACGTATTAAAAGACCCGTTAAAAAAGAAAGCAAACTTTAAAAGTTTGCTTTCTTTTTTAACGGGTGTCTCACGATTAACTAAGCGGTAATCTTGCGTACGCTGATCGCTCCGATAATCATTAAGCATCCTGCTCCCAGCAAGGCATAAATTGCTTGACCCTGAAATACATATTTGATCAAATAACCACTGGTCAATCCACTGACGATCTGCGGAAAAGTGATAAAGAAATTGAACAAGCCCATATACAATCCCATTTTTCGCGCCGGTAAGCTATCGCTCAAAATCGCATAAGGCATAGCTAAAATACTACCCCAAGCAATACCAATGCCTAACATCGCAATGATCAGCATCTCGGGTGTGGTCATAAAGTAAATAGATCCTAACGCAATACCACCAATCGTCAACGATAAAGCGTGCGTAGCTTTGCGACCAATAGCACGGGCTATCCGCGGTAAACACAAAGCATAAATCGCTGAAACGGCATTGTATATACCAAAGAGCACACCGACCCAGTTACCCGCATCGGCATAACCAACGGACGTAGTATCTCCGGCAGGTACATTATAAATATGCTCGGCAATTGCAGGCGTCGAAAATACCCACATAAGGAATAGTGCAAACCAAGAGCAGAATTGAACCAAGCCCAATTGACGCATAGCAGTCGGCATTTTTTTAATATCTTCTTGCAAGCCTTTTAAAAAGCCACGGGCTACCAAAGGCTCGGTAACGGCAGTAGCTTGTCCAGATTCGAAACTTTCCAATTCTTCGGGTGAATATTCCTTGGTCGTAAACACCGTCCAGAGAATGCTTACAATAAGCACCGCAGCACCCACGTAAAACGAATAAATCACGTTATTAGGAACGAAACCTGATTCGGCGACTTTAGACACGCCGCCATATTCTGCCAGAATATACGGAAGCCAGGATCCCAGCACCGCACCCAACCCAATCAAGAAGGTTTGCATGGAAAAACCTAGACTACGCTGTTCGCTCGGCAAATTGTCGGCTATCAAAGCGCGAAATGGCTCCATCGTCACATTGATCGAAGCATCCATAATCATCAACATTCCCGCACCAATCAGTAACGGCGGCAGCATAGCTGCCAACACCGCCGAGTTGGGCATGAAGATTAACGCGATAGCGGTAAACAGAGCCCCACCTAAGAAATAGGGTCTTCTACGACCTAAACCATTCCAAGTACGATCACTATAATGGCCGATAATCGGTTGAACAATCATTCCGGTCAGTGGCGCAGCCAACCAGAATAGGGAAAGATGCTCGACATCAGCGCCAAAGGTTTGTAAGATACGCGAAGCGTTACCATTCTGTAAGGCAAATCCCATCTGAATACCCAGAAAGCCGAAGCTCATGTGAAATATTTGCGCCACGCTCAGCGATGGTTTACGTATTGGTTTATGCATGATAGTTGGTTTATATTGATCAACAGGTACTTTTGCTTGTGCTTCATTAGCAAGTGGTAGGCCGATCGTAGTTTACATGGGTTTTAAAACTTTAAAATAATCGATTGATTACCAGGTATTCGCAACGGTATTTCCTTCTCGAAATTGGCGATAGAGGATTCCATCCCGGTCAATAGATCGGTGAATTGCAAATCCTCTTGACCAAGATGGAAAGCATCTACCACATCAGCAGGAAGATGAATGCTGAACTGTTGCTCTTGGTGCTCAAAATTGTTCACGATGAGTAGTCGTTCATCCTCCGTATAGCGCAGATATGCATATACCCGGCGCGGCATCATGGAGTTAGCCTGTTGTGCCGGCATCAAATCATAAAATCCACCCGACCTAATAGCTTTTTCGTTGCGCACTAAGTGTAATAGCTTACGATAAAATGCGCGCAAATGTTTATCTGAATCGTTCAATTGCGCCCCATCAAAGGCGCCATTGTTCATCCATTTTTGGTGCTGAGGCACACCCCAATAATCAAAAATTGTGGTGCGACCGTCTTCGCCACTAAAGCCCGCATTGCCGGCGCCGGGCTCTCCTACTTCTTGTCCACTGTAGATCATGACCGGACCGCTGGATAACGTAGCTGTAATGACCATTGCAGGCACTGCGCGCCAAGCGTCACCGCCAAAATCTGGTGAGGCAAATCGTTGTTCATCGTGGTTTTCTAAGAACCGCAGCATCTTCGATGAGTATCCAGCGACTTCGCGTCGCCACACATCTTGTATACCTTGCACACCTGCATGATCTTCGTGACGCACTAAGGTTTTCAGCGTATCATACAAACCGACTTTATCGTACAGATAATCGAATTTGCCCACCTCATAGAAGTTGGCGTATTCATTTTTATTATAGGCTTCGCCAATGAAAATTATTTTTGGGTATTCTTGTTTCACTTCTTGTACTACCCAACTCCAAAACTCGACGGGAACCATTTCGACCATATCACAACGGAAACCATCCACGCCTTTGTTCGCCCAGAATAGCAAGATATCGCGCATCTTGTACCACAGCGGTGGAATGGGTTCAAAGTGTGCAGCGTTTTGCTGTTGTATATCTACTCCATAATTCAACTTGATGGTCTCAAACCAATCATCTTTAGACGGACTAGCGGAGAACACATTGTTGCCAGTCACCTTGGCCGGGAACTCGCTGAACTGACCGTCTTTGGCGGGCGATTGGAAGGCGTCACCGCCAGGATTATATCCGGGTGGCACTTGCAAAGGTTGGTTGGGTAGGTAATAAAAATCATTGGTGCTAGCAAAAGCGACGTCGGTATGATCGTCTGCACCTAAATCGCGTACGTCTGCTGGTTTCTGATCCGAACCGTACGACCGCGCCACATGATTGGGCACAAAGTCGATAAGCACTTGCATACCGGCCTGATGTGTACGTGCGATCAATTGCTCAAATTCGCGCATACGATTTGGAACTTCTATTGCAAAATCCGGATTGACATCGTAGTAATCTTTGATAGCATAGGGCGATCCGGCGCGACCTTTTACGACATCCGGATCATCCACTGCAATGCCAAAAGCACTGTAATCTGTCATCGTAGCATGTTCCAAAACTCCAGTATACCACATGTGCGTGACACCCAGATCTTGTAGTTCGGCGAGCGCTTTTTCTGAATAATCATTGAATTTACCAACACCATTCTCCTCAATCGAACCATAATACTTATTAGTGGTATTTTTATTCCCAAAATGTCGCACCAACGATTGATAGATAATAAGCTTATGGTCTTCTATCGGTTCATTCAACGTGTTTTCTGTATTCAGTAGCTCTATTTTATTCATATGCGAAGCACAGGAAGATCCCATTATTATAGTCATTAGCACAGGCCAATACGCCTTTGGGTATCTGATATATCTCATTGTGTGATGTATAGGCGATCAGATTAGATCCAGTATCTGATTTTAGTTATGACAATACAATTCATTTTTTGTTTAACCTTTAGGTGGCAGAATGATGGTAGTTTCCAGAAAACAAGGAAACTACCATCATTTGTTTATGCCTTTGAAGTAACCACATATGGCACGTCCAACGTGCCATTGGATAGCATGACGTATTGCGTATCCCACAAAACAACCTGCACATCTTGCTTACCAGAATTGGTGACATGTACTCCTTCTTGGTCTACCTTAACTTGCAGATCTGCACCTCGGAAGGTGATTCGGAAGCTGTAGCTGTCCCACTGAGAAGGCAATATCGGTTGAAAATGAACCTTGCCATCGCGAATACGCATTCCGGCAAATCCTTCTACGATCGTCATCCAGGTACCTGCCATAGATGTGATATGCAATCCATCTTCAGTATCGTTGTTATAATCGTCCAGATCCAAACGGGAAGTCCGCAAATAGAATTCGTATGCTTTATCTTCCTTGCCCAGCTTGGCGGCAATAATGGCGTGCACACATGGTGAAAGCGAACTTTCGTGTACCGTCATCGGTTCGTAGAAATCGTAATTTCGACGAATAGTATCCAGATCGTACCGATCTTCTAAGAAATATAATCCTTGCAACACGTCCGCCTGTTTAATGTAGCAAGAACGTAAAATGCGATCCCAGCTCCATTTTTGATTTAGGGGACGCTCGGAGGCTGGCAACTCGCTCACTGGAATCAATTCCTTATCCAAAAAGCCATCTTGCTGTAAATAAATGCCACGCTCCGCATCTTCTGGATAATACATGTTGGCGACGATATGCTGCCATTTTTCTTTTTCTGCTGTCGCAAATGATGTAGTTTGCAAAATATGCTGTAGACGATCTGGGTTTGATGACGCTAATTGGTCGATAACTTCGGATGTATACTGCAAACACCAAGCAGCAATGCGATTAGTGTACCAGTTGTTGTTTACGTTGTTTTCGTACTCATTCGGGCCGGTCACGCCTAACATCACATACTGTTGCTTCGCTTCGCTCCAGTTGACGCGTTGCGCCCAGAAACGGGCAATACCTAACAGTACTTCCAACCCATACTCCTGCAGATAGCTCACATCGCCGGTATAACGTACATAGTTGTATATAGCAAACGCGATAGCACCGTTACGGTGAATTTCTTCGAATGTAATCTCCCATTCATTATGACATTCTTCGCCATTGATAGTTACCATAGGATACAGCGCAGCACCATCTTTAAAACCTAACTTAGCGGCATTCTCAATGGCTTTTTGCAAGTGTTTATAGCGATAAATCAAGAGATTTCGGGCGATTTCGGGCTTGGTGGTGGCCATGTAGAATGGAATGCAATAAGCTTCGGTATCCCAATAGGTAACGCCGCCATACTTCTCACCAGTGAAGCCTTTAGGACCAATATTCAGACGGTCGTCTTCACCCGTGTAGGTTTGGTACAATTGAAATATATTGAAACGAATGGCCTGCTGAGCGGCTACATCGCCTTCAATCTGGATGTCGCTATCTTGCCAGATCTTTGCCCAACCTGCAGCCTGTTCCTTAATTAATTTTTCGAAGCCTTTATCGGCTACGCTTTGCAGTAGAGTTTCAGCATGTGCCGATAAATCGGCTAAGGGATGGTTTTCGCTGGTCAGAATGACAGCGTATTTTGACAGGCTAGCCTCCTGCCCGCTTTCCAAAGTAAACTCATATTGCTGCGCCACATATTTCTCACGGTCGATCACCTGACCGACGGCGATAGATTGGCCATCGTGCACAAGTTGTTGGGTGACATGGGTATGCACATCAAATCCTGTCTTTTTGGTCTTCAACTGCAAGCTAATGTATTCTTCATTGGCAGAGCGAGCTACTTCATCCCAAAATTTCTCATCATAGTTGGAGTCGCGATTGCTGATATCACCATCCAAGCCACTCTCTAATAATATGTGTGCTTTGCCTTGCACGACGCGAATCTGATATGAGAGTGCTGCCGATTGCGACTCTGCTACACTATACAATCTTCGAGAAGTAATAGCGAGTTGGGTGCCATCGGGCATAGTAATTCCTACTGTACGGTGCAATACTCCGGCCTTCATATCCAATCTTCTTTCGAAGTTCGTCACAGTGACTTGGGCTAGATCTAGCAGTATACCATTCACCGTGAGGTGCAATCCAATCCAATTGGTGGAATTGATGACCTTGGCAAAGTATTCTGGATAACCATTTTTCCACCAACCGACACGGGTTTTGTCGGGATAATAGACGCCTGCTACGTAACTCCCCGAAAGGGACTTGCCCGAATAATCTTCCTCAAAGTTAGCGCGTTGCCCCATCCGACCGTTTCCGATCGAAAAAATGCTTTCCGATATTTCGTTGTATTCTGGTCTGAACTGATCTTCTATGATCTGCCAAGGGTCTTTTACTATATAATCTTTCATGTTTTTATCTATCTTTTCACCAAAAATTTTGATACGTGGTTTCCGTGTATCTCTTTGCGGCGCTTATTTTTCCTGTAAAAGTTTGCTCAAATCGGACACTAGTACATTGGCTTCAGGCAATGCACCCTCTTCGCCAATACCGATCACGTCCATACCACCCGCGATTGCGGCAGCCACACCGGCTTCGGCATCTTCAAATACCAGACAGTCCTCGGGCGGAAAGCCCAATTTACGTGCTGCGCAAAGAAATACTTCGGGGTTGGGCTTGGACAAAGTCACTTCGTTGCCATCTACAATCGCATCGAAGAAGCGTGCAATACCGGTCTTTTCCAAAATAAGGGGCGCATTCTTACTGGCTGATCCTAAAGAGATTTTCTTGCCTGCCGAGCTTGCTTGTCCTAAAAAATCCAATACTCCTGGAAGCAGATCGGAAGCTGTCATCTGGGCTACCATCTCTAGATACCAATCGTTCTTCTGCTGTGCAAGTGCCAACTTTTCAGCTTCGGTCTTGCTCACTCCTCCCCAGTCCAGTATTTTCTCTAATGATTCTACCCGACTTACTCCCTTGAGTTGCTCATTTTGAGCTACCGTAAAATCAAAACCTAATTGATTGGCCAAACGCTTCCACGCTTGGTAGTGAAATACGGCGGTATCTACCAATACACCATCCAGATCAAATATGTAAGCTGGACGATTTAATATAGTCGTTGTTCCTGATGTCATGTTGCGTTGTTGTGGTTTGTGTTGTATATGCAGATTGGCTATTATTTGATAACCTAAATCTGTTCATCTGCTTTTATTTAGGAGCGTGATCCAAGGACGCTCCTTGTATTTTATCGTAATTCTAATGCTAATGCGGTAAATCCTGGAACGGTAATCTGATCGTTGATGTCCACTTCGCGCTGGGCTACCACATCCCAGCCAATGGTATGCGACTGTATACGTTCTGCAAAACGCTGGGTTTTAATCGATTTTTCACCTTCATTGGTATTCATTATCACCATTACAGTTTTCTGATCATCATAGCGGAAGTATACGTAAATGCCATCTTCTGGCACAAACTGCATCAGTTTTCCTGTTTGCAATACGGTATTCTCTTTACGGTATACAGCCAATTTTTTCACATGGTCGAATACACTATTTTCAGTATCATTTCGGCCTTCGCTTACAAACTTATTTTGCTGATCTCCTGTCCATCCTCCTGGAAAATCTTCCCTAACTTTCCCGTCTGGATCTGCAAAATTTTTCATCGCAATTTCAGCACCATAATACAGTTGCGGAATGCCTCGGGTGGTCAATAGCCATGTCAAACCAGATTTGTATTTGTTGATATCTTCGCCCACAATTGACAAAAATCGACTCACATCGTGATTATCCAAGAAAACGACATTCCGTGTCGGATCTTTGTAGATATAATCATTGGCTAAGGTGCTATATAAAGCATTCACCCCTTCAGTCCAGCCGAATGGCTCGGTGAAAGTTTTATTAATCGCATGGAAAGTTTGAAAGTCAGTGACCGCCTGTAAGTGTGTATCGAAGTGCTGATTGATGGTGCTTCCTTCGGTAAAGACGGCTTGATTTGTCATACCATTGACCCACGTTTCCCCAAAATAGGTCATACTCGGATATTCTGCGGTAATATCTTGTGCCCATTTGGCCATGTACTCGGCATCATTATAGGCATACGTATCTAGACGAAATCCGTCGACACCAGCATACTCGATCCACCAGATATGGCTCTGGGTGATGTAATTTTGCATGAACTCGGTGCGCTGATTAAGATCGGGCATAGAAGGTACAAACCAGCCATCGGTCATCTTACGTTTGTCGGACTGCGCGGCATAAGGATCAAATAATACTTGATCTTTGTAGGTGGTGTTGGTGTATTCGTCCCAGTTATTGAGCCAATCTTGGAAAGGCTTATCTTTTACCGTCCAGTGCTCAGCGCCCACGTGATTGTGTACCAAATCCTGAATCAGTTTCATATCTCTTTTGTGTAGCTCATCGGCCAATTGGCGATACAATTCATTGGTACCTAACCGTGGATCGACTTGGTAAAACTCAGTAGCCGCATAGCCGTGGTAAGAAGCTTTTTCCATATCGTTTGTCAACACAGGATTGAGCCATACAGCCGTCACGCCCATATCTTGTAGGTAATCCAAATGATCGATAACTCCTTGGATATCGCCACCGTGACGATAATACAAGGAGTCGCGGTGCAAGTTGGTTTCGCGCGCGCCTTGGATCACATCATTAGAGGGATCGCCATTGGCAAAGCGATCGGGCATGATGAGGTAAATAAAATCTTCGTTGGTCACGCCTTGTGCTTTCTTTTGCTTGGTATCGCGTGCCGCTAAAGTATAAGGCATGACGATATCTGCCTTTCCTTGCTCATAAAATACAATATTGAACTCGCCGGCTTTGGTTTTAGCATCGATTTTCAAATCAAGAAACAAATAGTTCGGATTTTCTACCCGATTTACTTTGAGCAGTTCCACACCTTTGTGATTAATCTTTGGGGTGCGTGTACCAAGGTCTTTATGAAAAACCATCAATTGTACATTCGGATTTTTCATACCCACCCACCAACTTAATGGAGCGATTCGAGGTTCGTCACTCTTCCGCATTTGTTGTGAGAATGCCGCAGTCGTTCCAAAAATCAATAACCAGATTAGGCTGGCAAAAAAAGGTTGCATCTTCATATTTGTTCGTCTTAATAACTAAAAAGGTATCCTCACGAAGGGTGAGGATACCGAGGTATTCTGTTTTACTGTGCTTCTATGGTGTA
Organism: Sphingobacterium corticibacter; assembly: GCF_003076635.1. Lineage (GTDB taxonomy): Bacteria > Bacteroidota > Bacteroidia > Sphingobacteriales > Sphingobacteriaceae > Sphingobacterium > Sphingobacterium corticibacter. The sequence goes on along the minus strand of NZ_QDKG01000006.1, from coordinate 8,903 downwards.
GGTATAGTAGCCTGCATTGCGAAGATCAAGCGTGACTAAGTAACGTCCGCTTTCTGCGATTCGTAGGTTGCCACCGCCGTTGCTGAGTACGCCATTGCGTGCTCCAGCACCAAGGTTGATGGCGTAGGCATTATTGGCGCGGAACTTAAATTCGTCTGCATTCATGTCTAATGTAGCTGTCCACAATCCGCTGTTCGCATCATAGGTTAGTGCCACATCATCGGTATCGCCCCAACCTCCGGCTGCTGCACCAATAATACCCCAGGTTACCAGCGTAGCCGACCAATCTAAAGTTTCGGTATCTGCTTTCAGCAAATAATAACCTGCTGCTGGCACTTCTAAGTTTCCGGCATCGCCGGCGACGCTCAACTTACCAGCTGCAGCTGCTGCACCGTAATTGGTGCCATCCCAGTTGGCTTGGCTTGAAAACTTAAATGCTAAATTGCCAGCTGTGAAATTGGCATAACCTTCGTATTTACTATCGCCCTCGATCGACCCGACGCGGAAATCATTGCTATGAGACCAACCATTCAACGCACCAGCGATAAATAGAGAGGGTAATAGCACCACGTCTTCATATGGCGTGGCCTTTAATTCAATGACATTGGAGTACATAATATTGTTTGGCGCTAGCGTCATAGCTAGTCGTGCCAATAGAACAACGGGCTGCTCGGGAGCAACTTTGGCTTCTAATAAGGCGGTATTAAGTGTATTCACCGTAATACTTGCAGAAATTCCTTCTGCATCTACAGTGAGCAGCGGGCTTCCTTGGAAATTGCGCTCTTGCGTGCTGATTTGGATGCTATAACGCAAGATATTACTACTTACCGCCTCATTTGACCAGTTGACTTCTAATGGCGACCAATTGAAAGTAAAGGCCGTATCGGTCGCATTTTGCTGTAGCAATACTAGCGAATCGGACGATGCCGTTAGTGTAGGCAGCTCACCTGTCGTGACGGTGACCATCTCGTTATCCTTCTCGCAGGATCCCAATGTACTGGCCACACAAGCCAACGCTACTGCTATGATATGATTGAATTTCATGTTCGTATATTCCTAAATTTTCACAATTAGTTTGGATTAATAGCCTGGGTTTTGCATCAGGTTTGGATTGGCAATCACGTCAGATGCAGGCAAAGGATAAATGGTTCTGAAGTCAGGCACCGATGTGCCTGCTGCTGTACCACCTTTGAATGGCCAAACGTATGCTGCACTAGTGTAACGACCAAAACGAATCAAGTCGGTACGGCGGTAGCCTTCCCAGTAAAATTCACGTGCGCGCTCGTCTAAAATAAAGTCTAGATTGATGCTGCTTACATCGCCCGTATTATTGCCATATGCACGGCGACGTACGGTATTGACATAATTGATGGCTTCACCCATATTACCACCTCCACCACGTAATACGGCTTCCGCATAGATCAAGTAAGCATCTGCTAAGCGCATTAATGGGAAGTCGGTCGATACTTGGGTACCGTCGTTGGAAGGTGCAGCGACACCGTTGCGATCCACGTTTTTAAATTTCGTAACCGCTAGGCCTTGTACAAAAACAGCCGGGTCCGTAATGTTGGGGTCTTCGCCGAAGAACATCGCTCTACGATCGGTCTGCCCACTTGGATCAGCAAATTTTGCTGGCAAAGTACGACGACTGCGATTACCGCCCCATCCGCCGCTAGGAATACCCAAGGCGGCCATATTCATACCCGAACCGCTGGAAGAATTGACTAAAAATGTTGTACCACCGAAGTTTTGGGTTCTGATGGCGTCGTAGTTGATGGACAGGATCACTTCATCTTGCCCAATATTATTATCGGCTAAAAATAGGTGTGCGTAGTTTTCCTTTAATGTATAGGCCGAATTAATCACACGCGAAGCATAGCTAAGTGCGTCTTGATAACGGCCAGTGCCAGTGTAGACTTCCGCATTCAGGTACAATTTGGAAAGCAACATCCAGGCTGCTGCCTGATCGGCACGACCATATTCATTCTGACGCGGTGCCACCAATTCTTCCTGTACGGCCAGTAATTCAGATTCTACATAATTAAATAGATCTACACGGCTAATCTGCTCAGGAGGTGTTTTACCAATCGTATTTTCTTCGGTTACAAATGGTGGGTTACCAAACAAGTCCATCATCACCCAATACTGATAGGCGCGCAGGAAACGAGCTTCGGAGCGAAAACCACGTACAGCTTCTGCATCTGCACCCACAATACCGCGGTTGGCTAAATTATCATCAGAACTCTCCCGAATAAAGTCATTAGCAACGGTGATCTGATACATAGAACGTGCATACATACCTAAAACCATCACATTATTGGAAGACCAGGTTAAGCTGTTTATCTCTGACACGCCTGGATCTTGTATCCAAGCACAAATGGCATTATCAGAAGCCACTTCTTGTAAATTAAAATATAAGCGTAAGAAATCGGATGCGCCAGCATCGATACCGGCAATATCTCCATCACCCGAGGTGCCTCTACCGCCAGACATAGCCATACTTCCATATACCTTACCTAAAGATTGTTTGTAGCCTTCAACGGATTGATACACGACCTCGGAGGTCACGTCGTTAAGTGGAACTAAATCCAGCTTATCGTGGCAAGAAGACGCGCTGAACAGGCTAGTTGCAGCGACTATATAGGTTAAAAAATTGCGTTTCATAGTGTTTTCTCTTTAAAATTGGATTACAAATCAAGGTTTACACCCAATACAAATGTGCGTGGACGTGGATACAGGTTATTGTCAATACCACCTTGTATTTCAGGGTCAATACCTTTGTAGCCACTCAATACAAACACGTTTTGTACATTGCCCGATACACGGATATTTTTTCCTTCGCCTAAAGCATTCATGAAATTATAGCCCACTGAAATATTATCCATACGCAGGAATGATCCGTCGTGTAAATAAAAATTGCTCAACGCACTGTTGTTAATAAAATTGGTATTTGTCAACGAGCTTGGTGCATTGTTTATAATGCCAATTGGACTTAATACATTGTTGCGAATAGCCAAGTTAGAGCTAATATTATCATAGATATGTTGTCCAAGATTCGAACGTAGTACCGTGCTGAATGTCCAGTTTTTGTAGTCTATGCCAGTAGAGAATCCAAGTAAATATCGGGGCAGTGGTGAGCCGAACAAACGACGATCGGACTCGTTACCAACGCCGTCGCCATTAATATCTGCATAGACTCCCTCTAACGGACGACCGTCCGCACCATAGATTTGCTGTTGCAAACGGTATGTAAACGGGCTATAGCCCACTACGTGCGCCTGTACATTCTGACCCGTACCGCCCGTGATTCCACCAACTTCTACAAAGTAATTTGGATCAGCTACGGCTGTCAGGTTGGTTACCTTATTCGTATTGTACGTGAAGTTAAAATTGACATTCCAACTAAAATTCTCGCGGCGTACTGGTATGGCATTTAGATTAAATTCTACCCCGGTATTTTCCATATTACCGACGTTGGTCAGTAGGCGGTTGCTGAAATTGGTACCAATTGGAATAGGAATGGTACTTAATAGATCCCGCGTATTCTTACGATACACATCAATACTACCATCTATGCGGTCGCCTAGGATACCGAAATCGACTCCGGCATTGTACGTCGCCGTGCTTTCCCAACGAAGATCTCTATCGTAGGCGATCGGGGAATATGTGCGGTAGAATTCTTCACCAAATTGGTACTGTGCTTCATTGACACTTAGATAGTAGTTAGGAAGATACGAGTAATTCGCAATACCATCTTGCTGGCCGGTAACGCCATAACTCAGGCGAAGATTTAGTTTGGATAAGGTCGTAACATCTTCCAAAAAAGATTCACGGTTTACTCTCCAGGTTACGCCCGCTGATGGAAATACACCCCAGCGATTTTCCGGACTATACCGGGAAGAACCATCGGCGCGTAGTGTTCCAGAGATGATATATTTCTCATTTGCCGTATAAGTTGCACGTCCAAAATAAGAGATCAATCTATTCTGCTGAATGTCTCTAGGAAATACCGGCTCCGTTAAGACTGTTCCATCAGCACGTAAACTAGGGTAATTATTAGTCGCTGTTTGGTAATCATAATATCCATAACCCGCCGTCGCATCCAAGTGACCATTGATAGCAGAAAATGTTTTATTATAATTCAAATAAAATTCACCCACCAAATTGGTGTAATCGTTCATAAAACGGGTTTGCAAACCCTGTGTACGATTCTCCATGGCGGCGAAATCTGGCACGAATACACCTCCTTGTCCGCGGGAGATATCATACCCCAGATTCAGGTTAGCTCTTAGGCCAGAAATAAATGGCATCGTATAATCGATCTGCACATTACCAAAGCTTCGTGCAACTTTTGCGTCGTCGTCTTTCAGGTTTATCATCGCCAATGGGTTACGAGGTGCCAATGGGTGAGGCAAATCGCCCTGCATATATTCGAAATAATTTCCACAGGCATTCTCTTGGTAAACAGGTTGCGTAGGATCAAAGACAATGGCAGAACCAATCGCACCATCATTCGCAAACATGGAGTTCTGCAGTGATCCTTTTAAGTTCAACTCAACCTTTAAACTATTATTAAAGAACTTTGGTGTAACTGATAGACTGGCAGAGGTACGATCCATTACATCTCTTTTCAATACTCCTTGCTGGTTAAGATAACCAACAGAAGCGCGATATGGCAGGCCTTTGTATGCGCCTGCGATACTCACGTTATTGTCCGTAGTGAATGCGGTGCGGTAGATCTCGCGTTGCCAATCCGTATTTTCAGTACCCAAACGGGCGATTTGTGCTGCCGTACCGTAGGTATTGACGTAAGAACGTAAACTATCTGCCGACATGACCTCATAGTACTTATCGATGGTGGACAATGAGTTTACTGTGCTAAAATTAATGCGTGGTGCACCAGTTGTACCCTTTTTTGTAGTAATCAAAACAACGCCATTAGAAGCACGGGATCCATAGATAGCCGTGGCATTGGCATCTTTCAAGACCGTGAATGACTCAATATCATTCGGATTAATAAGAGACATTGGGCTGGCTGATCCATTAATTGTGGTGGGGCTAAAAGGAACTCCATCGATCACATATAATGGATCATTACTGGCATTTAGCGAAGCGCCAGCACGAATACGAACGGTACTTCCTGACCCAGGTCGACCACCAGCAGACGTAATCTGAACACCCGCTGCTTTACCCTGAATTAATTGCTCAGGCGTCGTAATAACCCCACTTTGGAAATCTTTGGATCCAATTGCGGTAATTGAGCCGGTTAATTGATCTCGACGTTGGCTACCGTACCCAATAACGACAACTTCTTCTAAATTGCTGGAAGATTCTTGAAGTTGAATGTTTAGGGTATTGGATCCAGCAGCGATTACGATAGATTGTTGTGCTGTTTCGAATCCAACGACTTCTACGGTAACCATGCGATTACCTAATGGAACACCATTAAATGCATATTCTCCCGCTTCGTTGGTAGAGATGGCCAGTTGCGTGCCTAATACACGAACTGTTGCTCCTTGCACCGCTTCGCCGCTCCGCGTCGAGACACGCCCCGCCAGATTGTTGTTTTGCGCAAAAGCAGACATGAACAGCACCATCAATAAGCTAATGCTCATCACTGTGCGTAATGTAAAATTGCTGATCATAATACTAATTTGGTTTATAGATTTATTTACTGTTTGTGTTGTTTTTCGGTAGCAAATAGCGCTGGCAGATCATATACATCTCACCAAATAGAATAAAACAACCCAACCACGGACCGAAGTCTGAACGGGTATTTGCATCTGCACGCTAACGTCTTTGTTTACTTTAATTTATAATTGCGGCCGAAGGCCAGTATCATCACAATGAGATCGTTCCCGGGAACGTTCCCAAAACGGTACTAAGGTAGCACAAAAAATAAATTACACAAAGTAAGTGCGAAAATATTTTATACTTTGCGACTGGAATGTTGAAATATCAACTCAGAATCTAAAAAGAGAAGGTTACGTATTCCGTCTGGCTTGCGACCGCACAGGATATCAAATAGTTGTGAAGTAGCTTGTATCCCCATCTCATACGCAGGTTGTTTGACGACACTGAGAGATGGTTGCAACATATCAGCAATATCGAGACAAGAGAAACAGATTAACTTAAGATCATTAGGAATGGTCAGATGGAGCTCTCTAGCGACACGAATGGTGCTCATTGCTAAACGTTCTACCGAAGCAAAAATAGCATCTGGATGCTGGATTTGTATCAATGTCTTGATATCTTGGTAATTGACATGCACATCGTTGGATGTATCCAATATCAATTGTTCGTTGATGGGCAGCTTCGCTTCTTCCAGCGCTTTTTTATAGCCTTCCATCCTTATTTTGCCGATAGATACGTCCTTATTAACCGCTAAGTAAGCGATCCTTTTCGCTCCGTTAGTGATCAAGTGTTTGGTTGCCTGATAACTGGATTCAAAATCATTGCCAGTGATGCAGGCTGTAGGTACATCTTCATAATAGCGATCAAAAAAAACAAGCGGCACTTTATTATTTTGCAACAATTTGAGGTATTCATGATTGTTGCCTTCTCCTGATCCAGACATGATGACTCCATCCACACGTCCATTCACCAGAGTTCGAATAATATCTGCCTCCTTCTCCGCACTATGATCCGTGACGTAAATCAATACGTGATAACCATTATTCCTAGCGACCCACTCTATGCCTTTAATGGCCTGAGAAAAAAACTTATTACCAAATTCTGGAATAATGATGGCGATCGTGTGGCTTTTATTGCCACGCAAATTGCTCGCATAGAGATTTGGCGAGAAGCCTAGCTCATTGGCCTTCTGAAGTATCTTTTCCCGCGTTTTTGGGTTGATATCTTCGCTATCGCGGAATGCCCGTGACACGGTTGATTTGGAAAGCCCTAATGCCGCCGCCAATTCTACTATAGTGATGTTATTTGCCATACCTATTGATTAAGCAAACATAGTTAAAAAACGAATTAGTTGATCTGTTAACTAGCACAGATGCGTAAGATTTGCCACGCTAAATTGTTGCCAGACCACCATCAATAGTAGATTAGCATAACTAGGATAGCATCAAAGACCACAACATCTATAGCTATGATTGTACTGAAGGAACGGGATAAAAAAAAGACTACAATTTCAATCTATTCTTGCATGATACGTTTTGCAAGATCATCTTTAAATTCGTTCGTAGATACAGCTAATTGCTGTTTTAATGATTTAACTAATTTCGGATTAGTATTCAACATTATATCATAAATATTGTTTAGTTCTTGCGGATCTTCGTTCAAATCGTACAATTCCCAAAAATCCTGCTCTCCGTAGAAGCGTACTAATTTGAATTGGGGCGTTCTAATGCCAAAATGTGGTATGACACGATGAGGTTGTGGATATTCATAGTAATGGTAATAGGTTTGTTGCCGCCAATCACCGGCCTTCTGCTGCAAAAGCGGTAAGAAAGATTTTCCTTGAATTTCGGAAGGAACAGTTGCACCCGCAATCTCCAGTAAAGTTGGTGCCCAGTCAATATTAAGAACCTGCTCGCTAATAACAGAGCCCATCTTGATAACACTCGGATAGCGAATCATAAACGGTGTACGCAAAGATTCCTCATAGATAAACCTCTTATCAAACCAACCATGTTCCCCTAGATAAAATCCCTGATCAGAACCGTAAATAATAATTGTATTCTCTGATAAACCGTGCTGATCTAAAAAATCCAACACCATACCAATATTACGATCTACAGCGTTAGCTGTGGCAAAATAATCTCGCATATAACGCTGAAATTTCCACTCTATAAGCGCGTTACCCTTAAGTTGATTGTCATTAAATTCTTTACTGATTACGTCACCATAATACGACTTATAGGCACTGCGCTGATGATCATTTAATCGTCTGTAAATAGCATCTTTTTCATAATCTACATTGATCTTGAGGTCAAATATTAAATTCATCGTCTCAGCAATAGACATATCTTGATGTGCGGCAGCTATGCGCCCTTTATAAGAATCATAGAAACTTGCAGGTAGGGGAAATATCACATCATCGTAGGAACCTAAATCTTCTACAGCTGGCAACCACTCACGATGGGTAGCTTTTTCACCGATCATCAATAAAAAAGGTTTATCCTGATCTCTATTCTTCAACCAATCGGTAGATAACGTCGTAATGATATCGGTTACATAGCCTTCATAGTTTAGGGTATCATGATGCTGGTTTATAAAATCAGGATTGAAATAATGCCCTTGATCGGGAAGAATATTCCAATAATTAAATGCATCATCTGGTAAAGTTTCTAAATGCCATTTGCCAATCCAAGCAGTTTGATAACCAGCATCATTTAACGCCCTTGAAAATAGAAATTGATTGATGTCAAACTGATTATTATTTGATACAAATCCATTAATGTGGCTATACTTACCGGTCAATAAGGCAGCTCTACTAGGCCCACAAATAGAATTAGTGACGAAAAAATTAGTAAAAATAGCGCCTTCCTTAGCAATTCGATCAATATTAGGAGTTCTTGCCAATTCATTACCATACGCACCAATAGCTTTATTGGTGTGATCATCTGAAAGGATAAAAATTATATTAGGTTTGCCTACCGTGGCTATACTAGAGGTTTGTGAAAGGCTGGGCAGGGAAAAAATAATTAGAAAGCAAACACTATATATAAGACATCTCAACATATCAATTAAGTTTAAGAATGTTAAAGATATATATTCTTAACCAATAACATATTCTTTCGGCTGCCTAGTGCTGATACAAAAAATCTATAAACGCAAAAAAGCCCTTGCAAAGTTTTTTGCAAGGGCTTTAGTATAAAATTAGGCACCGACCTACTCTCCCACCTGTTACGGCAATACCATCGGCTCTGGCGGGCTTAACTACTCTG
>NZ_QDKG01000005.1 GCF_003076635.1 Sphingobacterium corticibacter | reverse complement strand
AACTTGTATAGTTCAAGCAGGATTATAAAATTGCAGTGTACAGTACAATTAGGATTAACAAATAGCATGTATAACCAATTCAGGATTTATTAAGCAACCTGTATAGGTATTTTAGGATAAGACACTTAACCTTTCACGTATCGTTAGTGTATTGCTAGTGTAACTCACATAGTCATTTTAAGTATTAGTACTGTATTGGTATTCTATTGAAACTGTACTTAGAAACCCGAATAAATGCCGAATGTAAGGCGGGACTTGAATGAAGTAATGCTTAATCCTTAGTGAGGTTATGGTATTGGAGTGAGTCTGAAGGTGACGGGCTAAATCTTGTCTCCTTCTTTTATAAATTCAGCAACCAGTATAGGAGAGTAGGGATCGAAGCATGCTTCAGCAGCAGGGAGCGCAGTAATTTAAGCCCTTTCGACTTTTGGTTTTTCACCGTTTGCATCGATAAATTGAGCTCTTGTGCGATTTCTTGATTTTTCAAGCCTTCCACATAACTCATGGTAAGTACGTTGCTGTATGCCGCTGGTAGCTTTTCTAATCCGCGGAAGATCATCGCCCAGTATTCATTCTCGATGATTACATGATCTACGGCTGCATCTTCGAGTGGCATCGATCGCGCATAACCATCTTCGCGTAGTCTACTGTTTTTTTGTAGGCTTAACTCGTCCAAACAGGCATGATGTACGGCTTTGTACAGGTAATTACGACAATGTTCGTAGCTGTCGAAGGCCATTTCACGTTGCCAGAGCTTTACAAAAAGAGAGTTGACCAGGTCTTTTTCATTCTCAGGAATAAATTTGGAAGCGAAGAGACATAAGGGCGCAAAAAAATCACGGTACACAGACTGGAAATGATCCACGTCCTGCAGGTAGATTTTATTGTCAATAGTTGGGCTCGTCATGTACTCTTCATTGTAAGATTGAGATCTTATGGTAGAGAAGACCAAATTTAACCAAAAGCAAAACTAAAAACAACAATCGGACGTCGATTGATGTAACGAATACCTAGCGGTTTGGTTGGCACGTAAGTTCTCTGATGTGCCACGAAGGTACTAGGGCTATGTTAAGCCCATATTAAAATGGTACTAAGCTATTGCTAAATATTTTCCCACCATGCGTTGAAGGACTGATTTTGGTTCAAATAGACGACCTCGCCAATTTTGGGAGTGGCGGCTAGCGCCGATTTATTCTTGGCATATTTAGTCACTTCTTTCAATGGTTCATCCCAATCGTGGATGGATAATACGAATTTGGCAGAGTGTACCGGAATAAATCTTTGCGCGTGTAGCTCTTGGCTCGCTTGTACGACTTCATCGGGCAGCATATGGATATATCTCCAAGACTCATTGTATTGTCCGTTCTCTAAGATCGCCCAATCAAACGGTCCTAAAGCTGCACCGATTTCTTTGAAATGCTTGCCATAACCGCTATCTCCACCTAAATACATATTGAGATTGCTGGAGCGAACGGCAAAAGAAGACCACAAACTGGTATTACGCGTCAACCAGCGTCCCGAAAAATGACGTGCCGTACAACTGGTGAAATGCAAGCCATCAATATCTGCGGTTTCTCCCCAATACAGTTCCGTGATTTTGGCTGCCGGATAGCCCCAACCTTCAAAATGTGCGCCGACACCTAATCCAGTCAATACGCGTTTTACTTTGGGTTGTAAAGAACGGATCGTGGCATAATCTAAGTGATCCCAATGATCATGACTGATGATGAGGATATCCATTTCAGGCATTTCGGCTACGCCGAATGTATTCGTGCCCAAGAACGCTTTGATATTATTAATGGGTGATGCATTGCCACTAAAAACTGGATCTACCAAAATACGTTTGCCATCCAATTGCAGGTAATAGGAAGAGTGACCAAACCAAACCAATACATTGCTATCTAAAGGCAGCGCATTTAGGTCGGTCTGCACGTGCGGCAGTTCGGATAATGGTTGCTTATTGGGATTGCTCGTGAAAAGCCATTTGCGCATCACGGTCAACATGGTTTCTCCTTCGGCTAAGCTTGGTGTGTTTTCCAAGTTGTCAAACACACCGTTTTTAAAATTAGGCGCCGCCTCCATACGTTGCAGGCGTTCGCCTTTGGCATAATACCCAATCTTATCTTGCTTGCTAAACAGGTAAAAAGCCAAGGCTATGAATACCAGTACGATTATAAGAATCCACATAAAACGTTTCAAAGATGGGTATCTATTAAATGAATAAAAGGTTATTGATAACCCAGTAATTTCATCACTTGTTTCGAGTTTTGCTCCTCACCAAACACTTCGTAGTTGAATGTCTCGTCGCGATTTCTGCGAATCAAAACATGCTTAGGGGAAGGGAGCAAGCAGTGGTGTATACCACCATATCCGCTCAATACTTCTTGATAAGCACCCGTATGGAAGAATCCCAAATACTGCACTTTACGAGTTTTCGGCATAAATACCGAGTTCATATGTGCTTCTTGGTTGTAATAATCCTGTCCATCACAAGTAATACCACCTAAGTTGACGCGTTCGTACTCTGAATCCCAATTATTGATCGGAAGCAAAATGTATTTTTGGTTAAGCGCCCACACATCTGGCAAGTTAGTGATGAATGAACCATCCAACATCAACCATTTTTCACGGTCATTCTGTTGCTTACGACCCAATACTTTGTATAAGATACCCGAAGCTTCAGCCACGGTGTATTTTCCGAACTCGGTAATGATATCTGGTTCCAATACTTCGTGGTGTGCACAGATTTGTTTGATGCGGTTCACGATCTCGTTAACCATGTATTCAAAGTCGAAATCATGTACCAAAGAATCTTTGAATGGCATACCACCACCAATATCTAAGGTATCTAGATCTGGATTGATTTTCTTGAATTTACAGTACAACGTCACGTATTTCTCCAACTCATTCCAATAATATGGCGTATCTGAAATACCTGAGTTGATAAAAAAGTGTAACAACTTCACCTTGAAATGCGGATTTTCGGCAATTTTAGAGTTGTAAAAATCGATCACATCTTCCATGCGGATTCCGAGACGAGAAGTGTAAAATTGCGAATCGGGTTGTTCCTCTGCCGCAATACGAATTCCTAAATTACAAGGTGTGCCCAACTCGACCTCATCATCGTACATGTTGAACTCCTCTTTGTTGTCCAGTACCGGAATGATATTAGTGTATCCATCGTGCAACATATCCACGATATACTGCTTGTATTGATAGGTTTTGAAACCATTGCAGATCACGGTAATATCCTTCGTTACCGTGCCTTGGCGTTCTAATGCATCAATCATTGGCATATCAAATGCCGAAGAAGTTTCGAGGTGAATATCATTTTTCAACGCTTCTTCTACCACATGCTTGAAATGCGAAGATTTCGTACAGTAACAATACTTGTACGAACCGCGGTAATTATGCTTTAAGATGGCAGTTTGAAAAAGGATTTTAGCCTGTTGGATCTTTTTGCTGATGATCGGGAGGTAGGTAAAACGCAGGGGCGTGCCATACGTCTCTATTAACTCCATGAGGTTTAGATCGTGGAAGTATAATTCGTCATCAATGATGTCGAATCCGTCTTGCGGGAAACCGACACTTAAGTCAAGAAATTCCTGATAGCTCTGCATTTTTTGTTATTTTTGGCAAAGATATGCTTTCGTAATGAATACCTATTACAAACACCGTAATTTTTCACCCTCATTATCAGAAGCTTTATAACATTCTTACATTTATATGGCGGATTCATCAATTCCACAAAGACTCGTTGCCGAGACCGTGAACGCGGTAAAATCGCTTTATCAAGCGGATATTCCTGATACTCAAATTAGTTTGCAAGAAACTCGAAAAGAGTTTGAAGGACAATTTACGATTGTAATTTTTCCCGTAACCCGTTTTTCTAAGAAATCGCCGGAGCAAACTGGACAAGAAATTGGTGAATTACTTCAACAGCAAATTGCGGAAGTAGTATCTTATAATGTCATCAAAGGATTTTTGAATATTGTCCTGTCGGATGATTATTGGATCAACTTGTTGCACGAATCGATTTCAGCTCCTGACTTTGGTGTCTTCGAGCCGACAGGCAAACGTATCATGGTGGAGTATTCATCGCCCAATACCAATAAACCATTGCACCTAGGTCATATCCGCAATAATCTTTTAGGTTTTTCGGTGGCAGAGATCTGGAAAGCGTATGGTTATGATGTGGTCAAAGCTAATTTGATTAATGATCGTGGTATTCATATCTGTAAGTCGATGTTGGCTTGGCAGAAATTTGGCCATGGCGAAACACCAGAAACAGCTGGATTGAAAGGCGATCATTTGGTCGGTAAATATTATGTCGCCTTTGACAAGGCTTACAAAGTCGAAATCGATGCGCTTAAAGCGCAAGGACAAACGGAAGAAGAAGCTAAGAAGAATGCGCCCTTGATCAAAGAGGCGCAGCATATGTTGCAGCAATGGGAAGCAGGCGATGACGCCGTCATCCAATTGTGGAAAACCATGAACGAATGGGTGTATGCTGGTTTTGGTGTTACCTACGATTCTTTGGGCGTTTCTTTCGATAAATTCTACTACGAATCGGATACCTATTTATTAGGAAAAGATATTATTCAGGAAGGACTGGATAAAGGCGTATTCTTCAAAAAAGAAGATAACTCGGTCTGGATCGACCTCACCACCGATGGCCTGGATGAAAAACTCGTATTGCGTGGCGATGGTACTTCGGTATACATCACGCAAGATTTGGGCACCGCTCAATTAAAATACGATGAGTTTGGTATGGAAGAATCGATCTATGTGGTGGGGAATGAGCAAGATTATCACTTTAAAGTGTTGTTCTTGATTCTTAAAAAACTAGGTAAGGCTTGGGCAGATGGTCTTTTCCACCTATCGTACGGTATGGTTGACTTACCTTCTGGCAAGATGAAATCCCGCGAAGGAACGGTTGTTGATGCCGATGATTTGATGGCAGAGATGATCGAAACGGCGCAAGCACGTACCGAAGAACTAGGCAAGACAGAAGGATTCTCCGAAGAAGAAAAGCAGGAACTGTATCGCACGATCGGTATGGGCGCTTTGAAATACTTCTTGTTGAAAGTAGATCCAAAAAAACGCTTGTTATTCGATCCAAACGAATCTGTCGATTTCCAAGGTCATACCGGTCCGTTTATTCAATATACTCACGCACGTATCAAATCGGTATTACGTAAAGCAGGTGAGGTGAACTCGGATCAGTCTGTAGATACGATTACGGAGTACGAACGTGATTTGATTCAAGCTTTATCCAACTACCCACAAACGGTAGAAGCGGCTGCAAAAGATTTCAGTCCGGCACAGATTGCCAATTATGTTTACGAATTGGCTAAGCTTTATAACAAGTTTTACCACGAGTTGAGCATTCTAAAAGTAGAAGAGGAACACATTAAAGCATTTCGCTTAAAACTATCTGCTGCTACGGCATCGGTGATTGCTAGATGTATGGGTTTAATGGGAATCACGGTTCCGGAAAGTATGTAATTGTCGAAAATGTATAAAGTTGGTTTAATTGGTTTCTCTATTGGTGGTCAAGTTTTTCATGCGCCTTTTATCGCGGGAAATCCTGCCTTGCAGCTCTACAAAGTAACCGCGCGTAAGGAGGAACAGCAAACGCTGCTTGCCGAACGCTATCCAGATGCCATTGCAGTACAATCTGCAACCGATATCTTTGATGATCCTGTCATTGATATCGTCGTTGTGGCAACTTCCAATGACGTACACTACGATTTTGCGAAGGCGGCTTTGCTTGCTGGCAAACACGTCGTGGTCGAAAAACCATTTACCAATACAAGTGCAGAAGGGGATGAACTCATCGCTTTAGCAGCGCAAAAGAATTTGCTACTCACGGTGCATCACAATGCGCGCTTTCATTCGGATTTTAAGACCGTTCGCAAGCTCATTCAAGAAAAAGCCGTCGGCAGATTGACGAATTATGAAGCGCGATACGATCGTTTTCGCAATTATTTGCGCGAAGGCGCTTGGCGCGAGCAGAATTTGCCCGGATCTGGTATTCACTACGATTTGGGCGCACATCTAATCGATCAAGCGTTGCAATTGTTCGGTGCGCCAACTTCCCTTTTTGCGGATCTTCGCGTACAACGAGATGGTGCAGCAGCCGTAGATGATTTTGAAATTATTCTTTCGTATCCTACGCATAAAGTTTCGCTGAAAGGACAGATGTTGGCCAAACTGCCAACACCACGCTATGCACTATATGGCACAGGCGGTTGTTTTGTGAAACCAGGAACGGATCCACAAGAAGATCTACTTCGCAGTGGCAGTTTACCGCACCTGAATGCGGATTGGGGAATAGAACCCGAATCGACTTATGGAACGCTTGCTATCGTCGATGCCCATCAAGTAGAAACTACAAAGCAAGTGGTAAGCGAGCGCGGATCCGGACAAGATTTTTATGCCAATGTGGTCGATGTATTGCAAGGCAAAAATACACTTAACGTACAGCCAGAGCAAGCACGTGACGTGATCCGCATATTGGAGCTTTGCGAGCAATCTTGGAACAAAAAAACCGTCATCTCTTTAGCCGGAGAACTCATTGCATATGATTAAATATGATGCGATCATCATTGGTGCAGGCGCCTGTGGCTTGATGTGCGCTGTACAAGCGGGCTTATTGGGCAAGCGTGTGTTGGTGCTGGAGCGCAATAGCAAACCGGGCGCTAAGATCTTGATCTCTGGTGGTGGCCGTTGCAATTATACTAACCTGCATACATCGATTGATAATTTCGTTACCGAAAATCCGAACTTTTTACATGCTGCGTTTAGCCAGTGGACCGTGGATGATACGATTTCCTTTTTCGAAGGCTATGGATCTATCCAAGGTGCGGAAAAGACCTTAGGGCAATTATTTCCCACTTCCAACAAAGCTAAAGATATTGTCGATGTATTTTTGCGTTTGATGAATCAAACGGGGCAGGAGCTGTGGTTGGATAGCTTGGTGAAAGGTGTCAAGAAAACGGACAAAGGCTTTGAAATTGCCGTAGAGCGAAGTGGCTCGTTGCAGCAACTCATCACGAATAAAGTCGTGATGGCTTCTGGTGGTTTACCCGTGCAGAAACTCGGGGCTTCGGACTTTGCCATTCGTGTAGCGCGTGATTTCGGACATCGCATTGTGCGTACTGCACCCGCTTTGGTACCACTGACGATTACGGGAAAAGAGGCGGCTTGGTACGCGGCGTTATCGGGTAATTCCCTGTTTGCGCGTGTATGGAATGAGCGCATCTCCTTCGAAGAAAATATTCTATTTACCCATTGGGGATTGAGCGGCCCTGCTATTTTGCAAATCTCATCGTATTGGCGCGCAGGTGAGACGTTTTCCATCGATCTACTCCCGACAAATCGATTGGATCAATTGATTAAAGCAGAACGCCAGCTAGGCGGTAAGCGTACGGTTGCACAATTGCTACAAGATCATTTCTCTAAAAAATTGGTCGATGCCATGGCGGATATGCTACCATTAACCCTAAAAATTGCTTCACTAAGCAAAGCAGATGCGCAACGTATTCAAGATACGATTCATCGCTTCCAAGTAAAACCAGCAGGTGACAAAGGTTACGACAAAGCAGAAGTGATGTCAGGTGGCGTAGCCACAGATGAATTGAATGCCAAGACGCTAGAATCTAATCTGGTGAAAGGACTGTACTTTGGTGGTGAAGCAGTCGATATTACGGGTTGGCTGGGCGGTTACAATTTCCAATGGGCTTGGGCATCTGGCTATGCCATCGCGCAAGCGATCTAATTCTCTTTTCTCGCTCAAATTCTAAGCTCTAGCAGCATGCCACTGCAGGTATTCGGCAGATCAAAATTCGGTATGAAATAGCTTACATGTTCGATAAACCTTTGCGGGAAGAATCGAATTTTAGGAGAATGAATAGCAGGATGGTGAACGACCATAAAGAAGATCCGCCATAACTGATAAATGGCAATGGAATACCGATAACTGGCACAATTCCAATCGTCATCCCGATATTGATAAAGAAGTGGAAGAAGATAATGGAAACGACACCGTAACCGTAGATGCGGCCAAAGGCTGATCGTTGCCGTTCGGCAATGTGGACTAGTCGCATCAGTAAAGCGATGTACACACTAATCAGAACCACGCAACCGACAAAACCCCATTCTTCGCCCACGGTACAGAAAATAAAGTCCGTACTTTGCTCTGGTACGAAATTGTACTTAGTCTGCGTTCCCTGCAAATAACCTTTGCCAAATAGCTGTCCAGATCCGATCGCGATCATGGATTGATTGAGGTTATAACCTTGTCCACGCGGATCATCAATCTTGCCCAGAATAATATCAATACGATTTCTCTGGTGCGTTTGCAAAATATTGTCGTACGCAAAATCCACACATAAGATGTAGGTGGAAGAGGCTAGAAACAATATGGCAATGTTAATTAAGTTCTTGCGCTTCCGACGTAGCAAGTACATAAAAAGTCCAGCTATTGCGGCCAGCACACCAATCAATATCCATTGATTGAATAGCAACGCCAACAAGAACAAGATGATGGCTAATCCACCAATCACCAACACTTGCGTGCCGACATAACCTTCCCTATAAAAAACAAATATTAACGCAAAGAAAGCTAATGCCGAACCGGTATCGGGCTGTAGCATGACGAGCATTACCGGAAAAAGAACGATCAACGATCCAAAAAACAACGTCTTCAGATTAGGATTTTTGGTGATCTGGTTGCTGAGGTAAAACGCGAGGAGCAGGCATGTTGCCAGCTTACCAAATTCGGAAGGCTGAAGTCGGAAGCTTCCTAAAGGAATCCAAGCTTGATTACCACCCACGTTTCGCCCTACGACCAGTACAGCGATAAGGAGCAAGGTGACAATAAAGTAAACGAACGGCGCAGAGGAAATAAAGAAGTTGGCCTCGATAATCAAGATGCTGAATCCAATAATAAGCGCTGTACCGATAAAGATCGATTGCTTGCCGTAGTTGGTGTTCAGATTAAATAGACTAGCTTGATCTGGATCATACACGGCCGCATGAATATTAAACCAGCCGATCATACAAAGCATGAACCACAGGCAGATCGTCCACCAGTCGATCTGTCCAAAAAAGCTCTTCTTATGTAAACTATTCATATGTGTACGATCTTTCTATTTCTTGTTTTATATATCAATGACTACGATCTGCGCGGTCTTTGACTGTGGTGTACCAATAATGCCGCTTGCTCTGGCTTCTGTTTCTTGCTGTCAACCGGTTTATTTAGAGCCGTATTAGCTGGTGCGACTGGCTTTTTAGGCTTTGGTCGTAGATCACCATTGTATATGCGGTCTTGTAAGTATTTAGGCAACGAAATGGTATCGCGAATATACTTTTCGACCAGCATACTGGCTATTGGCGCTGCCCAAGTACCACCATATCCCGCATTTTCCACAAACACCGCAATTGCAATTTTTGGGTTTTCGCGTGGCGCGAATGCAAAGAATACCGCATGGTTTTCACCATGTGGATTTTGTACCGTTCCCGTTTTTCCACACATCTCTATACCGGGAATGGCCACCGCGCGTCCAGAACCACCTTGGTTCACCACGCGACTCATTCCTTCGATCACAGGCTCATAATATTTGGCATCTACACCTGCTGAAATCTTCTCCGTGAATTCTGGTTTTACAATCTGCTTGTCACCAATGCCTTTGATCAGGTGCGGACGATAATAAAATCCTCTATTAGCTACAATCGCGGTGATATTAGCCATTTGCAAAGGCGTGATACCCAATTCACCTTGTCCGATAGACAGGGAGATATTGAAAGAAGAGCGCCATTTGCTACTACCATATATTTTGGTGTAATAGTTCGACGTGGGTACAAGTCCAGGTTTTTCACCGGGCAAATCAATACCTAAGGTATTTCCCAAGCCAAATTTCATCAGCGCCTCACGCCACAAATCATACGCTTGTGGTCCCGACATACCACGTGAATCAATCATACGCGCAAATACATTCGCATAATACGGATTACAGGAAACCTGAATGGATCGTGCCAAATCGATCGTGCCATGCACGCCTGTACAACGCATCAATCCTCGTCCGCCACCGTAGCGATAACCACCACTACAGGTAAATCTAGTTTGCGCGTCGATCATGCCAGCTTGTTGTGCCGTTAATGCTGCCACGACTTTAAAAATTGATCCGGGAGGATAAGACGCCTGAATCGGGCGAATGAACATCGGTTTGTTTTCGTTGTTCAGCAAATCCATGTAATTGTTTCCCAAATCACGACCTACCATGAGGTTCGGATCGTAGGTCGGGCTGCTCACCATGGTCAATATTTCGCCAGTGGATGGTTCGATCGCGACGACAGAGCCCAATTTGTTCTTCATCAGCCGCTCGGCCAAGATTTGGAGATCTTTATCCAAAGACGAAACCATCCCATCACCCGTAACGGCCAATGTGTCGTATTTGCCATCCATAAAAGAACCTTGTGGGCGATTGAGCGCATCTACCATTTGGTTTCTAATGCCTCGTTTGCCGCGTAACAAATCCTCATATGCCCGCTCTACGCCCGTCGCACCAATGTAATCGCCTGGTCTGTAGAATCCTTCCGAACGCTCGATGTCGCGTTGATTGACTTCCTGAATGTAGCCTAAAAACTGCGCGGCGATGCTATCGGGATAACTGCGTACCGTCCGATTTTGCACATAAAAGCCACGAAACTTATACAAGTGCTCTTGCAAGCGGGCATAGGTCGTCGAAGACAACTGTTTTTCGAACTGTGAGGCACGATACGGTGAATGTGCTTTCGCTTTTTCGATCCGCTGTATGTAGCCTTTCTTGTCGATTCCGATCAACTCACACAGCAATAGCGTATCAATGTCTTTGGCTTCACGTGGTGTGACCAACAGGTCGTAAATTGGTTCGTTTTGCACCAATATCTCTCCATTGCGATCCAGAATAGCGCCACGCGCTGGATACACAATGACCTTGCGCAAAACGTTGTTGTTGGCAGATAGGATGTAGCTATCATCTATGATCTGGATATAAAATAGCCGAATCACGATCAGAATGGCTGTCGTAAGGAAAATACCCTGAATAATATACTTGCGTGTAAAGAAGCTATTGTTCATATACGCGATGGCTGTTTATAATTATATACCTAATCGAGACTTCCGTTTGTAGAACAGTAGACTGATTAATAAGATGATGGCAAAGGTACTTAAACTACTTAGTAAAATACTCAAACTGGTCATCAAGAAATTCTGGAAAGAAAATACCTCGATCACAAATAAGGTCAAATGATGAATCAATGTGCCAAAGAACACATAGGATATATACCATTTCGATCCTAAACCGCCCCATGATGGGCTATCCGAAGATTGTCGTACATCCATTTCTAAGGTAATGCGTATAAAGACGATCCGGAACCAAGCTAATGCAACACATGCTGCGGTATGGATACCCATCGAGTCATAGAACGCATCGATGGCTAACCCTGTAGCAAAGGCTAGCAGGTATACGAAGAAGTTCGAAGTGCCTAAAGGCAATAGTAGGATAATCAAAATGTAAGGAAAGAAAGTCGCCAGGTTGTAATACCCGATGTTCTTAAACAAAACGACCTGCACAGTAATCAAAGCGATAAAACGAATGATATTGTAGAACATGATCCTAGCCATTATCTTCCCTTTCTGCTTCTAGCATTTGTTTTTCTTCCTCTAAATTATCTTTGACCACGTATACGTGATGTAACTTGTAAAAGTTGGTGCTCAACCTTACCCGAATATCCAAAAAGCTTTCTCCAGAAGCAATACCTGTCTCAGCCACTTCACCCACTTTAATGCCTTTTGGAAACAAGGAGAATCCAGAGGTACGAATCACCTGACCTTTCTCTGCTTTGATATGATTCGGAATATCGCGTAGCATGGCCAATTTAGGATCAATATTATTCCCCCAAACCAAAGATCCAAAAGCTTCTGTACTATCTAATGTGACCGAAACGCGAGAATCTGGGTGCAATAAAGAGCGTACGGTCGAAAAGTTAGGTGAAACATGCAGCACGATACCAACTACACCGTTAGAGGTGATGACGCCCATGCCTTTTTCGATGCCGGCTTTGGTACCTTTGCTCAAAGTAAGGTAATTGCTTTTCTGGTGTATGCTATTATTGACCACTTCGGCTACGATAAACTCATATCGGCTTTCGTCTATAGAATCAGCCAGAGGAATCGAATCTACCGTATCCCGCAATATGTATTTTTGTAATCTTTGTCTGAGTAACGCATTCTCGCGCGCGAGATCTTCATTAGTTGTACTTAGATCAAGATAGCTTTTCCAAGAATTTAATCGATCGTAGAATGAACCTACCACGACATTGGAAGAGCTTACGAAAGAAGAACGCTGGAAAGAGTTATTTCGGATGGCAAGGATGACGGCCACCGTAAAAAAAAGCAAGAACCAGAAAAAGGCGTTATAACGAATAAAGAAAAGCCAAAGGTTTTTCATCCTGTTGTTTTAATTTCCTGCTTTTGCTCCTACGGGTGGCTAGCGAGCGGAAATGCCTCTGTGTAGCCTGTCCCTAAAATTATTTGACACGTTTACGGAATCATGCAATCATTATCCGCAAACGTGTCTTATTACTACTCCTTATAGGAGATGAATTACTGCATTAAAAACTTGAATCTTCCGATGTTTTTCAACGCGATACCTGTACCACGTACTACGGCACGAAGTGGATCTTCCGCAATGTGAACCGGAAGTTTGGTCTTTGCTTGTACACGTTTGTCCAACCCGCGTAATAAAGCACCACCACCCGTCAAGTAAATACCTGTTTGGTAAATATCCGCAGATAACTCTGGAGGTGTAATCTCTAAAGCTTTTAGAATCGCTTCTTCAATTTTAGAAATAGACTTGTCCAAACAGTGTGCAATCTCGGTATACGAAACCGTGATTTGCTTAGGAATACCCGTCATCAAATCGCGACCTTGTACCGGAAAATCTTCTGGAGCATCCTGTAGCTCAGGCAATGCGGAGCCGACCTCAATTTTAATCTTCTCGGCCGTGCGCTCACCAATCATAATATTGTGCTGGCGACGGATGTATTGTACGATATCCGAATCGAAGTTATCTCCCGCTACGCGAATAGACTGATCGCAGACAATTCCTGATAAGGCAATGACCGCAATCTCCGTCGTACCACCGCCGATATCAATAATCATGTTACCAACAGGTTCTTCTACATCGATACCGATACCGACAGCAGCGGCCATTGGCTCGTGGATCAGGTATACTTCTTTTGCTCCAGCGATCTCCGCAGAGTCGCGCACCGCGCGTTTCTCTACTTCCGTAATACCCGAAGGAATACAAACTACCATACGCAAAGAAGGGAAAAACCAGCTCTTGCCGTTGTTTACCAACTTCACCATACCGCGGATCAAATGCTCAGCAGCTGTAAAATCTGCAATAACACCATCCCGAAGCGGACGTACCGTTTTTATATTATCGTGCGTTTTACCTTCCATCTGCATAGCATGCCGACCGATCGCAATGACTTTGTTTGTAGTGCGATCAAATGCGACAATAGAAGGCTCGTCCACCACTACTTTGTCGTTATGAATGATAAGGGTATTCGCCGTACCCAAGTCAATCGCAATTTCTTGCGTAAACCAATTAAAAAGACCCATCTAGCGCGAATTTTCTAAGTTTTATTTTAAATGCAAACCTACTGAAAAAAATCTTTTCTTCGGCTATACTCATTCATAAAAAATGAGGAACTTTCTCGAATATAAGATCGTGTCTGATCAGTGCGATAGGTCAACGAATAAACGCTCGCTTTATTGTATAGATGTGCCTATATAGTAGTTGAAGATATCTGCCGTAATAGGCGTATCCTCGCTGTCCGTTAGCTTCAAGAATTGAAACTTATCGTTTGGTTTTAAGCGAATTCTTTTTTCTTCACCGACTATAATATCCACCGGCATGTCAAAACTTTTTGCCTCAGCAATCCAACGATAAGCAATCTGATTTTCGGGCATTCGGATAATCTCTAAAGTTGGTATACCAGCGTGTTGCACATACTGCTCAAATGTTTTTGAAAAATCAATGCCCGACGTTTTGTTGACGTACTGTACAATGTCATTGTAGTCAACTGTTTTATGGTAAAACGTGCTGTTTAGGCCACGCAAAATTTCGCGCCATTTCGCATCATCATTGATAATCGTACGCATCATGTGAAGCATGACGCCACCTTTTGGATACATATCGCCAGAGCCTTCTTTGTTTACATTGTACGGGCCTTGAATAGGTGCATCGTTTGAAATACCTCTGCGATTGCCGTGTACATATGCGCCGCTGGCTTCTTTGCCGTGAAAGTAATCGATAAACAATGCTTCGGAATAATTGGTAAAGCTTTCGTGAATCCACATGTCTGCAAGATCTTTAGAAGTGATGTTGTTACCAAACCATTCATGTCCAGATTCATGCACGACAATGAAATCCCATTTTAATCCCCAACCCGTGCCCGAATTGTCTCTACCTAAATAACCATTTCCAAAACGATTGCCGTACGCTATGGCGCTCTGATGCTCCATGCCCAAATGCGCTGTTTGTACAATTTTGTAGCCATCTTCATAAAAAGGGTAGGGGCCAAACCAATGCTCAAAAGATTCCAAGGTTTCGCGAACATTCTTTTGCAGGTGACTCATCTTATCAGCATCTTCACGCAACACGTAATAATCTACTGTTAACGGTCCTTTCTCCCCGTTATAATTCTCATTTAAGTGCACATAATCACCAATATTCAAGGCTACGTTGTAGTTGTTGATTGGATTAACCACTTTCCAGTGATATTTGGTGTATTTATTCTTCAATTTCTCTGTTTTCACCAATCGACCGTTCGAGACATTCATCACACCTTGCGGTACGGCGACGGAGATGAGCATGCTATCCACTTCGTCCGACTGATGATCTTTATTGGGCCACCACACGCTCGCGCCCAAACCTTGACAAGCAGTTGCTACCCAAGGCTTGCCGTTGCTATCTTGCTTCCAGTCAAATCCACCATCCCAAGGCGCACGTGTCGCTTGAATAGGATTGCCCGAATAATGCACTACAAATGAATCGAGTTTTCCTTTCGGAATCGTATTTGGAAAAGCAACGAAAACAGCATTGTATTCGCGATCGAAATTCAGTTCTTTGCCTTTGTAAAGTACTTTATCCACCGAAAGATTCTCAAATAAGTCGAACTGTAAGGTGTCGAAATCATTCACCGCGGCAAAACGAAATAGATTGGTTCCCGCAATATGCTTGTTTTCGATATCAACGGTCACGTCCAGATGATAATATTTGATATCATAACAGGTTCTGTATGGAGTCAGTTCACCGCGTAGGGAATCGGCTTTGGTGAATAGCTGTTTGGCTTTCATTAGCTGTGCTGAAGCGCAAAATGGTAAGGACAGAACGCTGAAAAGTACTATCGCGGCAAACTTTTGAATCATGGAAGAATGTGTTTTGTAGTAAATCTACAAAAAATCGCTATGGATCGGTTAATCTTTGAGGATTGTGCTAGTATCCGTAAATAATTGGGTAAATTAGGGTAATCAATTTCTTAACCATGTACAAACACAGCTTGTTTATCTTGATATGGATGCTGTCAGGATTTTCTTCTTTTGCGCAATCGCATCTTTTCTTGAAAGGCAAGGTGAAAAGGGATATTTATCTCGAATTGCCTTTTGAAGTTTTTCATGGCCATATTATTGTGCAGGCAGAAATTCAGGGTGCTACCCATCGCTTTCTTTTTGATACGGGTGCTCCAAATATGATTCGAGGAGAATTTTTATCAAGCAAAGTCAAACCTAAATCGCAAAAGATTAGCGATAGCCAAAATCAAAAGGGTAAAATGGCACTTGGAATTATTGATTCGCTCACCTTAGGCGGCGTGAACTTTTACGATTATGCTGCGCTAGATCACGATTTTTCCGAAAACTTTCCGTTCAGCTGTTATGATATCGTTGGATTTATTGGGAGCAATCTTTTTCGGGATTTGATCGTCAAAATTGATTGGAAGGAGCAAAAGCTGGTTGTTACCGACGATTTGGCTAAGGTAAATCCTACTACAACGCCCATAAAAATGAAGCTGGTCGGTTCACAACTATTACCTTATATCTCGCTTTCATTGGGTACTGATAAAAAAGCAAATCTGCCGGTATTAGTAGATATTGGATATAATCATCAGCTGATGTTGAACAAGAAAGAGTATGAGAAAAAAGCTCAGAAAGCAGGTTTTTTTAGTCGAGTAATGGAGTTGGAGGGTATTGGGTCAACGGGAATCTATGGGGCGGCGAATAGTCATCAATATGCCGTAACCGCGAGTCGTATTGGTATTTGTGCAGTCGATCTAACAAACATGAACATCGCCACATCGAACGGTAGTAGTAAAATCGGAACGAAGTTCTTGGCGTATGGCGATATGATTTTGGATTATAAACACAAGCATTTTTATTTTGAAAGCACTGACAAGATTGTTGATTTGACTACAGAATTGCCAGCTTATACGCCTGGCGTTCGGGATCAGAAAATGGTAATTGGCTTTATCTATCGAGATGATTTGAAATCAATGATGAAGCCTGGTGATCAGATTATTAGTGTGGATGGTGTCGATCTGAGTAAGTTGGAGCCGTGCCGCATGTTGGAAGTTTCTCCGCGCGCTAAGGAACGATTGCAGATTTTATCTGATGGAAAGCTGGTAGATATTACGCTGTAGCCATGATAGAAGTATATGACTACAGCGTATTCGTAATTAGCTAAGCTTTCTTAGCCTTTCGCTGGTCGAAAAACTCCTGAATCGCTTCTAGGTTAAATGCATTCAAGCATTTGTCGGCCGAAAGGCCGCCTTTGCGACCGACCAATACGCCGTATTGCATATCGTGAAATCCTTCCATACGATGCGCATCTGGATTGATGGATAATAACACGCCTTTTTGTAACGCGTAGCGATGCCAGCGCCAGTCCAAATCCAGACGAAGCGGATTCGCATTAATCTCAATAACCACATGATTGCTGGCACAGGCATCGATTACTTTTTTGTAATCAATCGGGTATCCCGCTCTGGAGAGCAATAATCGACCCGTCGGGTGACCCAAGATTGTGGTGTACGGATTCTCAATCGCTCTAATTAAGCGTTCCGTCGCTTTTTCTTCCGTCATGCCTAGATTGCTATGTACCGAAGCGACGACAAAGTCAAATTTTGCTAAGATGTCATCCGGATAATCCAATGAACCATCACCTAAGATATCAGACTCGATACCTTTGAATATTTTAAATGGCGCTAGTTTTTGATTGAGTTCGTCAATTTCTTGCCATTGCTGCTCAATACGCTCTATCGAAAGACCATTCGCATATACGGCAGTTTTGGAGTGATCACAAATACCAAGATATTGCAAGCCCATGCTCTCTTTACAATAGGTTGCCATTTGCTCTAAGCTATGCACACCATCGGAGTAGGTGGAGTGATTGTGCAATGTGCCTAAGATATCTTCATTGCGAATCAAAGTTGGCAAAGCATTGTCTGCCGCTAAATCAATTTCATTAAAACCTTCGCGCAACTCTGGTTCTATAAGCGTCAATCCGAGCGCTTCGTAAATAGCAGCTTCGGTCGCTAGATTAGGGATGTCTTTGTTTCGTGCTGTCAATAAGTCAACATGCTCACTAGATCCCGTAGTCAACAGCCAGTTTTTGGCAAAAGAATCCGTCGCGCTCGTGAAAATGCGATATGCGATATTGTTCTCGTCCTTGAAATGTACGGATTCGCGGTCGGCATCTATCTGCAAGACATAATCTTTGCTTTCTAAAGTGGATACCAATACATGTTGCGGCAGATCGATTAATAAATCAATGTATTGCAACACCTCGGCCTTACGGCGGTAATCGCCCGTAAAAACGATCTGATTGTCTGGGAAATTTTGTTGTAGTGCTTCCAACACCGCCTCTGCAAAATGTGTCGCTCGGGCATACAATACCCAGCCTTTATTGGCAATGGAAAACTCAATGTTTTTCTTAATTTCTTCTTGTGTTTTCAAGCCAAATCCCTTGGCTTCTACCAATCGGTTTTCATTGCAGGCATAATACAGTTCACCGATGCTCTCAATGTTTAAATTTTTCCAAACGATTTGAATCTTCTTTGGTCCTAAGCCTTTGATGTGAAGCATTTCTAAAACTCCCTCGGGTACTTGTTCCTTCAACTTGTCTAATTCCGGCAAAGTGCCTGATTGAATAATGAGTTTGATTTTTTCGGCGGTGCTGTTTCCTATTCCTGGCTGTTGGCTTAGTTCTTCCATACTGGCCTTCTCGGCAGCAAAAGGAAGTTTGTCAATTTTAAAAGCGGCACTGCTAATGGCTTTGGTGCGAAATGGATTTTCGTTGAGTAGTTCCATCAACTGACCATATAGTTTGAAAACCTTTGCGACGCTTTTATTATCCATGGAAATAGGGTGTTGTTTTTGAGTGTTTGAAAGTCAAAGATAGGGAAATATGCGCAATCCTAAATCACTGTAAAGGTCCCATCCTTGCAAAGCCGAGGCACGAGGCTGCGGCAATCTTTACGCTATGCAATCTAGCTAACAAAAAAAATGGTAGTAAACTATTGCTTACTACCACTCTATACATCATATCGTCGAAAACGAAAGGTGCGACGATTATACTTGTTCCGTTTCTTCTGTGGTTTTCATCAATGGATCTGGACGATGATACTTGTGGATAATCAGTCGGATTCCGGAGTTTTTTGTGAAAAACTTAACGGTCCAGTTGATAAAAGTGACCAATTGATTGCGGAATCCAGCGATCGATAGTAAGTGGACAAACATCCACGTACACCACGCGATAAATCCTTTTAGATGAAATTTACCCATGTCGACTACCGCACGGTTACGTCCTACGGTCGCCATCGATCCTTTGTCGAAGTATTTGAAATCTTCGGTATTATTTTCATTCTTCAAGATGCTCAATATGTGATCAGCCACATACTTACCTTGTTGCTGCGCAACAGGTGCTACACCTGGAAGTCCATTAGGAGTTTTTTCGGTTACAGTAGCCGCTACATCGCCAATGGCATATACACCTGGCATATCAATGATTTGGCATTGGCCATTTGTTTTAATTCTATTGCCGCGTTGTAGGAGTTCAGGATTGATTCCCTCCGGGAATTGACCTTTTACACCTGCACCCCAGATTACTGTTTTTGTTGGGATCTGATCTCCATTGGATAGAGTAACCGTCAATCCATCGTAATCTTTTACGACCGTATTTAAGATCACTTTTACGCCTAATTCCTCTAGGTAGCGTTTCGCATCGCGCGAAGATTTGTCAGAAAGTGCTGCTAATACTTCACCCAATCCTTCTACGAGATACACATTCATCTCATGTTTGGATAATTCTGGGTAATCTTTCTTCAGCATGTGCAATTGTATTTCTGCGATTGCTCCAGAAAGTTCTACACCGGTAGGACCGCCACCAACAACTACGAAATTCATGAAACGCTCGCGATCGTCTGCGTTTTTGCGCAATACGGCTTCTTCTAGGTTCTGCAATACATAGCTGCGGATATTTTGTGCTTCTTGGATGCTCTTCATACCTAGAGAATATTTCTCTACGTTGGCATTTCCAAAGAAATTGGATGTAGCACCACTAGCCACCACTAAGTAATCGTAATCAAACTCGCCGACAGAGGTATGTACTACTTTAGCATCTTTGTCAATGCGTAATACTTCTGCCATACGAAAACGAAAGTTGGACTGAGATTTGAACATTTTGCGTAGCGGAAACGCAATAGAATCGGACGCTAATGTACCTGTCGCGACTTGGTAAAGTAGGGGTTGGAAAGTATGGAAGTTGTTGCGATCGATCAATAAAACTTCGACTTCTTTGTCTTTTAAGCGACGCGCTACTTCTATACCGCCGAAGCCACCTCCGATAACGATGACTCTTGGGAATTTTCTCTCAGATCGATTTAGCAACATAATGATTTCGATGAAATGTAAACCTTAACTATGATTTTTCTGCAAATATCCGACTAATTATCTCATTTCGATAAAGAAAAATGAATTATTACACTTAATACAAACTAGTGATGTTTATTGTTTGTTGTAAAGCATTAAAATAAAGATAGTTACAGGGTTTTCTTTGAATGTGTATAAATTACACTAATAATTATGATGTATGTAGTCTAGGATCAGTAATTATTAAGCTTTTGTATGTAAAGTGCCGTATACCTGATTGTTATCTCATCTAATCGTCAAGCTTTCTAGAAAACGAGGTGCTCAGACGAGTGATTTGCGAGTAGATATTGTAACTTTGTTTGAGATTAGAAAGAGAGGAAACATTTGAAACCATTTCATATAGATAAAATTCGCGCAGATTTTCCAATATTGGGTACTCAGGTACACAATAAGCCGCTGGTATATCTGGATAATGGCGCGACTACCCAAAAACCGATTCAGGTCATACAAGCGATTACGGATTACTATACCAATATGAATAGTAACGTGCATCGCGGTGTGCATCATCTGAGTCAGATATCCACCGATGCTTTTGAAGTGACGCGCCGCAAGGTGCAAGAGTTCATTCATGCAGCACATGATTATGAAATCATCATCACAAAAGGCACGACGGAAAGCATCAATATGGTGTCTAATTGCTACGGTAAGGCCTTTGTAAACGAGGGCGATGAAATTATCATTACCGCGATGGAACATCATTCGAACATTGTGCCTTGGCAAATGCTATGTGAAGAAAAGAAAGCCGTCCTAAAGGTGATTCCGATGCTGGAAAATGGCGAGCTAGATTTAGAAGCCTACCACGCACTGCTGAGCGAACGCACAAAACTGGTCACTTTCAATTATGTGTCGAATGCCTTGGGCACCATCAATCCAGTAAAGGAAATGATTGCCGAAGCGCATCGTTATGGTGCCGTGGTGTTGGTCGATGCCGCGCAAGCCATTCAGCATATCGCCATTGATGTGCAGGATTTGGATGTCGATTTCTTGGTTTTCTCCGGACACAAAATGTACGGACCCACAGGTGTAGGTGTGTTGTATGGCAGAGAAGATCTGTTGAACGCTATGCCTCCTTATCAAGGTGGTGGCGACATGATCAAGGAAGTGACGCTAGAAAAAACCACGTACAATGAACTGCCTTTCAAGTTCGAAGCCGGTACACCGAATATAGAAGCTGGAATCTGCTTGGCGCAAGCCATTGATTACCTCAACGACATTGGTTTGGATGCCATTCGAGCGCACGAAGAAGAATTAGTAGAATACGCTACTATCGAATTGGGCAAAATAGAAGGGATGCGATTTATCGGTACGGCAAAAGAAAAAAGCTCCGTGGTATCTTTCTTAATTGAGGGTACGCATCCTTATGATGTGGGCGTGCTATTAGATAAAATGGGCATTGCAGTGCGTACTGGACATCATTGTGCGCAACCTATTATGGATTATTACGGTATTCCGGGTACCATTCGCGCCAGCTTTGCATTGTACAATAGCAAAGAGGATGTGGATGCATTGGTAAAAGGCGTGACACGCGCCGCAAATATGTTACGATAAGATTAGAACATGACAATCAACGAAAAACAAGATGAATTGATAGAAGACTTTGCTTTCTATGAAGATTGGATGGAAAAATACGAATACATCATCCAGCTCGGCAAAGAACTTCCGCTCATCGACGAAAAATATAAAACCGAAGACTACATCATCAAAGGTTGCCAATCCAAAGTTTGGCTGCATCCGGATATGAATGATCAAGGGACAGTAGATTTTGCAGCGGATAGCGATGCGATTATCACCAAAGGTTTAGTGAGCTTAATGGTAAAAGTATTGTCCGGGCATACACCAAAAGAGATTGCCGATGCCGATTTATATTTCATCGATCAAATTGGGTTGAAAGATCATCTTTCTCCTACCAGAGCTAATGGTTTGTTGGCTATGGTCAAGCAAATGAAGCTGTATGCGGTTGCATTACAGATGAAATAATAGTATATTCGAGAAAGCATCAACTAAATTATGGAAAGAAAATCTTTTTTGAAAGGCGTGAGCGCCACCGTGTTGACGGGCGCCGTATTGACCGCATGTGGTTCTCCAGCAGCACAATCTTCTGAAGGTTCGGTAGCGTGGGGCGAAGGTACCATTGTCCATTCGGTCTATTTCTGGTTGCGTACCGATCTCACGGATCAAGAAAAAGAAGAATTTCCGCAATTTTTTGAAGCATTGAAGAAAGTTCCTGGCTTTACGGCCTGTCGTGTTGCAACGCCAGCACCCACCACGCCTCGTGAAGTGGTTGATAATTCGTTTTCTTATCACTGGATTGCGGTGTTCCCTTCTATGGACGAAGTCAATATCTACGAGAAGCATCCTGATCACTTAGCGGCTGCTGAAAAATTCTCAAAGTACTGGACTCGAGTAGAAGTACGCGATTCTATCGCTTAATCAACGGCTTCCACGATCGTGTGAAAGGCGATTACTTCTTGTCCAAAGAATAATTTAGCCTTTTCACCAAAGTCTGCCGGATCATCTGTGGTGTAGAAACTATAGGTACTGCCTCGTCGGCATTGCACTTCTACTTCGGGATGTCTTTGCAGATACTCTACCAAACTATCAGCCACTAAATCACCTTGTGGAACTAGTTTGATATGTTTTGGCGTATGCGCTTGAATCGTAGGGAGCAATAAAGGGTAATGCGTGCAGGCCAGCAAGATGGTATCGATCTCGGGCGATTGACTCAATAAAGCTTCCACATCTTCTTTCACGAAGAAATGCGTGCCTTCACTATCCAAATCATTGTTTTCTACTAAGGGCACCCACACTGGACAAGCATGCTGATGCACCACAATCTGCGGATGAAAACGTTGAATTTCGATTTTGTAAGATTCGGATCGTACCGTTCCTTGTGTGGCTAAAATGCCTACATGACCTGTCTTGGTATACTGGTCGATGATCTCCGTGGTCGGACGAATCACGCCTAATACTTTTTTGCCTGGCGGAAGATCATTTTGCTGAATGCTGCGCAAAGCCTTTGCGGATGCGGTATTGCAAGCCACAATCACTAAGGGACAGCCCATCTCGAAGAGCTTGAACACACATTCTTTGGTGTATTGGTATACGGTCTCGAAAGATCGGTTACCATAAGGTACGCGTGCATTGTCACCCAAATAGATATAGTCATATTGTGGCAAGCGCTCGCAAATGGATTTGAAAACGGTCAATCCGCCAAATCCAGAGTCAAAAATTCCGATAGGTCCTTGATTCATCTTTTGCATAGTTACACATAATTCTCGAAATCCGCGAGTTCGTTGGTTGTAATTTCACCAGTGCATTCTCTTGACACTTGGCTGTCAGGTATTCTGACAATTATACCCTAAATTTGAAGCAGTTTTCCATAACGAATCGTCGTCATACATGCATAAATTTCAAATCTCTCAGATCATCCGTCAACCCAATGATAATATCACGATAACTTTTGAAGATATTAATAAGGATTTTCCACCTTACTTGGCAGGACAGTTTCTGACACTGGTATTTGATTTCAATGGCCGACAAGTGCGACGTTCGTATTCTTTTAGTAGTTCGCCAGTGGTCGATGAGCCGATGGCAATTACGGTGAAGCGCGTGGATAATGGCGAAATTTCTAGATTATTGCATCACCGCACTTCAGTAGGAGATACGATCGAGGTAATGGCCGCGCAAGGTTTGTTGGCTTACAAGCCGCAAGCAGATGTGCCCAAAACGCTTTTCTTATTTGCGGCAGGAGTGGGCGTCACGCCGTTATTTTCGATTCTTAAAACAGCTTTGGTCGCTGAGCCAGATACGAAAGTGGTCTTAGTATACAGCAATGGTTCATCGGAGAGAACGCTCTTTTGGAATGAGCTCCGCGAATGGCAAGCCAAGTATCCTGATCGTCTGCACATAGAATGGATCTTCTCCAATTCTAAAAACTTATTGACGGCTCGTTTGAATCGGGAATATATTATTCGTCTGGTACAGCAGTTCGACGATCCATTAAAGAAAACAGCTATTTACTTGTGTGGACCTGTATTTTACATGGATCTTTGTCGATTTACCCTGTTGGGAATGGGTTTTCCGGATGAAGATATCCATAAGGAAACATTTTTCTTTCCAGAAGAAGAAGCGGATGATGATGAGCACGAAGAGGAAGAAGCAGATACCAATACCTATCAAGTGGTCTTGAAATTTCAAGGTCAAAGTTATGATCTCGCAATTCCATACAATAAAACCATCTTGGATGTAGGACTTGAACAAAAGATCAAGCTGCCCTATTCCTGCAAATCGGGTATGTGCAGTACGTGCATTTCGCAAGTGCATGCTGGCTCGGTGCGCATGACTTACAATGAAGTATTGACCGATCGCGAAGTGGACAATGGCCGCTGCTTGATCTGTACCTCGCATCCTGTGGAAGATGGCGTGGTGGTCGAGGTGTTATAATCCATTGGAGAAGATCTGGCTTATAAAAATCGCCAAGAAAGCAAAAGCCTCGACGAAAGTCGAGGCTTTTGCTTGTTAATTTTATTAGCAGTTATCAATTATCTTCATTTTTTTGAAAAGATTGTTTTTATTAGTTTTTAAGAAGCAAAATATTTCCTTAATTAATGCTAATTTATAGATCAGCGTAAACATTCGTTAATTGCTGATCTCATGGCGAAACTAATAGAGTGTATACTTATATAAATAACTGCATGAGTAAATTATAAAGTATAACTAATCGCTTTGATGTGTAATTTTAATTCATATTAAAATTATATTTTATACTTTTATTTACTATATTTCTTTTTAATTATATTTAATAATTAAAAAAATTTAACTTAAACAAATGCGATCATTCCCAAATGACAGACAATTGGACATAATGGATTGCGGTCCGGCGTGTCTAAAAATGATTGCTAAGTTCTATGGAAAATTCTATTCTCTTCAGTATTTGAGAGATAAGTGTGGCAGTACTAGAGAAGGAGTTTCATTTTTAGATCTCAGTCATGCAGCGGAAAGCATAGGTTTGAGAACATTATCTATCAAGTGTTTGATTGATGATTTAATTTTAAAAGTTCCATTACCAGCTATAATTCACTGGGATAATAGTCATTTTGTTGTCGTATATAAAATTCTGCCAAAAAAACAGCTATTAAATAGCATTGTCTATATATCAGATCCTGCAAAAGGATTTTTGAAATATAAAGTTTCAGACTTCATGGAGAAATGGTATAACAAAAGTGAAAGAAAGGGGGCATTAATAGCTTTGGAACCGCAAGGTGACTTTTACCAAAGAGAAGTATCAGAGAAAACAGAACGCAAAAAGACTTTAGAAAACTTCTTATCGTATTTTAAACCTTATAAGAAAAGTTTTGCCAACCTTTTTGTCGTTATGTTGCTAGTAACAGTATTGCAAGCATTTCTTCCGTTTATTTCTAAGGCCGTTATCGATGTCGGAATACAGACAAATGATCTAGACTTCATCAACATAGTTTTAGTTGCCAATATTGCGATTATTTTTAGTGTTTTACTTTCGAATGTTGTGCGCGATTGGATTCTGCTACATATTACATCCAGAGTAAACATTGCTTTAATTTCAGACTACTTGATAAAGCTGATGCAGTTACCAATTACCTTTTTCGAAAACAAAATGGCAGGAGATATCATACAGAGAGCAAATGATCATGAACGAATCAGGAGTTTTATTATGAATAATTCTCTAAACATGATATTTTCTACCATAACCTTTATTGTGTTTGGTGTAATTCTTTTGATTTATAATGATACTATATTTCTCATTTTCCTCTTGGGAAGTATCCTCTATGTATGCTGGGTACTTGCTTTTTTAGGTCTAAGAAAGAAATTGGATTGGGAGTACTTTGAACTTGTTTCTAAAAATCAAAGTTATTGGCTGGAAACTATTAGCAGTATACAAGATATTAAGATCAACAATTACGAAAAGCAGAAACGTTGGAAATGGGAAGATATACAAGCAAGACTGTATAAGGTAAATTTGCGAGTTCTAAATGTTACCAATTCCCAAAATTCGGGAGGACAATTTATAGATTCGTTAAAAAACTTATTGATTACTTTTTATTGTGCTAAAGCTGTTATCGCAGGAGAAATTACTTTCGGAGTAATGATTTCAACCCAATTCATTATCGGAATGCTAAATGGACCAGTAACGCAATTTATTCAGTTTATTATATCTTTTCAGTTTGCGCAGATTAGTTTTCTTCGCTTAAATGAAATTCATCAAATGTCCGATGAACACGACGAAGTTGGTAGTAATCATGTGAGCTTACCCGATAGGAAAGACTTATTGGTACTTAATGTCGCATTTAAATATAGTTCAAACTCAAATTTGGTCTTAAAGGGTGTAAATATGATAATTCCTGAGGGAAAAGTTACTGCTATTGTAGGAGATAGTGGTAGTGGTAAATCTACATTGTTAAAACTTTTACTTCGATTGTATAAACCATCGTATGGGGAAGTTATGATTGGAAACATGAATGTAAATAATATCAGTTTAAAGCAATGGCGAGAAAAGTGTGGGGCAGTTATGCAGGATGGAAAAATCTTCAACGACACTATCCTGAATAATATTGTATTAGATGATGAATTTGTTGATTACGAGCTACTTAAAAAAGCGGTGAATACTGCCAATATTGCCCTAGAAATTGAGCGACTTCCATTAGGCTATCAAACAATGATGGGAGAGCAGGGAAGGGGATTAAGTGGAGGACAAAAGCAACGCGTCTTGATTGCTAGAGCATTATATAAAGACCCTGATTACTTGTTTTTTGACGAGGCAACTAACGCTTTAGATATGGTGAATGAACAAAAAATTGTAGATGCTTTAGATGAAGTATTTAAAGGAAAGACAGTAGTTATAGTTGCTCATCGGTTAAGTACGATCATGAAGGCTGATCAAATAATAGTAATGCAGGATGGCACTATCGTTGAAACGGGGAATCACGAAAGTCTTATGTCAAGGAAGGGCAGGTACTTGACATTAGTACAAGCACAGTACGATTTAAAAGAGTCATCTGAAAACAGTAATCCGATGTAAATGGATAATTCCGAAGAAAAATTAAATGATGTTTACGGGAGAACCGAGCATGTACAAGAGATCATTACAAGGATTCCGACCACTTTTGGACTATATGTCACAGGGGTAGTAATGTTCGTCCTAACGTTGCTTTTATTTTTTGGTTGGGTTGTAAGATATCCTGACGTCATTGTTGGGGAAATTGTAATTAATTCGAATGTCTCCCCTATAAAGTTAGTGGCTGAAGTTAATGGACGCCTGAATCTTACTTTGTTTGAATCTTCCGACAAAGTATTAGAAGGGGAGATGCTTGCGTACCTGAGGAATGCTGCAAATCCCAAAAATGTGTACTTCATTGATAGTTTATTGAAGCGTTACAACCCATTTGGTGAGGATATTCTAAACTTAAAAAAAGTAATGCCGCAAAATTTTTCAATTGGGGAATTAAACGAGAAGTATTTTATTTTTTTAAATTCATTAGAAGAGTTTAAAAATTATAGAGAAGGAAGGCTTCTTGATAAACAACATGCGGCCCTCAATCGAGCTCTAGTAGAGCAGGAAGAGGTAATTCGTGTCGCTCAAAATCGGTTAGATATGGGTTCCAATTCTTTGGAACATGCACAAAGGATTTATACAAGAGATTCTCTATTGTTTTTAAAAAAAGTGATAAGTGAATCTGAATTGGATAATAGTAAGGTCTCGTATAATAATAGCAGAGAGAGTTACCAAAATAATCTGAATAATTTGATAAATGCAAGACAGCAATCCATGCTGACAAAAGGCAAAATTGAAGAGATTGAAGTACAAAATCCTGAGAAAGAACAGGAGATTAGATCGTATGTCATAGCTAGTTATAATAAATTGTTGGATGAGATTAAATTATGGGAACAAAAGTATGTTTTCAAGGCTCCATTTGACGGACAAGTGCAGTTTTTGAAGTTTTGGAACAATAATCAATTTATACAAGCCGGCGAAGAGATTTTTACGGTTATTCCAAAGGATAATCAATTAGTGGGAGAGGTGATGTTACCGAATAAAGGAGCTGGAAAGATAGCAATAGGTCAAGAAGTCATCGTGAAATTAGACGATTACCCTTATAATGAGTACGGCGCAATCAAAGGTGTTGTCAAAGCGATATCGTTAACTACGAATGTCGTCAGAACTACGCAAGGTGAGATTAATAATTATCTCGTTACGGTGTCTTTTCCAGAACAGCTGAAAACAAACTATGGATCGGTTTTAAACTTTAAATACGAAGCAAAAGGGATCGCAGAAATCATTACTAATGATAGAAGATTGATAGAAAGATTGTTTGATAACTTAAAATATAGAACAAACTAACTGGTTTAATTAGTTTAGAATATACAAGAAGTCAATAGTAGTCACATAGAATGGCAAGTACATATTGTGCGTAGATCTTACTATATTTTGAAGTAATGACATTAAATTCAGCAAGATTTCGATCTAATAGGGCTTTATTATAATCTATAGCAGATGCTACACCGAGTTCATACCTAGCTGCCATAGCATTTAGTGCTGTTTCTAGGCTTTCGAATCTTTTTTGAGACACTAAATGTTCTTGATGAGATCTTTGCATCTCTTGGAGCGCCAGCCTATAAATCTTTTCTTGTTCAACCTCTACTTTTTGTAATTCCTCGGTCTGAATTAAAAATTGTAAATGTGCTCTCTTCTTTGCACTTTTCACTCTGAAGCCATCGAAAATAGGTGCAGATAAAGAAAAGCCTAGATTTAGTGATTCATTTTGCCCGATTTGATCCAAAAGCGACATATACCTTCCGGTTGTGAAGTCCCGTCTCTCAGATGAATAATTTGTTCCATATCCTCCTGAAAATGATAGTGAAGGTAAGTATCTGTTTTTTGCCATTGCTTTTTCCAGTATGGCCTTTTTCAGTTGAGCATTGGCTTGCGCTATCTCAGGGGTTTGAGCGATAGACAAAGAAAGCGCTGTTTCGGTGTTCAGCATATCATCTTGGGAGACAAATTCTTGTGGTACTATTAATTGAATACTGTCTGTATATGGCATGTTGATTAGTTGTTTGAGGTTAACCAAAGCTTCTTGCTTATTGTTTTTACTCGTCAAGACATTGTATTCATCTATCGCTACTTGGCTTTCTGCTAAAGACACATCTACAAGCGTTTTGCTCCCTAAGGCTAGCTGTTCCTTTTGTGTCACTAATTGTTCTTGAGAAAATCTCAATTGACTTAGACTGGATGAATGTAATGCTTGGTTTATGGTAGCATTAAAGAAGAACTGCAGCATTTGTAATTTTAGAGTACGGTTTAACACACGTGTTTGCGCGTGATTCTCTTCCAGGGTCAAGACAGCTGTGCGTATTTGATCGCGTAAAGCAAATCCTTGGAACAATACAACTTGAGTGCCTAAATTAGCATTTGCCGAGTTTGTCCAGCGATTGCCAGTAATCAGCTGTCCTGAGATTTGGTCAAATGTCAAACCATAATTGTAATTATGATTTGCTCCTAGTGATAATACTGGTAGTAAGGCGTTTTTTGCATCCTTCATGTCTTGGTAAGCTAGCGACGTCTTGTATTGCATCTGTCGAATTTCAATATTGTTTTCCTCCAACAAGCGTATAGCGTCATTTAGCGTAATAGTCTGCTGTGCGAATAGTGGTGATAGAAAAAGAAATAGACATGCTAAAGATAACCACTGCATTTTACCATACTTTATCATGATGTGTTATGCTAATGATATTTGGAAACTGGGTAATATCACATAATAAACTTTATAGATTAATCTATACATACCCTTGTTTACTAAAGATGCTTATGTATAAAGGCAAGTAATGATACATGGTATTCAAACTTAAAAATTGAATGAATATCATGTCAATGCCTATTAAAATAAGTGAAGAACATCCCAGTATAATAAGAAAAGCCCATGTCAGTATTTTCTCTCTTCTTGTTGGGTTAAACTTATAATATGGACAGCTCCCATCACTCTTAGAAATTTTCAATTTGGTAAAGAGTATATAATAGTATATAAACCAATACATACCGCAAAGTGTAATGACAAAAAATAGAGTAGATAATTTTTCTGGCATTGTTGGAAAAGTGAATATCGATCTTACACTGTGAAACAAGCCGGTTACTGCAAGAAGCCCTAATGTAAAAGAAGCAGAGCAGGATGTTAGCAAAAGCGTTGCATTGAACCACGGTAACTCTTTCCTTGTGTGAAAATTGGAGAATGCTACATAAAAAATCTTGTAAATATTTTGCATCTAATATTTAATAAAAACCATTTCAATCAATTTGAAAAGTATAGCAGAAAAAATTAACAAAAAAATAAAAATCCATATCAAAAGCCTTTCTTTTCTTGTGGGAGTAAATTCATGATAGGGGCTACTTCCATCTTTCTTGGAGATTTTCATTTTTCTAAATAGAATATAGTGAAATAGTAGCCAGTAAGATGTTAATATACAAATGCTTATTATCATGTTTGATGATTTTCTCGGTAAATCATCAAAAGGGAATAAATTTCTTACAGGATGATAAAGATTGGTTATTACGGCAATTCCAAGTGTAAAAGAAGCAGTACATAGAGCCATATAAAAGACTGCAATAATCCACGGAAAATCTATTTTTTGATTGTAAAAATTGGAGAATATAACATAATAGAGCTTATAGATTAATCTATACATACCCTTGTTTACTAAAGATATTTGTGCATAAAGCCAAGTAATGATACATGGTGTTCAATGCATCTAATATTTGATAAAAACCATTTCAATGACTATTAAGGGGAGAGCAGAGAAAATTAACGAAAAAACAAAAATCCATATCAGAAGCCTTTCTTTTCTTGTAGGATTAAATTCATAATATGGACTACTCCCATCTTTCTTGGAGATTTTCAGTTTTTTGAATAGGATATAGTATAGCAATAACCAATAAGAACCTAATACGCAGATACTGAATATTAGGTTCGATAATCTTGGTGGTAATTCAGGAAAAGAAAATAAATCTCTGAAAGGATCATATAGATTGGTTATTACGGCAAATCCAGTCATAAAAGAAGCAGTCCCTAGAGCCATATAAACCATCGCGAGAATCCACGGAAAATCTACTTTTTGATTGTGAAAATTGGAGAATATCACGTAATAAACTTTATAGATTAATTTCATAAAAACTATCTTGGTACCTGGTTTCCTTCATTATTTTGAGCTTTTTGATAGGCTTCGTACAGCTCCCATGCTGATAATGCAACTCCCATTCCAATACCTACCGGTGCAGTCGCTGGGATAGCAGTTAAAATAAGCGCAACTCCCCCTAATATTACTTGTCCTCCATCCTGCCAGTTTGGGTTATCCCTATATTCAACGATGTTAAAATAAATCCCAGCACCTCCTGTAATTACCCCTGCAGCACTTAAACCGGGAATGCTTTTTATTCCGGCAATCGCACGATTAACTTCTGCATGGGTAGCGGCGGCACCTAGCGCAGTAAAAACATTACTAATGGACTGCATAATATCATAGGCGTTATTATTAGTAATTCCGATTACTACAACCTCTTCTATTGTTCCTCCATCATATGTTTTCTCATTTGTTTGTGGGCTACCAGGTCCAGTACCACCGCCACTTGGACTTCCGCCGCTGCCAAAGTCAGGAGGCTTAGGTAGTACCACCATACCTGGCGAACCGTTACCGTTTGAGTTGGGTCCATAAATCTCTACTTGCTCTATATCTATCGTTGCACCCTGACCACCTTTGAGGGCAGTTTTTGTGTTATCATCTAAGTCAGAAAATAAAAGAGACAGATTTTCTAAATTTTTGATTCTAGCGGTTGTTCTCATATCAGTTATTTGATTAGTTTGTTAAATATATAGATAAAATATTTATTTTATGAAAATAAATTTCTTTGAAATATATTTTTTTACACAAAAAGCCGTTGCGTTGGTCAATTGACTGTTCACCAAATATATGTCCCAAAGCAAAAGCCCCGACTTTCGTCGAGGCTTTTGTAGTTTTAAAGCTAATGGGAGTGAACTACTTCACTTCTTTCAGCATCTCTTCCACGGCGGTTCTCAACTGCGGATCTTCGCCGTTTAAGAAAGCTTCATAAGGAAGTGGAACACGGATATCCGGTTCTACTTGCATATTTTCTGTTGTGCGACCTTCTTTGCCAATTGTTCCGATCATGGGAATACCGAACACGATGGTCGGATCGATTTGTGATTCCCACCAAACAGCCGTTCCGGTTCCCGGTACTGGCATGCCGACCAATTTACCTAATCCATTCTGTTTGTAGATGTACGGGAAAATGTGCGCATCGCTATAATTCCCTTCGCTCATCAC
The DNA here is from genome assembly GCF_003076635.1 of Sphingobacterium corticibacter. Lineage (GTDB taxonomy): Bacteria > Bacteroidota > Bacteroidia > Sphingobacteriales > Sphingobacteriaceae > Sphingobacterium > Sphingobacterium corticibacter. Next base: position 276,894 of record NZ_QDKG01000005.1, on the reverse strand, counting down.
TACGATAGATGGTTTGTTCCAACGAGAAGCCGGTTCACCACCTTTTACGATGTTGCCTTGCGGAGCAAATTGTAGGTACTGCTTGCCACTTAAGAACGTATTGAGATCATCGTGCAACCAACCACCACCATTGAAGCGTGTATCGACCACCAATGCTTTTTTATCGGCATTTTCGCCCATGGCGCGCTCGTACAATTCGCGGAAGCTGCCATCGTTCATCCCTTCAATATGCACGTAACCGATCTGTCCGTTACTGATTTTGTCTACATACGCTTGGCGAGATTTGATCCAACGTTTGTACATCAATCCATTTTCTTCGCCTTGCGAAATTGGCTTGATGTTTTCCGAGAAATCAGCTCCGTTAGCGGTTTTTCCGCTAATGTGTACATATTGTCCCGCTTTGCGGTTGAATTGTTTTGCCCAATCTTCATTTGCTTTCAGCGGTTTTCCATCAATCTCGGTAATCGTACTGCCTTTGTCGATTTTGCTGTTCGCTTTATCCAGCGGACCGCCCGCGAGCACTTCTGTAATGCGTAATCCATCGCCTGTGTACAGCTCATCGTACAACAAACCTAAGCTCGGCGTAATATCCGGATTAGACGGACGCGGAGAGTAGCGGCCACCCGTATGTGATGCATTCAGCTCACCCAACAACTCGCTCAACAATTCTTGAAAATCGTAATTGTTGTTGATATGTGGTAAGAAACGAGCGTAGGTATTTTTATAACCTTTCCAATCGATGCCATGCAGCTTTGGATCGTAGAATTTCTTTTCTACTTGTAGCCAGGCGTGGTGAAACATGTATTCCCGCTCGGCCGCAGCATCGAGGCTGATCTCGCTCTTGCTACTGATTGGAGTAACCTTTCCACTTTCGGCATCCACTTTCACCAAGCTTCCACGATTAGTCATAAACAAGCTTTTGCCATCTTTGCTAATCTCTAATCCACTTGGTGATCCACCCAGTTTGGCCAAGATTTTAGTTTCGCGCGTGCGCGGTTCGGTGACCCAAAGATCATAACCTTTCTCAAATGCAGCTAAGTAGAATAGCTTACTAAGATCTTTGTTCATCACGTAATCGCTGATGGAGGAACTATTGATCGTAAGACGTACCGTTCTGTCTCGCAAGTTTTCGATGTTCGGGACGAATTCCGGTGCTGGAACTTTCTTCTTCGTAGAATCCTGCTTTTCTCTTTCTTCCAACAATTTAAACTCATCCTTATTTAGCTGAAAGCGATCGTAAGCTTCCTGATCGAAAAAAGCGGCGAATACATCCACTTCTCGGCTACCTTGGAATGCCAATGATTTACGACCGTAGCGGCTACTTTCCCATGTCATGATTTTGCCGTCTTGAGACCATTTGGCTCCGCCATCACCAAAACCACTGAGTATCGGATGACGTAATTCGCCAGTGCCATCGGCTTTCACCAAAGCGGTGTTGCCGCTCAGAAAGAAGCCACGCTGATCATCCACAAATAACCAACGGCTATCAGGACTCCACTCAAATCCCCAATCGCCATCGGCGTACGAATGATTGCGTCCTTCGGGAAGCAATGTGATCGCTTTGCCACCAGCTGCAGGCATCACTTTTAAGATGTTGCGGTCTTCGATGAAGGCAATGGATTTGCCATCTGGCGAATATTTAGGTGCAAAGTTATTGTGGCTGTTAACCAGTACGGGAGATTCTTTCAATAAGCTGGCGTTGAAGAAATACGGTTCATTCGCTTTCGCAATCTCCGTCTTGTAGATGCCCCAACCGGTACTGTCGCGTTCTGCTGCGTAGATCAATGTTTTGCTGTCAGGCGCCCAGTCGAGCATGCGCTCTTGGCCAGCTGTTTCGGTGATCCGTTTGGTGAAATCACCTTCTACACTGGTCACAAACAATTCGCCGCGCGTGATGTAAGCAATCTGCTTGCCGTCTGGGCTTAATTGAAATTCTCTGGTATCGCCGCTCAACGGCAAGTTTTTGACATCCGGCAAACCAGAATCCGTATTGATCCGAACGCTGATTTTATTCGGCGTGCCGCCTTCGTTCAGCGTATAGATAGCACCATCTTGCGTAAATGCCAAGGTGTTATTTTTGGAAATACTCAAGTGACGTACTGGATTTTTGGTGAAGCGCGTCAGCTGTGTATTGCTGCCTTGTAAACCTTTTTTGTATACGTTCAGCGTACCATCTTTTTCCGAAAGGTAAAACACCGATTGGCCATCTTGTGCGAATACGGGCTCACGATGCTCAATCTCTTCATTGGTTAGCGCTAAATAATTCTTTTTCTCTAAATCGTAGATCCAGATATCACGCGTTACCGAAGAGGTATGGTGCTTGCGCCAAGCATCTTCATATCCTTTACGATCTTGAAATACCAATTGCTTGCCATTTGGACTAAGTTTGGCGTGATCCATACCAGCAGCAGAGACTAACTTGGCGCGTCCGCCATTCGTAGGAACTTGATACAGGTTTTGAAACAAACGGATGCTCGGAAAGCGCACACTGGCTGCTGGCGCTTGGCGCGCACTGCCGAAGTATACCGAGTTATTGTCTGCTGTAAAATCATACGGATAATCATCCGCGCTATTATAGGTCAAGCGGGTGGCTTGCCCGCCATTGGCCGGCATCACAAAAACATCAAAATTACCGTGGCGATTATTAGCAAAAGCAATGGATTGACCATCACGACTCCAGATGGGCATCATGCTATGAGATTCGCCAACGGTAAGAGGTGTGGCATCTCCGCCGGTAGCAGCGACTTTGTACAAGTTGCCTTTATAACCAAATACGATAGATGTGCCGTCTGGCGAAATGCTAGGATAACGAAGCCACAAGGCTTCTTGCGCAGAAAGAAGCGTAGGAACCCAAAGACAGGCTGCCACCAAGAGCTTTCGCATAGAAAAGTAGTTGTGCATATACGTTAGTTAATAAAGTGTTATACACAAAAATACATTTTCTAATAGAAATGCCGTGTCACAGTATTATAGTGAATTGAGTAGACAATTCACTACCGCGGTAATTTTTCGGGGCGACGCATATGGTAGGATGTGGCAGTTATTGCATGCATGAAGGATTCTATAGCCGCGATTTCCGTCTTGGTAAGGTTTAGCTTTTGCATCAAAGGATCGGTAACTGGATAAAGTGGATCTGCTGCTTTTTGGGCTGGCGTAGCCGAATTCATCTGCATGCCGCTATTGTAGATGTTGATCAGCCCGGTGATATTAAAAAACATACCATTATGCATCCACGGGCCTGTATTCATCACGTCGCGAAGCGAAGGCGTGCGAAATTTGCCGACGTCTTCTGCTTTGCCGGTTACATGATAGCGTCCAAGGTCTTCAAATTTGCGCTTGTAGTAGGTGAGCCCGATATTATGGAAGTCTTCATCCGTTAAAAATTGTCCATTGTGGCAATTCATACAACGTGCTTTGGTGCGGAACAAGTGCATGCCCTCGATTTGCTGTGCAGATAAAGCTTTGTAGTTTCCATCCAAAAATTCATCAAACTTACTTCTGCGGCTTTTCAGCGTTCGCTGAAAAGCGCTCAAGGCTTTCAATACTTCAGGCATGGAATAATCGGGATCATCAAAAGCCGCTAAAAATAAAGCATTGTATCCTTGAATTGCTTTTAATTTTGGGATGAGCTGTGTGAGATTCATATTCATCTCGTGGTGTGCTTCGATCGGCGACAGCGCTTGTGCTTCTAAAGCTGTTTCTCGACCATCCCAGAATAAAGTTTTACGTGCATATACATTAAGCAAGGAAGGTGTATTGCGTGTGCCCGACAAATGATCGTGGCCTACCGGTGTACTGACCTTATCTGCCCAACTCGTTTGTGGATGATGACATGAGCTACAGGAGATCTGATTGGAACCTGATAAGATGGGATCGAAGAAGAGATTTTTGCCTAAAACTACAATAGGCGATTCCATAACCTCGAAGTAATCGCTGTCTACTTTGGGTAGAGAACTAAACTCTTGCCATACCACACCAGAATCAATATTTGGCTTTGGCCATTCGCTAATAGGGCGTTGGTATAAAGTCGCAATGGAGTCCGTAGTCGATAGTAATCCACTTCCATATTGTTCGCCAAATGATAATAAAATCACCACCAATAAGCTACTTACAAACACTCCTAAAATACGCATTATACCTCCTCTAAATTGCTGCGAAATTACGGGTTTTATTTAGAATTATTAAAAATAATTAGGCGTATGGGAAAATATCTTTTACATTTGCACACTATTTAGAATAAATATAAATAATGGTCAACCTAGGGAAAATATGCGTTATCGCTATCAAAATGGCGTGTGTAATTCTTCTTGTTATCCATCTCATCCCTTTGTCGGGGCAAGCGCAGGTCCGTAAAATTCCCAATATATCTGGAATAGTTTACGATGGCCACGTAGGGGAAAAGCTTTCTTTGGCTAACGTATATATAGAGGAAACACAACAGCAAACTCGTACAGATAAGCAAGGTGCTTTTAGTATTTCGTTGTCGGCTTATGAAGGTGATATCACCTTAATCGTTTCGTATATCGGCAAAAAAACTATTAAGCAAAAAATCGCTAAAAGCGATCTGAACAAACCTATAGTTGTCACTTTGGTGGACAATAGTTTAACGTTGGAGCAGATCGATGTAAACCCGACGTTTGAAGGAACCAAGAACTCTATTTCGTCCATTACCTTCGACGAAGAAGCTATAGAACGCGTGCAAGCATTTAGTTTGTTGGACGTACTGAATAATTTGCCAGGCAGACAGATCAGCGCGCCAAATATCAATGCACCGCAAACGCTCACTTTACGTAATACCTTGGGTGGTAGCGATGCGCTGAACAATTCGTTGGGTGTGCCTATTATTATGGACGGTGTAGCCTTATCGAATGATGCAAATATGCAATCTCGCTTGCCAGGGCAATGGGGAATGGGCGGTAGCGCGTTGCCAGCAACGAATGGTGGGAATACGGCAGATGTGCCGTTTCGAGGTATTGATTTACGCGAAATCCCCGTCGAATCCATTGAAAAGATTGAAGTAATTCAAGGCGTGGCATCGGCTGAATTTGGTGAATTGACGGATGGTGCTATTTTGATCGAGCGTAAAGCGGGACGATCTCCATGGCATTTTACTACCAACATCAATGGCGGATCGCAGAATTACTCGCTCAATAAAGGGTTCGATTTGCCGAAAGGCTGGGGTGGATTGATGGTAGATGGTAATTATGCGAAATCGAACTCCAATCTCACCGACCGTTTTCAGGAATATCGCCGCTATGGCATGGGTATCCGGTGGAATACGCCACAGTACCGCTATTTCCGTAATAAGCTCAGTATAGATTTTAATCAACGATTGGATGAGGTAAAGCTCGATCCGGACGACGATACACAAAAAAGCTATGAATCTACCGAATCGGGAATCCGTATTTCTAATAATATGGTCATTAAGGTAGATAAACCTTGGCTCGATGATATCAATTTTAGTGCTTCGTACTCCGAACGCAATCAAGAAAGTTCTGCGCAGGTGTTGTTGAATCGCGGTGGAATACCGGTTGGCGGAAAAGATACAACTGGAATCTATGAAGGCCTATTGGTAAGTGGTCGGTATATGTCAGAAGAGCGCATCGTCGGTAATCCCATTACGGCTAGTGCCAACTTACGATTTGCTAGCCGTTTTCGGCTGGGCGGATTCTCCCATGTACTGAGTTATGGCGCGAATGGAAATTACGCGAATAATGGTGGGCGAGGAATAATTGCGGACCCACTGCGTCCGCGCTGGATAGACGTTAGTGACCAAAATGTACGACCGTATTCTTTTGAACTTACGCCGGCAATATTTAATGCTGGGCTTTACCTGACCGATAATATTCGCTATCGCTGGTTGGGCAAAGCGATGAACAGCAGCTTGGGTATTCGGTTTGATTCGCAAAACGGATCTTTATCGGTGCAGCCTCGGCTCAGTACACAAATCGTGCTTGACAAGCATTGGCAAGTATCTGCAGCGTACGGTATTGCGACGAAGTCGCCTACTTTATTACACCGATATCCACCGCCAACATGGATCGATATTCCGCTCGGAAATGTGAGTTATGGTAATACCAGTCTTTATCTCTTGCATACCGAAAGGATTGAATTGGCTAATGCCAACTTGAAACCCAGCCGATCGATGCAAGGTGAGCTCAACATCAATTATAGAGATAAATTCATCTCTTCGAGATTGAATGGCTATTTTAAGCATAATACCAATGGATTTAATTCGGTCAAGCAATTTTATCCCGTCACTTTGCCGCAATTTGCCTTTGAATATGATGCGACGGCAGGCAAAATAAATTATAATGAGACGGGTGAGTACGTCACCTATTACGACAACTCGGTGAATCAGATTGCCAATGTTAGAAGTTCCTACACGTATGGTTTTGACTGGTCATTGTCTACGAAGAAAATCAAAGCGATCGAAACCAGTTTTCTAACCAGTACCTCATTTATCCTCTCGCGGCAAGATAATGGCGATATCTTGGAAGATACCCGCCTGGCACAACCGGTGGTTATTGATGGTCAAAATATTTGGTATGCTTTATATAATCCATTAAATAGTCAGCAGCGCTATATTCTTACAAGTAAGTTGAATTCGACGACGCATATTCCTAAACTAGGTTTTGTGATCATGACCTACATGGATATCAATTGGATGAACAAAATGTCATCCTTGCATAAAGCAGCTACACAGCCCGCCATTGCCTACCTCGATGCGACGATGCAACGCGTTTGGCTGACGCCAGAACAGCAAGCAGCCGGCATTATTCCCGGACGCGATCTGAGTGCAAGTAGCTCGGAGCAGCGCATCGTATACGCTAATTTCTCCGTTTCTGTGGCTAAGGAAATTGGCAAGAAAATGCGGATTGCGGTGACGGCTTACAATACCTTCAACTTGCGCCCGCAATCTTCCTTCATCAATCCCACTAACGGAATAGAAGTCATTACGCGTTATAATAGCCCATTGAGTATTACGGGCGGAGTATCCTTTAAATTATAAGATAAATTGAATAATAATCAACCCAATCACATATATGAAAACTAGAATTACTTTATTATTTGCCTCCATTACGCTATTGATTATAGCCGGATGTCAAAAAGACCAGCAACAAGCGATACCAGTCAATGTACAGATACAACTGGCTGTGGACGAAGAGAAGGTGCCTTTTACAGTTCCCTATGATAAAGCCGAAATTACCCTAGAAAGCAATGCGAATAGTACAAAATATACCCTAAAAGCCAATGCGAATGGTCAGATCCAATTGAGCGATATGGTTCCGGGCATATATTCGGTAAATGTATCACTGAAACTAACTGCGGCGGAATATACCGCATTGACGGGTACAAATCAAGAAGATGATTTCTTCTTAAACTATGCTTTAAATAATAAATCCATTTTTGCGGACGAGAACTTTACCATTACTTTGGTTCCTAGTGAAACAGTCGGTGGTTTTGTGATCAAACAAATTTATTACGCTGGCTCCGATACAAGAAGTGCCGCTACCAACCGGGATAATTTTATTGAGATTTATAATAATACCTCCGAAGATCTATATGCAGATAGTTTGTTATTGGTCACCATTTATGGAAAACCCAATCGCAGTACCGATGCTTACTCGTTATCGAACAATCAGTTTGATTGGAGTAAATCTGTGGGTATGATTTTTTCAAATGGTGATCCAAACGAAGACTTCGTGTATGCTAAATCTATAATGCGTATACCAAGCGATGGTACAGGAAAAAAACATAAGGTCGAACCGGGCAAAAGCATTATCGTTGCGGCTACTGCGGTGAATCATGCCGGATCGTACACGGATTTGAATGGAAAGGTCATCACTGCAGGTGATCCGACGTTGACCGTAGATTTGAGCGGTGCAGATTTTGAGGTAAATATGGCAGAATACCTCAAGCGGATCAATGCGGCGAGCTCACCTTTGGCGACTGATGTCGATAACCTAAATGTACCTAATATGGATGTGATCTTTATAGATCAAGGACGCGATTGGACTTTCACACCACAAACACGTGAATCGTATGCGATTGTAAAATTGGATGCTTCTATCCAAGTAGAAAATCTGCCAGCTTTCGCATCACCTATTGAGCGTACCGTTTCCACGGATACACGCCGCTATCCACAGTTGCCAACTCAGTATATTATCGATGCGGTAGAAGTGGAAACACCTGTTGTAGCCGATCGTTTGCCAAGACGTTTGCCACAGCGTTTTGACGCCGGGGCGATTTCCGTTCCAGGTGGACCGTTCTCCAGCCAATCTGTCGTCCGTAAAACGGCCAAAAAGGTCAATGGACGACGTATCTTGTTAGATACCAACAATTCTACGAACGACTTTGGGTTCTTGAATCGTGCGAACTCATCTAAAGGCGAAAGCTCTTTTATTGATTAATAAAACACATGAGTACTAGATTAGTAATCACCTTATTGTTATTAGTCCAAGTTGTCGCTGCGCATGCGCAGCGCAGCTTGGACTCTGTTTATTTCTTTCGACAAGACCAGCAGTTTGCGGAAGCCTTGATTTTGTCGCCCACGTTCAGGATGCAATCGGATCGGGAAAGCTACGGCATGGTTCAGTTGAATCAACAATTTGGTGGAGGCAGCTTTCGGAAAGCACAGCAGGCTTACAGCGAGCGGATGACCAATTTTGTGGCCACAGGATTCAATCAGTTAGGGCGATTCCAGATTGGTGCTCGTTTCGAATTTAATAATCAATTCGAAGATAGTTTAGCCAATAGTTTGCGTAGCAATATGAATGAGCTAGCGCCCTATTATGCTTACGCAAATAAAAGCGGAGAGTATCAACGGCAGAATTATATCTTGAACGCGGCGCTAGGTTATAAGGTGAATGCGCATATACAACCTTTTTTGAAACTAGATTACCACCGGCATTGGTCTGCCGGCACGGTAGATCCGCGCTTGAGTTCTCAGCGTTTTGAATTGAGAGCTCGTCCGGGTGTGGCTTTTAAGATCGATAATCACGCAGTTGGTATTTACGGACTCATTGGTAAGGCAGATGAGCAGGTAAGTTTAGTCTACAAAAGCTTGGTATTTAAAGAATCGTCCTTATATCCGGATCGCATCTATCATATGAGTTATGGATATGGTAGCTCTGTTGTACGCGATTCTGTGGCCCGCTCTAAGGTCGATACTTACAAAGGTGCTGGTTTAGAATATGCCGCTACCATGAATGGATGGCGTGTGCAAGCTGTAGGAGAATACCAATGGTATCACAATACGAATCAAGTCAATGATAAATCTTCCGTAAAGTACAGTGGCCCGTTAGGCATTTTCGATTTGCATAGCGTCCATGGACAAATTGCTTTGTATAGCCCATCGAACAAAAGCAAACAACAGATGCTCACCGTAAATGGCGGATATCAAATAGGATCAGATGGTAATACCAGAACGACAGGAAGCTTGGAAATTGTCAATTACAAAGTGAATACGATGGATTTAGCAGGCAGTTATCGTCTACTTTGGGGGAAGGATAAAGCTACCGTCAAAGAAATTGGTTTAGATTTAAGTCATCACACCATTCGCAGACAAGATTTGGTACAATCAGTTTTGCTCGATGCAGGAAATATGGAATTGGGATTGTGGGCGAGTCTGTATCACACGCGCGCTTCGGGCAATAGCATCCGACTATCGGCTCATCCCTATTTGAATCTACCTACATCTACGACATTAAATTACAATCCGATCGCAAAATCTGAATTCGTCAAGAATGTGGTTTTCACCGATTATTACTATTATCAAGCACGTTATTGGGGAGCACAATTAAAAGGCGAATATATTGGTCGCTTTTTCGGGAAGAATGACTTAGGATTTTTTGCCGCAGTGGACTATCGCAAAGCGACAGATCCTAGCTTGCGCGCGGATCTAGATCCTACTTTTGTGCCACAAGGAAGCCGTTGGCAAGCACAGGTTGGTGTGCGTATGTATATCAATGAGGCACGAGCTACAGGCAGATAAAAGAATCCAGCTTTATCATATGACAAACATTTAATTCAAAATGACATAGCAATAGAAGTATAATAACTATTTCTCAATATCTTTGAGGTTATCCATTCTCTTGTATTCTAAGAATCCTTTGATATCCTCAAAATGTTCGCGGACACGCTTGTTGCCAAATTCAAATACCTTTTTCGCAAGTCCATCTAGGAAATCTCGATCATGCGATACCAAAATCAACGTCCCATCAAAATCCTGCAACGCATCTTTGATGATGTCTTTGGTTTTCATGTCCAAATGGTTGGTCGGCTCATCGAGAATTAACACATTAACCGGTTCTAAGAGCAATTTGATCATCGCCAAACGTGTTTTCTCACCACCGGAAAGCACTTTCACCTTCTTCGTGGTATCTTCTCCACTGAACATAAATGCGCCTAAGAGATCTTTGATTTTGACCCGTACATCACCGACAGCAATCTGGTCAATCGTTTCAAAAACCGTCATTTCCTGATCCAGCAAAGCCGCTTGATTCTGTGCGAAGTAACCGATCTTGACATTGTGACCCACTTTTAGCGATCCTTCGAAATCAATCTCGCCCATGATCGCTTTGATCATCGTCGACTTTCCTTCACCATTTTTACCTACGAAAGCTACTTTTTCACCCTGCTCGATTACCATAGAAGCTTTCTCAAATACGGTGTGCTCGCCATATCGTTTGGTTAATTCCTCGACCATCACCGGATATTTACCAGAGCGTGGAGCAGGAGGGAACTTCAATCGCAATGCCGAAGTATCTACCTCATCTACTTCGATAATCTCTAATTTTTCCAACATCTTCACACGCGATTGTACCTGTAATGTCTTCGAATACGTACCCCGGAAGCGGTCGATAAACTCCTGATTGTCGGCAATGAAGCGCTGTTGTTCTTCGTAAGCTTTCAACTGATGTTGGCGTCGTTCTTTGCGCAATTCTAGGTAATGGCTGTAAGTCGCTTTGTAATCATAAATGCGACCCATCGTCACCTCAATGGTACGGTTGGTAATATTGTCGACAAATGCACGGTCATGGGAAATCACGACCACCGCTTTGGCAGAATTGATCAAGAAATCTTCCAACCATTGTATGCTCTCAATATCCATGTGGTTGGTGGGCTCATCGAGCAAAATTAGATCTGGTTTTTTGAGTAAGATTTTGGCCAATTCGATGCGCATGCGCCATCCTCCCGAAAACTCCGATGTTTGACGGGTGAAATCTGATCGCTCAAATCCTAAACCTTTCAACACCTTTTCTACTTCCGCGTCGTAATTGGTTTCTTCCAACGAATAAAAACGTTCGCTCAACTCCGAAACCTGCTCGATCAGCTCCATGTAAGAATCACTTTCGTAATCCGTTCGCACGGTCAACTGTTCATTCAGTTCCTCCAACTGCGCTTGCATTTGATAGACTTCGTCAAATGCTTTGGAAGTTTCCTCAAACACGCTCACATTGTCTTGCGTCAAAAGATGCTGCGGTAGGTAAGCGATCACCGCTTCTTTCGGGGCGGAAATGTTACCTGTTGAAGGCTTTCCTGCTCCCGCAATGATTTTTAATAAAGTAGATTTACCTGCGCCGTTCTTGCCCATTAAGGCAATTTTATCATTTTCATTGATCGAGAAAGATACGTCACTAAAAAGGGTGGTGCCGCCGAAGGAAACCGAGATATTGTTGATGCTAATCACTGTGTTTGCTATTGAAATGTTCGCAAAGATAATGGATTTTGTCGGCTCATAAAGTTTTGTCGTAGGGAATAAATGTTTGATGTGATATCGGGTGTTTTGCTAACGAATGTGAGACTCTATGGATGACAAAATCAAATGCAAATAACCATCATCATGCATTGTAAGCCACACTTTTTATATATACATGTTATCTACAACGGATGATACCTGCAAATCATGGAATTAGATTTGCAGATCTGTTCACCTATGAAAAACTATTCTCGAATGTATTACGATCGCAAGACACTTATTGTCTTTTTATTTCTTAGCCTATTCCTTTGTCAGATCATTTCATGCAAAAAGAATAATGATGAGGAATTGCCAGAAGAGCCAGAAAACATACAAGTAGATATTTACGCAACAGGTATTCGCAAAGAAAATAGTATCAATAAACCATTTTACGTGCATAATAATGTCGCACATTCTCTGCCTTATAGTGGAAATGTTGCTGCTATTGCCTCAGATATTTTCGTATCTAATGATGATGTGTATGTGGTAGGATACGTCAACCGAGATGCTAGTGCTATGGCTCAACCAGCTAAAGCGATGTTGTGGAAAAATAGTATTCCTGAAGAACTTGCTATTCCTAATAGGGCTACCGCGCGAGCTTTAGCGGTGTATGTAGTTGCTTCCGACGTATATGTCGTTGGAACTATTAGCGTTGCTGGCCGAGCGATTCCGACTTTGTGGAAAAATGGCGAGGCTAGTACCATTGGTGATGGGAATTTGTCGGCTTATCCGCAAGATGTTATGGTTGTAGGAAATGATGTGTATATCGCGGGATACGAAAATAATAGTGGTAGCAATACCGCGGTTTATTGGAAGAATAATGTGCGCTATGCCTTATCAAAACCCAATGTGAATACCTTTAGTACCGGCATTTTTGTAGATGGCGCAGATGTATATGTAGCAGGTTATGCAGATGCTGAATTTGATCAGAATGCCAAATATTGGAAGAATGGCGAAGAAGCGGTATTGCCATCTGGAGATATTTATTCGCGTACTGGAGCGATTGCGGTAGACGATGGCCAAGTCTATGTTTGTGGTCAGGTACAGCAAGGAGAAAACTTGATGGGTCGTATTTGGCGTAACAAGGAGATAATGGAACTGCAAACTCCATACGGACCAGCACGTTCTGCTTCGGGTATGCACGTGATCAAACGAAATGTCTACACAGTGGGAGCTGTGCGTTCGGAAACGGGGAATATGCCCACCTTATGGGTTAATGGTGCAGTACAGGAATTCGGTCCATTTTCTACGGAATTTGCCAACATCAACAGTATTTTTGTCGTCGAAAAATAGCGAATAAGTAGTAGTGATATGTTTCTCGGATTTCGGTGGACGATGAAGAATTTCATATCTTTAGGTTCACGACTTAAAATATGACTAAAAGCGAAGACTACATAGCCATTAATCGCGTATCTTGGAACAATAGAACGGATGCACATTTGAAATCTGCATTTTATGATATGCCGGGCTTTTTGCAAGGCAAAAGCTCACTGAAAGATATTGAGCTTCAATTGTTAGGTGATGTGCGAGACAAGTCCATCTTGCACTTGCAATGTCATTTTGGACAAGATTCTATCTCTCTAAGTCGATCAGGTGCGGAAGTAACTGGCGTGGATCTATCTGATAAAGCGATACAAACTGCCGTTGATATTGCGAAGCAAACTAATTCTTCCGCAAAATTTATCTGCAGTGATATCTATGATCTGCCGTCTCATCTGAACGAGCAATTTGATTATGTATTTACCAGCTATGGCGTGATTGGTTGGTTGCCCGATTTGGATCGTTGGGCCAAAATCATCAGCCATTATCTTAAGCCTAGTGGCAAATTGGTGTTTGTAGAATTTCATCCGGTCGTCTGGATGTTTGATGATGATTTTACTAAAGTAGGATATAATTATTTCAACTCAGGTGCGATCAAAGAAAACGAAAATGGCACCTATGCCGATAAAGATGCTAATATTAATCAGGATTATGTGATGTGGAATCACAGTTTGGGTGAGGTGTTGGGGAGTTTATTGGCCAATGGATTACAGGTTTCTCATTTTGAGGAGTTTGATTATTCACCGTACGATTGTTTTAGTCATACCGTAGAATTTGAGCCTGGAAAGTTTCGGATTCAGCATTTGGAAAATAGGATTCCGATGCTGTATGCGTTGGTAGCTAGTAAGATATGATAAATGTTGGCACCTATATTGATGAGATAAACTTAAAAAAGATTATTATGAGTGACTTAATAATCCTTCACATACTGGAGGGCATCTTCGTCTTTTGCACTACCTGGCATGCCTACATCGTATTCCGCAAGAAGATTTTACATCTTTAATGACTAGAGATATACGATAGCAAATTGCGCTATTGCATGATTTGCTAAAACCTTTTTATGAGACAATTTGGATATTTTATGAACTAAATTGATAGATTGCTACGAGCATTAATGTCTAAATTCGTTATAGATTCTTGTCTACAACTAATCAGCAATGCCGATATGCTACCTGTGTCGGCATTGCAACCATTATAAATTGAGTTAATTCTTGTACAGATGTTTGTGAATTTTTCTAAAGTTTCTTTTCCCATCGCAGCGGGAGCCATGGTGTTATTTGGCTTCGGTAATTCTACACGTAGCGATTCCAGCAGTATTCAATCTGCAGATTCATTGGTAACTTATGCAAATCCTGTTTTTGAGCCGATTTTGGCAGATCCATCTGTATATCGAGATCCGTCTACTGGAGCATTTTACGCTTATGGTACGCAAGATAATTGGGGTGATGGCCAAGGAAGTCGGCTTGTGCCTATTTTACAATCAACGGATCTCGTACATTGGAATTTGGTAGGAACTGCTTTGAAAGAAAAGCCGACTTGGAAGTCGGCGGGAGGTATTTGGGCGCCAGATGTCGTGAAAGTCAAGGATCAATATCACATGTATTACGCCTATTCGACTTGGGGCGATCCAAATCCCGGCATAGGCTTAGCGATTGGCAAATCACCACAAGGACCATTTACCGATCAAGGAAAGGTATTTGACAGTAAAAGCATCGATGTGCCCAACTCCATCGATCCATTTTATTACGAAGACAAAGGTAAAAAATACTTGTTCTGGGGCAGCTTTAGCGATGCGCCAACTCAAGGCAATTTTGGGGTAGAATTGACGAAGGATGGTTTGGCTCTTGCTCCGAATGCAAAGAAATTCAAAGTAGCAGCGGGCGATTTTGAGGCCGTCATTATCCACAAAAGAAACAATTATTACTATTTTATTGGATCGAAAGGCAGCTGTTGCGAAGGTAAGAAAAGTACATACCGTGTGTTGGTCGGTCGCTCACATACACTTAAAGGTCCTTATCTCGATAAAAATGGAAAAGATATCGCTGAGCGTGGTAACGGTACATTAGTGTTGAAAGGAAATTCTAGATTTGTCGGTACTGGACACAATTCACGTATTATCACCGATGATCAAAAGCAAGATTGGATGCTATACCATGGCATAGATATGCATAATGATCGGGTAGGCAGCGGTACATCAAGACGGGTATTGATGCTCGATCCAATTCACTGGCAAGATGATTGGCCAACCGTCACCGGCGACACCGCAAGTTTTGCTCGACAAGCGGCGCCTTATTTCAAAAAATAACCTATTAGAATCCCAGGATTGATTGCTAATCAATAAATGTGATGATTCCTGAAACGTTTAAATACTATGATAAAACGATTTTTTACTGGCGTGATGATGATCGCCCTAGCGTTGACTGCTACAGCACAATCCACTAAAAGTAGTCTTCGGGCACCAGCCTATCCATTGATCACTATTGACCCGAATACTAGCGCTTGGTCGTACACCGATGAACTGTACGGGTCTACCGTAAAACATTGGACAGAGCGTCCATTTCCATTATTAGGTGTATTGAAAGTAGGCGATGAAAGCTACCGCTTTATGGGGACAGAAGAAGTGGAAGTGTATGCTTTGCTTTCTATGGGCGAAGATGCCGCTTGGGATGGAAAATATACGACCAAAATGCCATCTGGAAATTGGTTCTCTCCTAAATTCGATGATAAAGGTTGGAAGACTGGTAAAGGAGCATTCGGTACGCCAGATAGTGAAAAAGCTTCAAAAACGGCTTGGAATGAAGAGAAAATCTGGGTACGTCGTCCATTTAAATTAGATCAGGATCTAAACGGTAAAACTGTTTACCTAGAATATTCCCATGATGATGATGTCGTGCTTTATCTGGATGGGAAAGAAATCGTAAATAGCGGACCAGCGACTGGCAAAAATAAGCGTGTGAAACTAAGTCCTGAACAGACAGCCAAACTAACAAGAGGTGAACATTTGATCGCTGGATACTGTCACAATACGGGCGGAAATGGTTTCTTTGATGTGGGTGTTGTAGTCGAGAAAGATACACCACGATCGTTTGAAAAAACAGCACAACAGATCTCGGTCGATGTGCAAGCCATGCAGACGCATTACACTTTCCGCTGTGGCGATGTGGATCTGAAAATCACGTTTACCGCGCCTTTGTTTCTGGATGATTTGAATCTTGTTGCACGTCCAGTAAACTATATTTCGTACGATATCAAGAGTGACACACCTCGTGAGATGTCTATCTATTTTGAAGCAGCACCGAATTGGGCTTTAAACCTTCCTTCGCAAGCATCGACTTCGTCGACCAGTAAGCAAGGAAACTTATTATTTGCCAAAACAGGCAGTGCCGCACAACCAGTATTGCAACGTAGTGGAGATCATATCAATATCGATTGGGGCTATTTTTATTTAGCGGGTAGCGATCAAAATGCCCATGTGGGAACCGGTGGTAGTCAGGCATTGCGAAAAGCATTTGCTGCGGGCAATGACATTACTGCGGTAAGCGGAGCGGGATCTGATGGGCATCAAAATATTGCTTACACGAAATCATTCCTTGTCAATGGGACGCACCATGATCATGTGATGGTAGGTTATGATGATGTGTATTCGATTCAATATTTTGGCGAAAACTTGCGTGGTTATTGGAACGTCGATGGAAAAAACTCTATCGAAGCAGTATTTGCCAAAGCAGATCAACAATATAAGACATTGCGCAAGCGAGCTGATGCTTTTGATGCAGATTTTATGCGTCAATATACGGCTACAGGCGGTAAAGAATATGCAGAATTGTGTGCATTGGCGTACCGCCAATCGATTGCTGCACACAAATTGGTAGAAGCGCCGAATGGCGATTTGATGCTGTTATCGAAAGAAAATGATAGCAACGGGTCGATTGGTACAGTGGATGTGACGTATCCTTCTGCTCCATTGTATTTGTACTACAATCCCGAATTAGCGAAAGCACTTTTGAACTTCATCTTTGCCTACAGTGAAAGTGGAAAATGGACGAAGCCATTTGCGGCGCATGATATCGGTACGTATCCATTGGCCAACGGACAAACATATGGTGGTGATATGCCTGTGGAAGAGTCTGGTAATATGTTGATCTTAACTTATGCCATTGCGCGCATGGAACAACATGCCAAGTATGCAGAAAAGCACTGGGATGTATTGACGACATGGACCGACTATTTGGTAGAGAATGGTTTGGATCCAGATAATCAATTGTGTACAGACGATTTTGCAGGTCACTTTGCACACAATGCGAATCTATCCATCAAAGCGATTGTAGGTATCGGTTCGTATGCGAAAATGGCTGCGATGTTGGGTAAAAAGGATATAGCCGCGAAGTATGAAGCCATTGCCAAAGATATGGCTGCCAAATGGAAAAATATGGCCAATGATGGCGATCATTACCGCCTGACGTTTGATAAATCGGGCACCTGGAGCCAAAAATATAATATGGTGTGGGATAAATTGTTTGATATGGGCTTGTTCGATAAAGATATTATCGATACTGAAATCGCCTATTACCTGACAAAGCAAAATGAATATGGCTTGCCATTAGATAATCGCGAAACATACACTAAAACGGATTGGATCTGTTGGACGGCTACTATGGCGAATGATAAGGCTACTTTCGAGCAATTTGTAAAGCCAGTACATCATTTTATGAATAATTGTACCACGCGTACGCCAATGTCGGATTGGGTATTTACCGATAAACCAGTTCGCAGAGGCTTCAAAGCACGTTCCGTAGTAGGCGGATACTTTATCAAGATGCTAGAAGAAAAGATTGCCGCGCAATAACAGCGCAGTGCACTGTACTTTAAAATAGAAAAGCGGCTCTTATTGGAGCCGCTTTCTTGTAATATGGGTTTGGCTGCCGCGAGATCACTATGCTTTATTTTTATGCTTAAACGAAAACAATCCGTATGGACAATTAGTATTGTCCATACATATAGGAACAATACAGATAGAGGAAAGAGCATTATATTATGAGTAAAGCGCAGACCTTCGCAGAAGAAGTAATCGATTTTAACCAAAAGCTACGCTATGATGGTTTGCTACCAGATGGATTTCGTGTGATCAATCCATATATGGATAATCCAGAAACCATGCCCGTGATGCGGCAGTTTTACGAAAAATACTATAATGATACAGAGCAACGTAGATTTATTATTGGTATTAATCCCAGCCGTCATGGTGCAGGGGTCACGGGCGTACCATTTACCGATACCAAACGATTGGAAAGCGTTTGCGGCATACCGATGCAATCAGCACATACACATGAGATTTCCTCCGTTTTTATTTACGATGTGATTGCAGCTTACGGCGGAGCCAAAGCTTTTTATCAGAATTTTTATATCAATTCCCCTTTTCCTTTAGCATTGACTCGTTTGCAAAATGGTAAGTGGATTAATGCCAATTATTACGACGATAAGAGGCTATTTGAGATGGTCAAGGATTTTATGATCGCGTCACTTCGCAAGCATATTAGTCTGGGATTAGATACCTCGGAAGTGATTGTTCTTGGCAAGAAGAATACGCAGTTTATTCAAAAGCTGAATAAGGAGGCAATGCTTTTTGATCGCTTAATTACAGTAGATCATCCGCGCTACATTCAACAATATAAATCAAGGGAAAAACAGTTATACATTGATCAATATTTAATAGCATTGAATAACCATACAGATTATTAGCATATAACCTTAAACAAGAATTATCGAGCTTTAATTAATTAAATTCATTTTACAGCGTATAGAAAGCATGCGTCGATCTTTGAGAGATATCAGCGCGACTTTATCTATTATTTTGGAAGGCACGAAGTGCTTGTTATTTTGTTATTGCGGAATCTGCTCAGTGAGTATTTCATTCTGTGCCAGATCGTAATAAGTACAAGTCATATCGTCCATGCGGATCTTCCATTTTTCAATGCCGTTTTCTGCACACATGCGTATAAAGGTGATGTAGTCGGTTTTACCCTGCTGGTGGGCGAGAAGTTCAGCTTTAAATAGGGTCACGTTTAATTGCGCTGCAATCTGAATGGGATCATAACGCTCGGATACTTGTACCGTATAGTTATCATTTCCATGATAATCAATACGTCCGTCGCTCACGTAGGCTTCGTAATGTGTAACGCCTAATTCTTTTATCTCTCGCATATAAGCTGGGAAATCTGCACCAGACTTTACTTTGCTATGTGCTGCCTTTAGTTGTTCTGCTGTAAACATAATTTTGCTTTCAAAATATTAGTTTAATAATGATGGTATTCACTATAAATTTAAGGATTTGATTGGAATTAATAATCTGTACTGGCTGATTCTTGTGATTCAGCTAGAGTATGTCTACAAAATGTCTACAAAAAGTATGAATTGGCTGCCCATAGAGACATTTGGTCAGGGTCATAAAACAACAAAACCCTTCATATCTCGAAGATATGAAGGGTTTTGTACCTAGGGCGGGAATCGAACCCGCACTCCCTTAACGGGAACAGGATTTTAAGTCCTGCGTGTCTACCAGTTTCACCACCTAGGCATTGTGGAGCGAAAGACGAGATTCGAACTCGCGACCCCGACCTTGGCAAGGTCGTGCTCTACCAACTGAGCTACTTTCGCTTTTGGTGCTGCAAATATAGCTAGAAAAATGATATGCAGAAATTATTTGTGCGTTTCAGCGCCGTCAAGTACACTAAAGGCCTAGTAATGCGCTAATTATTTTTGTTAGAACTGTCACCATGAGGGATTGTATCACTTTGTTAAAAGAATCGACTTACTGGTTTGATTTTTGCTCAATAGCTCACATATTGATGGATTAATTACAAAATATGAAAATTGTACATCTACTTATAGGTATAGGGCTTTTAGTTGGGATCAAGGCATACGCAGACACGTATCCAGAGGTTGTTTTTGATAATAGTCTCATTATGGGGGTCTATGCTAAAAGTGAAATTCGCTCTGAAGGAGGGAGTTGGATCGAGAATGTTGACAAACATCTGCCGGTATCCGACAGTATTTTTTTTACCCCTGGGAATTCCCTTTCATTGCGTTATGTGAATGCAGAAGGTGGCAATTGGGAGGCAGCACTCAAATATAGCCGTCAAAAATACCATTACCGCATATCAAATAAAGATGTTTTAGTGCTCAAATTATACGTTCATTCGGACAAAACGACCAGTAAACAGCTGCCTACACTGTCTATTCGGCAGAAAAATAGCGATAGCGATAAAGTTAATTTAGCCAATTTCATCGAAGACTACAATGTAAACACTTGGTTGGACGTACGTATTCCCATCGCCAAGATTCGCGGCTTAGATGTCGAAAGCGCGATCAAAGCTGTGGTCTTGCATCAGCAAGGTGCGGGTGCGCACCATATCTATATTGATCAGGTAGAGTTTCTTCCTGCCAATTATTCCAAAGTACGCTTGACTTCGCCGGCAGTACTTTCTAAAGTAACACCTTACGATAGAAATATTCATTTACAGTGGCAATTGCCTTTGACTCCGAGCATCCGGTACGTAAAAATTTATCGCTCAGAAGATAAGAAAACCTTCGAACCGGTTTCTATTCGCCCGATCAGCATGCAAGGTGGATTAGACTATGTTCCTGCGTTAGACAAAACATATTATTACAAAATTGCTTGGGTAGATTACGATTACAAAGAATCTCCTTACTCAACGATCCAAGAAGTTAAGCCAGTAAAGCTCGCAGATCAACAAGTGTTTGATCTCATTCAGCGGTCGCATATCAATTACTTCGTAGATAATTTTGATATCAACAGTGGCATGCACACCCCATTTCGTCAACAAGGAAAGACCGTCGTGTCCACGAATGAAACTGGGTTAGCCTTATTATCCTTATTAGTTGGTGTAGAAAGAGGATACGTTTCGAGGAATACATTTACGCACCGCGTTAAGCGCGTGGTAGATTTCTTAGAATCCGTTCCTGAAAAACACGGTGTTTTTGCATCCTATTATGATGGTAGAAAGAAAGAACCGATCTATATGGATGCTCGTCCCAACTATAGCGTTTCGGCAACCACAACGATACTACAATCGCTATTGATTGTACGCCAGTTCTTGAATGGTGAAAGTGAAGATGAGGTCTATATCCGTAACAAAATCAATAAGCTCTGGGACAATATTAACTGGCCTGCTTTGGTGATGGCCAATACAGAAGACGTATTAGTTGCTGATGTGGGCGTACTAGAGGAATTGACCGAAATTAAACCGTTGGGTGGATTCAACGAAAGTATCAATACGTATATTTTAGCGGCGGCTTCTACGAAAAATGGTATATCCTCCAGTGGGTTCATCAATAATCTAAATTACGAGTACTATACGCAGAATACCTTATTGACAGATAGTACAGAAGATATTGATCCAGATCTTATGCTGCAAAATCAACGCCAGCTTAATGCCACATTGGAGTCGGATATGAGTGATCTGGATAAAGCATTAGAAAGGCAAAGTATTTTGCGCGATACGGTGTTGTACGGTGTGCGTATTCCATTTGGCGAATTGAATAATCGCAATCTATTGTCGATGTATATGCCTTTTCTAACCATTGATCCGGCATTAGCCAATACCGCTGATTTCGCCTTTGGCGACGTACTCAAGCGCTACACCGAATATGTGAAAAGAAGAGATAATGAATCGGGTCGCGGTACCCGCAATGTAGCAGTGTGGGGGTATCAATCAGAAACAGATCAGCGTGCGATCTCCCAGATTAATCCTGCAATCAGTGTGTCTTCCGTAGCGGTAGACTATCAAAAAGGTTTGCAAGCATTGCTGACTTTATACAAGGAGTACGGAGATATATTATTGACGGAATACGGTTTTCGTGCATGGATAGATCTCAAAAATCAAGATGTATCCGACGAATACCTGTCGATTAATCAAGCATCAGTAGCTATTATGATCGAAAATGCACGTAGTGGTCTGATTTGGAAGCTGTATCGTGAGATACCTGAAATCAAAGCCGTGCAAGAAAAGATATTTGTCCAAAGCAGTTTGAATTAGATTTACTATATTTACAAAAACGATTAAATATTACCAGACATGATAAAAAGGATCAACCTTATCCCTGTTGCTATCGCTGCTACTTTGGCTTTTTATTCTTGCAAGTCCAAGAATATCACCGTAAACCCAGGTGCAGTTATTTCTAAAGATGGTACGGATGACGGCCTAAATAACGTAAAGGGAGAATTCAAAGATGCAGCGCGCACGAATGAAGGAATTAAATTTACGCTTTCTTCTGACTTGTTGTTTCCAAGTAATTCCTCTTACCTAACAAATGCAGCAAAAGCGGAGTTGGATAAATTGTCTGATTTGTTGAATGCAGATAATAAAAAGAAAATACGCGTAGACGGGCACACCGATTCTACGGGCGAAGCTAACTACAATCAATGGCTATCCGAGAAACGTGCTGCATCTGTAAAAGCATATCTAGAGTCTGCTGGTGTGTATGGATCTCGTATCAGTACCAAAGGGCATGGACAGACTGCGCCAGTTGGTGATAACAAAACGCCAGAAGGTCGTCAGAAAAACAGACGAGTAGAGGTTGTGATCCTCGACTAAAAGGCTGTTTGCCAATACATATAAAAAAATAAAGAGCAGCATATACCATGTGCTGCTTTTGTCGTTATACATAAATCAGGTTTATAGTACATGTATATTATCTTCGATACCGAAACCACCGGATTACCCAAGCGCTGGGATGCACCGATTACCGACACGGATAATTGGCCAAGGTGTATTCAAATTGCTTGGCAATTGCATGATGAGATGGGTAATCTGGTCGAACATCAAGATTTTTTGATCCGACCCGACGGTTTCAACATCCCATACGACGCCGAAAAGATTCACGGAATATCGACCGAGTTGGCTACAGAAGAAGGTATTTCTATCGTCGACGCGTTGCAAAAGTTCAATGATGCACTCGGCAAAGCCAAATTTGTGGTGGGTCAGAATGTGGGCTTTGATATCAATATCATGGGCAGCGAGTTTTATCGATTTGGAATCGATTCGCCCATGGCTACGATGCCACTGCTCGATACCTGTACAGAAGTAACAGCTAATTTATTAAAAATCCCGGGCGGACGAGGCGGCCGCTTTAAACTGCCAAATCTGACCGAACTGCACCAATACCTTTTCGGTGTACCATTCGCAGAAGCGCACAATGCGACTGCCGATGTGGAAGCAACTACGCGTTGTTTCTTTGAGTTGGTACGTCAGGAAGTATTCACGGCTGAAGATTTACAAACCGATACCGGATATTTTGTAGATTTCAAAACGCATAATCCACAAACCATTCCGACCGTCGGACTGCGTCACGTCAATCTCAAAGCTGCTTCGCAAGCGCTTCGCGCGGAGCAGTCGGGCGATGCCGACCGGATCGTGGTCGACAAAAGTTTGTTGGCGGACTTGGAGAATGCGCCGTTCGCACACCTGCACAATCATTCGCAATTCTCCGTCTTGCAATCGACTATTTCGGTAGACGGGCTTGTCGATGCCGCGATCAAACAAGGTCATCAGGCTGTGGCGCTTACCGATCATGGTAATATGATGGGTGCTTTTAAATTCGTGAGCAAGATCTTTGATCATAATAAATCTATAGAGGGCAAGCGAAAGGAAGCCGAAGAAAGCGGTGAACATTTCGAAGGACAAACGCTGAAACCAATCGTCGGTTGTGAGTTTTATGTCTGTGAAGATCGTACCGACAAAACGCGTAAAGACAATGGCTATCAAGTTGTATTCTTAGCGAAAAATAAGCAGGGCTACCACAACCTCGCTAAAATGTCTTCTGTGGCCTATACCGAAGGGTTTTATTATGTGCCTCGGATCGATAAAGCTACGGTGGAGAAATACAAAGAACACCTCATCGTGCTCTCTGGTAATCTGTATGGCGAGATTCCGTCGAAGGTGTTGAATATGGGTGAAAGCCAAGCGGAGGAAGCTTTGCTGTGGTGGAAAGCGCAATTCGGCGAAGATCTCTATTTGGAAATTATGCGCCACGGACAGGAAGATGAATCTCGGGTGAATGAAACCTTGATTCAGTTTTCCGAAAAGCACAACGTCAAGCTGCTCGCTACCAACAATACCTATTACGTGAGCAAGGCAGATGCGCACGCACACGATATTTTACTGTGTGTGAAGGATGGCGAAAAGCTATCCACCCCAAAAGGTCGCGGTCGCGGATACCGATTTGGATTCCCTAATCAGGAATACTATTTCAAGTCTGATGCGGAGATGAAAAAGGCTTTTGCCGATCTGCCGCAGGCGATTATAAATATACAGGAAGTCATCGACAAGATTGAGCCCTATTCCCTGTACCGTGATGTATTACTTCCGAAATTTATTATTCCAGAGCAATTCAAATCCGAGGAAGATGAATTAGATGGTGGCAAGCGCGGAGAGAATGCCTTTTTACGTCATCTTACGTATGTTGGTGCTGAAAAGCGATATCCCGAGATAACGCCTGACATTCGCGAACGCTTGGACTTCGAATTGGCCACTATTGAAAATACCGGTTATCCCGGCTACTTCTTGATTGTGCAGGATTTTATTGCCGAGGCAAGAAATATGGGCGTTTCTGTAGGGCCGGGGAGGGGTTCGGCGGCTGGATCAGCCGTGGCTTACTGTCTTGGAATTACCAATATTGATCCGATTGCGTACGATTTGCTTTTTGAGCGTTTCTTGAATCCGGATCGTGTTTCCATGCCCGATATTGATATTGACTTTGATGATGAAGGCCGCGGTCGCGTGATGCAATACGTGATCGACAAATATGGTGCATCGCAGGTAGCGCAAATTATTACCTACGGTACGATGGCGGCCAAATCGTCCATCAAAGATACCGCGCGTGTACTAGATTTACCTTTGTCGGATGCTAACGAAATCGCAAAGCTGATTCCTAACTTAAAACTGAGCAAAATCTTCCACTTGGAAGAGAAGGCTTTGAAAGAAGCCTTGCGTGGCGATGAATTGGAAGCAGTAAAGAGGCTGAAAGATATTGCGGATGGTGCTGGTCTAGAAGCCGAAACCATCAAGCAAGCGCGTGTACTGGAAGGATCCATGCGCAATACCGGAATTCACGCCTGTGGAGTTATCATCACGCCAGACGATATTACCAACTTTGTCCCTGTATCGGTTGCCAAAGATTCAGATTTGTACGTCACGCAATTTGATAACTCGGTCGTAGAAAGTGCCGGCTTGTTGAAGATGGACTTTTTGGGTCTCAAAACGCTAACGCTAATCAAAGATACCGTAGTCAATGTGCGCCTACGGCACAATATAGAGCTCGATCCCGATCTATTCCCAATCGACGATCGGTTGACCTATGAGTTATTCCAACGTGGAGAAACGGTTGGAGTATTCCAATACGAATCGCCCGGAATGCAGAAATACATGAAGGAGCTGAAACCAACGGTTTTTGCCGATTTGATTGCGATGAATGCGTTGTATCGTCCCGGCCCGATGGAATATATTCCTTCCTTCGTCAAGCGTAAACACGGTATTGAGCCGATTACCTACGATTTGGATGCTTGCGAAGAATATTTGCAAGAAACGTACGGAATTACGGTTTACCAAGAGCAGGTGATGTTGCTGTCGCAAAAGCTGGCAGGATTCTCTAAAGGTGATGCCGACGTACTGCGTAAGGCGATGGGTAAAAAGCAAAAAGCGGTTTTGGATAAAATGAAGCCGAAGTTTGTGGATCAGGCTGCCGCGAAAGGTCACAGCCCAAAAACGTTGGAAAAGATCTGGACCGACTGGGAAGCTTTTGCCAGTTATGCCTTCAACAAATCGCACTCCACCTGTTATGCGTGGATCGCGTACCAAACGGCTTATTTGAAAGCACATTATCCGGCTGAATACATGGCTGCCGTACTTTCCAACAATATGAGCGACATCAAGCAGGTGACGTTCTTTATGGAAGAATGTAAGCGTATGGGTTTGGTGGTATTAGGACCCGATGTCAACGAATCGCATTATAAATTTACGGTAAATGACGAAGGCGCGATCCGTTTCGGAATGGGCGCGGTGAAAGGCGTGGGAGCTGGTGCGGTGGATACAATTGTGCAGAATCGTGACAAAGGTCTGTACAAATCGATCTTTGATATGGCCAAGCGCATTGATCTGCGCGCAGCGAACAAAAAAGCTTTTGAAAGCCTGACCTATGCGGGAGGATTCGATAGTTTCACCGATACGCATCGAGCACAGTATTTCAATAAAGATGGAGACCAAGCGACGGGTTTAGAAAAAGCGATCCGCTTCGGACAGCGGTTTAAAGAAAATGAAAGTTCTGCACAGGCCAGTTTATTTGGTGGTGGTGGATCAGCAGAACTGCCTGAACCGGTATTCGCGCCTTGTGCACCATGGGGTTTAGTGGAAAAACTGAAGTACGAAAAAGATGTTATTGGTATTTACCTCACCAATCATCCTTTGGACAGCTATAAATTTGAGATGACGCATTTTTGCGCCAACAAAGTTTCAGATCTACAGCTCATTAACCAGGCTAAGGCTTTGGAAGTAGACGAAGAGGTGACGCAACAATTTGCCAAAATCAAAAATAGAGAAATTGTAATCGGCGGTATCGTAGCTGCCGCTTCGCATCGCGTGTCGCAGAAGAATGGGAAACCATTCGGATCCTTCGTGATCGAGGATTATTCTGACTCTTTCGAGATTATGGCTTTTGGTGAGGACTATGTGAAGTTCAAAGGTTATTTACAAGAAGGTTATTTCATTCAAGTACGTGGTATCGTGCAAGAGCGCTTCAAGCAAGTCGGCAATTGGGGATTTGAATTAAGAAGCATCCAATTGCTGTCTGATCTACGCGATAAGATGGCCAAATCATTTACCATTCAGGTGCCTTTGCAGTCACTGAATGATGAGTTCGTACAAAACTTGGAGGAACTAATTGCGCTCACTGTCGTAGAGGATCAGCAAGCCAACTGTCAGCTCAAATTCAAGATATTGGACATGCAGGATGAACTGGCCATTGAGATGCCAGCCAAGCAGATAAAGATTAATCTGACGAATGAGTTCTTAGAAGGTTTAGAAGAGCTGGAATACGTCAAGTACAAATTGAATTAATCCGGTGGGAATATTTAATTACATTTTTTGGACACGTCACTAACAAATGAATAGCTATATTTGTTATTAGAGATAAATTAATAGGAATAATATTATGGCATTAGAAATTACAGATAGCAACTTCGACGAAGTTGTTTTGAAATCGGATAAACCAGTTTTAATAGATTTCTGGGCGGAGTGGTGTGGTCCTTGCCGTATGGTAGGTCCAGTAGTAGATGAGATCGCGAAAGACTATGATGGTAGAGCGGTTATCGGTAAAGTAAACGTAGATAACAACCCAGATATCTCTGTTCGTTATGGTATCCGCAACATCCCTGCATTATTGTTTTTCAAAAATGGAGAGATCGTTGACAAGCAAGTTGGTGCAGTACCTAAATCGGTATTAACCGAGAAATTAGACAAGCAATTGTAAAACTGGATGGATCTGCGTGAAGCAGATTTCGAATCCGTACATATAAAAGGCGAAACCATCTGGTTTCGCCTTTTATATTTTGTTTTTTTTGGGAGTTAAGGGAGTTAAGGGAGTTGATAAAGTTGATAAATTTAAGGGAGTTAAGGGAGTTGAGAAAGTTAAGCAAGTTGATATTTTAATGACGTCATCGCTCGGAGGTACTACAAAGCGATCTAACTTTTGGGTTGATAGGGTTTATAAAGTAGATACGGTTTAGAAAGTTTATGGAGGTCGTTAGCGTTAAAGAAAGTTATAAAACAAAAAATGCCGTAGCTTGGGAGACTACGACATTTGTATTGAGAAGAGATAATGTACTTAGAAGTTGTTTCTAATATTTATTTAGATTAAATATAAACAACAGTACAAATGTAATAGCTACCCTACATATATGCAAGTATATAATCAGAAAAAAACGTTCAAATTCCGAAATTTTTAAAATAGATCGCAGATTTTTCTATTATTCCGCTGATGCCTGCGATGAATATGCAATGCAAGAGTTTAAGATTGATTGTACGGTTGTCTTGAAACGGCGGCTATGCTGGAATCGAATCTCTCAGCGATGGCAGGGTATTAAGAGCATCCGGAAGAAAAATAACTCCAATGTTCAGTATCGTATATGCTATCAACCATAGATTACTATCGACAGGAATGGATGGTCGGATCAACTGATAAATGATTATACATATGCTTACCGCCAAGAAGATTAAAATGATCATAAAACCAACTTCATATAAGAGCGATGTAAAAACGGTAATCATTCGATGGTTAATCAAATTGTATTGAACCATATGGGATACAACCAGAAAGGTGCTGATAACCGGATGAGCATAGAGGCAAAGCTGAATAAAATTATTCCAGTCACTATTTGCTGCAAACTGTTTTTTCTGATCTCTATCCCTCATCAATCTATATTAGAATGGACAATACTTTATTGGTACGATTATGAATGAAAGCTTACGATAGAATCCTTCAAAATCTTTACGTACTATACAATATGAGTTTAATGGAAGCACTTCTCATTGCCTTAAGTTAGCAAAACTAAATGACATAGGATTTTGTTATTTACGGTTTTTAAGGGTTTTTTATCTTTCGCTTCATATGAAAATAACATAGATTTGCGTATTGGTCACACACAATGAAAATTTTAAACCTACTATCTCGTCTTGTTTTACGTCGCAAATCCAAATCGCTAGAAGCGAAATTGATTGGTAAGTGGCGCTATGTCAATACACTTAGTCGGGTGTCAACAGACGGTGGTGAGGAATTGATTACACATTATAATAACCAAAATAAGGTGTCGATTGAGTTTGTAGAAGGAAACTTTGTACTAGTAGAAGATCAATTGACGTACGATAGTCAGGTGTTTAAGGTCGAATTTCACCATGATACCTTAGTATTGTCACATGCTCAATCTGAAGAAACTTATATTCGGTGGGAGGAGTGATATTGTTTACTGAAGGTTAGTTTTTTCTGCGTATTGCCTTCCTGTCTTAATTTTGATAGGAGAAAATTAATGTAACAAATACCGACTATCCACTTGTCTTCTCTAGCTGATGAGCTATGTAAGACCAATTCATTTTTTGATCATTACCTACTATTTGATTTTTGATTCTTAGTAAGTCTACTGATAACTCATTAAGGATTTGTTCGGGCAAGAATGATCGAAATTTATTAGTTAACTCGAAACAGCTATTGATGTATGAAAGGTAATCGGGATAATCTTTTAAATTTAAAGCAGAAAACTGTTCTCGCCATATTATAAGGTTCTCAAAGTGTCTGTACCACAAAGGGGAGCACCTCAAAAACTGATCTGGATCAAAGGATTCAATTATTCCTTTTTTTGCACGGATAAACTTTGACCAGTTCATTTCAAAAGCTAAAAACCTGACATCTTTAATGGCTAGAATTTTACTTACTTCAAGCATTGATTTTCCAGAGCCAACATTATCATCAATAATCACACAAGATTCATTTTTAATAGTATAAGTAGGTGCAACATTAACTTTTCTATCATAAATTGAATAGTTGATATATTCCCATTTAATTGCATTGAGACAAGCAATAACGGGTGCTACAAATAAGCCCCCTAATAACGGAGAAATAATACGTGTTGCATGTATATCTAAAGTACTATTCCATAGCTCACATAAAGAGATTGATTCTAACTCAATAGACTTAAAATCAAGCGTCTTATTGTTATTAACTTGACTAATTAATCTTTCAAAATGATATGTACAAAGTGGATCCATCTCTTGCATATCAAATGTCCATTTAATTGCATTATCTATGAGATGCTTAAAAGAATTGTAAACCTCTTTTTGCTTGCTGTCGTCGAAGCTTACGAACAGTAGTGCACATCCTTTAATAAATCGTTCTGATAATGCGATTCGATAAGGCTTGGTAAGTTGTGGGGAAAAGCTAAAAATGTGTTCGAGAATATTTCTAAGTAGTTTAACTTCCGTTTTTATCTTTTTGTTGGCATAAAAGAATCTTGATCTAAGAATTAGATGTGTACTTGTGCGCTCGCAAATCTCTTCTTTGAGCTTCCCCAAGCAATCAATTTCTTCTGATAGAGGAAGCCAAATTTCTCCCAAGATTCCTAACCTAACTTTTTTCACATCAGTACAAGCTAAATAACGGTAATGACATCCTTCAAAAATTATCTGCCAATTCTAAAAGATTGCTAACTCGAGGCCCCTTGTAGTTTATATCGTATTCATTCCACGGCTGTTTGAGGCAGTAAGTGGAAACTCCTACAGATTGCGCATCAAGAAGATTATATACTCGATCATCTACAACAAACTCTGGATTGCCATATTTAAGATAGTATTCCGATTTTTTTTCGTGATAATCAATGAAATCTATAGAATCATACGGAATGTTATTATCATAGAACCATTGGTGTGTATCCTCTTCTATGTTTGAGTTAGACTTGCCTCTGGCCGTAACAATGCGTAAAGCAAATCCTTTTTCCTTCAAAAGGTACATTCCCTCGACCACCTTATCTAAAGGTTTCAGCCGGAGGTATATACTTTCTCTTCTCAAAATATCTCCCATGACACTTACGGGCAGATCGTGGAATTTGTAAAAGTCGTGATGTATATAGGCCTCTTTTGTTAGTTGGGTACCTGACAACTGATTCAATTCTTCTACGATAAAGCTGCCGAAATCAGCAAGGACATCATCGATATCAATAATGCCAATTCTTATCTTTTTATCCATGTTGTTATACAGATTTAGATTTCATTTCAATTAAGATTATTCCATTGTACCACGTCCTGATAGGGTAGGTTACCTCCATAAATACTCAGTGCTGTTCCAATACAGGGGTCAATCTTTTCATTTCCTAATTCCTTTATTAAATTAAGATCAGAAATAGAACTAATTCCGCCCGCATATACCGTTTTTATTGGCGTATGTTCTGCCAAAATTTTTACAAGATCAGATTCTAATCCCTGTTTTCTTCCTTCTGAGTCAACCCCGTGGACAATAATCTCATCACAATATCCGGATATCTCTAAAAGTGATTGTTTGTTTATTCTAACGTTAGTAAACTTTTCCCATAGGTTCGTAACGATGTAATACTCACCATTTCGTTTTCTACAACTCATGTCCAGGACTAGTTTATCTTTTCCAATGCTTTTAACCAGTGAATCGAGATTAGAGTAGTTAATTTCACCGTTATTAAAAACGTAAGAGTTGACGATTACATGCGTCGCTCCGGCATCTAGATAGACATGAGCATTTTCAGCTGTAACGCCACCGCCATATTTCATACCTCCACTGAATGCGCTTAATGCTTCTATTACGACGTCATTATTACCGCTCCCCAGTGAAAGTATATGTCCACCTTTTAAATCATCTTCTTTAAATAATTTGGCATAGTACGCCGGGCTATATTCACTCTCAAAATGTTTGATAATAGTGCGCTCATCACCGCCAAATAGTGAAGTACCTATTAGTTGTACAACTTTTGCTTTAAATACATCAATACAAGGCCTAAAATTCATGATCAAAACATTAAATAGTAACTATTTTACACTGACATAGTCAATAGGGATATTTATAAACACATGTTCTTCCAGAATTAGTGGGATAAGCCAACGTAAATTGGGAACAACATTATCAGGTAATTCAGCGACTTTACTTAAGAAGATTTCCTCTTTCTCCATACTTTTAGCTAAGTAAACTTGATCAGAGAAGCAGCATAAAAAATAGATTTTTTTTAATTTTGGTCTTGTTAAAGTAATAACAGTTTTCCAATCAGCCTGTCTGGTTTCCACTCCCGTTTCTTCATGAAATTCTCGCACGATTGCTTGTTCGATTGATTCGCCTTTTTCGATTTTACCTCCTGGAGCATTTACCTTATTATTCTGCCATGATGGAGTACGCTTGCGAATAAGTACAACATACTGTTTGTCTTCACTGAACATAAAGCCCGTTACATAGTTGATCATACAATGTCTTACTTTTTAAGTGTCTGATGGCGCTTAGGTCCGTAAGAAATATATTCTATAGGTACACCAAGCTCTTTTTCAATATAGCCGATGTATGTTTTACACGCTTCAGGGAGATCATCGTAGCAGTCGTATACACTATCTAACTTACGCCAAGACGGGAAATCTTTGTAAACAGGCACTACGCTTTCTAAACTTAGTAGAGCTTCATTAGGATTTACACTTTTACCTTCAATTGTGTAAGATACGGCAACCTTTATGGTCTCTACACAAGACAAGACATCGACATTAGTAAGACAAATGCTATTGATACCATTCAGTTTAACAGCTTGTTTTGCTAATACAAGATCCAACCAACCACAACGTCGCTTACGTTTAGAAACAGTGCCATACTCATTACCATGAATTCGCAGCGCTTCTCCAATATCATTATCCTGCTCTGTTGGGAGAGGCCCATTCCCAACTCGTATGGTGTAGGATTTAAGTACTCCAACGATATTAATAGTAGAACATGGGATTCCGATTGAGCTGAAACATGTACTTATCAAAGTTTGGTAAGCTACGGTGTAAGGATAGGTGCCAAATGTATTATCTAAAAAAGTAGCTTGCGAGCCCTCAAGTAGAATATTTTCATCGTTCAATAATTTTTCAGCAATTAACTCATTAACGAATTTTAGATAAGGTTTAATCCTAGCACCGTACTCGCAAATTTCTATTAGAATATTTTCATATTCATCAGATATGTTACCATTGAAAACCGTCTTAATTTGGGTTTTCCTGAAATTTAGTAAAAAGTCGATTCTCTTCTTTAATCTATCTTCATCCAATAAATCCCAAATCCTTATACCATTCCTATTTACCTTATCTTCAACACAAGCTCCGACACCAACCCCTACCGAGCCAATTTTATCAATACCTTTGTAGAGTTCTGAAAACTTATTATATTCCAAATGAATTGGAAGAATGACGTGGCATCTAGGATCGATGATAATGTTAACATCTGGATTAATGGTTTTAATTAACTCTATCTCTTCGAGCAATTTTTCAAGAGATACCAATGTTCCAGAGGCCAAGTAGAGGTTTTTCCCTGTGAAAGTCGCTGGAATTTGCGAAAAATGCTCTCTACGCTCGTTCGTTTCCACTGTGTGCCCTGCATTAGGACCGCCATTAAATCGGACAATATGATCGTAGTTTTGTGAAAAAAAATCGACAAACTTACCTTTTCCTTCATCTCCAAACTGAAGTCCTACAATTGCTTTTAACATTTTAATTAAGTATTAGTAGATCGTATATTAAATTATAGCGCTAAGCGTCCAGTTACATAATATCATATCCAAATTGTTTAATACTCTGTAGTGTTATTCCTATATTGATAATCTTATAAATTATGTAGCTAATAGTGTGATTGTTTCGTTTTACAAATATAATATTTTCAATTGATTAATAAATTATTATTTATAAATAATAATTTTATTTTAATAAAAAATTAGGTTTTAGATTAAAGCAATCGGTGTTTTATATGGTTGAAAAACACTTTTGGCAAATTTTTTCAGCTTACTTTTCATGTATAATGGAAAAAAGTTCGCTCCCCCAACATCAGATAGATGCAAAAACTTCTTCGTTGTTATGATTTTAAACCTATGAAAGTATACTCATTGAACAGCCTATAGGAATTATGGTGCAACGCTGAACTTTTTGGTTATCACCTTCGTATTCAAGGGTATACATTAAGCGGATTTTACTTAAAGTTGACGCGTCGATAAATTTATTTTTTCGATAACGGAGAGAATGTGTATCATTGATATATACGAAAAAAAGCGACTATTTCTAGTCGCTTTTTGATTGGTGGAGAATATCGGATTCGAACCGATCACCTCTTCACTGCCAGCGAAGCGCTCTAGCCAAATGAGCTAATCCCCCGTTGCACTGATTTGCATGCAAATATACTATTTCGGCTAATATATCAAAACAAAATTCATGCAAAAAACATGGCCTATTCCGCCGTTTCGAGCAGTTGCATTTCGTACAAGTTGGCATACTCGCCTTGCTGTTGCAAGAGTGATTCATGCGTACCACGTTCTACGATTTCACCCTTATCCATCACCACGATGAGGTCCGCATTTTTGATCGTCGAGATCCGGTGCGCGATGAAGATAGTTGTTTTGCCTTCCATAATCCGTGATAAGTTGTGCAATATCTCTTCCTCGGTCTTGGTATCCACTGCCGATAGACAATCATCAAAGATCAGGATTTGAGGATCTTTTACCAAAGCACGAGCAATGGAGAGCCGTTGTTTCTGTCCGCCGGACAAGGTGACCCCACGTTCACCAATATACGTTTCAAAACCTTCTTCAAATCGGACGATATTGTCGTATACCGCGGCATCGCGAGCTGCTTGTTCGATCCTGTCATCATCTTGCGTATCCAAACCGAAAGCAATATTTCGTGCTATGGTGTCTGAAAAAAGAAATACCTGTTGCGGTACGAACCCAATCTGACTGCGCAAACTTGTCGTTTGCAAATCGCGAATGTCGTATTCATCATATAAGATACGCCCTTCATCCGTATCAAACATGCGAAGCAGCATATTGGCCAAGGTTGTTTTGCCCGAACCAGTACGACCGATTAATGCCACCGTAGTACCCGGTGCAATATCCAGATCAATATTTCTCAGTGCCTGAATGCCAGTTGTTTCATACGTGTACGACAAGTTTTCAATTTTGATGCGTCCTTTCAATTTTTCGTCAACCGTACCATCCGGAATGTCCGATTCCGTGTGCAAAAATTCGTTAATACGTTTTTGCGAAGCGGCAGCACGTTGAATCAAAGAAGTCACCCAAGCCAATGACATTGCTGGAAATGTCAATTGATTCACGTAGATAATAAACTCCGCAATATTACCTGCCGTAATATTTCCCTTGCTCAATTCCAGACCACCAACATACACCGTGATAATTGTACTAAGGCCAATCAACAAAATAATAAGCGGGAAAAAGTAGGCCTGTACACGTACCAGATCTAGCATACGATCTTTGTATTCGTTACTTTCGGCCGCAAACATGTCTAGTTTTTCCTTTTCCTTGGTGTACGTTTTGACTACACGAATACCTGAAAATGTTTCTTGTACAAAAGAGGAAAGTTTAGAAAGCTTCGCTTGAATACGCGTACTACGCTGATTGATCACTTTATTGACAACCAAAATCACGGCAGCCAAAATCGGTATAGGCAATAATGAATACGTAGCCAAAGTTGCATTGACGCTATACATAGCATAGATAATCATAATCGACAATACAATAGTGTTGATGGCGTACATAATTGCTGGCCCAAGGTAATTCCGAACCTGATTAACATCTTCCGTGACACGATTCATCAAATCACCGGTATTGTTCCGGCGATAAAAGCTGAAATCTAGTGCCTGATAGTGCTCATAAATCTCATTTTTGATGTCATATTCAATCCTTCTGGAAGTGAGAATCAAGGTTTGGCGCATCAGAAATAAAAATATTCCCCTGATCAAGGCAAGCACCAATACCACCACACCGAAAAATAATAAACTACTGCCAAAGACGCTGTAAATGACGCTCTGACGCTCGAACCCATCGTACAGACGATACATGTCGATATTTTCTTGCACTAAATCGAATGCCTCGCGAATAACCTGCGCGGGCAAGATGCCGAAGTAGTTGGAAATGATAACAAAGAGAATACCGGGGAGTACATGCCAGCGGTATTTATAGAAGTATTTATTGAGGTAGGAAAGCTCTTTCATGTAGTACAAAAGTACGCAAATATCTGCGATCTGATTTCTTTAATTTCGAGGTAAATCTTGCGCGCTTGACAGCTTAGTATTTGATGCAATAAAATTCTGCACGTGGAATATTATTTCTAATTTTGCGGAGCATAATTCTTTATACAAGTACCATGAGTCAGCAACAAGGCCATTCTTTGTTTGATTTGATGAAAGCATCGGATCACCAAAATTTATTTTTTTGTCAAGATCCAGAAGTTGGATTACAAGCTATCGTAGCCATTCACGATACGACATTAGGTCCGGCAATCGGCGGAGTGCGGATGTTGCCTTATGAATCTTTTGATGATGCCATCGAAGATGCATTGCGCTTGTCCAAAGCCATTACGTATAAAGCTTCTTTGGCGGGGCTAAACTTAGGCGGTGGTAGTGCTATTATTTTAGGGAATCATCGCACCGAAAAAACCGAATTATTGATGCGTCGATTCGGACGTTTTGTAGAAGGATTGAATGGTAATTTTATTGCCAGCACCGATGTAGGTACCTCTCAAATCGATTTGGAGCATATTCATGCCGAAACGGATTATGTAGCAGGTTTACCGGCTTCATTAAATGGTGCAGGCGATACGACTGTTTTTGCAGCGAAAGGGGTGTTCTATGGCATCAAAGCGGCGATCAAAGAATTGTATGGAGACGACAACTTAGCGGGTCGCAAGATCGCGGTAGAAGGCGTTGGTAGCGTTGGTGAGCATTTGGTAGCGCTATTGCGCGGCGAAAATGCGCGTGTATATGTAACCGACATGACCGAGGAACGCAAGATGAAAATTGCGGCGAAATACAAAGCCGAGCCATTAACTTATGCCACTAGCTTTGAGCACGATATTGATGTGTATGCTCCTTGCGCGTTGGGCGGAACGGTTAATCCGGATTCTGTACCACGCATGCGTTGTAAAGTGATTGCAGGCTCTGCCAACAATCAGCTAAAAGAAGAAGAACGTACGATTCAACTATTAAAAGATCATAATATATTGTACGCACCCGACTTTTTAATCAATTCTGGTGCGCTGATTAGTTGCTACTCCGAATTGGAAGGTTACGGAGCAGAACGTACCGAATATTTGATTCGTCATATATACACAGCTACACGCCACGTAATCCAAAAAGCAAACGAAGACAACGTATCTACCTACGAAGCCGCAAAACAATTGGCAGAAAAGCGTATCTTTGACCTTCGTAAATTGAAATAAGCACATAAAGTGCTTATTATCTACTAATACATATTTAATTGTTCGTTCTTACATACACACCCGTTCTTTAAAAAATGCTAAACAGAAGACATCTCCGCGTAAAAGTTATGCAGGCGCTTTATGCGTATTCCCTCACTGAGGATAAAAGTATCAAAGATTTTGAAAAAGCTTTATTCCGAAGCATCGAAGAGGTAGATCATATGTACATATGGACCTTGAATTTGTTGGATGAAGTGGCTGAATATGTGGTGATTGACTCGGAGGGGCGCGGAAAGAAATGGTTGCCATCTGAACAGGATAAATTCTTGTCGTCAACGAAGTTGAATAATAACGCGTTCATCGATAGTCTGCGTCAGAATAGAGAGTATGTGGAGAAGGTGAAGAAATATAACGTAGATTGGAGCTTCGATCCGGAGATTGTTCGCTCTATTTACGCACAACTTACCGCCTCAGATACGTATACCGCCTATTTGCAAGAAGGAGATCGTTCTATTGCGAAGGAAAAGGATATTATAAAATTTATATTTAAGAAAATCATCCTTAAAACGCCTAACATAGAACAAGCGCTTGAGGCACGTTTTATTGATTGGTCGGTAGACAAAGAGGTTTTACAGGCGATGATTGCTAAAACATTCAAAAACTTCTCTAACGATAATCCAGCTAAAAACAAGTTAGCTGATCTTACGCCTAACTGGGCCGAAGATCAAGAATACGTGCAAGATCTCCTGTCCAAAGCTATTCGTTACCAACAAGAATATGCGGTATTGGTGGGCGATAAAACCAAAAATTGGGAATCAGATCGTATAGCATTGATGGATAGTTTGCTGATGCAGATGGCGATTACCGAATTGTTACATTTCCCAACCATTCCGGTAAAGGTGACGATGAACGAATACATCGAAATCTCAAAAGATTACAGTACAGCGAAAAGTAGTACCTTTATAAATGGTATCTTAGACAAGATTCTTTCTGACTTAAAACAGCAGGGACGTATCCGCAAAGAAGGTCGGGGATTGCAAGATTAGTTACATAAAAAATAAAGCAATGAAATATATCAACAACCTATCTGCAGCTTTGAGTTTGCTGCTATTAGTAGCTTGCAATAATGCAGGTAATACATCCAATACTAGTGCTACTGACTCCACTTCAAGCTCGACAGAAGTCGCTAAAGCCAATACAGGTAATGGCGAAGTTTCATTTGCAGAAGAGGCATTCGACTTTGGACAGATAACAGACGGCGAAGTGGTCGATCATACTTTCAAATTTAAAAATACGGGTACAGAGCCTGTAATCATATCACGTGTGTCTACTTCCTGCGGTTGTACTACACCCGAGTATACATCTACTCCAGTTGCTCCAAATGGCGAAGGTGAAGTAAAAGTACGTTTTGATAGCCATGGTCAATCTGGAAAACAACAAAAGATCATTACGGTGGTATCCAATGCCAAAAACAATATCCAAACGATTCAGCTTAAAGGTGAAGTAAGCTAATCATATCTTATAATCTACATTAAATCTAATACGTTAAATAATGCTATCAACAATTTTACTACAAGCTCAAGGCGGCGGACTAGGTATGTTCCTTCCTATGATTTTGATTTTCGTGGTTTTCTATTTTTTCATGATCAGACCACAGATGAAGAAACAAAAAGATCACAAAAAATATATTCAAGAATTAGGTGTTAATGCTAAAATCGTCACTACGGCAGGTATTCACGGTCGTATCGTGGAAGTAGGCGAGACTTCTTTCTTGGTAGATGTAGGTTCTGGCGTAAAGATTCGTTTCGACAAATCGGCGGTTTCATTAGATGCATCAAAAGCTTTAAACGCCGATAAAATAGAGAAAAAAGACGCATAAGTATCTTTCTAATTATCGTACAAGCTAATCCGAAAGCCATTCTTCGATTCGAAGAATGGCTTTTGTGCTATTCAAAAGTCATGGTTATTTAATCCGTTAATGCTACATTTGTAGGTATGCCAACACGTCGGTTTTCTAAAATTCAACGGCGAAAGATCAATATCTTTTTGCGATGCCTCGTGATATCCTTTGTGGCATGGTCCTTATTTGCTATCTCTAGCTCCTATGATTTCTTGCAGATGGCGCGCGTGAGTTATGTTAATCTCCCAGAAGAAAGAGCATTTCACCCACTACAATCAGATATGGTACAAGTTCGCTTGCGTATGAGTGGCTGGGACATCTTGGTCAAGCGATTTCATCCCGATACCGCTCGTCTAGAAGTAGACCTTGGCGGGCTGAAAACTAGAAATTTTATCGCGTTTAGTAGTCAAATTGGGTTCGTAAACAAGCAATTCCCGATTAATAAACAGGCTATTTCAGTCATGCCGGATACATTATTTTTTGATTTTTCAAAGCAAATCCAAAAACGTGTACCCGTCAAACCAGTGTATGGTATCACGTATAGAAAACAATACGGCATCGTAGGTGAAGTGCGCACCAATCCGGCTTTTGTGACGATTACCGGGCCTGCAGAAGATATCGATGAGATCGCATACATTGAGACAGATAGTATCAAGGGCGAATTGCTCGATAATGATGTACGCACCGTCAGTTATCTTAATCGTAAAAGTAAAACAAACATCGCGGTTTACCCCACGTTTGCAGAGGTGTTGATACCGATAGGAGAGATGACAGAGAAAGTGATCGAATTACCCATCCGTGTGCAAAACGCAGAGTCTTACACATCGGTACGTACCATACCAGGAAAGGTAAAAGTCACCTTATTAGTTTCGCTATTGGATTATGCCAAGTGGACAGCGCGCGATTTTGAAGCAGTAGCCGATGTGCAAGATTGGACACGTGGCAAAGCGACAAGCTTACCTGTGCAACTCACGAAGATTCCTCCGTATTGTCAGGTATTGCGCATCGAGCCGCAGAATATTGATTTTTTTGTACGATTGTAATTATGGGACTTAGAGTAGGCATAACAGGTGGTATCGGCGCTGGCAAAAGTATTGTTTGCCGATTATTCCAGGTTTTGAGTATTCCGGTTTATGATGCCGATCGGGAAGCTAAGAGTATTATGGTGGAGGACGACGCTGTCGTTGCTTCGCTGAAAAAAGCTTTCGGAGAGAAAGTATATCAAGCGTCTGGTGAACTAGATCGTGCGTACTTAGCGGAGATGGTCTTTAATGATAAGGACAAGCTTGACGAACTAAATAGTATTGTGCATCCTGCGGTTATTCGCGCTGGCGAAACCTGGGCAGATGCACAAGAGGGCGCTTATTCTTTGAAAGAAGCCGCATTGCTGTTTGAAAGTGGTTCGTACAAAAAGCTTGATTTCACCATCATGGTTACCGCAAATGAAGCAACTCGGATCCAGCGCGTGATGGAAAGGGATCAGGTGACAGAGCAACAAGTACGAGCACGCATGGAAAAGCAGTGGCCAGATAGTCAGAAAATCGCATTGGCCGATGCCATCATTGTAAATGATGGTACAGAATCTCTGATCTCGCAAGTGATGACATTACACGAGCGTTTATTAAACTATGAAAAGTAAAACCATTCTACCCGATTTTCTGGTAAAAAAGGGAGATGCCTATTATTGCCGTTACGGCGATTTTTATATCGATCCTTTGTATCCAGTGAAGACGGCAATCGTATCGCATGCGCATGGCGACCATGCTAGTCCGGGTCATTTAGATACGTACGCAACACCATTTACGGTGGCATTTATGCAACAGCGCTTTCCTAAATATACCAGAGAAGCGTATACTATTAAGCCATTCAATCAATCTTGGGAGCTCAATGAGGTGCGGATCACGCTAATACCAGCTGGGCATATTCTGGGGTCGGCTCAGATCTTGATGGAATATCAAGGTGTACGCTACTTGTACACCGGAGATTATAAGTTGCAAGAAGATCCCACGTGCGAACCAATCCAAGTGGTGCAAGCTGATGTCTTGATCACCGAAACAACGTTTGCTGATCCAGACGTCGTGCATCCAGATCCAGTAGAAGAAATACGAAAGCTTAATGCGATCAACGGCAATATTTTGTTGGGCTGTTATACGCTCGGCAAAGCGCAACGAATCACATATTTGCTGAATTCCTATTGCCCAGATAAAGTAGTGCTGTTGCATCATCGCATGACGATGGCACATCGGTTGTACGATGAATATAGTCCGGTATCACTACATTATAAAGTGTATGGGCGTAAGGATATGAAAGAAGGGCCGGCGAATAAAGTGTATTTGGTGCCGCCTTTAACCTTCAATAGTTACTTTCGAGCAACGAATGTGACACGCGTATTTGCTTCGGGTTGGGCTAGATTGCAGCAGCACAATGATTTGTCATTATACATTTCGGATCATGTGGATTGGGCAGATCTTTTGCATTATATCACGCTGGTAAAGCCTATCGAAATTTGGACGATACATGGCGATGGCTCTAAATTGAAAATACACTTGCAAGATCAGATTGATGTACGGGATATTCAGTCGGTAACTATGATTCCAGCAACTGCGTAATCATTTTTCACTTAATCGATCAACCCTTTTTCAAACAGCATCCAGACGGGCGATTGCGCTCGTATTTTTTTAACAGCGTTTGCTATTTGTTTCGCTACCTCAGCGATCTCTTCTCGCGTAGTATATTTACTAAGCGATAGACGGATGCTGCAGCGTGCCATGTCTTCCGATAAACCCATTGCAATTAATACGTGTGAAGGTGCTGCACTGCCCACTACACAAGCTGAGCCAGTAGAAAATGCGATATCAGGCAAGCGACTAATTAATTCGGTAGCGAGCACATGTTTGATCGTTAAGTTACTCGTATTGCTCAATCGTGGAGCATCCGCACCATTGATAGAAATGTGCGGTATGGATTCCAATAAAGATGTTTCTAAGTAATCGCGCAAAGTAGCAACTGTTTTCCATTCCTCGGCTTGAAGATGCTCCAAAGCTGCGCCGAAACCCACTATAGCGGGAACATTGTAGGTGCCGCCTCGTAGCGCGCCTTCCTGATTTCCACCAACGATTAATGGTTCGATTTGTATCGGTTTACTTTTACGACGACGAATGTACAAGGCGCCGACGCCTTTTGGTCCGTGAAATTTGTGTGCACTCAAGCACAGTAGATCGACTGGGATTTGCGCCAAATCTAGTGCATTTTGCTTACCGATATATTGCGTGGCATCGCAGAAAAAGAGTATTCCATGTTGCTGGCAAATCTGAGCAATATCTGCTATAGGATGCAGTACACCGGTTTCATTATTGGCCGTCATGAGGCTGATCAAGATCGTTTCTGGGGTGATGGCTTCTCGCAACTGAGCAAGATCAATCTGTCCATTCGCTAAAACGGGTAAGTATGTCACCCGGCAACCTTCTTTTTCCAGTTGTGCACAGGTTTCCAGTACCGCTTTGTGTTCCGTTTGACACGTAATGATGTGATTTCCTATCGAATGATATCTTGTAGCCACACCCTTCAAGGCGATGTTTATCGCTTCCGTCGCGCCGCTGGTAAAGATTAATTCATTAGGATCTTGAATCTTGAGCGCACGAGCGATTTGCTGACGCGCGAGCTGAATCGCTTCGTTGGACTGCCTGCCCAATCGATGTTGCGTGCTCGATGCATTGCCGTACGATTCTCTAAAGTAGGGCATCATCGCGTTTAGCACATGCTCATCAATACGAGTAGTCGCGTTATTGTCCAAGTATATCATCGTATAAAAATAAGGTTTCTATACGAAGAAACCTGTTTCGCTAAGAAGATAAACCTAGTCTTTGGATTGGATCAGCACGTAATAGCGAAAGGCTAAAATAGCTTGTTGAAATTTGGTCAATCCGGCAGGATCTAATCTGCTGTAGCTTGGTAGCACAGCCTTATTCAATCTGTTTATGAAACCGAAAAATTGCTTTTTCATGCGCGGTGGTTTTATCAAGATAACACCACCATCGCCGAAAATGTTTTAAGCGCTTACCATTGTGGTGGTTTTACTACTTAATAGTTTGTAATAAAAAGCAATCAATGCACCAATAGATGCCATCCCGATGCCTACGAGCAAAGGTGAGTTGTAAGCCATGCCATACAACACCGGAATCCCACCAAGATACGCACCTAAGGTATTTCCCATGTTAAACGCAGCTTGACCACCAGCTGCTGCTAATGTTTCGGCACCACGTGCCGAATTGATGAGCGTGATTTGCAATGGTGAACCGATCGTGAAGGAAATCATTCCCGTCAGGAAAGCTAAAAAGTATGCCAAATACTCAATGTGTATGGTGAAATATACTAGCAGCAAGCAGGCGGCCATAGATGAAAAACAAACGATAGAAGCTCGTACCGATCCAATACTATCCGACAGGCGTCCGCCCAGAAAATTCCCGACAACCATGCCTAATCCGACTAATGCCATGATGTAACTCACGTGCTCTTCGGGCAAATTCGCGACTTTAGTCATCAAGGGCGAAATATAAGACATCCATGCAAATAAACCACCCGTACCGATAGAGATCATCGCGATCAGAATCCACGCTTCTTTGGTGGCAAAGTACTTAAGTTGCTTGTACATGTTTTCTGCTTGATAATTGACCACTTTAGGCAACCAAAGGAAAACGGTGATGATAGTAGCCAATCCGCAAAGGCTGATGATACCATACGTCCATCGCCACGAATAATGATGGCCAATGTACGTGCCGAGTGGCACGCCAAATAAGTTGGCCAATGTCATACCGGTAAACATAATAGAAATTGCCTGCGCTTCCTTGCCTTTGGTGGCCAACTGTGTCGCTACAACGGAACCAACGCCGAAGAATGCACCATGTGGTAAACCCGATAAAAATCGTGTAATCATCAAGGAATTGTAGTCTGGCATGATGGCAAACAGACTATTAAAAACCACAAAGAGAAGCATCAAAAAGAGAAGCACATTCTTTGGTTGGTATTTGCTAGTAAACAACACCAGCGTAGGTGCTCCGACCACGACGCCTAAAGCATAGATGGCGATAAGATGCGCAGTCGTAGGGATACTAATATTCTGATCTAAGGCAATATCTTGCAATATGCCCATGATGGTAAATTCTGTCATTCCGATCGCAAATGATCCGAATGCAAGTGATATCAAACTTTTTTTAAGCATGGGGTAGAATCCTATTAAGTATGATTTTAGAATGTTGTGGCGACAAGATCACCCTTCTAAATTCGGAAGCAAATGTAAAGGTATTTGTCTGCTCCTGCAATACGGATTTTAGATCACCTTCATTTGCGTTAACGCGGATTGCATTTTGCTTATAGAAGTCGTCATTTCATCTTCGTCCATTCGTCCAAATCCGATGCGCATCCCCGCGATGTCTTTGTGTTGGTACAATAGGTTTCTAGGAATATGAAGGCCTTGATTTTCGCATTGTATGGCCAATTGAGATAGATTTATACGGCGATCCCAGGTTGTCCAGACAGCCAGTCCGCCGCGCGGTGATTCGAATTGCAAATAATGAGAAAGACGGCTTTGCAGTAGATCTACCAAATGAGCACGCCTTTGTTCATAAATCTTTAATGATTTCTTAGCATAGCGATTGATCTCGCCTTCGGCAATCATTTCCCCAAGAGCCAATTCCATGGTGATGTCACCCTGCCGATCAATGATGCCAAGATATTTGCGCATTTCTGCAATAATATCGCTTGGAGCGACGGTAAACCCTGTACGGAAACCAGGAGCAAGCGTTTTGCCAAATGAGCCGAGGTAAATCACCATGCCATCGGTATCTGCACTGGCCATTGGTAAAATGGCTTGTTGATCATAGCGAAATTCATAATCATAGTCATCCTCTACAATCGCAAATCCAAATTCTTGCGCTAGAGCCAATAACTCCACTCGGCGTTGTGCGCTTAATGTCACTGTAGTAGGATAATGATGGTGAGAAGTAACATA
Source organism: Sphingobacterium corticibacter (assembly GCF_003076635.1). Taxonomy (GTDB): domain Bacteria; phylum Bacteroidota; class Bacteroidia; order Sphingobacteriales; family Sphingobacteriaceae; genus Sphingobacterium; species Sphingobacterium corticibacter. The sequence continues at coordinate 231,910 of NZ_QDKG01000005.1, read as the reverse complement.
CACCATGCGTACTTTTTCTTGTTGACATAGGGCACGAATACTTGCCGTATCTAAACCATTTGAATCTACGGGCACCGTTTTCATTCTTGCACCAGACTCCTGAAAAATCATGTTGGTAGCGAAGTAGCTCAGCGCGCCGACTATCACGACATCGCCACGAGAAAGCATTACCTTAGAAATGATGTATAAACTCATCTCCGTGCTTCTGGTGACCAGAATGTTTTGTTCACTAATGCGTAATCCACGTGATTGATGCAGATAAGTGCTCAGTTGCTCCTTGAAATACTCGCTACCTTCATTGGTATAGCGATCCAGCTTTTTGATATTGCTTTTCCTTTTTAGGTTGGCCGAATAAAAAGTTGATAATTGATTGATCTGCGTGAGCCGAATATCTGGAACACCATCATCGAAGCTGAATTCACTAGCGGTTTGTGTCCAAGGATTATCTAGAATATTCGATTTTTTGAAGGTAAATCCTACGTTCGTAGGATACAGTTGTTCTTTCGGAGTTGCATCATCCAACTGAAGTCGAGCACCAACGGCGGGTTTATTGCTCAGCACAAACACGCCTCGATTAGGAGAGATCGCCACCCAACCTTGCGCTTCCAATTCCTGAAAAGCAGCAACGACGGTTTGCCGATGTACTTGCAATACCGTGCTCAAACTACGCGATCCCGGGAGCTTGCTGCCTTCGCGCAACAGCCCGCGCTGAATCGCATTGGCGATCTGTTGCACGATTTGCAAATAGATATCTTTCGTCGCGGATCGATCAATCGATAATAGATGGAGAATAGGATTTGTAACCGGACTAGTCATTATATAAAAAGTGGTACAGTATTGTAGTCCGGCAATATACTACTTTTGCCACACTTAAAATACATACATGATTCAGATTCTACATCGATCACAGACTATTAAGTCGAAAAAGAAGAGAGGTATACTAGCTATAGTGGGTTTATTAACTTGCTATACCGCAGTTGGGCAGATCAGCCAGCGAGATACCTCTCAAATTTCCGAGGTCATCATCCAGGAAAATAGATTGCAAGTGCCTTTTAATAAGAATAGCCGTCACATTGAAATCATTACCTATGAGGAAATTCGGCGAATGCCGGTACGTACCATCAACGAAGTGTTGACGCATATTAATGGTGTGGATCTGCGACAGCGCGGTCCATTTGGTGCACAAGCAGATATTGGTATCGATGGCGGAAGTTTTGAGCAAACCTTGGTGTTAGTGAATGGTATTAAGATGAGTGATCCGCAGACCGGTCACCATAGTTTGAATCTTCCCATACCTTTAGAAGCGATTGAACGGATCGAAGTAGTCCGTGGACCAACTTCTCGAATTTATGGGATTAATGGATTGACAGGGTCTGTCAACATTGTCACACGACAAGCGGCGTCGTCCGAAATTTTTGCGCAAGCATATGCAGGATCTTCCTTTAAATCGGTGGAAGAAGAGGCCGGAAGATCAGGTGTGTACTATGGCATGGGTTATCAAGTGGGCGGACAATTCGTGCGAGATAAACATCAGCATCAGCTCTATCTCACCACAGAAAAAAGCAATGGTCAACGCTACAATACCGCCTCGGAGGCTTTCCGCGCTTTCTATGAGAATAAGATCCAATTAAGTGCGCAAGACGAAATCCAAGTGATGGGCGGATACATCGACAATAAATTTGGCGCAAATGGTTTTTATGCGGCGCCTGGCGATGTGGAATCGGAAGAAGTAGTACGTACCGCCATTGCTGCAGTTAGTTCGCGACACGATCTCAATGATCGATTGCGCATCAGTCCTCGGTTGAGTTATCGCAACAATACAGATGATTATCGCTATTTCAGAAACGATCTTTCACGTGCGCGCAGTGAGCACGAAACCGATGTGTGGTCGGCTGAGCTGAATGCACGCTATCACACGAATTTGGGTGATGTCGGTGTTGGTGCAGAATCGCGTTGGGAACGTATTGAAAGCACTAATATTGGAAATCATCGCAGACAAAATCATGGTTACTATGCCGAGTTCAGAACAGAATACATTCAAGATGTATTGCTCAACGTCGGAACCTATGTAAACTATAATTCTCAATACGGTTGGCAAGCGTTTCCAGGCATTGATGTAGCCTATCATTTTCTGCCGCAGTGGCGTATTGCTGCCAATGTTGGCTCTAGTCAACGTATTCCTTCTTTTACCGATCTGTATCTTGATCAGCGCCCGGGTAATATCGGAAATCCTGATTTGCAATCGGAAAATGCTTGGCAGGCAGAAGGAAGTTTGCGTTATCAAATCGGAAACTTCACCGCGCAGGCAGGATATTTTTACCGCAATGTTGCGCAGTTTATCGATTGGCAGCGAAGCAGCGTCGATGAACCTTATCAGGCAGTGAATGTAGATAACAATCGCATGCGCGGATTGCATTTTTCTTCGGAATATGGGCAACGGTTGAGCGCTCGGGCTGAGTTGAAAGTACGTCTTGGATATACGTATCTCAATCCAAGTGTGGTATCTACTACAGACGGTTTGATATCACGCTATCGGATCGAAAACCTGAAACATCAACTGAATAGCACGATCTCCTTAGGCGTAGATGCTTGGACATTTTCGACCACCAATCGATTTATCGAGCGCGCATCCAATACGGCTTATGTGATTTCAGATATTCGTGCTGCGTATCAGATTGGAGCATTTACCGTATTTGCTGATCTGCAAAATTTATGGGATGTTACTTATGTGGAAGCAGGAGCGGTGCCTATGCCCGGACGTTGGCAAACGTTGGGCTTGCGATACACCAAACGATAATCTAATGCCATTCTTGTCGACCGAGCGATGTTGCGGTCGGCAAGGGTGGCAAAGTATCGGCCGTAGCCTCCGGTACAAAATTTCCTAAATTTTTCAGTGTTGGTTGTCCCGCATCGACCCAAGCAGAATACCAATACGATCCTACCAAATGAATGGAAGATCGCAGTCGTCGCTCGACCATGCCATTTAACGCCGTGTGATATGCCGAAGCATAGTGATCGGAATAATGTAATCCAAGTACATTGTTGCGCGTCATATACGCGCGTTGTAGATTCGCAGGGATCTTCTCAGAAAGTTCTTTTTCTACAAGCAGCACCGAATCTACCAATTCATAGCTCTGTTTGACGATATTCCAAGCCGTTTCTAAAGGATCGGCTATGTATGCAGCTTTGCCTACCAACAGATCATAATCTGTATAAAACATTTCTGGCAATCGGGTTTCCCAAAATGCGTGAATACCGATTTGCTTGGTGTATTGCCCATTATAGTTAGCCGTCGTATGCAGCGGTACGTGCGCATCAGCAATGTAATGGCCTAAGTCTGCCGCATACTTTATAATGCGAGCAAGATCTTTTTCCGAAAATGCGGCAACCAAATTGCGGTACGAGCGATCTATCTGCCAAGGTACAATGCCGCGTGCATTCATGATTCGTTCTTGATATTTTTCTTTGGCTTTCGACCAATGGATGGGGATTGAATCGGGTACGTCATCATAGCGATCCAAATCAATAAAATGCCGAACAGCTTCAGCAGAATCTATATAACGGCGCTTATCTGGATCGATTGATCTTTCGGTAATTGTCTTTATATGTACTTTGAAAAATCCAGCAAGCTCGGTCGGAAGTGTAAATACTGCGGTCCGATTGATGAGACGATGGGCAAAAAATCCCCATGAGCTGCATAGCACAACCAGCATCATCCCAGCGAAAGCGATCAATAACTTATTCATATTAAGCGGGTTTATAATTCTAAATATCGCTTAATATGTTCTTGTAAGAAAATTAATTTCTTTTTTATCTCATTCTTTCCATCGAATGGTATGGTAAGCTGCGTCCCAAAATTGATACTCTAATTGTGATGCTTTCTCAAATGCCTGCCACATTTGTATCCGTATATCCTCGGTGCTATTTTCTGCCATTTTATCGGCGAATGCGATTGCTTTTTTGACGCCTTCGGCGAAATCCTCCCCGCTGTACGTATCAATCCAGGCTTGATAGGGATTATTCGGTTGAGCTTTTGCTACGATATAATCTCCGACCTCTTTATAAATCCAGAAGCAGGGAAGGACGGCTGCAACAGCTACCTCAATTGGCTCGAACGCCGCTGTACTTTTCAAAAAATGGATATAGTGATGGCATATCGGTTGTATCGCACTATCCTCGTGTGCATCAACGACTTTAAACTGCTTAAAATAAGTTTCGTGCAGTGCTTTTTCAACAATCAGCGCATTTTTACCGAAGTCGAAAAATTGAATTGCTTGGTCATTTTCGGTGCTTTTACTACCAATATAGGCCAATACGCGACCAAAATGTTCTAAGTAGCGTGCATCTTGCTGCATGTAAAATTGAAATTTTTTCAATGGCAGCGTCCCCGCTTTCAGTTCCTGAATGAATGGCATGGCAATGATATGATCGTAGAGAGGGGCGATATTAGTCCATGCTTGATTGCTCCAGCGCATATGTATGTAGTTTTTGAGGGTTGTGAAAATGATTGAGTGGTCCTGATCCTTTTCCTATTTGTAGATCTTTACTCGAAAGAAGCGCGGCATAGACGTAATCCAGTGCTTTCGGCACGGCGGTATCCAGCGTATCTTGCATTGCCAAGAATGTCGCGATAGCACTAGAAAGCGTACATCCGGATCCGTGTGTGTTTTGCGTTTCTATCCGATCTGAATGGTAGAATTTTGTGGGCATTTGCTGTTGTACGAGCAAACTAGTTAACTGTGAGCTAGCGAGGTGACCGCCCTTTGCTAGCACAGCTTGTGCACCATTTCGGGTAAGCTGTTGCGCAGCGATTTCCATCTCCGATACCGTGTGGATGTCTTTATTGACTAAGACACTCAGTTCATCCAAATTCGGGGTGATGATGGTAGCTCGTGGAAATAAGAGCTCCACGCAAGCTGCAATCGTATCTTCTTGAATTAGCTGATGGCCGCTGGTCGAAACCATGACCGGATCGAATACAATAGTTCCCTTATAATCCTGTAGTGCTAGATGTATGCAACGCACGAGCTCAACGGAATGCACCATGCCGATCTTGATAGCGTCGGGGTAGATGTCGTCAAAAATAGCTTTTAGTTGCTCTTTTACGGCTTGTGTTGGGATGTCATAGATTTGGCGAACGCCTTGTGTGTTTTGTACGGGCAAAGCCGTCAGCACATTCATGGCATATCCGCCCAATGCTGAAATCGTCTTGGTGTCGGCTTGTATGCCGGCACCGCCGCTTCCATCAAATCCAGCAATACTTAATACAGTGGGAACTTGGTGTTTTTCCATTTTTTCTCCGAAGTCAAAAAAGTAAGTGATACGGAATACCATAGAAAAAATGGAAACAAATCTTGGCAGATCTGCTACACGCTTTTCCCTACGTCGGTATGATCCGAATCAGGTTCGAAGGGACTGTCTCAATTCTTATGAAAGAATACCCCTAAAGCCACTCAAATATATCAAAATTATCCATCAATGCAGCATGTCCTGCATTTTATTCGCAGTTAGAAGATGTACTCAATTCAATGTTAAAATTTCATTTTAGTTTATGTATTTTAAATATTAAGAATTAATTAACATTAAGGTAATGTTGAGGGATGATATTTGACTGCGGAAACAAATTGCAGTTATGAAACTTAAATTAATTATCTCATTAGTCTTTATTACCATTATTTCTATCGTGCGAGCGCAGATTACCAGTTCTACTATTTCAGGACGAGCAACAGATGAAAATGGAAAACCATTGCCGGGCGTTTCTATCTTAGTCACCAATAATGGAACTGGAGGAAGTTATAACACCACGACTAACGCAGAGGGACGCTACACCATAGCCAATCTGAATCCTGGTGGACCATATACATTACAAGCTACATTTATAGGGTTAGCCGCAGATATCATTAGCAATGCAAATTTGAGTCTGGGATTATCCAGTTACAATTTTATCTTGATGGAAGAATCAGCATTGATCGATGATGTAGTCGTGAATGGGAGGGTAAATCAGAATGTGAGAGGCGGCACACGAATCAGTGAGGCGCAAATCAAGAGAATGCCTTCCATCAGTCGTAGTTTGCAAGATTTTACCCGCACTACACCGCAGAGTTCCAATAATTCATTTATGGGGACCAATTTTCGGTATAACAACGTCACGTTGGATGGTGCAATCAACAATGACGCCATTGGTTTCAGTCCATCGTTAGGTGGGCAGGGAAATACTTCCGGACAACCGGGAAGCAGTACGCGAACGAATCCCGTCTCGCTGGATGCGATTCAAGATATACAAGTATATCTTGCACCATTTGATGTAAAGATTGGAAATTTTCTAGGCGGAAGTATCAATGCGGTCACACGTAGCGGATCTAATGAGGTCACTGGATCGGTGTATGGGTTTGGAAGAAATGCAGCCATTACCGGTCGGAATCGTGCTGGAGATAATTCCAGTATGCCTTCTTCCTTTTACGAATACCAAACGGGTTTTCGTTTGGGTTTTCCAATCATTCGCAACAAATTATTTTTCTTCACCAATCAAGAAATTACGCGACGACAAGATCCAGTGATTTTGGCCGCGGGTTCGGAAGATATGCCGGTCATCAACCTAGAACAGGCACAACAGATTACCGATTACTTATTTAGTCGTTATAACCTAGATGCAGGTGAGTATGGCGATTACAATACCTACTCTCGCTCAAACAAATTTTTTAACCGCGTGGATTGGATTATTAATGACAAACACAATTTATCGGTTCGCAATAATACGATTCTTTCCCAGGCCACTAATTTAGAGCGCGATCAGCAGAATTTCCGTTTCGGAGGCATAGATTTTAGACAAGTCAATAATCAAAATTCTACAGTAGCTGAATTGAAGAGTCATTTTAATAGCTCGATGTCCAATAGTTTCTTACTTGGATATTCGAATATTCACGATTACAGAAGACCATCTTCCGATCCTGCATTTCCGCAGATTGAAATTTCTTCTGGTGGAGGAACGATCTTTCTAGGTACCGATCGAGAAGCTAGCATTTTTGATCTCCGACAACGGACTTTTGAGTTGACTAACAACTTCACCTGGGTAAAAGACAATCATCAATTCACGTTTGGTACACACAATGAGTTTTACAATATCAATTATGGATTTGTCAACGCTTGGAATGGTCGTGTAAATTATGGTAGCGTTGACGCTTTTTTGAACAATCAGCCAAGCCGTGTCCGAACCAATTTCAATTATGACGATAACTCCCGTGAAAGCCTTGTGGACAATCCTCCAGCGAACTTTAACGTCAACTTATATAGTCTGTACGCGCAGGATGATATACAGATCGGGCAGAACTTACGTCTATCGCCGGGTATACGATTTGATATGGCGCAGATGCCCAGTAAACCAATTTTAAGTGAAAAAACGACCGATTCTCCCATAGATCCGCAGTATGGAACAACCTTTACGTATACTCAACCGTCTGCGATTCGTAATGACTTTCTTGGTCAGATCCAAGTATCTCCTCGATTAGGATTTAATTATGATGTATTTGGTACGAATCAATTGATCATGCGCGGAGGTAGTGGCATATTTACTGGTCGGATTCCTTTTGCTTGGCTGGGATATGCCTATTATAATAATGGGGATAGCTTTGGTGCATTTGATAGAAGATATACTTACACTGGCGATAATCCTAGCATGCCGGCACCTGGATCTGATCCGATTAGTGACTCCATGACAGGGGAGGGGGCGGCCGGCTTCGTGCGGAAGCAGGGTGTAGATCCTAATAATGCCTTGAGCGCAACCCAAGTGGATTTGATTGATAATAATTTTAAAATGCCACAAGCTTGGCGAAGTCATTTAGCGTTTGATTACCTGACTGAAGATCGCTGGAAATTTACATTGGAAGGAATTTACACTAAAGTAATCAGCGATTTGAAATTTCAATTTATCAATCTGAAAGATAATCCAATCTATATGCCCTACGACACCGATCGTCAACAACCGATTTATCGTGCCTTAGATGGTTCACAGGCCATTAATCCGGCATATACCAGCGCGTATTTATTGTCTAATACCAACAAAGGATATCGCTATAGTATCACGGGGCAAGTGGCAAAGAGTTTTCCAATGGGATTTGATCTAATGGCAGCCTATACCTACGGGCAATCTAAAGATATTACCAATGGTATACGTAACTCTATGGAGTCGAACTGGCAGATGAATCAAGCGCTCAATCCCAATGATCCACAACTCGCTTATTCCAATTTTGATATCCGTCATCGCATCGTCAATACGATGAACTATAGAACAGAGTGGATGAGTAGTGGAAAGTGGATTTCCAACTTTTCGCTATTCTTTAATGCACAATCGGGTTTGCCCTACACGCTAGGATTTGTAAACAGAACGACCAATGGTACAGGACAAAACGTTGGTTTGGCCTACATTCCATTATTGGAGGAGACTGCAATGTTTTTTGCAGCAACCGATGCTGGTAGAGCGCAGGCAGCTGCCTTCGATGCATACATCGATAGTGATAGCTATTTGCGAGGTCGACGCGGAAAATTTACAGAGCGTAACGGAGCACGTACACCGTGGAATTACCAAGCTGATTTTAGGTTTTCGCAAGATTACCATATTATTCGAGAAGGTAAACGTACACAGACGATCACATTCACATATGATATCATTAACCTTACCAATCTCTTGTCTAAAAATTGGGGCATTCAATATTTCGCACCAAATACATTCAATTCAACATCAAGTATAGGGCTTACGCCTGTTGAGGGTCAGGCGGGCTCGGCTACCGCTTATCCGCAATATACTTTTAGTGAGGGTAACGTCACGAATTATTCGCGTGATTTCTTTGCTTCACGTTGGCAGATGCAGTTTGGTCTCAGATACAGTTTTTAAGGAATTGATTAGACTGAGCTAGGCAATAACTTTTCTAACTAAACAATAAAAAAAGAGCTGGATGATTTGATCGAAATCATCCAGCTCTTGTATTTTCAACCTACATTGTTTGATGATATTTGTTATCTGTTAAGATTCAAAATTATTCCGAAGTATTCGGATCGCGTTAAGAATAGCGATCAAGGAAACGCCGACATCGGCAAAAACCGCTTCCCACATGGTCGCCAAACCGCCAGCGCCCAATATCAAAACAATTCCTTTCACCACGAAAGCCAAGGTAATATTCTGCCATACAATTTGTTTCGTCTTTTTGCCAATTCGAATCGCCATGGCAATTTTTAGCGGATTATCGTCTTGAATCACGACATCAGCGGTTTCGATCGTAGCATCACTTCCTAATCCGCCCATGGCAATACCCACATCACTAAGCGCCACGACCGGAGCATCATTGATGCCATCACCAACAAATGCCACCGATTCATTCTTGTTTTTGATGGCGTTTACTTTATCGACTTTATCTTCTGGTAATAAATCACCATACGCTTGCCCGATGTTCAGTTGTTGCGCCACATATTGTACCACACTGGTTTTGTCTCCACTTAGCATCGTACTGCGAACATTTAATTGATCGAGCTGTTTAATGGTTTCCAAAGCAGTATCTTTTATGCTATCTGCAATCGTGATGTATCCAACGAATTTGCCGCCGTAGGCGACCGCAATCACGGTATAAATGATGGAGGCAACATCAACCTGATGCTTTATCTTGAACTTATCCATCAGCTTAAAATTACCGACAAGCAATTCTTTTCCATCCACTACAGCGCGTAAGCCATGTCCGGATATCTCTTCTGCATCTTCTAATGTGATCGAATGATCCACTTCGCCCACATATTCGTGAATAGCGGTAGCGACTGGATGCGTGCTCATACTTTCTATGGAGTTCACGAATTGTAGGATCTGTTTTTCATCAAGCGCTGCATCAAATTTTACCTCTTGCACTTGGAAAACTCCCTCCGTCATGGTGCCTGTTTTGTCCATCACGATATGTTGTACATTGGCCAGCGCATCTAAAAAATTACTTCCTTTGAACAAAATCCCATTCCGACTGGCCGCTCCTATTCCACCGAAATAACCTAAGGGAATGGAGATTACTAATGCACAAGGACACGAAATCACCAAAAAAACCAACGCACGATACAACCAGTCATTGAACTCATAATTGTCTACTACGAAATAGGGTAGCAGTGTTATTGCAATGGCGCAAATGACTACAATTGGGGTGTATACTTTTGCAAATTTTCGGATGAAAAGCTCCGTAGGCGCTTTTTGCGAAGTAGCATCTTGCACTAATTCTAAAATTTTGCTGAGTTTACTGTCGGTATATGCTACGGTTACTTGCACTTGGCTGGCTGTATTCAAATTGATCATCCCTGCAAATACAGCTTCACCTTTTGTCTTAGTATCAGGTTTGCTCTCACCGGTGAGCGCTGCAGTATTGAAGGTGGCGCGCTCAGATAATAATTCTCCGTCAAGCCCCAGTTTTTCGCCTGGTTTTAGTTGGATGATATCACCAATGTTGGCCAACTCTGCTTTAATGGTTTTTGGTGTGTTGTTTTCCAAGATGGTAACTTCGTCTGGTCGCTGATCTAGCAAGGTTTTGATGTTGTTTTTTGCGCGGGAAACGGCTAAAGTCTGAAACACTTCGCCTACTGCGTAAAATAGCATGACAGCGACTGCCTCTGGGTATTCTCCAATATAAAATGCACCTAACGTAGCAATGCTCATCAAGAAAAACTCAGAGAATACTTCTCCTTTAATCATACTGCGAACAGCATCTTTCAGTACAGGAAATCCTACAATCAAATACGTAACAACATACCAAAGAAGTCTGTTGGTCTCTACAAACCAAGCTGATTTGAGCCAGTTGTTATCAAAGCTGATTGCCAACAACAGCAAGATGAGTGCTGAAGTAGGTGCAAGAAATAGCTTCCAAGAGCTCGCATCGTCGTCATGACTATGATCATGCCCATCATCATCGCTATGTACATGTTTATTCTGTTCGATCGGTTTTACGGCATTTCCTTTTCGGTGCAAAAGATTTTCGGCGCCAGCCTTAGTGTATACTTTCTCGGTCTGGTTGCAGCAAAGTCGTTCACCTTTGTCATTATATGTATGTTGATGTTTCATCTTAATTTAATTAGAACTTGCTCAACGTTTCTGCGCCGCAAGTAACATGATCGATAACCAATTCTTCAAGTAGAAGTAAGTGGCAGGTAACTAGCTATTTATATGAAGTTAGTCACGTGTTGGGATTTTAGGTTCCATTTAATTTATTTTAATGCGCATGGCCCTCTTCGCCGCTATCACTTAACTTCGCATTGATGAAAAATCCTCCACTGATAACAATTTTAGCAGCTTTCGAAATTTCTTTCGCAGGAGTTATGCCAGTGTATCCCATATAAGAGACGCCCTTTGCTACTTCGATCTTCTCAAAGCTGAATTCTGGTTCGTGATCATTTTCATCGTTGATGTCATCATGATCTTCTCCCTCTACATGTACATGTGGTTCTGCTTCCTTCGTGTCGACTTGCACGAAAATGTAAAATTTCCCATCTGCCTCGACTATGGATGCATCTGGTACAGCCATAGATATAACATCGGCAATACTCAAAGCTGCTGTAATATTCATACCATCAATAAGACCTGTTTTGTCGCCTTGAATAGTGCTGTGCACCGCAATAGTCTTGCTATCATTCTGAAAAGATGATCCAATATTAAACACTTTTGCCTTATATACGGTGGCTGGATTATTCGTTAACGTAAAATCAACAACCTGTCCAACTTTAATTTTCGGTAGATCTTTCTCAAAAATTTGTAGATCGAGATGCAACTGACTATTGTCGGTGATCTCTGCAATAGGCGAGGATACGTCGACGAAACTACCTACTTTACCATACACTTGACTGACAATACCTGATACCGGGCTTGTCACATTGAGTACATTGCGCAAATTACTGTCATTTACTTGATCTGGGTTGATCCCCATCATCATAATTTGCTGGCGCAGCGATGCGCGACGCGTGCGCAACGTGGTCAAGTCCGCACTGGCATTTTGCAGATTTCGTTTTGCGCCCGCATTTCCTTCATTGAGTTCTTGTTGACGACTGAGTTCCTGTTCAGCTTGCGTGATGCGACTCGCTGTTGTGATGTATTCTTCCTGTAACTGTACGAATTGAGGATTTTCGATTGTAGCAACCACTTGACCTTTGCTTACTCTCTCGCCAAGTTCTACCCGTAAGTTTTTAATAACACCGCCATACAACGCGGTGATGTCTGCTTTATTTTGATTCGGTACCCGCAGAAAACCGTTTACAGTAATGTTAGCGGTCAGATTTTTGAATTCTAATGAACCTAATTTAATGCCCACAGCGTCCATTTGAGCTTGTGTGACCTCAGCGATCGTCGACTCTTCGTCGTGATCATCGTCATCATTTGCCGCGCTTTTTTCTTCTTTTTGATCGGATGATTTGCATGCGTTCAGGCTTATCCCAGAAAAGGTTAGGGTAAACACAAGCAGTATAATGTTGAAATATCGTTTCATTTTGGTACTATTTATTGATGAGATAGTAAATTTGGATCACAGCATCGTTTACTTGCTGTATGCTTTTTAAGTAATTGAGTTTTACGTCGGTGGCCGTCTGCAATGAGAATAAATATTCCATGTACGTAATATCGCCGGTACGATAGCTTAATTGCGCCGCCGAAATGATCTCTTCGGCATTAGGCAATGCTTGGTCTCTAAAGTAACGGTATTGATAGAGACTTTGTTCGTACGCTCTTAATGTATTGGCATGCTCCGTCTTCAGCTGATCTTCTTGCCATTCTGCTGCCGCAATATTGGCCTGTTTTTGAAAATCCAAAGATTTTATACGCGCTTTGGTAGCACCATAGGTAATGGGAATGGTAACGCCGACATCGACAAAACTAAAGCGCTGACCGCGACCGTAATATTGTTCTACACCGTTTCTCGTTAAATTACCGATCAACGAAATATTGTTGTAACCAAGGGTAAAATCGGGCAAGCCCGTAGCTCTTTCTACCTTCTGATCTTGCTCCGCAATTTTGGCTTGCTGATAGATGGCTTGAATCGTGGGATTTGTAGCTACGAAATTACTATCTGCACTATTTTGCAAAGTGAGCGGCGTATATTCGCGTTCAGCGCTAAGCGCTAACCCAGCTGGGTTACCCAATAATAAACGAAGGCTTTGCATGGCGTTTTTGCGCGAAATGTCATTTTGCACCAGCATGACGGTGATTTCACCGCGCTTTGTTTCGGCTGTACTTATATCCACTTTGGGTGTATCTCCTGTACGGTATCGGAGCTCCGCGATCTTGATGAAATCTTGGTAAATGCTGTCCAACGATTTTAAAGTTGCGGCATTCTGATCGTAAAAAGCTATTTGATAATAAAAGGTGCGCACCTGCTTTTTCAATTCATTGATGGAGATCGCCCGATCCAACTTCGAAGCGCCGATGCGGGCATCGGCAGCATTGCGCTTGGCACCGAACAACGAAGGAAAAGGAATGGTTTGACTAATCATAAAACCATCATTCAGCTCGAAACCCTCATTTTGCCCATATTGAAAATTGAAATTGGCTTTTGGAAGTTCCCCAGCCGTTTTGCGTAAACTTTCCGCGGCACTAATATCTAGCGTACGTGATTGTATGCCGAGATTAGCAGAAATGGCTTGCTCTATCGCCTGATCAATCGTAAGCCTTTCTTGCGCCTGCAATGGATTACTCGCTACAAAAAGAAGTGCTACAATACTAACCAGAGTTGCCACAACAGCTTTTCTTGGTCTTCTCCAGTCAAACTTGGTATATAGAATGATATATAATAAAGGTAGAACAAATAACGTCAAGAAGGTAGCAGATACCAAACCTCCAATAACTACTGTGGCCAGCGGTTTTTGTACTTCGGCGCCTGCACTAGTACTGATCGCCATTGGAAGAAATCCGAGCGAAGCTACTGCTGCGGTCATCAAAACGGGTCTTAGGCGTATTTTTGTACCTTCCTTGACACGTTCAAAGACGTCGTCCACACCTTCTTTTTCAAGCTGATTGAACTTGCCAATCAATACAATTCCATTGAGCACCGCCACGCCGAAAAGGGCGATAAAACCGATGCTGGCACTGATGCTAAAGCTCATGTCGCGTATCAATAATGCAAAGATACCTCCAATGGCACTCATAGGAATAGCGGTAAAGATGAGCGCTGCTTGCTTAAACGAATGGAACGTGAAATACAATAACATAAAGATTAAAAGTAAAGACACGGGTACCGCAATAATCAACCTATCGGTTGCTTTTTGCAGATTCTCGAATTGACCACCATAGGTGAAATAGTATCCTGTCGGCAACTGTACATCGGTAGATAATTTTTGTTGAATTTCTTCTACCACACTTTGTACATCACGTCCCGCTACGTTGAATCCAATTACGATACGGCGCTTGCCCTCTTCGCGACTAATTTGCGCAGGACCTAATTTGTATTCTACTTGCGCGACTTGGTATAATGGTATTTGAGTACCTTGCAAGGTAGGAATCATCAGATTACTTACATCATCTATACTGGTACGTTTTGCTTTGTCCAACCTGACGACCAAATCGAATCTTCTTTCATTTTCATAGATGACACCGGCACTTTTTCCAGCAAATGCTGTACTTACAATATCATTGACGTCACGTACGGTGAGACCGTAATTAGCCATTTTTGTACGATTGTATTCAATGTTTATTTGCGGAAGTCCACTTACCTGTTCTACCTGAGGCGTCGTGGCTCCATTGACAGATTGTATGATTTGACTGACACGGTTGGCATAGGTAGCTAAGCTATCCATATCTTCCCCAAATATTTTTACTGCCACATCTTGCCTAATACCAGTCATCAATTCATTGAAGCGCATTTGTATCGGTTGATTTTTTTCGAAAAATACACCTGGTATAACTTCTAGTTTTTCCATAATGGCATCGCCAAGCTCATTGAATGATCGACCAGAAGTCCATTCTTCTTGCGGTTTCAACACGACCATCAGATCCGTTGCTTCAGGTGGCATCGGATCGGTAGGTACTTCTGCAGCACCGGTTTTGCCGACGACCATATCTACCTCTTCAAATTCGCGGATAATGCGAGATGCTTGCATTGATGTTTCGATACTTTGACTTAAAGAACTTCCCTGTGGTAGAATACAATGAAAAGCAAAGTCGCCTTCTTGCAGCTGCGGAATGAACTCGGCACCCATACGCCCGAAAAGAAAAAGACTGAATGCAAATAGTGCGACCGTAGCCGTAATAATGATGTATTTTACACGAATTGCTTTTTGCAACAACGGCTCATACACGAAGTGCAGTTTGTCTACAAAACGATCGCTCCAGGTTTTCTTACCGTCCCATTGTTTTGGTAAGAATAAAGCACACATCATCGGTATATAGGTGAGTGATAGGATGAGTGCTCCAAAGATGGCGAAAGCTACTGTTTGAGCCATTGGTGTAAACATTTTGCCCTCAACTCCCACAAGCGTGAGGATAGGGATGTATACAATTAAAATAATGATTTCGCCAAAGGCGGCTTGCGTGCGTATTTTGGCTGCAGAATTAAATACTTCCTCATCCATCTCCGCCTGTGTAAGCCGTTGGGTGCTTTTTCGCAATCCCAGATGATGCAAGGTCGCTTCTACGACGATGACCGCACCATCGACGATTAGTCCAAAATCAATAGCACCTAAGCTCATAAGGTTGGCACTGACATCGAATACGTTCATCATACCCAGCGCGAAAAGTAACGCCAGAGGAATCGCCGATGCGACAATCAAACCTGCACGTAAATTGCCCAGAAAAATGACAAGTACAAAAATGACAATCAAGGCACCTTCAATCAGATTTTTCTCTACAGTTTTGATGGCTTTTCCTACTAGATCAGTTCTATCTAGATAAGCTTCGATGACCACATCTTCGGGAAGAGAATTTTGTATAGTAGGCAACTTTGCTTTGACGCGATTGACAACTTCATTGCTGTTTTCGCCTTTGAGCATCATCACCACTCCACCTACTGCATCGACTTCACCATTAAATGTAAGTGCACCATAACGTACAGCGCTACCAAAATCTACTTCCGCTACATCTTTTATCAGTATCGGAATCCCATCGTTAATCTTCACAGGAATATTTTTGACGTCTTCGATAGTCGTTACCAAACCAATTCCACGAATGAAATAAGCATTTGGTTTTTTGTCGATATAAGCTCCTCCAGTATTTTGATTATTGTTTTCCAAAGCTGTGAACACCTCTGGAATAGTGACACCCATAGCACGCAGGCGGTCTGTATTCACAGCGACCTCGTACTGCTTAAGTTCGCCACCAAAACTATTGACTTCGGCAATACCTGGCGTACCATATAATTGCCGTGCAACGATCCAATCTTGCATCGTACGCAGGTCTTTTGCGGTGTACTTATCTTCGCTTCCTTTTTTAGGGTGAATGATGTATTGATACACTTCACCAAGACCTGTGCTCACTGGCGCCATTTCTGGTGTGCCAACGCCGGTTGGAATATTTTCTAATGCTTCGCTCAAACGTTCGTTGATCAGTTGGCGAGCAAAGTAAATATTTACACTTTCTTTGAATACGACAGTAATTACCGAAAGTCCAAAACGCGAAATACTGCGGATTTCCTCTATGTCTGGAATATTGGTAATGCTTTGTTCTATTGGAAAAGTGACCAATTGCTCGACTTCTTGTCCGGCTAAAGTGGGACAAGAGGTAAATATTTGCACCTGATTGTTGGTAATGTCTGGTACGGCATCTATAGGTAGTTTGGAGGCGCTCCACAAACCCCAAATAATTAGAACTAAAGTCATCATTCCGATGATGATCTTGTTCTTAATACTAAATCTGATAATACTATCTAACACGATTTTTCTATTTTTCTGAATGAAATAGATGAATTGGATTCTTCTACATTTCGCGATTAGGAACCGCATCCGTTTTGATACGAACTAGTCAAATAAGGAAATGTGAAGTAAGAACGTTCTCGATTAGTAAAGCAGGCACAGTCAAGCCCACGATCTAATCGTTTACTAGGTATGGATAATATACTCTTCCAAGTAGATTCACTGGAAAAGAAAATATTTCTTAATTAATATTTAGGCGGCTGCCAGACAGATGGTAAAAAGGTATCTGCCATCACAAATTGTTCAATTACAGGCTCCACTGTCCAGCAAGAAAACAATGGAGTAGATATCTCTAAATTATAATATGAGGGATGCTCAATCGATATACCACAACACGGGCAAGTGCAAAAAGGTGAACACGAGTCTGTTGTGTTTTCGTTATGCTGATGATATAATTCGGGTAAATCATCAGCACGGACTACAGCTACAGCATCACTGCAAGGCATGACGATAAGCGCCATGAGGTAAGTAAGTAGTAGCATTGTAATCAAACGCATCATACTACAAAGATAAGAATAATTGCAACTTTCGATCTAGTTTGTGTTGTTAAAGGTCTGTGAAAATTTATTTTGTAGACAAAATACGATGGTCATCTGTTTGAAATATTCATTATTCAGGTGTGTAGAGCTCTCGGTATCCTTACAGTCAATTATAGGAACAGAACAAAAAAGGGTAATTTCCTACTTGAAATTTGCATTAGCTCACTTACATCTGCTCGTAGGGCCGCAATAAGGTGAGGAGAGTGATTTCGTCGCATAAACAATTTCTATTATTTAGCTATTTAAACATATAGGATCGAAAAAATTGAGCTTAGTGAAGGATTTGTGCAATTTAAGCGAATTGGATGTTTATTGTCTTGATCTGTAGATCTGATTTACTTTTGAATTTAAACGTAGCAACTTTATTTTTGTTCTTAAAGGTTTTCCAACGAATCTGAGCGTAATAAGTTTTGCTGGTAGTTGTCTAAAAAACATATTTAGTGGTTCTTCGATAAAACGAAAAATTATAATTGATAAAATTATCAATGTTAGGAACGTTATTATCATAGAATTTGTTAAACTGTCGATCAAAGCATAAATTACTCCCATGTGAATCAAGTAAAATACATAAGAGCTCTTTCCTAGGATTGAAAATAATTTGGAAGAGAGAATTTTAGATATGATTGTTTGTTCGGTTATAAGCCCGATCAGCAATGGACCTATACCTACGATTGGCAATATGATATTGTTAATCAACTGTCCGAATGTATGTCTTACACTTATAATTTGGTAGTAACTTGTGACAGTCATAAGTGCGTAAGTCGATAGTAATATTCCAAAGATTCCGATGTAGGTGAGGTTTACTTTTTTTACCGTTATCTTCTCTAAGTAAATAGCGATGAACACGCCTGACGTAAATTCAAACGCTCTACCAAAGAAAGTGTACGAAAATATAAGATCTAAACCCCCTAACAGTTGATAAGAACCAAATGTAATATTCAAATAGTATATTATAATTCCAATAAGACATAGAACTACAGGGATTATAATGATCATACGCCACGTCCTTTTTAGCAACAAAATCATTACAGGAGCACAGAGGTAAAACATTTCTTCAACGGTTAACGACCAGCTTTGCGCAATTCCAGTAAACTTAAACTCATCGAAAAGAGGTTTTACAAAAGTTATATTCATTAAATACACTTTTAACGAACTATCAAATTGGTCGTAAGGGAAAAATGTGTAATACAAGAAAGTAATAGTGGTAAGTAAAAAAAACACGGGATAAATTCTTGCGAATCTATTTAAGAGGTATTGAGACCAATTGTAAGTTATAGAATTCTTATATCTGTAGCCAATTAAAAAACCACTTAACATAAAAAATATAGTCACTCCTATGTGAAATTCGGTGAAAAAATTTAAAATGACGAGAGGTATGCTTTGAATGAATGAAGTTCCGTGATTAAAATAATGTTGTAGAAATACCATATAAGCTGCTACTGCTCGTATACCTGTTAACGCGGGGAAATATGCTTTTGAATTTAGGCTGTTGTTCATTTCGTAGGATAGATCTGTAAATGTAGCAATTCTTATTAAAATTCCCGCGATTGTACAATTTGTTTGTGGTTTAATAGCTACATCGCAGCTATTAAACTACTACCATTTAGGATTTGCTTTCGCACGATCTCGTATACGTGAAATTCATTGTAATCTTGGCCTCCATTTTTTTACAAAATGATTCTCTGATGTTTGTTTTACCAATATGTATCTTTGGAGGCAATTATGGGAACAGAACATAAAATAGGGAATTTTCTATTAGAGGTTTGCAGTAGCTCACCTACATCCGCTTTGGCGGCACAGCGAGGTGGTGCGAGTAGGATAGAGCTTTGTCAAAGTTTAGAAAGTGGAGGTATCACGCCTTCCTATGCACAAATTAAGCTGGCTAGAAGGCATTTGTCGATTGGCATTTTTGTATTGATCAGACCAAGGTCAGGTAATTTTGTGTATTCAGAATTAGAATTTGAAGAAATGCTGCAAGATGTGGAATTCTGTAAAACCGCTGGTTGCGATGGCGTCGTGATCGGGGTTTTAGATGCGGATGGACAGGTGGATATTCCACGTATGGCTCAACTCATTGCGGCAGCAAAACCTATGCAAGTGGTTTTTCATCGTGCATTTGATGTCTGTGCCGATCCAAAGAAAGCATTGGAGGAAATTATAGAGTTGGGTTGTGATCGAATTCTGACTTCTGGTCAGCAAGAAACGGCATTGGCAGGGAAGGAGATGCTGCGAGAGCTGATTGAGCATGCTGCCGGACGAATCGAGATTATGCCCGGCGCTGGTGTGGACGAAAACAATATCGCCGAAATATTGCGGCATACAAATGCCTATAGCATCCATAGTTCTGCTAAGGTCGTAAAAAGATCGAGCGTACGAAAGCTGAATCCAGCCATCAAAAGTATGAATGAAGATATGATTTACACCTCGCAAGAGCGTACACAAGCATTGGTTCAGCAGTTAGAAGCATTGACCAATGCTTAATATTAATTTCTGGCCGAGTCCCTAATCTCTTCGCAAGTAATTGCGGTCTTCTTCAGATAGATTAGAATCAGGATTTTCCAAGGAAGTAGTCGGATCATATTGATTGCTGGCCGTATATTCTTTCGGGGCTTTTTTGCGTCGGCGAAACAAAAAACCTCCAGCAATAAGCCCAAGGAGAAAAAATACACCTAATACGATGAGTTTGGAGGTGTAGATGGTGCCGAATAACCAAAATGGTGCTTCTTCACGGTTGTTGAAGAGTATGATGATGACGGCAGCAAGTATAATGGCGGAGATAATGCTTTTAAAATTCATACGATGATAGGCATTGTTTGGGATAAATGTAAAAAAAAAATGGGATATCATGCGATATCCCATTTTCATTATTTTTCGGTGTGAATGCTTACTCAGCTACTACTTCGAAAGGAACTTGTACCTTCACTTCTTTGTGTAAGTTAAGGTTAGCTACATATTCACCTAAGTTTTTAGGCTCTTCTTCGAAAGTAATGCGGCGACGATCCACCTCATAACCTTGTGCTTTCAACGCATCAGCAATCTGAAGGCTATTCACTTTACCGAAGATCTTGCCGCTTTCGCCAGCTTTAGCTCCGATAGTCAATTTCACTGCTTCTAATTTAGTAGCCAATGCTGCTGCATCTTTCTGAATTTTCTCTTGTTTGAACTGAGCTTGTTTAATGTTCTCAGCCAATACTTTTTTTGCTGATGTTGTTGCCAACGTAGCAAATCCTTGAGGGATTAGGTAGTTACGGCCATAACCTGGCTTTACTACTACGACATCGTCTTTCTCTCCAAGGTGTTTAACATCTTGTCTTAATATAACTTCCATTATCGTATCCCTCTCTATTTAAGTGAATCAGTTACGTAAGGCAATAGTCCGATAATACGCGCACGTTTAACGGCTTGAGCTACTTTACGTTGAAATTTCAATGATGTTCCAGTAAGACGGCGAGGTAAGATTTTACCTTGATCGTTTACAAACTTCAATAGGAAGTTACCATCTTTATAGTCGATATACTTGATACCGTTCTTTTTGAAACGACAGTATTTTTTACGGTTGTCCTCTACTTTAGGGGCAGTTACGTACTGGATATTTTCGTTTGCCATTAGTTTGCTACCTCCTCAGTTTTGGTTTCGGTTTTCTTGTTGAATGCTCCGCTACGTTTCTTCTCGTTGTAAGCAAGTGCATGCTTATCTAATGAGATAGTAAGGAAACGCATCACACGCTCATCACGTTTGTACTCAAGTTCTAGTTTTTGAATTAATTCACTCGGAGCCTTGAATTCAGTTAAGTGATAAAATCCAGTTGTTTTTTTCTGGATTGGATACGCTAATTTTCTCAAACCCCAATTGTCTTCAGCGACAATTTCGGCTCCGCCCTCAGTAAGAATGTTTTTGAATTTAGCGATGACTTCTTTCGCTACATCTTCTGAAAGCAACGGGGTAAGAATAATGACAGATTCGTACTGTTGCATTTGTTTAATATGTTATGTTAATTAAATCCTTTCCGTATACACGGAATTGCAAAGGTAGAAAATATATTTGAAACAATGTAATATATTATGCACAGCTTTTTCTTGTGAGATCTTACGACTCTATTAGTCTTCGAACCGCGATCACATAGATTATATGGGGTTGTCAAAGATCCATTATCTTTGTGGCTTTACAACACAGCATTCATGACTCCAACTTTTCAGCAAACGCTACTAGCACAATGTGTGACGATCATCGAAGACAAGATCAACCAAATTGAGACCTCTCTACAGTTGTCGCAAGACGCGTTGGTGAGCGACACGAAAAGTAGTGCGGGGGATAAATATGAGACATCGCGCGAAATGATACAGCAGGATTTGGATCGTTTGCAAAGACAGCTCAACGAAGCACAGAAAGATTTGCAAACTTTGCAGTCCATTCCATCATTGCCGACGGCAACAGAAAACCGCGTACGATTAGGTAGTTTAGTTAAGACGGATCAAGGACTGTACTTTTTGAGCGTGGGTATTGGAAAGGTAACCTGTGAAGAACAAACTGTTTTCGTCGTGTCCCTGCAATCACCTATCGGACAATTGTTGTTGGGTAAAACGATCGGAGAGGAGTTTAGCTTTCAGCAA
Organism: Sphingobacterium corticibacter; assembly: GCF_003076635.1. GTDB lineage: Bacteria > Bacteroidota > Bacteroidia > Sphingobacteriales > Sphingobacteriaceae > Sphingobacterium > Sphingobacterium corticibacter. Next base: position 209,865 of record NZ_QDKG01000005.1, on the reverse strand, counting down.
AAAACGCAATCTATTGTAGATATACAATAGATTTAAGTTGTTATTCCCCCGGATCGGATAAAGCGATAAGCACCGCGCCAGCCACCATCACACTGGCGCCGACAATCAGTTGCCAGGTTATTTTTTCTTTGAGGAAGATAATGGATAATACAATCGCAATCACCAATGAGGTGCGTTCGATCGTGACGACGTAGGATGCTGGCCCCATAGACAATGCTTTGTAGGAGAATAAGGTGGATAGCGTCGTAAAAACACCAGCGGAGAGTAGAAAAATCCACGCCTTGGTATCCATTTCTTTTAACATCGTCAGGTTGCCTTGATAGCACACGACTGACCAAGTAATCGTTAGGATAAGCACGGATTGTATGGCAAAAGCTACACTGGAATCGACATTTTTCAAGCCTGCCTTTGTCAATACAATTACCAAAGCTGCTGATATCGCGGCCAGCATCGCCCATAAAAACCACATAATCTATTGTTTGTTGATTAAACAGATACAAGCTTGGAATGTTATATTATGAACCATCGCCGCATTATTTTGCAATGTTTTTAATCATTCCTCTAAACAAAAAATAATGGAATGGCAACATGACGTACCAATAAAGCCTTCCAGCAATACCTAATGGACGAAAGGTGGCAATTTGTTCTAATTCGTCTTCTTCATTAATGCGAAATTCTAGCCAAGCTTCTCCCGGAATCCGCATTTCCGCATACAATAAAAGCCGCTTTTCGCTTTTGCTAGAAAGTAGCACACGCCAAAAATCCAGTACTTCGCCCGCTGAGGTTTCCAGTGCATTGCGTCGTCCGCGCCGCAAACCAACTCCACCAAATAATCGATCTAAAAATCCCCTAAATTGCCATAGCCAGTCGGCATAGTACCAACCAGTCCGTCCGCCGATAGCAAATATTCTATTCAACGTTTCGTCACTGTCTTTTACTGCGATGGTCTGTCGGTCTGTCAATACCCCAAATGTGGGAACTTCCATATAGCTAGACAATCGTAGCGAAGCACGTCTACTACCGGCATCTTTCCAAGTGGACGAGACTAGATTTTGTTCGATTTTCCCAAAAGCGAGCTTTATGGCTTCACGGTATGGGATAAGTTGAATTCCTAGACGCTCTGCCCAATCATTTTCTGTAGGAATGACATCGATACGCATGCTGTCTACCAAATGACGCGCGAGACCAAAAGAGGTGGAGGTGATCAAATACAGCCAATAAGAAGATAACTTTGGCGTTAGTACTGGTACGATAAATATACGACGTTTCAGATGTCGGACTTCGGCAAATTGTGCTAGCATTTGCTGGTAGGTGAGCAAATCGGATCCGTAAATATCGATGTGTTTGTCGTACAATTCTTCTTGCAGCAATACCCCAAGGAGAAATTCTATTACATTTCGTATGGCGATCGGTTGACATTTGCTATTCAACCACTTTGGTGCCACCATCAGGGGAAGCTTTTCGACCAAATCGCGTATGATTTCGAAAGATGCGCTACCCGAACCTATAATAATTCCCGCTCTCAATGCAGTTACCGGTACAGTGCCAGCGCGTAACACATCTTCTACCAATTTGCGACTGGCCAGATGTGCACTGAGTTCGCGACTGTTTACGATACCGCTCAGGTAAATGATCTGCTTTGCATTGGTCTTTTGAATGGCTTCCGCAAAATTTTCGGCAGATATTCGTTCCGTATTACCAAAATTACCACCACTACTTCCCATGGAGTGCACAAGATAATAGGCCACATCAATATCTTCTGGAATTTTATCCAGCGTAGCTGAATCAGTTAGGTCGGCTTCTACAACAGAAATCTTGTGATCATCTGGTGGCTGCACCGCCAATCGACCAGCATCCCTTACTAGACATACCACTTCGTGGCCAGCTTGCAATAATGCCGGTAAAATACGCTTGCCTATATATCCGGTGGCGCCAGTGAGTAGTATTTTCATACGGTAGAAAGATGATGATTTACCTGAAAATGATATATTTCCACGTGATCATACTCTTATGAACCGCTGAGTAGCAGGATTGTTTGCTAAACAAATTGTTGCAAATAACTGTTTCTAGCTGTAAAACAAAGCCATGAAAAAGAAAGATCAAAAAGACCCATGCTGGTCGGATTATAAACAGGAGGGTACTAAGAAGAAGGGTGGCAAAACTGTTCCAAACTGCGTGAAAAAATCGAGCAAAAAAAGTAATTAATTATTTCCTTTTAAGCCCTTGCTGTGCCGTCTTAAAATGCACGAAGATTCATTTCTACTTGCTGTGTGGCATGTTGTTTTGATGTTTTCTAACAACGGTTGCTAAATAATCGACAAATATTAGTACTATTGTGTCAACTGTTAATTTTCCTTTCGGTATCCAAATTTCGTTTTGCTTTATCGATAGTGATACTAGCTTATTCCTTTAACTAAATTTAGAAATATATCTATTAACTACGATGCCTAAAAGAATACTCATTTTACTGGCCTGTTTTTTCATGGTAGGGGTAACCCAATCATATGGACAGCAACAACGTTACGAAATCGGCTTATCTGCTGGTTACACACGCAATACGTTGACTACGGACAATGGAAGTCGTTCCTTTACCCGTAATTATCCGCTAAACGGTTTCCAAGTTGCGATTCCGATGCAGTACCACATCAATGACTGGTTTGGTGTTCAGTTGGATCTCGCCTATGTGCAGAAAAATTATGCGCTGCGGCGTACCGGTTTTTTTGAAGGTGTGGAAAACGAGGTTACCAACAGCTTTATACAAGCTCCGCTGATGGCTCATTTCTCGTTTGGTGGTGAAGATTTAAGAGGTTTCTTGAATCTTGGCGGCTTTGCTGGCTATTGGGCTAGCAGTAGAATTCGTGGAGCTAGTGGTGATGCTTTTTCGGCAGATAATGATTTGGGTGATAACGACCAATTGTATAGGTTTAGCGAAATATTCAACTTATCCAGCTATGATGAGCGCGTATCGTTTGATAGTCGTCGGGATAGACGATTAGAGCTTGGTCTTTTGGCTGGAGTAGGTTTGGAATATAGGGTGTCTCCGCAGTATAAAATATTCGCGGAAGCGCGTTACCAATATAGCCTAACCGACTTGCAGAAAAACTACATGATCAATCAAATCCCTCGCTATAACAATACGTTTGGTGTGCAATTGGGTGTGCTATATGGTTTTGGTGGTCGCTAATTCCCATTTATCAATTCTTGTCTCATACTTAGAAAAAAAATGAAAAATTATATAGTAAACATACGATCTATTGTTCTTATTGTTCCAGCTTTATTTGTTATGCTGAATGCCTGCCGCAAAGATATGCCTGAGCTGGAGCGGCCAACCGACTACCCTGGGGGTAATTTTGAAGAGGTATTTGAAACGTTCTGGAATGGTATGAATAACAATTATGTCTTTTGGGATATCGATACGACAGACTGGGATCAGGTCTACCGTCGCTATCAGCCGATTTTCGCTACTATGAATATCAATGATACTGCTGATGTCAGAAGAAGCTATACCTACTTTAAGACGATGACAAATGGATTAGTAGATAGTCATTATGCGCTTCAGTTTCGCTCGGAGATATTAAGCGATTCTGCTACGATAAATCCAGCATTTCAGCGGAAACAGCGCATGGAGGATTTTCGGGGTCGAATTAATCCAAATCATTTCTTTAATACCATACCCCCACGATATTTAAATCCAGATGTTTCTCGGGTGATTGTTAATGAACCAAATGCGCAATACTTTGCAGTAAGTGGTACAGCTGCAGCTTCCGAAGGTATTGCTTATCTGTATTTCAATTCTTTCAATTTATCAAATCTTTATGAGACATCTGAGACTTATGCAGCTACTTTGGATCATTTTTTTGCGAATGTTCTAGAGGGAGAACAACCTCGTGGTGTCATTATTGATGTGCGTAATAACGGTGGAGGAGCGCTGGCTGATCTTGATTTCTTACTTGGTCGTATGATTACCAGTCCACTTCATTTTGGATACACAAAATCTAAACTGACCAACAATCGGTTGGATTTTACCCCGTGGATTCCAGCAAGAGTAAATCCTGTAAGTGAAGCTAAAGAAATTACGGCACCTATTGTGGTGATCGCTGATAATTATTCAATTAGTATGTCAGAGATTACGGCGTTGGCGGTACAGGCAATGCCGAATGGTCACTTTGTAGGAGAACGTACTTGGGGAGCGATGGGACCCTTGACGAGCAATTATATATATAATGCTGGTCAGTTTGCAACCAGCTTTATGAGTTTGGTCTATACATCTTCATTACAAATCAAGGCATTAGATAATAGAGTTTATGAGGGAATCGGACTGACTCCAGATGTATCAGCGCCTGTAGATCTTGTTACCTTAGCGACAGGTCGAGATGCGCAGTTAGAAGCGGCTATCCAACTTATTAATCGGCAGTAGCTTCATTATTCTGATGAGAATTTAAAATATTACAAAATAGAAAAGGATCGAACGAAGTTCGATCCTTTTCTATTTTGTAATTAAATCTATTCCGTCGTTTCCGGCTCTTTCTCGACAAATACAAACTGTCCGTCGAAGCTGTCAATCTTGATGATCGAGTCTTTTCTGACCTTATCCGCCAAGATGGCTTTAGAAAGTTCATTGAGAATACGTTTTTGAATCACGCGTTTCAATGGGCGAGCACCATATACTGGATCGTAACCCAATTGTGCTAACCAATCCAAAGCTTCTTCAGTTGCTTCGATGAATATGTTTTGCTCGGCCAATTGTTTTTGCACGCGAGAGAATTGCATCCGCACGATATCTCCAATCTCGTCACGACCAAGCGGTGTGAACATGATGATTTCATCAATCCGGTTCAAAAACTCAGGGCGAATGCTCTGCTGCAATAGCTCAAATACATCGTCTTTCGTTTTAGCGATCACACTTTCTCTGTTTTCCTCATTCAAGGTCGAGAAGTTCTGCTGAATCAGATGCGAACCCGTATTAGACGTCATGATGATGATGGTGTTTTTAAAATTCACCACGCGACCTTTGTTGTCCGTTAAATGACCATCATCCAGTACTTGCAACAAGATGTTGAATACATCTGGATGCGCTTTTTCAATCTCATCCAATAATACAACCGAGTACGGACGACGACGAACGGCTTCCGTTAACTGACCGCCTTCTTCGTAACCAACGTATCCCGGAGGCGCTCCGATCAATCTCGAAACAGCATGCCTTTCTTGGTATTCAGACATATCGATGCGTACCAACGCTTGTTCATCATCGAATAGAAATTCTGCCAAAGATTTCGCTAATTCCGTTTTACCCACACCGGTAGTTCCCAGAAATATAAAAGAACCAATTGGCCGCTTGGCATCACTTAACCCGGCTCTAGAACGACGAATGGCATCTGAAATCGCTTCGATAGCTTCCTCCTGTCCAGCGACGCGTTTATGCAATTCTTCTTCCAAGTTGAGCAATTTCTCGCGCTCGGATTGCACCATTTTGTTCACCGGAATACCTGTCCAGCGAGATACCACATCAGCAATATCTTCCGAAGTAACTTCCTCTTTCAACATGCGGCTGTTTTGTTGCTTTTCAGCCAATTCCAGCTTAAGCTTCTCGGTATTATCCTGTGCCTCTTTGATTTTACCGTAACGTAATTCTGCCACCTTACCGTAATCACCCGCGCGTTCGGCCTGTTCTGCTTCTAGTTTGTAATCTTCGATATATTGAATCTCCTGATTCACCCGATCAACTAAATCCTTTTCCGACTGCCAAGCTGCTTTCAGCGAGTCACGCTCGTTGGATAAGTTGGCAATACTTTCCGAAAGCTCATCGACTTTGCGCGAATCCTGTTCCCGTTTAATGGCCTCGCGCTCAATCTCCAACTGCATGATGCGACGGTTCAATTCATCCACCACTTCAGGTACCGAATCCATTTCTAAGCGTAACTTAGATGCGGCCTCGTCGACCAAATCAATCGCCTTATCTGGCAAGAAACGATCCGTAATATAGCGCTGAGAAAGCTCTACGGCCGCAATAATCGATTCGTCCAAGATGCGCACCTTATGGTGCGTTTCGTAGCGTTCTTTCAATCCACGAAGAATTGATATCGCATCCTGCGTATCCGGTTCGTCGACCATTACTTTTTGGAAACGTCTTTCTAGGGCTTTGTCCTTCTCAAAGAATTTTTGAAACTCATTTAAAGTGGTTGCTCCAATCGCACGTAGCTCTCCACGTGCTAAAGCAGGCTTCAAGATATTTGCTGCATCCATAGCGCCTTCGCCACCACCTGCTCCGACCAAAGTGTGGATCTCATCGATGAATAAGATAATTTCGCCGTCGCTGTCCGAAACTTCTTTCACTACCGCTTTTAATCGTTCTTCAAATTCGCCTTTGTATTTTGCTCCCGCAATCAAGGCGCCCATATCTAGCGAAAAGACTGTTTTTGACTTGAGGTTTTCAGGGACATCACCTTTGATGATTCGATGTGCAATACCTTCGGCAATAGCCGTCTTACCGACGCCCGGTTCACCCACCAAGATAGGATTATTCTTTGTGCGGCGTGATAGGATTTGCATCACGCGACGAATCTCCTCATCACGTCCAATGACCGGATCTAGTTTACCCGATTCTGCATATTCATTCAAGTTGCGCGCGTATTTGCCCAAGGCATTGTAGGTGGCTTCGGCATTTTGATCGGTTACCCGATTATTGCCGCGAAGTTCCTTAATTGCCAATTTCAAATCTTTCTCAGTTGCGCCTTGATCCTTCAATAAAGTAGCTGCCTTGTCGTTGCTGCTCAATAAAGCTAGCAGCAGATGCTCTACTGAGATAAACTCGTCACCAAACTCCTTTAAATAAGTTTGAGCTTTTTGCAACACCGTATTGCTACTGTTGCTCAGATAAATATTGCTTCCAGAGACTTTTGGTAAAGCAGCAATGTACTGATCTAGCTCAGCAGTCGTATGATTGATATTTACTTGTAGTTTTTTGAGTAAATGACTGATTACATTTTCATCTACCGTCATTAACCCCTTTAATATATGTGCTGGCTCAATGGCCTGCTGCTGATTTCCACCAGCAATCTCAGAGGCCTTCTGGATGGCTTCCTGAGCTTTAATAGTATAGTTGTTAAAATTCATAGCTGTGTCGTTTTTTATACTGATGCTTCATCAAATCGTATGCCTAGTCAATCACAAGGTTAACTTGCTGAAATTATGTCGGTTATGTTGAGTTTTAAGAGACAAAATGTCTTATTCGCTTACTAGAGTCTGCCTAAATTTCCGTATTTCTCATCGTCATACGATCGTCAGGTTGTTAAAAATTTTAAAATTATTAACAGTGTTAAGTATATTTGCAACGTTATGAGTGTGCAAGAAAAAAAACTGAAACATAAAGAGGATTCGCGTAGCAAGATATTAGCTGCGGCGAAGAAGTTGTTTGTCGAAGAAGGAATTGAAGCAACCTCAATTCGTAAGATTGCTAAGGAAGTAGATATCAGTCCCACGACCATTTACTTGTATTATAAAGACAAACGTGATATCGTGTACGCTTTGCATTTAGAAGGTTGTTCGTTGTTGCGTACTAGGATGGAGGTGTTGATGCATGTAGATCACGCTTTCGAACGCTTAAAGGCCATCGGAAAAGCATATTTGTCGTTTGCGGTAACCGAGCCAGGATATTATGAACTTATGTTTATGATGAAAGAACCGATGCAATTCTTAGATGATCATGGCGGTGAGGACTATTGGGAAGAAGGAGATCGTGTTTTTGAAATGCTGATTGCGACGATTAAAGATTGTCAGCAGGAAGGTTTTTTTAAAGGAATGGATGTGCAAACGCTTTCTTTACAAGCGTGGAGTACGGTGCATGGAATGGCTTCCTTGTTTTTGTCTGGCCATCTGAAACAGCTCAATAATTTACTGTTTTCCGAAGCGTTGGAGGCGGAATTTTTAGAGCGTACTTTTCAATTATACGTCAGTATGTTGGAGAGAATAAAATAAGAATATAAACACTGTTAACTATGAGAACAAGATTTCTGATCATCTGTGTATTAGCCACTAGCTTATGCTCTCACTCGGCTAGTGCGCAAAGCATTTTAGATGACTATATCGCGGTGGGGTTGAAGAATAACTTGACGATTGCCGAGAAGAACCTATCCTTGGATAAGGCCATGGTCAATCTGGATATCGCACGAAGCATGTATTTACCTACTGTTTCCTTCGATGCGGTGTATTCTACCGCCAATGGTGGTCGTATGATCGAACTTCCTGTCGGAGATTTGCTCAATCCGGTTTATCAGACGCTGAATCAACTGACACAGTCGCAAGCGTTTCCACTTATCAACAATGAACGCATTAATTTTCTGCCGCGAAACTATTACGATGCGCGTATTCGTGCGGGTATGCCGATCATCAATACCGATATCAAGCACAATAAGCACATGAACGAACAGGCAGTGCAAATGCGCGAACATGAAGTGGAGATTTATCAAAGAGAACTCGTTCGTGATATTAAGATCGCTTATTACAATTATTGGAGTGCGGAAGATGGTGTGAAGGTATACCAGAATGCGCTTGATCTCGCCAAAGAAGGAAAGCGCGTGAATGAAAAGTTGCTAGAAGCAGGTAGTGGATTGCCGGCGTATGTAGTACGTGCCGATGCGGAAATTGCGCAAGGAGAAGCCAAATTGGTCGAAGCAGAGCAGCAAGTGGCCAATGCACGCTATTATTTTAATATGCTACTTAATAGAGATGCGGAAGAGCCTATCCAACAGCAACCCACGAAAGTACAAAATCTAACACAGCAACGAGGTGAGTTGCAAGTAGAAGGTAGAGAGGAGTTGGAGGCCTTGAGCAATCAGATCAATGTGCAGGAAACGATGGTGAAGATGAACAAACAAGTGTTTGTGCCCAAGTTAAACGCATTTGTTGATGTGGGATCGCAGGCAGAAAACATGCGCTTCAATCGGGAATCGCAATATGTGATGATCGGTGCGCAGCTCACGGTACCCATTTTTGAAGGCGGTCGCAACAAGTTGAAAATTCGCGAAAGTCAAGTGGCCGTGGCAGAAGCACAACAGCAGCGCCTTCGTGTGCAACAGCAGCTAGAAACTTCAGCGCGAGTAGCGAATAATGAGGTGACCAGCACGATTCGGAATTATCAAAATGCGAAAAAGCAACTAGAGGCTGCCGGAACTTATCAACGACTAATCCAACGCGGATTCAACGAAGGTGTCAATACCTACATTGAAACCATTGATGCGCGTTCGCAATATACAAATGCCCAATTGGCCGAAAATCTTGCTTTGTACAAGTGGATGATCGCGGTAGCCAAATTAGAACGAGAAACAGCAAGTTATACCTTAGATTAAACCCTATCATGAAAATATCCAATATCAATTTATACCTGATCACAATCGCCCTACTATCCTCTTGTGGTCACGCGCAACGAGAAGAGGCCATTTCGGTAGAAGATACCATTCCGGTCACATTATTATCGCTGCAACAACTCGATGGCGAAGAAACTATCGAAGCAACAGGCGTATTTACCACAGATGATGAAACCGTTTTGGGTTTTAAAAATGGTGGCGTTATTCAGCAGATTTATGTGAAAGAAGGTGATCCCATTCGCAAAGGTCAGCGATTGGCTTCTGTGCAAGCCACAGAAATAGATGCAAAAGTCGGGCAAGCCAATGTGGGATTGGAGAAAGCGGAGCGCGATTATCAGCGCGCACAAAAATTGTATCGCGATAGTGTAGCTACCTTGGAGCAATTGCAAAATGCACGATCCGCTTGGGAATTGGCCAAGCGCGATATAGAATCCGTGCAATATAATCAACAACAATTGCACATTATCGCACCATTTTCGGGATTCGTGCTAGCTCGCTTGGCCAATCAAGGGCAAGTAGTTGGCCCTGGAACGCCAGTTTTGCAAGTAAACGGCGCCGGTACGCATAAGTGGATGTTGAAAGTGGGCGTGAGCGATAGTCAATGGGCGAGAATCCAAAAAGGCGATACAGCCGAAATTGAAACCGATGCGCTTCCCGGGCAGAAATTGCAAGCGGTAGTATCTAATAAACTCGAAGCGATGGATCCAAAATCTGGGACTTTTGCTATTTATCTTGATGTGAAATCTCCTTTCAATGGCAAACTAGCCGCAGGCGTTTTTGGTAAATCACGTATTTCCGTCGCACAATCTAATAGCATAGCAGCTCGCCAAAATAGTTGGGAAATCCCGTACGAAGCATTAGTGGACGCCAACGGTAAGCAGGCTTATGTTTACGTGACAAAAGATGGCAAGACGGCGACCAAGCAAGCTGTGCAATTGGGCGAGATTGGTCAGCAATCCGTTACCATTATATCAGGATTGGAAAATGTGCAAGGTGTAATCGTTGCCGGAAGTCCTTACCTCACTGAAGGATCATTCATACGCGTAAAACCATAATATTTTAGAAACTATCGCTATGAGCCTTATAAAATATCCAATCAAGAATTATCAATTTACCATGATCATGGTGGTGATGATTATGGTCGTTGCCATTAGCACCTTGCTCACTATGCCGCGTGCGGAAGATCCAGAAATGAAAGCTTCCAACTTTCCCGTCGTGGTGGTGTATCCCGGAACCAGTCCAAAAGATATGGAAAACCTCGTGGTGAAACCATTGGAGTCCCGCTTTTATGGATTAGACAATATCAAGACGATCAAGACCACGATCAATAATGGTTTGGCTTTCATCTTTGTGGAATACGAATTCAAAACGGACTACGAAAGCAAATACCAAGAAATGGTGCGGGAGTTGAATGCTGCACGCAGTGAATTGCCCGAAAACATCTATAGCATGCAGGTGCTCAAGGTAGATCCGAATAATGTAAGCGTTATTCAAGCAGCATTGGTGTCTGAAAATGCTTCAAGAACTACCATGAAACGACTTTCTGAAGACCTAAAGTCGGAGTTGGAAAAAGTAAAAGCACTGAAAGATGTGAATATATCTGGTATGCCGCCGCAGCAAGTACGTGTAGATCTGCATATGGATAAAATGCGCGAGCAGAAGATCCCGATGGATCGGGTCTTGCAGATTGTACGCAGCGAAACTCAAAATATCCCTGGCGGAAGTTTGGATGCAGGAACACGGCATTTCAGCGTCACCACCAGTGGAAGCTATCAAGATGTTAATCAAATTCGTCGTACCGTGGTAGCAAGTGCCGAAGGCCGAAATGTTTTTTTGGAAGATATTGCCGATGTATATCCAAGTTTTGGTCCTAACACCCACATTACACGGCTGAATGGATACCAATGCGTGCTAATTAATGCGGCGCAAAAAGAAGGGGAGAATATTGCAAAAACACAGGAAGCCTACACCCAAGTACTTGCAAGCTTTAAAGAAAAGCTTCCAGATAATGTGGATCTAATTTTATCTTTTGATCAAGGGAACAACGTCAATCAACGTCTTAGTGGATTAGGCATCGATTTCTTAATTGCGATTACGCTAGTTTTGATCACATTATTACCATTAGGTACACGTGCTTCGCTCGTGGTGATGATCGCGATTCCATTATCGCTGGGTTTGGGTCTGATTACGATGAATATTGCTGGTTATTCACTCAATCAGTTAAGCATCGTCGGTTTTGTGGTAGCGCTCGGTTTGGTAGTGGATGATAGTATTGTCGTGGTCGAAAATATTGAGCGTTGGATGCGCGATGGTTATTCGCGTTTAGAGGCGGCTATAAAAGGTACACAACAAATTGCCTTAGCAGTGGTCGGTTGTACGGTTACCTTAGTAATTGCCTTTATGCCATTGATGTTTATGCCGGAGATGGCAGGCGAATTTATTCGCAGTATGCCGACGGCCGTCATCGCATCTGTGATCGGCTCCATGTTGGTAGCGCTATTGGTTGTGCCATTCCTAGCAAGTAAGCTGTTGAAGCCACATGAGCATGAGGGTGGAAATATCATTCTCCGCACCATGCAAAAAGGAATCCATCAGACCTACGGTAAACTGTTGGATAAAGCGTTGAAACATCCTATCATCACCACTGTGGTGGCTGTCGTTGTGTTTGTGGCTTCATTAGCGCTTATTCCTGTGGTTGGTTTTAGTTTATTCCCGCCATCAGAAAAGCCGCAATTTATGGTGCATGTCACTGCTTCTCAACAAGCAAACGTGGTGACAACGGACAGCATCACGCGGCAAATAGAGCAGGAGCTCAGCCAAATAGCGGATGTAAAATACTACACTAGTAACGTAGGTAAAGGCAATCCACGCGTATATTATAATATGCAGCAAGCCAATGAGAATCCTGCTTACGCGGAGATTTTTGTGCAATTGCACGATGATGTCAAATCAAAAGAGAAGATCGCACTGATCGAAGAGTTACGCAAACGTTGGTCGCCCTACCTAGGTGCCAAGGTAGAAGTGCGTGATTTTGAGCAAGGTGTTCCGGTAATATCTCCGGTCGAAGTTCGTATTGAAGGAGAGAACTTGGATACGCTCCAACGTTTAGCTGCTTCGGTAGAGACGTTGCTGAAAAAGACAGCCGGTACAGAATATGTCAACAATCCGATCAAAAGCAATAAATCTGATATTCGGGTGCGCGTGAATCGCGAAAAGGCTATGGCTTTTGGCGTGCCGAGCAGCACGATTGATCAAACGGTACGTGTAGCGCTTGCCGGATATTCCGCAGGAACATTTTCTGATCCGAACTCCGACGATAATGATTACGAAGTACTGGTCACCGTTCCGCGTGGCGAATATGCTGATTTGAATACGTTGGAAGGCATCTTTGTGCAGAATATAGAAGGGCAATCCATTCCATTGTACCAACTGGCTAGCTTCGAATTAGAGTCGTCGCCGTCAAGTATTTTTCACCGTAATAAAGAGCGCACGGTTTCCGTCAACTCCTTCGTGCAAAAAGGCTATGGCAATGACGAAGTGATCACGTCGGTGATTCAACAAATGGATAACTTTGATTTTCCAGATGGCTACAGCTATTCTATGGGAGGTGAAGTAGAGAGTCGGGAAGCGGCCTTTGGAGGATTTTCCACGATTATTATTATCACGGTCTTTATGTTTATCGCGGTATTAGTCTTGGAGTTCAAAACGTTCAAAAGTACGCTGATTGTGCTTTCTGTGATACCGTTGGGTATTGTGGGGGCTGTTTTAGCGTTGCTAATGACTGGGAATACGCTGTCTTTTGTAGCGACCATAGGAATAGTTGCATTAGCCGGGATAGAGGTGAAGAATACGATTTTGCTGGTAGATTTTACCAATCAACTACGTCGCGAAGGAATGCCTTTGAATGAAGCTATTGAAAAAGCAGGTGAAATTCGTTTCTTACCAATTATCTTGACTTCCTTGACGGCTATAGGAGGTTTGTTGCCGATCGCTTGGTCGTCCAACCCACTTATTTCGCCTTTGGCAATTGTGATGATTGGCGGATTGATTAGTTCGACTCTACTATCACGTGTCGTGACGCCGGTAATTTATAAACTGATTCCGCCGAATGTGGCAGAGTAATCTTAAACGATTACCTGTTTTGAAATCGAAACGGCTCCGATTGCTTAACGTAATCGGAGCCGTTTCGATATTTTATTAGGTAATGAAGTTTCTATTTATTTCATCTCCACCACTTGCGATAAGACTTTTCCGTCCCAGACATACGTTTCTTGTCTTTTGGTGATGGTCATCTCCGCATCTTCCAGATCAGTGTCTTCCGCTACGCCTTCTTCAATCATTTTAAATACAAGGTTGTTGCCCTTTTTGTGTTGAGAAGGAAATAGCATCGTTTCTTCGTGATAAAATATTCCTGCATCACTAACGGTGTAATGTTTTGGCAAATCGATAAAATCATTTCCGTTCCAACCTACATAATAGTATTCGGTAGGTATACCGCAAGCTTCACCGGAGAATTCGACTTTTAGGATGTTTTTCAATCCTTTTAAGCCCATGTTTGGCAAAAGTTCGCTACTAAAATAGCCTTGATCCAAGTAGTCGTAATGAAAATTATACTTCTGAATTAACTGCCCTTTTTTATCTAGAAGTTTTAGATCACATCGGTAATAATCAGAAGTATCATCACCTGCTGTTATAAATCGGTCGAATCCGAAAAGATACTGAGTGCCTTCGCTATCGACATGTCTGCTTAGCGCTAATAGGCCTAGCCATATGAAACCCGTTTTGGTTTCATTATTTTTCTGATACGAAATCTGATGCCAAGGCGCATAAAAACCTCTTATTATATTGTCGTTGTAGCCAATGCTGATAATTTTGACGACTGTTCCTAATACGACAGAATCCAACAATCTAGCACTTGTACTTGGATACTCTCTGATGTAGGCCTCATCTGCAATCACATAAGCAGTGGCTCCTTCTTGAAGATTCCAGAAATTAAAACCTTCAGAAACGGCGTATGCGGCAGGGATTTCTTGTGCAAAATTTTTTGAAGAGATCAGGAGTGCTAATAAGAGTAAAATAGCTGTTTTCATGCGGTAAAGTTAAGGATTTGGTATGATAACTAATACCACATGATGTGGCGGATAACCATCGGTTATTACCTGCGAAGCCGGATAGTTCCTTTCAAGATTCAGGCTTCACATTTAAGCTTAATCTTCTCTTTTCAGCACGACGGTAGCTTCATGTTTCTTGTCTACTACCAAGATCAATGCCGATTGCGATATATAGGGTTGGCGTTCGCCAACGGTGACCGTGTAACGAAATTGGATTTTTTCCGAATCTAATTTTCTTAGATCCATCGGCTCGATCTTCGTTGCAAATTCAGATTGATCCAATACGACAGCAATTACAAATTGTTGCTCAAAATCTATTGGAGTCGATTTTCCATCTTCGCCCATCAATGTGGCATTGCCAAAAATAGAGTCAAAATCTGACTGTGTGGTGATTTTAGGGTCTTCAGGTAGCTGCGCATCATTTTGTACAAAATAATTCTGCGCGATGGCGAACGGTATGTCCGTAAGCACCGTTTCGGAATGCTTTTCCGTCATCATCGTGGTACTGTCCTGATCCTGATTTTCGCGACGCTGTTCCATACTTTGGCAACTGTAGATTATAATGGCTGTGCTAAACAGTAAGGAAGATAAGGTTGTTAATTGCTTCATCATAATGGCACTTTTCTATTTAATTAAAACCGCGCCTATGTGAAAAAGTTTTATTGTAATTAGGTGTAACAAAAAGCTTTTTAAAGCTACTAATTTTGGGAAAAGCCATTTTTATCTATGAAAAGAAATCTATTTACACTAGTATTAGTACTTTTGGGAATGAGTCATACTTTTGCGCAAGTTGCCGGTGATTGGAAAGGGAAGTTAGATATTCAAGGCACCAGCCTTGAGCTTATCTTCCATATTACGGAAACACCAGATGGCATTGCTGCCACGTTAGACATTCCGATGCAAGGGGCAAGCGGATTGCCATTATCCCCAGCCACATTCGAAAACAATACCTTATCAGTAGCTTTAGAACAAGCTGGGATGAAGTATGTGGGCACTTTGGAAGGTGGGGAAATCACCGGAACATTCTCGCAAGGAGGCATGGAAATGCCTTTAGTTTTGGAAAAAACGACGATTACCAAACCCGGAGATCCGTCGCTAGTTTCTAGTCCTGAAGAGATCGATGCCTTAATCGCTTTAGATCAAGGCGATTTCGCGTATCAAGTAAAAGATTACTTTGCGAAGCCCATTATGTCGGGATTCCAGTTGTCTCCAAACGGTAAATACCTATTGTACCGCGAGAAAGACGAAAATAATAAGCGTCATGTGATGATCAAAGAGGTCGCTACGGGTAATGTGGTGCGTGCGATCGAAGAGAAAGATGAGCTTATTCGCGGTACGGGCTGGATAAATGATAATCGATTAATTTATGTGATGGATGAAGGAGGTAACGAAAACTATCACTTATTTGCGATCAATATCGATGGGAGCAACGGAATAGATCTAACCCCATTTGAAGGCGTACAAGCCAGCATTCTCAATATGCTGAAAGAGCAGAAAGACTTCATCATCGTGCAGATGAATAAGGATAACAAACAAGTTTTTGAACCTTATAAAGTCAATATCAATACGGGTGATCTAGAAAAGCTATTTACCAATGAAGATCCTGCTAATGCGATCGTCGGCTATGATTTTGATAAAGAAGGGGTGTTGCGCGGCTATGCGAAGATGCTCAACGGCACACAAACGGAGTATTATTATAAAGCTGCTGGCACAGATGATTTCGTGAAGAAACATACGGGCAGATGGGATGATTCGTTCAGTATTGTATCGTTCAATTACGCCTCAGAAAACAAAGATGAAGCCTATGCAATTACCAATCTCACTTCTGATCGGGCACGTATTGTCCTGTACGATTTGAAGAAGAATGAAGAGATTCGAGAAATATTTGCACACGATCAATTCGACGCCGATCTAATTTCTCTATCCAGAAAGCGTAATTGGGAAGTAGATTACGTAGGTTTTGAAGGAGAAAAGGTAGAGATCAAACCAATCAGTGCTACGTTTACGAAGATCTATGCGAATCTGGGAAAACAGTTTCCGGGTTACGAATTTAGAGTAGTAGGAAAAACGGATGAAGAGGATCAATTGCTGATTATTGTGCAGAGCGATAAGTTGTACGGCAAATATTATCACTACGATACCGCTTCCGGAAAAGCAACGTTATTGGTCGACTTAATGCCGCAATTGAAGGAAGCAGATATGGCAGAAGTTCGCCCTATTCAATTCACTTCGAGAGATGGACTGACCATTCACGGTTATATCACACTTCCAAAAGCGGCGGTTGAAGGAAAAAAAGTGCCTTTAATTGTGAATCCGCATGGTGGGCCACAAGGCGTGCGCGATAGCTGGGGTTTCAACCCAGAAACGCAATTGTTTGCGAGTCGTGGATATGCCACATTGCAGGTGAATTTCCGCGTATCTGGCGGTTATGGTAAAGAGTTTTTACGTGCCGGATTTAAGCAAGTTGGGCGTAAAGCCATGGACGATGTAGAAGATGGCATTCAATATGCGATTGAGCAAGGTTGGGTCGACAAAGATAATATCGCGATCTATGGCGGTAGTCATGGTGGTTATGCGGTATTGCGTGGTCTGACCAAAACGCCAGAATTGTATAAAGCAGGTGTAGATTACGTCGGTGTATCCAATATCTTCACCTTGATGAGCTCCATTCCAGAATATTGGAAGCCGTATAAAGAGATGTTGTACGAAATCTGGTACGACTTAGATGATGAGCAGGAAGCTGCGATTGCGACAGAGGTTTCTCCTATTTTCCATATCGAAAAGATTCAAGCACCTTTGTTTGTCGTGCAAGGAGCAAATGATCCTCGTGTGAAGATTGCCGAGGCAGATCAGATCGTAAAAGCTTTGCGCGAGAAAGGGGTAGACGTTCCTTATATGGTGAAGTACGATGAAGGACACGGTTTTGGTAAAGAAGAAAATCAGATACAGTTCTATAAAGCGATGATGGGCTTCTTTGGTAAGCACCTTAACTAATCTTTATAGCAGTAGTTTGTTATTTCAATAATATTTGTATCTTTGTACATCTGAGAGGAAGGGGGCACTATTTGCCCCCTTTTTTTAATTCAAATCTGGAATCATTTATGCAGGTAGAGCAACGGGTACGAGAGCTGGTAGAGGAAAAAATCGCCGATCGGGAAGACTTATTTATTGTTCGCATTAAAATGCAAAGCAATGGTGTTTTGTCTATCTTAGTAGATGGAGATCAAGGTTTGCCGATCGAAGATTGCGCGCAGATTAGCCGCCATGTAGGGTATCATTTGGAGGAAGAAAACGTGCTCGATCAAGCGTATCGATTGGAAGTGTCTTCTCCAGGTATTGATTATCCTTTGGAGTTGTTGCGCCAATACCACAAAAATGTAGGTCGCCAAGTAAAAATTACTTTGCAAGACGGTACCAAACGAGAAGGGACATTATTAGCAGCCTCCGACACGGTTGTGCAGCTAACAGAAAAAGTAAAAGAAAAAGGAAAGAAAGCGCGTGAAGAAGAGCGTGAAATTCCTTTTACAGATATAAAGGAGACTAAGGTGTTAATTTCATTTAAATAAAAATGAGCAGCGATATTAATTTAATTGACTCGTTTCAGGAGTTTAAAGATTTCAAGAATATAGATCGTCCGACGGTGATTACCGTGTTGGAAGAAGTATTCCGTAGTATGATTCGTAAACGCTTTGGCACCGACGAAAATGTCGATGTTATTGTCAATCCTGATAATGGAGATTTAGAGATCTGGCGTACCCGTACGGTAATGGATGATGGTTTCTCGGAAGATGATGATCTGGAGATCGAGTTGAAAGAAGCACATACTTACGATCCTGATTTAGAAGTTGGAGACGATTATATCGAGCAAATCACGCTAGAGAGCTTTGGTCGTAGAGCTATTTTAGCTGCGCGCCAAACGTTGGTTTCGAAAGTATTGGAGCTGGAGAAAGACGAAGTATTCAAGAAATACAAAGATCGAGAAGGCGAGCTAGTGATTGGCGAGGTATACCAAATCTGGAAAAAAGAAATCTTGGTGCTGGATGAGGATGGCAATGAGTTGATCATGCCAAAAACCGAGCAAATCCCTGCTGATTATTTCAAAAAAGGAGATAACGTGCGTGCGGTTGTACATAAAGTAGATATGATGAATAATAATCCAAAGATTATTATCTCTCGTACTGCACCAGAATTCTTGCAACGTTTATTTGAATTGGAAGTTCCAGAGATTTTTGATGGATTGATTACCATTAAGAAAATCGTTCGTGAGCCAGGAGAACGCGCCAAAGTAGCCGTAGAATCTTACGATGATCGTATTGATCCAGTAGGTGCTTGTGTGGGTATGAAAGGTTCACGTATTCATGGTATCGTTCGCGAGTTGCGCAATGAGAATATTGACGTGATTAACTTCACCACCAATAGTTCACTATACATCACTCGTGCATTGAGTCCAGCACGCATCAGCTCTATTAAATTGAGCGATGAGGATTCGACAGCAGCCGTGTATTTGAAACCAGATCAAGTATCGTTAGCGATTGGTCGTGGTGGTCACAACATTAAGTTGGCCGGTAAGTTGACTGGCTACGAGATTGATGTATATAGAGAGAATGATGAAATTGATGAGGATGTGGATATCGAAGAATTCTCAGATGAGATCGATAGCTGGATCATTGACGAATTGAAACGCGTTGGTCTAGATACTGCCAAATCAGTATTGTCACTGTCTCAAGAAGAATTGGTACGCCGTACCGACTTGGAGGAAGATACTATCCAAGAGATTGTGCGCATTCTGCAAGCAGAATTTGAATAATATGCACAGCAAAAACGGCAAGACTATTTTTCATTAAAATGTTAAATAGGTGTAAAAAAAACATATTTTTGTAGTATCATATTTTATAGCGAGTATAAGTTAGATGACAGAAGGTAAGAGCATTAATTTGCTGAAAGCAGCAAAAGAACTAAACATAGGAATCGGGACAGCCGTAGACTTCTTGGTGAAGAAAGGGTTTGACGTAGAGTCGAAGCCAAATACGAAGCTGGGACCAGATATGTATGCGGTTCTTTTGAAAGAGTTTCAGGGAGATAAAATAGTAAAAGACGAGGCAAAACAAATTGTAATCGGAAAGATTCGTCGTGACGAAGCTCCTGTTGCCAATCAACCTGAAACTACTGTCGACGCTACTGATAACCGCGAAAGCAATGCGGAAGCTAGTCAGGAACCAGCTGCGAAGCAGGCGCCTACAGAGCCCGTAACAGAACAACAGCAAGAACAAATTCAGGAAGAAAAAAGTCCACTGAAAGTGGTCGGTAAAATCGATTTGGACAGCCTTAA
Organism: Sphingobacterium corticibacter; assembly: GCF_003076635.1. Taxonomy (GTDB): domain Bacteria; phylum Bacteroidota; class Bacteroidia; order Sphingobacteriales; family Sphingobacteriaceae; genus Sphingobacterium; species Sphingobacterium corticibacter. Next base: position 190,063 of record NZ_QDKG01000005.1, on the reverse strand, counting down.
GAGAGGTAAACCAGCGCCAAAAACCGAACAGCCGGCTAAAGAAGAACCTAAGGCTGAGCCTGTGGTGACGCCACCAGTGGTAGCAGAGGTGAAGAAGGAAGAGCCAGTAGCGGAAAAACCTCAAGCAGAAACTCCGAAACAAGAAACAGCCCCTGAACCTAAAGTGGAACAGAAACCAGTAGAAAAGCCAGCAGCTGTAGTAGCTGAGGACAAAAAGACAGAGGAAAAACCTGCGGAAGTAGCTAAAGCGCCTGCAGCAGAGAAAAAGGAGGAAACTCCAGCTCCTGCGAAAGCCCCAGAAGCTAGCAACGATGTCATTCGTGCCAGATCTACCACTTTATCAGGGCCGAAAGTAATCGGCAAGATTGATCTTCCTGTATTCAAATCGAATAAACCTGTTGCTTCTTCATCCGATGCCGCTAATAACGACAGCAGACGGAAGCGCAAGCGTACTAGTACGCCAAATAAACCGGGACAAACAACATCTGGAGCTACTGGCGATCAGCAAAATCGTCCAGGAGGCGGTCCGAATGATCGTAACAGAACAGGTGGGCCAGGAAGACCGGGAGATCGTAATCACCCAGGCAACAGAGGTCGCCATGATAATCGTGGAAGAGGTACAGGACCAGCTACTCCAAAAGAGGAACCTACTGAAAAAGATATCCAAGATCAAATCAAAGCGACATTGGCTCGCTTGAGTGGAGCGGGTAAATCAGGTAAGTTTGCACAGCGTGCTAAACTACGTCGTCAAAAACGGGATGATGTTGCCCTATCTGCAGAAGAGGCAGCAATGGAGCAAGAAGCACAATCAAGAATTTTACGTGTAACGGAATTTGTTACCGCAAATGAATTGGCGAACTTGATGGATGTGTCGGTAACACAGGTTATCTCAACTTGTATGAGCTTAGGCATGTTCGTATCCATCAACCAACGTTTGGATGCCGAAACACTCACGATTGTAGCAGACGAATTTGGTTACGAAATCGAGTTCATTAAACCAGAAGACGAAGAAGTAGCTGATCTTGAAGTAGCTGATACCGAAGAAAACCTAATTCCTAGAGCACCTATCGTAACGGTGATGGGACACGTGGATCACGGTAAAACTTCCTTATTAGATTTTATCCGTAAGGCTAACGTGACAGGCGGAGAAGCCGGAGGTATTACGCAGCACATCGGTGCATATGCTGTGAAATTAGAAGACGGTCGTCAGATCACGTTCCTAGATACACCGGGTCACGAAGCCTTTACGGCGATGCGTGCACGTGGTGCCAAAGTAACGGATATTGTTATCATCGTGATTGCGGCGGATGATGCCGTAATGCCGCAAACCAAAGAGGCCATCAACCACGCGCAAGCTGCTGGAGTGCCAATTGTATTCGCCTTCACGAAAGTCGATAAAGCGGGATCGAACCCAGATAGAATTCGTGAACAACTTTCTGCGATGAATATTTTGGTCGAGGAGTGGGGTGGTAAATACCAAGCTCAAGAGATCTCTGCAAAAACAGGTGATAACGTCGAGTTATTGTTAGAGAAAGTATTATTAGAAGCAGAATTGTTAGACCTGAAAGCCGATCCTAAGAAACGTGCTGTAGGTTCTGTCATTGAAGCTGCTCTAGATAAAGGTCGCGGTATCGTGACTACCGTATTGATCCAAGGTGGTACCTTGCGTGTCGGAGATGCGATCTTAGCAGGTTCACACTCAGGTAAAGTGAAAGCTTTGACCAACGAGCGTGGTGAGCGTGTGAAAGAAGCCGGTCCGGCTACACCAGTACAAATCTTGGGTATGGGTGGCGCACCGACAGCGGGAGATAAATTCTACGCCATGGAAAGTGAGCCAGAGGCAAGACAGGTAGCTAACAAACGTCTACAATTGCAACGTGAGCAAGGAATGCGTGCTACTAAGCACATTACCTTGGATGAGATCGGTCGTCGTTTGGCTATCGGTAACTTCAAGGAGCTTAACTTGATCGTGAAAGGTGATGTGGATGGATCTATTGAGGCACTATCCGATTCATTATTGAAACTCTCTACCGACGAGATCCAAGTGAATATCATTCACAAATCGGTTGGAGCAATTTCTGAGTCAGATGTATTATTAGCTTCTGCATCAGATGCGATCATCATCGGTTTCCAAGTACGTCCTACACAAGGATCTCGTAGATTGGCAGAGCAAGAGCAGATCGATATCCGTTTGTACTCCATCATCTACGATGCGATCGATGAGATCAAGTCTGCGATGGAAGGCATGTTGGCACCGAAATTTGAAGAGAAAATCGTGGCTAACGTGGAGATCCGCGAAACCTTTAAAATCTCTAAAGTCGGAACTATCGCCGGATGTATGGTCTTGGAAGGTAAGATCAACAGGAATAATGATATCCGCGTGATCCGTGATGGTGTAGTAATACATACCGGTAAATTAGCTTCCTTGAAACGCTTTAAAGACGATGTGAAAGAAGTAACATTCGGTTACGAGTGTGGTCTTAACATTGATCGCTTCAACGATATCCAGCAAGGAGATATTGTAGAAGCTTACGAACAAGTAGAAGTTAAGCGTAAGTTGTAATCATTAAAGCTAGAGGGGTAATGTCCTCCTCAAGCTAAACAAAGAATAATTAAGGCAAGTCCTGATAGGTGTATTCTTATCAGGACTTTTTATTTTATGGCTATAAAGTTTTCGAAGTATTTCCATAAATATCTTGGAATGTATCGTTAACAATCGACGCCATCTTCTAATAAAAAAAGCCATCCTTTTGGGATGGCTTTTTTGTGATATATCGATCAATTACACCAATAAGCTTGGTTTCTCTTGGTATGTTTTCCAGAGCAATTCACCGAATAATGTATTTGTCCAAGCGAACCAATGGCGGGTAAAGTTCTTCGGATCATCCTTGTGGAATGATTCGTGCATAAAACCAGTATCACCATGTGTTTTCTTCAAGGTTTGGATACATGTTCTGATCTCTTCATCGTCTGAAGAAGTCATTGCCCGCATAATGATTGCCATTGGCCAGATCATATCACGTCCAATATGCGGACCACCAACACCTTCAGCAGCTGTTCCTTTGAAGAAGAACGGATTTTCTTCTGAAAGGATGAATTTGCGCGTGCGCTGGTAAACTTCATCATTTTTATCTACTGCACCTAAGTAAGGTAACGATAATAAGCTAGGAACATTCGCATCATCCATCATCATATAACTACCGTAACCATCCACTTCAAAGGCATAAACACGTCCGTGGGTCGGGTGGTCGATGATACCATATTGGTTGACAGCTTGCTCGACCTCGTTCGCCAAAGCTTCCATTTTTTGCGCTAAATCGGTGTTGTTTTTGACCTTTCTCAAAATCTCAGCCGATTGTCTCAAACTAACGATGGCAAATAGGTTCGAAGGAATCAAAAATGGTAACATCGTACAGTCATCCGAAGGGCGGAAGCTAGAGCAGATTAAGCCAACAGGCTTCACTGGATATCCCCAGCCATCTACTTGCAACGTATCTGTACCACGCGGTGTCGTACGCATGAAGTTGTATGGCCCTAAGCTTTCTTTACGCTGTTGCTCCACGAAAGTTTTGTAAACGTTCTCTTGCGCTTGTACCCATTCTGCATCAAATGGAGAAGTATCTTTAGTCTCTTCCCAATAAGCGTGAGCTAGACGGATTGGATAACACAAAGAATCGATTTCCCATTTGCGCTCATGAATACCCGCTTTCATCTCGGTATGATCTGAAAACCATTCGCCTTCTTTGGTTGGATCGTTGTAGAATGCATTAGCATATGGATCAATATTGATACATTTTGCTTGTTTGTTGATTAGTCCAACGATCAAGTTTTGAAGGTTTTTATCCTTTTTCATAAATGGCAAATACGGCCACACTTGTGCACTACTATCGCGCAACCACATCGCATCGATGTCGCCCGTAATGACATAGGTCAATTTTTGAGTGGCAGTAGATTCGTCATAGATAGTGGTATCCAATGTGTTTGGAAAACAGTTGTGAAATAACCAGCCCAATTCCTTATCGGCCACCTTGCTTTGAAATTCTTTGATAATATTTTCGACCACTTTACTTTTAAAGTGTCTGTCTTTCTCAGCAACTCTAACTACTGGGAAGTTGGCGTATCCGTCGGCAGCTAGTGAAAACTTGCTGGCTAACATGCCTGCGCCCAAAAGAGCGGAGTTCTGAATAAAGGTTCTACGCTTCATGTTAATGTATAATTATTGATGTTTTTAGTTTATTATTGCGAGCTCCAATATACATATTTTCTGTGCAATAACATTAATAAAAACGTTTTAGCTTATCTAAACCTTCTGTCGTTGTTGGTTTTAAATGGCAAATGCTGTATAAGCAGCTATTTAGGTACAAAAATTGCGTCCAGCATTAAAAATTTTGTCTAATTTCGTGGTTATGAAGATTTCTCACGGTTTGATCCTAGCGTTAGGGTGTTTAGGATTTGCCCTTCCGGCTCGTGCGCAGATAGATTATTTGCCTTATTCCTATTCCCTCTATCAGCAATATGGAGAAACGCTTTACGGAGCAGATAGTCGTGAGTTCACCACGGTCAAGCCTTTGTTATTGAAGAAAAGGCTGTTTGCTGCACACGACTCTATCACCAACTTGAACCGTACTAATTCAGATAATTGGTTTGCCAGAAAACTATTTAACGAGCATTTGGTAGAAGCCAACGGAGAGGACTATCGCTTTTACGCAGACTTTATACCCGATCTGATGATCGGTTCTGATCTCAGGAATTCAGACAGAAGAAATGTTTGGTTAGGATCTGCTGGTGTGCAGGCAGGTTTCGCATACAAAGACAAGTTTGTTTTTTATGGTAATCTGATTGATAATCGTGCGGTATTTCCAAACTATTTAACCGATTATATCAATACAAATGAAGTGGTTCCGGGTCAAGGTGTGTTGCAAAGTAGTAATGGAGAGCGGCAATCATGGCTTTTTGCTACTGCCAATGCCACCTACGCTTTTGGCGATTATTTCCAAGCTTCGGTAGGTTATGATCGTAACCACATCGGCGATGGTTACCGTTCGGTACTTCTATCCGACTTCTCTTCCAATTACGCGCAACTTCGATTAACCGGTACAATTGGTAATGTTCGTTACACCTCGGTGTGGGCATATATGAATGATCCGAGAACAGCTAGAATAGATTCTTTGAATAGTGGCGCCGAATTTGGTGATGGCAAGAAATGGGGCGCTTTCCAATACTTAGATTATAATATTTCTAATCGTTTGTCAGTCGGTTTCTTTCAAGCGGTGATCTGGGCTAATAGAAATCAGGCAGGTCGTCGCGGTTTTGATTGGAATTACGCGATCCCTATTAATTTTTTGCGACCGATCGAATCCAATAATTCTTCCTCACCAGACAAAATGTTTTTGGGGGCGAGTGCCAAATATAAAACCTGGGAAAACATCACCCTATATAGCCAGTTTCTCTTAGGTGAATTTACGGGAAGTGAATTTTTTGCGGGTAATGGATATATCCACAACAAATGGGCGGCACAGTTTGGAGCACGCGGATATCATATGTTTGGTGTACGCAACCTGAGCTTGTTGGCAGAGTACAATTTAGCACGACCGTATACCTACCAGCACTTTGTATCGATCTCCAATTACAGTAATAACGCCGAGCCATTGGCACATCCTCGTGGTGCCAATTTCAAAGAGGTCGTAGGTATCGCCAACTATGCATGGAGAAGATTCCATTTTTCATTACAGGGCATGTATAGTTTGTTTGGTACAGATCCTGGCGATGGTACCAGTTATGGTGGAGATATTTTCGAATCATATGAGAATTACCCTAATTGGTATGGAAACAGCATTGGCCAAGGTATTCGTAATGATTTATACTTTGCCGATGTGCGTGCTTCCTATGTACTCAATCCGACGTACAACTTACGTTTTGAACTCGGTTACACGCATCGTCAGCAAAATATCGCTGATCGGCCATCGATACGCACTGGTGTGATATCCGTAGGTTTACGCTCTACTTTCCGACCATTCTATGGCGATATTTAAGCTTTATTACCTACGCTCTACAGCATCAAACATTTTGACAATCATCCTCTATGAAAAAGATATTACTACTAAACGGTCCTAACCTCAACTTGTTGGGCGTCCGGGAAAAAAACATTTATGGCGATCAGAATTTTGTATCGTTCTTTGAAGAGTTAAAGGACGAATTTCCAGATGTTGATCTAAGCTACTTTCAAGCAAATAGCGAAGGCGCTATTATCGACGAGATTCACAGAGTGGGATTTGAGTGGGATGGTATCGTACTTAATGCAGGTGCTTATACGCACACTTCTATCGCTATTGCAGATGCAATAGCGGCAGTAACAACTCCCGTTATCGAAGTACACATTTCTAATGTGCATCAACGGGAGGAGTTTAGACACCATTCCTACCTTTCTGCACAATGCAAAGGCGTAATCCTTGGATTTGGCTTGAATAGCTACCGTTTAGGTATTTTAAGTTTAATGTTGTCTTAAAACAACATTAAACTTGCGCTCGGCGATTATTGAACTTGGGTAGCAATAAGTAGATCAAAAAGCTGATCAACGCTCCACCACACATCACAGCTACCATCGGAAATTGTGTACCATTGTGAAAATGACTTACCAAAGCAGAAGAGCCAGCGCCTAAAGCCATCTGTATACATCCCAACAAAGCAGAAGCACTACCTGCTAAGCGATCAAATGGCGCTAAAGCCATAGCAGAGGTATTTGGAAAAATAAATCCTTGTGCGCAAAGAAACAAGCAGATTAATGCCAACAGCGTGACAAGGTTAAGCATTCCAGTCAAGGCAAAAATGACCAATAAAACACCGGATGCAGCCTGAAAGTAACTCGCTTTTTTGGAAATCTCTTCGCTAGTCAATCTATTTAATAACACCCGATTCAATTGCGTGGCGATGATCAGGCAGGAAGCTACCATGGCGAACGCAATGCCATACTGCGATTCGCTAAGTCCATGAAGGGATTGAAGTACGAATGGTGATCCTGATAAATAAGCATATAATCCACTCGCCGCAAAACCACCCACCATAGCGTATAGCAAAAAAACAGGCGTTTTGAATACCGACCAGTATCCTGTTAAGATTGCCTTGGGATATAACGACATTCCACGATTACCTTTGTAAGATTCTGGTAATACAAAAATGACGGCTAACAAAATTAATGTCGCTAAACCTGTCAAAATCAGGAAAATAATATGCCAGTCAAAATGGGCTAGTACAAAGGCACCAACACTTGGCGCAATAATCGGTGAAATACCAATCACCAACATCAGCATGCTGAAAACTTTGGCGCCTTCACGAGGATCGAAATAGTCGCGCACCATGGCTCTTGAGGCAACCATACCAGAGCAGCTTCCTAAAGCTTGCAAGAACCGATACACAATTAAGTGATTGGCATCTTCCGTGAAAGCACACATAATTGATGCGAATATGTAAATAATCAGACCAATAAAAAGAGGTTTTTTGCGTCCGAATTTATCCAATAGAGGGCCGTAGATGATTTGACCTATAGCGATTCCTACAAAAAATGCAGTAAGTGATAATTGTATCTTCTCAATTGGTGAATCGAAATCTGCCGCTATCGTATCAAAAGCCGGTAAATACATATCGATGGAAAACGGGCCAATAGCAGAAAGCAAACCAAGGATAAGTAATATGGCAAAACGTCTTGATTTGGAAAGAGAATTAAAATTCATATAGTGGTATTGTTTTAAAAGAGTGGAAATTAAAAAGCCCTTCTTGGTAGTCGAAGGGCTTCTATTCTTAGCGAGACACCGGTGTGGTTTTTCGCAGCAATAAGTATAACCCGACGAGTATAAAAGGGATACTCAGAATCTGACCCATGTTGAACGCCATACCTTGTTCGAATGCGACCTGATCGATCTTGAAATGTTCCAATGCCAGTCGTGCTCCAAACAATAGGATCAATAACGTTCCAAACAATTTTCCTGGTTTTGGATTCTGATTCTTCTGATACAGATACCACATGATCCCGAAGGAGATCAGGTACGCAATGGCTTCGTAAAGCTGAGCAGGGTGTCTTGGTATATTATCGATTTGCTGGAAGATGATCGCCCAAGGTAAATCTGTCGGATGACCAATCATTTCCGAATTGAAGAAGTTGCCCAAGCGAATGAAAAAACAAGCAATTGGTACAACCAATACCAGACGATCGGTAATCCAAATGAAATTCATCTTGGTGTTGCGAGCGAATAACCACAATGCGGTTAATATCCCGATGGCACCACCGTGGCTTGCCAATCCCGTGAAACCAGTCATCTGCCATTGACCATTGACTTGCTGAAATGGAATGAAAATCTCCAGCAAATGATCTTTATAATAGGCAAAGTCGTAAAAGAGGCAATGGCCAAGGCGAGCTCCTAAAAGCGTGCCCAGAAAAATATAGATCGTAAGCTTATCCAATAGCTCCTGCGATTTGCCTTCTCGATTAAACACTTTTAACATGAAAAAATACGAAGAGGCAAAGGCTAATAGCCAGCAAAGCGAGTAATACCGTAAGCCGAAAGATCCTATTGTAAATATTTCGGGCTCGATATTCCAAACGATGTGTGCTAGGGAAGTTGTCATGCGGTAAAATTATGGCGTAAAGATAAGGTTTACTGGGTTAGTTTTTGTCATATCTGTTTGAAATACTTATTTTGCGTAGCACAAATTAAGCATTATGAGTAAAAAGAGTTCTAAAGAGCATAAACACGTAGAAGTGGTCAATAAGCAATCATTGGCCTTTTTCGAAAGTTATATAAACAATCCTTCACCTACGGGTTTTGAATGGCAAGGGCAGCGCCTCTGGCTAGATTACCTAAAACCTTATGTTGATGATACCTATGTCGACAATTACGGTACTGCAGTTGGAATTATTAATCCAGATGCACCTTACAAAGTCGTGATCGAAGCGCATTCGGACGAGATCTCTTGGTTTGTCAATTACATTACTTCCGATGGATTGATCTACGTGATTCGCAATGGTGGATCCGATCATCAGATTGCGCCTTCTAAAAGAGTAAATATCCATACGGACAATGGTATTGTGAAAGCCGTATTCGGCTGGCCAGCGATTCACACGCGCTCGGGCGAGAAAGAAGATGCGCCAAGCTTGAAAAATATATTTTTGGACTGCGGTTGTACTTCGAAAGACGAAGTAGAAGCGTTGGGCATTCACGTTGGGAGCGTAGTCACCTATGAAGACGAGTTTATGGTGCTCAACGATCGTTACTACGTAGGTCGTGCGTTGGATAATCGTGCTGGTGGTTTAATGATAGCCGAAGTCGCGCGTTTATTGAAAGAGAATAAGAAGAAATTACCTTTTGGATTGTACATCGTAAATTCGGTGCAAGAAGAGATCGGACTGAAAGGAGCGGAGATGATTGCCGATTACATCAAGCCAAACGTAGCCATCGTGACGGATGTGACGCATGATACGACTACGCCTATGATTAATAAAATCACGCAGGGTGAGTTGGCTTGTGGTAAAGGTCCTGTTGTTTCTTATGCACCTGCGGTGCAGATCAACCTGAATAAAATGCTGATTGAAGTGGCAAAAGAGCATAACATACCATTCCAAAGACAGGCATCTTCGCGTTTCACGGGTACCGATACCGATGCGTTTGCTTATTCTAATGGTGGCGTGCCTTCGGCATTGATCTCTTTGCCTTTGCGCTATATGCACACCACCGTCGAGATGATTCACAAGGAAGATGTGGATAACGTGATTCGTTTGATTTACGAAATGGTGCTTGCCATCAAGCCTGATCAGGATTTCCGTACTTTCACTAAATAATTTTAGAAAGCTATTATGAGTAATAATCAAAATAATCCGAACCCAGAGGGGCAGGAAATCAATATCGAACTGACGGAAGAAATAGCAGAAGGCATCTATTCTAATCTCGCGATCATCACACATTCAAATACCGAATTTGTGGTAGATTTTGTGCGGATCATGCCGGGTGTGCCCAAAGCGAAAGTGAAATCACGCATCGTGCTTACGCCGGAGCATGCAAAACGGTTGTTGTCGGCATTACAAGATAATGTGAATCGCTTCGAAGCACAAAATGGGAAGATAGATCCTAGAGAGGTGCCGATGCCACTTAATTTTGGCGGACCAACAGGTCAAGCATAAAAATTGATAAATAATTACAAGCGGCCTAGGGATAGGCCGTTTTTTTTTGAGTTAAAAGACGCATATTAGTGCGCAAACAATTTTTTCAATGGCCTGTTACTACAGTGCAATACAGTTTTTATAATGGATATTAATTTAAGAACCTTGACCAAGAAGGATTATAAAGACCTTCGTGAGTCTATGATCCAAGCTTATGACGGCCATGCTGGAGATGTGTGGACACGTGCGCATATTGACGATTTGGTGGATATGTTTCCAGAAGGACAAATTTGTGTAGAAGTCGACAAAAAGGTAGTGGCCTGTGCATTGTCTATCATTATCAATACCAAAAAGACTAACGTGTATGAGAAATATTATGAAATCATAGACGATGGTAAATTTTCAAAGCACGACAATGATGGAGATACCTTGTACGGTATCGAAGTTTTTGTGCATTCCGAATATCGCTCGTTGCGTTTAGGGCGAAGATTGTACGATGCGCGCAAGGAATTGTGTGAGCAAATGAATCTCAAAAGTATTGTAGCGGGAGGTCGTATTCCGAATTATCATACTTATGCCGATACGATGAGTCCGAGGATGTATATTGAGCGCGTGAAGCGTAAAGAAATCTACGATCCGACCTTGACTTTTCAGCTTTCAAATGACTTTCATGTCAAGAAAATTCTGAAGCATTACCTGCCGGAAGACGCAGAGTCCATGCAGTTCGCAACGTTATTAGAATGGAATAATATCTATTACGAGCCGGATGCCAAATCTAGCTCTGCTTCCAAGCAGACCATCCGTTTGGGATTGGTGCAATGGCAAATGCGTTTGTTTAAAGATATCAATGAGTTTTACGATCAGGTGGAGTTCTTTGTGGATGCCGTGAGTGACTATGGTGCTGATTTTGCACTGTTTCCAGAGTTTTTCAATACGCCGTTGATGAGTTCGTACAACGATATGCCTGAGCGGATGGCGATGGAGAAGCTGGCTGAGCTGACGAAGGAGACAGTCGCTAAAATTCAGGAATTTGCCGTATCGTACAATGTAAACATCATCGCGGGATCCATGCCCGTCGTAGAACGCGGTAAATTGTATAATGCCACGTTCCTTTGCCATCGTAACGGGCAATTAGATACTTACAAGAAGATTCATATCACGCCTAACGAATACAAATACTATGGTATGGTCGGCGGTAATGAGGTAAAAGTGTTTGATACAGATTGTGGAAAAGTCGGATTGCTGATTTGTTATGATGTGGAATTTCCGGAATTAGGTCGAATCCTTGCTGATCAAGGATTGCAAATTCTTTTCGTGCCATTTATGACTGATACGCAAAATGGATATATGCGCGTACGCGCTTGTGCGCAAGCACGTGCTATCGAGAACGAATGTTATGTGGCTATTGCTGGCTCCGTGGGCAACTTGCCACGCGTGAGCAATATGGATATTCAGTATTCGCAGTCGGCGGTGTTTACACCATCTGATTTTGCCTTTCCAAATAATGCCATCAAAGCCGAAGCCACTCCAAACACCGAGATGGTGCTGATCGCGGATGTCGATTTATATGCTTTGCGCGATTTGCATGAGTACGGTACGGTGAAGATTTTGAAAGATCGTCGTAAAGACCTTTACGAGGTCAATCTATTGAAGTAAGATGAGCTAAGGTTGCCATGGATTAGGGAATTGTATGTTTATTATTATCTTTAGATATACATATCTACTCATTCATGGCAACCATTACGCAAGAAGTAGCAATAAAAGATGCACGATTCTTTTCTCCGATAGGTTTTTATCCTGAGGAACAGGTATTGGGAAATGAATTTTACGTGGATGTTTCGGTTTCTTTTCCTTTTGCTAACCCCAATGCAGAGCGTTTAGAAAATACCATTAATTACGAGGAGCTCTATCAAATCATGGTAGAGGTGATGGCTCCAAAACGCGAGTTGCTCGAATCTGCAGCCGAAGATATTCTCAATCGCTTACTCGAGCGGTATGCCACACTAGAGCAAATAGCTGTGCGCATCAGAAAGCAAAATCCTCCTTTTGGAGGCGATGTTTCGCAGTCGGTAGTAGGTTTAACTTACCAGCGCTAATCTCATCCGCAATCTTGAAATCTGTCGATTATTTCATTGGATAAGACATTATGGCATTTAATTTTATTACAAAATGTCAAAAAGTCATTAATACTACCTCTTTTTTGTGCTGGTACAGCAATTGTAAATCGTTCCATAAATAAATTAAAATTTAAAATTGGAGGATATATCATGGCTTTAGTAAAGTTTCCAACACGTAACGTAAACACCGATTCGGTAAACCCATTTGTCAACAACGTATTTGATAGCTTATTTACAGATTCGTTTATCAGCGATCGTCTGGTAACCCGTGTACCTGCGGTGAATATTGTAGAAACGGATGCTGCGTTTGAATTAGAGTTAGCAGCTCCTGGCTTAAAAAAAGAAGACTTCACGATTAACGTGGATAAAAATTTGATCACCATTGCTGCTGAAAAGAAAACCATTTCAGAAAATGGCGATAAGAGTTACAGTAAACGCGAGTTCAATTATAACTCGTTTAGTCGTTCATTTACCCTTCCAGACGTAGTAAACTACAACAATATCGATGCAAATTATGTAGATGGTGTGTTATTAGTCAAAATTGGCAAGAAAGAAGATGCGATCGTGACTAAAAGAAGTATTGAGGTAATGTAGTTTGTGTATTTTATGATTATTGTGGGAGCTCTCCGGGTTGGAGAGCTCTTTTTTTTGTTTAGAGAAGTGCTGATCTGTTTATTTTTGCTATATTTTTTTATAAAATCTATTTTTTAATCAAATATTTTCAATAAAATGTTTGAAATAATATTTTTTTGTTGTTTTTTTGGGTAGTTATTTAATATTTCAACAAAAAATTATGAGTTTATCTGGAAAAAGATCTTTCATACCTATAATACTAATGGGTATAGTTGTTATTTTAGCATTTTTCAATCCTGGAATTCCAGATATTTCGAAAGTATATGAATATAATGGGGCAGATGTAGCTTGGATGCTTGCTTCAGCAGCTTTGGTGTTAATTATGACGCCCGGCTTAGCTTATTTCTATGGTGGTATGGTCAAAAAGAAGAATGTGATCTCCACAATGTTGCAAAGTTTTATCTGTATGGCCATCGTCGCTGTTTTATGGGTCGTTTTTGGCTTCTCACTTGTCTTTGGTGAGTCAGTAGGAGGTTTCATCGGTAATCCGATGACCTATTTTATGTTTGAAGGAGTGGTCGACGGAGAACCTTGGGGAGGTGCTCCGACCATTCCCTTTGTTTTATTTGCGATGTATCAGTTGAAGTTTGCGATTATTACGCCCGCTCTGATTACAGGTGCATTTGCAGAACGTATTAAATTTACATCCTACGTACTTTTTGTTTGCCTATTCTTTGTGTTTATCTATGCGCCATTGGCGCACGCTACTTGGCATCCAGATGGTATCTTATTTAATATGGGCGTTTTGGATTTTGCTGGTGGTACGGTTGTCCACATGTCAGCTGGTTTGACTGCATTGGCATCCGCGATTTATTTAAAGCACGGCAAAGATTTCCATACACATCCACACGTGCCAGCTCGTATTACCTACGTATTGATGGGAACAGGAATGCTTTGGTTTGGTTGGATTGGTTTTAACGGCGGGTCTGCTTTTGGTGCTTCGGCTTTGGCCGCCACGGCGTTAGCAACAACATCGACAGCTTCTGGTGCTGCAGCATTAACATACCTCTTTTTTGATGCTGCAAAAGGTATCAAACCTTCGGCAACTGGAGTTTGTATCGGTGTGGTAGTCGGATTAGTGGCGATCACGCCAGCGGCTGGTTTCGTCACGGTGCCACATTCATTGATTATCGGATCGGTCGCTGCCATCATCAGTCGATTGTGCATTGAGTGGAGAACAAAATCTAAGCTAGATGATACGTTAGACGTATTTCCAAGTCATGGTGTGGGCGGTATGGTAGGTATGTTGCTTACCGGCGTTTTCGCGCATAGCGCAATTAATGAAGCAGTAGAAACCAATGGACTTTTCTTTGGAGAAACCGGTTTATTTACTGCGCATGTGATTGGTTTGCTCGGCGCAACAGTCTTTACCTTGATTATGGCTTTTGTTTTATTAAAACTAACAGATCTCATTACACCATTACGTGTAACCGACGAAGAAGAAGAGCTTGGTCTCGACTTTTCTCAGCACGGCGAGAAGCTGTAAAATTTCTAATTGTTTCTATTATACTACACTACCCTCTATTTAACTTGTCCCGGTTCTCGGGACAAGTTTTTTTTATTTATCCAATAGCTGATATGCTTGCGCAATCAATTGATGGAAATTAGACGCTGGATTTGAACGGCTCAAATTGTCTATTTGATGCCCCAATCGCACAATAATCAAATCATCGGATGGAATGGTGATGACGTATTGGCCGAGATGGCCATCCATATAGAAATACGGCTTTTGATCAAAAGTGCCCATCCACCAACCAAAGCCATATTCTGGTGAATCTTTAAAGCGCGGTTTTAGGGATGATTGCACGTAGGCGCTATCTAATAATTGTTGTCCACTCCACTTTCCATTATCTCGATACAGTTTTCCGAATCGCGCAAAATCCAACGCATTGCTGGCAATGCAGCAGTACGCTTTTTCTATACCATTGGCTTTGCTGTCTACCTGCCACAAAGCATCATGCTCTGCTTGCATCGGCTTCCAAAAATAAATGGATAGTAATTCGCTTAAGCTCTGTCCCGTCGCTCGCTGTATAGCGATGCCCAACAGTTGGGTGTCGCCACTTTGGTAGATGAATGCTGTTCCGGGCTTCTTATAAATTGGCAAGTCGGTGATGACTTTTTGGATGTTTGAATCAAAGTATAATTTGGTAGTTACGGAGAATGGGCTGTAATAATTTTCTTCCCAGCGCATGCCCGAGCTCATGCTAACTAGATCTTTGAATGTAAGTTCTGCCGCAAATTCTCCAGAAATTTCAGGGACAAAGTCCGTGACTTTTTGATCCAAACTACGGATTTTTCCTTCGGAGATTACCTTTCCGAGTATAGCGGCCACGATGCTTTTGGCCATAGAAAATGAATTGGATTTGGAATCGGAGGAATAGCCATCAAAGTACGTTTCCAAAACGACACTATCACGTTGAATAATCACATAGGCAACTGATTGGATGTCTTCATGAAACTGACGCAAAGAATCGGGTAATTTAAGCTGGTTTTCTGGGCGAGCTTGAGGCCATGCTTGGCCAGTTCCGTGTTCGATTATATGGTTATCAAAATGCGTATAATCGGATAAATAAGCGGTTTTATGCCCATGTAAATAGGTGACATATGCTCCTTTAACAATATATCCATATCCAAAGATATACATCCCTGCGATGATGATCGCAATAAGGCCAATAAGGCCAACAAGCAATTTCCAAATGATACGCATCGGTTTCCGTTTTAAGTTTACATCTTCTTGGCTTCGTTCCAGTATACATCCATTTCTTCCAGACTCATATCTTGCAGTTGACGACCGGATTCTTGCATCCGCTTTTCTACATGCGTGAACCGCTTAATGAACTTTTTATTGGTGCGCTCCAGCGCATTTTCTGGATTGATACCCAAATGGCGCGCATAGTTGATCAGCGAAAAGAGCACATCGCCAAATTCGGCTTCTGCACGATCGGTATTAATCGTAGTATGCGTACTCAGGTCGAATTCTGCCTTGAACTCCGCGATTTCTTCTTCTACTTTCTTCCATACTTCGGCCGGATCTTTCCAATCAAAACCAACGCCGCGCACTTTGTCTTGGATGCGGTAGGCTTTTACCAAAGCCGGTAGTCCTTTAGGTACGCCGGAAAGAACGGATTGATTGCCCTCTTTCAGTTTCAACTTTTCCCAATTCTGCTTGACATCATTTTCATTTTCTACCTGCACATCACTATATATGTGGGGATGTCGAGAAATCAATTTATCACATACGCCGTTGAGTACGTCGACGATGTCAAAAGCTTTTTGCTCTTCCGCGATACGCGCATAAAATACCAAATGCATCATCACGTCGCCCAATTCTTTTTTTACTTCAGGCAGATCTGCCTCCAAAATAGCATCGCCCAGTTCGTACATTTCTTCGATAGTAAGCAGTCGAAGGCTTTCCATGGTTTGTTTTCTATCCCACGGGCAAGCTTCGCGCAGCGTATTTAATACAGTAAGTAATCGATCGAAAGCCGCAGTAGGAGTAGGTACTGACGGTGGAATTGGGTAAGCCATAGTAAATAGTTTGTCGTAATTCAAAGCAAGTTAAAAAATGCTAGCCTTAAAAACACATTTTTATTTGAGTTGTTAGTTCTTTAAGAATAGGAGATAATAGGCTTATGAAAACGAGACATAATTACGAATCAGCTTCCGTAGCAATCGAGAAGTTGAAGCAAGAGGGATACGAGGTAGATTACAACATTGAATTTGATGAATTGCATGCCACTGCACAAGATTACAAGATTGATCAAATTTACCGCTACGAGGGCGCTACTGATCCTGGGGACGAATCACATGTATACGGCATTCAAAACGTAAAAACCGGTTCAAAGGGGATATTCGTGGCTGGAGATATTTCAGTCATTGAGGGCAAAAAAAGAGATATTATCTTGGAACTCGATCTCCGTGCACGGCACGAAGAGCAAAAAGATTAGTACGTCGTAACAGCATATACTTAAAAAAGGTCGACAGCGCATACTGTCGACCTTTTTCTACTTTAATGATCAGATTATTGTACGCCCATCTCTTTCAGGATGAAGTGTGCATTATCAATCTTGTCTGCCACCCACAGTACGAAGCGGATATCGACTCCGATGGATCTGCTATAGCTTTCATTCCAAGCGAAATCATTGATCGTTGCGTCATATGCACGATCAAAATTGACACCGATCAATTCGCCATGCGCATTCATAATCGGCGATCCTGAATTGCCGCCTGTCGTATCCATATTATACAATATATTGACAGGTACATCATTCATATCTTTCTTCATATAGCTACCAAAGTCTTTGGCCAACCAAGCTTCTTTGATCTTGTGCGGATAACCAAACTCTGGAAGTCCAGAATTTCCTTTTTCCAACAAACCTTTGACGCTAGTAAAGGGATGCATATAGGTAGCATCTGCCGGACTGTAACCCTTAATATTACCAAAGGTCAGACGCAAGGTAGAATTGGCATCGGGCACAAAGTTTTTATCCATAAATTGTTCGCGCACGGCTACATAATCACCCATTAGCTTGTTCAATGCACCTTCGCGACGTTTTTGCTCGGCCGTGAATTGCGCATATTCTTTGGCCAAATCGCGATGCAAAGTCAATACATCGTCTTTATAGCCTAAAATACTGGCCGGTGAGGCAATGATTTGACGGAAGGATGCCTCGTTATTCAATTTGCTGCTGCCCAATAATTGTGCAATCCACGCACCTGTCGTATCACCTTTAGCAAGAGCGGTATTTTGTAAAAATTTCAAAGAATTCGCACCTTGCATTTTTGCGCCTTGTGCGAATAGGTGAGCGGCAATTTGCTGATCTACACCCAAATGATACGCTTCGAACAGTTCGGGAATTCGTTTACTAAAGTTGGTGATATTTTGATCGTATAAAGCTTGCTGTGCTTTTGGCGAAGTTTGCTGCGCCAAAGCATCTTGGAAAGATTGAAAGTAACTGACGATATCAAAGGTCTTCACACCGTGATACACATTATTCATCCAAAGCTCTTTAGGAGCATCTGCAAACACCATATTATAGTGTTGTTCGATGTCGCTCATCAAGGTGCCATAAGCAGATTTTAACGCTGGTTTGCTGTCAATAAATTTGGCTAATGCGGCATCATCATCTATTTTACTCTGAATGAGATTGGTATTGCGCAGGCCTTTCAGCTTGCCCCGGTAGTTCTTCAATACGTTGGCGTTACGTTTGATACGCGTAGCCAAAGCCAATTCCACAGCTTTATCACGCTTGCCAGCAGCCTCCATGCGTTGATTTTCAAAATCATATAAATCCGAAGTGTACGGCAACAAGAATTTCTCTTGATACTCAATGTATTGTGCCGGTCTGTGGCGGAATGTGCGACCTGGATAACCCAAGATAAATACAAAATCATTCTCTTCTACGCCATTCGGATTGACCTTCAAATGTTTCTTTGGTTCATACGGCACATTGTCTGTCGAGTAAGGTGCAGCCGAGCCATCTTTAGCTACATAAGCGCGCAAGAAAGAATAATCGCCGGTATGGCGTGGCCAAACCCAGTTATCTGTTTCGAAGCCAAATTCGCCAATATTTTGCCGCGGTACGTATACCAATCGCACATCTTCGATGGTTTTGTATTTAAACAAGACATAGCTCTTTCCGATAAACATTTCGGAAACTTCGGCTTTTATAGTCGGATCGGCTTGCTCTGCTTGTTTTGCCAATTCGCTTCGCTTTTGATTGATGACTTCGATGCGCTGTAGCGGATCGCTGATGTTTTTTACCGCTTCTAATACTTGTTTGGATACATCTTCGTACGAATCAGTGATACGAATCGTCAAACCTTTTGCTTCGATTTCTTGTTCTCGTTGCTGCGCCACAAAACCATTTTCTAAATAGTTGTGTTGCGGTGTGCTGGCCAATTGGACGGCACTGAAAGCACAGTGGTGATTGGTGATGATAAGGCCTTTGCCAGAAACAAAAGAACCTGAACATCCGCCAACGCGTACCAAGGCGTCGACCAAGCCGATGTTTCCAGGATTGTAAATATCTTTTTCCGAAATTTTTAATCCAGCTTTCTTAAGACCTGCGCGATTGAGATCGCTGAGTGGGAACATGCCTTCGTCGGGAATAGTTGCGGCAAATTGAAAAGCGCTGGCGCCGAGCAGCAGTGCCGTCAATAATACTTTGTGTGAAATCATAAACTTGTAACCATGTGTTGTTGGATTTCAAAAATACGAATTCTTTCTGTAGTAGAGGATTGTCTATAACTAATGCTTTTTTACTTAAATGGAAATATTTTTGGACTAAAAATGATTAACTTAGTATAGTTTAAATTTATAATATGACGCTTGTTCAATTAGAATACATTATAGCAGTAGATACCTATCGCAGCTTTGTGGCGGCAGCTGAAAAGTGTTTTGTGACGCAGCCCACACTCAGTATGCAGATACAGAAATTGGAAGAAAATCTAGGGGCAAAAATCTTTGATCGCAGTCGGCAGCCCGTCGTACCGACCGAGATCGGTGAGCGCATTATCAGACAAGCGCGTATTGTGCTTACGGAAAGCAAAAAAATCGGTGATATTTTGCAGGAAGCATCCGGCCAGCTGGCTGGAGAATTTCGAATAGGCGTTATTCCGACGGTAGCGCCATATTTATTGCCACCAGTAATTGCTTCTTTTGCCAAGAAATACCCAAAGTTGAAAGTACAGATTTGGGAATATACAACCGAAAAGATCGTCCAAGAGCTTAAAAATGGCACCTTGGATTGTGGTATCCTATCGACACCGTTACAAGATTCTGCTATCGCCGAATTACCGCTCTATTATGAAACCTTCGTGGCTTACGTATCTGCCGAAAGTAAATTGTATGGGAAAAAGTTGCTCCAGACGAATGAAATTGCCGATGATAACCTGTGGTTGCTGAACGAAGGCCATTGTATGCGTGGGCAGGTGTTGAATATTTGCAAATACAGACAAAGTCAATCCGCGGATGCTACCTTCGATTATAATACGGGTAGTGTAGAAACGCTGAAACGCATGGTCGACATCAATGGCGGCATTACCATCTTGCCCGAATTGACGATTCTGGATTACGGCGAAGATGAATTGCAGCATGTGCGGTATTTCAAATCTCCAGAACCTGTGCGCGAAATCAGTATCGTGATGACCAAAAACTTCAGTAAGCAAAAAGCAATAGAAGCTCTGAAACAGGAAATATGGCGTGCAGTACCCGAGCGGTTTAGATCCAAACGTCGTATGGATGTGCTCGGATTCCGGCACTAAGCACAAGACTTAATCGCGCAATGACAGCAATTTGCTGACGTACTTCCCAATGATGTCAAATTCGATATTGACCACGGTGCCCACGGCGATGTGCGCGAAATTTGTATGTTCTTTGGTATAAGGAATGATTGCTACCGAAAAGCGATTTGTACGCGAATTTACGACCGTGAGGCTAATCCCGTCCACCGTGATCGAACCCTTCTCAACAGTAATATTGTTTAACGAAGCATCGTACTCAAAGGTGAGGAGTGTGCTTCCGCCCTGGTCTTCGATATCGACGCAAACCGCAGTTTGGTCTACATGTCCTTGTACGATATGACCGTCCAAACGACCACCTGCGATAGTACAACGTTCTAAGTTCACCACGTCATTTTCTTTGAGATTCCCCAAGCTGGATTTCAATAACGTTTCTTGGATCGCGGTGACGCGGTGCGTCTGCTGATCCTGAGCTACCACCGTCAAGCAAACTCCATTGTGAGAGATGCTTTGATCGATCTTCAAATCTTTACTGATGTCGGATTGTACAGTGAAATGAATATTTTGATCTTCCTTCTCGATTTTCAAAATCGTACCTAAGCCTTCGATGATTCCTGTAAACATGATGTTATTTTATACAAAGCTATTCATTTTTAATAGAAGAATAAATGATTTGCCGTCATAAAAACTGTATGAATGATCAGCGCAATCACCTTAAATCTCTTCTATATGCTATCCTGAGTCCGCGCTACAAACATTTTAGATGTCTCATTCGTTTTCTTAGAAATAATCTACCACTATGCGCGCAATCTGGACAGGAGCAATCGGTTTTGGACTGGTAAACATTCCCATCAAAATATTTAGTGCTATTCAAGAAAGTCAACTGGATTTGGATATGCTGGATCGGAAGGATCTATCCAATATTCGGTACAAACGAGTGAACGATAAGACGGGCAAAGAGGTTGCTTGGAAAAATATTGTAAAGGGATATTTGTTGAAGGACAAATATGTAGTGATCGAAGAAGCTGATTTTGAGGAAGCATTACCCGAGAAAAACAAGATGATTAATCTGCAGACTTTCGTCAAGGAGCGCGATATTGATACCATCTACTTCGATACGCCGTATTATTTGGAGCCACAGAAAGGCGGGGAGAAAGCCTATTCTCTTTTGTATAAATCGTTGGAAAAAACAGGCCACGTTGGCTTAAGTACGTTCGTGATGCGTACGACAGAAAACTTGGCTATTGTGCGGCCGTATGAAGGAATGCTGTTGTTGAACAAATTGCGTTTCGAAGAAGAAATCCGCGCGACATCAGATCTTAAAATTCCGAGTACCCGCATTGCCAAAGCAGAGATGGATATGGCAACCAAGCTAATCAAGCAGAACAGCTCGGACTTTGATATATCTGGCTTTCGCAACGAGTATAGCAAAGAATTGCTCAAGATCATCAAGAAGAAAGCGCAAGGAAAGCGCGCTAGCATCCGCAAAATCAACGTCGATAAGGAGAATACCAAAGCTTCTGAATTGTTGGCAAAATTGAAAGCTAGTCTGGCTTAAAAGGAGGCAATGGCTTTCTTCAAGTTGGCTTTCTGCTCAAAAATATCTTTCCAAGGATCTTGTTGCGATTCTATTCTGTTCATTACGGTTTGTATCGTAAATTGTGCAATGCTTAAATCCTCATTCACCTCATCCCATTCCAACGGTGTCGAAACGGTAGCGCCCGGTTTAGGACGTACGGAATAGGGCGCTACGATGGTTTGCGCGCGTTTATTCTGCATAAAGTCCAGATATATTTTCTTTTTTCTTTTGGAGGGTGACCGCTCCACGCTGGTGCTGTCTGGATGTTGTTCGTGTACCAATTCGGCTAGCATTTCCATAAAATCACGAATGACATCAAAACTATATTGCTCGGCCACGTAGATGTAGATGTGCAATCCTGTCGATCCCGATGTTTTGATAAAGTTGGGTACGCCGGCTTGATCCAATATATCGTGCGCGGTATTGGCTACGGCGACGACTTCTGTGAAATCTGCGCCATTTGGATCCAGATCCAATACTGCAAAAACAGGTTTTGTTTTCTTGCGATACGTGGCCAACCAAGGGTTGATCTCGATAGATCCCATATTGGCAATCCATAATAAAGTCGGCAGGTCATTGCATATCAGGTAATTTACCAGGTTGCCGGTGGATTCAGATTCTAGCGCTACGGTTTTTAACCAGTTTGGCCCGGTATTTTTGTCTACGTCTTTTTGAAAAAAACCTGTTTCTTTAATGCCATTGGGAAAGCGATTCATCGAAATAGGCTTATCTTTCAAGTAGGGCAACATCAGCTCGCCGACTTGCTCATAATAGTTCAATAAATCACTTTTTGTGATCCCGTCATCAGGCCAATATATTTTCTTTTGGTTCGATAAGGTTAGTTTCTTTCTACCGAAAGTCAGCTCGCGCTCATTCCGTATTTCTTGTAGCGGTATCACCCTGCTGATATCTTGAATCTTCTTATCGTGACGCAAAGCTTTAAAAACGGGGTGTCGAAGATGATTATCCGTTGTCCACTCACTAAATGTAACCTCCGCTATTAGTTTAGGTTTTACCCAGGTCACTTTATTTTCGTTGGCCACCGCGACCGATGTCGCGAAGGGTTTTCTCGTAGTTTTGATCTTGTTCAGTTGTGCGCTCAACTCTTGCAACTGCACATCCGTGAAGCCCGTTCCTACATTTCCAATGTATTGATATTGCTTATCCTGCATGACCGCCAAGACCAATGCACCAAATCCCAAGCGACTGCCAGCAGCTGCGGTGAATCCGACAATGATGGCTTCCTGCGATTGCAAAAGCTTCAATTTGCGCCAAGCATCGGTTCGTTTGCCCGATAGATAAGTGCTATCGCTCATTTTAGCGACGATACCTTCCCAATTTTTCTCCTTGGCAACTTCCAGAGCATCCTGTTCGTTTTCGGTTTGCATACTGTCCACCAAACGCACATTAGGAATCTTAGCCTTTTTCACCCACCGTTCCAGCAGATCGCGACGTTCTACCAATGGGTATTCTCGTAGATCATTGCCATCTAGCATTAATAGATCGAATACATAATACACCAATCGGTACTTGGCAGGCAGCGGTTCTCCGTGCTGCAATAGCTGAAAGCGCGAATTTCCTTTGGCGTCTTCTGCCACGATTTCGCCATCCAATATGAGCGAGCGTTCATCCGTTTTTAGCGCATTCGCTAATGAAGCAAACTGTTTGTTCAAGCTTTTTCCATTGCGGGAGCGTAGCTGAATATCTTTTTTAGATAGGTGCGCGATGGCACGAAATCCATCTAATTTTTGCTCAAAAATCCAATCGTCATCTTCGGTAGTGGCAGTTGCCAAAACGGCAAGCATTGGTTCGAATGTGGATGAATTGGTGGCGGTTGGGTCTGCTGCTTTTTTGTTCGAATTAGTAGCTTGTTTGCGAAAACGTGTTCCTGCTGCTTTATCCGCTGCGCTGACTTCGTCTTCTGCATCATACGCTTGCTCCACGGCGTATCTGTCCTTATGTTTCAGCAGAAGCCATGCCTTATCATCCTGCGCCTGTTTCATACGTACCAAAGCAAATTCGCCCTTTAACTTTTTGCCATGCAGTACAACTTTAAGACTGCCGCTCTCTAGCTCAGCCAAAAGTTCTTTTTCCCCGTGCGATTTCTCCAAAGGAGTATAGTAACCCTCGTCGAAAATAGTGACCGTTCCAAAAC
The DNA here is from genome assembly GCF_003076635.1 of Sphingobacterium corticibacter. Lineage (GTDB taxonomy): Bacteria > Bacteroidota > Bacteroidia > Sphingobacteriales > Sphingobacteriaceae > Sphingobacterium > Sphingobacterium corticibacter. The sequence goes on along the minus strand of NZ_QDKG01000005.1, from coordinate 166,190 downwards.
CATAGCTTCCTTTGGGTATTTCGCCTTCAAAGGTGCGGTAACTCAACGGATGGTCTTCGACCATCACAGCCAGTCGTTTGTCTTTCGGGTGGAGTGAAGGTCCTTTGGGAATAGCCCAGCTTTTTAAGACGCCGTCTATTTCCAACCGAAAGTCGTAGTGTAATCGTGAGGCATGGTGGCGCTGCACGACAAAGCGCAATCTCTTTGCCGATCGCTTCCTTGTCTCATCGCCTTTGGGCTCTTTCGTTTTATCAAAATCGCGTTTCTGCTGGTATGTATTGAGCTTCGCCATATCCAAAAAACGTTTGTGCGATTGATTGGTTTGCGATTGATTCTATTCCACTACTTGCTGTCGTAGAGTGCATGATGATTTTGTAATTTGTAAACAATTTTGCCTTTTCATTTTCTACACATTCATTGTGTATTCGTCCTCATTTTCGCATCTTCGCTTACACTGGAAAAGCATGGAAGAAACGGTAGTACATCAGGACAAAACATTTACGGGAGTCGACTATTCTGAGAAGACATTGAGGAATAGAGAATTTGTAAACTGCACTTTCTTGAGCTGTAGTTTTCATAAAAGCGATTTGATGGGCAATGCTTTTGAAGACTGTACATTCCAACAATGTGATCTTACGATGGCGGTGATCGATTCAGTTGGTTTTAGAAATGCGGAATTCATCGGTTGCAAGATGCTGGGTTTGGATTTTACCCGCTGCAATATGTTTGCCTTTTCATTCTCTTTCACCGATTGTTATCTGGACTACAGCAATTTCTTCGGTACAAAATTGCGAAAAACCACTTTTACCAATTGTAAGCTCACGGAGGTAGAATTTACCGAAGCTGATCTGACGAGTTCGGCATTCGTCAACTGTGATCTTTCCGCGACCCGATTTTCCAATACCAATTTAGAAAAAGTGGATTTCAGCACAGCCGTCAACTTTGCGATAGATCCCGATCGCAACAAGATGAAAAAGGCCAAGTTCTCCGCGATGAATTTGAGCGGCTTGCTGTTTAAGTACAATCTCGATATCAATTATGATAATCATTGAGCTAGGCATAACCTATAATTGTTCTACGATTTTAACCGGAATTTTTTTCTATTCCTATTTTTTGGCCAAACAGATAAATACCTGATTTATCTAAGTTTATAACCTCGCTTTGGGTATAAATGTTATATTTACAATGCATTATAAACTAAAAGCCCATTCTTAATAGGTCATATTTTCCTTGCGTGTAGCTTATATTTACTTTTATGAGCGCGAATAGGTAAATCGTTATAGCTAATCGGAATTTTAGCACGACCGGACTGGACGATGATAAAATAAAGGCACTCATGTGCCGCTAACTATAAATTCTACATTATGAAACGCAGCAATTTCTTGCAGGCTCTGGGTATTGGGGCTTTATCGACCACGCTAGGGAAGGACTCCTATGGTCAATCACTTATGGAACGTCTAGCTGATCGCCCAGCTGATGATTTATCCCATCATACCATTCAACGGATACGATTTTCAAACGTGAGGTTACAATACCCAAGATTGGTCGGTAAAAATGCCCGCTTGGATTTACACGGTTATGGTCCGCGCGTAGAGATTTGCATGATCGATACCAATCAAGGCGCGATGGGCTGGGGTTCGCTGCGCGGAAGTCGGCGCGATGCCGAAAAGCTCAGCGCACAGTTGGTAGGTAAGAAGGTGTCTGATTTATTTATACCTGAGTTGGGCATTACGGACCCAAGTCATATTGCCTTCGATTTTGCGTTGCATGATCTTGCTGGAGTCATTCTCAACAAACCCGTTTATGCACTATTGGGACAGGAAAATCCGATTATTACGGATTGTTATAGTGGCATGATTTACTTCGATGACCTAGAACCAGCGCACCAACCCGGTGGCGTTGAGAAGATTTTGGAAGAATGTAGGTATGATTACGACCTTGGCTATCGACAGTTTAAGTTGAAGATTGGTCGTGGTCACCGTTGGATGCCGTTTGAACAAGGGCTGGCGCGAGATATAGAAGTCACCAAAGCAGTGGCTAGCGCATTTCCAGATTGTGGAATCTTGGTGGATGGTAACAATGGGTTTTCGGTCGATGAGTTTATACAGTACCTCGAAGGAATTGCCGGCGTCAAGTTATTTTGGATTGAAGAACCTTTCCACGAAACGGTGCCAGAGTATGAGAAGCTACGCGCTTACCTCAAAGGCCAAAAGCTTAATCCTTTACTCGCAGATGGAGAAGCTGATGCCGATCAACAGTTTCTTAATACCTTAATTGATAAGAAGCTAATCGATGTGCACCTGACCGATATTGAAGAGTTGGGATTTACCAACTGGCGCAAACTGATTCCAGAATTAAAGAAAACCAATACATTGGCTTCACCACATGCATGGGGATCATTGTTAAAATCCTACTACACCGCTCATTTGGCTGGTGGTCTGGGAAATGTCGTCACCATCGAAGGTGTTTCGAGTACGTCTGAAGATGTGGATCTTTCCGGTTACCAGCTAAAAGAGGGCAAATTGATTCCGCCAGCATTGCCAGGTTTTGGAATGCGATTGCTGAAAGAAGTGTAAATGATGAAAGCATAAAAGCCATTCTAGGGTGTGATTATTTGTTTAGAATGATTATAAATAATAGAGTTTTATTTGTACATTTGTTATAAATAATCTACCCTAGACATGCTTGTCAAATCACGAATTGAAGGTCTGGATACTTGGCTTTTCAAAGAAGATATTCCTGATAACTACGTTCCTAACTACAAGTTGGAAGAGAAGGAGATTGCCATTGCTGAAAAACCGATTCACTTGTTGAACAGGCAATTGGCAACCGGAGGATTGTTTATGATGCAATCCGAAATCCGTTTTGATATCCCGACACATATCTACACCGAGGTGGTGGGAGAGACGGTGACGAGTCAGTTTATCTTCTACAAGCATGCTTCGGATAAGCTCAAAGGAAAGCCCAATGCTTTGTATGGACGTAGTCGCCACAATATCCGGTATATCCCGACTACGGCTAACGAGCATGAGATCAAGCAGGATATTGATTACATGTATTTCCTGATTGTGCTGAGTAAGGATTATTACTTCAACCTGATTGACCGGCATTCGCTATTACACGAAGATTTCGTGCGGGAGATTGAACAAGGGCAGTATACCTCATTTTCATCCGAAGATTTTTTCGTGACCCTAGAAATGCGTCGCGTGATTGATGATATGGTCAACTGCCGGCAAGAAGGTGAGTTGAAACGTATCCATACCGAAGCGCGCATACTGGAATTGTTGATGTATCAGCTCGAGCAGTTGAGCGGCAATGGGCAGGAGACCGAGCTGATTCGAGGAGATGATATTCTAAAATTAGAAAATGCCCGAGAAGTATTGCGTTCGCGTTATGTGACGCCACCCACGCAAAAAGAGCTTTCTCGTGAAGTGGGTCTCAATGAATTTAAACTACGTCGTGGCTTTAAAGAATATTTTGGGATTACTGTGTACGATTACGTCACCCGATTGCGTATGGAAGAAGCCAAGCGTTTGTTATTGGTAGAAGGGCAGAGCATTAGTGAGGTATCATCTGGAGTCGGTTTCTCGCATCAAAACAACTTTAGTATCGCTTTCAAGAAGTACTTTGGCCTACCGCCTAGCGAACTGAGAGGATAGTTGCTGGCCTCGGTCAGCAGAAGATACACGCAGTCTTTAGGAGTTAGTCCGGATCACAATAGGTTGTAAGCGTTCATCAGTAGGAGACGCCGCTACTGAATCAGCACTATGAGCAATTCTCCGATTTAGATCTACCTTGATCGCCTTGGGTACGATATACGTATGTAAAGTCCGAGGATTAATCGCTACCTCCGCATCAATTGCAAATACGGTATAAATATTTCGCGAAGTCAATACCTCCGAGGCTGTTCCATCCATTAATTTTCGTCCATTTTTCATCATCAACAAACGATCGGCATATTGCGATGCTAGGTTGATGTCGTGCAAGATGGCCATCACCATCCATCCTTTGTCGGCCAGTGCCCGAGCAATAGATAAGGTTTGGTGTTGAAAACGAATATCCATCGCCGAAACGGGCTCATCCAACAATAAAAGTGCGTTAGGCTGATGCCAAATTTGTGCTAAGATACGCGCCAGCTGCACACGCTGACGCTCTCCACCAGATAAGCTGAGCACCGAACGATCTGCCATATGGCTCACGCCTGTAATTTCCATGGTTTGCGCCACGATTTCCAAATCTTCTTCGCCTGGGCGGTTGCTATAATGCGGATAACGACCCATCAACACCACTTCTTCTACCGTAAAATCCGCACTAATATGCTGCTGTTGCATCATCGTTGCACGCATTCCCGCCAATTGTAGATCGCTATAATCAGACAAAGACTTGCCATGCAGCTTTATACAACCTTCAGAAGGCACATATTCGCCACTCAACAACTTGATCAGCGTCGATTTTCCGGCACCATTCGCGCCCAAAACTGCTAGAAACTCACCCGGTCTGATACTAAAGTTAATACCGCGAAGCAAGGTGTTCTTCTTGATGGAATAATTTAAGTTTTCAGCGAATAGCATATATGTATTGTTCGATTTTTGATGGATGCGTAAAGATTAGCTAACAATTTTTTTCTTATCTCGTATCAAGATATATAGAAATACCGGCGTGCCCAATAGGGAAGTCACTACGCCGATCGGAATCTCTGATGGCATAGCGATCGTACGTGCAATAACATCAGATATCGTAAGCGTCGCCGCACCTAGAATAGCCGAAGCTGGTAGCACAAAGCGGTTATCCGCGCCGCCAAGTATGCGTATGGCATGTGGCACCAGCAGACCAACGAAACCTATTACACCAGCTACAGATACCGAAGCGCCTACGGCCATCGTTGAGAAAATGATGACCAGTAATTTGACTCGATCAGGTCGCTGACCAAGCTGACGCGCTTCCTGCTCGCCTAAGGAAAAAGTATTTAACGAGCGACCCAAAAAAGAAAGACCGATTAAGGCAATGGTGACGAAGGGCAGGAGGGTAAACACGGCTTCCCAGTGCGCACCACCTAAGCTGCCCAACATCCAAAAGGTGATAGTACGCAATTGTTGTTCGTCGGATAAATAACTAATCAATCCAGTGAGCGAACCAGCTAATGCATTAATCGCAATACCCGCCAATAACATGGTGCCGATATGTGGTTTGCCGTCGTGCAACGAGATGTGGTAGACCAACCACGTAGCTGCTGCTGCACCAGTAAATGCACCAATGGCTAAAAGATAATGACCGAAAAGCTGACCTAAGCTCACAAATAAGACGGCCTCAAAAGCAATGATCGCTGCCGCAACTAGGGAAGCTCCTGCAGAAATACCAATTAAGCCCGGCTCTGCCAATGGATTACGAAATACGCCTTGAATAGCAGCACCAGAAACGCCGAGTGCGGCGCCCACTAAGATTCCTAAAATCGTGCGCGGCCAGCGTACTAAATTTATAATGCCCACGTATAACTCTTCGACCTCCTTGCCACTAGAAAAACCAAGTTGACTCCATAAAATGCTACCCAGATCCCGAAAAGGAATTTGTACTGGTCCTAAGCTGAGTGATAGCGCAATACCGATAAAAAGTGCGACGAGGAGAAGAAGGTAGATAACGGGTCTTTTCATGCTATTTACTGCGGTAGCGCATATAGTTTTTTATTCAATTCGCGTATAGCGAGGGGTAGTCGTGTGCTAAAATTCACTAAAAGTGGCCCATCCATGGCGATGATATTTTTCTGTTTTCCAGCTTTAGTTAGGCCAATACCGGGCATGCGTAATACCGCATTGCGGCCGCCTAAACTGCTGATGCCAAAATCAAATAACAAAAGTGCATCTGGATTGGCCTTAATCAATGCCTCGGTACTATAAGGTTTAAAATCAGAGAATTCCTGTACCGCATTGCGTCCACCAGCTAGGCTAATGATGGCGTCGAGCTGGCTTCCTTTGCCGGCCACACTCATTAGACCCACGCCTTGAGCATATATAAACAGTACTTTCGGTTTCTGTGCGCGATTTGCGATTTCCTGCAAAGCTTGGTTGCTTTCCTTACCTACTTTTGTAGCTAATCGTGCGCCTTCTTCCTTGGCACCGATGGCAGCACCTACATCTTGAATAAAGCGCTGTGCACCTTTCACAGAATATTCCTGCGTGACGGTCACCACGCGTACGCCCAATTGCTTGAGTTTTCGTTGTGTTTCTGGGGTCAATTCAGCAGGTGGAGTGAGCACCAAATCGGGTTTGAATGATAGTAAACCTTCTAGCGATACTGTTCTGTCCTTGCTTACGCGCGGTTTTTGTTTGATTTCCAAAGGATATTCACTCGTAACATCTACTGCTACGATTCGCGAACCCATACCCAAGGCATGTACCGTTTCGCTCAGGGCAGCGCTTAGCGTCACGATACGCTTCGCCTGACTCCACGCCGATGGCATGCTTAGCAGCAAGGCCGTACAAAATAGAATGATCCGTCTCATAGGCTACAAAAAAAACACTTCCGATAGGCAAAAGCAAATATCAAACGCCTGAACCAGCAAAGAATACGGATTGCATATAAGAAAATACGGATTGCATATAAGCGCAGCCCAATGAGTAGGAAAAGTAATACGGATTGCATATAAACTAATACGGATTGCATATAATGGTTTTTTAGCAGGATCAACATTTTTGTGATATGGTAAGCAACGAAATCAAAGAGGCCACCAAGGTAGCCCATCAACAATTAGAAAAAACTGTCGTGATGCGATTGAAAGCAATACGTAGTCAGGCAGATTACGCGGATGTGTTAAAACATTTTTATGCCTATTTCCATGCTATTGAGCAGGCAATAAAACCTTTCATCACCGCAGAGGTTCTTCCAGACTATGCCGAACGTAGAAATTCGGATTACATCCGTCAGGATATTGAATCTTTGGGCGGCGATATGAATGATCTTCCTGCTGCGCAGGCGCCAGAGATCCACTCGGTAGCTGCTGCATTCGGCGCATTATATGTGTTGGAAGGCTCAATCATGGGCGGTCCATACATTGTACAGATGCTCCAAAAATATGGTTTGGAGACCGGATTTAGTTTCTTCTCTGGTTACGGCGAAGAGACAAGAGAGAAGTGGGCGACTTTTACGGCACATATGAATAGTGCCGCGACCGATGAAGCCGACAAGCAAACTGTCATTCGTACGGGTGAAGCTACGTTTGCGCAGTTTGAGCAGGTATTTGAACAATCTGCTGCGCGCAAAGCAGCATCTTTGGCGTAGCCAATAGCCCATGAAAAGCAAAACACAAGCTATACAAGCGCTGCTGAGTCAGGAGGGATATCTCCTGAGCCCGCAGCGCTTGTGTATTATTAAAGCCCTTTGTGAGCAAGAGCGTGTGTCGGATTTGGAACGACTCTGGATCGATCTACGCGAATCACACGCAGTGAGTTGGGCGACGGTGCATAACACGGTGCGCCTGCTAGAACGCTTAGGTTGCCTCATCAAAACGCAATATCGACAACAGCAAGGTTATGAGATAGTATTCCCCATCTATCAGCCAAAATTGTATCCTTTAACGGCAATTTTAACTAGTTAGTCGGCGTAAGCCCATGCCAAAGCGATAGGAAAATACGGATCGCATATAAAAAAATACGGATCGCATATAAACAGTTCATCGGATAATCTGGATTTTTGCTGCATGAAATTATTTAGAATCAGTTTAAATAAAATTATGCTGTTTAGTGCTTTGCTAATCAGCTGCGACAAGGATACCGATATGCCCGCTGCGCTTGAAGATGGCCGTAGTACGGTAGTGTATGATCTGGCGGGAGATACCGGTGCATCCGTCGCCGAGGGGATAGCGGGTAAAGACCGACGCACTTTCTACACCTTCTTGTATGATCTGGAAGCCAAGCGACAAATCTGGTTGCGTACAGCAGCAGATTCTGCCCAATGGTTGAAAACAGATAGTTGGGATTTGGCATTTACCGATAACTATAATAGCCGAATCTTCATCAATAATGCGACCGATGCTCTAAATCCCGGTTTTGATGGTGCCGCGACAGGAACTGCTATCGTGATGCTCGAAACGGATTATACAGCAGTAACTGAAGCTCCTTCTGATGCGGTATTTGATCAAAGTAGCTATACCGAGATTGGTATTGCCAACGGTCAAGACTCGCCGGGCTGGTATACCTACAATAGTACAACCCATATTATGCGCAGCTTGCCTAATAGAACGTACGCCTTGCGATTGTCCAACGGCAAGTACGCCAAGTTGCAAATATTAAACGCCTACAAAGGCAATCCACCAGCAGTGACCGATCAGTTTTGGCCAGCACCGTATTTCACTTTCCGCTACTTTGTGCAGCAGGATGGATCTAGAAATCTAAGTACCCGATAGAAAAACAAACCCATGTCTATTAACCAAACCAATAGTCGAAGACGCAAAAGTAGTTTTTTGCTTTTGCTGCCCGTCTTCACGCTATTTTTCAATAGCTGCGGCGAGATTTATGATCTCAACGCATTCATCTGGGAGCCTGAAATCCCGTTGAACGATTCTGTATTTAATCGAGAAATCTATGTCCACAATCTTGCGCTTGAAGGCATAGAAAGCGTTACAGGCCAACCGCCAGATTATTTAGACCCTATTTTGTTCAGTCTGGAGCGTTTCAGTATTGTACATCCTGGCTATAAAATTAGTGATCGATGGGATATCAGTATGGGCGGTTCTTTTGGCGTCACCGTGTCGGGCAATAACGGCGCACGACGGGGCTTGGGCTATGGAAGTTCATCAATCGGAGGATACGCATTACTAGATTCGATGTACAGCCAAATACAAGACTTGCCGGCTACCATGAACATTATGGAGCCAGGGCTAGCCTCGTTGGATGCACAAGGTGCAGCCGGCAGTGGTGTAGGCCCATTTGTGTACACCTTTGGTGGCAATTTTATCCGTCCAGATAAGGTGGTCAATCTAGGTAGTCAGGATCCTGTGCTAGCGCATGAAGCATTTATGTATTCGCATATGATTTATGCCTTGTCAGAAGATCTTGTGACAGCGTTTCCGAATGCACTAGATGCGAGGCGATCCGCCAAATTAAGGCCGCGAACACTTATTGTGCGTACTGCCAAAGGTAATTTTGCCAAGCTAGAATTCTTGTCTTACTACAAAGACACCTTGGATCCTAAGGAAATGAAACGGGATCAGCGTAATACACCATTTGGCTATTTCAGCTTCCGCTATATCCTGATCAAGGCGGATGAAGCGCGCTTTGGATTTGTCAAACGACGCCCAGCGATGACGATTGACGTAAGTCGGAAAACGACCACAGTACATCCTGAAATGTAATGTTTAACCGCTAACAAACAGAACAACCATACCATAACAAGTAATTACTACATATGAATACCATAAGAATCCAAACCGTGTTATTGTGCTTGCTATTGGCCGCCATGTGCGTGCTAAAATCCTGTACAAAGAATGAATTAGTACCCTACGAACGCGAGCCATTAAATAAAATTCAGGAATACAAAGTGGTGAATAACCCACAACACATGATGGGCGCGATCGATCATGAAACTAATACCATCAAAGTGTTTATCCCATATTATACCAACCTCGATTTTCTAATTGCTAATATGAAGCTGGACGAAGGAGCCACACTACTCAGAGCAGATAGTACCGTCATCAACCTATTAGAAGATGAGCTAGATCCAGTGGCTATTGGTGATACGGTGAAATATATTGTGCGTAGCGCCGAGGGACAATATCGTACGTATACGCTTACCCAAGAAGTATTGCCACATACAGATCCACTTGCTATTCTGGGCTATGGTAACCAAGAGCGTATGGGTGCATTTAATTTTGAATTGCATACGATGGAAGATGGCGATTATGATATCAATGCGAACAAAATCTTTTACCTGTTTGGCAACTTCTATTCTAGCAGCAGCTTAGGTAAGTTTATCCTGACGAATCGTGCCACAGGTGCTACACATGAAGATTATGTACGTATCGCTTCCGTCACTCCGCAAGCCGAGAATCGCTACGTAATGACCGCAAGGATAGCCTCTGAAGCCTTGTATGGTACATACGATGTGACACTGGAGCACCAAGGCCGTAGCACGATATTGCCGCCAGTAAACATTTCTTATAAACTCAACTTCGGCCCCTATTATTCTAGCAGTGCCGCTTTTGCACAAGGAGATACGATCGTATTTGACGCAGAGAACGCGACATTTGCGAAGCCAAAGCAGCTGTATGCTCGGGTAAATAAATCCACTAGAGAAGGAGACGTACCTCCAAACTTTCCAGAAGATCTCTACGGGAAAAACTTGGATATGAAGATTGTGAGTGCTACTCGCAGCCAAATTAAAGCCATATTCCCAGACATTCCGGCAGGATTGTACAAGAATTTTCAGTCGAACGTGATCAACCTGTTTGCTATTTACGAAGAAGAAGCAGGATTTGAAGAGGGCACACTTTTCAATACAGAAGTTAAGATAGCACATCCTTCTGGCTTAGGTTTTAGCGTATTGCCAAAGCAACCTTAACTATTTCATCCATCATTCAACCTCGAATTTACAAACATGAAAATAAATAAACTACTCTATCTCATACTTGCTTTGCCAGCTCTATTTGCTGCATGTAGCAAGACGGTATACGATCAAGAAACACGCCCTTATACCGACATCATTAGCTTTTATATCGAAGGTCAAGTAGCTGGCAAGCAGCAATTGCAGGGCGTCATATCCAATGATAGCATCGTGGTGTATTGGAACCCAGAAATCGCACAACCTTCGAATATTGTGCCTACCATTCAGTTAGCCGCTGGCGCGAGCATTAGCCCAGCATCGGGTACATCCGTGGCATTTTCCAACGATACAAAATATACCGTGACGGCAGAAAACGGCGACACCAAAGAATATACGTTGCGTATCAAAACGAATCGCGAACTACCGATTCTGACAGCAGTAGTGGCTTCATTTGATAATATATTTCCTATCGAAGAATACTATTGGCGCATCACACCGAATAGTCAAGCAACGTCGGGTGTATTTTTCAATATGCTGGGTGAATATTTCTTAGCAACAGGCAATAAGGAAGATATCAAAGTGTATATGCAAAGATTGCATGATGGTTATGAGGTCGATTTAGCAATCGACCAAGCATCGATCAGCAATACCAGTCTTAAAGTAGAATTGCCTAAGTTCTCCAATCAGCTGGACACTGGTAGACATCGTATTTGGGTTCAAGTAGGTGATTTGGTATCTGAATCAAAAGATATCTTTATGCGTACACCGAGTTTACAGCAGGTGACTACCGTAGAAGGTCAGCTCAAAGAACGCGGAACACCAGTACATGCTGGCCAGAACGTTACCATTAACTATAAATACGTAGATCAGTTGGAGGGCGCAATTACGCGGTATTATGACGCACACAATTTACATTCCATTTTATTGTCAGCACGTCGCTTAGAACGAATAGATACGACCATCAATCCACGTACAGGACGCCCGCAGTACACCAATGTATTTAAAGATGAAACTTTTCACATTAGCGAATTCGAAGCGACCAATACCGAAATCAAATTTAAACTTCCGGCAGGTTTCGATGGATTTGTAGGTGGTTACATACGACTAGGTCAATTATTATACAACTTCATTAATGCCGAGGGAATCTGGACACACCTGAGTTCGGGAGGAGCCACACAGTATGGACAGGCGATACTATTTGATAATTCTTTCCAATACGCACCAGATCCAGTAACAGGAAGGCTGTCCATACAAACGACTATTGTTTCCGCAAATGCTCAGTAATTACCCGTTTCTAAAAATTATTATGTACAAACATTTCGCAATAAGTGTCGTAATGCTGGCAGCGTTGTTAGGCACGATTTCCTGTACCAAAAACGAACTGATAGGATACGATCGACAACCAGAAAATCGCATTTTATCGTTCCGGATTACCAATAATTCGCAGCCAATTGTAGGCGCTATTGATCAGGTATCCAATAGTATAAAATTGTATATTCCATACTATAGCAATCTGGATTATTTGATTGCAGACGTCACCTTAGATGAAGGTGCGACACTACACCGTGCAGATAGCACCGAGATCAATCTCTTGGAAGATGAATTGGAGCCTATTCCAGTAGGTGATTCGGTGACTTACATCGTGCGAAGCAGCGAAGGACAGTATCGCACGTATGTATTGACGCAGGAAGTATTACCGCATCGCGATGCCTTATCTATCCTAGGTTATGGGAACAATGAGCGACGTACCGCATTTGGGTTTAAATTGCACACGCCGGAAGATGGCACGTATGAAACCATTGCAAATCAGGTTTTTTACACGTTCGGCAACTTTCTGTCGAGCAGCCACCGAGCCACATTTACCCTGACGAATCAGCAAACCGGTGAAGTGCATACGGATTATGTACGTAGTCTATCTGTTGCGCCGCAAGCGCAGGAAATGTATGTGATGACCGCTCGCGTTGTACCAGAAGCACTATTCGGTACGTACAATGTGCAGTTGGAGCATCAAGGTCGTACGACTGTCTTGCCACCGATGAAGATTGCCTACCGATTACCTTATACTGAAAGCTATTCTAGTAGTACCAAGTATGCGGTTGGTGATACGATCAAATTTGAGTCGGCAGATGGCACCTATCCAAAACCAGAGCGTGTGTATATGCGCATTAATCCATCCACGAGAGCAGGCGACGTGCCTGCGGGATTTGCGGAAAGCTTCTATGGCCGAGAAATACCGATGACCGTAGTAAGTAGTGATAGAGCTAGCATTAAAGTGATTTTACCCGAGATTCCGATCGGTGTATATAAAAACTTCCAAGCAAATGTCATCAACCTATTTGCGGTATTCGCACCCGAAGAAGGGTTTGTCGCCAACACGCCATTTCAGCAGGAAGTAAAGCTCGCTATACCGAGCAGCGGTGGATTTCAAATATTAGCTAAAGGCAACATTGATTAAGATCATGAGACACACAAAAATCAGCACAGTCATTTGTGCCATAGTATATACCTTATTAAATATTGGTTGTACAAAAACGGAATACGAAACCGAAATGAAGCCTTACACCGATGTGTTAAGTGTTTACTTATCGGATCAATACCTCGGTAAGGATCAACTGCGTGGCGTAATCTCCAAAGATAGCATCACCGTGTATTGGAACCCCGAATTGCAAACACCTACACAAATTACGCCGATCATTGAGATTGCCGAAGGAGCTACGATCAGCCCTGCCTCTGGCACGCCCATATCTTTCGATGGAAAAACGGTCTACACTGTGACGGCCGAGAATGGACAAACCAAAGAGTATGTTTTTCACGTGAAGAAGACACAGGAAGTGCCGGTTTTTACTGCTGTTGTAGGCACGCTAGACTATTTGAATATATTGGAAGGAAGCAGCTGGTCGGTTACTCCGCTTACACAAGAGCGATCGGGCGTTTACCTCAATTTGTTGGGAGAATACTTTTTGGCTGGAGGCAATGTGTCGGATATTAAAGTGTATGCCCAACGAGTACATGATGGTTTTGAGTTCGACTTGCCATTAGATACAGCAACGGTCACGAATACCAACCTAAGGGTCGAGCTTCCAAAATTTAGCAACCAGCAAGATACGGGTATGCATAAAATCTGGATCAAGGTAGGAGATTTAGTATCTGATTCTAAAAATTTCTTTATGCGTTCACCGAACTTTGCTTCGGGCGGTACGGTCACCTCGGTGCTCAAGCAGCATAATCAAGAAGTATACCCAGGGCAAACGCTTACATTCGACTACAACTATACTGATCGGTACGACGGTGCATTGACACGCTATTACAAGCCAGAACACTTGCATATCGTGCTCTTGGGTCTACGCGCTGTCGAAAGAATCGATACCACCGTAAACCCAAGAACAGGCGTAGAAACGTATCGCACGATTTACAAAAACAAGACGTTCCAGATCCAAGACTTTACGGCCACGGATTCCAAAGTAGATTTCGTATTACCAGCAGAGGCTGAAGAATTCGTCGGCGGTCATATTATGTCTGTGCAATTCTTATACAACTTCATCAATCAGCACGGTATCTGGACGCATTTGAGTGGTGATATGGCCGTTCAATATGGTCAAACCACCGTCATGTATAGTCAACGAGGGACGACATCGTACACCACTATTGGGTCTGCAAAAAATAGAAACTAAATGAAGTGTAAGACAGATTTGAAGAGTGCCTTAATGGTATTGGCCCTGACCCTAATCGGTTTGCAGTCTTGCTACAAACTGGAGGATCTGACACCAGATTTTGAAGATGGCGTGAGTACCGTGATCTACGATCTACCCGGAGATACGCTAGCCACCGATGGTTGGGACCCGAGCTGGGAGAGTGGCGATCTGTACTTGAGACAGCGCTTTTACAATAGCTCTTGGACGGATTCGATCCGTTTTGTTCCTGTGGGCAACGAGGTGATCAATTCTTCACGCGGCGTAGATGTGACACGTGATGGCAAGTCGGCCGACGTTTGGATGCAAGAAGTCTTGGTTCGCGAAAAGAACATACAATGGTTATCTCCAGCAACATCGCACCCTTCGGGCGCCACGGAGAACCAAGCTTATCGTAATTCTGCCGACAATCTGCACTACATCCGCCGATCCAATACCTGGTATCAGATGGAAATAGTGGTGGATAGTATCTCCAATCCAGTAGAATCCGTGACGATTGACTGGCGTGGATTTATGCAGCAAGCGCCACCCAATCCGCAAACCAACTGGGCGTACCGCAATAATCGCAATAATCGCGTTTACCGCTACAATGGCAAAGCTTGGGAACTGTTGACCAGACCGGCGGACTACCGACAGAATATGGACTTTGTAGAAGTGCAGTTTAGCAAAAGTGGTAAAGAAGCGGGCTTGTTCAGTCCCTTTATCTTTCGCTTCGCGGATAAATGGCAACATTTCCTACGAGATAATGCCGACTCCACGCGCTACCTGCGTACCGATGAATGGGATTTAGCATTTACAGGTGATATGAACAGCATGATTTACCTCAATAATGGTTTATCGCCTTTAAGTCCAGGTAACGGTAGTCCGATTCGCAGATCATCCGTCATCATGTACGAATACGGTTACGAATTTATGCATGAGGCGCCCGAAGACGAATTCTTCGACAACCGACCGGTGAATACCATGCAGATCGGTTTTGAATCGCAGTACGGGCCAGGCATCAACTCTTGGTATCAAATCGGAAATACTTTCATCGCGAAGCCATTTCCGTACCGAGCCTATTACATACGATTGGAGAGAATCGACCCGAATACGGGCGAACGTTCATTCCGATACGGAAAATTACAATTGATCAGCATGTATAAGGGCGCGCCAGAGGTATTAACGGATGCCAACTGGCCGTCGCCCTACATCACGATGCGCTATTATATTCAGCCGGATGGCAGTAGAAATCTGCGAACCAACGATTAAAAAGCAAAAAACATGAGATTGTTTACGATTACACTGGCCATTTGGCTGGTATATATGTCAGCGGGTTTTGCGCAAGAACTCACGTTGAAAGGGCGCGTTTTGTCGACGAGCACAAGTAGCGCATCAGAAGCCGTACCCGGAGCCGAAATTTACCTATTAGGTACTAATCAAAGCACCACAGCCGAAGCGGACGGTACGTATCAGTTGCGCGGCGTAAAAGCACAGAGGCTTATCGTACAAGTAAAAGCCATGGGATACCATACCCAGATAGATACATTGAAATGGACTGGTGCAGCTGTGCTTGTCCACGATGTGGTGCTGCAACGCGACAATCAGCAGATTGACGAAGCGGTAGTCACAGGAAGGCGTATCAATGCCAATATGGAAACATTGGTGAAGCTAGAGAATACCATTATGCCAGTCACCGTGATTGATCGCCGTACCATCGAATTGATGGGAAGTCGTCGGTTGGATGAAGTGGTAAAAGAGCAAACTGGTATCGCTATTGTGAATGATATTGCGGGCGGCGCACGCTCTGTCGGTGTGCAGATGCAAGGTTTTGGCAGCGAATACATCATGGTGTTGATTGATGGCCAACCGATGGTCGGTCGTAATGGTGGTAACTTCGATCTTTCACGCATCAGCGTAAGCAATATCGAACGCATCGAAATCACCAAAGGTGCCGCGGCCAATATCTATGGCGGCGATGCACTGGGCGGAACGATCAATGTGATCACCAAACAAGATGTGACCACGGCGCAAGGAATGGCCTTTGTCAATGCCGGCAAAAATGAAACTCTCGATGTCTCCTTAGATGGTGAAGCACCCATTTTAAAACAAAAAGGAACGGTATCTGGAAACCTGAACTATTATCGTACCGGCGGTTTCAATACCAATCAGGGTACCATTATCGGTACTACGGCGCCACCGTACGACAATTATGCGGCACAAAGTAGGTTGCGCTATCGCTTCAATGACAAAAATACCATGTCGGTGAGTGGCCGCTACGGTTTGCGTCGCAGTTTTATGAGTCGCAATTTCCTAGGTGCAGATTACGAAACCAATGATGTGCTGAGTGAGCAAGATCTTAATCTATTTGCTAACTATGATCGGCGCATTAGCGATCGTTGGCGCAGCATGACTCGGTATTATCTCACAAAATACAATGCCGATATGAACGTGAGCCTTTCACAAGGGGATAGCATCAGTCAGACACGCTTCTCCCAATTGTTTCACCGTTTGGAGCAACAAGTATCGTACAGCATCGATGATCACCTCGATGTGATCACAGGTGTGGGCGGTACGATAGAAGGCATCGACCAGAATATCCTGACGGATATTGATCGCATTCGTGCTATTTTCGCCTATTCGCAAGCCAATTGGCAAGTCGACCGCAAATTACACCTCACGCTCGGATTGCGCTATGACCATATTGAGCAATATGGTTGGCGCTTAGATCCCAGCATGGCGGTGCAATATCAAGTGCTGCCATCGTTGAGTGCCAAGTTTGCTTATGGTACGGCCTTCAAAGCGCCAGATATGCGCAAATTGTATCAAGTAGCCTACAATCCAGTGCAGAATAATGTATTAGTTGGGTCTTATGCTTTGCAGGATGTCATCAACCAGTTGCGCCAATCAGGGCGTATGAGCCAGTATGAACTACAGCCCGTTTATGATGAAATTCGCGGTCAAGCATTGAATGCCGAGATGAGCAAATCGTACAACTTTACCTTGATTTGGCAAGGTTTAGACAATCGCCTTCGTGCTGAAGGTTCGGCTTTTCATCACGAAATCACCAATCAGATCAATCCCGTGTTGATCGGGACGGATATTGATGGGCAGTTGATCTATTCTTACCGCAATCATGCACGTGCCTATTTCCGCGGAGCGGAATTATCGGTCAATTTTAAACCAGTACCAGCCCTGCAACTTGCCGCTGGTTACCAGTTCCTAATTGCTAAAGACCGCACCGTGGGCGATGAGATTCGCGAAGGAGGCTTGTACGACAGTCCATTGTATGATCCCAACACCGGGTATGTCAATTATCGTCCGACGGCAAAAGATTATTGGGGTATCGAAAACCGATCCGTGCATATGTACAATGCACAAGTATTTTACACCTATTCGCCCATGGATCTGAGTGCCAATGTTCGGCTCAATTACCGCGGCAAATATCCTTTTGCTGATGTGAATAACAATGGCTACTTAGATCGCTTTGATACTTTCGTGCGTGGCCATTATCTCTTAAATTTTGCGTTGGAGAAGAAGTTTCCATCCAAGCGCATTGCCGTACGTGCAACTACAGAGAACTTATTGAACTTCGTAGATCCAAAGGTGCCATCGCAACCTGGTCGGATGTATTTTGTAGGAATTACGTATCATCTGTATCGGAATGATTAAAGTAGGAAAAGCCTTTTTGCTTGCGCTGATGACTAGCATATCGCTGTGTCAAAGTAGTTTTGCGCAGGACAAAGGTGCGCTATTGGGTAAATTGACCGATGGAGATGGAGCTCCCGTAATCGGAGCGACGCTATCGCTAGAACCCGATCGTCACCAAGTGCAGAGTGGTGCAGGAGGGAAGTACAGTTTTACGGATTTATACGCCGGATTATATCATCTTACGATCTATCATGCGGGATTTAGCGTGCTCACCGATTCGGTGTGGATCGAAGCGAATCAAACCATCAACCGAGATTTTACGCTGCTGCCCGCGCAGCAGGTGATTGGTGAGGTCGATGTGTGGCGTGATGCGCACGCATCGGCTACGCCAGATAATCTCTTGCGCTCAGAACGCGCCGCGATGCCCATGCAAATCATTACCCGACAGGAAATCCAACTCATGGGCAGTCGCCGACTGGATGAGATCCTGAAGGAGCAAACGGGTATTGCTATCGTTAATAATATCGGTGGCGGCAGTCGTTCGGTTGGGGTGCAATTACAAGGCTTCAGCAGCGATTATGTCATGATTCTGATCGACGGACAGCCCATGGTAGGAAGAAATAATGGTAATTTTGATTTGTCGCGCATCAGCGTGAGCAATATCGAACGCATTGAGATCGTTAAGGGCGCTTCTTCCTGTTTGTTTGGCAGTGAAGCCTTGGGTGGTGCGATCAATATTATTACCCGACATGGTGCAGTAGAACCTCAGGCGATGGCCTCCATTCATTATGGAAGCTTGAACATGGTGGATGCTACACTCGACGGTGAAACCTCGTTCGCGCAGCAACGCGGCGTGATCAACGTAGGTGCTAATTATTACCGTACGGATGGATTCAATACCAATCCTTATCTGGAAGAAGGACAAACCAGTCCGCCGTATCAAAATTATAGCTTTCAGACGCGTGGTCGCTATCAGGTAAGTGCCAAAAGCACTGCTGGCGCGAGCATTCGCTATGGTATCCGACAATCGTTCATGCCCAAAAACTGGGGTGATGGATGGATGTCGCGCGACAATCAGCAAGAGAAAGACCTCAATGTTTCGCTCACCTGGGATCAGCGCTTGCGCAATGATTGGCAAACCATGACACGCTATTATTACACCCGATATTCCGCCGATGAGTTTGTGGAATGGCGCGATGTAGGTGCGAGTCGCAACAGTTTGCAATTTGTGCAGCAAGTACACCGATTGGAACAGCAATTTGCCAAGCAATTTGCTAATGGCTTGCAACTGACTGGTGGCGTGGGTGGCAGCACAGAAACCATGCGCGATCAGGCTCTGTTGGGCACGAGAGATTTAGTCACCGGCTTTGCTTATTTGCAGGGTGAGAAAACGATCTTTGGTCGAGCGAACCTCTTAGGTGGTCTGCGTTATGATCATACGTTGGATTACGGTGGTCGTGTAAATCCAAGTTTAGGATTTAATTATGCCCTCACCGACAAGCTTTCGTGGAAAGCAGGCGTAGGAAGTGGCTTCAAAGTGCCAGATTTTCGAACCCGCTACTTGGTATTCTTCAATCCAGCAGCCAGTTATCTCGTAGTAGGTAATGAATTGCTGCAAGAAACCCTAACTCAGTTGCAGGATGAAGGACAGATCAGTGAGATACGCCAGTATTTGGTGTCGCAGTTGGATCAAGACTTGAAAGCGGAGAAAAGTACGTCGTATCACACCGGCTTTACAATGAAATCAGGTACTTCGTTCAGCGCGGAGCTGAATGTATTCTACCATCGGATTCGCAATCAGATCAATCCGGTGTTGGTCGCGACGGGAACGAACATTAGCCAGATCTTTTCCTATCAAAACCTACCCAAAGTAGTAAATAAAGGAATTGAGGCCAATGTGAAATGGTCGCCTGTTTCGGGATTGGATCTGCAACTCGGCTATCAGTACCTCGTATCCAAAGATTTGAGTGTGATCGATAGCATTCGCGCTGGTAATTGGCCTTATAACCAACAATTGCATAATCCGAAGACGGGTGACTCCAGACCTGTACAGCCATCGGATTATTGGGGTATCGAAAATCGCTCCAGACATATGCTCAATATTCGGGCATTTTACACCTACCGACCTTGGGATACCAGCATGTCGGTACGCGTGAATTATCGGGGCAAATATCCTTTTGCAGACTTTAACGGTAATCAATTTATTGATCGTTATGATACCTTTGTTCGTGGACATTATCTGGTGAATGCACATTTGGAAAAGACTTTTCCAAAGCAACGCCTGTCGCTACGCTTTACCGTGGATAATGTATTGGACTTCAAAACGATGTTGATGCCTGGACAGCCCGGTAGATTGTTTATTGCTGGAATCACTTATCGCTTGCAAAGGCGGTAAGGTAGGTGCGGGCAGCTATCTGCCGCACCTACGTTTCATGATTTTTATTGGTGATAAGGAGAGATATTAGCTCCAGCTGCATATTCGAAAATCTTCCACTATATTCAATACATCAAGCCAAATTGCCAAAGTGGAATAGTATTTCTATAGCCGAATTCGATATTGTCTTTAACAACAAAAGCGTTCTTAATGTCATGAACTTGTTTCTGAGATTTGTTTTTTCCTCCAATTTCAAAAAAATGATCATTGATTTGAAAATCAACCGTAGGTGACGCAACCACATCGAAAAACACGCGTGTTTGATTGAGGAAGAAAGTTTCTCTCTCGTTTCCTTTATTGGCATTTTCTCTAGCCAAGCTGTGAATAAGATTTGTATTGTCCAAATAGATTTTGCTTACTTTACCTAAGCCCCTGATGCCTTCTGTCTCATTTCTAAGTTGCGCGATCATACCGGCTTCTTCAATGTATAGGCAGTAATCTGCTACGTTATTTCGGCTAACGGAAAGTATATCAGCTATTTTGGTGAAATTAGGTTTGAACGGAACACTCTTGGCAATAATAGCAAGCAAGTTTTTTAGTTTTCGACCAGTAGCGGCATTCAATCCTGCAAATAAAGGTATATCTGTTTCTAGAGTCTGATTAATTACTTGATTTAGTCGAATGTCAACATCTTCTTCGATTGCAAAAGGGTAATAACCCGTTTTCAGGTATTGGCTAAAAAGTGGTAGGGGATGTAGTAGGTCAGGAATATCTACTTTATGATCCAATATATTTTCAAGAGAATATGTTTCGGTGGAGATGCGATGGAAAAGTTTTAGATACTCTCGAAAAGATAATCCCTGCATACTATACATGACGGCTCTTCGACTCAAATCAGAAGCTCCCTTTTTGATGTCTAAAATGGAGGATCCTGTAAATACGATGCTTAAATCTGGATGATAATCATAGATCAGCTTCAACTCCTTAGACCAATCCGGATACTTGTGAATTTCATCTATAAACAGATGTTTTCCTCCTTCCTTAACGAAGTTTTCTGCTAAATCAACCAATCTATTGTGGGCAAAGTAAAAACCCTCCGCTGTAACGTACAACGTGTCTGAGGTGTTATGGTATTGCTTGATGTGCTGAAGTATTAATGTGGTTTTTCCGACTCCGCGAGGTCCGGTAAGACCTATCATTCTGCTTTTCCAATTGATTTTTTGATGTACGTACCTAACAAACTCTACGTTTGTTCCCTTTAATAATTTATTAAATTGTTCGAATAGTTGATCCATTTTTTCTTCCTCTTAGTCAAAAGTACGAAAAACGCACTCATGTAGTGCAGTTTTTTAATAAAAACGCACTTACATAGTGCGTTTTTATGGTGATAATGTTTAGTACGGTAGCTGTTTTGCTCGTGGGAATTGATAAAGCGACGCTATTCCAAGCAGTACAAGGACGTCTTTAAAGCTAAGACAGATCTACTTTTCTAAGTTTAGAAAGTTGATAGAGTTGAAAAAGTTAAAAGTATTTTGGATTGCCGGAGCCTAGTATCTCGGCTTCGCAAAAACGCAAGTCTTGCCATCGACAAACGCATCAATAAGCGCAATTCATTTGGGACAAAAACGGGACAAAGCATATCCCTCTATGCCATACATGAGCAAAAAGTGTAATTTTGCAGCTCAATTACCAAAGTAGAGAAGTTGCCCACATCGGTTGCTTTGCTAGCAAATATCTACATTGAAATGCGGTTACCTATGCCGCAATACTCCAATGAAACTAACACTGTCAAACTACAATCCTGTAAGAGTTTAGGCACATTATATAAGTAAATATACATGATATTAATTGTACAATTAATCGAAGATTACCTTGTCGGTCATCCAGTGACAAGTCTGTTAGAAGAGAAACATGTTCAAATGCTTCGAAGCGTTTTAACGAGTTTCGCTGTCCAGCATGATCCGGATGATTTAGCGGGCATCGCAGTGCTATTGTCCTATTGTAATCAAGAACTCACGGACTACAAATGGCCTGAACCCGCTATCGCAAGGATCGCAAATAAAGCACTGGAAATGTATTTTGAACGATCACAAAATACTGTAAGCGTGGAAGCTTAAGCCTATACGTTACCATACATCAAGCAACTAGACAGTAGTTGCTTCTTTAAATTCGGCTCGCTAAGTCAATATCCAAATACTGCACTCAATAGCACCTTTACTATTTCGATAGTGGCCTTTGCTGTTTTCGGGTTTTAGATTTATTATAATTGTGACAAGTTTGAGAAAAATCAAACTTAAACATTATGATAAAGCTCATCTGCACCATCCTCAGTTTCACCGTCGCTGTAAGCACGGTATATGCACAAAAAGGCATTAATTTTAATCACTTTTACTTAGCCGGTGGAAGATTAAATATGAATATTGATAGCGCTGCCAAGAATGTGTATTACGCTACTGTTTTTCCAAATCAGCCCAATACTTCCTTTAATTTTCTGCCAGAAGTTGAAAATGTTGCTGTCCAAAATTATTTTAGGAAACAAGATCGTGTAGAAAACTACCGGTATACCATTTTAGTCGATAATAAGCCGATTGTTGTCAATCAGTCGATAAAACAAGAGCAATTGAAAGATGTCATCAGGAAAGATAATGACTTCAAAGACGAATTGCTTACTTCCGCAAATCTTGGTACATTCAAAATAAAAGATAAATCAATCACCATAATCCATTATGATATTGAAAGACCGCTCGCTGCTCAAAAAGCGGTATTTTATGGAAGACCTATCCCGAAAGCGAAAATCAAAGCTCTTGCAAAACGTTTCAAAACTGACCTCGGTGTTGACTACGATCACATCTTTGATCCGAAAGACAGAACAGATCTCACTTTTCGTGAAAAGGATGATGAGTTAACGATTAAAAAGGACTGGTCGGAGATTGACTATGTATACAGTATCTCCATCAGAGATAAGCAGCAAGATAAAATCATTTTCGAATCCACGGCGTGGGAATATGGTGGAACGATTGACGTCATTGATGGCTATGAGGTTTTCCTACCTTATGTAAGAATCGATAAAAGCATTTTCAAAAAATCAGGCGATTACGAGATCATCATTCAGCCATCGATAGACTGGAAAAATTGTCTTGATTGTAATATGACCCCAACAGAAATAGAAAGATATACGACCAGACATACGCTCGCTATTACTTTAGATCAGGAGATCTACAGTCAGAAGGAATTGTTAACGTACACCTTCCTAGTAATTCTAATTTTTGGTATTATCTTTCTCCTTGTGCTTACTATCATAAAGAGAAGAAATAGAAAGGTGCTGGAAGAAAAAGAACAACAAAAGAATACTGTAAAATTGCAACTCAGTTCCATACGTTCGCAATTGAATCCGCATTTTCTATTCAATGCATTGGCTGGTATTCAAAATCTCATGAATAAAAATGAGATAGACCATGCTAACCAATACTTGGCGAAATTTGCCCGACTAACCCGTAATGTGCTCAATGATCGTGAACGGATTACCTTGGCGCAAGAAAAGGCATTGCTCGACGATTACTTGCAGATGGAGCAGTTGCGATTTGGTTTCCAGTACGACATCAAGCTTGGTGATGATGTCGATCTTGCCAATATTGAAATTCCCAGTATGCTGCTACAGCCTTTCGTAGAGAATGCCGTGAAGCATGGTATGGCGCAAAAAGGAGCTGAGGGTATGATCACGATTGAATTTGTACGACGCGCCAATGATTTACTATTCACCGTCACCGATAATGGACATGGCTTCGATACCCAACAGAAAAGTGATGGCTTGGGGCTGCTGTTGAGCCAGCGCAGGGTAGCACTATTAAATAGTATTTATAAAGAAAATCAAGTTATCTTAGACATCCGTTCGACTACCAGCGGAACCGTAGTTAGCATGACCTTAACCGATTGGCTATAGCACAATGAGAGCAGTATTAATTGATGACGAAATTTCTAATCTGGAAAACCTGCGGACTTTACTCGAAAAGCATTGTCCGCAAGTGAGCATCATTGCGACAGCGCAAACGGTATCCGCTGCTCTTGAGGTGGTGCAGAAATACGCACCTGATCTTTTGTTTCTAGATATTCAGCTAGGCGATAAGACAGGCTTTGATGTGTTGCAACAGCTGCCTGCCCGCGATTTCGAAGTGATCTTCGTGACCGCATACGATCACTATGCCATACAAGCAGTCAAATGTGCTGCCTTAGATTATTTGTTGAAGCCAATCGATATCGATGAATTGGTGCTGGCGGTCGCTAAAGCGAGAGCAAAGCTCGCGACGCAAAAACAGACCGCGCAACTTGATTTTTTGCTACAGCAATTGCAAAAACCAGATACCAGCCTAAGCAAAATAGCATTGCAAATGCAGCAAGAGATTCGTTACGTCAGCTTGTCCGACATTGTTCGTTGCGAAGCAGATAATACCTATACACAGTTCTTTCTATCCAATGGTGAGCAGATCATGGTGTCCAAATCGCTGAAAGAGTATGCGGATATGCTCTGTCCGAATGGTTTCCTCAGAACGCATCAAAGTCACCTCATAAATCCGCAATACGTTAAAAGTTGGCTAAAAGAAGACGGAGGTATTTTGCTTCTACTATCCGGCCAAAAAATTCCAATTTCCAAACCAAATAAAGATGCTGTAAGGCAAGCTTTGAGAGGAGGATGTTGATTAGCTTTCGCTGCTTGATGAAAATGGATGAATAAATTTTTAAGTTATGAAGTTAGCTTGTTTATTAATTGCAATTATACTTTTAAGTGCTTGTAACACCGAAGAGAAAGAAATTTCAATCTATTTTTCAACTAGTTTTTTTGATGATGGTCCGAATACATGGCCAGATTTTGGGAGCTATGAGGAATTAGTGCCAGAAACAATAAGGAGTCTAAAGGATATTAATGTAACGCCTGAAAAATTTGATTCGTTAGAAAGAGTCATTTCCTCCAGTTTAACAGACAATTCATCTCTTGGAGTCGCGAAGAATTCTTTAGATGGCTATTCTGAAAATATATTTATAGTTGTAGAAAATCGGGATAGTGTTTATTTCAATGGTAATGATGATTTTTTCAACGCAGGAGGGCAATATTTGTATAATAACGCTCAGCTAGCTTCTGTTATAAAATCGCTGATAAATTATAACTATCATTTTAAAGCCTACGATGCTATTGATGATGTGTTGTATTCAAAGGTGAAACTTAAAGCAAGTGATAAGTTTTAGACATAAGGAAAGTGTAAAGCTAATAATTCACTCTTATTGTATGTAAAAGTATCGATTGCACATCTGTTATATAGAACTTTAATAATATTGCTACAAAATCTGTTTTGATGAAGCTATTCGTATTTATTTGTATCACTTCCATAGTAATAATCGCTTCTTGTATTAATGATAAATCCGCCGCAACGAAGGATAGCAAGGATAATAGTTACGTGAATGAATTATCTGAATTCGCCTATCAGGGTGATAATTCTTCTCTTAGAAAAGCTGTTGATATATTAAAGAAAGAATACGGTATTGGTGACTTAGGATTCGAAGATATCAATATTTTAAATGTCAAAAACAGACAGGATAGCACATTTTTTGACTTTTCAATTGTCGAACCTAGATTCTTTGAATTGCATTCGAAGGATTATAGCGCGGCAAGCATCGGTTTCCTAACATTAGATAGTGTCGAGATTATCGTGTTTGATCAGGTCGGAATATTTGAGAAGATGAACATTTCTAAGGAAATTCATTTTGGTGTGCAAGAGCATGAATATGCTATGGTTTATGAACCGCTACTTTTTAGATTTTACCTAAAGCATAATGGACAACTAAATTTTGTAGAGGAGGAATGGTTGGATTACGGACGTAAAAAATAGTGCGAGAACATTGATTAAAGAAGAAGAGGACAAGCATTACAATGCTTATTCTACTTCTTTCGGCACATCTACTAGCGTAATGGTAAGCGCATTATGTAGTCCATTCACTAGCGGGTAATACGTGCCATCATTCCCTTTCCATTTCTTTTCCTTTGACTTTCCTTTCCTTTCTCGCGTTGTTAATTTAAATAATACCGTATTGTTACTGTAACTACAAACCCCAAGGAAACGCCTATCAAACGTTAATCATTACTGAATTATTGGTGAATGTTGGGGTAAGGGATGGAGGGTTAGCTGTAGTTCTGTCACCATTAAGTGATCACTCCTTTACGCAGATGTTCTAAACCTTTTAAAACCAAAAGACAGATAAATCGTTGTACAACAGAAGAAAAACATTTATAAACATATAAACTTGATAACTATGAAAAATGTAATTTATCCACTGGCAGTTTCTGCGATATTAGCGGCGACCGCCTGTAACAACAGTGCGAACAAGACTGACGGAACTTCTGATACCACAATGGGTGTCGCTACGACACCACCTGCGGTGAACGACGACGCGATGAGTAATGCGCAGGCTGACACTGCTTTTGTACGTAAAGCAGCAATAGGAGGTATGGCTGAGGTAGAGATGAGCAAACTGGCGGTCGACAAAAGCAGCAATGCGAAAGTAAAGGAGTTTGCGACGATGATGGTAAACGATCATACAAAAGTGAATGAGGAATTGAAATCCATCGCCGATCAAAAGAATGTGATGGTACCGACCTCACTAGATGCTGCGCACGAGCAGAAGAAACAAGATTTGATGAAGAAGCAAGGTGCGGACTTCGATAAGGCGTATATAGAAGCAATGGTCAAAGGACACGAGGATGCGCATAATGTGATGGAAGATGGTGCTAAAAACAATCTAGATCAGCAACTGCGTGATTTTGCTGCGAAAACAGAGCCTGTGGTGAAACAACACCTAGAGATGGTGAAGAAGATGCACGCTGATATGAAATAAATCGATCGTATAACACGATGTACTTTAAAGCCTCGCTCTACAGCGGGGCTTTAATAGTTTCCTTTGGTGGGAATGACATGCCGCACACCGCCGCGAGGATTTTCCATATCGCCGTGGTATCTCGGGATGAGGTGACAATGGAAATGGAAAACCGTTTGTCCGGCGCACTCTCCACAGTTCATCCCAATATTGTAGCCATCAGGCTGATAATACAATTCTATCCGTTTTTTTGCTTCTTCAATGGTGTTTGGTAGCTGTGCTTTTTCGGCCTCATTAAGTTCGAAAAAGTCTTTCCGAAGCTGGTTGGATATAATCAGCAAATGACCGGGTGCTACCGGAAATCCATCCTCGATAATAAAGAAATGTGCATCTTTATAAAGTATCTTTTCGGCAGCTATTTCTGTGAAATTCTTCATTAAAATAAAGGGTCAAGTTCTATCGGCGAAGTCCATTTTTGTACCGATAAATTTAGGGATAAATCATATTGCTTTTGCAAGAATGCAATTCTTTCCCTAACCGTTTTTCCTGTCTGATTGATGATGGTTTCACCCAAAGGGTGTTTGCTAGCGATATAAAACTCATTGCGATGGTGAAGCCGCTCTAAATAACGAAGATTAGGGATCTTCGCGCTCTTCGATAGGTTGATATTATTATCTGCCAAGACCAGATTCCAAATTCCGTTGACATTAGCACCTGATTCGCTCAGATGTAATTTGTGAACATGAGGGAAAAAGTGATCGATAACACAAGTTGAACCCCCCTTGCTATTAATCGAAATATCCTGAAAGGAATAAAAGCATTTTCCTTTCTGGTATCCATTTAAGGCTGCTCTTGCCGAACTAATATCTTTCCTTCGCATTAGGTTGTTTTGCAGGAACAGCGTTTGCAGTTCTTCGTCTATCTTTACCTCAAGCATGTTTGGATTGAGATCCAGATTCCAAGCTGTTTCTACCAGATTCCATCGCGCATCCACTTCTTCGTTGAAGTTACTAAACTGTAGACTTTCTTTCAATCGCAATAAGCTATCCGTAATGACTATGTTTTTCTTACTACCAGTGAAATCCTTTTCATAGAATAGGCGCGGGATAGACGCACCATTTACATTTTGAAATGCATCGATGACATTGACAAATCCATATTTCTCCGTGACGTGAAGTAAGTTCTCATAATCCATCTCGTCATTGTGGTATTTACGGCAAGCATGTAGAAAGGTGCTCGACTTCGCGTTCCCTTGCTTGTCGTTTTCCTTGAGATGCGTCAGTATGCTGTTCACATACATTGGTGCAAGCTCCTGCAGCGATATGCTGGTTGTTTCTTCGGAAGACAACTGTAGAAGCGCTTTGGCAAAAGCAAATTTGTAAGTAGCGGAATTCTTACCGAATAGGATAATAGCGCGCCATTGAGACTCTAAACTAGGGTCATTAGCTTGAAAAAGTACAGGCATGAATTTTCACGTCTTAGTAGATTTTGCTAAAATATCTAATAAGATGGAAAAAAACGAAGAGGTAGAAGTTTAGTGTTGATTCTGGTAACCAACCACCGCTACTTTCTCAATGATTTGATCACCAAACCTGCTGCTAGTCCGCCGATGGCATACCAAGCAACCGTCATGTATTTTGTTTTCTTGGTGCGCGTGATAGGTTTGTCATCCAAACCCATAGGCTTCGTTAAAGCCAATGCACCGACTCCGGCTACAAGTCCAGATGCCAAGCCAAGGCCAATGATATTTTTGCGACGTGCCATGCCTATCAGGCTGTAATAAGCGGCATTGCTAATCACATCTGCCGCAAGCGTCGTCAAGAATAATTTCTCCCCTTGCGGTGGCTGTACGCCGACTTTGTCGAGCCCTTTGGAAAGTGCTTCTTCACCCACTTTGTCTACGCGAGGCGCATCCTCGCTAAATTGTGCAACTGCCTGATGTACGATATTAAGAACGGCAGCGCCAACAAGGCCGCCTACGAGATTTCCCAATGTTTTTTTCATAGTATGCGTTTTACGGTGATGACTATTTCTCGAATAGCAGGCGTACGCATAGCACGCTTCTTACGAGGTCATATGTGCTAAGACAACAAGCGTATAGTGCAATTGTTTCTCTATATATCTCCTTGTGAAACTGAATGCCGCTATTGCTCAGTCTATTACATATAGCTGGAAAACAAAACGGGCGTAGATCTCTTTTAAGTAGAAAGAAAGAAACGATGATACATAAAACAAATCAAACAAGTTTGAAGGCTGAGCAAGCCGGCGACACGAGCTACGAATACTATGATGTACATTCTGATTACACGAATCTTAACGGTTCGGGCGTGTATGTAAACGGCGGACAAGAAGTGGGAGCTTGGTGTGAGGTAGACAAAACAGAGGGCAAATTTTTCGTCAACAAATCGTTGCGGATCGACAATGAGCAAATGGTACTGGGTAATTTCGCAGATTATTGCAAAATCCAATATCCAAATGTGACCTTTACCGAATTTGAAAGGGTAGACGTAGCGGCAATCTAGCCACTGCCTCTTTAACACCAAAGCCTCTTGTTGTTCAAGAGGCTTTGGTGTTTTTATGGATTGACGAGCAATTAGCCCAAGCTGAGAAAGGCCGTTAGATATGCATTAACCCGCCAATTTTCCTTTCAATCGGCGAATCATCTGTTGCAGTCGATTCAGATAATCTTCCTGCAACCATTCGCGATAGTTCTTCGTGACGTTGCCTAAGCATTTTGCATATTCTCTAATACGGATATTGATTTCCGCGTGCAAGTATTCTACCAGCTGCAAAGCTTCAGTGGTGTTTTCGCTATTTTCTAGACACATGCTAGCATGCTGCCGGATGGAGTCGCGAATGGCATTCTTCGGTTTTTCGTCTGCTGCGATCAATGCCTGATAGGCGGCAAGCATGTCGAAGGAAGTTTCCAGACTATTGGGAAAGCGTTTACGCATCTCCGGATCAATTTGTCGGATATTGCTCACCGTATGTTTCATGCTCTCATGGTAGATGTCGGGGTTTTCAAACACATGCTGCCAATCAATCTCTGCATCCCAGTTGCCAAATCGATCCGCATTATTCCCTAAATCGACCAAAGTAAAGGTTGCCTTCTTTGGCAAACGCCGCGCTCCACGCCCCACCATTTGATGGTACAGGGTGATGGATGTCGTGGCTCTATACAGGATCACGACTTGGGTTTTTGGTTCATCGAAACCGGTCGTCAAGATCGATACCGAAGTCAGGATGGCGCCCTTTGTTTTGCGATACCATTTTAGAATTTCTTCTCTCTCGGCGCTCGATGTTTTGTTGTCCAAATGGCGTATCGGGTAGCCTGCCGCTTCAAATACTTCTAGTACTCGGCGAGAGGTGAGAATCCCATTATTAAATATCAACGTCTTCTTTTTAAGCGCATGTGCTTCATAGGCTTGCAACAATAAATCGAGCATGGCATCCGAGCCGAAGAGCATGTCGGATGTGTTAATGGTAAAATCTCCATTACTACCTGTTTGGAGGCTGTTTAATTCGACGTCGTAACCATGATACTTGGGCTTGGCTAAAAATCCCTCATTAATCAACTGAGCAATAGGAGCGCCGACCACCAGTTCTTCATAAAAACCGTTCATCGGCAGATTGACATCGGAAGAGAAAGGCGTTGCCGTAACGCCAATAACGGTAGCATTCTCAAATCGATCCAATAGTTTTTGAAAAGAGTTGTGATGTGCTTCATCTACGATGATCAAACCGACTTCGTTGGTATTGATCATCCCTTCATCGATGCGGTTATTCAAGGTTTCGACCATCGCCACAAAACAGTGAAATAGATCCTTTTTGGGAATACGCTTCACTTTACTATTAATCACCTTATTGACTACGCCGCTCTCTTTCAGCGCACGTGTGGTTTGCGCACACAATTCCGTACGGTGCGTGAGTACAACTACTTTCTTTTGATACTGTTCAATATAACGCTTCGCTATTTCGGAAAATATTAGGGTCTTACCGCCACCGGTAGGAAGTTGGTACAGGATGCGGCGTTTAGCGCGGGTATCACGTGCCAGTTTGCCAAATAGCAGATCAATATCATTCTGCTGAAAATAGTAAGGTGTCCTACTTGTAGACTTTTGCTTGGTAGAGGTTTCGCTGCATTCCATAGAAATAGAACCCCGTATGGAGTCCGAATGTTTGGCTATCGCCATAATAAATTACGTCGAAGAAATGCTGTCTGAAAATAATGGTGGGGGATCGTGCAACCGAATTAGGCTGTTTTGTTTTGGTTGCTTAGCGCAGCACTTTTGGTTGCCAAATGATGAATAAAATCCTTAGCCCATTGTAGCCTATCTTTGGCATTGCTGAATTGGCTGATGGATATATCCTTTACGTTACGTAAAGTAAGTGCGATTTTTGCGATTGCCTTAATGATAGCGAGATTACCTAGTTTATCAGGAGCTACGATATGGCAGCGCTCGCTCCACAGCAATTGTATTGCTTCGGTGAAAATCTCTTCTTTCTCCTTTTCACAATAGGAGGTATGGCTAATAAGGCCATAAACAACCGCTGCGTATTCATCAAAAAATAGATCATAAGCTGCCCTGCTTTTAGCATCAACGACTTCATGAGGACTTTTTGACAAATGCATATTGACTAAATTCTTGTAAGCGCTGTTGCATCTATATGTAGACACACAGCATAGTAAGAACTCCGAAGGCGCTGATTTGTTCTTTTCCCCAAGCATATAGCATCTATTTGCTACTACGCGGAGATATTGGTGTTAGATTTCGATTTTACTTATGAAAATGCATTTGACGATGCTGAAGAAATCCATTGATACAAAATCGTATACATTTTGGTCGTATTGCCAGATTTCCTTTTCCAATGTAACAAAAAAATTATAAAATTAAAATATTGTAAATGAATGATTTACGTGTGTTTTTTCACTTAAATGGTAACGAAAATTGCAATGGTTTTTGTTAAATAATTTTTCTTGTAAAAATTATTGCGTTATTTAGCGCACAAATTTTTATGCAACCCGTTGCATAAGAAACTTAAACACATCCTAATACTAAATAATTTATACACATTAACTATGTGGAAAGCCGACAAACTTAAACTAAAATCGAGCAAATCCTGGGTTATCCCTTTGGCTTTGGTCGCGGCAAGTTATGGTCATGTACAAGCGAAACCATTCATTTACGACGAAGTTAGCGCAGTACAAAACCAACAAACTGTCCGGGGAACAATTATTGATGCAACCACAAAGGAGCCAATCCTTGGCGTAACAGTAGGAGTGAAGGGAAGTACCGGAGGTGCCCAGACGGATGCCGAAGGACGTTTCTCCTTACAGGCCTCCAAAGGTCAAGTGCTGATAGTGAGTTTCATCGGTTATGAGAAGAAAGAAGTAACCGTAGGTGACGATGCTACGTTGACCATTTCGCTGGTGAGTGCCGAAAACCAATTGGACAATATCGTCGTAACGGCGCTCGGTATCAAACGCGAGAAAAAATCGTTGGGTTATTCCACTACGACTGTGAAAGGGGATGAGTTTACAACAGCTCGTGATCCTAATCTTGGTAATGCATTATCTGGTAAAGTTGCCGGGGTAAGTGTTGCTGGAAATTCTACCGGTGTTGGTGGTAGTAGCCGTGTCGTAATTCGTGGTGCTGCTTCTATGACTGGGAATAACCAACCCTTGTACGTAGTTGATGGGATTCCTTTGAGCAACAAAAACCAAGGTTCAGCTGGCCAGTATGGCGGTATGGATATGGGTGATGGTATGAATGCTATCAATGCCGACGATATCGAAAGTATACAAGTGTTGAAGGGTGCTGCTGCATCGGCTTTGTACGGTTTCCGTGGTGGTAACGGTGTGATCATGATTACTACTAAATCAGGAAAAGGCCAACAAGGTTTAGGCATTGAAGTAAACAACAACTTTACGGTAAACAGCATTTATGATTACCGTGACTTTCAAACTACCTATGGCCAGGGAAGTCAAGGGCTGAAGCCTACTTCTGCGAGTAGTGCTTTCCAGACATACAACAAGAGCTGGGGTGCTGTGATGGATGGCAGTACGGCTGTAAACAGATTAGGCGATGAATACGCTTATTCTTACGTAGATAACTGGGATAATTTTTACCGTAACGGATTGACCAATCAGTCGTCGGTCGCTATCAGTGGTAGTGACGAGAAGTCTAATTATCGTTTAGGCTTCAATAATATCCATGAAGGCGCGATCTTGCCCAATTCAAACTCTAATCAGCGCGGTGTCAATTTAAATACAACCTATAAAATCACGCCAAAGGTGACTTTAGGAATGAATTTAAACTACATGTTTGAGTTCGTGAAAAACCGTCCTAACTTGTCTGATGGAAATGGTAATACCAATGCGACCCTGCTTTATTTAGCGAATAGTTATGATGTCAGGTGGTTAGAGGCAGCCACAGAGGCTAATGGCAACGAGTTGCGCCCAGGTGAGAGTGTTTATTTCAACAACCCTTATTTCTTACAATACAATAAGTCAAATAACTCGACTAGAAAAAGATTAACGGGTGGTTTTAACTTGCGCTATGATATTACGGACTGGTTGTATGCACAAGGAGCGGCGACGCGTGATGGATTTAACTTGGCCTTCAAGCAAATTCAACCAAAAGGTGCCGCGGCCGATCCTAATGGATTTATCAATGAATACAATAGAGAGTTTGAGGAAACGAATTTCAACTATTTAATCGGTGCAAAAAAGGATATTGGTGATTTTACCATTTCGGCAACGGTAGGTGGAAATACGTTGAAATCTCGTGAAGAAACTTGGGGTACCGATGGTGGTATTCGTCCATTCATCGTAGATGGCGTTTACAATACAGGAAACGTAGCTGCAGGAACACGTACCTTTAAAAAGTTGTACGCAGAGTATCAAGTAAACTCTATTTACGGTACGGCTGACTTTGGTTTCCGCGATTATTTATTCTTGAATTTGTCGGCACGTAACGATTGGTATTCTACCCTTGATCCTCAGAACAATGGATACCTGTATCCAGCAGCAAGTTTGAGTTACGTATTTTCGGACCATCTCAGATTACCTGAATGGATCAATATGGGTAAATTACGTCTTTCGCGCGCAGCCGCGTCTAATGGTACCGATGCATATCAACGTTTGTTGACGTACAGAACCTTGCCTTACGAGCTTTCTGAGCAACCAGTAGGTACGATTAATAATGAAACTGTTCCAAATTCAGATCTAAAACCAGTACGTATTGCGGAATGGGAAGCAGGTTTGAACTTAGAATTCTTCAACAACCGTTTAGGATTGGATCTAGCGGTATACCAAAAAGAAACAAGCGACGATATTGTTAGAGTAACAACAAGTACTGGTTCTGGATATAGCACTGCCATCAAAAACATTGGTGAGCTTAAGAATCGTGGTATAGAAGCATTAATCTATGGCGATATCATCCGTAAAGAAAACTTCAAATGGCACGGATCCATCAACTTTGGCTTCAATGATAGTAAAGTCCTGAATCTTGGTGGTCAGAATAACCTGATTTTCGAAGGAGCGCAATCAAACGGTGGTAATGCATCCATTCAAAATATCATTGGATTAGCCTATGGACAGATCGTGGGTTACAAATACAAGACTGATGATGCTGGAAACAGAATCTTTCAAGACGGTTTGCCAGTTCGTTCGGATAATGTAGAAGTTTTAGGCAATGGTGTTTATCGTTTCACAGGTGGTTTCCGTAATGATTTTAGCTACAAAAACTTCAATGTAGGTTTATTATTTGATGTGAAGCTAGGTGCTAAAATTTATTCTGGAACAAACTACAATTTGTATAGCGCTGGTTTGCATCAAGCAACCATGGAAGGCCGCGAAGGCGGTGTAATCGGTCGTGGAGTACTTGCTAATGGCGAAGTGAATACGGTTTCAGTAGATGCACAGACTTATTATCAAAGTGTGGTAAACCAAAACATCACAGAACAATTTGTGTACGATGCTAGCTTTGTGAAGTTGCGTGAGGTATCTATCGGTTATACACTACCAACCTCTTTATTAACACGATTACCATTTAGAGGAGCGACTTTCTCGTTAGTAGGGCGCAACTTATGGACGGTGCATAAAAATATTCCAAACATCGATCCAGAGTCTGCATTCAGCAGTGGCAATGCACAAGGATTAGAGTTAAATGGTAATCCATACACCCGAAATGTCGGTTTCAACTTAAACCTTAAATTTTAACAGTAGAAACAGTCTTCGGACGTATTAAAAAAAGAAAACAATGAAAAGGAAAATTTTATATATCCTAGCTGCCTGCGGTTTTAGCCTTTCCGCATGTAACGACTTTGGCGATGTCAATGTTGATATCGAAGCGATCGACGCCGATCGTATGGATTTTAAACTGATGTTTACCAACGTACAGCAATACGCTTATGGTACAGAGTATGAAGCTTGGCGTACTGGTCTAATATACATCAGTACCATGCTGCAGCACACTTCGGCAGTACAGAGTTACTGGGCTGGAGATAAATACACGTACAATGCGGACTATAACTCGGCCTATTGGGATCGTATGTATCCTAATGGTGTTCGTGATGCGGTAGATTTGTTGAAAAACTGGGAGGGTAAAGAAGAATTCAAAACAGAATATCAAATGGCTCGTATCCTGAAGGTTGTGCTATTTCACCGGATGACCGATCTTTATGGCGATGTGCCTTACACGGAAGCTGGACTAGGTGCTCACAGTAGCAATGGCTACCCAAAATATGATACGCAGCAAGCGATCTATATGGATATGCTAAACGAACTAAAGGAAGCTGCGGAAGCATTAGAAGGTGCTACCTCTTCGATAGGATCCGCCGATATCATCTATCAAGGTGATGTTGTCCGTTGGCAAAAGTTCGCGTACTCCCTCATGCTACGCTTGGGCATGCGTTTGTCTAAAGTGGATGAGGCTGCAGCAAGAACTTGGGTCAACACGGCTGTTTCTGGCGGTTTGTTTGCTTCGAACGAAGAGAGTGCCTTGGTAAGACACGTAGGCGCAGTTACGGCAAACAATAGTGCGGAGCCTTTCGGTAAGATCTATGTGCATGAAGATCCTAACGCGTATAGAATGAGCAAATTCTTTATCGATATGCTACGCAATACCAGCGATCCACGTTTATCGTTTCTAGCTACGGTGGTCAAGGATCCGACTATTAAAGTAGATGCACAAGGATTCTCTAGAGGAGATACCACCGCTGCTAAACAATTGGGTATGCCTAATGGCTACGATCAATTGGGTGGTGCTACGGATATATCCAACTCTCCGGGTTACCCTGATCCGCAACGTTTGACGAAGGATTCTTTGAATTTCTACTCGGTAGCCAACCGTTATACGTATGGTCGTATCGATGCGCCAACGTTCTTAGTGACTCATGCCGAGAATCAGCTTTTACTTGCTGAGGCGGCATACAGAGGTTGGATTGCAGGTTCTGCTAAAACTTATTATGATGCAGGTGTTACTGCAGCCATGAAACAGTTTGCGCAGTTTAATATTGCGGGTATTAGCGATGGCGCTATTCGTGCTTACCTGACGGCAAATCCGTTTAACGAGGCGACTGCTTTGGAGCAGATCAATACGCAATACTATATCAATACCTTCTCTGATGAGTACGAGTCGTTTGCCAACTGGAGACGTTCTGGATTCCCAGTGCTTACGCCAGTACAATACATCGGAAACGTAACCAATGGTACTATCCCAAGAAGATTTACCTATCCTGTTGCAGAATCTACTGTAAACATGGCTAATTATCAAGAGGCTGTCGGTCGATTGAATAATGGTGACGTGATGACTTCCCGCGTATGGTGGGATACTGCAAACTAGTTTGTAGCTACTCTTAAGTACCTACATGACGTAGGCTTCTTATAAGAAAGCGGACTTCCTTTTACTGGGAAGTCCGCTTTTTGGCTTATATAGCTTTGTACTGAGCGAAGGTGTTTTTATTGGTCGATAAAGCGAAATTATTATATAGATCGTTTGGGAGAATATTTTGTATATTGGTATTGCCAAATCTACCGTAAGTGAAAATTTTAACCAAACACTCTGATTCTAGTAAAACTAGTAGTATCGGTTACCTATATGTTTTTTTCGAAATGTAGAACGAAATACGCAATTATTAGAGACAACCCAAAAAATGAATTACACCACCAAAATGAAAGAGAGTTTGATAAAAATTTTAGGTGCTAAAATCGATAGGAAACTTTTTATTATTTCATTGACCTTAGGTTTCTTATTTACTTCTTTACTCTATATTTTAATAATACCATTGGCTTATTGGGGGCTTTTTGGAGAAGGGGAAGCCGCAGCAAATATAATGGATAGACCTTTGAATTCATTTATACTTGAATTTTGCGCATTGACTTTAACTCTTTGTATTTATGCCGCGCTTGCTTTCATGAGCTTTAGAAATGAAAAATTCAATAAAGCAAAATCATATATATTGGCTGTAATACTAATTTTTGTTATTTATATGTTTCGTTTTGAAGTAGGAAATGCTTTAATTGATTTAAATATTAAATAATGTCTACCTATAACAACATGTTTAAAAAAATGAGTTTTGTGCTAAAGTTCCCAGCTTCGGCAATACCCAAACCTTTAACGGTAGTAACGTGACGACACAACCGAAACATAACATAACTTCTGAAACAGCGACCGACTTATTAAAAGACGGACGACATTTGGCTTATATTTATGTTGATGGAGAACTTAGAATAAAAACATAACAGAATTGGAATCACAAGAAAATGAAATTAGGAAGATGGCACCCGCTAACCTGCGAAACGATAGAAGCCAATGCTAAAATACCTACAACAAATGAGGAGAACTATACTAACTGTATTAACCATCTTAACCGTTAGCTTACTGACTGGCTGCGACTTTATTACTAACTCTTTTCAATATAAAGACAAAACAAAGGAGTTTATTGAAGTACTGTTAACTGAAGATTACAACAAATGCATTAGCCTGATGGCTATGGATCATGAAAATGCTAAAAATGCCAATATTGATTCATTAAAAAGCGGTTTTTCCAGTTTCAGACAACTCATTACGAGTAATTGGGGGACTGAGCTAGAATATTCGTTTATAAAATCAGAAAAGAGATTTTCAACTGTCGAAGATAGCAACACACCGCCCAATACTACACTTGCTTTAATTGAGTTCCATAATGAGAAAGAGTTTGGTGTTCTTGAAGTTTTGTTCGACGACAAATCACAAAAGATTTTAAGTATGAAACCACTTGATGTCAAAGCACCAATTCCGACGATGACCAATTTTTGGTTATTCGGACTTATTGCTATTTGCATTCCATTGTTTAACATCTATGTGATCAGACAAATAAAGCGTAGCGACCTAAAAAAGAAGTGGATAAAATATATTGCCGTAATTTTCTTAAATACTCCTTCCATAACTTATGCTGCTGTTAGCGGATTCTCATTTCAACTTATAAACCTTCAGATTTTTTTAGGTGTGAGTTTTAGCTGGATGGGCTATCTTAATTCCTATTGGACAATTGGAATCCCACTTGGTGGATTGTATTGGTTTTGGAAACTTAGACGCAAAGAAGCTAAATTGACAGAAATTGAAATATCAACTGGACAACATATTGAAACGGAATCAACGACTGATATTGACAAACCAGTTGATTAATAAAACATTGGTGCTAACAGGGATTTGGTAACAGCGAGGCTGAACGGCATCGATTTCCGCACGTTCCCTAAGCTGCCAAACTGTTATTGATAATTATTAACAACACTTATAAACAATGGGAATAGGAAGAAGAGAATTTTTGAAACTAACAAGCTTGGCATTAGTCGGGCTGAATATTGACCCGTTGAAAGCTGTTGTTGTTAATGATAATGTCTATCTGAATAAGAAGCTTGGAATACTATTTCATAAGCCACAAAATTGGGGATTTGTCGCAATCAAAGATTTTGGAAAAATTAAAAGTGAACAAATAATTGGGGAAGGATTGGAAGAATCCGCGGAAGAAATATGGGAAGAATTAGGAGATCCTATCTGTGTTGCAACAAAGTATTATCAAGATGAACCTCAATATAAAGGGATTTTTTCACCAACAATCACACTTAACATTGCTCCAAAAGAAGAAATCGATTATTTGGGTTACGATACATTTGACGAACTGATGGAAATGTCAGCATACGGTACTTCCATGGTTTTAAAGGACTTTCAGGTTACAAAAAAATATGAACCATATTTAATTAGTAATTGCAAGTTTTACGAGTATGATGCTGAATATTTGTTTGAACATACTGAAATAATTGAACCGTTAAAAGTCGAACTTAAAGTCTTAAAAGCTGAACACAATGGATTTTATTACGACTTTAATTGCCATCAATCAAAAACGCAAAAGCAATTTGCTGATAAAGAATTTGAAGAATTTAAACAGACTATAAAATTGATGTAACTGCTCAACAAGCTTGGGTTGGGACTGGGGTCTAGTGAAGCAAGAGAACTGAAGAAATAGCATTTTGATAAAACGATACTAGAAAATAATAACAGAATGAACGATAGTCTTTTTAGACTTCTCTTTGGCGGTGTCTTTGTTATTGTGCCAGGAATTCTGCTTTTTCTCTTTTTTAGAAGAATGGGCAAAAGCCATGACGATAGTTGTTCCTTGTATTTAAGTAGACCTAAATATGTTTTATCTCTAATATCAGCTTTTATACTTGGTCTGGTCGTAATCTTTTACGAAATGTCTTTAAAGTAAACTTGGTGAAAAATATGAATTCCTCACATACAAGATTTGTAACATTAGGTAATAGAATATGGCGTTAAATCACAATCCGGTAATAATAAGACAAAAATAAAAAGTATGGATTTTAAGCTTTTTTTTACTGGCTTTGGCTTTTTAATAGTGGCATATCTGATGCATCGGATTATTAGAAATGAAGAGCCTTCTTCAGAAAAAGCAAATTGGGAAGGTCTTTCACTTACCTCTTACATTGGTTTATGGGGAAGTATTATTATGTGTGCTATGGTTGGTGTAGTATTTATCTTTCAATCCTTACCTGCTCAAATTTAACAGTAAACTACCGCATTTGAAATGATCATCAAGTCGCTCTCATTATCTTAATCAATTGGCCTAAAGGCAAATATTTTATATAGATGATTAGTATGGATATTACAATTTACTTTAATGCTAAGCGGAAATTTTTTTTGGCAGCTGGTCAATTGGTTTTTGTAACTATTGGAGGACGCCTATTTCTTCACCCAGAATTAATGACCTCTGGTTTACATCGTAATGAAACCATTATTCGAGGAATAGGTGCCATTTCATTGCTATATTTTGGCTTTATATTTCTATTTTCTCTTAAAATGTATATTAAGAGAGTGGGATTGATAATTACTCAAACAGAACTCATCGATAATTCTAATTCACTAAGCGTAGGGTCAATCCCTTGGAGTAATGTGGCAGATATTTGTCAGATTCAAGTTGAGGCTGTTGCTATGATTAAGATTAGTTTAATTAATGCTGATCTCATCATTGATCGCGAAGATAATTATATAAAAAAGCTACTTCTGAAACGCCAGAATAAGAGATTAGGTTCGCCAATTATAATTCCAATGGTAGCCTTAAATTCTTATGTAGACACATTAGAAAGGCAATTAAAAGAACAATGGGAAATGTATAAACAGACGAGCTCCGGTTAGTACGGAACGTAAAACAAATAAAGCCCTAACTTTCGTTGAGGTTTTCGTGATCCCGCTGGGAGTGGCTCAGCTGCATAATTCCCGCACGCTAACCCTGAGCCTTCTATGAATCGAACCCTGGGTTCTCATCCCAGCTATAAACGACAAAAACCTCACATTTCTGTGAGGTTTTCGTGATCCCGCTGGGATATTTTGCGTTGCTATGCCCCAAGCTCGAGTCCGCAAAGAATATGTTCGAACCCATCCCGACGCTTCTGTTCGAATCGGGCGGAAACAAAGAAAGCAACTCTTTTGGAGTTGCTTTCTTTGTGATCCCGCTGGGAGTGGCTCAGCCGCACAATTCCCGCCGCTTACCTTGAGCCTTCTTTGAATCGAACCCTAGGTTCTCATCCCAGCTATAAACGACAAAAACCTCACATTTCTGTGAGGTTTTCGTGATCCCGCTGGGATATTTTGCGTTGCTATGCCCCAAGCTCGAGTCCGCAAAGAATATGTTCGAACCCATCCCGACGCTTCTGTTCGAATCGGGCGGAAACAAAGAAAGCAACTCTTTTGGAGTTGCTTTCTTTGTGATCCCGCTGGGAGTGGCTCAGCCGCACAATTCCCGCCGCTTACCTTGAGCCTTCTTTGAATCGAACCCTAGGTTCTCATCCCAGCTATAAACGACAAAAACCTCACATTTCTGTGAGGTTTTCGTGAACCTACTGGTACGAAACTCGAACCTTTTATTGGAGGATTTGAGGCGATTGAATCAATTAAAAGATATTTCAGATCCCAGTTGTTTAGCGGATGGAAAGGCTAAGTTTAAAAAATTGTCTAAGTCCCGGTAAAGTGAGAAAATTCATAAAGGATTGTCTTTCTATCTCATGTTTTTGGGTATAATTTCATTATTTTTATTCATCGAAAAATGACAGCAACTCTTTTTTCGGAGTAGCCTTCCACTTTGGTTAACATATTTAACATAACTTTTCATCCATCCTCATTTTTAATTATCTACGTTACGGTATTACTTTAAAAGTGTAAACAACATTGCATTTTTATTAAGTTTGATTTTCTACTATCTCGGTCATTACTTTGCTCAAAAGAGACGTTAGGCTTTCCAGTTCATTCTTTGTTAGGGATTTTGAGACTTTTTTTGCAACCCGTTCTCTAAAATTTTCGGAACTATCAACAATGAATTTTCCATTATCCGTTGTGCTTAAATTGAAAACTCTACGGTCTAATGAAGACTGCTCCTGTGCAATGAGATTATTTTCAATCAAGAATTTAAGTTGTCTTGAAATTGCAGGTGGACTGATGTTAAAAGCCTTTGCTACCTGTTTTCCGGTACATTTATCGTGTCGATAAATGTACTCAATAATATTGTAGTGGGTAGCGGTGACCCCGTTAACCTC
Source organism: Sphingobacterium corticibacter (assembly GCF_003076635.1). Lineage (GTDB taxonomy): Bacteria > Bacteroidota > Bacteroidia > Sphingobacteriales > Sphingobacteriaceae > Sphingobacterium > Sphingobacterium corticibacter. The sequence goes on along the minus strand of NZ_QDKG01000005.1, from coordinate 124,015 downwards.
TCCCTTGCTCATATTCGCCAATATAAAGCACTGCAACTCCGTAAATATATCATAGAATTTTTGTTCGCTTTTGTTCATACCTCAAAATTAGTTAACTTTGTTAAATATTACCAAAGTTAATAAATATGCCAGGTATTATCATAGAGAATGCAAGACAAAATAATCTAAAGAATATTTCTGTACAGATACCAAAAAATCAAATTACTGTATTTACTGGTGTTTCCGGTTCGGGAAAATCGTCTTTAGTTTTTGAAACAATAGGAGCCGAAGCACAGAGGCAGTTCAATGAAACGCAAAGTAGTTTTATCAGAAACCGTCTGCAACATATAGGCGTGGCGGATGTGGATAAAATCGATAATCTGAATGTTCCAGTTATTATAAACCAAAAAAGATTGGGAGGAAATGCAAGGTCAACCGTTGGAACTGTAACCGATGTGTATGCTTCTTTAAGACTGCTTTTTTCCCGAATGGGTAAGCCATTTGTGGGATATTCCAATACATTTTCTTTCAATAATCCTTTGGGAATGTGCAAAGAATGTGAGGGGCTTGGTTTTGTACAGACGGTTAAAGTTGACAATCTTATAGACAAACAGCGCTCTTTGAATGAGGGGGCAATTATGTTTCCGACTTTCCAATCCGGTGGTTACCGTTTATTGAGATATACGATGTCCGGCTACTTTGACAATGATAAAAAGTTAGGAGATTATACCGCCGATGAATGGGATTTGCTTTTGAATGCTCCAGAACATAAACCGAAGAACCCCGATAAACACTGGGGAAAGACGGTAAAATATGAGGGTATAATCCCTCGAATAGAGAAAGCATTTCTAAAGAAACAATCAAAAGAGAACACGATCCGTAAAGAGGCTTTAAAAAATATTATCGCAACAAAGTCCTGTCCGGTATGTAAGGGAAAAAGATTGAATGAAAAGATTTTGTCCTGCAAAATAAACGGTAAAAGTATTGCGGATTGCACAGCACTTTCAATAGAAGAACTTTTAGACTTTGTTAGTTCTCTACAATCCAAAACTTATGATGTAATCCTTGCTGAACTCAAAAAAAAACTTCAAAACATCGTAAACATAGGGTTACAATATCTGACGTTGGACAGAAGAACTGATACCCTGTCGGGTGGAGAAAGTCAAAGAATAAAAATGGTAAGAAACCTCGGGAACAACCTGACAGATTTGCTCTATATTTTTGATGAGCCGAGCATCGGACTTCATCCAAAGGATTTACAAAATATTTCTTCAATCATCCAACAAATAAGGGATAAAGGAAATACTGTATTAATTGTTGAACACGACCCCGATTTGATTAAAATTGCCGATTGGGTTATTGATATGGGGCCACAATCGGGAAAGAAAGGTGGAGAAATTGTCTATCAAGGTACGTTTGATGGATTAAAAAAATCAAAAGGGAAAACAGGTTTGTACTTCGCAAAAACACCTACTATAAACAAAGCACCAAGAAGCGTAAAAGGATATTTAGAAATCGAAAACGCTAATCTGTATAATCTTAAAAATGTTAATGTAAAAATTCCCAAAAACGCTATGACCGTAGTAACAGGGGTTGCTGGTTCGGGCAAGAGTACATTGATTAACAAGGTGCTGCCTAATTTCTATAAGGAAATAACGATTATTGACCAGTCTTTATCTGCTATGAGCATACGCTCCAATCTGCTAACCTATCTAAACTTATCGGATGATATAAGAAAACGGTTTTCGATGGCAAACAACGTATCCGATAAGCTTTTTAGTAGAAATAGTGAGGGTGCTTGTGAAAACTGTAAAGGAACTGGCGTTGAAAAAATTGATTTGGCATTTATGGATGATATTGAGCAACCCTGCGAGGTTTGCGGAGGCAGTGGGTTTCAGCCAAAGGTCTTAAAGTATCATTATAACTGCAAAAATATTGTAGAGGTAATGGATATGACCGTTCAAGAAGCTATTGATTTTTTTCCCGATAACTTATATAACAAGCCTTTTGATATGTTGCTCAAATTGGGTTTAGGCTATCTTACCTTAGGACAGCGGTTAGACAGCTTTTCGGGAGGGGAAAGACAACGCCTTAAATTGACAAAAGAATTGAAGAATTCCAATAAAACAATTGTCCTTGACGAACCAAGCACGGGGTTGCATCCAAGCGATACTGAAAAGCTATTGGATTTTATGAATAGTTTAGTTGAAAATAATAATACTTTAATTGTCATAGAACATAATCTTGATGTGATTGCACAGGCGGATTGGGTAATAGATATTGGTCTTGGTGCAGGTAAATACGGCGGAAACGTATTGTTTGCCGGCACAGTTTATGACTTATTGGAAGATAATATTTCAGTAACGGCTGAATATTTACGGAAACATTTGGACAAAGAAAACAATATGAATTAAAAAAAGCCACATGGCAGTATTTGACTGTATGTGGCTTTTTGTGATCCCGCTGGTACAAAACTCGAACTCTTTTTTGGAAGATTTAAGGCGACTGAATCAATTGAAAGAAAGTCTTTACCAGTATGATATGGCGTGCAATCCCCCTAAAAAATCTAAGATTCATACTAAAGTAAGACAACTGAAAAGGTGATAGATAATTCACCAATTCTATGAACCTGTTGATACGAAAGTATTAATAGACCATCATCCTATTTCTTGGTATTTATCTCATTAATTAGTTTCAGCAAAATTGAGTCAACTGTCCCATCTTTAACGAACTTCATTACCGACTCCTTTGAACCTTCGCATAATTCAAACTTATTTTTGTTTAGTTCTTTTGTAACCATTAATATTTCTTGCTTTTTCAATATCGAGATAAATTTGTTGTATTCAATGTTTATCTTGTTTATTCCATTAAATCTGGGAGAAATAACTTTATGTTCCCATTGTCTGCCTAACCTACCGCCACTATAAAACAGCTTAAAAAATGATTGTAAAAATGTGCGTAAAGTTTTTGCTGAGTCTTCTTTCGTACTTTCCCGTAAAGCGAAGGATGAATCAAATAAAGAATCGAACGAACAGTTTATAAAACTATCTTTGGATAAAGATAGGGTAGCTGAATGAAATTCTGTGTTAAGTATAGTACAATCGACAAAGAGAGTCTTTTCGTTAAAAGTACATTTCGAAAAATTACCAAAGTTGTCTATGTATGAATTTTCTATTGTTAGATTAGAAAAGTCGAATCTTGGTGGTTTTTCTGGATTTACATTGATGATACTCAAGTTGCGGATATGTCTTTTTACACCACCGAATAACGAAATTAATAGTTCAGTATTCTTCTCAATACTATTATTAAAATATCTATGATTGATATTCAAACAAAGGTTAAAAATGTTAGCGATAGCTTTTCTTTTTGCTAATATTTCCAATGCCATTGAATCTATCTGTGATAAGATTTCATTAACTAATAATAATTCGTCGTCAGTCCATTTCTCTAAACGGTTTGCTAAATCATGATTAAAAGCGGAACCATACCAGCAACTATCTGTTATAATCTCAATAAATTTCTTTGTTATCTTGATTTCAATATTATTGTAAGTAATAAATTTGGATACATATATAGCCTTGAATTGGTCTACCAGAAAATCATACCTAAACAATAAAGTTTTTCCTACAGCCTTCAAAAATGGATGAGACTTAAATGCCTCAACCTGTGTATTATTTATTCTCTGTCCTAGACTTTTTTCTAATTCATTGTGTAAATCATCTATTTTTAATATTCCTCGATTATTAACCGAAAAATCTATAAAGAATTTTATTTGTTTATCAACCTCAATTTGATCTACCCTAATTTGCTCTCTAGTACAAACTCTGAAAATTATGTAATCTGATTTGACTTTGCTGTTTAGATATATAGAATCCAAAGCAGTATCGATTAAGTCTAGATGCTCGGCATCACTCTGTATCAATGTTCTAACAATATCCAATACATAAGGATGATAAATATATGTCTCTTGATCAGAATCCGTAGGATATCTGAAATCATCGGCAATTTTGATAGCTTTTTCACTTTTTTTTGAATCACCATCGAACGACATATTAAAGAATTCAAGAGCTAAAGTCTTGTCAAATGGTTCTAACTCTATGGTTTTAAAATTCGTGTCTACCAATTCACTTTTGTTCCAAAAAAATGATCTACACGTAATTATCACCTTGCCATTACATAATTCGGAACTGAATTCTTTAATTGAGTTTAGAAACTCTGTTATATTAAAATTAGGAATTTTAGAAATTACCTCATCTAAACCATCTATTATCAATAAAATATTACCTGCGTCAAGATTAATTCTAAAAAGCTCCTCTGACAACATATTTTGAGTGTTGCCATCTGTATCAAATTGGGCTTCGTAAAAATTGAAAATATTTAAAGTGTCAGCTTTTTTACTCTTGAGTAAGCTATCTTTAATCTGAACAGAATCAATAAACAATACTTGTAAGCCGGGATTGCTTTTTGTTAAGTCATCAGCTAAATATTGGGCAAGCGTTGTCTTTCCTATACCACCACTACCTTTGATTACAAAAATTGGTTCTTCGACGGAAATAAACCAATATTTAAATATTTCATTTATTCCAGACGCATTAAATTCGTATTTGAACGGAGGTAATACAAAATTGGAAATGCTTAAGTATTTGGAATCTTCTTCATTTCCAAATTTAGGATTACAATAATCTTTGATAAAATCATCAAGGTAAAATGTATTTACAGGTTTAAACTTATCCTGAATGTTTTTCTTTCGAATATCCCTATTGCGTTGTGTTCGATCTGGTGTAATAAAGATAATTAGGTTTTTATCTGCAAATATTTTTGAGTGTTTCGAACGAAGTAATTCGAACGTTTTGGTTTGATTTGTACCATCATATAGATACAAATAGTATGTAGTCTTTCTTGTTAAGTCTATTTCATTATACAGAACGTAACCTACTCGGTTGGATCTATCTTCTATAGAATCCATATGCGTAAACGAAGCATTTTGCTTGTAGAACCGTAATACTTTTAAAAAGTCATTATAACCTTTGAAAGTTCGTTTGTCAATTCCTTCAATTGGATAAAAAACGAATTCTCCACCTCTATGTCCAGCGACTGCTATAGGCCCGCCTTGAGGCGTTTGAAACTGATTGGTGTAATATTTACTTTTGACATACTCAATTAATTCAGAAACACGGAATTCCCTTTCGGTACTATTAAGATACTCTAGAATATATTCACAAAATAATGTGTTAGTCTCATTATCAGCATCTTTCGCCTCGTTAAAGGCAGATGTTAGTGCCCATCTTGAGCTTTTTTCAAAGTATACTGCTGATTTTTTGAACTTTCCTTGGGTTAATAAACTATTCGAAAAACAACTGTCGGAAATTAAAAAAATGTGTTTGCACTTTATTCGTTCGATGCATCCAACTATGTCCCTATTCGATATAAAGTGAGTAAAATTAGTTGCTTCATATGGAACCCAATATCCCATGTCTTCTTCATCATCTAATTCCCCATGTCCTGAATAATAGATTATTAGATTATCCTCCTCATCTAATTTGCTTGCATATTTTTTTAAAGCCGTTAGAATATTTAAACTTGTTGCTCGCTCATCGTAAACACTATATGTTTTGCTTTCTTCGAAGTTATATTTCTCTATTAGTACATCCTTAAGGTCTTCGCAATCCTTAACACAACTCAAGAGATGATCGTTTTTTAAATACTTATTAATCCCGATCAAAAATAAATGGTTTGCCATACATAATTTTTAATTAAAAAATACTCAACTTTTATATAAAAGTCGTAACTGATCACAATTGACGCTTGTTATTTAATTTTTAAATCGCAACTCTTTTCAATGACGAACTAACCTTGTTAAACTCAATATCTGCAAAATCTCTCTGTGCCTTCTCCTGTACATCAATGTCCTTCGTTTGAAGTAGGTTTGCCATATATTGAAGTTTTCTCTTGACATTTTCGATTAAGTCGGACCATTTCATGATCCATATCTCAATATTCTTATTCTCGTTTCTGAAATAAAAATATGGATTATCCTCACCTTTTTGCCTGCCCTGAATATCGAACGTAGCATCAGAATTAATTTCAGAGCTTAGGAGAAGTATTTTGAAAGAAACATCACGGCTAATTGAATTTAGCTTCTCAATTTCTCGTGCATACTTCATAACCTGAGCAATTTCTTTTGGACTAATTTTAACCTTAGGTGCTTTCAATTCAACTATTAGCACTTCTCGCCTTTTATGATCTAAAATTCTTTGATTATACATGAACAAGTCTGTGATAGATTTGACAGACCGCTCAGTGACTTCATTGATATTGTCATCTTTTTTCGACGCTTTGTATCCCAGACAGTCATCCCGCAACTGAATTAGATTTTTCTCAAGGTTTTTATCTGAAAGCAATTTTGTGGTTTCATTATATTCTTCTCCAAATATCCACAACATACGTTCAAGAAATTTGTGTAATTCTTTTCTCTCCTTTACATTTTTGGCTATATCGCTATATACCAGCTTTTCCAAGAAATCAACTTCTTCAATCTTCGTTGCTACTTTGTCCGAAAATTCTATGATATTTTCTAAATCAGTTTTTTCCAATAAGTCAGAGAACTTCGATATGAGCTTATTGTTTAGTTTCAGTATACTGTATAGAATTTTGTTAAGCTCGCCATTTGAAATAGTTCTGTCTATTAGTGGGTAGATGATTTCTCTAAGCTGGTTGTTGTCTTTTAACAAATGGTATCGATCCTCTACTAGATAAGCCAATTTATCGAACAGTATCACTTTGGATTGTGAACTCGACTTTTCTTTGTAAGGATAATATGTGTCTTTCTTTAAATTATCCGAAAAGTTGTCAAACTCTTTGTTTCTCTCCTTAAAAAAGACATTTAGCTTGTCTTTGATGAACTCTCTAACTTTTCTCCAATCAGGATCCAGATCATCAAGATCGATATTACGATAAATATCGGAAGATAGCGTTGAAGATGATACATAAATAAACCATCCTCCGACTTTAGGACTTAACCAAGTAGCATCGTATTCTAAACTCCCTGCAATTGTATTCAATCCTGCATTTTGAACTGTTAGAAAGACTTTTATTTTTTCAATTTTTTTTATTGGCATAAAGTCAAAGAGCACCTTATGATCTTTCCCCTTACTGTCTGTAAATGTTGAAGCAATTTTGATAGGCTCACTAGTTACAAAATCAGTTGGGTTAATTGGGTGTCCGTTTATGTGAAAGACGATGTCTTTATTAAAGATTTTAAGAGGATATCTTTCGAAAATTGCATCCGATATATTTTGACGCAAAAATTTGTCAATTATCTTTTTCTTTGGTTCTTTTTCTGTAACATACGAAGGATAAAGATTCGTAATAGTTACCTTATAATAGGTGTTATGGTTCTTTCCTTTTAGTAATTCCTCCTCAGTGGGGATATTAATTTCAGATACATTGATATTATTTCCAAAACTATCAAATGAAAGAGGTATTACGGCTTTCGAAAATGTTTTACTTTCGCTACAGTAACCAACCGTTTCAATTTCAATTTCTTTGCCAATCTGAAAGCTTGCAAACCGACCTATCCCTTTTCCACCGTCTTTGTTGGTAGTTCCTATATCTAAGAGTTTAGTTTCTAACTCATTGATATGAACACCCTTTCCATCGTCTTTTATTGAAATTCGTTTGATGTGGGTCGTGCTTAATTCTTCATCAGACGCATAATCTATCTCAATCCAAATATTTTTGCTTTTTGCCTGAATAGAATTATTCATCAATTCGCTAAATGCTACAAATGTGCTGATATAATTCGCAAACAACTCATTGACTAGTCTGGAATTTGTAGTTAATTTTCTCGACATTTCTAATGAAATAAGTAAACTCTATATTATAGAGGATTTTCTTAGCGAATTTATGGAAAAAAGTGTTACGAAACACTTAGATTATCAATCTAATAATAACTTATATCCACACAGTGCTAAATATAGCGATGCGCTGTTTTTTATAAAAATCTTCCCTGACTTCGTCCTGTCTCATGAAAAAAGCTCGGTACTAATACTAAAATTTGTGTAGGAGTAGTGGATTCATTTAATAAACCTTTAGTATTATGAGACATCTATTGCACAAAATAGTTTCCGATATACAGAAACAGGAACATAAATTGTCGGCGGAGGCTTCGAGTTTTATGGACGAGGCATATAGGATGACAATCTATCTGAAATCACTTCTTGGAGACATCAAAGAAGATATTATAAACGAGGGCTTCGCAACATTAGAGGACGAAATTCTTTTCTTTAAACAGATAAAACCAACTGTTCTTGGTAAGCTCATTTATTACAACAAAGTGTTTAGAATTGAAACATCCTGTCCTGCAAGCAATGGAAATATGTATGAAAGCTATTTTGCCATGCACCTACGAGACTTAAAAGAGGAATATACGGAACATGTCTGCAATTCCGATTTTTACCGCTATTACCGTTCCGGCAGAACTGATCGGGATGAGCAATACTTTACACTTGGCAAAATCAACTGCTATGACGGGTTGAACAGCTTTGTATTTGAAATTGACACTAACTTTTCGACCTACTTTGATTACAAACTAGCTAAAATCATCGCCAATGAATTAATCTATAACTATCTGACGACAAAGCTAAGCCCGGAACAAAATCCCGATGTACTGCTACAGCACGAGGAGACCAAAGATGTTTTCTGGACACAATCGAAAAATGCCCTTATCGAATTGATTTATGCACTCTATGCCTGTGATGCCATTTCGCACGGGAAAATAGGCATCCGCAAAATCAGTATGGTTTTCCAAATCCTGTTCCGTATCTCGCTGAACGACATCCATAACAGCTTCCACCGAATGAAAACCCGTGCAGGCTCACGGACATTGTTTTTAGACCAACTCAAATACAGCTTAGAGGAATATATGGACAGGGAAGACAACCTGTAATTTTTGTATTCCTAATTCGATAACAAACTTTGGTTTCAATAAACGAAAAAAAGACGTTATTCTTCTTTACGTTGTTGCACGTTGAACACTGTGCCTGCGGGGTCTTGAATCCAGTGCATATTTTCCGGCAAATCTTCCAGTTCATCACATGTTTCGACGCCGTTAGACAGTAAATAATCTGTCGCCTCAGCCACATTTGGAACGGTGAGTTGTAACCAAGTTTCCGAATGGGTATAGTTGTCAACACAGTCCAGCCAAATTACATTATTTCCGAATTTTACTTCGTGTGTTCTGGAGACGGTGGGATTGTCGATGGGCTTTTCCGAAACTTCAAGTTTCAGTATATCCCTGTAGAAAGAAACTGTCTTTTCGTATTTACCTTTAGGTATTTTAATAGCGATATTAATTCCTGCTTCAAATTTCTGATTCATATAGTCTCTGTTTTAGATAAACGATGGACTTAGCCATTCACGTTTTACACTACAAATATAACGGCTCAATGCTTTAAGTCTACTTACCATAAGGCAAGAAGTTTAATAAACCAATACTTTACACGTACTTGCCTATATGTGTCTATCGGCAAACCCATTGATTTGGACGCCGACCAATTGACCAAAAATGCGGAAAGACCCCAAAAAAAGCACTTTACACGAATTGTAAAAAAATGAAAAAAGTGCCTTTTTGATAGACACCTATCGGAAGACAGCCTGCGCCAATCGCTCCAATTTTGTCGTGTTAGAAATCATTAAAAGTATTTGTTATGAACATCGACAGAATGGAATTTATCGCATGGATGGAACGTATAATGGAGCGTTTCGATATTTTGAAAGAGTACGTCCTAAATATAAAGAAAGAACGGCACAGCATAGACGGCGAGGAATTACTGGACAACCAAGACCTGCTCCTCATGCTGAAAATCAGCCACCGCTCCCTGCAACGATACCGCTCCACGGGCAAGCTACCGTATTATACCATCAGCGGAAAGCTGTACTACAAACTATCGGATGTACACCAGTTCATTAGGGAAAGTTTTAAAGCACCCATACAGCGTACAAAAGAAAACCGATGACAAACCCTACCACGAAAAGACGGGTACGGCTATGCCGTACTTGCTTCGCCTACTTTCGGACAATGTAAACTTTAAAAATCAATATCATGAGCGAACAGACAAATGAAAATCCACAGCAATATCCCGAACAGCTTTCGGATGTGCTGTTGGTGATGGACAAGGAAAAAAAGAAAATCCAAGCCGTCACGGGCGTTGACGAAAACGGCAATCTGAAAACCGTTGATGCCAATAAGAAAAACCAAAGCCAATTTATGCGAGTGGACAGAGCCGGAGATTTGTTTACAAATTTCTTCTCCAACTTTTGGCGACAGCTTAAAGCCCCGACCCATTTATCGTTCTTCAAAGTACCTGCAAAGGAAGCGGTAGAAACCGCCAAAGAAATGCAGAAACAGGTCGATGCCCCCACCAAAGAGGGCGAGGCTGTCATGACAAAGCATGAGGTCAAAGAGCCAAAGGAGCAACAACAGGAAACCAAAAAGGATGTGGAAGCACCACAGGCGACACCGGAAACACAGCAAGCACAGGAGAAAAGCGAATACCGCTATAAGGCGGAAGATGTGGACTGGAATTATTTAGCCCAATTTGGGATAAACAAAGAGAGGCTAGAAAAAGACGGGCAATTGGATTTGCTGTTAAAGGGCTATAAGACCAATAAGGTATATCCCACAAGTGTCAATTTCGGTGCGGTTATCATGCGCTCGGATGCAAGGCTCGGTTTCCAAGACGGTGAAGTCGGGAAACCTGTACTTATGATGTACGGTGTACGCCATGAACCCAACCTCAAAGCCCCTTTCTTTGGTCACGAATTTACCAAAGAGGACAGGGAAAACCTGCTCAAAACCGGAAACATGGGGCGTGTGGTGGAACTGACCAACCGCAAAACAGGCGAAAAGATACCGTCCATTATCAGTATCGACCACCTAACGAATGAGGTTATCGCATTCCGGCAGGACAGGATAAAAGTACCCGATGAGATTAAGGACGTAAAGTTGACCGAAGACCAAAAACGGGATTTAAAAGATGGGAAAGCCATTTATTTAGAGGGGTTGGATTTTAAGAACAGCACGAACAAAAATGCCCATGTGCAGTTCAACGCCGACAAAAAATATACAGAGTTTCTTTTTGGCGATAAAGCCCCCAAACAGACACAGGAAAACGACCCGAAAATGTTCCGCAACAAAGTGTTTTCGGATGAACAGTACAAGCAACTCACCGAGGGCAAGACGATTTACGTTTCGGATTTCAAGGACGGAAAAGGAAACCCGTATAAAGGCTACGTTACGCTGAACAAAGAAACAGGAAATTTTGATTTCAGTTTTAAGAACCCCAATGCGCTGAAAAATAAGGCACAGCCTGCCGAAGCGCACAAAACACAGGTTGCCGTAAACTCCAACGGGAAAACCAACGAAGCAACCAAGCACGTCAACGAACCGCTGAAACCGGAGCAAAAAAGGCCGAAAAACAAAACGCAACAGCAACGGCAGAATGACCCTAACCGTTCGGCTAAATCCAAAGGGGTAAGAAGATAATACCATCAAAAAACATTTTTCTTTGGAAATCCCCTTTTACAGAATACGAAGGGGTTTCTCAAAGAGAAATGTTCACTACATAATCCATTAAAAAGATAATATCATGAAAGCAATCATTGCAGAAAAGCCAAGTGTGGCGAGGGAAATAGCTACCCTGTTGGGAGCGACCGAAAAACGGGATGGCTACCTCACAGGGAACGGCTATGAAGTTACGTGGGCATTGGGGCATTTGATCGGACTGGCGATGCCCGAAGATTACGGGGTATCGGGCTTCCAAAAGGAAGCCCTGCCCATATTGCCCGACCCTTTTTTACTGACGGTACGAAAGATTAAAAAGGACAAAAGCTATGTTCCCGATAACGGGGCATTAAAACAGTTAAATATTATCGAACAGGTCATCGGTAGATGCGATAGTATTATCGTGGCTACCGATGCCGGACGTGAGGGGGAACTCATCTTTAGGTACATCTATGAATACCTAAAGTGCCGGAAACCTTTCGAACGTCTATGGATAAGCTCACTCACGGAAAAGGCGATTAAACAGGGTTTTGACAACCTAAAAGTCGGAAGCGATTTTGACGGGCTATTCAGAGCCGGACAAGGACGGAGCAAAGCCGACTGGCTTGTGGGCATCAATGCCTCGCAGGCATTGAGTATTTCGGCAGGGCGTGGCGTTTACTCGCTTGGTAGAGTACAAACGCCTACGCTTGCCCTTATCTGCAAGCGGTATTTGGAAAACAAAGACTTTGCCGTCAAAAAATATTTTCAAATCCAGTTGGAACACCGTAAAGAATTTACAGACTTTAAGAGCCTTTCAAAGACCAAATGGGATGACAGGAAACTCGTTGACGATACGCTGAAATCCATTCGACGTAACGGAACAGCGACCGTTACGGCGGTGGAAACCAAAACGGTTTCGGAGCAACCGCCTTTGCTGTTCGACCTTACGGGATTGCAGAAAGAAGCAAACAAAAGGGCTTCCTATACTGCCGAGGAAACATTGAACATTGCCCAAAGCCTGTATGAAAAGAAATTTATCACCTATCCCCGTACAGGGAGCAAGTACATCCCCGAAGATATATGGTCGGAAATCCCTGCACTGGTAAGGAATTTGGAAGCCCGTGCTTCCTGCAAAGAGGCGGTCGGAAAAGTGAAATGGGGGCGTTTCAACAAACGTATCGTGAATGACGTAAAGGTCACAGACCACCACGGTCTGCTGATTACCGAAAAAATCCCGTCAGAATTAACGGCACACGAAAATGTTATCTATGATATGATTGCGCACCGCCTGTTGGAAGCCCTTTCGTCTGCCTGTACCAAAGTAATAACAGACATCGGATTGCAGGCTTTTCATTATGATTTTACACTGAAAGGGTGTAAAATCCTCGAAGCTGGCTGGCGAGGCATCAAGAAAAAATTTACAGACGAGGACAGCGAGCCTGTGCAGGAACTGCCGGAATTAAAGGTTGGCGATGAGCTGAAAATCAAAGAGGCATCCGTACTGGAAAAGAAAACCAAACCGCCTGTGCTTTACACCGAGGCAGGTCTGTTGTCCGCAATGGAAAATGCCGGAAAAGAGATTGACAACGAGGACGAACGGAAAGCTTTAAAAGACATCGGCATCGGCACACCTGCCACAAGAGCCTCCATAATCGAAACGCTCTTTAAGAGAGATTATATTCAGCGTGAAAAGAAATCCCTTATTCCTACCCATAAGGGATTGCAGGTTTACAGGGCGGTTAAGGACAAAAAGATTGCCGATATAGCCATGACCGCCGAATGGGAAATGGCATTGCAGAAAATCGAAAACAACGAGGCGGATGCAGGTGCTTTTCAGCGTGAAATGGAAACCTATGCTACTTCCATTACACGGGAACTTTTGGACACGGGTATTGCAGGTGAAAAGCAACCCGAACTGAACTGCCCTAAATGCAAGAGCCGTCAGCTATTGATTTGGAATAAGGTTGTAAAATGCCCCGATGAGGCTTGTGGTTGGCTTCAATTCCGTACCGTGTGCGGAGTCCCGTTGAGCGTTGCCGATATAGAAAGCCTTGTGACAAAAGGAAAGACCAACCTTATCAAGGGCATGAAAAGTAATTCGGGCAATAAATTCAATGCCTATATCGTCATGAACGATAAAGCAGAAACCTCCTTTGAGTTTGAAAACAGGAAACCAAAAAGGAAATAAAATAGATGCTTTGTTTTTTTTGGACGACATACAGCGTGAGGGATAGAAGCGACATCCTTTTGCGGTCGTGCAAGATCCGCAAAAGATATAGCGGATAGCCCGACCCGTCTGCATTTCTTCGATAGCCTGGGCATGGGGGTAAAATGCAGACGGTGTCACGCCCAAACCCTACTTTTCGTCTTGATCGTCCATTTTCTTGATAAGTTCCTCCCGAAGCGCATCAAGGAATTTTGTCCGGTTCATCTTCCGGTTTCTCAACTCCAAATAGGTCTGATAGAAATTGCCTAAATCCACATTAAACGTACTTTCAAAATACTTGGCTATTAATCTTATATCAGCATTACCATGTTCAAAAACACCTTGTGAATATAAAGCGTAAATCAATTCTGTTAATGCTGTTTTGCTGGCTGTCCATTGTAATTTCATTTTTGGCTCATTAACGATGTCAATTTCATTAATAATTCTTAGTTGATTTTCAAGAAAAATTTGAATTAGATCGTTTGCTATAATTTTTGCTACTTTGAAATCATGTGAGGTAGAAAAGTTATGATCTGCTTCGAAATAATATGAATCGAGACCTAGCTTAATCTCATGTTTGCCTCTTACAAAATATTTATGATCTAGGTATGTGCTGTTTGTTCTGTAATATTTATAAAAATCAAGATTGTTATCATAGAATCTTTTGAGCTTTGACAACTCATTATTGATGTATTGTTCGATAACATTTTTTGTACCATAAGGCTTTTTAACCTCTATTTTATAGATAGCATTGTAGAAGATGATTTTTGCAATAAATTTAGGTTTCAGATTTTTGAAAAAATAGATTTCTTCATCTTCGTTTTTAAAATCATTTTTAATAACATACTGCTTTAAAATAGCTAAATGTTTAAATATTAGCGTAATTGCTTTCTCTGAAGACGATATGTCAATGTTTTCGTTTAAGGAGTTTTCATTTATGTCTTCCTCCAATTTATTTAGTTGATCGAAACAAAATCTTTTCATATTTTTTTAATAAATTGAATAAAAAAGCTTCGTAGTAATAGACAAACACTCCTTAATCAATTTAATCCAGCTCTATATTCGCTCGGGCGTTGGTTAGTTTTCTTCTTAAATAATTTACTAAATGACTGAGAATGTTCAAAACCTAATTCATAGGATATTTCACTGATGGTTTTGTTGGTTGTCAGGAGCTTGTCTTTTGCCAAATCTATAATTCTGTCATGGATATATTGCTGCGTGTTTTTACTTGTTAGGCTCTTCAATAAATCACTCAGGTAACTGGGGGTCATGTGTAGCGCTTCTGCCAAGAAACTCACTGTAGGTAAACCCTTTTCTGAAATGTCGTCTTCGTCAAAATATTCATTCAAAATCGAGTCCAGTCTGTCGACCAAATCATGATGGTTCGGCTTACGAGTAAGAAATTGTCGGTTATAAAAACGTTGGGCATACGTCAGTAATAATTCGATTTGTGAGATGACCACATCTTGGCTACTCGCATCGATTCTGCTATTTAGTTCTTCTTCAATATTTCTAAATAGAGAAAGTACCAGCTCTTTTTCTTTGACCGATAGATGAAGGGATTCATGGACCGAATAAGAGAAAAAATGATATTGCCGTATTTTCTTCGCAAGCGGATATCCTACCAAATAATCCGGATCTATCAACAAAATAATCTGAGGTTGCATCAGTTTAGGAGCCGGCATATTGTTTTCTGAGTGAGACTGATCCTTTAGAGACGAAATTAGCTGTTGAGGTGACGCAAAGAACATACCGCCTTCCCGAAAATCGAACTTTGTTCGTCCGTACCGCATACTTCCTCCTGAATGGGGGTGGTAAACGATCTTATAGAAACTTAGCACGTGTGATTTGTTGGGCACATTGCCAACCAAAGGCTTGTCGATACCGTTCAATATGGTCACCAATGGATGTTGTGGTTTAGGCAGTTTTGCATATTCCATTACATCAGACAAGGTGTGGAAATACTGGTGTTTATATTTACTATTCTTCTCTGTCATAACTTTAATGATGAGCTAATTTATAAATTTTATGCTGTCCTGATGTTTTAGAACAGCATAAATGGTAGCAAACTATATTATTTATTGTGCGGATTCCGAGATACTTTCCCATGCTTTCCAGATTTCTAGGCGTTGTTGGTACACCTTTTCTATATATGGTAGATTTCCTTTACCCAAAAGTAAACGTAATGGAGGATGCTCAGCATCGACTACAGCAAAGATAGCTTCAGAAGTAGCGTTGGGATTACCACGTTCCATTGCTTTCATATTGACAGAAATTGTGTCTTTCAGATTGTCGTAGGCCTCTATTTTCTTGCTAGCTATACGTAGGGAATTCTTGCTACCAAATTCTGTCGCATAAGCTCCGGGCTCAATGATCGTTACGTGAATACCAAAGGCTTCGATCTCTTTCTGCAAACTTTCATAAATGGCCTCAAAAGCCCATTTGGAAGAGCTATAATATCCTATTACGGGTAAACTGTAATGCCCGACGGCACTGGATGTTCCCAAAATATGTCCGTATCCTTGTTTGCGAAGAATTGGTATAGTAGACTGTAGAACATTCACTGCTCCAATAATATTAGTCTCATACATCGCACGGACTTCATCAGGTGTACATTCTTCTATAGTGCCAATCAAGGAATAGCCTGCATTATTAAAAACGACATCTAATCTTCCGAAATAATCAACTGCCGCTTGGACAGCCTTTCTGACCTGTTCGGGATTGGTTACATCAACCTCCAACGTCAATATCTGATCTCCATATTTGTCTTTAAGATCACCTAGTGTAACCACATTTCTTGCAGTTGCCACAACTTTATCACCGCGTTTTAGAACCGCTTCTGTCCAGACTCTGCCAAATCCCCTTGAGGTGCCGGTAATGAACCATACTTTGTCCTGTTCTTCTTCCATTATCATATCTTTTAATGTTAAAGGACAAAGGTTCATATTTTCGGCCTTGCTGTCTGTAGCCATTTTCCTTTTAATTGTAGCCAATTCGAAGATGTCTATCCTTCAAGCAAAAGATGGTCTATGGTTTTAGACCTTAACGCTTCCTTTTTTTAGCAGTATATTTTTTTATAAAGCATCTCCGGTCACTATTTTTTGCATTTGATTAAGTAAAAAGGGTAGTTCTCAATGATTGTTTCAATTTGTACGAGTCCATATTCCTCAAATTCGTTTTGAATTGATTTTTCATCGTAAAAAAACATATTGACCCCTCCAAACTGTTCATACCTGTCTATACTGATTAACCTTCCTTGACCATAAGTTTTAGCATCTTTGGTAATGGCTGTGAAAAACATATAACCACCATCCTCCAGTTGGTTATAGCAGTCTTGAATGAACTTATTTCTTTGGTTCTCATCTAATAGATGAATTAATGCGTGAGAAAATACGGCATCATATTTCTTGTTATCAAACGGCATGTCCGTCACCGAACCGTGGTGGATTTCTATTGATTTACCATAATGCTTTATTGCCAATTCTATGGCTTTTCCAGAAATCTCAATACCGGTCACTATCATTCCTTTGCTGAGGAAAGGCTGCGCATTTCGACCATAACCAATCCCGGGTATTAGTATTTTTTGAAACTCCATTTCTGCAAATGCTGTAGCGGATAAAACAGCAGTGGTTGTGGGTTGTAATCCCCACATTTCCTGCTTGCTTTTAAAGGCTTCTTCCCAAAATTCATTCATAGACTTCTTTCATTTAGTTTTAGGTGAGGTAAAATTGTATCTGTCAACTCCTTTACAGCGACAAAAAGTGTTCGTCCGTTAGTTCTTTATTAACCATTGCCCCGGTCATATTTCCTGCTGACACAGCATTAGCCACTGATCGCATCATAGCCGTATTATCTCCACAGGCATAGATTCCTTCTACCGTTGTCTTATAAAAACCATCTACCTTAATGTGACCAAAATCGGTCAGCTCGCATCCCAAAGAGATAGGAAGTTCACAATGCTGTTCAAATGGCACGACCGCATAAAGAGCCTCAAAATCATGCTGACTTCCATCTTTAAATAGAACGGCTTTAATAGCTCCGTTTTCGTGAATAATTTCGTTTACCTCGTTTTCAATAACTGAAATCTGATGCCTTGTTAAGAGATCAAATTGTTCGGTAGTGAAATCCGCTTTACCGTTCGTGATAATCGTGAGATCATCAGTTAGATTACGGATCATCGGTGACAAATGAAAAGCTCGCTCTCCATTTGCCAAAAGGCCTGTTTTCATGTTTCGAACTTCATAGCCGTGGCAATAAGGGCAATGGATGACTGATATTCCCCAACATTCAGAAAAACCTTTAATATCCGGCATGATATCCTTTATCCCTGTAGCAAAAACCAATTTCTTTGCTGTAAACTTTTTACCTCTATCCGTAACCACTTCAAAACCTTTTTCCGTTTTCGTTCCGCTCACGACAAGTGCGTTATGATATTTTACCGTTTCATAGTTCAAAACCTGTGCTTTGCCTTTCGCTGCGATAACGTCGGGTTTCTCTCCGTCCTGCGTTATGAAATTATGAGAATGTGGTGTTTGTTTATTACACGGAGAGCCGCTATCAATGATTAATACGTTTCTTAACGAACGTCCTAATGACATCGCCGCCGATAAACCTGCGTAACTTCCGCCTACAATGATGACGTCGAATGTTGATTGTTGTTCCATAGTATTATTTTTTGTGAATGAAAGAAAAGGAAATAAGAAGATTCCTGCTACAGACAAGCTCCCTAATGAGATAAATTCAGATCTCGTTAATAGTCCCGAATCCTTATGTGAATTAGTTTTTAAATTGTTATCCATCGAGTGACTTTTTATCAGATTCTACTAAAGCTGAAAATTCTTTTTTTGACCCGTTTTGAGGGCCTTTAAACAGTATGAATAGCAAGAGTGCTGCCATAATAACGACACCTGCCCACATCGCTTGTTGCCAACCTGAAACAAAAGATTCTCTTGCAAAACGCACCAATATTTCCTCCTTATCTCCCATACTTGGAGCTATTGCCTGTGCGTGTGCAAGTCCTTCTTTGGCAGTAGCAATTACATCATGGGAAAAATCTTGCAGTTTTGTTGCCACCGACCTACTGTATCCGGCGGTTACCAATGGCCCCAGTAATGCTACTCCCAAGGCTGTTCCTAATTCTCTCGTAATATCGTTCAAAGCAGAAGCGATGCCTTGCCGGTCAGCAGGTAAAGAAGAGGTAATGGCTTCTGTAGAAGGTGTCATAGAGAACCCCATACCCAAGCCCATGATCACTAAACCGGGTAATACGGATAAGTATCCTGTCTCAACAGAAACGAATATAACCATCAGCATCGCTCCGATACCCCCTAACGCAATACCCAAAGCCATCGTGTATTTACTACCTATCCGAAGTGCCAACTTGGGAGCCAGACCCGAACTGATCATCATCAAGATTGCAATCGGCATCATGCCCAATGTAGAACGCAGACCGGACCACCCCAATACACCTTGAAAAAACGGGAACAGTACAATGAACAGACCTGCCTGAACTCCGAATACCGTAAGTAGCGAGATAGATCCACTTGCGAGACTTCTTTCCCTGAATAACCTGATATCCAGCAAGGGTGCACTGTGGTTTATTTCCCAGAGTATAAATCCAACAATACCCGCTATTCCGATAATCAAACTTACCAAGACTATTGGTGCATCCCATCCCAATGATGGAGCTTCATGTAAAGCATAGATGATACCCACAGTAGCTAATATGGAAAGTAGTGACCCTGCAAAATCAAATCGGTGACTGCTTTTTTCTGCCGAATTGGGCACAAAACGAATACTCATCACAATGGACACTATCGCGAGAACGACAGGTAAAAGGAATAACCATCTCCAGTTGGCAACGTCGACCAGCAATGCGGAGAGATACATGCCTAAGATACCACCTCCACCGGCAACACCAGTCCAGATTCCTATGGCTTTGGAGCGCTCTTCTTTTGGAAAAGTGGAGGTAATGACGGCAAGTGTTACAGGCATAATCATTGCCGCTCCAATTCCTGTAAGCAGCCGTGCTGCCAACATCATCGTAGAATTTGTGGATATTCCTGATAATGCGCTGGCTACCCCGAAGATAACCAGTCCGATAAGGAGCATTTTTTTTCGCCCTTTGCGGTCTCCGAGAGCACCCAAAGGCAATAATAAAGCTGCCAGTGTAAGGGTATAGATATTGATCATCCATAATACAGTATTTTGTGAGGCCCCAAATTCAATAGCCAACATAGGTTGCGCTACATTCAGTCCGCTTACAGATGCAATGACTGCCATTAGTGCGATACACACGGCAATCAGTATTTTTCGCAATTGAGCCGGTGTTTTTTTAGTATCTGGTTCAGATGCTGTATTTTCAATTTTGTTGATATTCATTTTTGTTTGTTTTCTGTTGGTTTATTTGTTTTTTCAACCATTTCAATCAGGGGCTGATCCAGATTTACTTCGTTGATTAACCGTTTGACATCTTTCCGTTTGACATCGCCCTTTATCAGATCAACGAGCAGATAGATGGAAGGAACGACGAACAAGGTGAGCAGCATGGAGCTTGTCAAGCCGCCGATCAATACCCAAGCTAAACCGTTCTTCCATTCCGCTCCCGCACCTGACGATAAAGCAATCGGGAGCATCCCGAAGATCATGGCGAGCGTGGTCATCAAAATAGGACGTAACCTTGCTTTGCCGCTCATAATTAATGCTTCGACGGTATTCTTACCGCTGGCTTTTAGCTGATTGGCAAAGTCTACGATCAGTATCCCGTTTTTGGCGACCAAGCCGACCAGCATAATCATGCCCAGTATGGAAAAGAAATTGAGCGTGTGCATCGTTAGCGCTAATGCCAGCAACGCACCGATGATAGCCACCGGAATAGAAAAGAAAACCACGAACGGATAGACAAATGAATTGTATAGCATCACCATAATAAGGTACACCAGCAATATGGAAGCGATCAACGCAAGGCCGAGGTTAGCGAATGTTTCTTTCATGTATTTCATTTCGCCTTCAGCATCGATATGGATGTCTTTGCCAAATTGAGCTTCACCGATAAATTGATCCAGCTCTTCGGTGATCACACTTGGCGTAACCCCCAAAACCTGAGAAGAGACCGTCACAGAAGCCATTCTGTCTTTCCTGTCCAGTTGTTTGGAAGCCATCCCATAGTTGAATAAAGCGAACTGCTCTAATTGTATGGATTGCCCTTCGGTATTGACAAACGAAAGTTTACGGAGACTTTCTTCATTCCTTCTGTCGAATCGGTCGTAGCCGATTTCGATGTCGTATTCCTTTTGCTGATCCCCGAATTTCATATCGGTATTTCCACTGAATGCGATGTTCATCGTCATTCCGACGGCATCCATCGTGAGTCCCAGATTGGCCATTTTGTCCCGATCTATTGTGACCTGCAACTCTGTGCTTCCCCTTTCTACGGACAGTTTTACATCGGATGTTCCTTTAATAGATTTAAGCTTATCGGATATCGCTTCCGCAGCGGCATAGATCTTATCGGGATCATTGCCGGATACGACAACAGAGATCGGGGCTTCGTTGGACGTTCCCATCATATTCATAATGGCGGAATTTACCTTTACACCCGGTAGGATTTTTTCTAATTCCAGTTTGGTATAATGGGCAAATACATCAGACGACACGGCTCTTTCTTCCTTGGAAACTAATTTTACGTTGATTTCGGCTCTGTTTTGTGTATTTCTACTTCCGCCCATAGAACCGGAACTGGTTCCGATACTGGAGTACACGTTTACAACCTCGGGTTTGCTGAATAAGATGGTTTCGACTTTCTTTACCGTTTCATTGGTATTTAGAAGTGTAGCACTTTGGGGTAATTCCAAATTGATCAATACTTCACCTTTGTCGCCGTCGCTGGCAAATTCTCCTCCAATAAAACCCGCACCTACCAGCATAAACGAAGCGATAATCAACCCAAAAGAACCGCCCAGTATCCATCTTTTCTTTGTCAATCCGCTGGCTAACATTTTGCCATAACTGTTGGTCAGTTTTGTTAGTCCTTTCTCGAACGCCTGTAAAATCTTTCCAAATAGTGTTTTACTGGAGGGATGTTCAATTTTCGCCAGTCGGGAAGCCAGTAAGGGCGTGAGCGTAAAGGATACAAATAAGCTCATTAACGTAGCAATAACGATAACCATGGAGTATTGCCCAAGCATATTGGAAATAATGCCGCCCACCATAGTTAATGGTAAGAACACGATCACATCCACAAAGGTGATAGCCATGGCGGTAAATCCAATTTCCTTTCGCCCATCAATAGCGGCACTTACTTTATCCTTGCCTTTTTCAAGATGACGGTATATGTTTTCCAGTACGACGATGCTGTCATCCACCAGAATACCGATGACCAGCGATATCGCCATTAACGTCAGGATATTCATGGTATAACCCAACAAATTCATGGCGATGAACACCGACAGCAACGATGCAGGAATCGATACCATAACGATAAGCGAATTCCGAAGACTGTGGAGGAATAATAACATCACGGCGGCCACGATCACTATGGCCAGAAAAAAATCAAACATGACCAGATCAGCGGCTTCCATGGTAAACTCGGAACTGTCGTTGGCAATGTCAAACTTTATTTCTTGTGCGGCATAGCTCTCTTCTATTTCTTTCAGGATAGCCTTGACGTGGTCAGCGACTTCGACAGCATTGGCATCACGTTGTTTGATTAACTGTATACCAATAGAGTTTTTACCGTCAATTCTGTTAAATGTGGTAATATCTTTCACACCATCCAAAACATCTGCTACGTCCGACAGTCGGATTTTAGACCCTGTAGCTAAATCATTTTTGACCACTAAATTCTTAATCTCATCAATAGACTGATATTTTCCTTTGAGCTTAATGCTTGTTTCCGATTGATCACTCGTTAGTTTTCCGGCAGGAAATTCCAGATTTGCATTAGCGATGGCTTGATTGATCTGTAATAGCGAAATATTATATTGATCTGCTTTCCTTCTGTTTACATTGATTTTTATGGCACGCTCTTCTCCACCAACCAAATCCACACGTGCCACACCGTTTACTTTAGTGATTGCCGGTTGGATTTCGTCCTTTACCAGTGCATACAATTCGGTGGGATCCATCTTGGCCGTTACGCCAAAACGCATGATGGGCATATCCGTCATGGAAAATTTTCCGATAGCAGGCGGTTTTGCCGCAGCAGGGAGATCTTGAAGCACTCCATTAATTTTTCGTTGACCATCCTGCATCGCCTGCTCTACGTCTGAATCCACTTTGAGCTGAACAGTCACCGAGGATACGCCGTCCAGAGAAGTTGATTTTATCGCATCGATATTGTCGATATCTGAAATAGCATCTTCAATTTTCTTGGTAATTGCGGTTTCGACTTCACTTGGTGATGCACCCGGATATACGGTTGTAATGCTGAACATGGACATCGACATGTCCGGTGTCAGTTCGTAGTTTAACTTGGAATAGCTTATGATCCCCAGAAAGGTGAGCGCTATAAAAATGACCAGAATAAAAGATGGCCGTTTTATGGATAGTTCTGTTATATGCATGGTTGTATTATTCTTTTTGTCATATTATTTAATCACTTCTACTGTTGAACCATCACTAATATTTAATTGACCGGTTACTATTATACTGTCCGTTTGGGAAAGTCCTGCCAATACCACAACATGATCTCCCTGTACCTGTCCGGTTGTTATTTTTGTTAGCACGGCTTTTTCTCCTTTGAGAATATATACCTGCGGATCCTGTAAACTGCCCACAATAGCTTTCACGGGTATCATCATAGCTTTTTGAATATCATCGTTGTGAATGATAGCTGTACCACTCATCCCAGCTTTCAAAGGATTATGTACGCTGTTGGGAATCTGAATTTCTACCATAAAACTCCTGTTCGCGTCTGCTTGTGCAGCGATGTAAACCACGGTTCCTGTGATTTTAGTGTTTGGATAGAGATCCGGTACGACCTCTATTTTTTTTCCCATAGATAGTTTGATGACCTCTTTGTCCAATAGAGCGATCTGTAGCTTTAAGGAAGAGTTGTCGACAATGTCTGCCAAGACTGTTCCTGGACTCAGATAGCTTCCAGACTGTACATATGATTTGTGGACTGTTCCTGAGATTGGCGCGTCGATAGCAGTCGACTTTTTTATAGAATTGATGGTGTTTAATCTTGCTTCGGCAGAATTGACGGCTAAGCGTTGCTCTTCCACTTCCCGGCTGGTGACGGCATTTGATGCAAGCATACTTTCCATCTTTGAAAGATCTGATTTTGCTTTTTGAAGCGTTTCTAAAGCCAACTGCCTATCTATTGTATTTTGCTGTCTCTCTATGTTTTCTGTCTCGTTATAAACAGACACTATGTTTTGTCCTTTATGAATCATCGATCCGTCTTTTAATGTAGTGGCTGTTATTCGACCGGAAATATCTGATGTCAATGTCATGGAGTTCACTGGGATAAAAAACCCACTTGAGCTATAAGTTCCTGTTAGTGATTGATATTCTGGGGAGATTATCGTCACTGGAAACACCAATGTTTTGGTACTTCCAATTTCAGCCTTGGCATCCAGTTTATTTTTATTGCTACTGAGTGTAAAAGCGATAACGAGTAGGAATCCTGTAATGATCAGGATAGGAGTGATATATGTTTTTATTCGTTTCATCTGTCTATTGAGTTGATTGCTGTTTTAAAATGTTTTCTATATTTCCGGTTACCTTGAGGAGTTCTAATTCTGCTGACTGAACTTCTAATATGGCTCTTAAAAAAGCAGTCTGCGTTTCTTTAATTTCTGTATTTGCATCCAGTAAATCTTTTAAAGGGGTATAGCCGTTTTTAAACTGTACATAGGTAATCGCATACACTTCCTCTGCTAAGTCCATACTTTCTTTTGTTGTAGCCATGTTAGATTGACTAATGGTCAATTTTGTCGTCGCATTCTTCACATCTTTATCCAGTGCTTGTTGTTGCATTTTGATATCGAGGCTGTTTTGGTGTTGTTCCAGTTGTAACTGTTTTACTCTTGAGGCCTTGTAGTTCCCGTCAAAAATGGGAATAGAGAGGTTGAGGCTTGCCAGTGAGTTGGGATACCAATTGGTGTTGGTGCGGAAGATATTCGGATTATTCTGCTGTGCCAATGTTCCATATCTAAAGTTAAATGAGAGCTTAGGTAGATAAGATTGCTTCATTTGTCTTAGATGTAATGCGGTAAACTCATCTTGTGCAGCAAGCAATTCGAGGTCTATGGATCTCACCATTAAATCTTCTCGGAGTAATCTTCCAGAAGGCAATAATTCGGAACGTATTTCGATGTGGATGGTTTCCTCTAAGGGATAGGCCATTGTATATTTTAGGAGGGTAATACTCTGCTCGTACTCCATTTCAGCATTCTGAAGCCGTGTTTGCAGGTTTGTCCTCTCCAGTTGCAGACGTTTTAAGTCAACAGGAATGGAAAATCCGTTCTGAACCTGTGATTCCATACTGGCAATCAGTGTATCTATTTTTAATATATTTCCCTTAATATCATCCTGTTGCAGAAGAGCAACCTGAGATATGTTGTAAGCAGTAGCAATATCATAGATAATCAGTTCAATTGTTTTCTGCTTATTCAACAGACTGATCCTGCTGTTTTGTCTAGCAATCTTCTGTCCGGTGATCTTTTCGAAATCGATTATCGTCTGGGTCAAATCTATATTAGCGGACGCATTATATTTTGTTCCAAACTGAACTGCCTGATCCCGTCCCGGCTGTCCGATAAATTCTCCGGGAATAATTTGTGTGATGAGTTTCAGATTATTTGTATAGGCGGCATCGGCTATAATTTGGGGTAAGTAACCAGAAAGTTCTTCTCTGAATTTTTGATTGTATATCTCCAACTCATAATCGGATTTCTGAATAATAAGATGATGCTCAACGCCATATTGGACGGCTTCCCTCAGACTAAACTGATTTTCGGTATGCTGAGCGCTAATTATAAATGGAAGCAGATGCAATAGCAGTAAAATGCATGGTATAATACTTAATTTCATTTGTTTATTTTATTCAGTTTTTATTAATTAGTTCAGTTTAAAATGAACTTTTATTGCAAAAAAAATTATTGTCTATTTTCCCACTTGTGAATAGCTAGCATGATTTCCTTGTAGACAAAATCTAAAAATTCAGTAACTTCCTTTAGGTCTTTGTTAAATTGAGGAGTTTTAGAGGTTCTGGCTTTAAGGATTTCTTTTAGGATGATATTCAAATCGTCAAATTTTTCAAAATTCTCTTTTGTCATCTGCGTCCAGTTGTTCATTTTACAACGGAAATAACGTTTCTTATCGCCCAGCTTGGTTATGTATTCGATATGATGGGTCATCATCAACCTGTTCAATGCATTACTTGTGCCGCCCTTACTTAAATTCAGTGTTTCCATAATTTCATCAAAGGTCAATTCCACCTTGTCTGCCACCAAGAAAAGACCCCATACCCGACACTCAGCCGGAGGTAGGCCATACTTCTCGTTTAATACGCCGAATTCTTCTATGAGTTCCTTTTGCTTTTCTGTCAGGACCATCTTAAAAATAATTATGTGTTCATAAATATGTTGCAAAGATAAGTAAGTTTTTTTAGTTCACAAAATACTGAACTTAATTTTTATTATAGACTAGGGTGTTCTCCACTTAGCAACTTAATCTCTCCACATATTCTATCTGCGTATTTCATATCTAGCTTGTATCTTATGTGAATTTTCGTTGTCTAGATCATTATAGTCGATAGGAGTGGATAGAATTGGTACCTTTACAAGGCAATTTTTTTCCTTATCCTACTTAGCGTTTCTGGTTGAATACCCAGATAGCTTGCCAAATAATGTTGCGGAATTTCTGCGATAAGCTGCGGTCGCTCTTTAAACAAGTTCAAATAACGTTCTGTAGGTGTATCATATATAAACGATACTTGACGGGCTATCAGATCATTCAGCATGAATTCAAACATTCTGTAAAAAGCCTTCAGAAGATCTGGGTTTTCAAAAGCTATCTGGACAGCTTCTTCATAATTGGCTTCATAGCATTGCGTTTCCCTAAGTGCTTGCATGTTCATTTTTGTAAGCGTATTATCCTTCACTGTTGGGAGGTCGGTCATGAGGACAGGTCCAAAGTAAAAACTTGTCGTATGTTCCACGCCTTCCTTTGGATAGTAGCCCCGCATCAAACCGTCGTGTATATAGTATAAGCTTTTTATATTGTCCCCCTCCCTATACAAGTGGTCAAGACGTTTGATAGGTACCGGAGTGAAAATTTCTGCAAATTTGTCAAATTGCTCCGCATCTAGCGGAGCAAAATAATTAAGAAAAGCTTTTAAAGTTTCTTTCATAGAGTCATTTGAATTCTGTGTGCAAGTTACTAAAATTGGAATTTATAGCCGAAATCGGGGAAAAAGCCCAGCTGATCTTTCTGGTCAATGTTATTGGTAAGTCTGTTGTACTGTCTTACGAATATATTTTTATTATCCGTAACATTTTGTAGGTCGACATAAAAATGATGAGACATTTTCTTGCGGCTACTGTTTAACTTCATGCCGAATTTGAAATCCATACGAAAATAGGGATCATATTGTTGACTAAACGCCATGTCGTCCTGCAAAACTTGGTATCCAGCATCTCGACTTGCTTCCAGATCGACGGGGGTATAGCGTCTGCCACCTGCTGTGCTAAGACGTGTGTCCATGAATAGTACATTTCCGCTTTTTCCCACCTGAAACTCTTTGCCGGCCAGCACGTTAAATACGTACCCATTGCTGAAAGGTGAATGGCGTTCTATACCGTCACTGCCTTTGTATTTTGCCTGAAATATGGATCCCGTGGCAAGTCCATACCATCCATTGGAAAGAAACTTCTCAATCGTCAATTCGAGTCCTCTTGTATGACCAGTGCCCTTGCTGACCAATCCAAATTTATCAATACTGAAACCAAAATCAGCCCCCTCAGTAAGTGAAGAGTAACTGCTTGGTGAATTCTCTACAGCGGCATTTTTGATGTCCTGATAATAAGCTTCAATTTTGGCTCTCCAACCATTGCCGGGTCGTAGGTCATATCCTACGACATAGTGATCGCTGCGTACTAGATCCAGATTTCGGTTTGGCTGGATAGGACTGCCATTGACATGTTGGGTAAGAAACAAAAGAGGTGCTGCTACATTTTGATGGTGCATGCCGTAACCTGCATTGAAGCTATGTATCGGGGTTAGATTCCATGTTAAGGAAGCACGAGGCTCGAAAACAAATGCCTCATTCAACGAAAAGTACTGCCCATGGATTCCGCCATTCAGCGTGAAACTTTCCGAAAGCCGATATTGTCCTTGTACAAATGGTTGAAAAATAGTGTATCTATCGTCTGTATCCATCAGTTGGACATAATCTGGATATCCGTCTCCATCGGTATCGACCTGTTGGTCTCTTGTATAGAACTCGCCGCGAAGACCATATTGCTCTAACATAATTCCTCCACGTACCGTGAGATTACTGCTGTATCTTGCATTGTAAACTGATGATAAGGTAATTCGCGATTCGTCATTGTCGACATAGCGATACGGGAGAGGGGTTGCATCAGGCGTGCCGTAGTCGAAAACACGTTCTAATTCTACTTTTTCTTTACTTGACGACGTTCCGACAACTGTTTTGATGGAGGAGTAATCGTTCAGTGCTATTAAATGCTTTAAACCCAATACGCCAAATCTTGACGTGATATCCATATCTTCATCTTCTGCTCCGAAAAGATCTTCATTTTTCTCTCTGTCGACCTTTGCACCTCGAAAACTTATTTTTGATGTTCCTGAAATTCCAAAAAGGGAAAAACGCCCAGCTTTGCCTTCTCCAAAATCAAGGTTGAAAGACAGATCTCCATAATTAGGTATGGCACCGCCAGTGCCACCTGCCCCAAATAAGCCAGCTAACCCATAACGGGCATTCAATAGGAATGATCCTTTCTTGCCCATCGGACCTTCTATCATGGCTTCTCCACCACTGAATGCACCTGCTGCAATGGTGTATTCGTAATCTGTATCATTACCTGTTCGCAATCCAATATCAAAAACACCTCCTATAGCATTACCGTATTCCGCAGGAAATGCGGAGGTTATAAAATCGGAATTTGCCATGACATTAGCGTTCAATGCGGATACCGGACTTCCCGTAGTACCCAGTGAACTAAAGTGGTTAGGATTAGATACCGGAATGCCCTCTATACGCCACAATAAGCCGGTAGGGGAATTACCACGGACGACAATATCATTGCGGCTGTCATCTGGTGCTGATACACCTGCAAAATTGGTCGCAAGCCGGGCAACATCACTGCGACCTCCTGCATATCTTGTGATCTCTTCGACACTCACCTGACGGGCACTCACTGCCGCTAGTTTGTTTAAAGCACGATCTTTTCGAGGGCCAACAGAAATAACAACCTCATCCAATGTATTAAAGCTTTCGGTCATGCGTACATCTATTGGTACATCTTTTCCACTGATGACATCAATGTTTGGTAAAATGACCTCATCATAACCTATATAAGAAATGCTTAGGGTTAAGCGGCCAACAGGTAAATTGTTTAATTTGTAGCGTCCATCTTTATCTGATACAGCAGATAAAGTAGTATCTCCCATATAGACGATAGTTGCTCCTTCGAGAGGTCGCTCTGTGATGTTTTCCATAATTCGTCCACGTATAGAACCTTTCTGAGCTGACACATTAAAAGTTGCCAGTAGTAATAATGCTAATAGTATTTTATTCATTTTTTATCGTTATTATTTTACCCTGCAAATCTCGTTAGCTGAATAAAATCTCAACGTTGACTTTAGTCAAGAAAAAAAATGTATTAAAAATTGTAATTATTCATTTTTTAGAACCGACAGAGGAGGAATTCATGAGCTCTTACTGCATCAAATGCTGTAAATCTGGGTCGTTCCTAATCCTCTCCAATTCAATTTCTACAATCTGCACAACATCCGCTTTGACCTGCCTGTAATTGGCTTCGATGACCTGCTTCATATTATCGTTGCCGTGTTCATCGGCAAAGGATAATATATGCGGTATCTGCTACGATAGTACTTGTAAAAATCGATTTTGTTGTCAAAGAACCTCTTTAGCTTTTTCAGTTCTTTGTTAAGATATTTCCTTATGGGCTTTGTTCCATAAGGCTTTTTTGTTTCAATTTTGTAAATCGTATTGTAGTAAATGAGCTTGGCTACGATAACTGGTTTCTGATATTTGAAAAAGCGAATTTCCTCATTAGTATTCTTAAATCCTCTTTTCAGAACATATTCTTTTACTTCGGATAGGTATCCGATAATATAGTGGATTACCGTCTCTAACCGTCGTAAGGAGTTATCGGTATCTACTCCAATTCGGCGATGGCTATCTCTAATTCTGATATTTTCTCATTGTAAAATTTTTCCATTCAACTGTTTGTATGAGTTAATTTCATATCAAAAGCTGACCTGTCATTTCCACAGCTTAAGCTTCAAAAAGTCATAGAATTTATAATACCGACAATATTAATTTTAAACTGATTCGCCATAAATACGAAGGCAACTAATTCTTAAGATTAACCCCAAATCTTTCAAAAAAAGCTTCTTTATATACCTCACCTAATGGAATCTCATCGTCATCATCGAGATATACCGTATGATGATCGAACGAGACGATATGATTCAGGTTGATCACATAAGATTTTCCTATTCGGTGGAAGATACTACTAGGGAGTTTTAGATGTATCGTCTTTAGGTTCATTGCAGTAATTAGTTTGTTATATTTGGTATGTAACACGACATAATCCTTAAGCCCTTCAATAAATTTAATATCTGCATACATTACCTTATGAAATTTTCTATCAGCTTTTATCATCATAAATTCGGAATTGCTGGATGCCAATACGTTTTTTTGTTGATCGTTTGTGAGTAGATGATGGTATAATTTTGCTTTCGAAATAGCCTTTGATAACCTCGTCTTTATAATCGGTTTTAACAAATAATCAATCGCTTCCAATTCGTAGCTTTTTAAAGCATATTGGGGATAAGATGTAGTAAAAATAACTAGTGTATCCTTTGGAAGGCTTTCTGCAAACTCTATCCCAGATACCAAGGGCATTTCAATATCCAAAAATATCAGGTCAACTTTATGATCTTTCAGGAATAATTGCGCTGTAGGTACATTGGAAAAAGTTCCTGACAGCTCTAGGTCGGACACTTCGAGTATCAAGGTTTCCATTTCAGTTCTTGCCAAAGGCTCGTCTTCTATTACTATACAGTTCATAAGGGTATATTTAGTTTGACAGTATGGATAAATTCATCGCCAATGATTTGAAGTTGGCAATGATCACCGTAGAGGAGTTCCAGTCGGCGCCGTATGTTCGCTAGTCCGATGCCACCCGGTTTTTTGTTCATTCTATTGCTGTATACGGTATCCTTTGAATTGGTACACGTAAAGCATAACCTGTTATTTGCTTTTTCAAAATGCACGTTTACATAAGAATCTTCCAGTCCTATAGATACACTGTGTTTAATTGCATTCTCTACGAAAATGGTAAATAAATTAGGCGGTATTAGCAGGCTATTGATTTCCTTTTGAGGAATATCTGTAGTAATGGATGTAGAAAAATTTTCACGTCTGGTCTTTTCCAGTTCGATCAGATTAGTGAGGAAATCAATTTCTGACTTAAAAAAAGTTTTATCCGCCGTGTTCTCGTACAATTGGTAGCGTAAAAAATCGGATAATTTGAATATCATACTCTCAGCCTTTTCTGTGTCTGTTCGCATCGTGACTTTGATTCCATTAAGCATATTGAAAAGGAAATGCGGTGATATCTGATTGCGTAGGATATCCATCTCGATGGCTACAGAAGTGTCTTTTAATTCATTGATTTCCGTATTGTCCAACGTCCATCGCTGAAAAAGTTTAATCATCGTGGTAACTAGGATAATGGGGATCAAGGACATCAGCGCGTCATAAAACCCTGTATGGGAAGAATCTACTGACTTTTCGAAAGCTATGTCAGAGGGTACTTGCCTTAATACCCAAGAGATTGCAAGCAAGAAAACAAAGACCAGTAAGAACAGCAGAATGAAATAACCAATATAATGTCCCCTAAAAAATAGTCGAGGTACAAGGATATAAATATTTGCGTAGCTCATCATCATCATACCTGCGTACACGGTGGCAAGATGATAATATTTATGCGGACTCGGAATATCCCGTATCAAACTGGAAAACGCCAGCAACATCAATACGCCTGTCAAAAGAAACAGGTGCCTTGCCAACCTGTATCGGTTATCAACGATGAAGTGGCTTACTTTTATGTCCTGAATTCTGGGCTTGTTGCTCATCTGAAAACATTATGGATTACCTATGACAAATATAGGCTGAAAGCTTGCCATATACTTTCATTATTATACAAAATGACTTCATTTTTATACCAATAGGGTTTTCAAAAGCATTTTGTATAATTTCTAGTTGGGTTGGTATAATTTAAAAAATCGCTGTCCCGCTTATTGTTTTCTTTGTAGAAAGGTATCGAAATAAAGGATTAAATGAGCCACTCCCACATTTCGAAAAGCACCTCGAGCATATGAAGAAAATAGAAAAAATGATATGGATAGCAGTGCTGTGTTTTTTATCCTCAAATGGACGATCACAAACAGCGGATACACTATCGCAAAAGCAGAAATTTCAGGACACAACAAATATGAGACGTAATGCTTTGGATTATGCCTCTCGGCAATTCGCAATGGTTCGCCCTTTCAATGTTGAATTCAGTCAAGTGGCTCCATATAGATATACGCCAAAAAAAGATGGGAGCTCTCTTCCGGAGAGCAAGGTTTCATCCTATCATCATATAAAAGCCAATGCAAACTTGTATTTTTTAGCAAAGAAGAAGTTGATACTCGGCGCAACCTTTTCCTATCGATACACAAGTGCGGATAATGACTTTACCGTACCCTCAAGTGGTCTTGTACAAGCAGTAAAGAATGATTTTACTTACCATTCCACGTCGCTCAACTTCACGTATATTTCCAAAATATTTACTAAACCCTTCTTCGTAAATACCAGCCTCATCGTTGACGGTAGCGAAAAACATTTTGAAAGACTAAAAGGATTGGCCATTGGCACTATTGTGCTTAAAGCGGATACGCGAACGAAATTTATGGCAGGCATCTTAGTGAACGTTGACCCTAGTACTCAGCTACCTTTGTTGCCAATGATAACGTATGAGCGTAAATTTAATAATGGAATGATGCTCGATTTGATCATGCCTAGGCAGTTGCTCGTTCGGAAGCATGTGTTTGAGCGAGGCAGAATTTCGATGGGAACAGAACTAGACCGAAACGGCTTTTATCTATACAATATTAATGAGCATTTGCCTTCACAGAAATATGAATATAGACAGATTGAGCTTGATAATGGTGTGATATATGAACATCTGATTGGAGATTATCTAATTTTGACCGCCCGAACAGGTCTAAAATGGATAGCTATAAGCCGATTGTTCGAAAAAGAGAAAACGTTTAGTGCACAATGGCTAGAAACCTCTGCGAAACCGACTGCTTATTTTAATGTAGGAATTTCCTTCAATCCCTTTGCAAAGAAAATGTTAGGTAAATAGTATATTAATTGATTTAGAATGCAAAACGTAAAGATTTTCAGTACAGATATAGAAAACAGAACACAGGTAAATGATGTAAGGTCAGCCATCTGCTCGCTAGATCCCCATAGCATCGTGACCGTTGATCTTGAAGATTGCGATAAGGTGCTCAGGGTGGAGGGGAATATTACAAATTGTGAACATATAATAAGTTTACTCTCAAAGCTAGGGTTCCGTTGCGATGAGCTAGAATGAAGTGCAACATATTTGTGCTTTTATTGGATGAAAAAAGTCAATTATATTTTTCACTATAATCGTTTTTGATATTTTGTGTAGAAGTTCTAGATCTATGTAGACTAATTACGCTATATAATGACGTTATTTATTTTCCTTGCAGTAGATGCTGTAAATCAGGGTCGTTCTTAATCCGCTCCATTTCGCTTTCCACAATCTGCAAAACGTCCGCTTTGACCTGCCTGTAATTGGCTTCAATGACCTGTTTCATATTATCGTTGCCGAGTTCATCAGTAAAGGATAATATCTGCGGTATCTTCTTATAGGCTTTGGTTTCGGCAGAAACCTTTTCGTTATCCACAACAATTTCAGCATGAAATATTTTCTGTTCGATGCGTTCATCGAAGTTGTCTGAAACAGCCCCAACGAACATTCCTTGTGTGAGCGTGGATATTTTGGATGCAGGTATAAGCGTGTCCAATTGGGTGGATATAGATGTGGATTTATCATTACGGTTTATGGTCATGCTTTGGCGTTTCTGCAACACTTTTCCAAAGCGTTCACTTAGATTTTTGGCTGTTTCGCCCACTACCTGACCGGAGAAAATATTGCCCACGGTATTTTGGATAACTTTGCTCTCCTTATCGCCATAATCCCTTATTAACTGTGAATAGTCTTGAAAACCCAAGCATACGGATACTTTATTACTACGTGCAGTTGCAATAAGATTATCCAAACCACGAAAATATATCGTAGGTAACTCGTCTATGATAACTGAACTCTTTGACTTATGTTTTTTATTGATGAGTTTTACAATCCTCGAATTGTACAATCCCAAAGCGGAGGAGTAGATATTTTGACGGTCGGGGTTATTCCCGACACATAGTATCTTCGGCTCTTTAGGGTTATTGATGTCCAGTGAAAAATCATCTCCTGTCATTACCCAATAAAGCTTTGGCGAAATCATCCGTGACAATGGAATTTTTGCCGATGCTATCTGCCCCTGTAACTGGTCTTGCGCTCCGCCCTGCCACGCATCCATGAAAGCTGAAAGATAGTTTTCGAGTTCGGGATATGAGGTGAGTATCGTAAAAACGTCTGCATATTTTTTATTCAGCAATTCAATAGCATGGGGAAACGTACAATACTTTCCGTCTTCATAGATTTTCAGAAACCAAATGATTGAGGCAAGCAATATAATTGGACTTTCAACGAAAAAATCCCCTTGCTTCAAAATCCACGACCTGTTAAGGTTAAGCATAATGGTATAAGAGGCTTCGTAGGCATCGGATATATCCGTCATAAAGGCAGGGCTTAGCGGATTGCATCGGTGGCTTCGGCGTGGGTCGTCAAAATTGATTACATAAAATTTAGGCTTTACCTTATACTTATCGGAGTGTTTCAGCAAATGGTTATAGGCAATCGTGGAAAGGTCGTCAAACTTAAAATCGTAGATATACATCGCGAACCCCTTTTCGATATGTTGCTTGATGTAGTTGTTTACGATGGCGTAGGATTTTCCGGAGCCGGGAGTACCAAGTACAATCGAGGCTCGAAAAGGGTTGACGATATTAATCCATCCATTGTTCCACTTGCCTTTGTAAAAAAACTTTGTCGGAAGATTGACCGAGTATTCATTTTCTATCAGACTGGTTTCCTGTTGGAAACTCTCGTTTTCATTATTGAAAACATCGTCCATCAGATTGTTGCGGACCAGTCTGCTCATCCATACCCCTGCCATGAGCAAGACTATGTATCCCAAACTTGTTGTAAGGATGTAAAGCGATGTGGCAACCCCTGCCGACAGCTTTAACAATGGCGTGTTCATAAAGAACAGCACAAAGCCGATGACTAAGGCGGTGTAAATCTTAGCCCACGTTATCTTTTCATTCTTTACGCCCTTAGTGCCGAGACAGCTTAACGCCAACAACAGCAATGCAAAAATCTTGGTGTAAAGCGTGTGTGAAAAAAGCCCTGCGGTACGGTTGAAATTGGTCAGTATCTTGCCGATAATTTCCAGTGTCCACCCACGTTCGGCAAAGAACCCGTAACAGAACCAATAAAAGTGCATCAGTACCAAAAGAATACTTACGGCACGCATAAAAGCCATGATTTTGGCTAATCCTCTCAAATCGTCTTCTCCCTGCATAACGAAAAATTTTAGTGATGCAGGAAATTTAGAGGCTATTTAAAAGGGCATATCCAAAGCGGTTTAGGATGGCTTTTGGTGGCTTAGTTTGACAGTAACTTTAAAAACCACAAAGACCAAGATGTTAATCCTGGTCATTGATGGTTAAAAAAAGCTATTTTTGTCTTCCCCGTTTTCGGTGTTTCTTCTTTTTCTTCATACGGTTGGCAAATGCCTGTTCCTCGTAGTCTTCACCCTGTACCTCCGGCAATAGTCCACCCAATCCGTCTATCCATAAATCATCGGTCGGCTGTTCTTTATTAAGGAAGTTAAAAAGTGCGTGGGCTTCCTCTTTCTCTACGGTGTTGCCTGTGGTCGATGACTGATTTTGTGCGGATGTTTTTTCAGCTTCTTGACGTTGCCCGACCGCTTGCTCGTTCCACCAATCATTGAAGACATTAGCCGAAAGGTTTTTACCTAAAGCTGAACCGTTCCAAACGGTACGGCTTTCGTGGTCGATAAAGGTCATACCATATATACGCCCCTCATCGTTGCGCCGTACCACGGCATTGATGCCCTGCTCCAACAGTTGCTTTTTAAAATCGACTTCATTAGTGGCGGTGTGCATCGCTACTTCAATGGTGCTTTTCAGTACGGCTCTTGTGGGGTCGGCTTTCATTTTCTCCTTAGCCTGTGCGAATTGGTTTTGCAATTCGTCCAGTCCCGCCTGTTTGCCGAAAAGGGATGCTTTAAAAGGATTGCTCGCTTTTTCTCCCTGTTCGTTCAATGCAAAATAGACAAGCCCGTTTTTAGGCTGTCCGTGCAATTCCCCTTTGACTTCCTCGGCGGTAATATTGAAAAGTGAAAGCAAGGCGTTGTATGCGCCGAGGCTTGCGTACCCGTAATACTTCGGCAGGTGTCGCACCACCGATGCGATTTGGCTCTTAACGTCTCCGGCTCTGTAATCCACCAGACGGAATACCTGCTCATTTCCCGTTCGCTGTTTTTCTGTGGCAGGTATAAGATTGTACGTTTGTTCCAAATCCCGACAGATTGCCATCGAACGTGGATGGTCGTAGCTGTCCGGTAGCTTCTTGCCGTCCAAACCCACACAGACCGTTACGATGTGGATATGGGTGCGTTCAATATCGGTATGCTTGAAAACGATATAAGGTTGGTTGCCATACCCCATGCGCTCCATATATTCCTGCGCCATTTTTACGAACTGCCCATCGCTGACCCTATCCGCAGGATCAGGGTTCAGCGATATGTGGCGCACTGGCTTTTCAGTTTTGATATTTGCGGACAGATACGGCTCAAAACACTGGTGCAGGTAGCTTGTCGAATAGGTATTATCCAACGTTTCGGGTATTCTGTTCAATAACAAAACCTGCCCGTTTTCACTATCAATCTTCTTTTGATTATAGGAAATAGCACCGTACAAATTCTCACCCTTTCCCATCTTTGCTATCATCTTATCTGTGTTTTTGCAGGTGTTCTTTTTCAAATTCCTGTGTGAGCTCAATAACTTTCCGGCACAATTCCGCCATTTCTGCCGTCTGCTTTTCCAGTTTAAAGAGGTAAGCCGATGCCTTTTTCTCCGAGAAATTACGGTAAAGTATCTTCACGATTTGGTTGTAATTCACTCCAACCGTTCTGAACTGGCTGTAAAAATTGGTCAGCCTCGTATGAAAATCGACTGCATCCATGTCAATTTTTACGGTCTTGACTGGCTTCTGAAAGATGCACGCTGTAATAAAATGTGCCATTACTTTCATTCCCGATTGCTCGAACAACGTAAGGAACTGTGCATTTTCCATGTCGTTGAGACTAATCGAATAACGGTGGATGGCAGGGTCTTTCTTAGGCTTACGACCAACTTTGTTTGTTCGGTTTCTTCTGTTGTCTTCCATATCTAAATCCATTAATAACCGAGCTTCAGCGAGCTCAACTTTAGTTAATTACTATAAACTGCGACTTCGGAGCGGTTTTCAGCCCCCTGCAAGGGCAAGTGGTTTTGAGGTGCGGAATTTATTTCGAGCATCTCAAAACATAACTTGCTCTGTTCGGGTGAACAGAAAATCCGCCCTGCGGGTCGGATTGGGTAAAGCGGAAAAAAACGGCTTTGCGCCGTTCCGCCCATAACTTCCATTCTCCAATGATTTCTCCATTCACCCCTTGCATTTAAGCCCTTACAAAGTAAGGGTAGCTTTCTCAAAGCATTGACCTATCCGCCACGACCAAACATTGCCAAAAAATGCCGTGGATTACCGCTTTAAATCAATGGAGCGGAATAACCTGCTTCTTTGCGCTATCAGTCACGCAAGCCTGTTTGCAGGCATCCGCTCCCGATGGGAGTTCTGAAAGACGGAGCGCAGGAATGCCGGAACACATGACGGCGTTCCGCTCGGCAGGCAGGAATACCGGACGGCATGAAAACTATCCGGTAGCCATTCCATCGGGCAGGACGACAGGCAAGCCATCGGTCTTGCCCGTGTGAAAGCCGGAATGACGGCACGGCTGATTGAACGAACGATGGCAAGCCCGACAGACGGGATTGTATCAAGACTGCCGGAGAGTGTGCAGGGATGACAGCCCTGTTCCATGCAGGACGGCAGGCAGTCCACGGAAAAAGAAACTTAAAAATAGAATAGAAATGGAAGCAACAAACAGGACAAAATTCATTGCTTTTTCAAGCCAAAAAGGGGGCGTTGGGAAAAGCACGTTTACAACGGTTACGGCAAGCATACTCCATTACCAAATGGGCTATAACGTAGCCGTCTTTGACTGCGATTATCCACAGCACAGCATCTGCCAAATGAGGGAACGGGATTTGAAAGCGGTCATGCAAAACGAGGTGCTGAAAAAACTGGCACACCGCCAATTTTCCACCATCAACAAAAAAGCCTATCCGGTACTGCAAAGCAAGGCTGACAATGCCCTAACGGATGCGGAAGCATTCATACAGTCCTCGACCGTTCCCGTGGATGTGGTTTTCTTTGATTTGACCGGAACGGTAAACACTTCGGGCTTGCTGAACACACTGGCAGGAATGAACCACATCTTTTCGCCCATCACGGCAGACCGTGTGGTCATGGAAAGCACATTGAGCTTTACCGATGTACTGACCAACGTCCTTATGAAACACGGGCAAACCTCCATCGAAACCATACGGCTGTTTTGGAACATGGTCGATGGCAGGGAAAAATCGCAACTGTACGAAATCTACGGCAACGTTATTAACGAGGTCGGACTACAAGCAATGGAAACACGCATTGCCGATAGCAAACGCTTCCGCAAGGAAAGCGAGGCAACGGCAAAGACCGTCTTCCGCTCCACGCTGTTACCTCCAGACAAAAGATTGATGAAAGCCTCCGGCTTGGATTTGTTCATCAGTGAATTTTTAAGAACCGTCAAACTGTAACCGCTATGGAAAATGAAAACAAGAAAAAGCCGAATGCCCCGATTGACGAGGCATATCTCATGTCCATCATGGCAGGTGAAACAAAGAAGCCCCAACAGGCGGTAGCCCCCCAAGAGCCGAGCGCAGAGCCAACAAAGGAAATGGCAACGGAAAAGCCCGTAGCCAAAGAGCGTACCCGACAAAAGAGGGCTTCCGATACGGGCTATGGCGAGCGTTTCCTCAACAGCCACACCATGACACGCCGTGGCGATAAGAGCATCTACATCCGGCAGGAATACCACGAACGGCTTTCCCGTATCGTGCAGGTTATCGGCGAGGATAAAATACCCCTGTACGCTTATTTGGACAATATTCTCGAACATCATTTTGAACAGTTCGAGAAAGCCATCACCGATGATTTCAACAATAAGTTTAAACCCATTTTTTAAAGTATTCGATTATGAACAAGACACAGCAAAAACAACCAGAAAAGGTATTGCGCAAAGCGCATTACAAATCGGCATTTTTAAGACCGACAGGGGTCGTGGCAAGATGCGGAAAATCAGTCTACATAAGCCCCGATTTCCATAAGAAATTATCCCGTATCGTCTTTCTGCTCGGCGAGGGAGAAATTACGCTTACCGATTACCTGCACAGTTTACTGAAACACCACTTTGAGGAGTTCGGAGACGAAATAAAGATTATCTATGCCGACAAGCAAAAGCCAATCTTATAGCTATGGAAACATTGATTGTAATATGCCTTATCATCGTCATCATCCTTTTGCTGAAAGATAAGGTGGTCATCCATAAGAATGTCCGCAAGGAAATAAAGCCGGAAAAGAAAAGCCCCGACCTGCCGGATATTATGGGGCTTCCCAAGCCTGTGGAACGCCACACCTTGCCACTGAATGCCACAAAGAGACAATCGGGCGAACGTGACGGGAAAGCTGATAATTTTGGAACAGAAACCTACGGGATAGGTTTTGGATTGGAAAATCCGCAGATTGAGGGAGAGCCGGATGAAGTTTTCGGGAGTATGTCCGATTTTGAAAATGAGGAAGACGAATGGGATGAGTACGGGTTTGAGGACAGCGACAATGAGTTTGCCACAGGGGTTACCTTTGATGAACTGACAACCGTAGGGGCATGGTTGGAGCAAGATACACTTGAACCTGCCCAGCAACAGAAAGCGGTGGACATAGTTCAGCGATTACAGGGAACGGAATTGTTAAATCTGCTCGAAAACTCAATGGATGGGGCTTCACGGAAGATTGCAGAGTTGTTGGACAAAAGCCTCTCCGCCGGAACGGATTTCAGTTCTCCCGATTTGCGGAAAAGTGATTTTGAGGATTTCGACATTGGGGAGTTTGTCTGAAAAGACAGCTCCCCTTTGTTTATCAACTTAAAATAAT
Source organism: Sphingobacterium corticibacter (assembly GCF_003076635.1). Classification (GTDB taxonomy): domain Bacteria; phylum Bacteroidota; class Bacteroidia; order Sphingobacteriales; family Sphingobacteriaceae; genus Sphingobacterium; species Sphingobacterium corticibacter. Next base: position 83,490 of record NZ_QDKG01000005.1, on the reverse strand, counting down.
CTATCAATCTAATCATCAAATTCAATAGTAGAATACCCATAATTATATTCAAGCAAATGAGGTGTTGGACTTTTGCCATTCGGATTATAGCGATTTACCCCCCTTGATGTTTCTGAAATCAAATGCAAATTTTTTCTGGCTCTGGACGCTAAAACGTAAAGTAACTTTTTTGAATTTTCATAGCCATTTGCATCATTGAAATGTGGTACATAGTCATCGAGAAGAGCAAAACCGATAACTGTATCATATTCTTCTCCTTTTACGCCGTGAATAGTTGAGACTGTAATTCCATCTCTTTGTTTGAAAACTTTTCTGAAATTTTCAATCTCTCCAATAAAGGGATTCCCTTCATCAATAAGCCTTTGTATTCTACTTTCAGAACTCGCAAAAAAAGATGTATGATGTTCTTCAAGCAATGGGAAATTCTGAATTTGTATTTTTAGGTTTTCACAAATTCGTTCAAAGAAAGACCGTAAGTAGGTCAAACCATCACTTTCATCCACTTCAATAGAATTGCAGATTTTCAAAAATTCTTTATTTGATAAGTTTGATACATCTACCCCCGCAGCTTCAAGTTCATTCAAAACTTCTTTACTCCAACGCAAACGACGAACGTACATATAAGGCGATGGTTCTGTCAAAACAATTCTTGAAACTTTAAACCAAAAATTCTCAATATCCCGGGAAAACGGAGCCATTCCCGGTCCATCAAAACTAAAATCTGGAAGCCTAATCATAAGTTTCCTTGTAATACTTGCAATCTGTATCCATTGAGGTGCTGCGATACAAATTTCGTTAGGACTTATTCCTGCCTCTTGTACATTGAACAAAATCAATTTTGCAATTTCTTCTATCAAGTTATCTAAAGAAACTGATAAATTATACGTAATTAAACTGCTATATTCTTTCTCGTTACCGAATGCTACAATGGGGGTAGCAAATGTTTTATAATAATCAAAGTAATTTATTATAGCTTCAGAAGACCTGTAATTTTTGTCTAAACTCAATTGTGTCAAGTTAAACCCTAAAAGCTTTTCCAATTCATCCTTTGGCATCGGAAAACCACCTAAAGAGTGATAAATAGATTGGTTAGGGTCACCCACAATTAATGTTTTCGAACATCCGTTGTTTGCACTTAATATTTTGGAAATTATATGATATTGTATCTCTTTAGTGTCTTGGTATTCATCAATCAAAATAAATGGAAACAATTTGCACAGGATGGTACAAATGATTGGTTTTGATTTCAACAATTCATAGGCATAAAAAAGTATCTGCTCAAAATCCAGTTGATTATTTGCTTTTAATATCCCAAAATACTCTTGGAGAATAGCTTTTATATGCTCATTCTGATTACTATTTTTTGATGTAAACTTGTATGTGCCATTTATGGTAGCATAGTATTTGAAATCATAGAAAGTAACTTTTGGATTGCTATATTTTTTACATAATTCGGTCAAGAGCTTTTCAGTATCAAAAGAATTACAAACTTTAAATCCGTTTTTCAACCTATCAGAATACAGGTGGTAAGGTTTTAATATCCATTCCATACAGAACGAATGAATGGTTCCAATCCACAATTGTGTAGTATCAACCCCCAATAATTCCACTCGTTCTTTAATTTCATCAGCGGCATTATTCGTGTATGTAATAGCAATAACGAACTCTTTATTGGAATTTAACCTGCTTAATTCATAGGCGATTTTGTATGTAAGTGTTCTCGTTTTTCCACTACCAGGGCAGGCAATCAAGAGTACACTGTCGTTCTCTAAGATTGCAGTTTCTTGTTCCTCATTCAGACTTCCTTTTTCCCAAATGAACATAGCCTATTTCAATTTATCTATGAATGTTAATAGTTGGTCATCTGATATTATCAAGTCCAAGTCAAAAGCAAGGTCATTTAAAGTTGCTTCTTCGGCTCTATACTTTGTAAGGGTCTCCCTGCAAGATGAAAAATCCAAAGTATTATCATCATCGAAATGCTTGTTCATCCTATATTCAATGATATCGGCAACGATATTGTTAGCGTATGTTTCTTTGGCAAAAAGAATAGCATCAACGATATAATTCGGAATTTCTGTTTTAAAAGAAATATGTTTACCTAACATTATGGCAAACCAACCTTTACCTTCCTGCTTAGCCATTGTAAGGACACGCTTTCCGTAAATTGCAACATCACCATCTTCAATATCTGTTTTGGCTTGTACTCTTGTTGGTTGGTCTGTATATACTTGGTCAATTATAGCAATTACTTCATCCTCGTTACCTTCGGTTATAAAATCGACTTCAAAGGTGTAATCAGCATAAAATGCCTTTATCCAATCATTCCCTGCTTCAAAAGCATCTAATTTAGCCTTACGTCCCAATCCCTTTTGTTTAGATGCCTCGACTTTTCTTTTGTATTTTTTTAATCGGTCACTGTCGCCCTCATTAATTGTTGTATCACAAATCGCATCATCTAAATCTGTTAGAATTGCACATTTTCTTTTTATCCGGTTATCATGGAAAAGTTGGGCTACATTTTCAAACCCTGTACTTCGTATATTAATGAGGCTAATCCCAAGCTCGTCAAGACTTACACCAAATACTTTCTTGGCCATTATGGGTATTAAAATCTCCTCTGCATCTCCTTCAACCAATATTATTCCCTTTGCAAACAATAGATTGGTTCTTACAGCATCCAAATAACGCTGTATTTGATTGATGCTTTCAGGTGTTAAACCAGTTGATGGTTGATATACTTCCGCAAAATTTAATTTCTTTGCAAGGATGTTTATATTCTCAACATTACTTACTTCGGAAATTTGTGTAGAATGAGTAGAATAGATAATTTGAGTATCTCCATAATCCAATTTGTCAAATAAGGTCTTTTGAATATGGTTATGTATATGGGCTTCCGGTTCCTCAATAATAAGGAAATTGGCAAATGTGTCTTTTGATTTTCTATACTTAAACTCAAGTAATTTCAGGGTTAAAAATATTAGATTAGCACCTCCCAAACTTAATTCGTGAATACCGCCCTCATATTCCTCTCCGGGTTCTCCGATAAAAAGTTTCAATGATTGTAACAATTTTTCGGCTTCATTAGGAACACTCGATTTAATAGACAATGAAGATGGAGAATAGGTAAGACCGACAGCATCCTGAATGGTTGATTTTATATCTGACCTTATATTTTGTACATCGGGCAAATCTTCGATATTTTCATTTAATTGCTCAACCAAATCGCTGATAGGTTGGTAATCTTCCTCTTTGATTTCTCCACTTTTATTTTTCAAAAGAGTTAGTAAAGGATTAGTTCTATTGTTATGAAAATCACTTACTACATCCCTTAATGCTTGTATAAACGTGAAAGATATTTCTTTGGAAACAGATAACTGATGTGGAATTTTAGAGCCAAATTTGGAAGTATCAATTGTAGATGGAAAAATAACATTTTCAAAATCGCCTACAAGTTCTTTATATACATCAGGGTCATTAAAATCGGCAGTGCTTTTGCCAGTGAAGAAAGTTTCGTAATTATCCTGAATTGTGATGCTATCGAGTATCGCTTGTAATCCGGCAGTATCTCCTTCAGCTAATTCGGAAAGTTTTTGTCTGATGTCCGCTTTAGGACGAAAGAAAAGGTTGTAAGTAGCTTTTTTTACATAATCTTCTGCGGCAATTCCAACACCGTGAATGAACAAGGATTGTATTGCTTCTTCATCGTTAAGCTCATCAAATTCAACACTGATAATAATCCAATGACCTTTCCATTTTCCCTTATCCAAAGACCTATTAAAATCTCCATCCGTCAATTTATAAGCATATTGCAGGGAAGCATCTTCTAATAACAACCTTATTGCCCTAAAGACATTTGTCTTTCCAGAACCGTTTTCTCCGATTATGGTATTTATTCCTTTATTGAATTGAAAACTTGCATTTGCAAAATTTCTATAATTTACCAAGCTGACTTTAGAGATATGCATTAAATATAAGGTTTAAATTATCAAGTGTTTTCAAATGTACTAATATAAGACATTTTCTTTGCTCTATGCCATCCACTGCCAATTCATTCCGCTGATTTCCAGTTTCCCATAACGCTTCGATTTCCATAAGACTTTTGTTGCGAAAGCCCGCACGAGGTGGGAATTAGTAACAATTTAATTCAGTTTAATCATGGAAAAACAAAGCAAAAAAGTGTTGCTGACAGGCGTTGCGATCCTGTCGGCATTCGGCGTGTTCGCACAGGGCAACGGCTCGGCAGGTATCACCGAAGCCACGCAGATGGTGACATCCTATTTCGACCCTGCAACCCAATTAATTTATGCGATTGGGGCTGTGGTCGGGTTAATCGGTGGCGTAAAGGTGTACAACAAATTCAGTAGCGGTGACCCCGATACAAGCAAGACCGCGGCATCGTGGTTTGGGGCTTGTATCTTCCTCATCGTAGCGGCGACCATTCTCCGCTCATTCTTCCTTTAAACTGGCGTATTATGAGCAATTACAATATCAATAAAGGTATCGGCAGAACGGTCGAGTTCAAAGGACTGAAAGCACAGTACTTGTTCATCTTCGCAGGTGGTCTACTCGGTGTGCTTATCCTCGTCATGGTCATGTACATGGCAGGTGTGAACTCTTACATCTGCCTGTTCATCGGGGCAGGTGGTGCATCGCTCATCGTTTGGCAAACATTCGCATTGAACGGCAAATACGGCGAACATGGATTGATGAAAGTCGGGGCAAAGAAAAGGCATCCGAAATACATCATCTGTCGCAGAGCCGTACACCGCTATTTAAAATTCACTTCTAAATCCAGTCATTTATGAGAAATACAGGAAAAGCCACAACGTTGGAAAGCAAGTTTCCATTACTGGCGGTGGAACACAACTGCATCATTTCAAAGGATGCAGACATCACGGCTTGCTTTCGGGTACACCTGCCGGAACTGTTTACGGTAGCTTCGGCGGAATACGATGCCATTCATTCGGCTTGGCATAAGGCTATCAAGACCTTGCCGGACTATACCATTGTCCACAAACAGGACTGGTACATCAAGGAAAGCTATGCGCCGGATATTGCACAGGACGGGTTGAGTTTCCTTGCAAAGTCCTATCAACAGCATTTCAACGAACGTCCATTTTTAAACCATTACTGCTACCTGTTCCTAACCAAGACCACCAAAGAACGGATGCGGATGCAGAGCAACTTTAGTTCGCTCTGCAAAGGTGTACTTATCCCGAAAGAAATAAGGGATAAAGAAACCGTCCGAAAGTTCATGGAAGCGGTGGCACAGTTTGAGCGCATTGTCAACGATAGCGGTTTTGTGAAACTGGAACGCTTGACCGAGGATGACATCATCGGCACAGGCGACAAACAGGGATTGCTCGAACAGTACCTTACCCTGTCGAGGGAAGCCGGAACGCCCATGCAGGATATAGCTTTGGGAAGCGAGGATGTGCGCATCGGCAACAAAAGACTGTGCCTGCACACCCTGTCCGATACGGACGATTTGCCCAACACGGTATCGGCAAATACGAGGTATGAAAAGCTGTCCACGGACAGGAGCGATTGCCTGTTGTCCTTTGCCTCTCCGGTGGGCTTGCTCCTTAGCTGTAACCATATCTATAACCAATACCTGTTTTTGGATAACAGCGATGAGAACCTGCGCAAGTTTGAAAAGTCAGCCCGTAACATGCATTCACTGGCAAGGTACAGCCGTGCCAATCAGATTAACAAAGAGTGGATTGAAAGGTATCTGAACGAAGCGCACAGCTTCGGGCTATCCTCCATCCGTGCGCACTTCAATGTGATGGCGTGGTCGGATGACGCAAGCGAACTAAAACAGCTAAAGAACGATACGGGCAGTGCGCTCGCTTTGATGGAATGCAAGCCGAGGCATAACACGGTGGATGTTGCGACACTGTATTGGGCAGGCATGGCAGGAAATGCAGGCGACTTTCCGGCAGAGGAAAGTTTTTATACGTTCATTGAACCTGCGCTGTGTTTCTTCACCGAGGAAACCAACTACCAAAATTCGCCATCGCCTTTCGGTATCAAGATGGCAGACCGATTGACGGGAAAGCCCATCCATTTGGACATGTCAGATTTGCCTATGAAGCGGGGCATTATCACAAATCGCAATCGCTTCGTGTTAGGCCCATCTGGGGGTTGGCGGGCTATTCTTAATTGAGTAGCCCGCCAACCCTCCAAACTGGAAGTGGAAAATCATTCTTCACCAATCACATGGTGAGGCAGTATTATGAGCAAGGCTCTCATGTACTATTGGTCGATACGGGCAACTCTTATCAAGGGCTGTGCGAACTGATTAAGGGCAAGACAAAAGGAAAAGACGGAGTGTATTTTACCTACACCGAAAACAACCCGATAGCATTCAATCCATTTTATACGGATGACGGCGTATTCGACATTGAGAAAAGGGAAAGTATCAAAACGCTCATCCTTACGCTTTGGAAGCGTGACGATGAACCGCCGACCCGTTCAGAGGAAGTGGCGTTGTCCAATGCCGTGAGCGGTTATATCGACCGTATCAAGCAAAGCGGTGAATATCCCTCTTTCAATGGATTTTACGAGTATGTACGGGGCGACTATAAAAAGGTACTGGAAGACAAACAGGTAAGGGAAAAAGACTTTGACCTCGCCAATTTTCTGAACGTGCTTGAACCCTATTACAAGGGCGGAGAGTACGACTATCTGCTGAACTCGGACAAGCAACTTGACCTGCTTTCCAAACGCTTTATCGTGTTTGAAATTGATGCGATTAAAGACCACAAAATCCTCTTTCCCATAGTAACCATCATCATTATGGAAGTATTCATCAATAAGATGCGCAGGCTCAAAGGTGTGCGAAAAATGATACTGATTGAGGAAGCGTGGAAAGCCATCGCCAAAGAGGGAATGGCGGAGTACATCAAATACCTTTTTAAGACTGTAAGGAAGTTTTTCGGAGAGGCGATAGTCGTCACACAAGAGGTCGATGACATCATCCAATCACCTGTGGTCAAGGAAAGTATCATCAATAATTCCGACTGTAAAATCCTGCTTGACCAACGCAAGTACATGAACAAATTTGATGCGATACAGGAAATGTTGGGGCTTACAGAAAAGGAAAAATCCCAAATCCTTTCCATCAATCAAAACAATGACCCGTCAAGGCTTTACAAAGAGGTATGGATTGGGCTTGGCGGTACGCACTCCGCCGTGTATGCCACAGAGGTTTCGCTCGAAGAATATTTGGCATACACCACAGAGGAAACCGAAAAAATGGAAGTCATGCAACTGGCATCCGAACTGGACGGCAATGTGGAACTGGCGATAAAACGCATTGCCCAACAACGGCGTGAGAACGCAAATAATTACTAATCATTTAAAAAAATCAGAGACAATGAAGAAAACAATGTTACTGGTGTGTACGGCATTTATGCTTGCCGTTGCACCGTCCGCAAAAGCACAATGGGTCGTTGTTGACCCCTCAAATTTGGCATCGGGTATTATCAACTCCGCCAATGAAATCGTGCAGACCTCATCCACCGTGTCCAACGTGGTTAAGAATTTCAACGAGGTCAAAAAAGTGTATGAACAGGGCAAGGAATATTACGACAAACTGCAAGCCGTAAACAACCTTGTCAAAGATGCCCGTAAAGTTCAGCAAACGGTGTTGCTCGTGGGCGATGTGTCCGAAATGTACGTGAACAATTTCGGCAAGATGTTGAACGACCCGAATTTCAGTCCGCAGGAACTCACGGCAATCGCCAACGGTTATTCTGCTCTGCTCAACGAAAGCACCGAGTTGCTGAAAGAACTGAAACAGATTGTCACTTCTTCCTCGCTTTCGCTGAACGACAAAGAGCGTATGGACATCATCGACAGGGTTTATAAAGAGGTCAAGGATTACCATAGCCTTGTCCGCTATTACACCAACAAAAACATTTCCGTAAGCATTTTGAGGGCTAAAAAACAGAACAACACCAAAAGGGTGCTTGAACTGTACGGAACTGCTGAACAAAAATACTGGTAAGCTATGGAATGGAACAATCTTCACGAACTCCTGCGCTCGCTTTACGATGAGATGCTCCCACTGTCCGCCGATATGGCGACAGTGGCTAAGGGCATCGCCGGATTGGGCGCACTGTTCTACGTTGCACTGAAAGTGTGGCAGGCATTGAGCCGTGCAGAACCGATAGACGTGTTTCCGCTCCTGCGACCTTTCGCCATCGGGCTTTGCATTATGTTCTTCCCTACCATCGTATTGGGAACTATCAATGCGGTGCTAAGTCCGGTAGTAAAAGGCACAAATGCCATGCTCGAAAACCAAGTGCTTGACCTCAACAAATTGCAGGAACAAAAAGACCTGTTGGAGAGAGAGGCGATGCTCCGCAATCCCGAAACCGCTTACCTCGTAAGCGATGAGGAATTTGATAAGAAACTGGACGAATTGGGATGGTCGCCGTCCGATTTGGTTGCCATATCCGGTATGTACATGGAGCGTGGAATGTACGATTTAAAGAAAAGCATCCGTGACTGGTTTCGGGAACTACTGGAAGTCCTTTTCCAAGCATCCGCTTTGGTCATAGACACCATACGGACATTCTTTCTTATCGTGCTGTCCATACTCGGGCCGATAGCCTTTGCGATAAGTGTATGGGATGGTTTTCAATCCACACTTACGCAATGGCTGACCCGATATATCAGCGTGTACCTGTGGTTGCCCATCGCCGATATGTTCAGCTCCATGCTCGCCAAGATACAATCCCTCATCATCGAACGGGATATTGATATGCTTGCCGACCCGACCTACATCCCCGACACATCCAACACCGTGTATATCATCTTCATGATAATTGGCATCGTGGGCTACTTCACCGTTCCAACGGTGGCAGGTTGGGTAATACAGGCAGGGGGCGCAGGGAACTTCATGCGCAACGTAAACTCTACGGCATCAAAGACCGGAAACATCGCCGGAGCGGGAACAGGGGCTGTTGCAGGAAATATCGGTGGCAGGTTAATGAACAAATAAAAATCAAGAAGCAATGGAATTTAAGACACTAAGAAATATCGAAAACAGCTTTAGGCAAATACGGCTGTATGCCATTGTATTTGCGGTACTCTGCATTGCTGTGGTAGGTTATGCCGTATGGCAGTCCTACCAGTTTGCAGAGGCACAACGCCAAAAAATATATGTACTGGACAAAGGCAAATCATTGATGCTGGCACTGTCACAGGATGCAAGCATCAACAGACCTGTTGAGGCAAGGGAACACGTTAAGCGTTTCCATGAACTGTTCTTTACGCTCGCACCGGATAAAAATGCCATCGAAAGCAACATGAAAAGGGCTTTTAACCTTGCGGACAAATCGGCATTTGACTATTACAAAGACCTTTCGGAAAAAGGGTACTACAACCGTATCATTTCGGGCAATGTGCAACAGCGTATCGAGGTGGACAGCGTGGTCTGCAACTTCGACACCTATCCCTATGCCGTAAGAACGTATGCCAAACAGTATATCATCCGTCCAAGCAACGTGACCAAACGGAATTTGGTCACTTCATGCCTATTGTTGAACTCGGTCAAGTCTGACAACAACCCACAGGGCTTCAATATCGAAAAGTTTGCCGTGTTGGAAAACAGGGATATAGAAGTCGTAGACCGTTAAAGCCAAGATTATGGAAGCAATATCAGATTTGAACACGTTCGCCAAAATCCTTACCGCAAAAGGGTATGACGGCTATTTCCATACGCAGGGTGCGTATGCCGGAAAACTGAAAGCAAGCATCAGTGAATATCTCGCAGGTTGCCCCAAAGGTGTAGCTAAACAGGAGTTGTTGCTGACCTGCTTTCTGCAATGGGCAGGCGAAGACCTGCCCAGGGTAGAATGCCTTATGAGGGTGAAGTACCTAAACGGCAAATTCTTCCTTAACAGCATGGAAGTTGCGAAAAAAGACCGTTACGGGCAAGTGCTGAAACAATCGGAACTGACCGACCTGTCGGTCGTGACCGCTCCCAAAGCAAAGGAAGCAATCGCTATGGTCAGCCATGCACCTGCACAAAAGGCGACTTCCCAAAACAGGCGTTTCAAGCACTAAAAATGGTCAAGGCATGAAAAATCTAAGAACAACAATCAATAATTGGTTTGACAGGCTCGATGGACAGTGGCGGACGATGCCTGTTAAAAAACAGCACCGCTATATGCTACTGCTCTTTTTGGGCTATGCGCTATTGTCCGTTGCCGTGCTGTTGAAAGTGTGCTACGATGTAGCACGTTCCGATAATACCATGACGATAGAGCATATCGAGAACCCGATTAACGGGCAAAACAAATCCTCGGTTTCTCCGCAGGACAGTATTAACAAAATCTTAAAACGTAAAATGTATGAAAGACAGTGAAAACCTGCCTACCGGACAGGCAGGCAAAAGAGTAAGTTTTTTGGTCGAAGATGACGACCCGAAAAACGGAATGGATGCACCGCAGGACGGTGCGCAGAACAAAGCCGAAAAGCTGAAAAAGCCCATCATTTTTACCCTCATGGGCGTGGTATTCTTCGGCTGTATGTACCTCATCTTCAAACCGTCCTCCGATAAGAAAGCGGTTGAGGATATTGGTCTGAACGATGCCGTACCACAGGCGACCGATGCAGGGCTTCAATCCGATAAGCAAAAGGCTTATGAACAGGAAATGCTCGAACAGAAAATGCAGGAAAAGCGCAATGCGCTCCTGTCACTGTCCGACTATTGGAGCGAGGACAGTACCGCCGATCCGGAAGCGGAGCAACCGGATGAGGGCTACGAAGACGGCTACGCTTACGGCGGTGTTACACGCCGGAACAGCAACCCTGCTCTGAACAGTTACCGCAGTGCGCAAAGTACGCTGACCTCGTTCTACGACAACAGCGATTACGAAACGCAGGAACTCCGCAGACAGGTTGAGGAACTGAAAGAGCAACTGGCGGAAAAGGACGTACCGCCTGTAACGACCGTGGAAGACCAACTGGCTTTGATGGAAAAGTCATACGAAATGGCATCCCGTTACCTGCCGTCAAATCCGGCACAGACAGGTAATGTGGACACCACGTTTTCAGCAAAGAGTGCCTCGCAAAAAGAACATTTCGTGGCGTTCACCCCCGTAAGGAAAAATACGGTTTCCGCCTTGTACCGTGAACCGACCGACAGTGCTTTTTTGGCAAACTGGAACGAAACCCGAAACCGTGGCTTTTATACGGCAGGTGTTTCGGAACAGGTCATACAACCGAAAAACAGCATTAGGGCGGTGGTGCAGGAAACACAAACCGTGACAGGCGAAAGCGGAGTACGGTTGCGTTTGTTGGAAACGGCACAAACTCCCGCCCGTTCCATTCCGGCAGGAACGGTACTGACGGCTAATGCCAAGTTTCAAAGTGGCAGGTTGCAGTTAAAGGTAACATCAATCGAATTTGAGGGCAACATTATTCCGGTAGATATAACCGTGTATGACGTGGACGGACAACAAGGGCTATATGTGCCTTACTCTCCCGAAATGAATGCCCTTACCGAGATAGCCTCCAACATGAGCCAAACGGGGGGAACAAGTATCATGATGACACGCTCGGCAGGGCAACAGATGGCAGGCGACCTTTCCCGTGGCGTGGTGCAAGGGGTATCGGGGTACTTCTCCAAGAAAGTGAGGACACCGAAAGTAACCGTCAAAGCCGGTCATCAGCTATTCCTCGTTTCAAAAAATTAATGTTTAACTAAAATCAAAAAGAAAATGAAATGTTCATGTTTCCAAAAAGACAAACACACATGAACATTCCATATCTCCATTAAAAATCAAATAATATCGATATGAACGCAATATTTAAAAGCCTCATGGCAATGGTCTGTTTAACGGTCTTTATCACAGGCGCAAATGCACAACAAATTGCATCCAGTACAACAAAATTGAGCATGGGCAAGGTTGACCCTTACGAAATGCAGGTGACGTACAGCAAGACTTCGCACCTCATATTCCCGTCCGCAATCCGCTACGTGGATTTGGGCAGTGAATACCTGATTGCAGGCAAAGCCGAAGATGCGGAAAACGTACTGCGCATTAAGGCAAGCATAAGGGATTTTGACGAGGAAACCAATTTTTCGGTCATTACGGGCGATGGTCGGTTTTACAATTTCAATGTTTTTTACAGCCCCTATCCTGCAACGCTGAATTATGATTTGCTGACCATGCAAAAGTCATCGGACAGGGAAAACGGCAACGATGTTCTGTTTGAGGAATTGGGGGGCAATTCGCCGTCACTGGCAGGCTTGCTCATGGAAACGATTTACAAAAAGAATAAAAGGATTGTAAAGCATATCGGGGCAAAAAGCTACGGCATACAATTCCTGCTAAAAGGTATCTACGTCCATAACGGAAAATTCTATTTCCATACGGAACTGCGCAACAAAAGCAATGTTCCGTTCAACATTGACTTTGTGAATTTCAAGGTCGTGGACAAGAAAGTCGCCAAGCGTACTGTGGTACAGGAAAAGGCAATGAACCCGTTGCGTATGTACAAAACGCTCGGTGAAATAACGGGCAATACAACTGACCAAAACGTGTTCCTGCTTGACCAGTTTACCATCACGGATGACAAGGTTCTGATTATCGAAATCTTTGAAAAGAACGGGGGCAGACAACAGGTATTGCAGGTGGAAAACTCCGACCTCGTAAATGCTAAGCTGATAAACGATATGCACCTAAAGATTAATTAACCCAAAAAGAACGAATAATGATAAGATACATTTTTGCCGTGGTGCTTGCCATGCTAAGCATGACGGCGGTACAGGCACAGCGAATGCTCCCCAAACAAAAGGGATTGGAAATAAACGCAGGTATGCTGTCCAAAGAAATAAGAGAGAATTACTATCTGAATTTGACATTGACCGTGAACGGAAAGAACGGCAATTACTGGATATGGGGTGCGGAGTACACCCATCAGTTTTCCGGTTACAGGGATGTACAGATACCGCTCGAAGCCTATACGGGCGAGGTGGGTTACAGTCTTCAGCTATTGGGCGATGCGAGAAAGACCGTCACACTGAATGCAGGGCTTACAGCTATGGCAGGTTATGAAACCATCAACCGGAGCGAAGACATGCTACCCGACGGCTCGACTATCCTCGACAAAGACAATTTTGTTTACGGCACAGGCGGACGGCTCACGCTCGAAACGTACCTGTCCGACCGTTTTGTCCTGCTCCTGCAAGGGCGGACAAAAGTATTATGGGGTACGGATTTGAAACAGTTCCGTCCATCGGCAGGGGTTGGACTAAGGTTTAACTTTTAAAATTGATTTACGATGAAAATATTAATCAGAAAGTACGGGCTACATTTGCAGGCAATGTTCATGCTCTTGGCGATGTTGGTCTGCGCCGTGGTGCTGACCTCGTGTGAAAAAGACGAACTCGACATCAGGCAGAATTACCCTTTTGAGGTAAAGGTGATGCCTGTACCCAAAGAGGTAGCGAACGGACAGACCGTTGAAATACGGATTACCGTTCAACGGTCGGGCAATTTCAATGATGCGAAATACTACATCCGCTATTTCCAGTTTGACGGACAGGGAGCATTGCGCTATTACAGCGAACCGCCGTATATGCCCAATGACGTGTACCTGTTGCCACAGACACAGTTTAGGATGTATTACACCTCGCAATCCACCGTATCACAGTCGTTTGATATTTGGATTTCGGACAACTTCGGGAACGAAAAGCAAATAAGTTTCCAGTTTAACAGCCGTGATTAAAGACAGAAAATCCCGTCCAAAGTGACGGGATTTTTTCATTTTTTAAGCCTGCTATTCGTTGCTTTTTCGTAAATTCAAAGTGTCGAATTATAATAGCTATCGTTATGGGTGCATCACTGGTTTTAGGCATAATAGCATTGGTTTTGGGATTAGGTCTGCGTTACTGGATTAACCGCAGGAAGTTTTACAGACGTTGCCCGACCGGAGCGGAAGGCTTTTCATCGTATGAGAAATCCGTTATTATTAAAAGCTCTGAACGTTTGGGCAAATGGATAGCTTATGCTTTGATTATATTCGGTGTGCTTTTCCTGTGGAGTTATTCGAGACAGAAAAAGGCAAAAGAAAAAGCATCCCAAAATATGGAGATACAAAACCCACGATAAGTAACGATACAGTTTTTAAGGAACGGTATAGGTCTTTGCGGTCTGTGCCGTTTTTGTTTTACAATCTTCCCATGTTAAACCCAAATTGAAAAGGCGGATGGCTGTTGTATAAGAAAATCCACATTGTTATCTTTGTTATCAGAAAATATAAAAATCTTAAAGTGTTTTTGCTTTAAGTCTCGACATTTAAAACTGGTAATTTTAAACAATTCTCCGAGACAAATAAGTAAGAACGCTCATGCTATGGCGTGGGCGCTCGCTTATTCGGAGAGAGGCGTACCAGTGCCTTAATGTCGATAAGTGTAGTTGCCTGCGCTTTTTTATTATAGGCTTCGCTACTTTTAAAAACAGATATTATGGATACTGGAAAAGAAAACAAAAACAATGTCTGTGTAGCGGTCATAGATGACAATGCACAGCTTCGGGAAATGCCTGTAAAGCAACTTGAAAATTCGGGTTATACGGTATTATTCCAAACAGGTGATGGGCAGGATGCCCTCCAAAAACTAAAAGAGAACAACAGATTGCCAGATGTCTGTCTCATTGAGGAAGATTTTGCCACGGCTAAAGTTTTGCTCGAAAAGCATCCCGATTTGAAAGTCCTAATTTCAAGCACGGAAGACGACACCGAAAGCGTAACGGATATGCTAAAGGCAGGTGTTTCGGGATATATTCTGAAATTTGCAGACCCCGATGAATTGCGGACTGCCGTTAAGGCATTGAGCGAAAACAAAAAATATTTCAGTGTTGGGGTTAGTAGGATAGCAACGGAATATTTTAATGGAAATACCGGAGAGCATTATTGATGTAATTCCTAATCCCCATTTTCCTAATCATAATATTTCTTCTTTAGCCATAAACTTGCCCTCACCAATAGTATCAGTATAGGCACTTCTACAAGTGGGCCGATAACGCCCACAAATGCCTGTGGTGAATGGATGCCGAATACAGCAATGGACACGGCTATTGCCAACTCAAAATTATTCCCTGTGGCTGTAAAGGCGATGGATGCGTTTTTGTCGTAAGGAACATTCAATGACTTGTTGATAAAAAAACTCACGAAAAACATCAGCACAAAATAAATGATTAACGGAACAGCTATTTTTACCACATCCATTGGCAGTTCCAATATCTTATCGCCTTTCAGACTGAACATCAACACGATGGTAAACAGTAAAGCATACAATGTAATATGTGATATTTTAGGTACAAATTTTCGATTATACCATTCTATGCCTTTTGATTTTACAAGCGCATAACGGCTTATAAATCCTGCGAAAAAAGGA
This sequence comes from Sphingobacterium corticibacter, assembly GCF_003076635.1. GTDB lineage: Bacteria > Bacteroidota > Bacteroidia > Sphingobacteriales > Sphingobacteriaceae > Sphingobacterium > Sphingobacterium corticibacter. Next base: position 68,066 of record NZ_QDKG01000005.1, on the reverse strand, counting down.
ATACCCAAATATATCAGCACACTTTCGGTTACATCTTTCATGGATACGCTTACGTTGAAATCGGCTAAGCCTAATCTATTCGGTAATACGTTGATGAACAGCCAAACAAAGAAGCTGTACGTTATTATCTGAAAGATACTGTTCAATGCCACCAATAATGCCGTGTATTCCCTGTTCCCCTTTGCCAAATCACTCCATACGATGACCATTGCGATACATCTTGCCAAACCAATCAATATCAGACCTGTCATATAATCGGGTTCGTTCCGTAAGAACAGAACGGCTAAACCGAACATCAGTACCGTACCGATAACCCAATTCAGCAATAAAGATATGCCGATTACTTTGGTGTCTTTAAGTGCTTTGGGCAACAATGAATAGTCCACCTTAGCCAATGGTGGGTACATCATCAATATAAGCCCTATCGCCAAAGGGATATTGGTCGTGCCTACGGATAGGGCATCGGTAGCATTGGAAATGTTCGGAAAGAAATATCCCAAGCCTACGCCTGTCGCCATCGCAAGGAATATCCAAAGGGTAAGATAACGGTCAAGGAATTTTAATTTGGGTTGCATCGGCTAACTCTTAATCATTGAAAAAACATAGAACATTTCTGTTGCTATCTGTAAACTTCTTTCTGCATATACCTGTGCCTGTTCGGGTGAACCATCCGAAATCTTGGGGTCTTCAAATGTGATGGGTATTCTCTTTTCCGCACCTGCAATGAACGGGCATCCGCCGTCTGCCTGCGAACAGGTCATAATGGAGACAAATGCCGATGCAGGGTTGAAAGGGCTATCATATTTTTTGGAAAACCCGATGACTGGCAAGGCATTATCGCTGTATTTTAGGGCATATACAGGATTATCGGTTTCTGCAATCTTGAAAATAGTAAAACCTTGATTGGTCAATGTTTCTGCCACTTTCGGGAATAGTGCAGTTTCCTCTGTGCCACCCGAATAACAATGTACGCTCGGAATATTGAAATACGCACTTGCAACCTGCGCCCATATCTGTGCTAAATGGCTTCTGCGTGAATTATGGGTACAGATGAAATTGAGGTTTATATCCGCACCGCTGTTTGCTTTCTGCTGTACAAAATCTATCAGCGGTTGCAGTATCGTTTTGCGTTCCTCGCTTACGTTTTGGATGTCAATAATCCCCTTTATGGTTTCGACTAATTTCTTATACATGACGATTGGTCTTTAGTGTTTAGCAACATCCCGAATTAGGTGTACAGCACGTGCTGTTCAGCTCTGATAATTTTACTTTTTGTTTCTCCGCAGGAATACCGCAGGCATCACTTGCCAAGCAAGCTGTCTGCTTGTTCTTTAGGATGAAATGCTTACCGTCAAAGTCCAAGTCAAATTTGCCAATCGTTTCACTTTGGTATTCAACTTCGATTTCGGCATCTTCAATGCCCAATTTTTCTTCTGATAGCTTGATAATGTTCAATAGCTTGGTCGGCTTTAACCTGTGGTTGTAGTCGTTGGCATCCCACAATTGGAAGTTTACCGCTTTCTCTGTACGGATTACACCACCACAGTCAATAAAATGTTTGGTGATTTGTCCTATTTCCGTAACATGGAAATGTTCGGGAACAAAAGTTCCGTTCTCTAATTGGAATTCAACATTGTCCAATGTTGGCAGGATTTCTTTGATTTTTGAGAGTTTCATAACAGTACGATTTGAAAATTTACATTAAACTATATATTGCAATATAACGATAATAAGGGTCAAAAAATATTATGGACAGCAACTGTTTACTTTTACCTCTTGATTGAAAAACACATTAAATTCCGCTTGAATTTGTTTCCAAAGTTTCTCATCAATACAATAGCATACAGATTTGCCCTCGATTGTTCCCTGTATGATACCCATGTTCTTTAGCTCTTTTAAGTGCTGTGAAATGGTTGCCTGCGCCAAACCCAATTCATCAACCAAATCATTACAGATACAGGCTTTCTGATTGATGATGTATTGAAGAATGGCAACCCTTGCAGGATGTCCTAAAACTTTAAACAAAGAAGCCAATCTGTTCTGTTCGTTCGTAAATATTTCTGATTTTGTAAGTCCCATTATTCTTTTCTTTACATCGCAATATTACGATAATAATTTTAAACTTAAAAAAAATTCAGTGATTTTTTTAAAAGCAATCATAAACTTAGGTTTCTTTGCTACTTTCTTTTTCGTCTCAACTCATGAAAGAAAGTAGTCTATCTCGAATGCAATAAATGGAATAATAATTACATATTATCCCATTCTCTTTCAGTTTATTTTAATTTTAGTTTCATCATTATATCGGTCTGCTTGTCATCGCCCAATTTGAAAATATGTTTATCAAACTCAACAAAACCGTTTTTCTTGTAGAAACTAATCGCTCTGGGGTTTTCTTCCCAAACGCCTAACCAGACGTAGTCGGCATTCTTCTGTTTAGCGATGTTTATAGCTTTCTCATAAAGCACCTGCCCAACTTTTTTACCATGAAATTCTTTTAAAACATAAATACGTTCAATTTCAAGTGCCTTGTCGTCCTGTAATTCTGTTTGTGATTGCCCGAAGTTAAGCTTGAGGTAGCCGACTACGTTTTTGTCGACTATGGCAAAATAAAATTCTGCATATTTATCGCTCAATTCAGCCGTTAATTTTTCTATGGAAAATCCCTCGTTTAAATAATTAGTCATATTTTCTTCGGTATTTCCTGCCGAAAAGGTTTCATGAAATGTCTGCCTGCCTATTTGTTGCAGTTCCTCAATATGGTTTAATGTTACTTGTTCGATTTCTATTTGTTCCATTGATTTTCTTTATAAATTCAATTCAAAATTCAGCCAGTCGCTGTTTTCTTTTGCCCCTAATCTTTCATAAAATGTTATTCCTGCTTCATTCCACGGGGCAACTGTCCATTTTATCTGTTTGCAGTTATTGAGTTCAGCTTCTTTTTTCAAAGCGTTCATCAACTGTTTGCCAATTTTTTGCCCTCGATAATTTTCATCCACATACAGCTCTTTCATATAAATTGCAGGTCTATTTTGGGCGGTATAAGGGATAAAGTAATACACTAATATTCCTGCAATTTTATCATTGTCTTCTGCCACAATACAATAAAAATCGGGTGGATTTTTACGGAAACCTTTTTCTTTAACAATGTGAGGTGTAATTGCAAAAACATCAATATACTCTTCAAAAATTGCTAATTCTTTCATGAGTACCCAAACCTGCTCACTGTCTGCTTCAACTGCTTTACGGATTTTTATTATCGTATCAGCCATATACTTTGAATTTTTTTATCTAAAGGTCGGAATTTAGATTGACGAAGAATTTTACAAATGATAAAAAACATTTATGTCCGAAAAATTCTCGACAAATACTGGCAACCTATTTGAAAATGCAGGTAAGGAATAGCGGAGCGGAAGCATTTAACAAAGAAGTTGTTCCGCTTTCTGCAAAAAAGACTGTTACGGATCTGTCTTTTTTGCCCAACCGAATTTTAATAAAAATGGGAACGGCGCACCGTTCCCGAAAATTCAAGAATTATAAAATACATGACCGCTATCGCTCCAATAGTCACCGCTAAACAGGTCACGGGCATAAGCCTCATAATCGAAGTACGTTTTTGCAAATTCGGGTAAGTCCATTTGCTCTACCTGTTCATAGGCAAAATCTTCCTCGTCCTTGTATTCCCCTATATAGTCATTGTCAAAGTCGATTATTAGGTCATCAATATCGCCCTCGGATAGCTTATGGTGTCCGTTGTCGCACCATATTAGGAATGCCTCTTTTCGGGTTTCGTCCATATCTTCCAAAGCCTCCAAAACCTCAAATATGCTATCGCTTATCCAACATTCGCCGATTAAGCCGTTTGGGATGTTCTCGTAATCTTGAAACATAAATTCGGGGTCTTCCTCGTCATCGTGCAACTCCCTGCAAGCGTCGTAAAATTCGTCTTTGTCAGCATAGTCGGATAGCGTTAGCCACTCCCCGAAGATTGAACCGTCATTATATTTTGCGTATGTGCCGACATATACCCTTGCTTCCGATGTGTTTATTTGATGTATCATTTCTTTACTGTTTTGAATTAATTTTTTTGATTTATTCGGCAATGAGAGGTGGTGCTGTTGTTTTGTTTCAATACCATTTCCAATGCTTATATTCCTCATGCCTGACATTTTTTTTATTCGTGTAAAGAGCCGGAGTATGCTGTGTTTCGTTTCGGGAGCAGTTTAGGTTAGTGTTTAGGATGCACAAGGTTTTGGAAAACAAATACAACCCAACGGGTGGAGATTTTTTTTCAAACTTGCATGACCTTTTGCCTCCGTTAAGAACACGTCCAACCTTTGCTCCATGAAACGTGAACAACAGGCATACCCGCTTTTAGGCATAACCAAACGTGGAAGTAATGAGAATAGCATTGCCGAAATGGTTCTAAACAGGCATACTATGCCAAATAATTCAGCCAAACGACATAAACCGATAGTCACCCTATCTACGCAATAAGTTTGCTTGTAGCGGATTAAAACCGCTCTGTTTAACAAGCAAAATGAGTGAAGATGGAGAAAGAAAAAACGAATGATTTAACTCCCGAAAGAGTGATGCAAATCTTGAAAAAGAAAGGAACGGAAGTCGATTTAGAGGAAGCACAAGCTATTTTGGAGTTTGTCAAGAAGATAGCTCACATTGCAGTTAACCAGTATCTAAGAGGAAAACTTTAATCTAATGAACAAGGAAAACTGTTGTGATGAGAAAGGCAGATTTATACATACGTGTATCGACAGACGAGCAAGCGGACAAGGGATATTCGCAACGTGACCAAGAAGACCGATTAAGAAAATATTGTGAGATAAAAGGCATTCTGGTAAGGGATGTTTACATAGAAGACCATTCGGCAAAATCGTTCAAACGTCCGGAGTGGCAGAAATATTTATCCAACCTGCGTAAAACAAAGAACAACAAAGCGGGGTCAATAATATTATTTACCAAATGGGATAGGTTCAGTAGGAACGCAGGGGATGCGTACCAAATGATTAACCAGTTACGGACACATGGCGTTGAGCCTGTTGCGATAGAACAGCCCTTAGACCTTAGCATTCCCGAAAATAAAATCATGCTTGCGTTCTATCTTGCTTCACCGGAAGTTGAGAACGACAGGCGTGCATTAAACGTCTTTCACGGAATGCGCAGGGCAAAAAAAGAGGGGCGGTATATGGGTACTGCTCCATTGGGATATGCCAATAAGATAACAGAGGGCAAAAAAAAGTTTATTGCACCCCATGATTTTGAAGCACCGCTTTTAAAATGGGCGTTTGAACAAATCGTTTCCAATAACTTCAATACCGAACAGATATGGAAAATGGTTCGGGAGAAAGCCGATGGAAAAGGTCGGTTCAGCAAAAATAACTTTTGGGTAGCCATCCGAAACCCCTTGTACTGTGGCAAAATATTCATTCCTCCCTACAAAGAGGAAAAGGGATATTTTGTCAAAGGACAGCATGAGCCATTAATCAGCGAAAAGACGTTTGCGGATGTACAGGATATTCTCGATGGGAGAAAGAGGGCTGTAAAGCCTAAAATCGTGGCTATGGACAATCTACCGCTTAGAGGGTTTATTAAATGCCCTAACCCTAATTGTAATAGGATGCTCACAGGAAGTGCCTCAAAAGGCAAGATGGGCAATTACTATTACTACTATCATTGCACTTCCTCCTGCGGAGTACGGTTCAAAGCCGAAACCGCCAATGAGGCTTTCTTAAAACAGTTACGGTATATGTCGCCAAAAGAGGGCATGGTCGATGTTTTTATCGAAGCCTTTATAAAAGATTTCAATAACAAAACCAAAGCCCAAAATACCGAACGGGCAAATATCATAGGTGAGATTGATGCGTTGAACAAACGCTATCAAAATGCGCTTTTAAAAAATGCCGATGGAGAAATGGCCGATGACGATTTCCAAGAAGTAAAGAAATTGACCAAAGGAAAGATAGAGGTTTTGGAAAGAAGATTAAACGACTTGGCAGTAGTCGGAACGGAGATAAAAGATTTGGTAGCTTCTACCTTAAAAAAGGTTGCAAACATTGATAGACGCTATGAAAACGGCGATATTGAGGAAAAAAGGCTTATAGTGAGTTCGATGTTCCCCGAATTTTTGGAATTTGACGGAACACAACATCGAACTCCGAGGCTAAATTCTGCAATTGCTCTTATCTATCAGAATACCAGTAAATTACAAGGCAAAAAAAATGGGACAAGTCTATCTTTTTTAGACTTGTCCCAAGAAGTGATCCCGCTGGGATTCGAACCCAGGACCACTACATTAAAAGTGTAATGCTCTACCAGCTGAGCTACGGAATCAAACTTCTTATTTTCGAAGTATCCTTCGTTGTTTGAAGTGATGCAAAAGTAGAAAAATCATGCATTCAGTCCAAATTATTAACATAAAATTTATGTAGATCAGTAATAAATCATTGTTTATCAGTGAAAAAAAATATCAATTATTTTGAGCTTCATGGTTCTTGATGTCGAAAATAAGCTATCTACGGCAGTACAACATCCTTTTGGCTCCATTAATATCTTCCAAAATCTGTACTTGAGAGAATCCTTGCGCTTCTACAATCGCTTTTGTCTCGACGGCGAGGTATTGATTGATCTCAAAATACAGCGCGCCATCTGCCGCTAAGCATCTTGCTGCAAAAGCAGCAATCTCTCGGTAGAAAATCAAGGGATCGGATTCCTCCACAAACAAGGCGCTATGCGGTTCATGCTCGAGCACTTGGTTACTCATCTCCGATTTCTCTGTAGGCGTGATGTAGGGCGGATTGCTCACAATTACGTCATAAATTCTGCTTTCACCTTCCCACTTGCGCCAGTTTAGTATGTCAAACTGCGTGAAACGAACAGCTGCATCCAATTTCTCCGCATTGCGTTGCGCGACGGCCAAGGCTTCGGTCGAAATATCCATAGCTTCAACATTAGCATGTGGGAGTTTCTTTGCTAAGCTAATCGCAATACATCCGCTACCTGTGCCGATGTCTAGTACTTGCGCTTGCTTTCTGTATTTTTCTTGAGTGATGATGAGATGCACTAATTCTTCGGTCTCTGGGCGCGGAATCAAAGTGTGTTCATTTACCTCAAACTCAAATCCATAAAAAGGCGCATGACCTAAGATATGTTGTATAGGCATTTGCCCCTGTAACGCATTCAGCACACGCTGAAACTCGGCAAGTTGTAGATCATTCACCACTAGGTGCAAATTCATCTTCACCTGAAGTCTCGAGATAGACAATGTCTCAGCGGCGACGATATAGAAAAGACTGTCTATTTCCTCCGCCGGATAAATCTCAGCGAGATGTTGACCAAAAGTAGTGCGTAAAGAGTGAAGCGTTTGCATATGCAAACTTACGAAAGCCGATTCTTTTATTATTTATTGATGCGTATTTGATAGATTTGCTAGATGATACTGGATGAGTTATACATGCGTCGCTGTTTGCAATTGGCCGAAATGGGCGCCGGCACGGTAAGTCCGAATCCGATGGTGGGCGCTGTGGTTGTGCATAATCAGCAGATTATTGGTGAAGGCTATACTTCGCCTTACGGTGGTCCGCACGCGGAGGTAAATGCCGTTCAGGAAGTAATTGCAAAGTACGGCGAGGCTGATGCGGCACAGATGCTTAAAAACAGTACGATTTATGTGAGTCTGGAGCCATGTGCGCATTTTGGTAAAACACCACCCTGTGCTGATATGCTGGTGCGTTATCAGTTGCAAAAGGTCGTTATAGCATGTCAAGATCCATTTGCTAAAGTGAATGGGGCAGGAGTACAGCGCTTGCAAGATGCCGGAATAGAAGTTGTATTAGGTGTTTTGGAGCAGGAAGCTCAATGGTTGAATAGGCGATTCTTCACACGCTTGTCGCAACATCGACCGTATGTTATTCTTAAATGGGCGCAGACAAATAATGGTTTTTTGGCTTCGCTCGAACCCAAACAACAGTGGATCTCCAATAGCGCCAGTCAACAATTGGTGCACAAATGGCGTGCAGAAGAAGATGCCATCTTGGTCGGCACGCGAACTGCGCTGATCGATAATCCGGCTTTGACCGTGCGTGATTGGGAGGGAAGCCATCCGAAGAGAGTATTGATCGATAAAGATCTTTCGGTGGCGGCTGATTCTGCGATTCTTAATGCTGATGTCGAGACGTTTGTCTTTAATGCGCAGAAAACCGATTGGAGCACGCATGTCAAGTACATCGAATTAGAGAATTTTGACCTTTATTTGCCACAAAATATCCTATATCAGTTGCATCTGATGGATGTGCAATCCATAATTATCGAAGGTGGCTCGAAGACCCTCCAAATGTTTATCGATGCAGGATTGTGGGATGAGGCACGGATATTTTCGGCTGATTTCGCATGGGAAAACGGCTTACCTGCACCAATCGTAAATGGCAGACTCATAGAGAGATTGCAGGTCGGGAGCGACAAACTAGAGATTATAAGTAGATCTTGATTTCTTTTTGATTAATTTGTTTAATTTTAAAGGTGAAATATCCGGAGGAATTAATACAAGTTTTGTGGAAATGCCGTCTTTATGCCAATGCAGCGATTCGGTGCGTTGGCGGTGAACAGGTGCAGGTTCTCTCTCCGGGAATCTATAATCGGGATGCGGGTCCTGACTTTCTACAAGCAAAACTTCGCATCAATAATCTTTTGTGGGTGGGACATGTGGAGATTCACTGGGATGCAAAAAGTTGGTTTGCACATCGGCATCAAGATGATCTACGCTACGACAATGTGATCCTTCACGTTGTTTGGGAAAATGAATGTGAAATACGACGGAAAGATGGCACGATCATTCCCACGCTTCAACTGAAAGATTATGTTTCTGCAGATATTTTAAAGCAACATCACCACCTTCAGCAATCGCGTGCATGGATACCTTGCGCCGATCAACTACAAGATGTTCCATTGCATATAAAGCTCCAAATGCTGGATCGCATGGCGAAGAGCCGTCTTGAAGCGAAAGCAGCTGAAATATCGCTGCTATTAGTGCACTACAAAAACGATTGGGAGAAAGTGACGCAACAGTTATTCGCGGAGTCATTCGGTATGCGGGTGAATAAGCATGCATTTTCACAATTAATTGCTTCGTTGCCGGCAAATATCTTGGATCGCTATCAAGGAAAGCGAAAAAAGTTGGAAGCATTACTATTTGGGCAAGCTGGTTTGCTTTCGCAAGATCCTTCAGACAATTATGCCGCCGAGCTGCATGATCAATATGTATATTTGCAGCAGCTTTATCAGCTCAGGCCAATGTCTTCGCATGAGTGGCGCTTCTTGCGCATGCGACCCGCCAACTTTCCGACAGTTCGTATAGCACAGTTAGCTTCCGTTTTCTCGGAAATGACGCGCATCTGCCAGTTGATCGTATCCACTGAAAATCTTCGGGCTTTGCAACATTATTTCGTAGATATATCCACCTCTGAGTATTGGTCTACGCATTATATCTTTGGAAAAGTCGTAAAAAAGCATGCTGTGCGCATCACGTCGACTTTTCTAGACCACATTGCTATTAATTGCTTCGTTCCGATTCTCTATGCTTATGGACATCGCCATGGCGATGAATCGTTGCTAATGCGCGCGATAGACTGGCTCAACCAAATACCGGTGGAGCAAAACACCATTACTTCTCATTTTGCGAAAATCGGCCTATCGGCGCAGCATGCCGCGGATAGCCAAGCATTGATCCAGTTGCATCGTGCGTATTGTGAACCCAAGCAATGTTTATCCTGTGCTATTGGCATACATTTGTTGGGACGGACAAGATCATAAGGTCAAGATTTCTCCTAATTCTTTAAAACCCTTATCAAAAGCGATATCTGCTGCAGTTAAACCCTGACCTGTGCGCGATGCCACATCTGCACCTTGCTCCAACAGGATGATTATGATCTCGATATTGCCATGCTGCGCCGCCAGATGTAATGGCGTAATGCCACCTTGTTGTACCACGTTTACCTCTGTGCCTGCTTCCATAAGGAGTTTTGCGATGGCTGTATTGTTGGCACTCAGTGCGGCATGTATTGGAAATACGTTGAAACCGTTTTGCGAGGAAATATTGGGATCGGCATGATGCCTTAAAAGAAGTCGTACTATAGTTTCGTGCCCAAAATGTGCCGCAATACCTAATGGTGAAAAACCATTTGTGGATATCTCATTGACGACATCAGGTTTTTGAGCGATCATTAATTCTAATTGTTCGGCATAGCCTAATGCACATACTTCGTGGATGTTGATATTCTTGAGGTATTTGAGAATGACTTGAATGATCTGGTTTTTGCGGTAATAACAGGCCAGTAAAAGAGCCGAAACCTGATGACTCGTTAACACATCGAGCAGTTCAGGCTGCCGGGATAGCAGCATATCTAGGTCTTGAAAATTCCCTGTTTCGATATATTCCTCTAAAATAATGATGCTCATGTCGAGAAAAATTAATTTTTACGAAAAATTCATTTTTGATTCAAAATAATGAATATATCGTAATGTTTTGTTTTAAGTTTTTAAAAAATGTTATTAGTGCAACGATTGCTTGATATAATAACTTAAATTGTAAATCCAATTTTTTTAACTGAAATTGTGGTTTTTTCGCCACAAAAGTAATGTAGTGTCGTTATTGGTATTGTTTATTATCATAAAATAACTACTTTTGTTATGCCCCTCCCAAGGGCATGTTTTTCATAGGTAGATGTAGGGTCGATTAAGTTCTTATTCGGCCCTTTTTTTTATTTTTGATCCCAAGATATACAAAATCAAACGAATGAGCAGAAAAATAGTTGTTGCGATTACTGGCGCTAGCGGTGCATTGTATGCCAAAGTCTTATTGAATAGTCTGGTACAGATGAAAGAGCACGTGAGTGCCATTGGTGTAGTGATGTCGCAAAATGCTAAGGACGTATGGAAAGTGGAGCTGGGTGATGAGTCTTATCAGGATTATCCGGTCACTTTTTACGATCGCAATGATTTCTATGCGCCATTTGCTTCTGGTTCGGCTGGTTATGATACCATGATTATTTGTCCGTGCTCGATGGGGACGATGGCGCGTATTGCACAGGGAATCTCCAATGACCTGACTACCCGTGCTGCCGACGTGATCTTAAAAGAACGTCGAAAACTGGTGTTGGTAGCACGCGAAACGCCTTACAGTCTGATCCATCTGAATAATATGACAACGATTACGCAGTCGGGTGGAATTATCTGTCCTGCAAGTCCATCGTTTTACAGCAACCCCCAATCATTAGAGCAATTGATTAAAACAGTGACCGATCGCGTGCTGAATTTAGTCGACTTGCCAAGTAATGGCTATCAGTGGGGGAATTGATTTAGCATAGCTATAGGCAAATCTGATCCTATTTTGTACATTTGTTCTCCAATGACACTACTTAGATATTTGAAGTTGGAAAATCTACCTGAGTGCAGCCAGATCACATCTGGAAACCGTTTGATACAAGTTAATCAAATGGTGAATAAATTGTTTTATCCACATTACCTATTCACGTACAAACATACATGGCTACTGTTCTAATTACTTCAGCAGTGTTGGTATCGCCCGAGCATGCGCATCACCTTTCGGAGGTGGATGTATTGCTGGAGGATGGTATCATCAAATTTATTGGTAAGCAAAATAGCATTGATCGTGCTGACATTGAAGTGATCGATGCCAAGGGTAGCTACATAGCGCCAGGTTTTTTTGATTTGAATGCCAATTTTGGCGAGCCGGGATTAGAAACCAAAGAAGATTTGCAAACGGGTATTGCATCCGCAGCCGCAGGTGGCTTTACTGGCGTCGCGATCCACCCAAATACAAACCCGGCTATTTATACACGCTCGGAAGTGGCTTTAATAGTCAATCAAAGTCGTGGCGCAGTAGTCGATGTGCATCCTGTTGGGGCAATCAGCAAAAAACGCCAAGGAGAAGAGTTGGCAGAACTATACGATATGAAGCTGGCTGGTGCAATCGCTTTTAGCGATGGTGATCACAGTGTGCAACAGGCAGGCTTGATGAGCCGCGCATTGTTGTATTCCAAAGGATTTGATGGATTGATCATGGCGTTTGCTCAAGATGAGTCTATTGCCGGGGGCAACAAAATGAATGAAGGCGAGGTGAGTACGTACCTCGGCATGAAAGGTATTCCTAATCTTGCGGAAGAATTAATGGTGTCGCGCAATATCAAATTAGCCGCTTACCACGATGCCCGCATTCACTTCTCAACAATCTCTACTGCTGGAAGCGTCGACTTGATTCGCCAGGCGAAAGAAAATGGATTACAAGTGACCTGCGATGTAGCAGCACATCATCTGTTGCTGACGGATGAATCTGTCACAAGCTTCGATAGTAATTATAAAGTTAGTCCACCGTTACGTACACAGCAAGATGTAGATGCGCTACGCGAAGGACTGCGCGATGGTACGATCGATGCGGTGGTATCACAGCATACACCGCACGAGATCGAATTCAAGCAAGTGGAGTTTCATATTGCTGCAGATGGAATTGCTTCGTTGCAGACCGTGTTGCCCACGTTACTATCCGCTGGCCTATCGGCCGAAGAAATTGTAGACGTGCTAGCTATTCGACCACGTCAAGTGGTAGGATTACCTTTGCCAACTATGGAAGAAGGTGCGGTCGCCAACTTCGTCTTATTCGACCCAACAGCAAAATGGACGTACGATCAGAAAAGCAACCAATCAAAAGGAGCTAATAATCCTTGGTTTGGCAAAGAACTTGTTGGTAAAGTATTGCTAACAGCCAATAATAAACAACTTACACGTTACACAAAATAACACATCGATATGGATGCACATGTAAAGAATGCCTTGCACAATGCGCTACAGTATTTTGCTACGGTAGAAGAACAAGATTTTAGCGGTATTGAAACCGAACTTACGACAACTTTTGACGCGGATCTTCCATTTATGGACAAAGTCTCTAAGTTGGATGAAACATTTGATAATCACCCACGCTTTGAAGAGCTGCGTGAGTATGTCTTCGATTTGTTGATGATCAACTTCTTTGCCGAAGATGTACAGAAGTTAGAAGAAGATTATTTGGACTCCGAAGAGTGGGAAGCTATTGAAGAAGATACACTGGATCGCGGTAGCGAATTGCTTAATGTATTACTTTATCTAAAGGAGTGTGAAGATGCTGATGTTGAGCCATCTTTGGACGACTACTTAAAGGAGTTTTTACTAGTTGAGGAAGACGAATTCCAAGATGAGCACCGCATTTACGAAGAAGTGATTAAAAACCAAATTTTGGTAGAAAGCAGCTTTGGAGAAATTGCGAAAGTAGGCGCTAAGATTGATATAGAAGAAGAGATTAAAGATATCTTCTATCCCTTGATGTCGTTTTTCGCAGAGCCGCGTCCGGATCAAGCTGCTATCGAAGAATTTTTAGAACAAAGTGATCGCAAATCATTAGATTTGGCTATTTACCAACTAATTATTCAATTCAACAACTAAAACTATTTTTATGAGCAGTATACCCGTAGAGTCAACCGATCTAAAGAAACAAGCCGCTATTTACGGAGTGATTCTTGGTGTAATCAGTTTCGTACTAGGTATTATCACCCTGATTATCGGTGCCAATGCGACTGGTATTATGACGGTGTCTTTCGTGAGCATATTATTGGTATATGTAGTTCCTTTGGTGATTACTTGTCTACTTGCCGTGAGATTACGTCGCCAGGCGGGAGGTTATTGGGATTTTCGTACCGCGTTGAGCCATATCTTTATCGTGTTGGCAGTATCCGTAGTGCTATCTACTGTAGGCTCAAAAATTGTCAGCCAAGTAATGCCATCTTTGGAAGAGCGTGCTATCGATAACATGATGAATCTATCTATTGAATCACTAGAATCTATGGGTTTTCCGGATGAGCAGATCGATTCTACCGTAGAGCAATTGGAGGTACAGAAAGAAGGATTATATACTTTTTCTTTCGCTAACCTCATCCAAGCATTAGCGGTATCGCTTATCATGTATTTCATCTTAGCGTTGATCTTGGCAGCCATCTTCAAAAAAGAGCAACCCATTTTTGTAGATGATTCGGCGGATAATGCGCACCCTTGGCAAACGCCGCAAGATCCTACTAATTAATGTTTTTAGTTCTTGTATTTAAATAATTTATTCTGCTAAATGTTACAGCCTGTAAGCATAGATATTTCAGTGGTAGTGCCATTGTATAATGAGGAAGAGTCACTGCCCGAATTGACCGCTTGGATAGATCGCGTGATGGTGCAACATGGATTTGCTTACGAGGTGATCTTAGTAGATGATGGAAGTACAGATCGTTCCTGGAAAACCATCGTACAGCTGAAAGAATCAAATCCGAAGATTACGGGAATTCGCTTCCGTCGTAATTACGGAAAATCAGCTGCGCTCAACGTTGGCTTTGCCGCCGCAGAGGGAGAGGTGGTGATTACGATGGACGCCGATCTGCAAGATAGTCCGGATGAGATTCCAGAACTATACGATCGCATCACCAATCAAAATGCAGATCTAGTGTCAGGTTGGAAACAGAAACGCCATGATCCGCTTTCGAAAACAATTCCTACCAAATTGTTTAACTCCGTGACACGAAGTATGTCGGGCATACACAATTTGCATGATTTTAATTGCGGCTTAAAGGCTTATCGGAAAGATGTGGTTAAAAGCATCGAAGTATATGGTGAAATGCATCGCTATATTCCGGTATTGGCCAAGTGGGCTGGATTTAGTAAGATTCAAGAACAGGTAGTACAACATTATCCGCGGAAATATGGCACCACCAAATTTGGTCCAGGTCGCTTTATTAAAGGATTTTTAGATCTAGCATCTATCTTTTTCGTGGGCAAGTTTGCCAAGCGTCCGATGCACTTCTTCGGGCCCATTGGCGTGCTGAGTTTCTTGGTTGGTTTTGTAATTACGTTATATCTGATATTCGATAAATTAGCTAGTATAGCCAATGCCACGCCGTATCGTAATGTGACGGATCAACCTTTATTCTATCTGTCTTTAGTGGCGATTATATTGGGTACACAACTTTTCCTGACGGGCTTTGTCGCAGAATTGGTATCCCGCAATGGATCCGACCGCAATAAGTACCATATCGAGCAAGTTATTTAGATGTTTTTCTCCATCATTATACCGCTTTATAATAGGCCGCAGGAGATTCACGAACTGTTGGAGTCGTTGACCGGGCAGCAGTATCCCGATTTCGAAATTATTATCGTAGAAGATGGTTCTCGCATTCAGGCGCGAGATATTGTGCAAGCATTTGCCGATCGCCTAGATGTGCATTATTATCTGACTGAAAATACAGGACAGGGTTTTGCGCGTAATTATGGATTCGGAAAAGCGAAGGGCGATTTCTTCATCGTATTAGACTCTGATGTCATCGTACCGCCCCAATACCTGCAACAGGTTGCTGCTGGTATTGGAGCACAGCAGCTTGACGCATTTGGTGGTCCAGATGCGGCGCATGATTCCTTCTCTGATATGCAAAAAGCGATCAGTTACAGCATGACTTCACCACTGACGACTGGTGGAATACGGGGTAATAAAAAACACATCGGGCCTTTTCATCCGCGCAGTTTTAATATGGGCATTTCGCGTGCGGTATGGGAACGTACGCAAGGATTTCGTCTTTCTAGACGATCAGAAGATATTGAGTTTAGTATCCGAATGATTGCCGAAGGATTCCATGTGGGGCTGATCCCCGAAGCATTTGTGTACCACAAGAGACGCACAGATCTATCCCAATTTTTTAGGCAAACCTACCTCTTTGGAAAAGGTAGAATAGATATCTACAAGATCTATCCGAAAGAATTGAAATGGGTACATGTCTTGCCGGCAGTTTTCGTAATCGGATTGGTCGTTATAGCTATGCTTACGCTGCTCAATGTATTGACTTATGGCGGCATCACGTTGTTTGTACAAATCGCTTATCTTGGCTATGCTTTCTTATCCCTGTATACCATTGCGCTATTTCTTCACGCTTTGAATACCACAAAAGATCTAGTCGTTGCACTTAATGCGGTACCGGCGGCTTACGTACAATTGGTAGCCTACGGATCAGGCTTTATCCAAAATTACCTAGATAAAATCTGCTTCCAGAAATAAGCTGCGAGCTTTGATCTTAGCAGAATCCTTCTTAACTTCAAGTCGGTAATTTAGCTTATTGCCGACCGGCCGTTAACAAATGTTGAGCACGAGCCATTTCGATCAGTAGATTTCCTAATTGTCGGTGTGGAGAAGCGAAATTAGCGGTGTACAACACAAAAATCGATCAATAATTTGAAAGTTACATTTTTAGGAACAGGTACCTCTCAAGGTGTGCCGATGATCGGTTGCCATTGCCATGTATGCACATCTCCAGATCATAAAGACAAGCGTTTACGCTCATCGATTCTAATTTCGTACGATGGTCGACAGATTGTGGTGGATACAGGGCCAGACTTTCGCGCGCAAATGTTGCGAGAAGAAGTGCCTCGATTAGACGCGGTGCTCATCACACATTCGCACAAAGATCACATCGCTGGATTGGATGACGTGCGCGCATTCAACTATCTCCAACAAGAATCCATTCCTATTTATGGTACAGATGTGTCGCATGATGCGCTTCGGAGAGAGTTTTATTATGCTTTTGCAGATCATAAGTATCCAGGCGTTCCACAGTTAGAATTGGAAGAGATTCATGCCGCACAAGCTTTTGATTTATTTGGCAAAGAAGTGATGCCCATTGAGGTGATGCATTATCGTATGCCCGTTTTAGGCTTTCGTATCGACAATTTCGCCTATATCACGGATGCAAAGACCATAGCTGAAGAATCTTACCGTTTATTAGAAGGAGTGGAGGTGCTGGTCTTAAATGCCTTACAACGCGAAGCGCACATTTCTCATCTTACGCTGGAGGAAGCGCTAGCAGTGGTAGATCGCGTGCATCCAAAACAAGCTTACTTTACGCACATCAGCCACCGTTTTGGTCGACATACAGAAATACATACGGAGTTGCCTCCGCATGTATCTTTAGCTTATGATGGTTTGCAGATCGAAATCTAACGGAAAATATTAATTCAATACCACTGTTGGTGCAGCTGTATTTTCAACCTCATCATGCTGAGCGAGCATCGTTTTAGAAGTTGTTTTAGTTTTCAAGATGTTACTACTTGCCATGTAATTTTTATTGTTAGCATAGATGTACATCATAGAACCGCCTTTGATCGTATTAATAACAGCCGCATTTATTTCGCGCGGCAGCGCTGGACAACCATAAGAGCGCCCCAATCTTCCCATGCTTTTTGCTAGATTGACATTGCAGTAATCTGCGCCATGCATCACGATCGCCCGCGCTCTTGCTTGATCGTTAATGCCCTTTTCTAAGCCATCAAGACGAAGCGAATAGCCATTTCCACCTTGATACGTTTCAGCAGTTACGTAAAATCCCAAAGAGCTTTGAAAAGACCCATGTTTATTAGAAAAGTTTGTAGCATAGTTTTCACCTGTATTACGACCGTGGGCTACAACGCTATGGTGCAGTAGTTTTTTGTTCTTTAAATCAATGACGTAAAGCCGTTTCTCGGTAGATGGCAAGGTGAAATCAATCACCGTGATCAGCTCCTTTTTTGTGCGGTGGCGCATCGATTCATAACCGTACATCGCTTCTTCGAATGCCTGATAGTTTAATATACTATCGACATGCAAGCTATCGTACATAGCACGAATCTGATAAAATGGATCTGGTTTTGCGATATCAATAGCCGTTATTTTCTCGGCAGGTTGGTCAACATATCGGTCTTTAAAGCTGGCGAATGCAATAAATATTAAACTAACAGACGCCAAAATTCCAAAAAAAATCTTCCTCATAATCCCTTCTTCCCTTTTTTTATGAATGCACAAATCTAGTAATAAAGGTGTTACGAAAATGTTAAATTATGTAAAACTACTCAATTACGATAATCAGGGATGATAAGGTTTTAGTCCAATTATATACAAATTCTGCGTGGGAAGAAGCATTTCTAACGCACATGTGTGAGCGAGGTACGGTACCCAATGACCAGCTGTACTCAACGATTTTACCCTTAGGATTATTTACTGGCACACCATGGATATAGCCGCCATTACTGAATCTAGTTGCATATGGGGCAAATCCCTGAATAGTAGAGGTGCCATCTTTTAGGAACATCATTTTCTTCTTTTTCTCCTGAACTACATAAACGCCTAAAGGTGTCTCGGTAGAAAATGGCGGTTTGTGCATGCCGCTGGTGGCTGGATTCATACTTAATACTTTCCAAGCTCCTTTATCTGTTTTTTGAAAGGTGGCTATATTTTGGTTTGTCACATCTACGATGGCGACCCGATCAAATACAGCGGTATCACCTAATACTTTTACGTAGCGATCCGGCACATCAAATTTGCCCGGTAGCGAGATGCCCTCCACTTCCATCATATCGGCGGTGGTGTCATTTTTAGTAATAATAACAAGATATCCATCACGGCCGTACAATTCCGGTGCATCATGCTGACCCGTTGCATACAGCGGCACACCTTGCCAGCGCTCTGTTCCCAACGAATCCGCCACACGCTTGTAGGCATTTCGTTTCCAATTTTTCACTAAAGGTGCTTCCCTATTTTTATTGCGATGATTCTGCAATACACCATACTGGTGTGGCATGCGTTGGAAATTCTCCACAGCCGCCAGCCGTTCTTTGATTTTGTCCCATTGAAATACTCGGGTAGTATCTTCATACGCATAGCTATCTTCCAAGGTATGTTTATCGTATTCCAGATCTTTCGTCAGGTTGATGTCGGCTGCCTTAACAGGTTGCTTGCGTACTTCCTCTTCTGCTGCCTTTATTTGCGCTAGGGAATCTGCCGTTCTTTTTTCCGCATCAGATATTGATTTTTCTTCTGCTGTTTTGTTTTGGCAGGAGAACATAAGAAATATTGACATTAAGACACAAAATACTGTTCGAATAGTATAAACGTTTTTGATCATTTTATCCATTTAAAAGAGAGAGAGAAAAGCTCTATTCACAAAGCGGTAGACGATTTCTCAAGGGAAATATATATTTAAGGTTAGATACAAAAAGCCGACCAATTATTACACCTAATTCGTATATTGTTGCCACAAAATGATCTACTAACGAAAGACTGCTGCATTTGATTTTTTTTCATTGCATCTTAGCTGTTAAATAATATGGCTGATTTACAAGGGGTTTACCTTTATAATTTTGCTCTAAAAGTAGCTATTTTGAGCGTTAAATACACGTTAATTTTATCTAAAAGATACCATTTGGCGTCATTTTAGCGTTTAGTAGTGAGTATTGTAATAAAAACGTTACTTCTTAAGGACATCTATGCTAATAAAGAAAAACAATTGGTTTCAACCACAATGGATTATCGTGCTCTGTAGTGCGATTTTTTTATTGGATAGCTGTAGCCACAGCGAGTCCAAAGAAAAGGAAAAAGGGGAGAAAGCCCTTGCTTTGCCGGTGCACGTTGTAAAACGTAGTGATGCCGTCACCGTGAAGACGTACCTAGGTACCATTGAAGGTAAGGTAAACGTCGAAGTAAGACCGCAAGTAGAAGGCTTATTGCAGGAAATATACGTGGATGAGGGTGCTTATGTACAAAAAGGGCAAAAGCTTTTCAAGGTCGATCAATCTGCCTATCAAGAAAGCTTGAATAATATGTTGGCAACAGCTGAAGTAGCCAAAGCGCAGTTAAAGAATGCACAGCTGGAGATTGATCGGCTTAAGCCATTGGTGTCTAATGATGTAATTTCTGATGTGCGATTATCAGCAGCACAATCCGATTACGAAGTAGCGCAGGCTACTTTGCAACAAGCCCAAGCCGCGGTGCGTAGTGCAGAGATTAATAAAGATTTCACCCTTATCACGGCACCTGTAAGTGGGTATATAGGTCGCATACCTAAGCGTATCGGTAATTTGGTGACTAAAGGAGATAAAGAACCGCTTACTTTTCTTTCGGATATTCAGGAAGTATACGTGTACTTCGCGATGAATGAGTCTGATTTCTTGTATTTTTCTAAGGCACAAGCCAAGAAAGATAGTATTGCTGGTCGCGAATACAATAGAAATAATAAGCTCACCTTTCCGAAAGTTACTCTTGTGTTAGCCGATGGCGAAGAGTACCCGATTAAAGGTGTGGTCGATGCGGTGAACGGACAAGTCGATCGTAGTACCGGTGCGATTTCACTACGAGCCACCTTTGCCAATCAAGACAATATCTTGCGTTCGGGTAGTAGTGGTACACTTAAAATTGCCGAGGTCAAAGAAGCTGTATTGCAGATCCCTCAATTGGCGACCAATGAATTGCAAGATAGGACCTTTGTATATGTCGCGAATAGCTCCAACCAGGTACAACGCCGCAATGTGGTGGTGAGCGGAAAAAGTAAGGACAACTACATTATTTCAGAAGGAATTGAAGAAGGCGATCGCGTCGTGCTGAGTGGCTTCGATAAGCTGACAGACGGCTCGACGATCATTCCTATTCAGAAGTAAGCGAGGGCAATTGATCCTCCTGTTCTATTTTTTACATTAACAACTATCTATGCTGAAAGTATTTGTCGAACGTCCGGTATTGGCTACGGTGGTATCCATCGTATTAGTCATCCTCGGATTAGTAGGAATGAAATTATTGCCGGTTACGCGCTTTCCGGAAATTGCACCGCCGAGTGTGGTGGTGTCGTTAAGCTATCCCGGTGCAGATGCGGAAACCGTTGCTAAAAGCGTTTTGCTTCCGATAGAGGAAGCCATTAACGGGGTGGAGGATATGACCTACATCCGATCTACGGCTTCCAATTCTGGAGCTGGAACGGTCACCGTATTCTTTAAAACAGGAACAAATCCAGATGTAGCATCGGTTAACGTACAGACGCGTATCTCGCGCGCTATCAGTTCGATTCCGGCCGAAGTAAATGAAGCGGGTATTACGACGATGCCGCGGCAGAGCGGTGTAATCATGACGATCAATTTGTATTCCGATCATCGCGATACGGTGTACGACGAAACGTTCCTGCAAGCCTATGCACAGATCAATTTGATGCGTCCGCTATTGCGGGTAGATGGTGTAGCGCAGGTGTCCAGATTAGGAGCACGTGATTACGCGATGCGTCTTTGGTTGAATCCAGAAAAACTTGCTTTATACAATCTCGTTCCACAGGATGTGATGAAAGCTATCAGCGATCAAAACTTTGAAATGGCACCCGGTAAGTTTGGGGAGACCTCCGAGGAAGTCTTCGAAACGGTGATTCGCCACAAAGGACGATTCTCGCAACCAGAGCAGTTCGAAAACATGGTCATCAAGACCAATAACGATGGTTCAGTACTCTATTTAAAAGATCTAGCTCGTATTGAGTTTGGTGCTACCAACTTGAACTCCGATAACAAGGTGGATGGCAACCCGGGTCTGACGCTCAATCTTACTCAAACCAGTGGATCCAACGCACACGACATTGACGTTGCGGTTCGCGAAGTGTTAGAAGAGCAAGCGCGCTCTTTCCCCAATGGTATCAAATACGAGATTACCTATTCGGTTCGTGAGCAGATCGACGAATCCATTAGTCAGGTGCAGCATACCCTTTTCGAGGCGTTTATTTTAGTATTTATCATCGTATTTATCTTCCTGCAAGATTTACGTTCTACGCTGATTCCAGCGATTGCTATTCCAGTTTCGTTGGTCGGTACGTTCTTTTTCTTGCAGATGTTTGGCTTTTCGCTCAATGTGCTCACCATGTTTGCGCTCGTACTCGCCATCGGTATCGTGGTGGATGATGCCATTGTGGTCGTGGAGGCCATTCATCAAAAGATGCATAGTACGGGCTTGAAGCCCAAGGCAGCCACGATCCGAACGATGTCAGAGATTACCGGAGCGATTTTGTCCATCACGATGGTGATGGCTGCGGTGTTCTTGCCAGTCGGTTTTATGGAAGGGCCGGCCGGTATTTTCTATCGACAGTTTGCGTATACATTGGCCACCGCCATCTTAATCTCCGCGCTGAATGCGCTGACCTTAAGTCCAGCGCTCTGTGCCTTATTACTGAAAGCACCAAAGCATGAAGACGCCGAGGGCGAACATCCGGTAGTGAAGAAAAAGAAATTTGCCTTGTACCGCGATCGCTTCTTTACGGCTTTCAATACGGCATTCGATCGTTTTACGGAGAAATACATCGGGGCAGTTAAGTTTTTAATCACGCACAAAACAGTAGCTTGGGTTGGTTTAGCATTGATCACCGTAATCGGATTGGTGCTGATGTCACGTTCTCCGCAAAGTTTTATTCCTACGGAGGATGATGGATTTATCACCTACAACTTGGCCATGCCTCCCGGCGCTTCTTTAGCGCGTACAACAGAAGTATTGCGCAAAGCGGATAGTATTTTGCGCAAACGGGAAGATGTATTGGGGATGACGACTGTTTCTGGTTTCAATGCGCTAGACGCAAGCGCCAGTCCGGCATTCGCCGCAGGCTACATCAATATGCACCCGCATGCCAAGCGCTTAGGGATTAAAAAGATTGAAGCATTTATGGATACCATTCGCAAAGATCTTGCTCAGATCCACGAAGCACAATTTACCGTCTTCGCACGGCCAACCGTGCAGGGGTTTGGTGACTTTGCCGGTACGGAATTAGTATTGCAAGACCGGATGGGTGGCGATATTCGCGACTTTAATATGATCGCAGATACGTTTATCAATCAGCTCAATACCTTGCCGGAGATCGACAATGCCTACACCACCTTTAAATCCAACTTTCCGCAGTACGAAGTGAACATCGATGTGGTCAAAGCGAAATCACTAGGCGTAGATGTGCGCGATTTGATGTCGACCATTCGGTCGTATTATGCACGTGTGCAGGCGGGAGATTTTAGCCGCTTCGGCAGACAATACCGCGTATATATCCAATCAGATTTCGATTATCGAAAAGATCCTGAATCTTTCAATTCGATCTTTGTGCGCAACAAAGCTGGCGAGATGGTGCCGATCAACACCTTGCTTACGTTAGAGAAGGAAGTTGGACCGGAGACGATCACGCGCTACAATTTGTACAATGCGATTGCGGTTAATGCGACGCCTGCGCCGGGCTACAGTTCGGGTGACGTGATGGAAGCTATTGAAGAATTGGCCGATGCCCAATTGCCGGGTAACTATGGTTTCGAATGGACGGGGATGAGCTTTGAAGAAAGTCAGTCGGGTGGCCAGATGGTTTTGATCTTTGCGCTGAGTATTCTCTTCGTTTACTTTTTACTATCTGCGCAGTATGAAAGCTATATTTTGCCATTTGCCGTGCTACTTTCTATTCCCGTAGGTTTGGTCGGCGTATATGCTACGATTGGTTTAGTTGGTTTGCAAAACAATATCTATGTGCAGGTTGGATTGATTATGTTGATCGGTTTGCTGGCGAAGAATGCCATTTTGATTATCGAATTTGCCGTACAGGAACGGGATAAGGGATTGACCATTGTAGATGCAGCCATCATGGGCGCGCGTTTGCGACTTCGCCCAATTCTGATGACGAGTTTGGCTTTCGTAGCAGGTTTGGTGCCGTTGATGTGGTCGGTCGGTCCATCTGCGATTGGTAATCATTCCATCAGTTTTAGTGCTGCCGGCGGCATGCTCTCCGGTGTAGCCTTTGGTATTTTTGTAATCCCGATGTTGTTTATTGTGTTCAAGACGTTGGACGAAATGGTAAGGGATAAATTTAAAGAGGAGGAGGACTAAATTATGCGTAACAAGTTTTTATTTGGTTTCTTCGGTCTAGCCTTATGGATATTCTTTGGTGTACAAGGATGCAAGGTCGGGAAGAAATATGTACAACCAGAATTGGATCTGCCAGAAACCTATCGTGGCGACACCATTGCGTACTTTGCAGATACCATCAGCATAGGACGAATTGATTGGCGTACGTTTTTTCAAGATACCATCTTGAAGGATCTGATCGATTCGGCTTTGGTGAATAATAATGATATGCGAACCGCACTGCTCAATATCGAAATCGCCGATCAGCAAGTGCGGCAGAATCGTGCGAACTTTTTGCCGTCGGCAGAAGCACGCATCGCCAGTGCCAATCGACAATGGCGCTCGCGGGATTTTATTTCGGCACCGCCTTCCAAATATTATGGTGATGGCGGTCGGGAGTTGCCCGAGAATATGTACGTATTGCTTTCGCAATTTGGTACGGATATCAGCTTCAGTTGGGAATTGGATATTTGGGGCAAAATCCGCAATCGACAAGATA
Source organism: Sphingobacterium corticibacter (assembly GCF_003076635.1). Taxonomy (GTDB): domain Bacteria; phylum Bacteroidota; class Bacteroidia; order Sphingobacteriales; family Sphingobacteriaceae; genus Sphingobacterium; species Sphingobacterium corticibacter. The sequence continues at coordinate 43,791 of NZ_QDKG01000005.1, read as the reverse complement.
TGGTGGTAGCCGACTACCTCGAAACGCATGAAGCGCGCAAAGCAGTACAAACTAATTTAATCGCGCGTGTGGCCATGGGCTATTTTAATTTGCTGATGCTGGATGCGAAGATCGAAGTGGCTAAACGAAATGTACAACTTAATGATAGTACATTGCAGATTATCAAGCTACAATACGAAGCCGGGGAGATCACCGCGCTTGCTATACAGCAAACGGAATCTCAACGATTATTGGCCGCTTCACTAGTGCCAGAGTTAGAGAAGGAAATCGCTTTGCAGGAAAATGCATTGCGTGTACTAGCTGGTGAGATGCCGGATCGTATTTCGCGCGGTAATAGCTTTGATGAGCTGTTGGATGATGCTAACGATATTTCATTAGGTACTCCAGTGGAGGTTATTCGCAATCGACCGGACATTCGTAGCGCCGAGTTGCAATTGATCTCGGCGAATGCGAATGCCAATGTGCAACAAGCGATGCGCTATCCAGCGCTTACGATTGGCGGTACATTGGGGGTGAATGCGATGTTACCCAAAAATTGGTTTAATATTCCTGGCGCTTTACTCGGCGGCATTGCAGGCGATATCACAGCACCTATTTTCCAAAACAGACAGCTTAAGACGCAATATGAAATTGCGCGATTGGAACGAGATCAGGCAGAGATTGGTTTGCAGCAAAAAGTGCTAGAAGCCGTTGGTGAAGTGTCAGATGCCGTGATTACGGTAGGTAAACAGCGTGAGCAATTGGAATTTGCGGAGCAGCGCGTTAGCAATTCAGCTTTAGCCGTGCGCAACGCAGGTTTGTTATTTAAAAGTGGTTATGCTTCCTATTTGGAAGTAATCACTGCCCAGAGCAACGCGCTGGACAGTGATCTGGCTTTGGTAGAATTGCGTCAGCAATACTTAGCCTCTTATATTGATTTATATCGCTCCCTTGGCGGAGGTTGGCGATAAGCGTTTAACGAGTTGCGGCAGCTTGGGATACCATTGGTAATCCTGCAGCTTCCGCAATTTTGTGTGGAATATCGATGTTGTCCATCTTTTGGTGGAATAGATCTGCACCTTGTCCAATCGCATAAATTGGAATATAAGCCGCCGAGTGATTGCCAGAAGCCCAGGAAATGCTAGCCGCTCTATTCAATGCTTTTACTGCTAGTGCTGCGATACGATCATCGATCGCATATAGACTTTTCTCCGTTTCATTCTGATGTTGTACAAAGCTACGGTTGTAGGCTTCTTTGATTTCTTTTTCTTCGGTCTCACTTATTTTTACCGACTTCCACAAGCCTGTGTTTTCTTCCAACAATTGCTTTACGACATCCCAAGAAGCATTTGGCGTGGCTTTGCGCAAATCAGAAATCTTGTTGCTGAGTACACCTTGCGATACTTTCTGATGCTGAATGCGGCTGAGTTGTAAGGTTGAGCTGCCATTGCCCAATACCATACCGCCCGTCTCGTGATCGGCCGTTACCAAGATCAACGTCTCTTCTGGATGTTGGGCATAAAAACGGAAAGCCTCGGCTACTGCCGCGTCGAAATCTTTGGTTTCTTGGATCGCTGTAGCGCCATCGTTGCTGTGGCAAGCCCAATCAATTTTGCCACCTTCTACCATCAGGAAGAATCCTTTGTCGTTATCTTTTTGCAAAGTTTGAATAGCTGAAGCTGTAATTTGTTGCAAAGTCAATTCTTCGGGTTTGCGATCTATCGCATAAGTCAATGCTTCAGCAGGAGTGCCTTTGTCGGCCATCAAGATCACCTTATCAGCCGTATTTGCGATTTTTTTATACTCTTTCAATCCATACGCTAGCGTATAGCCTGCTTTTTCAAATTGAGGGAACAGGGAAGGAGCTGCTTCTTTTTTGTACGTTTTTTCCGGACTTAGAAATCCGGCTCCGCCGAAGAAATGAAATCCAGATTTGATCAGATCTTGTCCAATCTCGTAATACATATTGCGGTCGGCTTGGTTCGCGTAAAAAGAGGCTGGCGTTGCATGATCTATACTCACGCTGGTGGTAATGCCCACTTTCATACCTTGCTCTTTCGCAAAATAAGCAATGCTTTTATACGTTTCTGTACGGCTAGAATCCATGCCGATCACGCCATTTTTTGTTTTGTGGCCTACGGCCAATGCCGTACCCGCCGCAGCAGAATCTGTGACGCCGTGCGATAAAGAAAAGGAAGTGGCAAAAGTGCTAAACGGAAATTTGGTGAATGTCAATGGAAATACGGTATTACGGTTTTCCAGCGCAGCTTGATAGGATTCTGCAATATGCACTTGATTCAATCCCATGCCATCTCCAATCATGTAGAAGATATATTTGGGCTTATTTTGCGCAAAAGATGCGCTAATTTGTAGGACAAATAATAAAATAACGTAAAAAATCTGTTTTCTCATGGGTTGCTTTTTTTGCAAAGATATGCGCTTCATGTTAAGGCACTGTTACGATTTGAGAATAATACATTGGTAATTGATAAGGAATACACGAATTGGGCCGCAAAGTATGTCATGCGATTGGTAATTCGATAGTGGTTTATCGGTTCGAGTATTGCCTTGGATTACGTACCTTTACCAGATTATCAAACGCAGCAAACACAAAGTATGAAGATAGGCGTAATCGGTAGCGGAAGTTGGGCAACAGCCATGATCAAAATGCTTTCCGACAACAAACAGCCAAAGCAAGTGTACTGGTGGGTACGCAAGGAAGAAGATGTAGCACATATCCGTACCTACAAGCACAACCCGAGCTACCTCAGCTCTGTAGAAGTAGATTTCGCTGACGAATTTGTCACTTCCAATCTCCGCGAAGTCGTCGCACAATCAGATATTATTATCCTCAACACGCCCGCCGCTTACTTGAAGGCGGTGCTATCACCCTTGTCAGCAGCAGATTTTGAGGGAAAAGTCGTGGTTTCTGCTATCAAAGGCATTGTGCCCGACGAAAATATGGTTGTAGGCGATTATTTGCCTTATGCTTACCAAGTTCCTTTGGAGGAAATTGTCGTCGTAGGTGGACCCTGTCATGCGGAGGAAGTTTCTTCCGAACGATTATCGTATCTCACTATCGCTTCGCGCAGAGTGGATCACGCCAAGACGGTGGCTAGTTTGCTCGAAACACGCTACATCAAAATGATCATTTCCTCCGATATTATCGGTATTGAATATGCTGCAGTATTAAAAAATATCTTTGCCTTGGCCGGCGGTATTTGTCATGGATTAGGTTTTGGAGATAATTTTCAAGCGGTATTAGTATCCAATGCGATCCGCGAAATAGATTATTTTGTGAAAGCGCTCGATCCCAGCGATCGGGAGATCAACCATTCCGCCTATTTGGGAGATTTATTAGTAACAGCTTATTCACAATATAGCCGCAATCGCACCTTTGGTGCGATGATTGGTAAAGGATATAGTGTGAAATCTGCGCAAGTGGAGATGAATATGGTCGCCGAAGGATATTATGCCTCGGCCTGTATTCAATCTATTATCAAGAAAAATAAACTGCACATGCCCATCTGTGATACGGTATACCAAATCTTGTATCAAGGAGCGCAACCTATGCAGGAGATTAAAAAATTAGCAGATTCCCTTACTTAATGAAAAAAATGACGAGAGAACACATCGCAGATACCTACAAACAGATTCAACAAGAAATCACCGATGCTTTAGAACAATTGGATGGAGGCGCTAAATTTGTGGAAGAAAACTGGCAACGTGATGGAGGTGGCGGCGGCCGCACACGCGTCATTCAGCATGGCGCTATCTTCGAAAAAGGTGGTGTAAACTTTTCTGAAGTACATGGTAAATTGCCCGAACCCATTCGTAAATCTTTCGGTGTGGAAGAAGATGAATTCTTTGCGACGGGTGTGTCTATTGTGATTCACCCCAACAATCCTTGGGTGCCCATCATTCATATGAATATCCGCTATTTTGAGTTGAATGATCAGGTGAAATGGTTTGGCGGCGGTATCGATCTCACGCCGCATTATGTGGATCAAGAAGATGCAAAATACTTCCACCAAAGCTTGAAAGACGTTTGTGATACACATCATCCAGAGTTTTATGCGAAGTACAAGGCATGGGCCGATCGCTATTTTTATATCAAGCACCGGCAGGAAACTCGTGGAATTGGTGGCATATTCTACGATAAAATCACACCGCAAAATACGGATTTGAGTTATGAGCAAATATTTGATTTCTCTTGCGATTTAGGCCGTTTATTCCCCAAAGTATACAGCGAATTAGTCAATAAGTCACGGCATAAAACATTTACCGAACAGGAAAAAAATTGGCAACTGCTGCGTCGTGGTCGTTATGTAGAATTCAATTTAGTGTACGATTCGGGTACCAAATTTGGTTTGGAGACCAACGGACGTATAGAATCCATATTAATGAGCTTACCAGAACAGGCCAATTGGTTTTACAATTACCAAGCTGAGCCAGGTTCTCGTGAAGAGCAAACACTTTCGTTACTCAAGCAGGATATTGCTTGGGTATAATCATTTCAAAATTAGATGGTAAATTATAGCAAGTTTGTCTTAGCAAACGGACTTCGTGTATTAGTACACGAAGATCATACCACGCCGATGGCCTGTGTCAATGTTTTGTACGATGTAGGTGCTCGAGATGAGGATCCTGAACGTACGGGTTTCGCGCATTTGTTTGAGCATTTGATGTTTGGCGGTTCAGTCAATATTCCCAATTATGATGAAGTTTTGCAACAAGTGGGTGGTGAAAATAATGCTTTCACCAGCAACGATATCACCAATTACTATATCACGCTTCCTGCAGTAAACCTAGAAACAGCGCTATGGTTGGAAAGTGATCGTATGCTGAGTTTGGCATTTAGCGAACAAAGTTTGGAAGTGCAGCGGCAGGTGGTTATCGAAGAATTTAAGCAACGCTATCTGAATCAACCCTATGGCGATGTGTGGTTGAAACTGCGACCACTAGCCTATAAAGCACATCCGTACCGCTGGGCTACGATCGGTAAAAACATCGAGCACATCGAACAAGCAACGATGGAAGAAGTAAAGCAGTTCTTCGAGACGTTTTACCAGCCTTCCAATGCCATTTTGGTGATAGCAGGTGATGTAAAAGTAGAGGAGGTCAAAGCGCTGGTAGAAAAATGGTTTGCCACGATTCCAGATCATCCTGTGAAAAAAAGATCTTTGCCACAAGAGTCGCCGCAGCTAGCTGCTCGGCGTGAGTCAGTCGAAGCAGATGTGCCTGTTGATAGTATTTATATCGCATTTCATGGGCCGGATCGGCATCATGATGATTATTATACGTTGGATTTAGTTTCCGACCTGCTCTCGCGCGGAAGTTCATCTCGCTTGTACCGCGCTTTGGTGAAGGAACAGCAATTGTTTGTCGACGTGAATGCATACCTCATGGGAAGTGTAGATACCAATTTGTTTGTCGTGGAAGGTAAGCCTTCGGAAGGCGTCGACGTAGCACAGGCAGAGCAAGCGCTTTGGGAACAGTTGGATCGATTGAAGACGGAATTAGTCGGCGAAAAGGAACTAGAAAAAGTCAAAAATAAGGTTGAATCAACCATGGTGTTCGCAGAACTTTCGATCTTGGACAAAGCAATGAATCTAGCCTATTTTGAGCTTTTGGGCGATGCGAATGCGTACAATACCGAAGTCGCTAAATATGCTGTGATCAGCAACTCAGACATTCAGCGAGTCTCTGCCGAAATCTTTAGAGCAGAGAACTCATCTACCTTAATTTATCACGCAAAAAATCAGGAAGCACATGTTGGATAGAGCACAAGCACCGCAGTCACACGATATTCAGGGGATGAAGTTGGTTCATCCAGAACATATGGTATTGGATAATGGCTTGCCTGTTTACATTTTTAGATCACAAGACCAGCCTTTGGTGAAAGCGGAATTTGTATTTAAAAACAAATTTGGTGTAGAATCAGAAGATCCATTACGTAATACAGCTTTAAGCGCCTTGATGAAAGAGGGGACGAGCCGTATGACAAGCGCACAGATTGCAGAAGCGGTAGATTACTACGGCGCTTTTTTAATGCCTGAATTTAGTTTTGATCATACCTCATATACGCTGTACACGCTTAATAAATATGTGCCACAGATACTTCCTTTGGTGTATGATATCTTGGTGGATGCACAATTACCAGATCATGAATTAGATAATTTCAAACGTACAAATCGTCAAAGTCTACAGATCTCTTTGGAGAAAAATGATTTTGTTGCCAAGCAATTATTCTATAAAACTTTGTTTGGGAATAATAGGTATGGCGCTGTGGTGACTGATGAGGGCTTGTCAGCATTAAACCGTAGAGATCTAGCGGAATTATATACGCAGCAAATCCAACCGGAGAATTGCACTTTATTCTTATCGGGAAATATTACGGCTGATGTGATTCGAGAAGTATCCAACTATTGCGGCAGCAAATGGAAAAATACGACGGTTTCCAAATCTGTTGAAAGCAAGATTCAGATTGCTAATGCGTACCATACTGAACTGCAATTTCAAGAACGTCCCGATGCGGTACAATCGGCCATTCGTCTGGGCAGACAAAGTTTACGCCGCACCGATCCAGACTTTCCAGCCTTACAGTTTTTAAACACCTTGTTTGCCGGATATTTCGGATCTAGGCTGATGCGTAATATTCGAGAGGATAAAGGATATACGTATGGAATCGGTTCGTCAGCAGTTACCTTTGAGCATACGGGTATGCTTGTCATTTCTACACAAGTAGGAACAGACGTGACTGCGGCAACTTTGCAAGAGATTCAAAAAGAAATGAATTTATTACAAACGGAGCTTGTTGGTGTAGAGGAGATCAATTTAGTGAAGAATTATATGCTTGGCGCCATGCTGGGAAGCTTAGAGTCCATCTTTTCGCACGCTGACAAGTTTAAGGCGGTGCATTTGTCGGGCTTGGATCTTAACTATTATGCCTATTACACGAAGGTATTACACGAGATGGATGCTGAAAAATTGAAAGCTATGGCACAAAAATACTTGCAATACGAGGATATGGTGAAGGTGGTGGTTGGGAAGATGTAAAGATTCCCATTCGCATACCATTGTACATAAAAAAAGGAAAGATTATTTAATCTTTCCTTTTTTTATGTATCAAATACGATCAGAGATCGTAATGATTAGTTTGCGCTTTTAGATAATTGATCTAAGATTGCGTTGTTTTTTGAGATTTGGTCTTTGTCAGACATTTTGCTTTTAGAACCTAACTCGATGTTACGACCTAATTTCAAGAACTGAACTTCAACACGAGAAACAGTTTTGTTTCTTCTATCTTTTCTTTTTAAACGAGTAACTCCCATTGTGCTAATTTTAATTTTTTACCTTTTGTTATTTAAGTACGAGGTCGGAAGCGGATTCGAACCGCTGTAGGAGGTTTTGCAGACCTCAGCCTAGCCACTCGGCCATCCGACCATTGCCCTTTCGGCTTGCAAAAATATACTTTTACTTTGATATAATAAAGTTTTTTTTGAATCTGATTGCTAAATATATTGCTTTCACAACCATTCATCCCATATCATCACCTTGAGTGTGATCGCTTTGACGATACCCTTTTATTGGAGGTTTTGTCGGTGCTTCGTTAAATCGATTCGCGTGTCATACAATTAAAGTATTGAATAACTGCGTTTTGAATTTCCCATACATGTATAAATCCTTTTTTGGTCTGAACTTTGTAATGTACCCTAGTAAGAGGCGCTAGACAATAAGTCTGCGTCCAAAACTTAAATAATAAAGTGATGAAAAAAGTTTTACTATCATTCGGTGTAGCTATGTTGTTAGCTGGTGCTGCACAAGCTCAGGTTTCTTATGGATTACGCGCTGGTGTGAATTTGGGTAAAATATCAAATTTTGGCGAAAGTCAATCTAACAATACCTCTTTCAATGTAACGGGTTATGCGGATCTTCCGGTAGCACCAAATTTGTCTATCCAGCCAGGTTTGTCTTTACAAGGTAAGGGTACAAAATTTGAGACAGGAAATGCGACCAATGGTGGCTCGGCTTCAGTCAATACGATGTCATTAGAGATTCCTGTAAACGCAGTTTATTATATTCCAACTGGATATACTGGAAGTATTTTCTTAGGAGCAGGTCCTTACGCAGGACTTAACTTAAGTGGAAAATTTAAAGGATCTACTACTGTTGGTGGTGTGGAAACATCTGGAGACAGAGATATTGAATTTGGAAGTGATGGAGATATGAAACGATTCGATGCCGGTGTTAACTTTTTGGCAGGTTACCGCTTTAACGGTGGATTGTTGATTAATGCTGGTTACGGTTTAGGGTTAACTAATTTAGCCCCAGGTAATACAGATAGAACGTATTCTAACCGTGTATGGTCATTTGGACTTGGTTTCCAATTCTAAATAAGAAACAAAGAATCGTATAGATATCTTTTGTTACGATAAAATTTATGCAGTAAAAAGGCGAGCGCGAGCTCGCCTTTTTTTTGTTATATAGTCATTACGAAGTTGCGGTAATCTTTAATCGCTATAACTTTATCAACTATTATCAACTTTCTGAACCCCAAAAAAGAGATTGCGTCGTCGTACCTCCGCGCAAAGACGAAAGATTCTAGCGCTATCAATCATTCTCACTTATATTAACCTTATCAACCTAAATAATCAAATCTCACTCAACTTAAACGTCTCCTTTAAGCGGATGCCTTTCTCCGTGTGTTGCAGGGTGCAGCACTCGTGTTCTGGATCATGCTCCAGATACAGGATATATTCATTATCTACGATTTCTTGCCAATAATCTTTTCGCTCATCCATCGTTACCAGTGGTCGCACATCATAACTCATGACATATGGAATAGGAATGTGACCTACGGATGGTAGTAGATCGGCCATATACAAGATCGTCTTCCCCTTATACTGGATTTGTGGCAACATCATGGCCTCGGTATGGCCATTCGCATAGCGAATAGCCACCTGATCGTTGAATGATTGGCCTTCGGCCAAGAAATTAAGCTGACCGGATTCCTGAATTGGCAAGATGTTCTCTTTTAGAAAGGAAGCTTTCTCCCTAGGATTTGGATCGACAGTCGCCCAATCCCAATGCTTCTCATTGGACCAATATTTCGCATTTTTAAAGGCTGGAATCAATTGTTCACTCTCACGCTTGATCGCGCCACCACAGTGATCAAAGTGCAGATGCGTTAGGATGATATCTGTAATATCATCGCGATGGAAGCCGTGTTTTGCCAATGAAGAATCCAAGGTGGCATCTCCATGCAAGTCGTAATGTCCAAAAAACTTCGCATCCTGCTTATCGCCCAATCCGGTGTCGATGAGCGTGAGTTGGTTTCCATCTTCCATCAGGAGGAGGCGCGTTGCCCAAGTGCATAGATTTTTAGCATCTGGTGGATTCGTGCGCGACCACAACGATTGGGGAACGACGCCAAACATAGCGCCGCCATCCAGTTTGAAAAATCCGGTATCGATGGTATATAAGTGCATAATTGTACGTTTTTATAAAACAGGCTACAACTAACGTGCTAAATAACTGGCTTTGACAGTAATATTCGCTGTTTTGCTGCGTGAACTGGTGTTGAATGCACCTCCGTAAGAATACTCTTCATTATCGTTCTGTCCTGTTATCTGGAAAATTCCAAGATCCGCTTTCACCAATTGTCCCAGAGAAGTAGCCGATTCCGTCGCAATATTTTGAGCGCGTAATTTGGCGTTTTCAGACGCCTGAGAAATAAGTTGCAATTTTAGATCTTCCAATCCAGAAAAATAGTAGTTTGGAGCATTGGAGCTTAATTCAACTCCTTGTGAAATTAAACTGGAGATCTCGCGTGAGGCATTATCGACCTTTTCTAAATCTTTCGATTCTATGCTCACTTGTTGCGAAAGATTGTATCCGGTGAAAGTATTGGAGCTATTTCCTTGGCTATCGGTATAGTAATTAAATTCTCGACTGATATTGACGGCATTGAAGCGGATTTCCTTTTCCTGAATACCACGCTGCACCAGAAAACTTTTGACCAAATCCCGATCTCTACCTAGCTGCTCTGAGGCGGCACTCAAATCCGTAGATTTACGGCTGTACGACGCAGACCATTTTACGATGTCGGATTCGAAGTCCATTTTAGCATTGCCAGTCACGTTGATGGTGTTGCTATTATTGTACTTATAACGGTACGATGAGCCGAATATCCAAGCCACACAAATGAGCGCAATGGCGCCAATAATACTAACAATAATGGGTGTGTTTTTCATAAGTATGTTTTTAATTGTGCCAAACTTGTTGCATTACAATCATAAGCAAGTTAAGCAAAAAATGCTATTATTGGACTTCACAAACTGTCAACTTAACACTTAGTATGAATAATTGGAGTAAATTATGTCTTGCACTCAGCACTTTTGTGAGTGTGCAAGCCATGGCGCAAAAACCACCTTTGAATCACGATGTATACGATAATTGGAAAAGCATCGGTACAGCCAACTTAAGTAAATCGGGCAAATTCGTGTACTATACGATCACCCCGCAGGAAGGTGACGCTGTTTTAGAATTAAAAGATCAGAAAAATACGCTTTTGCTAAGCGTACCACGCGGTGATGGAGCGAGTCTAACCAGTAATGACGCATTTCTTGTAGCGGGCATCAAGCCCTATTTCTCCGCAGTAAGAGAAGCGAAGATCAAGAAGAAGAAATCAGACGAGATGCCCAAAGATTCGTTGTTGGTCTATAATCTGAAAAGTAAAGCTGCGCCATTGAAATATGCCGACGTAAAGTCTTTTAAAATGGCCCGTAATAGTCGCGAGTATGTCGCATTTCTTGCAGAAAGCAAAGCATCTGCAGATACTAGCGCTGCCAAGGATAGCACAGCACAAGCCAAAAAAACTCCGGCAAAGAGCAAGACAAAAACCATATTGCACCTATTGCATTTGCCTACAGGCGATACGACCAACTTTGTTGGTGTAGACCAATATGAGTGGAGCGCAGATGAACGACAATTGCTATTCAGTAAAAAAGGAGAGGAGAAGGATAGTGTATCCCTTCGAGATGCAGGATTGTACCTCTATTCTGTTGGTGACAAATCCTTGAAGAAAATCAGTCATGGTAAAGGCACATACAAGCAGTTTAGTTTTTCGGAAGATCAATCGCAACTTTCTTTTGTAGCCTTCAAGGGAGATGACAAAACCTTGTCCAAAGAATATAAATTATATTATTACACGGCCAATCAGGATTCCGCACGACTGATCGGACAGCAAGCTACTGCTGGCGTACCACAAAATTGGTGGGTGAGTGGCGATGCACCGCTTAGATTTAGTGAAAACGGGCAAAAGTTATACATCGGTTTGGCGCCAATTCCATTGGTCAAGGATACCACGCTAGTGGAATTTGAGCATGCTAAATTAGATATTTGGCATTGGAAAGATGACTACTTGCAACCTCAGCAATTGGTCAATTTGAAACGTGATCAAACCAAAAGCTTCTCCGCCGTAGTGTATCCGCAGTCATCAGCTACGATTATCCCTTTGAGCGATGAAACTTTCAATCGAGTCATCACAACAGATTCGGGTAACGAAGAGTGGGTATTAGTCACATCTGATTTTGGAAATCGTATTTCTTCGCAATGGGATCTGGGTACGAAGTCGAATATTTATAAGGTATCGACCAAAAGCGGTCAGCATAAATTGATCGCTTCCGATCTTAATGGACAAGCCTATTTGTCTCCAAAGGCAGACTATGCTGTTTTCTTTGATCGTGCTACGGCAAGCTGGTCGAGTTATGACTTGGCCAACGATTCGAAAAAATCGTTACACGAAGGTATTGCCGTAAGTTTTGTAGACGAGGAGAATGATATGCCGGCATTGCCAAGCGCATACGGTGTGGCAGGTTGGTCCAAGGATGGTCAAACGGTGTATATTAACGATCGTTATGATATTTGGGCTTTTGACTTAACAGGCAAAAAGAAACCTTACACGATTACAAATGGTTATGGAAGGGAGCAAAAAATCACATTCCGCGCCGTTAATTTGTCGCGCGAAGAGAATCCAAGATACCGCTCGACATACCTGTCTGATAAAGATCAATTCCTCACAGCTTTTGACGAGACAACAAAAGAAAATGGTTTTTATAGTGTCAATGCAGGAAAGTCAAACCCTAAAAAGATCTTAATGCGGCCAAAGACATATCGTAAAGTGGAAGCAAGCGAGGATTTGGCACAGGTGATTTATACGAAAGAGGATTACCAGCATTCGCCCGATCTATATATTAACAGTGCGAAGATGGATCAGGAACGCAGGCTAACTGATATCAATACGCAACAGGCTGGTTATAATTGGGGAACAGCAGAGCTTGTGCATTGGACTACACCAAATGGGCACGATGCTTCCGGCATTTTGTATAAACCAGAAGATTTTGATCCAAATAAAAAATACCCAATCATCGCGTATTTCTATGAGAAGTTAACGGATGGCTTGTATACCTATCAAGCACCTGCACCAACGCCTTCACGCTTGAATATTCCATATTTCGTGAGTAATGGTTATTTGGTATTTGCGCCAGATATTTCCTACGAGACTGGCTATCCAGGCCAAGCGGCAGAAGAATACATCAATTCGGGAATGCAGCATTTGGCACGTACCAATAGTTTTGTCGATTCGACAAAAATGGGAATTCAAGGACAAAGCTGGGGCGGTTATCAAGTAGCGCATTTGATTACGCGCACCAATATGTATGCTGCGGCATGGACAGGTGCGCCTGTCGTCAATATGACTTCTGCGTACGGCGGTATTCGTTGGGGCTCAGGGATGTCGCGACAGTTTCAATATGAAAATACACAAAGTCGTATCGGGCAGAATTTGTGGGAAGCGCGTGATCTTTACATTGAGAACTCGCCTTTATTCTTCATGGATCGTGTGAACACACCTGTTGTGATTATGCACAATGACCAAGATGGCGCTGTGCCATGGTATCAAGGTATCGAAATGTTTACGGCATTGCGTCGCTTGCAGAAGCCAGTGTGGTTATTGAATTACAATGGCGACGACCATAATTTGATACAACGCCAGAATAGAAAAGATATTCAACAGCGCGAAGCACAATTTTTCGACCATTTCTTGAAAGGTAAGCCAGCACCAGTCTGGATCACGTCGGGTGTGCCTGCAATCCATAAAGGAATCGATTGGGGATTGAGTATGTAACGTATTTTGATGCTAAGATTTAAAATGGGGAAAAGTAATTTTCCTCATTTTTTGTTTTAAAAAAAAATAAATTTTTGCTTTTTTTCGAGAAAAGAGTCATATTTACAAAAGAAAATGTGATGTGAAAGCATTTTTTTAATGCTGCTTAGCAATTTATTGCAAAATTAACTTTCAAAATATATGTCATTCTTACGGTTTCAATCTGTAAATTCAGCTGGTTCAAGAGAAATTAATCACGAGGGATATGCTGAGTCCAAAAAAGCCATAGCAATCTATGGTAAAAATGTATTCACGGTAGACAAAATGCGCGACTACCTGCCAAAGCCAACTTTTGTAGAACTTAAAGAGTCTATTGAAGGATCAAAACGCATTTCTCGCGAATTGGCTGAAGATATTGCGCAAGCAATGAAATCGTGGGCTCTGGCGAATGGCGCTTCACACTATACGCACTGGTTTCAACCATTGACGGGTTCAACTGCAGAGAAGCATGATGCATTTTTCGAACCAGATAACAATGGATTAGCCATTGAAAAATTTACGGCAGATGCCTTGGTACAACAAGAACCAGATGCATCTTCTTTTCCAAATGGTGGTATCCGCAACACATTCGAAGCACGTGGATATACTGCTTGGGATCCATCATCACCGGCTTTCTTGTTTGAAACTGGCGGTGGCAAGACTTTATGCATTCCGACCGTTTTTGTATCCTACACGGGCGAATCATTAGATTATAAAGCACCTTTATTAAAAGCAGTTTCTGCGATAGATAAAGCAGCAACAGATGTTGCGCAATTCTTTGATAAATCAGTTAATAAAGTAACTGCTTCTTTGGGTATTGAGCAAGAATACTTTTTGGTCGATCTTTCGTTGTACAATGCGCGTCCAGATTTGCAATTGACAGGTCGTACTTTATTTGGCCACATGGCTGCCAAAGGACAACAATTAGACGATCATTACTTCGGAGCTATTCCAGAGCGCGTATTAGCGTTTATGGTGGATTTGGAAAATGAAGCGTTGAAATTGGGTATTCCTTTGAAAACGCGTCACAACGAGGTAGCGCCTACGCAGTTTGAGTGTGCACCGATGTTCGAAGAGATCAACTTGGCGATCGATCACAACCAATTGTTGATGAACCTGATGGAGCAAGTGGCTAAACGTCATCACTTCAAAGTGTTATTGCACGAGAAACCTTACAGCGGTATCAATGGTTCTGGTAAACACAATAACTGGTCATTGATTACTAATACAGGTGTCAATCTATTAGCACCAGGCAAAACGCCGAAAAACAACTTGATGTTCTTAACATTCTTTGTGAATACCATCAAGGCGGTATCTGCACACGCAGATTTGTTACGTGCATCTATTGCAAGTCACTCCAACGATCACCGTTTAGGTGCGAATGAGGCGCCACCAGCGATTATCTCTATCTTCTTGGGATCTCAGTTGGATGATATCTTGGACGAGGTAGAATCTGCTCGCGTAGCGAAAAAGGTGAGAAATGAAGCTAATCTATGGCACGGTATTCCTAAAATTCCAGATTTGAAAATGGATAATACGGATCGTAACCGTACATCACCTTTTGCCTTTACTGGAAACAAATTTGAATTCCGCGCAGTTGGATCTTCTGCCAACTCGGCATTGCCAATGACTATCTTGAATGCTATCGTGGCAAATCAATTGATCGAATTCAAGATCGAAGTAGATAAGCAAATCAAAAAAGGCATCAAAAAAGACCTAGCGTTATTGAATGTCGTTCGTCGTTACATCAAAGAATCTAGAGCAATTCGTTTCGAAGGAAATGGTTATAGCGATGAGTGGGCAGAGGAAGCAGCTACTCGTGGATTATCTAATATCAAATCGACGCCTAAAGCATTAGATGTATACGTAAGCGAAGAGTCGTTAGCATTATTCGAAAAGCTAGGCATCTATTCAAAACGCGAATCGGAAGCAAGACATGAGATTTTGTTAGAGAATTTCTACAAGAAATTGCAAATCGAAGCACGTGTGATCACTGAGTTGACCAACAGCTTGATCGCTCCAGCTTGTTTCGCTTACCAAAATCAATTGATCGAAAACGTAAAAGGTTTGAAAGAGATTGGTCTTTCGGCAGAAGCGTACAGCTCACAGCGTAACTTCATCGAGCGTATCTCCTCACACATCAATATCGCTTTGGAGAAATCGGAAGCCATGCGTCAGGAGCGTAAGAAAGCGAACGAAATCGAGGATATCCGCGATCGCGCTATCGCATACGACGAATTGGTAAAACCTTACTTCGATGAGATTCGTTACCACGTGAATAAATTAGAGAAAATAGTAGATGATAACAAGTGGCCATTGCCTAAGTTGCGTGAGTTACTGTTCATTCACTAATCAACAGCATAACTAACTAACCTATCTATTACCCGAGAGCCACTTGCAACAGCAAGTGGTTTTTTTGTTGTCGACAATGTTACGATAGTTATTTCAAATGCTGAGGCTGGCTTTTCTGATCGTTTAACGTATTACAGAGAAACCACCAATGATGGTCCAGCTAGAATTGTACAGGGGGATAGGATTTATTATCAAGGAGGCTGTAGTTTCTGAGTGATTAGAGCTTCTGCATGGTCTAACAATTTGTTTTATTCCATATACAAAGAAAGAGGTATTTACATTGTAAATACCTCTTTCTATTTGCATCATCTATGATGATGACGCTATGTTACTAGTAAAACTAGCGAGCAGCTTCTAACTTAGCTTGAATCTCGTTGGCTTTATCTTCATCTTGGATGAAGATATAATAGCTTTTCAAGTTACTCAACGTGTTTGTGTTGTTTGGATCTTTGCTTAGTGCTTTTTCCAAATAAGGAACTGCTTTACCCATATCCGCTTTGATTGTTTCTACACGAGTATTGTAGTCTGCATCAGATACCGATTTGTCTCCGTTAAGATCCATTAGCGCTTGATTAGCCATGTTCATAATGATGGCAGCGGTGTTTAAGTTTGCTTCCACGTAGTCTGGATCAATTGCCAATGTATTCAGCAAGCTATTACGACAACACAATTGTCTAAAGTTTTACGTGGTCTTTTAATCCATCGTCGTAAGATCTATAGGACTTTAAACTTACCTGTTTATGTATTCATCTTTCTGTTGATATCTCTAAGATTATTTAAATAAAATATTTTTATTCTTTTTGATTAAAATTATTTAATTTTAAATAGTCTAAATTAATTTAAATATGATGTTTAGGATTTTAAAATTACTTTCATGCCCTTTTTTACTGCTTTTTCTGTACGGATGTGTAAAAGATTCCCAAATAGATAAATATACTTCGGAAAAGGCTATTTATTCAGTAGCTAATCTGAAAGAAGATTATGAAACATTTACTAAGGGGCTGGATCATTATAATGATTTTTATAATAAAGTAAACTGGGATAGTTTTGATGTTAAAAAACGGAATGATACCTTAATTTATATATTCAAACTTTATGATGGATAAAATGTAGGTTCGGGATCGACTTTTTCTGCGCATATTTATAATAATGCATATAACAGTGGTTTTTTAAGCCTATACCCAAGTCAGAAGTACAGGCATTTAATAACTCTACAGAGCTCAATTACGGACAAAATTGGGGTTATGACGGGTATTGGTGCGTGTGATCTTTGTCATTGGAGTGGCGGGACAATAGGCATACCTCCGGTACCTATTAATCCGCCAACTTCTCCAGCTCCTCCTATTATTATTCCGATACCGCCGTCTCCTGGTGGCCCCCCTTCAGGTGTTCCTCCCACAATGTTGAATCCGAACAATGATTGCGATCATGCAAGAAATATGCAGTTTGATAAAAATCTTATAGCGCAGTTACTTATGTTGCGCGCACATGCTGATGATCCCAATAAAAGAACTGAAAAAGGCTTTACCTATAATATTAATTATACAACTGGACTGTACTCAAGTATGTCTTCCGCATTTGAAGGCCTTCCAAATGCACCGTTCATTGATTTCAATATTTCCAGTCCAATAGATGGCTTAGCACATACTCATTATAGTGGACTGTTTCCTATCTTTTCGCCGGCAGACATTACGGCCATGGCGGCTATTTATAATACTGGCTATATGTCAAAACCTACTGCTTTTAGCAGTATTCTTCTCACTAATGCAGGCACTACATATATGTTGAAAATTGAAAATGTAGACATGTTTAAAAATTGGGCTTCCTCCATTAAAGGTAATTATAATATTTTAAATGATATTGCTTCCCTTTATCCATTGGGTGCTCAATATAGCATCTCCACAAATGAAAAGAGTATCAATCAACTCCTACAGCAAAATAAAACTGGTCTCAGATTATACCGAGGCAATAAAGATGCAAATGATTGGTATCGGTTAGGGCTGGATAAAAACAATAATGTATCAATAGATCCTTGTAATAAATAGAATAAATAATCAATTTTAAAACAAATAAAGATGATGAAATATATCCTTTTTACATTTCTTATACTAGTTCGCTTAAGTGCGTTCTCACAACAAGATCTACATCCTCTTGAGAATACTACTCTTCGTTACCCGGAAATGGATCAATATAAGGGCACTTGGCGTGGTCAAACGGACGGAATCATATTAACACTAACTCTGACTGAGAGATATTTGCAAAAAATTCCATTTTTAGATAATGCTTATATAGATTACTTGATTGGTTATCATGAGATTAAAAAGGATGGTAAAGTGATTTCTTCAAGTCTCGTCGATAGCAATCATAAAGCACTCGATAAAAAGTATACAATTGATCTTAGCTTTTTTCCAAAGAACTTTCGCAAAAATATCACAAAGTTAACAGGATCTGTGATTCAAGAGGATAATAGGAATTTTTATGAAAAGATAGAAGTTGTTGTGCAAGGTAATAAACTAATACTTAAAATCACACCTAGGGAGCGTCTGAATATTACCTTTAAAGGTGACCTTCCTCCAAAAGAGTTGCTTCCGAGTGATAAGACTTTTGTTTTAGAGCGTGTCAAATAATTTGCAAGTGTTACTCGTGATTATTGCCTTAGTTCAGTACAGAAGCTGATTATGGAGATACCGAAGTTAAATTATCGAGAAACAACGAATTCAGGTGCGTTAAGTTTGCATAAGATCCTAACAATTTGCCTTATTCCATATATATACAAAGAAAGAGGTATTTACATCGTAAATACCTCTTTCTATTTGCATCATCAAAGATGATGATGGTATGTTATTGTTAAAATTAGCGAGCAGCTTCTAACTTAGCTTGAATCTCATTTGCTTTATCTTCATCTTGGATGAAGTTATAATAGCTTTTCAAGTTACTCAACGCGTTCGTGTTATTTGGATCTTTGCTTAGCGCTTTCTCCAAATAAGGAACTGCTTTACCCATATCCGCTTTGATTGTTTCTACACGAGTATTGTAGTCCGCATCAGATACCGATTTGTCTCCGTTAAGATCCATTAGCGCTTGATTTGCCATGTTCATGATGATTGCCGCTGTGTTCAAGTTAGCTTCTACATAATCAGGATCAATCTCTAACGCTTTTTTGTAAGATGCCAAAGCTTTCTCATCGTTATCATTCGATGCGTAGGCTGTACCTAAATAGTAGTGTAATGTTTTGTTACCTGCATCGCGCGCTAATTGACTCTCAATACCTGAAATGATTTTTTCCTCGTTGCCTGTGATCAGGTTCAATTCGATGTTTTGCATCACGATATCATTATCCTCTGGGAAAGCTTTTGCAGCTGCATCAGCATACTCCAACGCTTTTGTGGTATCACCAGTCGATAAGTATAATTTTGGCAAATCTGCTCTGATCATTCTATATTCGGAGTGATCTTCGTGTGGAAGCAACGCTTCATACTTTTTGATCGCTGTTGGGTAATCCTGTGTTTGGATTGCTGCCAATGCACCAAAGTAAATCAACGTAGTATCACCTGGCATCAAAGCCAAACCTTTATCAAACTCTTCTGCTGCACCTTTATAATTCTCTACTTTCCACTCTTCGTAACCTGTTGTTTGGTAGAAGTTGCGAAGGTTAACTTTTACAGCGTTGATGTTTTCTTCATTCTTTTTGTCTGCATCCAATTCAGTCGCTTTTGCTAAACCAGTGATGGCTTTGTCAGCATATTCACCATTTTTTTCTGCAAATGCCAAGTTAGAATAGATCAAAGAATACACGGTCCAAGTTTCTGGATTATCCTTTGTTTTCTCGTGTGCAATAGCTTCCTCGATCGGGGCAATACCGTCTTTCAACATTTTTGCAGAAAGCTCACCTGCTTCCGCTCCTCCCAACTCTTCATATTTAGTATAGGCAGATTTCGCTTTTCTAAGATTACCGCTTTGTGCGAAGACTGTACTCATCGAAATCGCTAAGACTCCAGTTATTATTAGACTTTTCTTGATATTCATATTACGCTTTTGTTTGTTTAATGTTCTTCAAGTGTTCAATTCTATGATGCTAGGATAACAAAGAACGTGCCTAGTAGTTTTGCAATCTATTCAGCAGGAGGTTTACGCGGTCTAGTTGCATATCATCCTCGGCATTTTCATAGTACATTGCTAGCGAACGCAAGGCATTGACTTCGTGAGGTCGTATCTCATTGGCTTTCAAAAGATAATTCTGCGCATTATACTGTGCTTCTTGATCATCTGGGTTCTCCATAAACTGCTGTAGATACAGTAATCCTAAAGCCAAATTTGCCTCATAATTATTATCATTCAATTGTACCGTACGCTCATAAAATTGCTTCGCCTTGTCGATATTACCGACATTTTCGAACGAGAATCCAGCCAAGTAGTTCAGATCCACATTTTCTGGTTCCATTTTCACGGCATGCTCGGCAATTGGGACAATAGCATTATAGTTCCCTTGCTGAGAATACGTTTCAATGAGCTTAAACAAGATTTCCTTGTTATTAGGATAGTTGGCACTTCCTTTTTCCAGTATTTTGCGACGCTCTGTTGGTTGATTATTCTTTTCATATATCCGAGCCAATTCCAAATATTGGATGGGCTGTCGCGAAGAAAGTGTGATAGCCTGCTGATAGTATGCAATGGCATCGTCGATCCGATTAGTCTGATTCGCCAACAATCCTAAATTGTAGATGATATCTTCGTTTTTGGGCTGTAATTCTTTAACGCGTAAAAAATTATTGTAGGCCAAATCGTACTCCTGAGCTTGCAGTGCCTGATTTGCCTTGTAGGTATATGCAGCCGCAAGATTCTGCGTTACATAGGCCATTTCACTTTCCCGTGTATTCTTTTCGCGATCACTTAAGCGCGCTAGGGTAGCGAGGGTCAGATCAATGGGATCCCTTTCCGTCTTTATCTTACGTGTAGAATCCGCATAGGCGATAGAACTGTAAATCATCACCCGCGTCAAATTAATACGCGTGTTAGAAGAGTCTCTTCTAGTTTTGTATACGCCATCAATAAATTTTTTGGCATTTTCCAAATGTTTGAGCTCGCCAGTTTGCGTGTACAAAGCGAAATTATTGGTCGCTTCTTTGACAGCAGACTGCCCAAAAGCAGATAACCCACCAATGGCTAAGCCAAAGGTGAGTATGCATTTGCTGATGTTATTCGCTTTCTTCATCATTTTCGTCTGAAACAGCATTATCTTCATTGTCTGGAGTTGCTACACCATCCTGATCTGCTACGAATCCTTCGCCAAGCTCTTCGCCCTCTTCCAGTTCCTCTTCACGAGCTACTTTGGTAATCGAAGCAATTTCGTCGTTCTCATTTAAGCGGATCAATTTCACGCCTTGTGTAGCTCTACCCATCACACGAAGTGTATCTACACCAATGCGTATCACGATGCCCGATTTGTTGATGATCATCAAATCATCCTGATCGTTTACATCTTTGATCGCGACAAGTTCTCCGGTTTTCTCCGTTACGTTCAAGGTTTTTACCCCTTTACCGCCACGATTCGTTACGCGGTAATCCTCTACATCAGTACGTTTACCGTATCCTTTTTCAGAGACTACCAAGATGGTCGATTCTTCGCTATTATCAACACTAATCATGCCAACAACTTCGTCGTTATCATGTGCTAAGCGTACACCACGTACACCTGTAGCGGTTCTACCCATTGGTCGTACAGTCGATTCGTTGAAGCGGATCGCACGACCTGAGCGCAATGCCATGACGATTTCGCTGTTACCATTGGTCAAGTTCGCTTCGATCAATTGATCTCCTTCGTTGATGTTGATGGCATTGATACCATTAGCACGAGGACGAGAGTAGGCCTCCAAAGACGTTTTCTTGATCGTACCTTTCTTCGTACACATGATGATGAAGTTGTTCTCCAAGTAATCCTGATCTTTCAGGTTTTTGACTTTGATGAATGCCTTGATCTTCTCGTCTTTTGGTACGTTGATGATATTTTGCAACGCGCGACCTTTCGAGGTTCTCGAACCTTCTGGTATTTCGAATGCACGTAGCCAGAAACAGCGTCCAGCTTCGGTAAATAGTAACAAGTAATTATGCGCCGAAGCCGTAATAATGTGCTCGGTGAAATCTTCTTCGCGTGTGCTGGATCCTTTAGAACCACGACCACCACGGCTTTGACGACGGTATTCCGACAACGGCGTACGTTTTACGTAGCTATTGTGCGAAATCGTGATGACGATCTCTTCATCGTCGATGAAATCTTCCATGCGCATATCTTCTGCAGAATGCACAATCGCAGAACGACGTTCGTCGCCATATTTGTCACGGATCTCAATGATCTCGTCTTTGATGATCGTCATGCGCAGACCTTCGTCTGCCAATACTTGCTTCAAATATTCGATCGTTTTCATCAACTCGGCATATTCCTCTTTGATCTTGTCGCGTTCTAGTCCTGTCAGACGGCGCAAGGTCATATCCAAGATTGCTCTCGCTTGTAGGTCGGATAAGCCAAATTTCTCCATCAAACCGACGCGCGCATCTTCTGGTGTATCCGAAGCACGAATCAATTTGATCACTTCATCCAAGTGATCTAGCGCGATCAAATATCCTTCTAAGATATGGGCACGTTTTTCCGCTTCTGCCAATTCGAATTTGGTACGGCGTACCACCACGTCATGGCGGTGCTCCACAAATTCGTGAATCATGTCTTTCAGATTCATCAATACCGGACGGCCTTTTACAAGGGCGATGTTATTGACGGAGAAAGATGTTTGCAAAGACGTATATTTAAACAAATTGTTCAATACGACGTTTGCATTGGCATCACGTTTTACTTCGTATATAATGCGGATATCTTTCGTAGACTCGTCACGAATCTCCGAGATACCTTCTAATTTCTTTTCATTGATCAGGTCTACTGTCCGCTTGATCATATCGGATTTGTTGACCTGATATGGGATCTCCGTAACTACGATAATCTCTTTACCTGTCTTGGTTGCTTCAATCTCTGCAACAGCACGCATCACAATACGTCCACGGCCCGTTTCAAAGGCATCCTTTACGCCAGTATAGCCGTAAATCAATCCGCCGGTAGGGAAGTCAGGCGCTTTGATATGTTGCATCAACTCGCTGATTTCAATGTCTCGGTTGTCGATATAAGCCACCGTACCGTTTAGCACTTCTGTAAGGTTGTGCGGCGCCATATTTGTAGCCATACCAACTGCAATACCCGAAGCACCATTGACCAAAAGATTTGGAATACGTGTAGGTAATACCGTAGGCTCTTGCAACGAGTCGTCAAAGTTTAGTTGGAAATCAACCGTGTCTTTGTTGATGTCAGAAAGCATCTCTTCGGCAATCTTCCGTAAGCGCGCTTCTGTATAACGCATCGCTGCTGGTGGATCACCATCGATAGATCCGTAGTTACCTTGTCCGTCGACCATCGGATAACGCAAAGACCAAAATTGCGCCATACGTACCATCGCATCATATACCGAGGTATCACCATGCGGGTGATATTTACCTAATACATCACCAACGATACGCGCTGATTTCTTGTACGGCTTACTGCTGGTAACGCCCAAGTCTAGCATGCCATACAACACACGACGGTGAACGGGTTTCAATCCGTCTCTAGCATCGGGCAATGCACGGGATACAATCACCGACATCGAATAATCGATGTACGCTGATTTCATCTGATCCTCAATATTTATGGGGATGATCCTGTCGTTAGCAGGTACTAAATTATTTTCGTTTTCTGTTTCTTCAGCCATATTATTGGGTTACATACTAACTAATATTAACGCTCTAAATAGTGTGGGCGCAATCGTGCGAAGATACGGATTTTTTTTGCTATCCTATGAATAAATACCCCCTCAAATTATGCCTGTTTATAAATGCTAATGAATAATTTCCCTTTTGAATGTATTATTATTAATAAATCGTCTAATTAATTGATTCATTTTCAATGAATGAGTAATTTTTTTGTAAAATATAAACTATAATCAAAATTCTGTTGTGAACTCAATTATAAATCTAGTACATTTGTCGCATTAATTTTAATTCACGTTATCCATACAATTAAGCATTATAAGCATATGAAACATAATTTCGGTGCCGGACCTTGTATCTTACCAAAGGATGTCTTTGCGGAAGCTTCGCAGGCAGTTTTAGATTTTAACGGAACAGGTTTGTCTATTTTGGAGATTTCGCACCGTTCGAAGGAGTTCGAAGCAGTGATCGCTGAAGCAGAAAGTCTGGTTCGCGAGCTATTAGAAGTGCCAGCAGGATATAGCATTCTGTTTCTGCAGGGAGGTGCTAGCCAACAATTTGCCATGGTACCTTTTAACCTGCTTCCTACCTACGGTCGCGCGGCTTACCTTGATACAGGTACTTGGTCGTCCAAAGCGCTTAAAGAAGCAAAAAACTTCGGAGCGATCGATGTGGTAGCGTCTTCTTCAGATCGTAATTATAGTTACATACCTAAATCGTATGCTGTGCCAGCAGATGCCGCATACTTACATTATACCTCTAATAATACCATTTTCGGTACAGAGATCTTTGATTTACCGCAGGCAGATGTACCCTTGGTGTCGGATATGTCCTCGGATATTTTTAGCCGCGTGGTAAATGTCGCTGATCATGGATTGATCTATGCCGGTGCACAGAAAAACATGGGTCCTGCTGGCGTTACCTTAGTCGTAGTGAAAGATGAGTTGCTCGGGAAAACTGGCCGCACCATTCCTTCGATTTTTGACTATCAGCAGCATGCTAAAGCAGATTCCATGTACAATACCCCACCGGTATTCTCTATATACGTGTCTGTTTTGAACCTACGTTGGTTGAAAGCCAAAGGTGGGGTGAGCGTGATGGAACAAGAAAATATCATCAAAGCTCGTCAATTGTACGAAGAGATTGATCGCAATCCTTTCTTCCGTGGTACGGCAGAGGTAGAAGACCGTTCACGCATGAATGTGACTTTCGTGATGACCAACCCAGCATTAGAAGAGGAGTTTTTGGCGCTAGCCAAAGAGCGTGGCATGGTCGGCCTAAAAGGACACCGTTCGGTTGGTGGTTTCCGGGCGTCGATCTACAATGCATTAGGTATATCATCTATCAATGCCTTGACGGATTTGATGCGTGAGTTTGAAGAAGCGCATAATTAAGTTTTACTATTAGTATTTATTTAAACATGAGAATATTAGCAAATGACGGTATAGATCCAATCGGACAACGTTTGTTGGAAGAGGCAGGATTTACCGTAGATACCGTACATATACCACAGGCTGAATTAGCAGAAAAACTACAAGCATACGATGCAATTACTGTGCGTAGTGCCACATTAGTTCGTCAGGAATTGATTGACGCTTGTCCGAACCTAAAAGTAATTGGACGCGGTGGTGTCGGTATGGATAATATAGACGTGGATTATGCCCAATCTAAAGGCGTCATCGTCATCAATACACCAGCAGCTTCTTCGCACTCCGTAGCAGAATTGGTTTTTGCACACTTCTTGAATGGCGTACGCTTTTTGTACGATTCCAACCGCAAAATGCCGGTAGAAGGCAATACCAAATTCGGTGGTCTGAAGAAAGCCTATGCAAAAGGTGTGGAGCTAAAAGGCAAAACCCTAGGCGTAGTCGGTTTTGGTCGTATCGGTCGCGAAACGGCGAAGGTCGCTTTGGGTTTGGGAATGGATGTAGTCTATTCTGACCTTTTCGAAGGACCATTGTCTTTGCCATTGTCTCTATCTGGTAATATTGAGGTCGAAGTACCGGTGAAGCAACTTTCCTTTGAGGAGCTTTTGCCTGTAGCAGATTTCATTTCATTGCACGTACCATTTACAGATAAAGCGGTGTTAGGTGCAGAAGAATTTACCAAAGTGAAAGATGGTGTGGGTATTGTCAATGCATCACGCGGTGGCGTGATTGATGAGTTGGCTTTAGTAGACGCATTGAATTCAGGTAAAGTGTCTTTTGCTGGCTTAGATGTGTACGATAGCGAACCTACGCCACGTGTAGAATTGCTACAGCATCCGAAGATCTCGTTGACACCGCATATTGGTGCGGCGACCAACGAAGCGCAAGAGCGCATTGGCGAAGAACTCGCTAATTTGCTGATCGAAAATCTCAAGAAATAATCATAAAACGATTGAAGTAGCCTTTAAAGTGCTATCTTCACCCAATTTACGCTTGCGTGCGCAGTGATGCAGCACGCAAGTGTACGTTAATTAGTATCCATAATAAGTATATATTCTAATGAAAATTCTAAAATTCGGTGGCACTTCGGTAGGGAGTGCGGCGCGTATTCAAGGGTTGCTCGAAATTGTAGCACCTGCGGAACGTCAGATTGTAGTGTTGTCGGCCGTTTCGGGCACGACCAACGCATTGGTAGAAATTGCACAAGCTTTTGCTGGGGCAAAGACAGAGGAAGCCAAACAGCTGATAAAGAAGCATAAGGATAAGTACGAGGAACTGATTAAGGAGCTTTTCGCTACCGAGGAAGGCTATAAGAAGGGTAAGGATTTGATCGATCATCATTTCGAAAGTATTTCATCTTTTGCCAGCGATTTGTTTACACCATCGGAGGAGAAGATTATTTTGGCCCAAGGCGAATTGTTATCGACCACCCTGTGGCATTATTATCTGGAAGAATTGGGCATTGCTTCGGTATTGCTTCCTGCATTAGACTTCATGAAAATTGATGAAGACAATGAGCCGATGATCGAGTTTACCGCGGAGAAATTGGGCGCAATTCTGAGTCAGCATCCAGACAACACTTTGTTTATTACCCAAGGATTTATCTGTCGCAATTCATTTGGCGAGATTGATAATTTGCGCCGTGGTGGATCAGATTATACCGCTTCACTAATTGGCTCGGCCATTCGCGCTGAAGAAGTGCAAATCTGGACGGATATCGACGGTATGCACAATAATGATCCGCGTGTAGTACATAGTACCACACCGATTCGTCATTTAAGTTTTGACGAAGCGGCCGAGTTGGCATATTTCGGGGCGAAGATTTTGCACCCACAAAGTGTATTTCCAGCACAGCGTTACAATGTACCGGTACGTTTATTAAACACCATGGATCCGCAAGCTCCAGGTACATTAATTAGTAAAGAAGGCGCGCAAAAAGGCGTGATTCGTGCGGTAGCAGCCAAAGATGGCATTACAGCGATTCATATTCAGTCATCGCGTATGCTATTGGCCTACGGTTTCTTACGTCGTATTTTTGAAATCTTTGAGCGATATAAAACGCCTATCGACATGATTACGACTTCTGAAGTAGCTGTGTCGCTCACCATCGATGATACGACCAATCTAGAAGATATCATCAAAGAAGTAGAGGACTTCGGCTCTGTATCGGTAGATCGTGAGCAAACCATCGTTTGCGTAGTAGGTGATTTCAGTTCCAACGCGCATGGTTACGTAGGAAGAGTGCTCGAAGCAGTAAAACACTTGCCTGTGCGTATGGTATCTTATGGTGGATCAGATTTTAACGTATCTGTCTTATTAGATACCGAGCACAAGACCGAAGCGCTACGTTCTTTACATCACCGTTTATTTTAACAATACAACCCGTTTGATGTCATATTTTGATTCCAAGCTATTAGCAAAATTCGAAGGGATGGAAACGCCCTTCTATTATTATAATTTAGACCTGTTGCAACAAACCCTGTCCAAAGCCAAGGCAGCGGCAGACAAGCGTGGTTTTCATGTGCATTATGCGCTGAAAGCCAACTTCAATCCGCGCGTACTTTCTACAGTACAGTCTGCGGGATTTGGAGCCGACTGCGTGAGTGGCAATGAAGTGCAGAAAGCCATTGAAGTCGGTTTTCCGGCTTCGCAGATTACCTTTGCTGGTGTCGGTAAATCCGACAAAGAGATTCGTACCGCCTTGCAGCACGGTATCTTTGCCTTCAATGTAGAATCCATCCAAGAGATGGAGATCATTGATGGTTTAGCGGCCGAGATGGGTGTGCGTGCCAATGTTTCCTTACGCATCAACCCCAATGTAGATGCCAAAACGCATCAATACATTACCACCGGACTGGACGAAAACAAATTTGGCTTGCCCAACTCCGAGTTGGAGCGTGCCGCAGCAGTTCTCCGCGATTGCACGAATGTGGATTTGGTCGGTCTTCACTTCCACATCGGATCGCAGATCACCGATATGAATGTGTTCAAAAGCCTTTGTGTGAAGGTGAATGAATGGAAAAATTGGTTTGAAGAACGTGGAACGACTATTCGTGTGCTCAATGTGGGTGGCGGACTAGGTGTAGATTATTACGCGCCAGACGAACATCCGATTGCAGACTTCGAGACCTATTTTGATATTTTTGATCGTTTCTTGGAGCGTACACCTAACCAAGAGGTGCATTTCGAATTAGGTCGCGCTCTGGTAGCGCAATGTGGATCATTGATCAGTAAAGTACTCTATACCAAAAACGGCGTGAAGAAACATTTCTTGATCCTTGATGCCGGTATGACGGAGCTAATGCGGCCTATGTTGTACCAAGCGTACCATAAGATTGAGAAAGTAGGAGCAGGGGCGGAGGATACGACAAACTATGATGTCGTTGGACCTATCTGCGAAAGTACAGATGCATTTGGTAAGGAAGTTCCATTGCCTATTAGCGAGCGTGGCGACTTGATCGCGATTCGCACCGCTGGTGCGTATGCAGAAGTAATGGCTTCTCGCTACAATCTACGCGACGAGGTGCGCTATTGCTATGCGACTGAAGGTCAATTAGAGTTGGCCAATAGCTAAGCTTAGATAAGCTTTATATCATTAAATCAGGGGTATTTTACGGGAATGATATTCATTCCCGTAAAATACCCCTGATTACGTTTAGTGCTTTATGGAAGAGGTTACTGCGAATCTGTGTGCTGATGCAGGATTTTCTTCGCGATATCTGCTATGAGCGGATACGTATTTCCGAGGATGGTATCAAAATCTTCCACATCAACCCATGCGGCTTCGTCAATATCTTCTTCCAATTGAGGAATTAAGTCGGGGGATTTGTTGATGCCCATCTCATACCAATTCGTTTGCTTGAGTACGACTCTTCCACGCATGGTATAGGTATGGTAGGTGGTGCAAAATTTGGCTCCCAAATAATCCACTTTGACACCGCATTCCTCTTCCACCTCACGTTTTGCTGCCGAACGCGTTTTTTCGTCCTCTTCTAATTTGCCCTTTGGTAGATCCCATTTGCCTAATCGGTGAATAAATAGGTATTCGCCATGTCCGTTTTTGACAATGCCACCCGCTGCCTTGATTACTTTCATATTTTCCAACAGCTGTCTAAATATTGGTGCTGGGTCTGGTAAAATTACTAAGTTTGTGACAGGATCTGCATTAGTTATACTTGCTTTAAAAAGTTTTTCTATATCAATTTCTTGTAAACCAATCGTTTGAGGATTTACTACGTGTTGTGGTACGATATCTGCTAAAATTAGCAGGTTCTGGTTCATATAAATTTTATAAATTTGCGGCATGAATAACTACAATGAGGTTGAACAAAAAATTGCTGAATCGCTTCTGCAAATTAAAGCAATTAAATTGCAACCTAAAAACCCTTTTACCTGGGCATCGGGTTGGAAATCGCCTATTTATTGTGACAATCGGATCACATTATCTCATCCATCTATCCGAACATACATCAGACAAAATCTATCCCAACTGATTCAAGAAGAGTACGGTACGGTAGATATGATTTCGGGTGTAGCGACTGCCGGAATCCCTCAGGGAGCGCTGGTAGCACAAGATTTGGGCCTTCCATTTACCTATGTTCGTGGTAGCGCAAAAGAACACGGTCGCCAAAACCTTATTGAAGGAGAAGTAAGCGGCGGACAACGCGTGGTAGTAATTGAAGATTTGGTTTCTACCGGAAAAAGCAGCTTAGCTGCGGTTCAAGCATTACGTGAAGCGGAATGCAACGTGGTCGGATTGGTTTCTATCTTTACCTATGGATTGGATGCTGCTGAGGAGAACTTCAAGGAAGCTAAATGTAAGTTGCACAGCTTGTGTAATTATGATGCATTGATCCACGTCGCGTTAGAAAATGGCTACATCATGGAGTCAGATCTAGAGGTGCTACAAGACTGGAGAAAAAATCCTTCAACTTGGGGGAAATAAATTTGGCCTGTTAGTTGTTCTGGTATTTCAATAAACACACTTGATATGACTATTATCCAAAATTCCACCGTAATACAAATGCCAGTTGGCGACGTATATACGTTCTTGTCTGATTTAAATAATCACGAGCAATTGATGCCAGATAATATTTACAACTGGTCATCTTCTGCCGATGAAGCACAATTCACCATCAAAAATATGGCGAAGTTAGCGTTGAAAATCAATCAGCGTGTGGAGAATAAAGAATTGACCTGTGTACCTACCAATGATACCCCTTTTGAGGTATCTTTACACTGGAAGGTAGAAGAGGCCGGAGAGGGACAGACAAAAGCAACCTTCATCATCGAAGCGCAATTGAATATGATGATGAAAATGATGGCTTCCGGTCCTTTGCAGAAATTGGTGGATCACCAAGTAGCTCGATTGAAAGAAGTTTTAGGCTAAGCTGTCTTTTATAGATATTTTGTAAAGCGTGTAGGAATTCCTACACGCTTTCTTTTTGCCGTTGATGCAGGTCTGCGCATTCACATTTATTCCTTAATTTTGCGGGCATGACTACCTCCGATATTATTTCTTCAGATACCATTGTGGCATTGGCCACGTCTCCCGGTGCCAATGGCGCTATTGCGGTCATCCGACTTTCGGGTGCAGATGCAATAGCTATTGCCAATTCGGTATTTAAGGGAAAGGATCTGTCTAAGCAGGAAACGCATACTTTGCATTTTGGTACGATCCGAGATGGCGATGTGATTATTGACGAAGTGGTGATTTCCTTGTTCATAGGGCCAAACTCCTATACCAAGGAGCATGTAGTAGAAATCTCGACGCACAACTCCAATTATATTATCGAGCGTATCTTGAGCTTATTAATACGCCACGGTGCTCGCGCAGCTAAGGCAGGCGAGTTTACCTTACGCGCTTACCTGAATGGTGGCTTGGATCTGTCGCAGGCAGAAGCGGTAGCCGATCTGATTGCTTCGGAGAATAAAGCGTCGCATGAGATTGCCATGAATCAATTGCGCGGCGGTATCAGTAGCGAATTGCAACGCATGCGCGAGCAATTGATCAACTTCACGGCTTTGTTGGAGTTAGAGTTGGATTTTGGTGAAGAGGATGTGGAGTTTGCCGATCGCTCGGAGTTCTTGGCGCTGATTGGCACGCTTAAAGAGCATGTCACACAGTTAATCAATTCCTTTGAGTATGGTAATGCCATTAAGAACGGCGTGCCCGTAGCCATCATTGGAAAGCCGAATGCCGGTAAATCGACCTTGCTCAATACCTTGCTCAATGAGGAGCGTGCTATTGTGAGTGATATTGCAGGTACCACGCGCGACACGATCGAAGAGATGATGACGATTGATGGCGTGACGTTTCGCTTTATCGATACCGCAGGATTGCGCGAAACGCTAGATACAATCGAGGCGATCGGAGTGGCACGTGCCAAAGAAAAGGTGGCTGCAGCGAAGGTTTTATTATATCTATACGATTCTTTGAACAATACCGCGGAGGAAGTAATCGAGCAGGTGAAAGCATTTCATCGTGAAGGTCTGATCACCATTCTCGTGCGTAATAAGATTGATTTGGAAGGTGGCTATTTTGCCAATGACTTTGATTATCAGATTAAAGCGGAATTGATCGGCGGCGGCTATGCAGATGAAATTGTGGCGCTGTCGGCCAAAGATCCAGCCTCTGTCGCTCGCTTAACGAGCTCTTTGGTCGAACGAATTCGTGGTCTCGTATCTGATAACCAGCAGGTGATTACCAATATTCGCCATGTGGAAGCACTAAAATTGGCTTTTCAATCGATGGAAGATGTAGATCGTGGTTTTCAAATCGGCCTCTCCGGCGATTTGCTGGCGTCGCATCTACGCGATGCGCTCCGCCATATCGGTACGATTACCGGGCAGATTGATGTGGATCGCGATATTCTAGGTACTATTTTCGGAAAGTTTTGTATTGGGAAGTAGATGTTAGTAGTGAGATATGAGATATTAGTATTTAGGTATTAGTAGTTAGATGTTAGATATTAGTAGTGAGATATGAGATATAAGTATTTAGATATTAGTATTTAGATAATAGATGTTTGTAGTTAGATAAAAAGCACTGAAAATATTCATTTTACAGTGCTTTTTTTGTTTTTAATGCAGTCTTGTATTTGATGGTTTGAGCCTAATAATTCTGCTAATCGGCTCATGAATTTATTATATTTGAGTTGAATATATCTTTTAATCGGCTCAAGATGTACAGCTGGCAATTCAAGAACTGGCCTAATTTCACCTATTCCTTAGATGAAATTCATACTATCGCCATATCCTTTGCAGAGGAATTGGGCTTAACTAATGGCTTGGTTACAGGGTTGAGTGAAGATCTCAAGCAGGAAGCATTTTGAGGCACCGCCTTCTTCAGTAGTAGACAATGAGATGGCTAATTTTGTCCAGTGGTTTAATGATGACAAACTCGCTAAATTAGATAAGATAAGTGCTGCATTGGTGAAATCATCTATCACACATCTGTATTTTGAGAGTATACATCCTTTTGAAGATGGTAATGGTCGTATTGGTCGTGCATTAGCTGAGTACGCCTTGTCTCATACCCTAAAAGCTCCTGTTTTACTATCCCTTTCTAAGATCATTGAGAAAGATAAGAAGCAGTATTATACCGTACTGAAGTCTACTCAACGTGATTTAGATATCACGAATTGGATTATTTATTTCTCAAAGATCATCTTTCAAGCGCAGATCGAAGCAAAGCAATTGATCGAGTTTACGGTGAAGAAGATGAAGTATTTTGACCGCTTTAAAGATCAGCTTAATGAACGGCAGTTAAAAGTAATCCAACGGATGTTCGACGCTGGTGTCGAGGGATTTGCAGGAGGTATGACGGCAAAAAAACATAGGGCAATCACGAAAGCTTCGAAAGCAACAGCTACGAGAGATTTGCTATATCTCGCAGATATTAAAGCGCTGGAACCGCAAGGGGGAAGTAGGTCAACCAGATATGAGTTTGCGTTGTAAGGAGTTGTTTAGTAATGATTTGTACTTTAAATCATTCTTCACCGATGTAATTGGTGATAGTTGATATTACTAGATTTATTTATATACCCGAACAGGTATATAAATATTTGGTAACCATTTTTTATACCCGAAAAGGTATTGTTTTAAAGTTTGACGTATCCTTTTTTACTCAAAATGCACTACTTAATCTTATTCCGCTAATTGCTATTTTATCTCCGTAACCTTTTATGTTGAGCGATAACCTATTGGGGTTTTCCGTATTTATTTTTCCCTTAAAATTGAGTAATTTGCAGGAAGTGCAGATTATCATGCCGAACAAACCAATAAATAGATTGAAAGTAGTTCTTGTGGAACAAAGTAAAACGAGTAAATGGCTTGCGCTGATGCTCGATAAGAACAAAACAACTGTTTCTCGATGGTGTGTATCAATGAAGTGCAATCGAGTTTGGATAGTTTGTCGTAGATAGTTGCATTATAAGAAATTAATATCAAAGAATTATTGAATTCCAGTAAATAATGAGTGCTAAATCGAAAGTAACGCAGTCTCAATTAGAGCAATACCTTTCCAAAGCCGCATGGATCCTCAAGGGGCCAGTGGACGCTTCGGATTTTAAAATTTATATATTTCCCTTATTATTTTTCAAGCGTATTTCAGACGTTTATGACGAAGAGTTTATTGTGGCTATGGCCGAATCTGATGGCGATACGGAGTATGCAGCACTTCCCGAATTTCATCGATTCGTCATTCCAGAAGGCTGTCATTGGAAAACCGTAAGAGAAAATACGACAAATGTTGGTCTATCCATAGAAAAAGCCCTGAGGGGAATAGAACAAGCAAATCAACAATACTTGTACGGAATATTTGGCGATGCGCAGTGGAGTAATAAAAACAAGTTATCCGATCGTTTATTAGTCGATCTTATTGAGCATTTTTCACAATATGAATTATCTAACTCCAATGTAGAAGCCGATATGCTCGGAAATGCCTATGAATATCTCATTAAGCATTTTGCCGACTTGACCAACAAAAAGGCTGGTGAGTTCTATACGCCTCGATCTATTGTCCGATTGCTTGGGCTTATACTGGATCCTAAAGCTGGAGAATCTGTATACGATCCGGCTTGTGGTACAGGAGGTATGTTATTAGAATGCGTCGACCACCTACGCGAAAAAGGAGAAGATTACCGTACACTCAAGCTTTATGGACAAGAAAAAAATCTAACGTCAAGTGCCATTGCTCGCATGAATATGTTTCTGCATGGTATGGAAGATTTTAAGATCGTTCGTGAGGATACACTGAGAAACCCCACATTTTTCACTTCCGACGGCTTACAAAAATTCGACTGTGTCATAGCAAATCCACCGTTCTCACTGAAAGATTGGGGAGCCGACAGTTGGATCAATGATCCACATGGGCGCAATATTGCTGGTGTCCCACCAAAAGGCAACGGTGATATGGCCTGGGTGCAGCACATGATTTCTTCATTGAATGAACATGGAAGAATGACTGTTGTTTTGCCACATGGCGTTTTGTTCCGAAAAGCATCAGAACAAAAGATTCGTAAAGCCTTAATAGAAATGGATCTGTTGGAAGCTGTTATCGGATTAGGAGCTAATATTTTCTATGGCACGCAGCTAGCCGCTTGTGTTTTAGTTTTCAAAAAGCAAAAGGAAACTTACAAGCAAAACAAAGTTTTATTTATCGACGCTTCGGATCAAATCCGTGTAGGTAGGGCGCAGAACTTTTTAGAAAAGGTACATGTGCAGCAGATTTTTGATTGGTATTATAATTTTAAAGAGGTAGAAAACTATGTCAAAGTAGTCGATGTCGAGCAAATTATGGAGAATGATTGCAATCTAAATATACCACTATACATTGATAAGGTTATTGAAGATAATCTACCATCTGTAGAAGAGGCCATGCATCAGTTAAAAGCAGCGTGGGAAGAAAGCGTAAAAGCAGAGAATAAGTTTAAAAAGTTGTTTAAGAATTATTTGTAATGAGTTTACCATCAAGTAGAGCCAACAATAGAACCTTAAAAGAATGGTTTGACAAAATAAATAGTGGTGAAATAAGATTGCCTAGATTTCAAAGGCCGGAAGCATGGGATAAAACTCGCATTAGGAGTTTAGTAAATACAGTAATTCATAATTTGCCTTTAGGTATTACTCTTATATTAGAAGTAAACAGAGATAATGAACCATTTGTATCTAGAGTTTTAAAAACAGCTCCCGATATAGGAAATAGAGTAACGGAACATCTCTTAGATGGACAACAACGCTTGACTGCTTTTTGGAGAGCTTTACATAATAATTATGAATGGGAAACATATTTGGTCTACAATTCAGATTGGGATGTCTATAAGGATGAAACTATCGATACTGGAAGTTATGTCGAAGTGAGATGTCAACCTCGTTGGATGAAAAAAACTTCAAAACGTCCAGTTTGGGTGGATAGTCCGAAGGATACTTTACTTAGAGGTTTAGTCCCTTTAAATTTGTTTAGTCCTATCGATAATTCTTCTGAAATTGAACATTGGATTGATTTAGCGGTATCTCATGAAAAACCAACAGAAAGTGAACAAGATTCTTTTGCAAAATTGATGGCTTGGACGCAAAGAAAGGAAGTAGTTAAAAACTTCATCCGTGATCGAAAAGAAATTATTAGACATTATAATCTTCCATATTTAGCGCTTCCGTTATCCACGCCTAAAGATACTGCACTGCAAGTATTTATAAATATGAATACAAATAGTAAGCCTTTATCACAATATGATATTATACGCGCCGAAATAGAAGGGGTTAAAGGCGTTTCATTAGATGATTATCAAAAAAAACTAGATATCGATTATCCAAATGTAAAGCACTATTTTGATTTACCTTATCTTATTTTGGCTACATCGGCTTTGATGCAAGACAAATTGCCTAATCAAAGAGGTATGTGGGATATGAAAAAGGAAAAAATGATCGAAGATTGGGAGATGATGTGTAAAGGTCTCGGACAGATGGCTGATTTTCTCACACAAAATGGTATCTATGATCAAAGCAGATTACCAACCAATGCCGTATTAGCAGTTATTTCAGCACTATACACCATGATTCCTGATAGTTTAGATCATAGAGGTAGATGTGAGATTCTATTAAAGAAATATTTATGGAGTAGTTTCTTTACGGATCGCTATGAGAACTCAGCGGCTTCTAATGCTTTTAGTGATTTTAGAGAATTGAAACATATTGTTTTACAAGAAGTAAAAGAAAATGGCGAAGCATATTCAGAGATAGAGGTGCCGATTTTTAATAGAAATAAATATCCGTTATCAAGTATTGATGAGTTGTTGCAAGTAGGTTGGCCAAAACGCGAAAGTATTCGTGCTAGAGGGGTAATGGCTGTTTTTTTAAATTTAGGCGCAAGGGATTTTGCAGATGGTTCTCGATTAGATCGTCAGCAATTATTGGATGGAAAGAGACATTACCACCATGTTTTTCCCGACCATTTGTTAAAGGATGCTGAAATTGAAAGTTATTTAGTATTGAATTGTGCTCTAATAAAAGATAAAACCAATCTAAATATTAGTAATAAAGAACCTTATAGGTACTTGAAAGAACGATATCAATGGACAACAGAAGATTACGTAGATGTAAGGCTACGTTCTCATTTGATTCCGATCCAAGAATTGAAAAATGGTGGTTATGAAAATTTATCTGCTGAAGAAAAAAAGACTAAATTAAAAATAGACTTTGATGCTTTTCTAAACAAAAGAGCTCAGTATGTTTATCATGCAATTCTTCAATTAGTAGAAGGTAAAGACCTAATTGCAAATGAGATTATCAAAGAAGTTGAATCTCTAGAAACAGTAGTAAATAAATGACACAACAACAATTAGAAAAATATTTGTGGGGCGCGGCAACCGCTTTGCGAGGTACGATTGATGCTGGCGACTACAAACAATATATATTTCCGCTATTATTCTTCAAACGGATCTGCGATGTCTACGATGAAGAATTTCAGCAGGCTTTAGCTGATTCAGATGGCGATCTAGAATTTGCAGCCTTTGCCGAGAATCATCGTTTTCAAATTCCAAAGGGGGCGCATTGGAATGATGTGCGCGAAACCACCTCCAACGTTGGTATGGCCATTCAGCAAGCGATGCGTAGTATCGAAAAAGAGAATCCTGACGCATTGGATGGAATATTTGGAGATGCGAGCTGGACCAATAAAAATCGTTTATCTGATGAGACCCTGATTAATCTTATTGAGCACTTCTCGCAACATAAGCTCAATCTGGCTACCGTATCCGACGATAAATTGGGCAATGCATACGAGTATTTGATCAAGGAGTTTGCGGATGACAGCGGCCATACTGCAGCGGAGTTTTATACCAACCGAACTGTTGTCAAGCTGATGACTAAGATTATGGATCCGCAACCGGGCGAATCGGTGTACGATCCCACCTGCGGTTCAGGAGGTTTATTGTTGAATTGTGCTCTGCATTTGAAAGAAGAAGGAAAGGAATATCGTAACCTAAAATTATATGGACAAGAGATCAACTTGATTACGTCTGCGATAGCGCGTATGAACATGTTTATGCACGGAATAGAAGAGTTTAAAATCGTGCGTGGCAATACCCTAGCAGATCCAGGACTGATTGAAAATGACCAACTCAAAACATTCAACGTCATCTTGGCCAATCCACCGTATTCCATTAAGTCCTGGGATCGTAATGCATTTATGAATGACCCTTGGGGGCGTAATCTTTGGGGAACACCACCACAAGGATGTGCGGATTACGCTTTTCAACAGCATATACAGAAATCGCTAGATATTAAAAATGGCCGCTCTATTTCGCTTTGGCCACATGGTATATTGTTCCGAGATAGCGAAGCGGAGATGCGTCGAAAAATGATTGAGAGTGATGTTGTCGAGGCTGTGATAGGTTTAGGGCCAAATCTTTTCTATAATTCACCTATGGAAGCTTGTTTGTTGATTACGAATAATGACAAACCTAAAAAGAAGAATGGGAAAATTCTGTTTGTAAATGCAGTTAAGGAAGTTAAAAATGAAAAAACAATGAGTTTCTTGTCGGATCAGCATGTTGAAAAAATATTCAATGCCTATAAGAAGTATGACACAATTGACGATTTTGCAGTCATAGTAAATAGCGATACAGTTTTAAATACAAACAAAGGGAATTTATCTATTAGTTTATATGTACGACCTGATGATTTAACCCGTGTGGAGCAACGAAGTGATTTTTCAACTGATTATCAAGATTGGATATCATCGAGTAAAGCGTTATCAAATTCAATGACCCAATTATTTAAAAGCTAATAGAGAATGGAGTTTAAAATAAACAAAGATAATTGGGAAAAAGTGTCTTTAGGCGATGTTGTTTTTGAGCCTAAAGAAACGGCAAAAGATATTATTGCAGAAGGTTTTGAGCATATTGTGGGATTGGAGCATATTGAATCAGGAGATGTGCATCTAGAAGCTCTTTTTCTATTGATACGGATACCACATTTACCAAAGTATTTAGGTCTGATGATGTTTTATTCGGACGAAGAAGAGCTTATTTAAAGAAAGCAGCACAAGCTTCTTTTGATGGGGTTTGCTCTGGAGATATTACGGTAATGCGTGCCAATGATAAACTGAATGTGCGAATTTTACCTTTTGTTATTCACAATGAGAAATTCTTTGATTACGCAGTCAAGCATTCAGCAGGAGGATTATCGCCGAGAGTTAAGTTTAAAGATCTTGCCAACTATGAATTCCTTCTCCCTCCCAAAGAACAACAAGCGGAATTAGCCGATTTGTTATGGGCTATGGACGAGGTGATTGAAAAAGATTTGGAGGTGTTGGAGAAGTTGGAGGAATTTATTAGGTTGAAAAGAAATTCTCTGGTTAAGTCAGGGGAGCTAGTTCTATTAAGAGACTTTATAAAATTGAATTATGGCAAGGCTCTGAAAGATTCAGAAAGAGTTGAGGGTAGTTTTTCAGTAGTAAGTTCCTCAGGTATACAAGGAACACATAATATTTCTATGGCTGAAGGCCCTGGAATTGTTGTAGGGAGAAAAGGTAATGCTGGAGAAATCATTTGGGTTCCAAATGATTTTTGGGTAATAGATACAGCTTATTATGTAACTGTTTGTGAAGCTTATAAATCGTACCCAATTAGGGCGGTTTATTATCTTTTAAAATCAATTGATTTCAAAAGAGATGTTATAGCAACAGCAGTTCCTGGGCTAAATAGAGATGATGCTTTAAATAGATATATTAATATTCCAAATACGACTTTTTTATTTGAGTTTATGGCGCAGATCGAAGCAATAGAAATCATTAAAAATGAAAGTAAGTCCAAATTACAATCCTCCAAAACTTTGCAAAAAGCCTTGATCAATCAAATCTTTTAAACCTCAAGCGTATGAAATTTGAGATATATTGTGACGAAAGCGGTCTAGAGGCATTGAGCAACAAAGAAGCTCATTCATATACGGGGATAGGTGGGATATGGATTCCAGCGGATCAACGTGCTACGCTGAAAGAAGGTATTGGTGCTATTAAAAACAGATACAATATTCACGGAGAGCTGAAATGGCAAAAGGTGTCACCCGCTTATTTAGATTTATATAAGGAAGTGATCGACTTTTTCTTTAACGCAAACTATGTCCGTTTTCGTGTTATCCTGGTTGAGGCTCAGAAAGTGGACAACATTCGTTTTCATAATGCAGACGCAGAATTGAGTTTTTATAAATTCTACTATCAGCTTTTACAACATTGGATATATGATTTTAATGAATATGCCGTATTTGTGGATCTGAAAATAAATAGAAATAAAGGAAGATTAAAAGAGCTAGAGAAAGCACTTGACAATTCTAATTATACTTCTGACATTACACAGGTGCAAGGATTGCCATCTGATCAGTCATTGGGTATTCAGTTGGCAGATGTATTGACAGGTATGGCAACCGCTAGATTTAATCGTCAATATAAATCGGGTTCTGCTAAGGAGCAATTAATCAATTACGTAGAACAAAAATATTTAGATAAAGAGATTGTGCCAACAGCGAAAGCTGAAGAAAAGTTTAATGTCTTTAAAATAAATCTTCAAGGAGGTTGGTGATGGCTTATAAAAAGATTAAGCCATACGAAATGACCGAAGAAGCATTGAGGGAAATATGGCGTGTAGAATATTGCGAAACTGATATACAAACATTTGATGGAATATTAGTTCAATTCTACAGCAACATGTTTGACCATTGTTTTTATGAAAGCGCCAATCGATTTAAAAAAGACAAATCGATACTATCGTATAATCGATTAGAAAAAATTTATTGGATAAAAGAAGCTTTGCGAGATCCAGATGCCGTATTAAAAGTAGGATGGGATGCTCAATCAAAGTCCTACAACAATAGCCGGAGAGTTACTTTGGTAAAAGGAAATTATATTGTGGTTATTATCATTTTTGGATCTAAAAAAGCAAGATTTATTACAGCTTATGAAGTAGATGATGAACAGAATTTAGGGAAAATATTAGAAAGCCCTGATTTTGGAAAATAAAAAAAACGTTGATTAGCTGGTTCAACGTTTAAGACCTTTGTAGATTCCCTACCAATGGTAAAGAACAATACAAAGTTATACACTATATTACATATATCAAAATGTAATTATATATATCAAAATATAAAAGAGATAAACCAAATTAAGATGTTTAACGAAAGTAATACCGTAGAAGCCTTTGTGATCAAGCAGTTATCTGGTGTTGAACTAAGTAAGATCAGTGTCTTAAGAGAACCTACTAGTTATGGTGCTTCTTGGCAGTATATCGCTCCGCAGGATTTAAGACGCGATGTCAGTAAAGTTTTGTTAGAAGATCGCTTAATAGATGCACTCCAAAGATTGAATCCCGCTATAGCAGAGAATCCAGGTTTAGCGGAAGAAGTGATTTATAAACTACGGACGATATTACTTTCGGTTGGACAAATTGGTTTAGTGCGTGCCAATCAAGCATTTCAAAAATGGATGTGTGGAGATGAGTCTATGCCCTTTGGAGAAAATAATCAGCATATACCTATTAATCTAATTGATTTCGATAATATCGAAAATAACGATTTCGTTGTCACCAATCAATTGCGTGTCTATGCGCTAGAAACTAAAATTCCAGATATAGTTCTGTTTATTAATGGTATACCAGTCGTTGTGGGTGAACTCAAAACACCTATTCGGCCATCTATATCTTGGTTAGATGGTGCTCATGAGATTGTAGACGTTTATGAGAATACAGTTCCGCAATTGTTTGTGCCCAATATCCTCAATTTTGCTACCGAAGGAAAATCCTTTGGCTATGGTGGGATTCGAACCCCATTACAATTTTGGGGGCCTTGGCGAATGGATTTAAACAAAGATCGCATTAGTAAGTTTTTTTGGATTGGTGATGTAGCTACGGAGATGAACGATTTGCTAAAGCCTAATCGTTTATTGGATATTTTGAAGAATTTTAGTCTGTTCAGTACCAACAATAAGAAGCAGCTAGTTAAGATCTTGCCACGCTTCCAACAATACGAAGGGGCCAATAAAATTGTCGAACGTGTATTAGATGGACAAGTTAAGAAAGGATTGATATGGCATTTTCAAGGGTCGGGTAAATCATTTCTAATGGTTTATGCTGCACAAAAGCTACGGAATACAGCGGCTTTAAAAAGTCCCACTGTTCTGATCTTGGTAGATCGTACAGACTTGGATACGCAGATATCGGGTACATTCAATGCCGCAGATATTGCGAATGTTGTGACAACGGAGAACATAAGTGAATTGCAGTATTTATTGGAACGCGACACTCGGAAGATTATCGTCTCCATGATTCATAAATTCCGGGATGCCAAACCCGATATGAACATACGAGAAAACATTATTGTATTGGTTGATGAAGCCCACCGTACTCAGGAGGGCGATTTGGGTCGGCAAATGCGAGCAGCTTTACCAAATGCGTTCTTGTTTGGGCTAACGGGGACGCCGGTCAATCGAGCGGACAAAAATACCTTTTGGGCTTTTGGGTCCGAAACCGATAATGGCGGCTATTTATCTCGCTATACCTTCCAAGATTCTATTCGGGATGGTGCTACATTGCCATTACATTTCGAGCCTCGACTAGTAGATGTACATCTAAATCAGGAGTTATTGGATGAAGCCTTTGAAGCACTAAAATCAGCTTCGGAATTGACAGACGAAGATGCTGATTTGCTCAATAAAAAGTCGGCGCGTATGGAATCCTTTCTAAAAGCACCTGAACGTGTAGGCAAAATTGTAGCCGATATAGCCAAGCATTTCAAGGAAAAAGTAGAGCCTCATGGTTTTAAAGCGATGATCGTGACACCAGATCGATATGCTTGCGTACAATACAAGGAGGAACTAGATAAATATTTTCCAGAGGGAGCAAGCAAGGTCGTTATTTCAACCACAGCGAACGATAAGAAAGAGTTTAAAGATAAATGGGCCGTGGATAAATCGCAGCAAGAGAAAGTTGTTGAAGAATTTAACAAACCCGAATCACCACTAAAATTCATCATTGTTACAGCAAAGCTTTTGACTGGAT
The DNA here is from genome assembly GCF_003076635.1 of Sphingobacterium corticibacter. Taxonomy (GTDB): domain Bacteria; phylum Bacteroidota; class Bacteroidia; order Sphingobacteriales; family Sphingobacteriaceae; genus Sphingobacterium; species Sphingobacterium corticibacter. The sequence goes on along the minus strand of NZ_QDKG01000005.1, from coordinate 1,495 downwards.
TTGATGCGCCCATATTACAGACACTTTATTTGGATAAATCAATCAAGGATGTTACATTATTGCAGGCGATTTGTAGAACAAACAGACTCTATCCGAATAAGTATTTTGGAAGAATTGTAGATTACTTCGGAATTTTTGATGATGCTGCAAAGGCTTTGCAATTTGATGACAAAACGATGCAATCAATTGTCACAAATTTGAATGAGCTTAAAGATAAATTTCCAAAATTGATAAACAATGCACTTGCTCATTTTGATGGTGTAGACCATTCTCTGGAAGGGTTTGAAGGTTTGGAAGCTGCTCAAAATGCGATTCGTACAGACGAACTCAAAGATGCCTTCGCAAACGATTTCAAACTGTTGATGAACGTCTGGGAATCGCTTTCACCTGATCGCATATTAGATCCTTATCAGGCAGATTACCGATGGTTGTCACAAATATATGCATCTGTAAAACCAGCTTCTGACCATACGGGTAAATTGCTTTGGTTGACTTTGGGTGCTGAAACGACGCGATTGATTCATGAAAATATCACCGTTGGTGACGTGCATGATTTGGAAGAATTTGTGTTAGATGCCGATGTGATTGATAGCATCTTCAATAGTACGGATTCAAAAGATGCTAAGAAAATCGAACAAATCCTTGTCCATCGATTTAAAAAGCATAGTGGAGATCCTAAGTTTCGAAAACTGAGTGAGCGCTTGGAAGATTTACGAGCAAAAGCCGAACAAGGATTAATTACCTCCATTGAGTTTGTTAAAGAGCTGTGTAAGCTTGCAAAAGATACCCTTCAAGCGGAGAAAGATTATGAGGCAGAATTGTTGCAGAAGACACCACAAGCTGCATTGACAGAGTTATTCGTAGAGCTTAAAACAGACGAAACACCAGCTGTCGTAGAACGCATCGTCAAAGATATCGACGATATCGTGCGTGTCGTTCGATTCCCAGGTTGGCAAACAACAGCGGCTGGGGAAAGAGAAATACAGAAATCATTACGAAAAGCATTGCTGAAATACCAACTTCATAAGAATGAAATGCTGTTTCAACGGGCGTATGAGTATATAAAGGAGTATTATTAGCTATCAATTTAATCATGATTAAATGAACATACCCTGCTACTGTTGGATATCTAAAAGCAAGTATACTTACCAACGTTCATTTTTTTCAAACCAAAAATTATGATAACAAAAATTAATAAGTTAAAGCGCTTCGGGATTTACCAAAATTATACTTGGGGTGGGATTGACGAATTCAAGAAGAAAAACTTAGTCTACGGTTGGAATTATTCAGGGAAAACCACACTTTCCAAGCTCTTCCAGGTTTTAGAATTTAAGGATAAGAATAGGTGTTTTAATGACTCGGAGATTGAAGTGTCTTATCCTAAAATACCTATACAGGTTGCTTAATAAATCCTGAATTGGTTATACATGCTATTTGTTAATCCTAATTGTACTGTACACTGCAATTTTATAATCCTGCTTGAACTATACAAGTT
>NZ_QDKG01000004.1 GCF_003076635.1 Sphingobacterium corticibacter | reverse complement strand
TCCAAGATTAGTTCCTGGGTTAACTGTTTTTGTTCCCGGAGCCCCAGCCTTTTTTTGTGATGACCTCCTTTAAAATCTCATGATTAACGCTCAAATCAGCAAACATCTTTTTAAGACGAGAATTCTCTTCCTCCAGTTCTTTTAAACGCTGCACATCCGATACTTCCATGCCTCCGTAGCGGCTTTTCCAGTTGTAAAAAGTGCCCTTGCTAATACCTAGTTCCCGACAGATATCTTCTGCTCTACGTCCTTCTTCACCCTCTTTAAGGGCACGGACAATCTGGGTTTCTGTAAAACGTGTCTTCTTCATTTTCAACTTAAATTTAAACATTGTAGTTCAGTTTTAAGCTGTCTGTTTTTTGGGGACACTTACAATCTAATTTAAGTAATAGCGATGAATTGTCAAGTAAAGATAATTATGAAGCCTTACCTCCATGATAAGGCTTCGCTGAAACGAAACTTAAATATTTGAAAGGGATAATGTGATACTATATTAAGATGAAGCGCTAGCAACTATGCTTCACTACCAAATAATTTATTGATATATTAATTGAATATCAAATGTTCAGGAAATGCATAGCCTTCGCACTTGGCCTTAAATATTAGTAATACTCTTTACTAGTTGATCAAGCTCAAGAGGCTTGGAGTCAAGTGCCATCACTTCCATCTCTTGTTCAAGGAAAAATACTGACGTTACAACAACCACAGAATCATAAACGAATGATAAGCCAGCCTCACCAGCAAAAGGTTGTGTTGTACTTTCAGGTCTAAAACATTCTTCGCTTCTAATTTTTCCAAATAAAGGATTAGTCAGCTCATTAGAATTTGCTTCATTTTTTAAGTTCTCGTAAGTATCTAGGCTGGCACTAGGAAGTGGATTTAAATATTTTCCAGCATCTATTATTAGGTCGCGTGATTCAATCAACTTTTCTTTAATTGAAAGATGATTTTTAGATATCATCGCTTCCTTAAATTCATGAAAAAAATTGACATTGGTCGTCATTATTCTCGATACAACAAAGTCTTCAATTCTTGCAATCTCTAAGATAGCTTTCTTATCTAACTTATTAAGTTTTTCGTTTCTATCTTGTAGTATTGGGACGAAATCAACGATCTCCCCTTTACTAAACATTATCTGTCGAAATAAGCTTTGAGCATCAGTTTTGCTTAGGTTAAATCGTGAAGTCAATTTTTCGTTATGATCAGTAAATCTTGAAAAACCGAGATTAATGATGCTCAATCCACACAGGCATAAAATGCTTGCAAGAATTAGAGTTCTAGATTTTGATTTTAATTTTTTCATAATAAATTAATTTTATTTTTAATAAAGATATATATTTAATTTTATTAATTTCAATATTGTATAAAATATCATATGCTATATTATTTTGAGAACGAACGTAAAAGTCTCTTTGGATTTCGGAAGAAAGTCAGCGATTGAATCCTTGCGAAGATGGACCAACCTGCTAGATTAATTTTTACCCCACCAAATCTATATAGTTTATCATTTTAAATATTTGATAGTTAATTAGTTGATTGCGCAAAAAAGAAATAACTTCGCCTTCGATGATGGAGTTTTTCGCCTATGCTCTAGCTATCTTAATTGGGGTCTCATTGGGTCTTATTGGTAGCGGAGGATCAATATTAACGATACCGATTTTAGTCTATTTCCTTGGAATCGATCCGCTTACGGCCACGGCGTATTCCCTGTTTATTGTCGGGGCTAGTGCTTTGGTCGGTGGACTACGTAAGGCGTTTGAGGGCATGGTCGATTATAAGACCGTCGTGTATTTTGGTATTCCTTCCATCTTCATGGTGTTAGCGACGCGTACCTTCATCATGCCCAGTATTCCAGACGTATTATTTGCGAATACGCTCTGCGCGTTGCCCAAAGAAACTTTTGTGATGGTATTATTTTCATTGGTGATGTTGTTGGCATCGTTTTCCATGATTCGCAATCGGCCACAAGAGGATTTTGTGCAACATCAGCAATTCAATTACGTCACTGTATTCTTCAAGGGCATTGTTCTGGGTTTGGTAACCGGAATGGTCGGTGCTGGCGGTGGATTTTTGATTATCCCCACCTTGGTAGTTTCCGCTCGAATGGAGATGAAGCGTGCCATTGGCACTTCGTTGTTTATTGTCGCCTTTAATTCCTTGATAGGATTTTTGGGTTATTGGGAGATCGATGATCATCCCATCAATTGGCCCTTATTACTACTCTTCTCCTTTCTATCCATCCTGGGTATTTTTATTGGAGCAAGGATTGCAAAAGAAATCGATGGTCAAAAGTTGAAGGTAGGCTTTGGATGGTTTGTACTATGCATGGGCATCTATATATTTGTTAGAGAAATGGTTTTATAATTAAGGGAATCTGGTATGTTTTTTCAGCAGGTTTATGATAAGAGTCTGGCACAGGCCAGTTATATAATAGGTTGTCAAGTCAATGGTGAGGCGATCGTGATCGATGCTAAGCGAGATGTAGATACCTATTTGGAGATTGCGAAGCAAAATAATCTCCGAATTACCAAATTAGTGGAGACACATATTCATGCCGATTTCCTGAGCGGAACGCGGGAGCTGGCCGCTATTACAGGCGCTACCATGTATCTTTCGGATGAAGGCGGAGCCGACTGGCAATATCAATTTCCACACCACGGCTTGAAACATGGTGATGTCATTACGTTGGGCAACCTGACGTTTGAAATACTTCATACTCCGGGTCATACCCCAGAAAGTATTAGCTTACTGCTCATTGATCATCCTGCTACCACTCATCCAGTGATGATCTTCACTGGCGATTTTGTATTTGTGGGTGATGTTGGACGGCCAGATTTATTGGAAGTGGCTGCTGGAATCGCCGGAACAAAAGAATGGGGCGCAGCCCAGATGTACGCTTCCTTGCAACGTTTTGTCAACCTGCCAGGTTTTGTGCAGGTGTGGCCAGGCCACGGTGCGGGTTCTTCTTGCGGAAAAGCTTTAGGTGCGGTGCCGAATAGTACAGTTGGATATGAGAAATTGCGGAATTGGGCTTTGGAAGAATCCAGTGAAGTAGACTTCGTTAAAAGATTACTGGATGGACAACCGGCAGCGCCGACTTATTTCAAAGAAATGAAGATGCGCAACAAAGGCGAACGCCCTTTGCTACTAGAAGTGCCTGCAATACCCAAACTTTCCTTAGAAGAATTCGAAACGTATCAAAAGCAAGATGCGCAAATAGTAGATGTGCGCAATAAGCTTGAATTTGCAGCAGCTCACGTGCCGAAGACGTTGAACATACAGCTTAATAATTCTTTTGCGACTTGGAGTGGTTGGATGCTGAATTATGAGCAACCTATTGTCTTAATCATCACAGAAAGCAAGCTGGAAGACGCGCTTCGCAAACTGATGCGCATTGGTATGGATCACGTCGCAGGATTTATTGAACCATCTGAGATAGCATCACTAGCAACAGCCAAGACCGAAGTAGTCGATAAAGCGCAGCTGAAGCAATTGATTGATACCGAACCGAACTTGCAATTGCTGGATGTGCGCAATGCCGATGAATATAAAAAAGGACATATAGACGGGGCACAACATGTATTTGTCGGTACGATGTCTAAACAATTGACGCAAATTTCAAAAGAGCGTCCTATTGCGCTCTATTGTCAAAGTGGTGATCGCGCAGCGATTGCATCTTCCTTCTTGCAAGCGAAAGGATTTACGAACCTGAAAGTGTATTTTGGGGGAATGAACGATTGGACAAAAACAGCGGAATAGCCATGAAAGGGTTTGGGTTTATTTTCTTTATACTGCTTTTTGTCGGACAGGCAAAAAGTCAAAACCTAGACTCTATACAAGCGGCGCTAGACGAAGTAATGCTGCGTGCCGATCATTATGAAGCCATCAAGAAGAAGCATATTCAAGCTATTCAGCAGGATCTATCGCGCGCTGGCAATGACCTGTCCAAGCAGTACGATTATAATACACGCCTATACGAAGCCTATCGGAAATATCAGATCGATTCTGCGGCGCTGTACATGAAGCAGAATGTAGCCATCGCCGAAAAATTGGAAGACGAATTTAAGCGACAAGAATCGCAGATTGCGATGTCTACGCTGTTATCGGCTGGAGGTAAATTTGTCGAAGCCAAAAAACTGCTGGACGATTTATCTCAACGCGGAGTACCTCAAAACTTAGCCGAGCGCTATTATCAAGCCATGCTGACCTTCTACAGTAATTATGGCTTGAGCAGTAACAATCGGGCGTATTTTCAGGAAAGCGAGCGTTACCGCGATTCCATGCTTTCTGTTATGGATCAGCAATCGCTCCCGTATCAGGTAGCGTGGGTTACTAAAACGGTGTATGCCAAAGATTATGCCGCGGCCAAGCCGGTATTGCATCGCTTGTGCGATAGCTTGGATGATGCGCACCAAGATCGTGCTTTGATTACCTATTTGCTAGGATTGATCTATCGTGAAACCGGTGATATGAAAGCACAAACGGCTTATTTTGCTATGTCGGGCATTGCCGATATCAAAAATGTGATTCGCGATAATGCGTCTATGCAAAGTCTTGCGCTGAGCTATTATGAGCAAGGCGATGTAGATCGCGCACGATTGTATATAGAACGCGCTATTAATGATGCGGTATTCAGCAATGTGCGATTCCGAACTATCGAAAGTTCCACATTTTATCCTATCATCCACGCTGCATTTATCGACAAAGAGAAAGAACAACAACAACAGCTACTTCAGCTGTTGATCGCCATCAGCTTACTATCTGTCGTGCTGCTGGGCGGTGTGCTATTCATTTACCGACAAATGATTCGCCTGCGGCGAGTTCGAAAAGCATTGGATCAGACCAATGATCAATTGCGGGAGCTCAATCTCCAACTCCTTTCGTCCAACACCCGATTGCAGGAGTCTGATCATATTAAGGAAGCCTACATTGCGCAGTTTTTCGATATCTGCTCCACCTACATCCACAAGATGGATGTGATGCGCAAAGAGATTTTAAAAAAAGTCGTGCAACAAGATACGCGAGATCTGAAAAAGGAATTGCAATCCAACGATTACCTCAAAGCGGAGTTGGAAGATCTGTACACCAACTTCGACATTATCTTCATCAATCTGTACCCCACCTTCGTGGCCGAATTCAACAAACTGCTATTGCCCGAAGAGCAGATTGTGTTGAAGGACAACGAACACCTCAACTCAGAGTTGCGCATCTATGCGCTGATTCGCCTCGGCATTACCGATAATGCGAAGATTGCAGGCTTCCTACGTTACTCGCTACGTACCGTGTACAACTATCGGGTGAAGACCAGAAATAAGGTGGCCGGCGACAAAGATCAATTTGAAAAACTACTCATGAATATCGGCAATGAAGAGCTGAATACCACTTCTTCGCGATAATATCAGGTTACTTTTTTGCTGAGTCATAATTTGTTAAATATCTGATAATTAATTATTTAAAATTTACTTTTGGTTACTTTTTGAGAATACTACTCACTCAATAGGTAATATCTGCCTCCTTTTGTGGATACCTTTGTCATAACCAGAAAAGGGAAGTGGTAACACAAGCTTTTCATATTATAAACTACAAGACCATTTAATTCATACTTATGTTATCGTTCAAAGTAACAAGACTTATTCTTTCCTTTATTGGGATATGGATCTTCCTTTCCGTGCAGGCGCAGGATCGTCCGGCATTGGAAGGGCGGGTCGTATCCGCGGCAGATGGTTCTGGCATTTCAGGTGCTACCGTTTCTTTGCTGCCTGGCGGCAGATCGACCAGTACAGATGAAACCGGTAATTTCCGTTTTACCAGTCCCGGAAATTCTGCACGCGTATCTGTCACTGCTATGGGATTCCAATCATTAGAATTACCGATTTCCGGCAATATGATGACGATCACACTAGCGGTTGGCGAGACAGCATTAGAAGATATCGTCGTGATCGGCTACGGCTCGGTCAAACGTAAAGATGTAACCACGGCGATTTCTTCTGTATCATTAGAAGATGTGGAAGAGCGTCCGATCGTATCGGCTGCACAAGCGATCCAAGGTAGAGCGGCCGGAGTATCGGTCGTGCAAACCAGCGGTACGCCTGGCGGACAAACATCCATTCGTATTCGTGGAGCTACGTCTTTTAACGGAAGCAATGATCCATTGTATGTTGTCGATAATGTTCCCGTAGATAATATCAACTTTTTAGCGCCCACCGATATTGTGGATATGCAGGTATTGAAAGATGCATCTTCGGCAGCGATCTATGGTTCACGCGCAGCGAATGGGGTAATCCTAATCACCACCAAACAAGGCCGCGCTGGCCAAGCGAAGATCGCTTTGAATGCCTTAGGAACAATCAATCAAGTCACCAGCCGCATTGATGTGCTCAACGCGGCACAATACCGCGATTTGCAACAAGAGATTGGTGTAGTCAATGTGCCATCTGGTCTTACCGATCAGACAGATTGGTTCAACGAAACCTATAAAAATGGCTTGACACAAAACTATCAGCTATCGATTTCTGATGGCACCGAGAAATTGCGCTATCACCTTTCTGGTGGTTATTTGGGCGAGAAAGGAGTGTTAAACACGGCATTTTTCAAACGCTATAACTTCCGCGCAAACATTGAAAACAATGTACGCGATTGGTTGAAGATTAATGCGAACGTGAGCTATTCGGACAATACTGATAATGGTATTATCAGCGGTACAGGCGCTAATCGCGGTGGTGTGATTCTATCGGTCATCAATACGCCGACCTATGCGCCAATCTGGAATCCAGATTTTCCGAGGCAATACTATAACAACTTCTACGGTGTGGGCAATATCACTCATCCGCTGGAGAATATGGAGCGCACGCGTAACAACAAAACGCGTGAAAACCGCTTAGTAGGATCCGGTAGCGCTACGATCTTGTTTACGCCGGATCTAACGTTTAAATCGCTTTTCGCGATCGACCGCAGAAATGGATTGACGACCACTTTCTTAGATCCAATCACGACCCAGTGGGGGCGTACTCAATTTGGTAACGCTTCGGACTCGCGTAATATGAATACCGTGCTGACGTTCGACAATGTATTGAATTATAACAAACGTTTCGACAAACACCAGATTGAAGCAATGGCCGGAAGTTCATGGACGAGCTCGCAATACCAAAACAGCTGGATCAATGGTTCACACTTCATCAATGATTACATCCAGACATTAAATGCGGCAAACAAGATCGCTTGGAATAATACTGGAACGGGCGCTTCGCAATGGGCGATCATATCTTACTTTGCGCGAGCTACCTACAATTACGATGGTAAATATATCGTAACCGGAAATATACGTGCAGACGGGTCTTCCAAACTACATCCGGATTATCGTTGGGGTGTATTCCCATCCATGTCGGCCGCTTGGAGATTATCAGCTGAAGATTTTCTGGCTGACGTGTCTTGGCTAAATGATTTGAAAATCCGCGGTGGCTGGGGACAAACGGGTAACCAATCGGGCGTAGGAGATTATGCTTACTTGCAGTTGTACAATATCCAGCGCCAACCTTGGTTTGAGACTGGTCGCGAAAATGCTTTGCCGCTAATCAATCAGGCGAATCTTCGAACAAGAGATTTGAATTGGGAAACTACCACGCAGACCAACTTGGGTATTGACTTTACGGGTTTCGACAACCGATTGACGGTGAATTTTGACTTGTACCACAAGTACACCCGCGATATGTTGATGTATGTAACGCTGCCAGCCGGAGCTTCGGTAGCGAACTCTTTAGTGAGAAACGAAGGCGAAATGCTGAACCGCGGTATGGAATTCAATGTCAGCAGTCGCAACCTGGTACAGAATTTTATGTGGACAACAGATTTCAACATCTCGTTCAACAGAAACCGCCTAGAGAAATTGGAATTGCAACAGATTTACAACACAGCGAATACCTCCGAAGTGGTGAATGAACCTGTAGTTCGTAATACTCCAGGACAACCTTTAGGTCGTTTCTTTGGCTATATCGCCGATGGGGTTGATCCTGAAACGGGCGATATGATCTACCGTGATTTGAATGGAGATGGCAGAATCTCACCGAGCGACCGTACGTTTATCGGCGATCCGAATCCTAAGTTTACTTTCGGTCTGACCAACAATTTCAGCTACAAAGGTTTCAATCTATCCGTGTTCTTACAAGGATCGTATGGCAATGATATTTTCAATGCTTCGCGTATGGAGATGGAAGGTATGTACGATGGTAAAAACCAGTCCACACGCGTATTGGACAGATGGCAAGTGCCAGGCCAAATTACAGATGTGCCACGGGCAAATTACACTATGCGTAATTCGACTTACTTTATTGAAAATGGCAGTTTCCTTCGTCTGAAAAACCTATCCTTCTCGTACAATATTCAAGCAGATAAATTGACACGCATGGGTATCACGCGCTTGCAGCCTTTTATCTCGGCGACCAACTTATTGACTTGGACCAACTATAGCGGTATGGATCCAGAAGTAAATCAGTGGGGAAATAGTGGTGCAGTACAAGGAATTGACTGGGGAACATATCCGCAGACAAAGTCGTACGTGCTTGGTGTAAACATTGATTTTTAATTGGCATAAAACATAAATCTGATGATACAGAAAATATATACGATAATCCTACTGGCAGGTGTGTTGGTAACCAGCAGCTGCTCTCTAGGGCTTGATCCGTTGGATAGCTATTCTGATGTGACCGAGGGAATCGACGAAAAAGGAAACGAGGTGGTGTTCAGAGACAAAGCCGCGGTGCTTAGTCATTTGCAAACCATCTACCAGCAAATGCGCGACCGACAAGAACATTGGTATTTGGACTTGTTGCTGCTTGCCGAAAGTCATTCGGATAATGCGTATGCCGGCACGACGGGCGCAGAGGTATTACCTTTCGAGAACAATGCTATAGATGGCGCCAACTCGGTATTGGGCAGAGATTGGGATCGTTATATGGTGGATGTGGCGAGAGCCAACCGATTGATCGTAAATATCGACTCGGTAACCGACGCGTCATTGACTAGTGCAGAACGCAGACAATACAAAGCCGAGGCACAGATCTTTCGTGCCATGGTGTACTTCGATATGGTGCGTATTTGGGGCAATGTGCCAGTCGTTACGATCGAAGGTCGCGACATTACCTCCGAAAATATTACCGATGTATACAATGATTACTTCCCTGATCAAAATACGACCGAAGAAGTCTATCAGCAAATTGAAAAGGATCTATTGGAAGCCGTAGAGTATGCCCCTGCCAATAATCCAGCCAACAAAACGCTGTTTACCAAATCAGTTGCTAGAGCATTGTTAGCGAAAGTGTACGCCGAAAAACCATTACGCGATTATGCAAAAGTGGTACAATATGCGGATCAGCTTGCCGCAGATGGCTTCGGTTTGGAAGAAGATTTTAGCAACCTATTTGGCATGAATGCCAATAATACCGATGCCAAAATGCGCAATACACGCGAATCGATCTTAGAAGCACAATTCTTTGCCGGTAGCGGCAATTGGGTCACTTGGATGCTGGGTCGTGATTTGTCCAACTACAATAATCAATTCTCCTGGGCCAAATGGATCACGCCATCGCGCGATTTGATTCGTGTATTCCAAGCGGAGAATGATGAAGTACGCTTCCGCGAATCGGTGGTGTATTATGCGGCGGGTTGGAGCAACTATTACCCATCCAACAATTACCCATTCATGTTCAAAACGCGTTCGGCATTCAATAGCATTATCAAATACCGCTATGCGGATATCCTGTTGCTGAAAGCAGAAGCGTTGTTACTCGGGCCGTCTGCGAACCTGACCGAAGCTGCAGCGATCATCGACCAAGTAAGACAACGCGTTGATTTACCCGTATTGCCTGCTGCGGTGCGCAACAATCGCGATCAATTGCTACAAGCTCTGATGAAAGAAAGACGCCTAGAATTGGCTTTTGAAGGCGAACGTTGGTTTGACCTCGTGCGCTGGGAAAAGGTAGAAGAAGTGATGAATAGCGTATACGGTCGCGATACCGGTCGCCGTCCGCAGGTATATTCTTTCGGTAGCGATTCCTACTTATTGCCTATTCCGCAAGGCGTATTGGATCAGAATTTAAAGCTAAACCAAAACCCAGGCTATTAACCCATAAATAATGATAACCATGATAAAACGACATATGATGCTACAATTTTCTTTAGGATTTCTGCTGATGCTTTCCTGTGGTTCGGAGAGTTCATTCACCGAAATGATGCCAGAGCCCGAGCCCACTTCTGGCGATGTGACCTTATACGTAACCTCCGGATACCGTATTCAGGAATTCAAGAAAACGTACCTCAATTTTAGTGCGAATGACAATCTATCGCCTAATACCTTATTCTTAGATCCGCAGCAAACTTACCAGACCATGGATGGTTTTGGCGCAGCCATCACCGGATCTTCGGCGTACAACCTATTAAAAATGTCTGCGGCAGATCGTACGAAGTTCTTGAAAGAAACCTTCTCGACTACCGAAGGAATGGGACAGAGCTATGTGCGTATTGCCATTGGCTGTTCAGACTTTTCGCTTAGCGAATACACGCTGAATGACAAACCGGGCATCGAGAATTTTGCTTTGCAAAAAGAAGAACTAGAATATGTAATCCCCGTGATGAAGGAGATCTTGGCGATCAACCCAGATATCAAAGTGATGGGTTCGCCATGGACAGCGCCACTTTGGATGAAGGTCAATAACCTGCAAGAGCGTGCTCCGTACACATCTTGGACAGGTGGACACCTTAATCCAGCGCATTACCAAGATTATGGAACGTACTTCGTAAAATGGATTCAAGCCATGGAAGCACAAGGCATTCGTATCCATTCCATCACGCCACAAAACGAGCCATTGAATCACTTGAATTCTGCTTCGATGGTGATGAAGTGGGAAGAGCAGCGCGATTTCATCAAGCAAGCTTTAGGCCCTAAATTGCGCGGTGCAGGCTTGCAAACGAAGATCTATGCCTACGATCATAACTACAACTATGATAATATGGCCGATCAGCAAAGTTACCCAGTCCGCATCTATGAAGATGCTGAAGCGTCGCAATACATTGCGGGAGCGGCGTATCATAACTATGGTGGCGATCGCAGTGAGTTGTTGGATATTCATGCCAAAGCACCAGACAAAGAATTGATCTTTTCTGAAACATCGATCGGTACGTGGAACAACGGAAATGTGTTGAGTACGCAGTTAATCGCCGATATGCGTGAAGTTGGCTTAGGAACGATCAACAACTGGAGCCGCGGTGTAATCGTGTGGAACTTGATGTTGGATGCGGATCGCGGCCCGACGCGTGAAGGCGGTTGTCTTACTTGCTATGGTGCGGTAGATATTGACTCGGATTACCGTACTATCAAGAAAAACTCGCATTACTTCGTCGTAGGTCATCTTTCGGCTGTGGTGAAATCAGGTGCGGTTCGCATTGGTTCAAAAGGAAAAACGCCAGAGGGGATCATACATAGCGCATTCCGCAATCCGGATAATAGCTTTGCGATTGTATTGGCCAACAGCAATTCGGTAGATACATCGGTCACATTTAGTGATGGTGATAAGCATTTCACACACATTGTACCAGCCAATTCCGTGGTTTCTTACCAATGGAGTAAATAAGAATTCGTATGAAAAGATATAGTTTTTTGATCGGATGCGTGATCGCTCTTATGGCGACCACAAGCTGCCAGAAAGAGCAATCTGCGATGGACGGCAGTCCAGAAATGACCCTACATACCACTTATGAAACAGCCTATTTCGCAGACAGTCTACAGTTTAGTGTAGACGTCAGCGATGGCAGTGGTGTACCTTTATCCACGTTAAAAGCCTATTTGTATTACGGGGACGAAATCGTGTCGGAAACGACTATTCGTACGAAAGAATATGGTCGCTACGAAGGCAAACTATTTGCGCCATATTATGCCGAAATCCCGAATGGCGCTGCTACCATCAAATTGGTGTTGCAAAACATCAACAAAGGAACAAGCGAAGAGCAAATTGCGGTGCCGCTGCAACGTCCAGATTATCCGCACCTTACGCTGGTGGCAGAAGACGGAACGCGACACGAAATGAGTAGAACGGCGCTTTATCAGTATACGGTGGAGAAAGAATTTCCAATGAAATTGAAAGGCTACATCGAAGCACCGGCTTTTGGTGCGCATGGCAATGTGCTGCAATTTGGCTACAGCGGTGATAAAATTACACAAGGCACTAACAGCCTAATCTCCTTCTCGTACCTTTCTGATGGGGTGTATCCGATCACCTTCAATACGATGAATTATGCAGCAGGACCATTCTTGAGCTATAGCATCAACGATGTGGATCTTCTGTTATCGGGAGAAGAATTGTATACGGCTGACTTATCATTGCAGAAAGATCAAGTGCTGCGCATTGATGGCATTGCGGATTTAGCAGATTGGTCGATCGATGCGGATTATATCCGTCAGGAAAATGGCGAATATCGTTTTGATGCGATGAATGGAACTTATCGTATTACGGCTGACTTCGTGCGTAAATATTTTATTATCGAAGCTATGCAAGCGGGGCAATTAGCGAAGCTAAATACCGATGGAACAGGAGCGATTTGGATTATCGGAGAAGGCATCGGAAAACCAAACTTGGCTAATCAAGTCGGTTGGACAACGGAAAAAGCATTATGTATGGCGCCAATCGGAAACAAACGCTACCGCGTAACGGTAGTAGGCGGCGAATCCATGCGTGCTGATAACATCAACTTTAAGTTTTTCCACCAGAAAGGTTGGGGCGGTGAGTTTGGTGGCACACATATCCGTACCGAAAGTGAATTGATTTTTATCGGTGATGGTACCAATGGCAGAGATTCTGGTAACTTGGGCATCACGACGGGCGCAGCATTAGAAGCGGGCAGTACGTATGTGCTAACCGTAGATGTGAGCGCCGGTAATCAAGCGGCCGTGCTTACCGTCGACAAACGCTAGAAACACGCAACACAAACTAAGATAGCTAGCCCGCTGTTGCCTGATCTCCAGATCAGGCAACAGCGGGCTTTTTTTATTCTGGAATCTTGTAATGATTGAGGTAGCGGACAATGCTATTTGCACGTCGGTTGACGTAAGCTGATGGTCTGCGTGCATCCCATTTGCGTGGGTTAGGCAATATCGCGATGATTAGCGCTGCTTCCTTACGACTCAAACTTTTGCCCGATTTACCATAATAATAATGTGATGCAGCTTCAGCACCATATACACCTTGTCCCATCTCAATGACATTGAGATACACCTCCAAAATCCGTTTCTTCGACCAGAATAATTCAATCAAGACAGTAAAGTAAGTTTCCAAGCCTTTGCGAAACCAAGATCGCGCTGGCCAAAGAAAAACATTCTTGGCCACTTGTTGACTGATTGTACTGCCGCCACGCAGTGCATCACCCGATTGATTACGTTTTATAGCTTGCTCGATGGCTTTGGTGTCAAAGCCATGATGCGTCATGAAAAAAGCATCTTCACCAGCCAAAGCTGCTTTCTTGAGGTTATCAGACATGTCCTCGTAAGGCAACCAAGTTTTGTCAATCTTAAAACCTTTGCCTTGCGCTTGCCATTCAAATCCGCGCTTGATCATCAGATACGTGATCGGCGGATTAATAAAACGTAAAGCAATTACCCAAAGGAAGCTAAAGGCGACCATGCCGAGAAAGATACGCACAGCCCACCAAAGGATCTTGTTCTGCTTTTTGCTTACCTTTTTCTTTTTGCTATTTTTTGTACCGCGCTTTATCGCCATGCTGATGATATGATCTCAATTAAAAATGCAAAGCTACGATCAAAGTAGACATAATTCCTAATTCGACTTTGAGATTGAGAGAGAAATATTGTTCTAAGCTGCTAAGTGTTGGGTTAAACGAAGAGCGGCCTGATCAACTTTGTTGATCAGGCCGCTCTTATTCTTAAATGCCTCGTTGGCTGATATTATTTCTTTCCACCAGCTACTTTGGAGATAATCCAAATGATGAGTGCAACGACAGCGACCACTATGATCACGCCTGTCCACATACCTGCTTTGAAAATTCCTTCGATGGCTTCACAACTTGTCAATAGAGTGGCGGCAAGCGTAAATAGCAGCGCCATTGGTATAAATCTTTTCATAATAGTTTTGTTTACCTATAAGAACAAGATGCTAAGCATAATGTTTGATCTTGTTGCGTGAAATACGGTTTTTGGATAACAAAAAAATAACCCCGAAACGGCTTGCCGTCTCGGGGTTATTGATATGATCTACATTTTAACGAGGGGAGGATTACTCCGCACGTAAAATTTTAGCTGCTTCTACCATCGATTCCAAAGCCGCTTTAGTTTCTGGCCAAGCACGAGTTTTCAATCCACAGTCAGGGTTTACCCACAATTGTTCCGCTGGCACTACGGCTTTTGCTTTACGCAATAGCTCCACCATCTCATCAGTACTAGGCACGCGTGGCGAGTGGATATCGTAAACACCAGGACCAATGTCGTTCGGGTATTTGAAATCACCCGCAAAAGCGTTCAATAATTTCATCTGAGAACGAGAAGTCTCGATCGTAATAACGTCTGCATCCATCGCGGCGATATCTTCAATCACATTGTTGAACTCCGAATAACACATGTGCGTGTGGATCTGTGTATCGTCATCTACATTCGAAGAAGAAACCCGGAAAGCACGTACAGCCCAGTTCAAGTAATCTTTTTGATCGGCTTTGCGCAAAGGTAATCCTTCACGGATAGCTGGCTCGTCGATTTGGATGATTTTGATACCTGCTTTTTCCAAAGCTTGTACCTCGTCTAAGATCGCTAAAGCGATTTGGTAAGTCGTGGTAGAGCGTGGTTGGTCGTTACGAACGAATGACCATTGCAAGATTGTAACTGGTCCGGTCAACATCCCTTTTACTGGACGGTTTGTCAACGATTGTGCGTAAGCAGACCAACGTACCGTCATATCTGCTGGGCGATAAACATCTCCATAAATAACCGGAGGTTTTACACAACGAGAACCGTAGGATTGTACCCAACCGTATTGCGTGAAAGCATATCCAGCTAATTGCTCACCAAAATATTCTACCATGTCATTACGTTCGAATTCGCCGTGTACTAATACGTCGATATCTAACTGCTCTTGCAAGCGAATCGTGTTTTCTGTTTCTTCTGCAATTGCTTTATCGTATTCTTCCTGCGAGATAGCGCCTTTTTTCAAATCAGCACGCCATTTACGGACGTCCTTCGTTTGAGGGAATGAACCAATCGTGGTGGTTGCAAACGCTGGAAGATTGAATTTCTCTTGTTGTGCTGCCTTACGATCTGCAAATACCGAAGTACGTTTTGCATCGTCATCGGTAATGTTGCTCGTACGTGTTTTTACTTCTGGTTTGTGGATTAGTGGCGATGTACGACGGCTTTCGGCAGCCGCTTTGTTGCTTTCGAAACGTTTTTGTGTTTCTGCATCAACATCACCATCAGCTAAAGTAGCCAGATCTTTTACCTCGGCTAATTTTTGTTTAGCAAATGCCAACCAGTTTTTAACCTCCGCAGGAAGAGATTCTTCATTTGTCTCATTGTCCAAATCAAATGGCACGTGCAATAGGGAAGAAGCTGGAGCTACCCAAACGCGGTCTTTGCCCAATGCATCTACTGCTTGTTGGATCTTGCTTAAGGATTTTTCATAGTCATTTTTCCAAATGTTACGCCCTTCTACCACACCTAAAGAAAGTGTTAGTGAAGCAGGAACTTTCGCCAAAATAGTATCCAATTGATCTTCGCCACGTACCAAATCAATGTGTAATGCGTGAACTGGAAGGTTTAGTGCTAAATCTTCGTTGTCTTTTAATGCCTCGAAGTAAGTAGTCGCGATCAATTTGGTATTGCCCGCTGCAGCATTCAACTTTTCGAATACTGTTTTGTACAATCCTTTTACTTTTTCGTCGATATCCAACGCCAAGTACGGCTCATCAATCTGTATGTATTGTGCACCAGCAGCGGCTAATTTGGAAACGATCTCTTCGTATACTGGCAACAAACGCTCGATTAGGTCGATGCGATCAAAGCCTTCTTCTTTTTCTTTACCCAACAAAAGGTATGTGATTGGTCCGATTAGCACCGGTTTGGTCTCGATGCCCAATGATTTAGCTTCGTTGTATTCTTTTAAGAATTTTTCAGAAGTTAATTTGAATTCCTGATTCTTAGTGAATTCAGGCACCATGTAATGGTAGTTGGTGTCAAACCACTTGGTCATTTCCATCGCCGTAACGTCTACGCCTTCTGCTTGGAAACCTCTTGCCAAAGCAAAATATAGGTCTAAGCTGTAATCACCATCGATTTTGTTTAAAAGCGATTGGTAACGCGCAGGAATAGCGCCAATGGTAAGCGACAAATCCAATACTTGATCGTAGAATGAAAAATCATTCGAAGGGATCAACGTAAAGCCATTGTCTTGTTGCAATTTCCAGTTGGCTTCACGGATGCTTTTTGCGGTATGTAGAAGTTCTTCTTGGCTGATTTTTTTTGCCCAATATGCCTCGTTCGCTTTTTTTAATTCGCGGAAAGGTCCTACTCTTGGGTAACCTAAGTTGTTTGTCGTTAACATAGTTTTATTTCTCTAATTTTTTTTCGGATGTAATACTTTGCTATCAGAGAAGGGCACCAGAAACAGTGACTTCAGCTTATCTTTCTCTTATCGCTCCCGTAAAGGGTAAGAGTAGAATGTAGCACCTTGTCCAAGTGACAGGTTGCCAAGGCTTCATCGGGTCTATTCCCTCTGCCTTTCTCTATAAGCACCACAAACTTATGTAACAAATGTATAAATTCCAAATTTCTTGCGAAAAGAGCAATGAAAAATGGATTAGCTTACCAAAAGTTTATATCCTTTGCCATGAACGTTGACAATTTCTACATTCGGATCTTCTTTCAGGTATTTGCGAAGCTTGCTCAAAAACACATCCATACTTCTGCCGGTGAAATAATTGTCATCGTGCCAGATTTTCACCAAAGCCTCTTCGCGTGTGAGCACGTCATTCTTTTTCAAGCAAAGTAAACGTAATAACTCCGCTTCTTTGGTAGACAATTTCTGCTGTTGTCCCTTGTACGAGATCACTTGGTTGGTGTAGTCAAAGAAATAACCGCCGATTTCAAATTTGTCTGGCGTTTCATCGTCTTTCTCTCGAGACGAGCGCTTTAAAAGCGCATTGATGCGCAACAATAATTCTTCCACCCGAAAGGGTTTGGTGATATAATCATCTCCACCCAATTCAAAGGCCTGTGTTTTGTCTTCCATCATGCCTTTGGCTGTAGCATAGATAATCGGTACGGTTTGATCCACCTTGCGGATATCCTTACCCAAGGAGAATCCGTCTTTTTTAGGCATCATCACATCGAAGATGCACAGATCAAATTCGCCTTTGCGGAATGCTTCCAGTGCTTCGATACCGTCTTTGCACAGCACCACGTCAAACTTTCCCTTGAGTTCGAGATAATCTTTTAAGAGATCGCCTAGGTTGGGATCGTCTTCTGCTAGTAGTATTTTTTGAGACATAAGTTCGTTTTAATATGTATTGATAATCAAGCTTAGCTTGTGCTGTTGGTAGCATGAAGTGGTAATGTCACCTCAAATTGTGTGCCTTTATCTTTTTCGCTTTTTACAGAGATCTTGCCATGTAGGATCTTAATAATGTTATTCACATAACTAAGCCCCAATCCAAAACCTTTTACGTTATGGATATTACCGGTAGGTATTCTATAAAATTGCTCAAAGATCTTTTCCTGATGCTCTTTAGACATGCCCACACCTTTATCTGCTACCGAAATGGTAATGCTATGCTTTGTGTTGATTGATTTTACGGTGATGTGCGGTGTGTCCTTGCTGTATTTGATGGCATTATCCAGCAAGTTGAAGATCACATTAGAAAGGTGTAATTCATCGCCAATCACCACATCTTCCGTCGCCGCTAGATCAATCTGTAAGGTGCCATCAGCTTTGTCCATCTGCAAGTGCATACTTTCTAATACATTCGATACCAACGCATTCATATGCACCTTGGTACGCTCGATATTCAGATTTTCCTTTTCTAAGCGTGCAATATTGAGCACGCGCTCAATGTGAGAACCTAATCGTACATTCTCATCATAAATGATATTAGCGAGTTTGGCTACCCGATTCTCATTGGATGCGATCTCCTTATCACGCAGCGATTCGCTGGCAATCATGATGGTTGCTACAGGCGTTTTGAATTCGTGCGTCATATTGTTGATGAAATCGGTCTTCATCTCAGAGATCTTTTTCTGTCTAAAAATGATGGTGAGCGTATATGCAAAACAACCTACTAATAAGGAGAGCAAAGCGAGCACGGCAATCACCATGAAGGTCATATTGCCGGCGATATGACTGTCTTTGTAGGGGAAATAAATGGAGAGCAAACCCGGAGATTTTCCTTGATCGCCTTGAAATAGTGCCGTACTGTAACCAACAACATCTTTTATAGGCAAAAGATTCTCATTGTCCATCTGAGATGCGGCCTGAATGATGAGTGGAGCACTAGGGCTGGATCGAATCTCCATTAAAAACGGCGATACAATGCCGCGATTATGTAATTCTTCTTGCAGGTAATGCATCGCTAGATCTGTTTTGATCCTTTCTTTCAGCGGACGCTTGGACATGGCGATGCTGGCAGTGATATCTTCCATCACTTTATTGTCCTTACCACCCAAAATGGCGATCGTATCGTATAAGTTGGTCGCGACCGAAAGCTTTCGGAAATTCAGATCTTTCAGTTTTTGCTCGACTTCCTGCAAGCGCATTCGCGTAGCTGCATCTTCCGTAGGCGGCAAAGTGGCCCAAGCAAAAGAGTGAACTTGCAGCGTAGCATCGTTCACAATCGGAATGATGAAACGCGTACTATCATCGCGACCTGCCACTTCGGCAATGCGTTTGCTGGCACCTACCACGGTAGAAATGGTGGGTAAAGTCGGGTCTAAAATATCGTAACTTTTCTCGATCGAGAAGGTAATTAAGTGATGATAATCTTTTCTGCGGACATAGGTTTCAAAGAAGGTATTGCTGACGTATGCGGCATTTGGAAAATTCCGTTTTAGATCTTCCTCTTCGTTTCTATAGCGGTCGCGCGCATCAAAGTTCTTTACCCTAAGCTTGTTGATCTCATCTTGCAAGGCAATTTGTTCGGCCAGGATAATCTCCTTTTCTCGTTGTATTTTTTGATCTTCCGCAAATTTTTTCTGATTTAATTTCGCTTGTTTGTTCGTGTATTCATATACCTCTTGGCGTTCTATCTTATTGGCTACGACCGACAAAGAAGCCTTGACGCTCTCGTCAAAGATTTGAGATTTCTGAATGTACGATTGGCGGATAAAGAAGTATTGCATGGCCATCACACCAAGCAGTGCGATAGACATGAACCAAATGATTAACGTAATACTTCTCTTCTTCATAGTTGCAAAAATAATTAGGCAAATGCGGTCTGCAGGGACTTTAACACAATTTAACAGCGTTTAGCACAGGGGATTATCGGGGGCGCGACCATATTAAACTAAAACAGTCACCAAGGCAAACCTTGGTGACTGTTTAAATATAGTATTAATAATACGAATATCTCGAATTACTGAACTTCAGAAACGCGGATCGTATTCGTTCTGCCTTTAGCATGTAATGGCGTAGAAGATGTGTTGATCACAATCTGTCCAGGATTTACCAATTTGTGCTCTTTTAGCAAATCATTCACATCTTGGATCGTACCGTCTGTACTTTCAAATTTATCGTAGATAAAAGTCTGTACACCCCAAACCAAACTTAGCGTAGTCAATAATTTCTTGTTGCCCGTGAACACATAGATATCTGCATTCGGACGGAAACTTGCAATTTCTAATGCGGTGTATCCAGATGAAGTCATGGCTACGATCGCAGAAGCATTTGTTTTTTCTGCCAAGAAAATAGAACTGTTACAAATAGCATCAGCTACTTTTGTAATGTTTACTGACTCACCATTCTCTTTATCGCTATAATAAGGATATGAAGTAGATTCTACGTGTGTGATGATTTTCGCCATGGTCTCGATTACGATCTCTGGGAATTCACCTACTGAAGTTTCTCCACTTAACATCACGGCATCAGCACCATCCAATACCGAGTTTGCTACGTCATTTACTTCTGCACGCGTAGGGCGTGGTGTAGTCGTCATCGTTTCCAACATTTGCGTTGCGATGATTACTGGTTTAGAAAGATCACGACATTTTTGTACAATGATTTTCTGCAAACCTGGTACTTCTTCCATCGGAAGCTCCACACCGAGGTCACCACGTGCTACCATGATGGCGTCCGTCTCTGCGATGATGGCGTCAATATTTTCGATGGCTTCTGGTTTCTCGATTTTAGCGATAACTTTCGCTTGAGAACCTTTCTTAGCAATGATTTCTTTACATTGGATGATATCATCTGCCGAACGTACGAATGACATCGCGATCCAGTCAGCACCGTGATCTAAGGCAAAGTCTAAGTTATCCAAATCCTCTTCTGTTAGCGAAGGGATAGATACTTTCGTATTTGGAAGGTTTACACCTTTACGAGAAGTCAAGATACCACCATGTACTACCGTACAAGTTACGGTATCCTTACGGTTAGTAGAGATGACACGAAGTTGTAATTTACCATCGTCCAACAAGATGACCTCATTTTCCTTCACATCGTTCGGGAAGTTTTGGTACGTAATATAAATACTATTCTCGTCGCCGATTTTCTCCTGAGTAGTGATTTCTACACGGCTACCATTCACCAAAATAGCACCACCTTCTTTCATTTTTCCGATCCGGATTTTCGGACCTTGAAGGTCGGCTAGGATACCAACATTAAATGGATTTTCCTGATTGATCTCATTGATTGTGTTGATCACTTTCAAATGATCCTCTTGCGCACCGTGAGAGAAGTTAAGACGACATACATCGACACCTTTAGCAATCAAACGAGTCAGAACTTCCTTGTTGGCTGAAGCAGGGCCTATTGTGGCGACAATCTTGGTGCGCTTTTTGAGCTTTTCCATTTACTTTATTATTTATGTTTCTTTAAATCAATTCTTGTAATAATAGCAGTGAAAGTAAGGCAAATGTCTTGCAATCGCTTGCTATATAAGTGTATCAATTACACTTTAATAAATCGCTAAAATATCAGATTTTCTTTGGATTTCAATATTATTGGATCTATTTCTTTTACGAGCAGTATGTCTACGACACTCTTTAAGCTATCGATTAAATTTTTTAAATCATCTTGGTCAATAAAATGTTTGATTAAGATGAAATAATCAAAGTTAGGTGCTTCGGGTATGAGTAAACCACCTTCTTCGCCACGATTACTAATCAGATAATATTCGTGATCGTAAGTGGTATTCACATATCGAAAAGTCTTGAAGTGTTGTGTTGTTGCTGTCTTTCCCCGCTTCTGCTCGTAGATAATATGGTAGTCCATTTCATTGCGCGACTTCTCTTTTGGAATACCTTTGTGGTCAATATAATCCTCTTTGCCGTGAGTGAGCTGCAGGTTGGTATGCTTGTTTACAAAATGGCATAGGCGATAATCGCGGAGCGAAGAACTAAGGCCAATCAGTACAAAATCCAACTCCAGATCAAAATCTGTTTCCAGTTTAAAAGTAACTTTACTCACAAGTTGCCGACATTTGGTGGACGCACAAAGGTACTATTTTAGTCGCGAACCGCTTGGCGCTATCGATTTATATTTATGTTATTTGATTGTTTAGGTAATTTAAAGTTGCGAAGAAGTAAATTAATCCCTATAATTGAGTGTCTATAGTCTGTGAAAGACACATCCTGCAAAACAACAGCGCAGCTGAATTGTTCTTTATTTGTATTTCTCAAAATCGGAGTTTGATTTTTGAGTAAATTTATTTTTCTTTGCACAGATTTATTAAACAATTAAATTAGAGAATCATGTCAGATATCGCATCAAGAGTAAAAGCTATTATCGTTGAAAAATTAGGTGTTGATGAAAATGAAGTTACACCTGAAGCTTCTTTCACAAACGATTTAGGTGCAGACTCACTTGACACTGTAGAATTGATCATGGAATTTGAAAAAGAATTCAACGTTGCTATTCCAGACGATCAAGCAGAAAACATCAGTACAGTTGGTCAAGCTATCACTTATTTAGAAAAGAACGTTAACTAACATTTTTATTAGGCCAAGCATATTTAATGGAGCTTAAAAGAGTAGTTGTTACAGGATTAGGCGCACTTACACCTATTGGCAATTCCGTCCCAGAATATTGGGAAGGTTTGATAAATGGTGTAAGTGGCGCTGCTCCTATTACACATTTTGATGCATCAAAATTCAAGACCCAATTTGCTTGTGAAGTAAAGGGCTTCGATCCACATAAGTATATGGATCGAAAAGAAGCACGTAAAGTAGATCCGTTTGTGCAATATGCCATCGCATCTACAGACGAAGCGGTAAAGGATGCTAATTTAGATTTTGAGAAACTAAACAGAAATCGAATTGGCGTAATTTGGGGAGCAGGTATTGGTGGTTTGACGACTTTTACAGAAGAGGTGGCAAACTATGTGAAGGGTGATGGAACGCCACGTTTTAATCCTTTCTTCATACCTAAGATGCTTATTGATATAGCTCCTGGCCATATTTCAATGCGTTACGGTCTTCACGGACCCAACTTTTCAGCAGTTTCTGCCTGTGCTTCAGCAACCAATGCGATGATTGATGCATTTACCTACATTCGTTTAGGTCGTGCAGACGTTATTATCACTGGTGGTTCCGAGGCCACAGTTAACGAAGCGGGAATTGGTGGTTTCAATGCGATGCATGCATTGTCTACACGTAATGATGATCCATCAACGGCTTCACGTCCGTTTGATAAAGATCGTGACGGATTTGTGTCGGGCGAAGGCTCTGGTGCAATCATTTTAGAAAGTCTTGAGCACGCTTTAGCACGCGGAGCGAAGATATATGCTGAAGTAGTTGGTGGTGGTATGAGTGCTGATGCACATCACATCACGGCTTCACACCCAGAAGGATTAGGTGCAAAATTGTCTATGGAGATGGCTGTCAAAGATGCTGAACTCGATTTTACGGACATTGATTATATCAACCTTCACGGCACATCGACTCCAGTTGGTGATTTGAGTGAACCAAAGGCTATTCTTGGTCTATTTGGTGAGCACGCTTACAAAATGAACTTGAGTTCTACAAAATCAATGACTGGTCACCTGTTAGGTGCTGCAGGTGCTGTAGAAACCATTGCTTCAATTCTTGCTGTGCAGAACGATATTGTCCCGCCAACGATCAATCACTTTACCGATGATCCAGAGATCGATAGTAAATTGAATTTTACCTTTAACAAAGCGCAAAAACGGGTTGTTAACGTCGCTCTTAGTAATACTTTTGGATTTGGAGGGCACAATGCTTCCATCATTGTCAAAAAGTATAAAGCGTAATGGTTATTTTATACAAGTAATAAAGAATTTGGTAGGTAGTCTTCGAAACGAGACTACCTATTTCTTTTTAAGGATTGTGCATGGCGCTTAACGTTTACAAATTATACCTTTCTCCCAAACGGAAATACTACAAGAAGCTGAAGAATATACTAGGATTCGTACCTGGTAATATCAAACTCTATCAGATGGCTTTTCGGCACAAGTCGGTGGCGGTAGCGATCAAAGAAGGAGTAAAAAACAGCAATGAAAGATTAGAGTTTCTGGGGGATGCCGTTTTAGGATCGGTGATCGCAGAGCTTTTATTTAAACTGTATCCGTACAAAGGCGAGGGCTTTTTGACGGAGATGCGCTCTAAAATTGTGTCTCGCGCCAACCTCAACCAGCTTTCTCGCAAGCTAGGACTGAATGAATTGATCGAATACGATAAGCGTTTAATTCATTTTTCTGCCAAGCAAGGTTCATTACTTGGAGATGCATTTGAAGCATTAATTGGCGCAGTATATCTGGATAAAGGCTATGAATTTACGCGCGAACTACTATTGGAACGCATCGTAAAAGCCCATGTGGATATCCATACTCTGGAAATGACGGAGACAAATTTCAAGAGCCGTCTGATCGAATGGTGCCAGCATAATAATAAAGAAGTATCCTTCGAACCAACCGCAAACCCAGAAGGTGAAACCGCAAAAATGTTTTCCGTGCGCGTAATGGTGGATGGTGAAGAGTGCGGTGTAGGTCGCGATTTCAATAAGAAAAGCGCCGAAAAGCTAGCTGCCGAAAAAGCTTGCGAGCACCTCAAAATTCTAGATGTGGTATAAAGCGACCTTCTTCGTTGCTTAAACCTTTTTACATATCACTTTCTTCTATTACCTTTGCCCCATGGCACAAGTAAAACCGACTCTGGCAAAGGGTACGCGCGATTTTTCTCCCGTAGAGATGGAGAAGCGTAATCATATCTTCAATACGCTACGCGCGATCTTCCGCAAATACGGATACAACGAAATACAAACTCCTTCTTTTGAAAACTTATCTACGCTAACGGGTAAATATGGCGAAGAAGGTGATCGGTTGATCTTCAAAATCCTGAATTCGGGTGATTATTTGGCCAAAGCATCGGCAGATTTATTAGCAGACAAAAATTCGCTAAAGCTCGTTCCGCAGATTTCAGAAAAAGCATTACGCTACGATCTAACTGTGCCATTTGCACGCTACGTTGTGATGCACCAGAATGATATCACGTTACCTTTCAAACGTTTTCAGATCCAGCCAGTATGGCGCGCAGATCGTCCGCAGCGTGGTCGCTATCGCGAGTTTTACCAGTGCGATGTCGATGTCGTGGGATCCCCATCTTTGCTTAACGAAGCCGAGTTTGTGCTCATTTACCACGAAGCGCTGCGCGCGTTAGGTTTGTCGGACTTCGATATTAAGATCAATAATCGCAAAATTCTCTCTGGAATTGCCGAAGTGATTGGCAAGCCAGAACTAATCGTCGATATGACGGTGGCTATAGATAAATTGGATAAAATTGGCTTAGAAGGCGTTAATAAAGAACTTCTAGAGCGTGGTTTTACGGATCAGGATTTGACAGTCTTGGAGCCAATTATCCTATTATCCGGTACGAATACAGAGAAGTTAGAAGCCTTAAAAACAGTATTGGCTTCCTCATCCGTTGGCTTGGCCGGTGTAGCAGAATTAGAAGAAGTTTTTGCGTACATCGCCGCATTAGATACCACCGGTGAAGTACTTTCTAACGCTGTAGAAGTAGATATTACACTAGCACGTGGCCTTAATTATTACACCGGTTGTATTTTTGAGGTGAAAACCAATGAAGTGCAAATGGGAAGTATCGGCGGTGGCGGACGCTACGATGATCTGACGAGCATGTTTGGTTTGAAAAACCTAACTGGTGTGGGCGTCTCTTTTGGTGCAGATCGGATCTACGATGTATTGGAAGAGTTAGGCTTGTTTCCTGAACAGTCTTCTGCCACTACACAAGTACTCATCTGTAACTTCGAGAAAAGTTTGGAACGCCATACCTTGCCGATGGTGAATCGTCTTCGTGAACAAGGTATCGCAGCCGAAATGTATCCCGAACCTTCAAAATTAAAAAAGCAAATGAGCTACGCGAATGGCAAAGGCATACCTTTTGTATGGCTAGTGGGGGAGGAAGAAGTAAATACAAATACCATCGCGGTAAAAGATATGAAATCGGGTGAACAAGTGATCCTCGACGAAGCTGCGGCGATCGAAAAAATACGTTCTTCACTTTCTCTGGGATAATATCGTACGATCGGCACAAGCCATGGCACATATGTCGCGATTAATTATTAGATTTGTAGTCAGAATAATAAGAAATTCAATACTTAGAAATTCAATACTTAGAAATGAGTTCAACACCTATAACGAAAGAAACTTATCTAGAGTGGTATAAGTCCATGCTACTCATGCGTAAATTTGAAGAGAAAGCAGGCCAGCTATATGGACAGCAGAAAATTCGTGGTTTTTGTCACTTGTACATCGGTCAAGAAGCTGTAGTTGCGGGTACTATGTCGGTGATCAATCCAGAGGATTCCATGATTACGGCATACCGTGACCATGCGCATGCTTTGGCTAAAGGTATTTCTGCAGATGCCTGTATGGCTGAGCTTTTTGGTAAAGCAACAGGCTGTTCTAAAGGTAAAGGCGGATCTATGCACTTCTTCTCTAAAGAACACAAATTCATGGGTGGCCATGGTATCGTTGGTGGACAAATTCCATTAGGTGCTGGTATCGCATTCGCGGAAAAATATTTGGGCACGAATAATGTAAACATTTGTTACATGGGTGATGGTGCTGTGCGTCAAGGTGCGTTCAACGAAACCTTGAACATGGCGATGTTGTGGAAATTACCAGTAGTATTCGTTTGTGAAAACAATGGCTATGCGATGGGAACTTCTGTACAACGCACCACAAACATGCAAGATATCTACAAAATGGGATTGGGCTTCGATATGCCAAGCGCACCTGTAGATGGAATGGATGTAGTAGCAGTACACAATGCCATGGACGAAGCGGTACAACGCGCACGTGCTGGTGAAGGACCAACATTCTTAGAAATTCGTACTTACCGTTACAAAGGTCACTCCATGTCTGACCCGGCTAAATACCGTACAAAAGACGAGTTAGAAGAGTACAAAGGCAGAGATCCATTGATCAATGTAAAACATGCCATCTTAGAGAACAAATACGCAGACGAAGCGTGGTTCAAAGAAATCGAAGAAGGCGTGAAAAAAGAAGTAGAACAATCTGTGAAGTTTGCAGAAGAGTCTGAATACCCAGATGCATCTGAAATCTACAAAGATGTCTACGTACAGGAAGACTATCCATTCATTATGGATTAATAATTGATATAATTACTTTAACTAAATAGATTAGAATCCTACCAAATGGCTGAAGTAGTAAAAATGCCCAAAATGAGCGATACCATGACCGAAGGGGTTATCGCAAAATGGCACAAAAAAGTGGGCGACAAAGTAAACTCTGGCGATTTGATCGCGGAGGTCGAAACCGACAAAGCAACGATGGACTTCGAGTCCTACCAAGAAGGTACTATCCTTTATATTGGTCCTAAAGAAGGTGAAGCAGTAGCAATCGACGCTGTGATCGCAGTTCTAGGGGAAGAAGGCGAAGATTATGAAGCCTTGTTGAAAGACGGCGGATCATCTTCGAAAGAAAGCAAATCAGAAGATAAATCGGAGGAGAAAGAGGAAGCAAAGTCAGAATCATCCGATAAGAAAGAAGAAACGGAAGAAGAAGATGCTGCTGATGATGTTACTGCCGAGGATCTCGGCGTAACCGTAATCACGATGCCATTGTTGAGTGATACCATGAAAGAAGGTGTCATCGCGCAATGGAACTTCAAAGTAGGCGATGCGATCAAATCTGATGATGCGATTGCAGATGTAGAGACGGATAAAGCAACGATGGAAGTGACGGCTTACGCAGATGGTACATTATTGTACATTGGTGTAGAAGCGGGTGATGCAGCTCAAGTGAATGAGATCATTGCTATCGTAGGACCAGAAGGTACCGACATCAAGCCATTGTTGAACAAAAAATCTTCTCCATCAAAATCTTCATCCGAAGACAAGAAAGAAGAAAAGTCAGCAGACAAAAAGGATGATACTTCCGCAAAAGCAGAGAGCGCAGAGAGCACATCATCTTCAGATGATTCACGTGTGAAAGCTTCTCCTTTGGCGCGCAAGATTGCAAAAGATAAAGGAATTGATCTGACTCAGGTAAAAGGTTCTGCAGAGGGCGGCCGTATCGTGAAGAAAGATGTAGAAGACTTTACGCCTTCGGCGGCAGCTTCTGCACCGGCTAAAGAAGCTTCGGCTCCAGCAGCATCTTCCGAGAAAACCACCATCAGCATTCCGCAATACATCGGCGAAGAGCGTTATACGGAGAAACCGGTGAATCAAATGCGTAAAACCATTGCGCGTAGATTGTCTGAGTCATTATTCACAGCGCCACATTTCTACCTAACGATCAGTTTGGATATGGACAATGCGATGGCTGCTCGTGCTCAGATCAACGAGGTTGCTCCAGTAAAAGTTTCATTCAACGATATCGTGATCAAAGCGGTAGCGGTAGCCTTGAAAAAACACCCTGCGGTGAACTCTTCTTGGCAAGGTGACAAGGTAAGATACAACGAGCATACCAACATCGGTGTGGCAATCGCAGTAGAAGATGGTCTTTTAGTACCCGTGGTACGTTTTGCAGATGGCAAATCACTATCACACATCTCTGCCGAAGTAAAAGATTTCGCTGGTAAAGCGAAAGCCAAAAAACTTCAGCCATCGGATTGGGAAGGTTCTACCTTCACCGTATCTAACTTAGGTATGTTCGGTATCGACGAGTTTACATCAATCATTAACTCACCTGATGGTGCAATCCTATCTGTAGGAGCAATCCAGCAAGTACCTGTCGTGAAGAATGGCGCAGTAGTACCAGGCAATGTGATGAAAGTGACATTAGGCTGTGATCACCGCGTAGTAGATGGCGCAACTGGCGCTGCCTTCTTACAGACTGTAAAAAGTTTGATCGAATCGCCAATTCGTTTGTTGGCGTAACTCGATTTCTTATATTTAAGGCCACTTCATTAGAAGTGGCTTTTTTGTTATCTCAATTTTTTTAAGCAAATACCATAGCGTGAAGTTTACCCTATCCTCTATATTATTCAGTGTATTGATTTTAGCGTCCTGCGCCTCCTCAGAAGAGAAACAAGCAGAGGCGGCGCAAAAGCAAGCCAACATAGACAGTATTGCCCTCGTGTACGATCCGGCGAATGCCGATCCAGAGATCGATCAATTTATGCGTAATCTTCATAGAAAGGGTTTCAATGGTAATGTGCTCGTAGCCAAGCAAGGTAAAATCATTTACCAAAATGCGTTTGGTTGGGCGAATTATTTGTTGAAAGACAGTTTGAACGTCAATTCCAAATTCGAATTAGCTTCGGTCTCAAAACCACTAACCGGCGTAGGCGTGATGCAATTAGTAGAGGCGGGCAAGTTACGCTTGGATCAGACGGTCACGGAGTTCTTTCCTGATTTCCCATTCCCCGGCGTCACCATTCAGCAATTGTTGTCCCATCGATCGGGCTTGCCTAATTATGTGTATTTCTCCGAAGATCATTGGAAAGATCGTAAGAAAGGAATGAGTAATATGGATGCGATGGCCTTATTGGCCGAGCATAAGCCCAACCGCTACGGTGCGCCAGATGGTCGTTTCCATTACAATAATTCCAATTTCATGGTGTTGGCTTCGATCGTGGAGAAGGTGACTGGACAAGATTTTGCGGTGTATATGCAAGAAAATGTATTCAAGCCTGCCGGAATGAAAAACACGGCTATTCTTTCTCGCGCCGTATACGAAAAAATCCCAACGGATGTAATTGGTCATGATAAAACTTGGCGCAGATCGGTCGTGCAAAATTATTTGGATGGACCAGTTGGAGATAAGGGAGCATATAGTACGGTGCAAGATTTATTTTTATTTGACCGCGCCTTGCGAGATGGTCGCTTACTCAAGCAAGAAACACAAGATTCCAGTTATGTAGCACGTAGTGATGCGCGTCGCAGCTTGTTTAGCTACGGTTACGGTTGGCGTACATTTAGTCCGCCAAACAACCCGATTGTATACCACACCGGTTGGTGGCACGGCTTCAAAAGTTTATATGTGCGCGATCTCAAAAACGATATCACCATTGTTTTGTTAACTAATATGGCAAACGGAAGTTTAAATCAGTTAGATGACTTGTATAAAATCCTGAAAATGCCTATTTTGAGACAAAACGCTTACAACTCAAACGGCGATTTGGTAAACTAAATAAACTTGGATACAAGATGAAAAAAACATTGATATTGGGCGCGAGCACGAACCCAGCAAGATACTCATACTTAGTAGCGAATAAACTAACACGCAAAGGCCACACTATCGTCAACGTTGGACTGAAACAAGGATCAGTAGCAGGAGTAGAAATCGAACCAGCAGAAACAGTGCATACGGATATTGATACGATTACCTTGTATGTAGGTCCGAGAAATCAAGCCGTCTATTACGACTATATTCTAAATACAAAACCCAAGCGCTTGATTATGAATCCGGGTACGGAGAATCCGGAGTTGAGCGAGAAGGCAACAGCCGCAGGCATCGAAGTGGTAGAAGCCTGCACCTTAGTTATGCTCAATACAGGACAGTTCTAAGATAGAATTCTAGAGATTAAATATTACGAGCGGCGGCATCTTCCAAGATGCCGCCGCTTTGTGTATGTATTCGTTCTAATGAATCTTTTCTCAATAATACTTTCGCTTGCACGATTTGATAGTATTTTTTCAGAAATGCAATAATTTATGGAATAATTAAGTTTCGTTTTTATTTATATTTTTCTTTTAAATTAAATATTGTTTCTGTATTTTGGTTTACTTACTGCGTCGCAGTGGGGCTAACTAATTAAATTATGAAGATTTTTTCTCGAATTGGTCTGCTGAGCATTTTATTATGCTTTGCAAGTGAAACTGTAGCGCAGCAGCAGATTGTTGTAACGGGGAGCGTCAATAATTCTCTTGGAGAGAGCCTAGCTGGGGCAACTATTCGTGTCAAATCTAACGGTGTGGTTGTCGCTACGAACGAAAATGGTCAGTTCAGTATTAGGTCTCCATCCACCGATACGCTCGTTGCGTCCAATGTAGGTTATGTAGCCAGAGAACTCCCTTTAGACAATAGACGCACGGTGCATATAACACTCGATGCCAGCGATGATTTCATCGATGAGGTCGTTGTTGTGGGTTACGGTACGCGTTCAAGATCCAAATTGCTGGGGTCGGTTTCTACTATTAATGCTGATCAACTACAGAATAGGCCCGTCACAAATGTTTCGTCTGCATTGTCTGGTTTGGCGGCGGGTGTTCAAGTTAAGCAAGGAAATGGTAGGCCAGGTAGCGATGGAGCAACGATACGTATTCGTGGTACGGGTACCTTAAACAACAATAATGCTCTGGTAATTATAGACGGTATTCAAGGGGCAATGGATGCTGTGAATCCAGAAGATATTGAAACAATATCTGTATTGAAAGACGCATCGGCAGCAGCAATATACGGTGCAAGAGCTGCTAATGGTGTTATCCTGATCACCACCAAAAAAGGTCAACAGAATCAAGCTACGCAGATAAGCTATTCGGGAATTATGTCTCACACGACACCGAGTAACAAGCCGGTCTTTGTAAACGATTATGTCACACACATGCGTCTCACTAATGAGGCTTCGAACAATGTGGGTAACAATGCAGGCATGTATCCACAAACGGCCATTGATCTTTGGATTGCTGCCAATGAAAATCCGAATGGACTTGCTCCATCTGGACTTCCTAATTATGTTGCTTATCCTAATACAGATTGGGGAGAATGGATCTATGACAACAGCTGGCTACAAAACCATAATATATCTGTGAACGGTGGTTCGACAGCCTCAAAATATCAGCTATCTGCCAGGATATTGGACAACCCAGGAATTATGTACAATACCGGTTTGAAGAGATATGAAGGGAGAATCAACTTTGAAACAGATATAAAAAACTTCTTGACCGTAGGTACGAATACATTTGGATCAATGGAAAACATAGATAGGGGAAGTGACACTTTTCTCTACAACTTTTTGAGACAAACTACGCCTGGTATTTACCCGAGATACGAGGGCATGTTTGGTGGAGCGGTAGCGGGTTCTAGCGAATCGCCACAGGTGAACAATATCTTGCGAAATCTGTACGATGTGATGGGCAGTAACGTAATCTCAC
Source organism: Sphingobacterium corticibacter (assembly GCF_003076635.1). GTDB lineage: Bacteria > Bacteroidota > Bacteroidia > Sphingobacteriales > Sphingobacteriaceae > Sphingobacterium > Sphingobacterium corticibacter. The sequence goes on along the minus strand of NZ_QDKG01000004.1, from coordinate 321,870 downwards.
AGCTCAATACAACGTGGTTTGCGAATCTCAAGATAGTAGAAGGGTTGTCATTTGAGACGCGCTTCAACTATCAAATAAGATTTGATGAACGTACTGCCTATTCAAATCCATCGGGAATGTATGATTTCTCGACGATGCAACGCGTCAATAGTGAAGTCAATCCCGCAACATTAACTACGTCGCAAACTACAGATAGGCGATATAGAAAATCATTTGATAACGTTTTGAGATACAAACGCCAATTTGCTGAACACAGTATCGGCGTGGTGTTGGGGCACAATGAATTTTATTACAATCGATATGTTTTTTCTGCTCAGCAACGAGGTTTGATTGATGAAACTATCACCAACATCGGGACGGGAAACGAGATGGTGAGTATCACGGGTGACGAGATTGACAATGCCATGCGTTCTTTTTTTGGAAATGTCACTTATGATTATGATGGCAAATATTTGGCAGAGTTTACATTGAGGCGAGATGGCTCTTCTAAATTTGGGTATGGTCGGCAATATGGCACTTTTCCGTCTATTGCCTTGGGATATTTATTGTCAAAAGAGTCTTTTATGGAGCCAGTAAACCCATATGTGCAAGATATCAAGATTAGAGGGTCGTGGGGTAGATTAGGGAATGATGGTGGAGATAATTTAAATGTATATGGTTGGCATGGTGTATATGGTGGGGTAAATTATTCTTTCAATGGTGCTCCGGTAAATGGTTTGCAATTAGTGAGGTTTGGGAATGATCTTTTGCAGTGGGAAGAGGCCGAAACGAAGGAGTTGGGATTAGAATTTGCAACATTTAATAAAAGGGCCACTTTTGAAGCGACGATCTACGATCGGCAAACCAACAATATCATTCGGCCTGCACAAGTTCCTATTACAACAGGTACCACGGAAGCACCATTTTACAATCAAGCCGCAGTTAGTAATAGGGGTATGGAGTTTAATGTTCGATGGCAAGACAAAATAGGGAAAGATTTTACCTATCGATTGGGGGCCAACTTTGCCTATAATAGTAATAAGGTAACAAGTTTCGAAGGCCGATTTGAAGAAGGTTATGTGCTCGATGCAACAGGAAATCAGATATGGCTTAGCAATTTAGGGGAAGTATCTTCGGGTGGGCTAAACCGAGTATTAGAAGGGTATCAAATCGATGAATTTTACGTGCGAAAAGTTTATCGCGGCAATGGCACTTATTTCAATAGTGACGGTACCGTAAATATTAATGGAGGTCCTAAGACCGGTATGATTCGTACAGAACAAGACTATCAATGGGTGCAGGCCATGAAGCAAGCAGGATATTCCTTTCTGACGGCGAGCATGAATGTTGCAGACCGATTTGGTTCTGGACTGTATTACGGAGATCTCATCTACGCTGATCTGAATGGAGACGGCATCTATGGTAATGCTTCCGATCAGTATTTCACAGGTACATCAACTACGCCAAGATATGTTCTTGGTTTCAATCTTGGCTTTACATATAAAGGATTTGATATGGCGGCACTTTTCTCGGGCGAGTTTGGACTCCAGTACTATTGGAACGAGCTCGGTTACAATAATAATGTCTTGCTTGCTGGTAATCAGATTACACAAAGAGTAGCAGACAATCGATACTATTATGACCCGAATAATCCTACTGACCCTAGAACAAATATAGACGGTTATTTTCCAAGATTGAAATTCGGTGCGGCCAATGAAGTAATCAATACGCAATTCAGTGATTATTGGTTGTACGATGCTGATTTTATAAGGCTGCGAAATCTACAAGTGGGTTATACATTCAACAACAGACTAACCGAGCGTCTAAAAGTGAGAAATCTACGTGTGTTTTTTTCAGGAGAAAACTTACTGATGTGGACTCGGTTTCCTGGATTAGATCCAGAGGTCGGAGCTGGTGCGGAGTATCCCACTATGAGACAGTATGCTTTTGGGTTAAATTTTGGCTTTTAAAACACAATAGGTATGAGAATGCAGATAAAAAAAACAAGAATAGTCATAAATGCACATTTATAGCACTTTTCCTTGTTGGAGTAACTTTCATAAGTGCTTGCGATAAAGATTTATTGAATACCACGCCTAACACGCAAATACTCACCAATAATATGTGGCTGACAGACAATTTAACAGATCAAGGCGTAAATGGAGTCTACCAAGCACTTCGATTGGGAATTCGCTTGTATGAATTCGATTCTTATGTGACAATGCAGGGAAGAGATAATTCTGCTTTGACAAACGGTAATGCCACTTCATCGACGGGTATTTTCTCTAATACTTGGCAGAATCTTTATGAAGGTGTGCAGCGAGCAAACAACGCTCTTTATGGTATTGTAAATATCTCGCCCACAGAGGAAACAAAGAAGGGGAGGTTAATTGCCGAAGTCAAATTTCTAAGGGCATTTTATTACTATCGACTTAATCAACTATTTAAAGGGGTGCCTATCTACACAGAGCCCATTGTTTGGAATGGAGCTACTTTGCCTCGAAATAGTGAACAAGAAGTTTGGACATTCATTCTCAACGATCTTGCTGATTGTATCGCCGAAGTCAATCTGCCCGATCGATATCCGGCTGCTAGCGCCAACTATGGTAGGATCACCAAATCTGCTGCATATGCATTACGAGGAAAAGTGTATATGTACTTAAGCGATTGGCAGAGTGCGATTCAGGATTTTAGAATAGTGCAGGAGCTTGGACATACCTTATTTCCTAGCTATCAAGAACTATTTTTGGATGTCAACGAACAAGCCCCAGAAATCATCTTTAGTATTCAAAACGCGCCGATACCCGGTTATGGCTCCGATTATCAATTTACATTTGGTTCTCGGACTGCTTTTGGATCCAATTGGAATACTTATTTAGTGCACCCAGATCTAGTCGATCTCTATCAAATGGCAGACGGTAGCCCTTTTAGTTGGAATGATCATATCGCTGGATACAATGAAATGACACCTGCACAGAGAGAAATTTATTTTTTGCGAAATAATTTGACAGATGGAGAGCGAACAGCCGCACAAAATAGGCAGTTGAACCTTTCTTTGTATCTGCCAACTCAGAACGAAGAAAGAATTCGGCGGGCTTACACTAATCGAGATCCAAGATTAGCCGCGAACGTTATTTTGCCATATGCTACATTTCTAGGGGATAATGCCGGTAGTGATCAGGTTTTTACCAATAGATGGCCGTTTAGACAAGATTTGGGAATAGGCTCGCCATTTGACCTCAGGACTGATATAGTGGCGAGGTTTTATTACCTGCCTAGAAAATTTGTGTATACAGGTGGAAATCCTCCGATTCCTGATCGCACTAGTGGCGGATATGATTATATCGTGATGAGATACGCAGATATTTTATTGCTCTGGTCAGAGGCTTTGAATGAACTTGGTCAAGTTACTAATGCTATTGCCAAAATAAATGAGGTAAGAGCGCGAGCCGGAGTTGGATTGTTGGATAATAGTTGGCATCAAGCATCACTCCGCGATGAAATTCGTGATGAGCGAAGAAGGGAATTCATGGGTGAAGGTGTTATTTTCTTTGATGAGATGAGGTGGCAAACGCTTCGACAAACCACATTTTACGAGGGCAATGGTATAAAGGAAGTATGGGGAACAAGAATAGCTCCATACAATTGGGTTGGCGATCAGCTGTATGCATGGCCTATACCACGTGTGGAACTAGATCTAAATACTTCTTTGCAACAAAATCCAGGTTGGATAGATTAATGCGTGATAATACAAAAACAAAGCGAGATAAGACTATAGCAATCTAAGATATCAACACTATTGACCTTCTCAACTCTATAATCTGCAATATGCGCCAAAAAAGAAACACCTGAAGCGGGGAACTTCAGGTGTTTCACTAACTAACCAATTATTAACCTAAATTATGAATACTAGTTTATTTACAAGATCTGTGCCATTTTAAAAGCGGACATATCCTTTAACAATCTTTTAACAAATATGGAGGCCTCGTACTAATATGTATCTTTGAGAAGCATGTCAGATATCAAGAAAAGGTTCGATAGGATATTATCCATTTACATTCATTTGCAGACAAAACGACTCGTCACCTCGTCGGAATTGGCTAATAAATTTAATGTAAGCGTGCGCACAATCTATCGCGATGTGCAATCTCTGCTGCAAGCTGGCATCCCAATTTATGGCGAAGCCGGTACTGGCTATTCTATGATGCCAGAGTTCCGACTTCCGGCAATCCCCTTTACGCGAGAGGAAGCATTGAGTTTCGTGGCGGCCGAGAAATTAGTCAGTCAGTACACCGACAAACAGTTGGCTCATAATTTTGCGACCGCGATTAGTAAGATGAAGGCTTTATTGAGGTATTCTGAAAAACAGCATTTGGAAGAAGCGCATACGCAGTTGCTGGTGCAAGGAATGGAGAATGTGTTCAACCAAGAAGTGCCCGATGGGTTGAGCGTCTTGATTGAAAGTATCGTGTCCAAACGATGTGTACACATTCGATATCAAAAACCAGCCAACGGATCACCTGATGAACGCATCATCGAACCAGTTGGTGTCTTCATTGAAGGACGGTTTTGGTACGTCATGGCGTACTGCCAGCTCAGACAAGATTACCGTCAATTTCGATTGGATCGAATACACTACATTAGACTTACGACAGATTCCTTTACCAAGGCGCATCAAGAGTTAGCTTTTTATTTAGCGAAGAAAAATCAAGCACCCAAAATAGCAGTAATTATTCACGTCGATCATGCTATTGCAAGATACCTAAACTGGGATCGGGTGAATTATGGATTTACGCATGAAGTCGTATTGGAAGATGCTATCGAAATGCATTTCCTGACGGACAATCTTGATGGTTATTTCGCCCGATGGTTTTTGATGTTTGCGGATCAGGCCAGAATTGTCGAACCGGCAAGTCTGCGCGATAGAATAGGAGAGCTGATCGCCGATAGCCTACAAAAGTGGCGTGAAAGTACGCCTTAAAAAAATAGGAGCTTCGCCAAGCAAAGCTCCTATCCGTAATTATTGATAAAGTCTAATTCTTTTCACGATCCCAGAAAAAAGGCGGTTCGATCCCCAACATGCGTAAATACACAAAACCCTGTCCGCGGTGATGTACTTCGTTGTCGATAAAATATAGGATGTTGTAAATGATTGGGAAATTGTACTGCCCAAATAAATTGTAATCTTCTGGAAAGCGCTCTTCAGGAATCTGTAGGAACAACTTTTCAATTTGTGGGGTTGCCTCGTCCCACGCTTGCAATAATGCTTCCTTAGTATTATAAGGCAAATCGTGATCGTAGGGTTTAGTTTCCTGATGTACGATGCCTTCCAGTCCCGGTACAGCTAGGCTAAGCAATTCTTTAATAAGATCTGCAAAGGTCCGCATGTTTTCGACGTGGAAGGTGAATAATTGATCTTCTGGAAACTTCTCAATGACGCGGCGCGTCAGGTTACGATGTCCAAGCCAGTGGGTTAATAAGTCATGTTTTGAGATAAGTGATGTGCTCATGATAATATGTTATTGATAAATGTATGCTGCAAACCTACGACCTGAAAATGACAACAGTATGTCAGCATATTTTTGTAATCTTCTTTTATTTTTCTTGAATTGATCAGGCTGATCCCTGAACATTACCGTTTGACAGAAATGCGGAAGAAGAATAACTTTTAAAAAATAATACACTAACTATTTGATAGTTATAACAAATTGTATACCTTTGCAAACCCTAAATGGGGGAAGTGTGTCTTGAGCGAAGCCCTACTGCTTCGATGGACGTTTAATTAATTTATTTTATAACATGTCAGGAATTATTGGTAAAAAAGTAGGAATGACCAGCCTGTTCAGTACAGAAGGGAAGAATATCCCTTGTACAGTAATCGAGGCTGGGCCGTGCGTGGTAACGCAGATACGTACGGTAGAGAAAGATGGCTATTCTGCTATTCAACTTGGCTATGATGATGCTAAGGAAAAGAATACGTCAGCTCCTCTAAAAGGACACTTCGCAAAAGCGGGAGTGGCTCCTAAGCGTAAACTAGTGGAATTCAAAACTTTCGAAGATGAGAAAGCACTAGGAGACACTGTAGATGTAACTTTATTCGAAGAAGGCGAGTTTGTCGACGTAGTCGGTACTTCTAAAGGTAAAGGTTTTCAAGGTGTAATGAAGCGTCATGGCTTTGGTGGTGTAGGTGGTGCGACTCACGGTCAGCACAACAGACTGCGTGCACCAGGTTCATTAGGTGCTTCATCTTGGCCTTCACGCGTATTCAAAGGGATGCGTATGGCGGGTCGTACAGGTGGTGAGAGAGTAAAAGTTCAAAACCTTCAGGTGTTGAAAGTTTACCCTGAGCAAAACCTAATCGTGGTTAGTGGTTCCATTCCTGGAGCCAAAGGTTCTTATGTAATCGTAGACAAGTAGAGAGAGATGGAAATTAACGTATTTAATTTATCAGGAAAAGAAACAGGTGCCAAGGTGCAGCTTCCTGAGTCGGTATTCGGTGTTAAGCCAAGCGACCATGCGATCTATTTGGATGTGAAACAGTACTTAGCGAACCAACGCCAGGGAACACACAAATCAAAACAACGTAATGAGATTGCTGGTTCTACCCGCAAATTACACAAGCAAAAAGGTACAGGTGGTGCTCGTGCGGGCTCTATCAAATCTCCTTTGTTCAATGGTGGTGGTCGTGTATTCGGTCCTCAACCACGTGACTATTCTTTCAAATTGAATAAAAAATTGAAACAATTGGCACGTAAATCAGCGTTGAGCTACAAAGCACAAGAAAATAATGTAGTTGTGTTGGACGAAATCAATTTCGATACCATCAAAACTAAAAACTACTTGGCTTTAGTAAACGCATTGAACATTGCTGATGACAAAACCTTATTGGTATTGCCAGCATACAATAACAATGTTTATTTATCAAGCAGAAACTTGAAGAAAGCAAAAGTAATCGTTGCTTCTGAGTTGAATACATACGATGTATTGAACGCAACGAAACTTGTGTTGACGACAGATTCTGTAAAAACTTTGGAGGAGGCATTCGCTAAGTAATTATGGAAATTATCAAAAAACCAGTCTTAACTGAGAAAGCTTCAATCTTGACGGAAAAACAAAACCGTTATGCTTTCAAAGTAGATCATAGAGCTAATAAAATCCAGATCAAAGAAGCTATCGAAGCGATGTTTGGTGTAACTGTTGTGGGCGTGAATACCATGGTCGTAGCAGGTAAAGCTAAAAGCCGTTTCACAAAAGCTGGAAACGTATCTGGTAGAGCTCCTAAGTACAAAAAAGCCGTCATCACTGTGAAAGATGGCGATACTATTGACTTTTACACTACACTATAATAAGAAATGGCAGTTAAAAGATTCAAACCGGTAACCCCTGGTACACGTTTCAGAGTTGGTGCAGACTACTCTGATGTGACTACTAACGTCCCTGAAAAGTCGTTGACAGTAGGATCTAACAAAAGATCAGGCGGTCGTAATAAATCCGGTAAAATGACTATGCGTTATATCGGTGGGGGACACAAAAAAGTGTACCGATTAATAGATTTCAAACGCGATAAAAAAGATATCCCTGCAAATGTTGCTACTATCGAGTACGATCCAAATCGTACAGCACGTATTGCTTTGTTGCACTACGCAGATGGTGAGAAACGCTACATCCTTGCTCCAGCTGGTTTAACAGTAGGCATGACTGTAGTAGCAGGTGAGTCAGTAGCCCCAGAAATTGGAAATACCTTGCCATTGGCAAAAATTCCTTTGGGTTCGATCATTCACAACATCGAGTTGAATCCAGGTCAAGGTGGTTCGATCGCTCGTTCTGCTGGTACATACGCTCAATTATCAGCGCGTGATGGCAAATATGCGATTATCAAATTGCCTTCTGGCGAGACTCGTATGATCCTTTCTACTTGTGTTGCTACAGTAGGTTCGGTTTCTAACGCCGAGCGTTCTAACGAAGTATTGGGTAAAGCAGGTCGTAAACGTTGGTTAGGCCGTCGTCCTCGCGTTCGTGGTGTAGCTATGAACCCGGTTGATCACCCTATGGGTGGTGGTGAAGGCCGTTCATCTGGAGGTCACCCACGCTCACGTACAGGTGTGTTAGCGAAAGGTTACAAAACACGCTACAAGAAGAAAACATCGAATCGTTACATCATTGAAAGAAGGAAAAAATAATGGCTCGTTCAATTAAAAAAGGTCCTTATATCGATCACAACTTAGAAAGAAAAGTTCTTTCTATGAATGAAACAAACAAAAAATCAGTTATCAAAACTTGGTCTCGTAGATCTATGATTTCACCTGATTTTGTGGGCCATACCTTCGCAGTGCACAACGGGAATAAATTTATCCCTGTTTATGTAACGGAAAATATGGTTGGTCACAAGCTTGGTGAGTTTGCACCTACGCGTACATTCAGAGGCCACGCAGAAAAGAAAAAATAATAGGTAATGGAAGCAACAAAAAAACTCAAAAAATCTGTCTTAATTAGACAGCGCAAAGAGCAGGAAAAAGCTCAAGTAGGAGGAGCTTCTACTGCCAAATTGTTGAACTGCCCTACCTCTCCGCGCAAAATGCGTTTGGTAGTGGATCTGATTCGTGGTGAAAAAGTAGAAAACGCTCTTTACATCTTGAAGCATACAGGTAAAGAAGCTGCTATTCGTGTTGAAAAACTATTATTGTCGGCGATCAAAAACTGGGAAACTAGTAATGAAGGCGCTACAGTAGAAGATAGCACTTTGTATGTAAAAGAAGTATCTGTAGGTGGTGGTCGTCAATTGAAAAGATTGCGCCCAGCTCCACAAGGTCGTGGCTATAGAATTCGCAAACGTTCGAATCACGTGACTTTGGTAGTAGATAGTTTAAAAAACGTTAACAACTAATTTATATACAAGAATGGGACAAAAAGCAAATCCAATAGGTAGCAGATTAGGAATCATCAAAGGATGGGATTCTAATTGGTTCGGAGGCAACAACTATTCCGATAAATTAGTTGAAGACGAGAAAATCAGAAAATATCTTTCTGTACGTATCGCTAAAGGTGGCGTAGCGAAAGTGGTTATCGAAAGAACACTTAAACGCATCACAGTTACGATCCATACAGCACGTCCAGGTATCGTTATCGGTAAAGGTGGTCAAGAAGTGGATAAGATCAAAGAAGAGTTGAAAAAACTGACTAAAAAGGATGTTCAAATCAACATTTTCGAGATCAAACGCCCAGAGCTTGACGCTAAATTGGTAGCAGAAGGTGTCGCTAAACAATTGGAAGCAAGGATTTCTTTCCGTCGCGCCATGAAGACAACTATTGCAGCTACGATGCGTATGGGTGCCGAAGGTATCAAGATTATGTGTTCTGGTCGTTTAGGTGGTGCTGAGATGGCACGTACCGAGCAGTACAAAGAAGGAAGAACTCCTCTACACACGCTACGTGCAGATATTGATTATGCATTAGCTGAAGCCTTGACTACTTATGGTAAGATTGGTGTAAAAGTGTGGATCTGTAAAGGCGAAGTGTATGGTAAACGTGATCTTTCTCCGAACATCGGACAAGGCGCTAACACCAAAACACGCGGCGGCAACGAAGGTGCTGGCGATCGTCGTGACAATCGTGGTGGTGCTCGTGGCGGACGTCGTGATGGCGGACGTGGTGGCAACAACAACCGCGGTGGCGCAGGTGCTAAAAGAGGATAATTAATAATTTTAGATTAAAGTAAGTGTCTGCGTGATGCAGACTTAAACAGAATACGAACATGTTACAGCCAAAAAGAACGAAGTTCAGAAAGATGCAGAAAGGCCGCATGAAAGGCAACGCTACTCGTGGAGCAGAGTTGGCTTTCGGATCTTTCGGTATCAAATCATTGGAACCAGCATGGATCACCAGTCGTCAGATCGAGGCAGCGCGTATCGCGGTTACTCGTTTCATGAAACGTGAGGGTCAAGTATGGATCCGCATTTTCCCTGACAAGCCTGTTACCAAAAAACCTGCAGAGGTACGTATGGGTAAAGGTAAGGGTGCTCCTGAGTATTGGGTGGCAGTTGTACGCCCAGGCCGGATGTTATTCGAAGCAGAAGGTGTATCTTTGGAAATTGCCAAAGAAGCATTGCGCCTAGCAGCTCAGAAATTACCGGTTCAAACCAAGTTTGTGATACGTAGAGATTACGTAGAAGCATAATAATCATCGGTAATGTCAACGATTAAGGCTTGTGGCCGTTACCCACAAGCCATTCTATAAATCAGCGATAACCCGGTAAAATTAGACATGATGAAAAATTCAGAAATCGTAGAATTATCAAAAGAGGATCTTGCAGCTCAACTTAAAGAAGAGAAGGCAGCCCTTAACAAATTGAAATTTGCACATGCTGTTTCAGCTGTTGAAAACCCTAACGTGATCAAAGCAGCTCGCAAAAACATTGCGCGTCTCTCTACAGAGATCTCTAAGCGTAAAAACGAAGCGAAAGCACAAGAAACAGCCTCTGAGGCATAAATTAAAAGTCGAAATGGAAAGAAATTTAAGAAAAACAAGAATCGGCTTAGTAGTTAGCAACAAGATGGACAAGTCTATCGTAGTAACGGTTGAACGTAAAGTGAAACACCCGATCTATGGTAAGTTCGTTAAAAAAACTACTAAATTTAAAGCTCATGACGAAACAAATACCTGCGGTATCGGCGACACGGTATTAATCATGGAAACTCGTCCGCTGAGTAAAACAAAGAACTGGAGATTGGTTGAAATTTTAGAAAGAGCTAAGTAATGTTACAACAGGAATCAAGATTAAATGTAGCCGACAATTCTGGAGCTAAAGAAGTTTTAGTGATCCGTGTGTTAGGCGGTACGCGCAAGCGTTATGCATCTATCGGTGATAAGATTGTTGTTACCGTAAAAAGCGCGATGCCTTCTGGAAACGTAAAGAAGGGATCAGTATCTAAAGCTGTAGTAGTACGTACGAAAAAAGAAATCCGTCGTAAAGATGGTTCTTACATTCGTTTCGATGACAATGCTGCAGTATTGTTAAACAACAACGATGAGCCACGCGGCACACGTATCTTTGGCCCAGTTGCTAGAGAGTTACGTGAGAAGCAGTTCATGAAGATTGTATCACTAGCACCGGAGGTTTTATAATTATGGCACAAAAGAAAAAAACAACTAGTCACAAAATCAAACTTAAAAAAGGAGATTTAGTGAAAGTTATCGCTGGTAACTCTAAAGGTGTACAAGGTAAAGTATTGCAGATCTTAGTAGATGCAGACAGAGCCGTGGTAGAAGGCGCTAACATCGTAAAAAAACACACTAAACCTAGTGCAGCAAATCCTAACGGTGGTATCATCGAGAAAGAAGCTGCTATCAATATCTCTAACTTGACTTTGATCGATCCTAAAACAGGAGAGCCTACTCGCGTAGGACGTCGAGTTAATGAAGATGGTAAAATTGTTCGTTACGCAAAAAAATCAGGGGAGGAAATTAAATAATGACTTACGCACCAAGATTAAAAGCGAAATATGCGGATGAAATTCGTAATTCGCTGAAAGAAAAATTTCAGTACAAAAGCGTGATGCAAGTTCCTAAACTGCAGAAGATTGTTGTATCTCAAGGTGTAGGCGCTGCGACAGCAGACAAGAAATTGATCGACAATGCAGTAGCAGAGTTGACAATGATTACTGGTCAGCAAGCAGTATCTACTAAATCTAAGAAAGATATCTCCAACTTCAAGTTGCGTAAAGGTATGCCTGTTGGTGCTCGCGTAACATTACGTGACAACACCATGTATGAATTCCTTGATCGTTTGATCTCTGTATCATTGCCACGTATCCGTGACTTCCGCGGTATCAATGATAAAGGTTTTGACGGTCGTGGTAACTACAACTTAGGTGTTACTGAGCAGATCATCTTCCCTGAGATCAACATTGATAAGATCAACAAGATCCAAGGTATGGATATCACTTTCGTGACTTCTGCTAACAATGACATTGAAGCATTGGAGTTATTGAAACAATTCGGTTTACCATTCAAAAATCAAAATACCAACAACAATGGCTAGAGAAGGTGTAAAAGCACGCGAAATTAAGCGTCAGAAATTAGTTGCAAAGTATGCAGACAAGCGCGCAGAATTAAAAGCTGCCGGTGATTATGCTGCTTTGGACAAATTGCCTAAGAATGCTTCTCCAGTACGTTTGCACAATCGTTGTAAATTGACTGGTCGTCCTAGAGGATATATGCGTCAATTTGGTATCTCTCGTGTAACTTTCCGTGAGATGGCTCTTGATGGCAAGATCCCGGGAGTGAGAAAAGCCTCTTGGTAATTTAAAAAAAATCTTTACTTTTGCCCCGATAAGCTTGTAAATAGCTTATCAGGGCATTTGCTTTGCAATTTTATGTACCGATAACAGGTCCGCAGCTAAGGTTAGCCCGTGGAAACCGTTGTCACAATTTTATTATATAATGAATACAGATCCAATAGCGGATTACCTTACACGAGTAAGGAATGCCATCAAGGCCAACCACAGGGTTGTTGAAATTCCTGCATCGAACCTTAAAAAAGAAATTACTAAAGTTCTCTTTGATAAAGGTTACATTGCTAATTACAAATTCGTAGAGGAAGGTCCTCAAGGCGCGATCAAAGTAGCTTTGAAGTACCACCCAGTTAGCAAAATCTCGGCTATTCGCACCTTGACACGTGTGAGTAAACCTGGTTTAAGAAAGTATGCAAGTGTTGAAAACATGCCTCGCGTGTTGAACGGTTTGGGTATCGCCATCTTGTCCACTTCTAAAGGAGTGATGACAGATAAAGAAGCTCGCGTTCAGAACGTTGGTGGTGAGGTTTTATGTTACGTTTATTAATCTAGGAAAAACACGAAGAAATGTCAAGAATTGGAAAAGCGCCTATCGCCATCCCTGCGGGTGTGACGGTAACTGTATCAGATAAGAATCTGGTAACAGTAAAAGGGCCAAAAGGAGAATTACTGCAGCAGGTAGATAGCGACATTACCGTTAGTCAAGAAGATGGTAATATCGTCGTAACTCGTCCTACTGAACAAAAAAGACACAAAGCTTTGCACGGTCTTTACCGCGCATTGATCAACAACATGGTTGTTGGTGTTACAGAAGGGTACAAAACTACGCAAGAATTGGTAGGTGTGGGTTACCGTGCCGCTGCCAATGGTAATACACTAGAGTTAACTTTAGGTTTCTCGCACCAGATCGTTTTCGTACTGCCAAAAGAGATCACCGTTACAACTACTGCCGATAAAGGTAAGAACCCAACGATCACGTTGGAATCTACTGACAAGCAATTGATCGGTCAAGTAGCGGCTAAGATCCGTAGCCTACGCAAACCAGAACCATACAAAGGTAAAGGTATCAAGTTTGCTGGCGAAGTGTTAAGAAGAAAAGCAGGTAAATCAGCTAAAAAATAATAACGATGGCAGGAAGTAAATTATCTCGCAGAGCGAGAATCAAAAAAGGAATTAGAAAACACCTGACCGGAACAACTGCACGTCCACGTTTGACCGTATTCAGAAGTAATAAAGCAATCTACGCGCAAGTAATCGACGATACTACTGGTAAAACATTGGCGTCTGCTTCTAGCATTTCGAAAGAATTTGCTGCAACAGGCAACAAAGTAGATCAGTCTAAAGCCGTAGGTACTATGGTTGCTGAGAAAGCAAAAGCTGCAGGTGTAGAAAAAGTAGTGTTTGACCGTAATGGGTATTTGTACCATGGCCGTATCAAGTCATTGGCTGAAGGTGCTCGCGAAGGCGGTTTAGACTTTTAATCAAACGAAGAGATGTCAACAAGCAATATTAAAAGAGTAAAATCAAGCGAGATGGAATTGAAAGATCGCTTAGTAAGCATTCAGCGTGTAGCGAAAGTAACTAAAGGTGGTCGTACCTTCAGTTTCTCTGCTATCGTTGTTGTAGGTGACGAAAATGGTATCGTAGGTTTTGGCCTAGGAAAAGCTAAAGAAGTTACTGAAGCGATCACTAAAGGAATCGATGACGCGAAAAAGAACTTGGTTAAAGTTCCTATCATTCATGGTACTGTGCCTCACGAGCAGTTAGGCAAATACTCAGGTGGATCTGTTTTGATCAAGCCTGCAGTAAGTGGTACTGGAGTACTTGCCGGCGGTGCGATGCGTGCCGTGTTGGAGAGTGCTGGTATTACAGACGTATTAGCAAAATCATTAGGTTCATCTAACCCACACAACGTAGTTAAAGCAACTATCGAAGCATTGGGTAGCATGAGAGATGCCTATACAGTAGCGCAACAACGCGGAATCGATTTGAATAAAGTATTTAACGGTTAATATCATGGCAAAAATTAAAATCACCCAGATAAAGAGCGTTATCGACAGAAGCGAGCGCCAAAAGAAAACAATTGAAGCTTTGGGATTGCGTAAAATCAATCATGCAGTGGAAGTTGAAGCCACACCAGCAATCATTGGTATGGTAAGAAAGGTCAACCACTTGGTAAAAGTAGAGACCGTCTAAGTAAAGACAATCTATGGAAAGGACACTCACTGTTCTTTCCATTTATAGTTTATTATCTAGTATTTATCGTTATGGCCTGTTTAGTGAGAGCGAAGGCATAACACAACATTAACAAAAATGAATTTAAGTAATTTAAGACCGGCTGAAGGATCAACTAAAAACAAAAAACGTATTGGTCGTGGTCAAGGTTCTGGACGTGGTGGTACTTCCACTCGTGGTCACAAAGGTGCTGGTTCTCGTTCTGGTCACAAAACCAAAATCGGTTTCGAAGGTGGTCAGATGCCTTTGCAACGTCGCGTACCTAAAGTTGGTTTCAAAAACATCAACCGTGTAGAATACGTAGGTGTAAACCTAGATGTATTGCAAGAATTAGTTACTAAGCACAACCTTACTACGGTAGATTTCGAAACTTTAAGAACTCATGGTCTTGCATCTAAAAATGATTTAGTAAAAGTACTAGGTCGTGGCGAATTAAGCGCTAAAGTAGATGTACAAGCTCATGCCTTCTCAGCAACAGCTCAGAAAGCAATTGAAGCAGCTGGAGGTTCTATCGTTAAAATTTAATTCATGAATAAACTAATCACAACATTAACCAATATATGGAAGATCGAAGAGCTTCGTAAACGTATCTTGTATACGTTCTTGTTGCTTTTTATCTACCGTGTAGGATGTCACGTTGTTTTGCCTGGAGTAAATCCGGCTCAATTGATGATTGGAAGTGGTAGAGACGGGACAGACATACTTGATATCATCAACATGTTTGCTGGGGGAGCATTCTCGAGTGCGGCTATCTTCGCCTTAGGTGTAATGCCGTATATCTCCGCATCCATTGTTGTGCAGCTTTTGGGAATAGCAGTGCCTTCTTTTCAGAAAATGCAGAAAGAAGGCGAATCCGGTCGTAAGAAATTGACCCAAATCACGCGTTACCTAACGGTCGCGATTACCGTGGTACAGGCGATCGCTTACGTCAGAACGCAAATTACTCCTGATGCCAAATTGATTGCTGATCCGATGTTTACTATTCTGGCAGCGATTGTTTTGACAGCGGGTACGTTATTTGTCATGTGGTTAGGTGAACGAATTACAGATAAAGGAATAGGAAACGGTATTTCTTTGATCATTATGTCGGGTATTATCGCACAACTTCCTGCTGGTATTTCAGCAGAAACGGTTTCCCGCATGGGTGGCCAAGGTGGTCCGATTGCCTTATTGGTCGAGTTTGTCGCGTTATTGTTCGTGGTTATCTTTACTATCTTGGTTGTACAAGGTGTGCGTAAGATCCCGGTTCAGTATGCTAAGAAAATCGTTGGAAACAAGCAAGTGGGTGGTGTAAGACAATACATCCCGTTGAAAGTAAATGCAGCGGGTGTCATGCCAATCATCTTCGCACAAGCGATCATGTTTTTACCGATGTCCTTGATTCAGTTCTTTCCAGATATTCAATCCGAATTTCTTCGGTCGTTGAGTAACTATACGTCATTCACGTACAACATGGTGTTTGCCATCCTGATCATTGCATTTACATTCTTTTATACAGCCATCATGGTGAATCCGCAGCAGATGTCGGAAGATATGAAGAAGAATGGTGGTTTTATCCCAGGTATCAAGCCAGGGCACGACACTAATCTATTCATTGACAATGTGATTTCACATATCACATTCCCGGGTGCTGTGTTTGTCGCAATCATCGCGATCTTGCCAGCCATTGCGGCGCTATTTGGCGTCAACAATCAGTTCGCACACTTCTTCGGAGGTACGTCATTACTGATCTTGGTGGGGGTAGTATTAGATACGTTGCAACAGATTGAAAGTCATCTATTGATGCGTCACTACGACGGTTTGATGAAAACTGGTCGTGTGAAAGGCCGTTCGGCTGCTGCAGTAGAAGGTGTAGATCAATCGGCATTATAAGTTCAATAGATGTCGAAGATCTTTCTGAAATCAGACGAAGAAATTGAGCAAGTGCGAGAGTCCGCTAAGGTACTCTCGCACTTATTAGCTGAAATCGCAGGTCGTGTCGAACCCGGCATTACCACGTTATCTCTGGATAAGTTTGCTTTTGAATTCATTAAAGACCACGGTGGTACACCGGCGTTTTTAAATTATCAAGGCTTTCCGTATTCGTTATGTATATCGGTCAATGATCAAATCGTGCACGGCTTTCCGAGCGAGTACGTATTGAAAGAAGGCGATATCGTATCGGTAGATGGCGGCGTTAACTTGAACGGATTCATTAGTGATTCGGCGTATACTTTCGCTGTGGGTACTATTTCAGCAGAGGCGCAGCAGTTACTGGATGTAACTAAAGCGGCTTTGGTAAAAGGAGTAGAACAAGCCCTAGCAGGTAAGCGTGTCGGAGATATTTCCTCGGCAGTACAAGATCACGTTGTTCCCTATAATTATGGTATCGTGCGCGAATTAGTCGGACATGGCGTCGGCTTTGAATTGCACGAAAAACCAGAAGTGCCTAACTATGGTAAACGTGGATCAGGTACTAAATTGGAAGAAGGCGTGGTGATTTGTATCGAGCCGATGATCAATGCGGGAAAAGCTGGAATCAAATTCTGGGATGATGGATGGACGGTCAGCACAATCGACGGAAAGTTATCTGCTCACTTTGAGCAAATGGTAGCGATCCGCAAGGGACGTCCAGATGTACTTTTGGACTTTCAGGAGATTGAAGCGGTTTTGAGTAAAAAGTAATTGGTTTTCAATTATTTTGTTTATCTTTGCACTCCTGTTTGTGCAGGCTATTAACACGTAAATTACAAGGGATATATGGCTAAGCAAGCCTCAATAGAACAAGACGGAATTATTCGGGAAGCACTTTCCAACGCTATGTTTCGTGTAGAATTGGAGAATGGGCATGAGATTATCGCTCATATTTCGGGTAAAATGCGGATGCATTATATCAAGATTTTACCAGGCGATAAAGTGAAGTTGGAAATGTCCCCATATGATTTAACCAAAGGAAGAATTACCTACCGTTACAAATAGCGGGTAATTTCCATTTGGTTTACAGCTTTTAAAAATATTATTAGACATGAAAGTTAGAGCATCAATTAAAAAACGCAGTGCGGACTGTAAAGTTATCCGCCGCAAAGGAAAACTATTTGTAATCAACAAAAAGAACCCTAAGTTCAAGCAACGCCAAGGGTAGTATTAACATAATCGCTAAAGTATTATATGGCAAGGATTTCAGGTATAGATTTACCTAAAAACAAAAGAGGAGTTATCGGCCTTACGTACATTTTCGGGATTGGTCGTTCGACGTCTGAATATATCTTAGATAAAGCAGGCATCAGTCACGATGTGAAAGTCCAAGAATGGGATGATGAGCAATTGACAGCTATTCGTACGATCATCAACGAAGAGATCAAAGTAGAAGGTGCATTGCGTTCTGAGGTTCAGTTGAACATCAAACGTCTGATGGACATCGGTTGTTACCGTGGTCTTCGTCACCGTAAACACTTACCACTTCGTGGTCAGCGTACTAAAAACAACTCTCGTACCCGTAAAGGTAAACGTAAGACTGTTGCAAACAAGAAAAAAGCTACTAAATAAGAATTAAGAAATGGCTAAAACTAAAAAAGTTACTAAAAAGCGTATTGTTATTGTGGAGCCAGTGGGTCAAGCCCATATCAGCGCTACTTTTAATAACATTATCGTAACTTTAACAAACAACCAAGGACAAACTATCTCTTGGTCGTCTGCCGGTAAAATGGGTTTCAGAGGTTCTAAAAAGAACACACCTTACGCGGCATCACAAGCAGCTCAAGATTGCGGTAAAGTCGCACACGATTTGGGATTGCGTAAAGTAGAGGTTTTCGTGAAAGGTCCTGGATCAGGTCGCGAGTCTGCTATCCGCACACTACAAACGATTGGTATCGATGTTACATTGATTAAAGATGTGACTCCACTTCCACACAACGGTTGTCGTCCTCCAAAACGTAGAAGAGTTTAATTAATAGAATTGTTTAAGATAAGATTCATCAGCTATAGGCTGATTGATACTTCAAACAGATAAGAAAATGGCAAGATATACAGGACCTAAGTCCAAGATTGCACGTAAATTCAGAGAGCCTATTTTTGGCCCAGATAAAGCGTTAGATAAAAAGAATTATCCTCCTGGTCAGCACGGACCATCTAAAAGAAGAGGGAAACAATCTGAATACGCTATTCAGTTGTTAGAAAAACAAAAAGCGAAATACACGTACGGAGTTTTAGAGCGTCAGTTCTCTAACCTATTCGTGAAAGCTTCTTCAAAACAAGGGGTTACTGGTGAGAACTTCTTGAAATTGCTAGAAGCGCGTTTAGACAACGTAGTATACCGTTTAGGCATCGCGCCAACGCGTTCATCTGCTCGTCAATTCGTATCCCACAAGCACATTACTGTTAATGGCGAAGTCGTTAACATTCCATCATACAGTTTACGTCCAGGTGATGTAGTAGCTGTTCGTGAGCGTTCAAAATCAGTTGAAGCAATCACAGATTCAGTAGCTAGTCACAAAATCAACAAATTCAGTTGGTTAGAGTGGAACGCAAACGATTTACAAGGTACATTCGTATCTTACCCAGAGAGATCTGATATTCCAGAGAATATCAAAGAGAACTTAATCGTAGAGTTGTACTCTAAATAAGAAATGATAGCATTAGGATAGTGGTATTCACTATCCTAATGCTATTGTATAAGTATATAATTTGTAACAAAATTAAAAGCAGATAAATGGCAATTTTAGCATTTCAAAGACCGGATAAGGTAATCATGCAGAAATCGACTGATTTTGATGGTACTTTTGAGTTTCGTCCACTTGAACCAGGTTTTGGTGTAACTATTGGTAATGCTTTGCGCCGTATTTTATTGTCCTCATTAGAAGGATATGCAATTACGTCAATAAGATTTTCAGGCGTTTCGCACGAATTTTCGACTATCAAAGGCGTTGTTGAAGACGTTACCGATATCATCTTAAACTTGAAACAAGTACGTTTCAAGAAAACAGGAGATCAAGGTGATTCAGAGAAGATATTTATCGTGCTGAACGGACAAGATCAGTTCAAAGCAGGTGATATTTCTAAGTTTTCTAACAACTTCGAGGTATTGAACCCTGATTTTGTGGTTTGCAACATGGATCCAGCCGTGACTATCGAAGTAGAACTTTCTGTTTCTAAAGGTCGTGGTTATGTCAATGCAGAAGAAAACAAAGTAACTGATGGTCCAGTAGGTGTCATCGCTATTGATTCTATCTACACGCCGATCAAAAATGTGAAATATACCATTGAGAACTATCGTGTAGAACAAAAGACCGATTACGAGAAATTGTTATTGGACATCTCTACTGATGGATCTATTCATCCAGAAGATGCATTGAAAGAAGCTGCTCGTATCTTGATTCAGCACTTCATGTTGTTCTCTGATGAAAACATGTTATTAGAGTCACAAACTAAAGAAGAAACTAAAGTAGTTGACGAGGAAATCTTGCACATGCGTAAGATCTTGAAAACTGAATTAGTAGATCTAGATCTTTCAGTTCGTGCTCTTAACTGTTTGAAAGCAGCAGACATTCGCACTTTAGCTGAATTGGTTACTTACGATGTAGCAGATATGTTGAAATTCCGCAACTTCGGTAAGAAATCATTGAGCGAGATTCAAGAGCTGGTAAAAGCGAAAGGTCTTTCTTTCGGTATGAATTTGTCTAAGTACAAATTGGAAGAAGATTAACAAAAATTAATAATAATAAGCGACCTGTTGCGTAATTCCTCTATACAGTATTGAGCAATGCGTATTGAGTAATGAGTTTTTGACTTCTTACTTTTTACTTCTCACTTTTTACTTAGAATAAGAACGGTACGCACAAAAACAAAACAAAAATGAGACACGGAAAAAAAGTAAACCACTTAGGCCGCACTGACAGTCACCGTAAAGCTATGCTTGCGAATATGGCGACTTCATTGATCAAGCACAAACGCATTATCACTACATTGGCGAAAGCGAAAGCATTACGTCAGTATGTAGAGCCATTAATCACTAAATCTAAAAACGATACGACTCACTCTCGTCGTACAGTGTTTGCTTATCTTAAAGATAAAGATGCTGTTACTTTGCTTTTCCGCGAGATTTCTGAGAAAGTAGCAAATCGTCCAGGTGGTTATACGCGTATCATCAAAATGGAAAACCGTTTAGGTGACAACGCAGAAATGGCATTCATCGAACTAGTAGATTACAACGAAGTATACGGTAAAACGGTACAAGCTGAGAAGAAAACTACTCGTCGTCGTGGTGGTGCGAAGAAGAAAGCAACTGCTGAAGCAGCTCCTGTTGAAGAAATAGTAGCAGCGGAAGAAGTAGCAGTAGAAGAAGTGGAAGCTACACCAGCTGTAGAAGAAACTCCAGCTACGGAAGAATCTTCAGAAGAAAAGAAAGACTAATTAGTTATTAGTTTCTAACTTACAGAAAGCCTGTTGTGCATTTGCACAACAGGCTTTTTTTTATGCTTTGGGATAATTACTATTTTCCATCCTTTTTCAATTCTCCTTAGCTATATTTGCTAGTACAGATGTTTACAAGTTCGTAGAGCTGGCAAATTACTATTTCGATGAAACTATTTGACGTTTACCCCATTAACCCGATTAGCATTACAAAGGCAATGGGATCATCCGTTTGGGATGATAATGGTACGCAGTACCTAGATCTATACGGCGGTCACGCTGTGATCTCGATTGGACATACGCACCCGCATTATGTGGATATGCTCAAACGACAGCTAGATCGCATTGGATTTTATTCTAATTCTGTCGAAATGCCATTGCAAAGGGAATTGGCAGAAAAGTTAGGACGTGTATCTGGCAAAGAAGATTTTGAACTATTTCTATGTAACTCAGGTGCAGAAGCCAATGAGAATGCGTTGAAATTAGCATCATTCCATACCGGACGAAAGAAAATAGTTTCTTTTTCTAAAGCATTTCACGGTCGTACTTCGCTAGCGGTAGCTGCTACCGACAATCCTGCTATTGTCGCTCCGGTAAACGAAACAGATAATATTATTTTCAGCGCCTTCAACGATGAAGAAGCCTTGGAACAAGTTTTTGCAACACAAGGTCATCAAATTGCCGCTGTGATCATTGAAGGTATACAAGGCGTAGGTGGCATTCGTGAAGCTTCTGTTTCATTTTTACAGGCAATCAGACGTTTTTGCGATCAGTATGGCGCGATCTACATTGCCGATTCGGTACAATGTGGTTATGGCCGTACAGGATTGTTCTATTCGCATGATTACGCTGGCGTCGAAGCAGATATTTATACGATGGCCAAAGGAATGGGAAATGGATTCCCAATCGGTGCAATATCTGTCTCTCCTAAATTCAAAGCATCTTACGGTATGCTAGGCACCACCTTTGGTGGTAATCACTTGGCATGTGCAGCCGCTATCGCCGTCTTGGATGTGATGGAACAAGATGACTTGATGAGCAATGCAGCAAAGGTAGGAGATTACCTTATCGAGAAATTGCGTGCCTTTGATCAAGTGTTGGAAGTACGCGGCCGTGGTCTGATGATTGGCATAGAATTACCAGCGGAGTTGGCGTCTGTGAAAAAAGACTTATTGATGAAGAATAAAATCTTTACCGGTGAGGCGAAGCCAAATGTGATTCGTTTATTACCAGCTCTGAATCTTAGTATAGCACATGCCGATCAGTTTTTGGCTGCATTTGCGGAGCAATTGCAGGCACAACAGGTTACAGCATAATTTAAGTAGAAACATGTGCGCTCTCGATAGAGCAATACCATATCATAATTTGAAATAAGAAGCATGCAGAAATTTTTCTCAGCGGCAGACATCGACAACTTGTCTGAAGCTGTACAAGAAGCATTGACATTAAAAGCCAACCCAAGAGCACACGCCGAATTGGGTAAGCATAAAACTTTAGGCCTCGTATTCTTAAATCCCAGCCTGCGTACGCGTTTGAGTACACAAAAAGCTGCTATTCAGCTTGGAATGGATGTGATGGTGATGAATATGGACAAAGATGGCTGGGCGCTAGAAACGCAAGATGGCGTAGTCATGAATGGCACCACCGTAGAGCATATTCGCGAAGCGGCAGCCGTCATGGGCGAATACTGTGATATCTTGGGTTTACGCTCTTTTCCATCTTTGAAAGACAAAGAAGCCGACTATACGGAAGATTTGTTCAACAAGTTTATCAAATTCTGTGGTGTTCCTGTCGTGTCGTTAGAAAGTGCAACGCGCCATCCATTACAAAGTTTGACGGATCTTATCACGATCACGGAGCATAAGACGGTCGACAAACCAAAAGTGGTACTCGCTTGGGCGCCACATGTCAAAGCTTTGCCGCAGGCAGTTCCTAACTCTTTCAGCGAGTGGATGGGAAAAGCGCAACAACAAGGTTTGGTCGATTTTGTGATTGCTCATCCAAAAGGCTACGAGTTATCCCAAGAGTTTACAGAGGGAGTTAATATTACGCATGATTTGAATGAAGCATTAGCAGGAGCTGATTTTGTGTATGTCAAAAACTGGTCTTCGTTTGAGGATTATGGCAAAGTATACCCGGTAGAAGAGGACTGGTTGATTACCAACAAAACGTTGGAGCAGACCAATGCAGCAAAAGTAATGCACTGTCTGCCTGTACGTCGCGATCTAGAATTATCTGCCGAAGTATTGGATGGACCACATTCTTTAGTCATTAAGGAAGCCAGCAACCGAGTCTGGGCAGCACAATTGGTGCTGAAACGTATGTTGGAAAACCTTAAATAGTACGTCAAGTAAACATGTCAAATCATTCGGATTTAAGTATCATAAAGATCGGTGGCAATATCATCGATGATCCAGCGAGGCTGGATGCATTTCTGGAAAAATTTGCTGCACTGCCAGGCAAAAAAATCTTGGTACATGGCGGCGGAAAGATCGCTACGCGCTTGGCCGCTGATTTGGGTTTAGAAGCACAAGTGGTGGATGGCCGACGCATTACTGATGCAGAAATGCTAAAAGTAGTAACCATGGTATATGCGGGTCTGACCAATAAGTCGATCGTAGCCTATTTGCAAAAGTATTCTTGCGACGCCGTTGGTTTAAGTGGGGCAGATGGTAATGCCATCAAAGCGGTAAAGCGACCGGTCGGTGAGATTGATTATGGATTTGCAGGCGATATTTTAGCAGATTCTGTCAATGAGCATGCGATCAAGCGTTTTTTGGAATCAGGCTTTACACCGGTATTCTCGGCGATCACGCACAACGGTTTGGGGCAACTGCTCAATACCAATGCCGATACCATTGCTTCTGCATTAGCGGTAGGTTTAGCATCTTCTTACAACGTATCCTTATTATACTGTTTTGAGAAAGATGGCGTATTGCGCGACGTGAATGATGATAGCTCCGTGATTGAAGTGATTAGAAGTGGCGAGTTTGAGTCGCTAAAAGCAAATCAGGTCGTACATGCAGGCATGATTCCAAAATTGCAAAACGCTTTTGACGCGATCGCTAAAGGCGTAGTCGATGTATTTATTGGTAATGCCGACAATCTACATCATTATCAACAACAAAAATTCGGTACGCGGCTGTCCGCATAACCGACTATAAAAATTAAAAATCGGAGTACCATGGCTAGAATCACCATCATCGGAAGCGGCAATATTGGCTTTTCTCTAGCCAAAGGGATGGCGCAGGCAGGCATCTATACACCTGAAGATATTACGTTGACCAGACGATCCGTACAATCTCTCACGCAGGAATCTGCTGCAGGTTTTTCTGTTAGTGCCGATAATGCCGCGGCCGTGCTAGGAGCGGAGATTGTGGTGCTCGCCATTTTGCCACAGCAAGCAAAGTTGGTGATGGAAGAGATTCGTGCCGCATTGAAACCGGAGCAGATCATCGTCTCGGTAATTTCGGGCGTTTCTTGCGCCGATATGCGTGCTGTGCTGGGGGAGCAAACGATCATCGTGCGCGCTATGCCCAATACCGCCATTGCTATCGGGCAGTCGATGACCTGTATTACGACCGATCGCGCTACAAATGATGAAGTGGCCGTAGTGGAAAAACTCTTCAATACCGTTGGTTCTGTAGTCGTTATCCAAGAAGAATTGATGACTGCGGCGACAGCATTATGCGCCTGCGGAATTGCTTTCTTCTTACGTAGTATTCGTGCGGCATCACAAGGTGGCGTCGAAATAGGTTTTCATGCACACGATGCGCTAAAGATGGCGGTGCAAACGGCCAAAGGTGCTGCCGATCTATTATTGCAAATGCAATCGCACCCAGAAAGCGAGATCGATAAAGTGACTTCTCCAAAAGGATGCACTATTGCCGGACTCAACGAGATGGAACACCATGGTTTCAGCTCTGCATTCATCAAAGGCATCAAATTATCTGCACAAAAAGCAGGAGGATTATACGATGAGTAAATACACGATTGAGCAGCTGCAACAAGACAGCCTTGCCTTATTGCATCAGCTGATTCAGACCCCGTCGCTAAGTAGGGAAGAAGAACAGACCGCTCAATTGATTCAAAATTTCCTGAAACAAAAAGGCATCGTTTCTGAGCGTGTGGGCCATAACGTAATTGCTTACAATCAATTCTTTGATGAGACAAAGCCCACTATTTTACTCAATTCACACCACGATACGGTTAAGCCAAATCCGGGATACACCCGTGATCCATTCCATGCCGAAATTGTTGATGGTAAATTGTATGGCTTAGGATCTAATGATGCCGGCGGTTGTTTGGTCGCTTTGATAGCCGCTTTCTGCTATTATTACGGGAAACCGAATTTAGCCTATAATTTATGTCTCGTTGCGTCAGCCGAAGAAGAAGTTTCAGGGAAGAATGGCGTAGAGTTAGCATACGCATCCATCAAACCTTGTGCGTTTGCGATTGTCGGCGAACCGACGCTCTTGGATTTGGCGGTAGCAGAAAAGGGCTTGATGGTGCTAGATTGTGTAGCACATGGCGAATCTGGTCATGCAGCACGCGAAGAAGGTGTAAATGCCATTTACCAAGCAATCGAGGACATCAACTGGTTTCGCTCATATCAATTTCCGAAGGAGTCGGCTTATTTAGGTCCGATCAAAATGTCGGTCACCATGATCAACGCAGGCTCGCAACATAACGTGGTGCCGGCTGAATGTACTTATGTGGTTGATGTACGTACAACGGACGTGTATAGCAATAACGAAGTGTTAGAAATCATCCGCTCAAAGGTGAAATCGGAGGTGACACCACGTTCTACGCGATTGAACTCATCTACGATACCAATGGATCATCCTATTGTGAAAGCGGGAATAAAGTTGGGCAAAAAAACGTATGGGAGCCCGACGATGAGCGACCAAGCCTTACTTCCAATTCCTTCACTGAAAGTCGGTCCCGGGCACTCCGCACGCTCCCATTCCGCGGATGAATTTATCTATGTAGCGGAGGTAAACGACGGAGTCGCATTTTATATCCAGCTACTTCAAGAGATTTTATAAGGTAATCTGTCTTTTGATACTCTCTTCTAGTGAGATGATCGTCTCCGTGCGCTGTATGCCTTTTAGCGCCTGAATATCTTCGTTCAATACCTTTCTAAGATGTGCTGTATCGCGACAAACAATTTTGGCAAATGCGCTGTATTGTCCAGTACAATAATGAAGCTCCACGACTTCTTTAATTTCTTTCAACTGATCCACCGCATCAGAGTATTGCGAACCTTTTTCTAAATAAATGCCTAGAAAAGCAGTGATATCATACCCGACTTTCTGAGGGTTAATCATCAGGTGCGAGCCGCGGATAATGCCCAATTCTTCCATTTTTTTCATGCGAACGTGGATCGTTCCGCCTGATACGATTAGCTTTTTAGCTATTTCCGTATAAGGTATGGATGCATTCTCCATTAGAATTGACAAGATTTGAACATCCAAATTATCTAAATCATAATTCGCATATTTCTTTTCCATATAGAATTCAGTTAAGTCAGTAGATTAAACTTTTTCAAAAATAATAAGATTTAACGGTATTATTATGTTTTGTTTGTAATATTGAGGGGTGTTTTTTGTGATATTATCATACTTGTAGTATATGCATGACTCATTTAGAATGCTTAAATTTATGAGGTTGCAATAATTACATGAACAGTTTGTATCAGCAAATAATCTCCTGCATTATTTAATAAATGGCTGGCTTTCTAGTTGCTAACGATGTAGGAGCATATTGCAGCACTCAAAACAAGATCAAGACAGATGCAAGATGATGTAACCATTTCTAGAAAGAAGCCACGTTTTCCGGTACATGCTGGATTAGCCAAGTACCTCAAATTTTATCAGCGCGATGCACGCTTACCCGTACGCTATAACGATCTGTTGGAATTTGACGAATCTGTGCCGGTATACGATAAACACGGAGAAGATACCTATTGGGAATCGCCGCTCTATCCGCAGCATACATTGGAGCAGTTGCATGCCAAGCTGAAGGTAGTATATGCGAGTCTGAAAGCTTCTGGCAATACCAAGATCGTAGAACATAAAATTGTAGACAGAATTGAATATTGTGCTTTTGGCAATACCAAACCTTTTCGGGTACGGATTATTAATCGCTTGAATGATGTATACGACTATTTCTACATCAAGCAAGCAGATGCGTCGCGCATACTAGGATTGGAGTTGGAAGAAATTGTGTCACCCAATCAGGTGAATTACATTTATGATCGAGATACCTTGGTAGAAGAGCATATCGTAGGCATCCCAGGAGATGTGTTTTCGAAAACCAGTATGCATCGCGAAGACTTTAACCAAACTCGGATTGCCAAAGAGTTCGTAAAATTTAACGAGCGCTGTATTATATCGTTGTTGGGAGATATGCGAGCTTACAATTTCGTGATGCAGATTACACCCGATTTCGACGACTATCAATTCCGGATTAGGGCCATAGACTTCGATCAACAATTCTACGAAGGCAATCCCAAAGTGTACATGCCGCAATTCTTTAAGGAAAACTTTCCTTATGTGAAGCTCTCCATGGAATATCTGACAGAGCGAACCGTATTACAATATCAGCAAGAAGAGCATTCGTCCATCGTGCATCGCGTTCGTAGCGAACGCCACCGCATCAAGGATCTGCGAGATGCCTCGCGCATGCAGCCGGTATCTACGCCGGAGAATATCGAACAGCTCAAATCTGGCTATGCCGAATTCTATAAAAACAGCGCGTACGAACGATGTAAGACGATGATAGATATTGTGGAGTTAAATGTGAAAAATGTGATCCGACAGGTGAGGCTATAGATTCCTATTTCACGCGAGATTTATTGTCCTTTACAAAAGATTCCCAGCCAGAATAGCTCTTGCTGTTACCCGCTGAACCAACCTTTTGAAAAGAATGACATACGGCAACCGCCAAACCATCCGTCGCATCTAGAAATTCAGGACTTTCTTCGAATTTCAATAGGCTCTTTAGCATGGCAGCAACTTGTTCTTTCGTGGCGTTCCCGTTGCCGGTGACAGATTGTTTTATTTTACGAGGCGCATATTCGAAGATCGGAAGATCGTAGTTCAGTCCTGCCGCCATGGCCACACCTTGCGCACGTCCCAGTTTTAGCATTACCTGCACATTTTTCCCATAGAAAGGCGCTTCTAAAGCCATGCAATCTGGTTTGTATTGCTCAATCAGCGAAGTGGTTTTTTTGAAGATACGCTGCAATTTAAGTGCGTGATCGTCCAGATGTCCCATCTTGATAACGCCCATACTCACCAGCGTAATTTTGCTGCCGACTTCCTTCACGACGCCGTAACCCAATACAACCGTGCCCGGATCGATCCCCAGTATAATTCGCTCTTTCGCCTTCTCCCTTTGCATGGAGCAATATTACAAAATATTATGGACAGTCAGGAAGACGGTTTGCTTGGCTATTGCGTGTAGATACGCTGAAAATCACTGGCAAATTACCGATCTGTTTGCCTCACTATGTCTTAAAAAATTCTTAACATTGTGCTTTCAAAATTCTCTTGAACAAAGTACAGAAGTCATATCTTAATATTTTCATCAAAGTGCTCATCGTGGCGCTGACATCCTGGTTTGTATACAGCAAAATCACGCATCAGCAAAACTTGAAGCAATTCAACGCATTGATCAGCGAATTTGATGGGTCTTCTATCTGGCTAATTTTGGGTGTAGTGGTCGTGATGATGTTTGCCAATTGGTCTCTAGAAGTCATAAAATGGCGTCATTTGAGCAAAAAGATCGAACCGCTAGGTTGGTGGACTGCGATTCGATCGGTTTTTTGCGGACTAACCTGGGCAATTTTCACACCCAATCGCATTGGAGAATATGGTGGGCGTGTGCTTTTATTGCAGCCTGAGAATCGTGCTTCAGGGGCAGTTGCGATGGGTGTAGGACTATTTGCACAACTCGTCTTGACCAGTGTATTCGGTGCGTTGAGTATTGCTTGGTTCGTGCAGACATTTCTTCCAACACCTGTTTTTGTAAAGATGGCCGTTTGGATGATCGCGATTATCTATGCCAGTGCTTTCCTGATTCTCTATTTCAATGTACATTGGGTAGATACACTAGTGGGCAAAGTAAAGTTTCTCGCGAAGGTCAAACCTTTCTTTAGCATCTTAGAAGATTTCACATCAAAAGAATTGTGTCATGTATTATTGATTTCCTTTGCGCGCTTTGCTATCTTCACGTCTCAATATATGGTGCTCATGCTTTTCTTCCTGCCCGAGCTACCATTGTTATCGATGGTGTTAATGATTTTTATTTTGTTTTTTGTACAGGCTGCAGTGCCCTCACTCGATCTATTTGATTTTAGTGTGCGGAGCTTCGTAGCTAGTAATTTATATGCTTATATCACCACACAAGAGATTGCCGTGATGGCTATTGTTTCTTTTGTATGGTTTGTCAATCTGATCTTGCCTGCTATTATAGGTACTTTCTTTGTGTTTCAAGTTAATTATGTCGGAGGCAATGGAAAGTCTTAATAGTTGCTTATTGGTTGCTACGCTGGTCTATGTAGGATTGGTGCTATACATGCGTTTTGGCTGGTATCGTACAGGCTTATCCATCGCACGTACTATAGAAACATCCTTGAAAAAGGTATCTGTACTTATTGCCGCTCGTAATGAGGAAGACAATATTGGTCGCACATTGGATTGTTTGGTTGCGCAATCGTATCCGAAAGAATTCTTAGAAGTAATTGTGATAGATGATCACTCTACCGATCTTACGGCAGAAATTGTCAGGAGCTACCAAAATCAAGGAGTGCGTCTGCTCCAATTGGATGAAGGCGATAAGCTTAACTCGTATAAGAAGTTGGCGATTGCCAAAGCTATTGATATGTCATCTGGAGATATCATCATGACTACCGATGCCGATTGTCGAATGGGAGCTAATTGGGTTAAAACCGTGGTCGATTATATGGAGCATGGCGGTTTTGAAATGGTATCTTCTCCGGTAGCTTATCACGAAGAGAAATCATTATTTGAACGATTGCAAACATTAGAGTTTCTTTATCTGATCGGATTAGGAGCTTCAGGAATTGGCAATGGCGTTCCGACAACTTGTAATGGTGCGAATTTAGCGTATCGCAAAGAAACTTTCTATCGCGTAGGTGGCTTCAAAGGAATTGATGATTTGGCCTCCGGCGATGATGAATTATTGTTGCACAAAGTGTCGGAAGAGGCAGCTCACCATATTGGCTTTTGTCGATCGGAAGAAGCGATCGTCTACACCGAGGCAAAACCAACATTGGCCTCTTTTATCAGTCAACGTAAACGTTGGGCGTCCAAGAGTACCAAATATAAAGATAAACGCATTGTAGCACTTGGTGTTGTTATTTGGCTCTTCAACTTGGCTCTTTTATGGGGCACGGTGCATTTCTTTTATATGCTACCCGTTTTTGATTGGGTTTTTGCCCTCTGCGTCGGGCTGAAAGTAGCCGTTGAATTTATATTTCTGCTGCCTATTACCCAATTTGTGCGTCGTACGGAGTTATTGCGCTATCTACCTTTCTTGTCCTTTGCACACGCCTTGTACCTCGTATACATCGGTGTAGCTGGTAATATGGGTAAATACGACTGGAAAGGTCGGACCGTCAAATAAGGTTATGCTTCTACCTTGGCGCGAATCGCGTTCTCCGCGGCCAATACAATTTCATCCAATAGCAAATCTCCTTTTTCTATAGGAGCCAATACTTCCCACGACATCGGCGTAAATGGTCTAAGTGGAAACATACCCCATTGTACCATCTTGTATGAGCCTTTTATCGCGATAGGAACTACGAGCGCGTCTGGATTTTTCTTTAATAGTGTGGCAATACCGCCTACAGAAAAGGCCTTCATCTGACCAGTTTTCGTGCGCGTGCCTTCTGGGAAAATGAATGCAGACCATTTTTGGTTATGCATATGCTGAGCTAGCTTCAGTATCTCAGCAATAGATTGCTTAGGGTCTTTGCGGTCAATGTTGGCTGCACCACCATGTTTCAGATTAAATGAAATGCTAGGAATACCCGCATTAGCCAGTTCTAGCTTAGAGATAAACTTTCCGTGAAAGCGGCGTAGAAAGAAGATAAGCGGTGGTATATCGTACATACTCTGGTGGTTCGCAACGAACACAATCGGTTTGCCAGTGGGCAATTGCTTATTATCAATAAATTGTACTCGGTTGAATAGTAAATAATTGCACGACACCAAGCCAGCGTTCAGCATATCTACACTCCATTTGTGCGCGCGATAACCACCTAATTTCAAACAAAGCCACTGAATAGGATGAAAGATCACGATCAGCACCCCAAAAGCGGCGTAGAAGAGCGGTGATAGCAAATAACCGATAATTTTTCTCATAATTTAAACTACTTGCAAAGATACAAAATGTCCAATACCTAATTTTCATCCATGAATTTGATAATGTTTATTTTTGTTTTAATAATATTTATATTATATTTAATAAAGTTAATATTTGAAATGAAGCTACCCACTATTTGTCCCAGTTGCGATGCGGATTTGCGCGTCGCCAAGTTGGAATGCCTTGCCTGCGGTACCGCGGTGAGTGGCACGTATGATTTGCCTCCGCTGATGTTATTGGATCGAGAGGAGCAGGAGTTTGTGATCCGTTTTTTGGAAAACTCTGGTAGCCTGAAAGAAATGGCCAGCCAGATGGGAAAAAGTTATCCAACCGTCCGAAATAAACTGGACGACCTGATCACAAAGCTAAAGAGTAATAAAAAGAGTAAATGATTTAATCCGTATACTTTTAAAACCTATATAATATGAAAAATAAGACCTATGTGGAGACGCAAAGTTTTTGGTCACGGTGGCTTATCGTGGTATTTCTACTTTTTATCGCATTGGGAATTTATGGTGCGATCAGAGATAATGAGTGGGAGTCAGATAAGATCATTGGTATATCTATCCTCGTCTTGATTATCGCCTTTTTCACTTTCATACGGTTGCATACTTCCGTCGACAGCACGGGGATAATGGTAGACTTCAAACCTTTTCTATGGCGGAAGATGTGGGCTTGGGACAAAATCGAAGATGTACAAATTCAGAAATACAGTTTGCTCGATTACGGTGGCTGGGGCTATCGGATAGGGCCTAAAGGTACGGCGTATACGGTGAAAGGAAAGTATGGTTTCCAAATCCATTTTAAGGATGGCAGCAAGATATTAGTCGGTACGCAAAAACCAGAAGAAGTTCAACAATTTTTAGATCAAATCAAGCATGAGCAGCTTTAGCCAAGTCTTCATAAATCCTTTTGCTAATCTATCCGATCGGATGATGCTTCGAATTGGTTTAGTCGCCTATGTTTGGGCTTCTTTACAAGTATATCTGTTTCGCTATGTGCCTGATGGTGTATTTCAGCAACACCTGACCTGTGAGATTTCTTGGTACGCAGGTTTTGTCAATGTAGCCATCAATATTCTATTTCCTGCTGCACTATTGTGGCTCATGGCCAAAGTGCTTTACAACAAGGTGCGCTGGCAAGATGTACTCGTAGTAGTCATGCTGGCACAAGTGGTCAATTATGTGACTGGTTTTTTGCTGATGAATCCCTATTCGCGATCTAAGAGCGAGCATATCCTTGCAGCCATCGAATCAGGAGATATGATGCTGAAAACAGTCGCTCCTTTTGATCTTTTTATTATCGTTAGTGCAGGCCTTGTTGGATTAGCCATGCTTATCTATTTTTTCTATTTACTCGTAGTTGGCATGAAGATAGCCATGAATTCGAAGAAAAAGGTTCACGCAGTCTGGATTGTATTAGTGACATTGTTGGCCGATACGCTTTTGCACCTGTGGGGACCATACCTTAAATAGATAACATGAGAATTGCTTTTATAATATTATTGACATTGTTTTATTCCTGCCGAGGTGTCTCGCAGTCTTTTGAAGGTGCTTGGAAAGGTGATTTGGCCGTGCCCACAGGCTCATTGCCACTTCACTTTTCACTACAAAAAGGAGATACGTGGACGGGCACTATGCGTAGTCCATCACAAACACGTTTGGATTTTAAATTAAATGTCATTGAAGTGGCAGGCGATTCTATTCATCTCCAATCAGCGGCATTGGGTATGTCTTATAAAGGGCGCATCAGCGCCGATGGTGAACATGTAGAAGGTACTTTTCGTCAAGGAAATTACACAGCACCTTTACGTTTGGGAAGATACGATAGCACACAAACCGTAAAACGACCACAAGAACCAGTAGCACCATTTCCATATAATGTTAAAGAAGTGACCTTCGAGAATACAGCGAGTGAGGTTACTTTGGCCGGTACGTTGACGCAACCTAAAGCGCCGGGAAAATATCCCGCTTTGATTTTAGTCAGTGGCTCAGGTCCGCAAAACCGTAATTCTGAACTAGAAGGGCACAAACCGTTTGAGGTATTGGCTGATTATCTAACACGTCAAGGTGTTGTCGTGTTGCGGTACGATGATCGCGGCGTAGCACAATCGACTGGAAATTTTTTGCAAAGCAATATTGGTGATTTTAGTCGCGATGCACTAGCTGGGTTACGATTTCTTAAAGCGCAAGCCACCGTAGATTCCACACGAGTAGGCATGATTGGACATAGCGAAGGCGGATTGATCTCGCTTCTGCTCGCAGGTCAGCATGCGCCCGATCTCAAATTTATCGTGTCGCTGGCTGGCCCATCTTTGCCGATAGATTCGTTGATGGTATTGCAATTATATCATGTGGGTAAAAGTCAGGGGATGAGCGAGAAGCAATTGGCCAAGGTGCGTCCAATCAATCGCAAGAATTTTGAAGTAGTCAAAAGTGACTTACCTGCGCCCAAGGCAATGACTCAGCTGTTGGAAAACATGAAATCGGTAGGTGGGGCTTCGGGTACGCTTCGAAAGGAGCTGCAAGTCATGTTGTTGGAGCCTTATCGCTATTTTATGCGCATAGATCCCGTGCCATTTATTCAAAAGATCAACATTCCGCTCTACGCCGCATTTGGCGAGAAAGATGTTCAGGTGCCTGCCAAAGAAAATCAGGAATCGCTCGTCGCCAATCTGGCGGGTAATCCCCAAAGCAGAATTAAAACGTACGCAAACTTGAATCATCTGCTACAGCCGGCTAAAACCGGTGGTTTACAAGAATATTATACGATTGAGACGACCATCGATCCAACACTCTTGAAAGATATTGCCGATTGGATTAAAGGGCTGTAACAAACGGAAGCAACGCCTTTAAGGCGTTGTATTGGCCACAGGCAAAACTTTTCCGTTAAAATACTTATGGCCTGTTTGCGCAAATTCTGCGATATACCTGCCCATTTCGAAAGCGAGCGTACCGGCTTGAACACCAGGAAACGCCTGCTCAAACATTTCTGTTTGGGAAGAGCCTAGCGCCAAGCAATTCACCGAAATGCCTAAAGGTTTGAATTCTTCTGCCAAGCATTCTGTCAAGATGGCCAAAGCACCTTTACTGGCCGAATAAGCCGCTAAACCGGGGAATTTAGATGAACCTTGCACGCCACCCATGCTACCAATATTCACGATATGCGCGCCGGGTTTCATCATCGGAACGATGTGCTGAATCATCTGGCTATGTCCTAGTAAATTAGTCTGTAGCACCTGCGCAAAATCTTGCGCAGAAGTTTCCAAAAAAGGTTTATTAATCAATACACCAGCATTATTGATCAAGATATCCACTTGCTCAAATTTAGATGCTATAAAAGGGACAAGAGAATCCGCGTAGTTGTCATTGACAATATCAAATTGCGCAGGATACAAGGTGCCACCATCGGGATTGAGTGAAGTCGCAATTTCATGTAATTTCCGCAGTTTATCAGCAGATCTTGCCAAGGCAATGACCTTATTTTCCTTTTTTGCGGTAAGATCCAAGACGGCTTCAAAGCCTACGCCGCTACTTGCTCCAGTAATAATGATATTTGCCATTTTCTATTTTTTATTTTACGTCGCGTAAAGATGAGGAATCTAATTGATATGCTACTGTGCGGTATACTATCCAAAAACCAATGGATAAATCCGTGCAAATAGGAGTAGTGTATACGCTATTAAGAAACCACCACTCAACGACATCAACCAATTGTACTCTTCGCGTTCGTACTTATTTTTTAATACGAGGATCAAGAGTGTTACGTACAGTAAGAAGAGCGTGATCGGGAAAAGTAGTACCCACTTATTTGTAAAATATAAGTTGATGCCACTCAGTTTGCTGGCATCCTGCGTGACATAAAAAGCCAGTAACATCACAAACAAAACAAAAAATAATCGTAATATTGACTTTGCGACGATCTTGCTAGTGGTATGATTTTTGGAAGACGAAGGCTTCATAGTAGTGAATAAATTTAGAATGATCAAAAATATCAAATTTAATATTATGCGTAAACAGGTAATGTCGATATTATCGCTTTTAGCGATTGTCTTTGTGATGGGTTCTTGCGGAGCACCACGTAAAACTACCGGTTCTGCCGCGGCAGAGTCTGGACCAACAGCGTCACAATGGCGCGCGGGAGTAAAAGGCAAGTGGGTGTTAAACACGGTAGATCGGGAGGATATTCCTGCTGCATACACGGTGAAAAATATTTTTGATGAAGCTCCTGTAGAGTGTTTTGTAGGAAGCGTATGGGAATTGCCAACAGGAAATTACCGTGGAAGTATTGAGTTTAGAAGCGAAGGTACGTTATGTGCTAACGGCGCTGTTCGCAACATCGTGTGGTCTATCTTCAATCCGGGTAAAGGAATGGGCGAGCCTCAATTCCAATTCAAGAAATTGTATGCTGGCGACAAAGCATCTAACGTTACTACTGGTTACCGTTTAGACTTATCCTATGCTGATGGAGAGACTATGGTGATGCGTATGCCGATTCCTTTAGATCAAGGAGAGGGAAATTTAGTTTTTAATTTTACTCGCTTAGATTAGGCTACAGGGCAATAAAACGGTATCAATCAGCTGAAACCTCCTAAAGTGTGTTACACATTAGGAGGTTTTTTTTATTTTTGGACAAATTATCAGATTACAATGCAACAAAAGGTAGCGTTAATTACAGGTATCACTGGGCAGGATGGAGCTTATCTTTCCGAATTCTTGCTGAAGAAAGGGTACATCGTGCACGGACTAAAACGTCGCAGTTCGCTGTTCAACACCGATCGTATTGATCACCTGTATCAAGATCCGCATACACAGCATCGTAATCTAATCTTGCACTACGGTGATTTGACCGATTCCACGAATTTGATTCGCGTTATCCAAGAAACACAACCTGACGAGATCTACAATCTGGCCGCACAGTCTCATGTGAAAGTGAGCTTCGATACACCTGAATATACGGCTAACGCCGATGGTGTAGGCGTACTACGTATTATGGAAGCTGTTCGTCTATTAGGTTTAGTCGAAAAAACAAAGATATACCAAGCCTCTACCTCCGAACTGTATGGTTTAGTGCAAGCAGTACCACAATCAGAAACGACACCATTTTATCCAAGAAGTCCTTATGCTGTGGCAAAAATGTATGCCTATTGGATTACGGTAAATTATCGTGAGGCGTATGGCATGTTTGCTTGCAATGGTATCCTGTTTAACCACGAAAGTCCGGTTCGCGGAGAGACTTTCGTCACGCGCAAGATTACACGTGCAGCAGCTAAGATCGCGTTGGGATTGCAGGACAAATTGTTTTTAGGAAATTTATCTGCACAACGCGATTGGGGACACGCTAAAGACTACGTAGAAGCGATGTGGCTCATGCTGCAACAAGAAAAACCCGAAGATTTCGTCATTGCAACTGGAGTCACTACCAGCGTGCGTGATTTCGTTCGTCTGAGTTTTGCAGAATTGGGAATCGAAATCGAGTTTAGTGGAAAAGGCGTTGCAGAGAAAGGCGTCATAATCGATCGCGATCAGGATCGTATGAAAGAATTGGGCATTAATGCCGATCACATCAAACTAGGACAAACTGTAGTGAAAGTAGATGCTGCCTACTTCCGTCCGACCGAAGTAGATCTGTTGGTTGGAGATCCAAATAAAGCAAAAAGCCGGTTGAACTGGCAACCAAAATACGGATTGGATGAGCTAGTAAGTGAGATGGTACAGGCCGATTTGCAGTTGATGCGCAAAGATGCTTACCTTAAAGCTGGCGGATTCGACACGTTGAACTATTTCGAATAAATCTACCTTGGAATAGTTTTTGTTTACATGTTATATAATCGTTAAAATTTAAACACTTTATAGTTAGAGTTTTCTCGACTTTTGGGTATATAAGGGATGAATGTTGATCGAGTGGAATTAGAAAGAGAAGAAGAAAAAAAAGCACCACAATCCGGTGTAAATAGAAATGTATACTTCTTTATATTGGCCATTGCCGCACTAATAGTGACCAATGTCTATTTTTATATAAAATTTAAATCGTCGGGTGAGAAACTATACACGGTAACCCTGCAGCGTGAAAACCTACAGACCGATATAGATCGCATCGAGGCCGAATTAGACAACGCTAGCAATCAAGGCGTCGAATACACCGATGATTTGGAAGCCTCCGAGAGCGAAGCGCGGATGGTTATTAACAATTTGCGTCAAGACTTAAGCAAAAACGATATTTCGGAAACTGAACTAGTGAATGTTCGCAATGAGGTAGCCGGTCTCAAAGATCGTGTATCTCAGTTTCGGGATGAAGTAGTGGGTCTACGTGTAAAAACCGAATTATTGGCCAGGGAGAATAGTCTCTTACAGGACGAATTGGATGCCAGTGAGCGCCAAATTGCGAATCTTAAAGACAGACAATCTGCCATGACAACAAAGATGTCTAAAGCATCTTCTATTAAGGTTTCGAATGTAAGTCTAAACGGTATCTCCGTGAAACGAGATGGTACGCATACCACCAATGTCAGAGCTAAACGCATCGATCAGATGCAAATCAGTTTTACCATTGCAGACAATCCAATCGCAGAGATCGGGAAGAAAGAGATATATGTACGCATCATTAATCCTAGCGGTAATCTTATTGCAAACTCAGAGGATTTATTCTATGTACATGGAGAGAAGCTGCAGTATACCTTTAAGGAAAACATCAGCTTTACGAATAATGGAGAAGAATATCAATTATTCTGGTCTGATGAAAATGCTGGGTTCAAAAAAGGAGCATATACTGTATTACTCTATGCCGATAACGCAATAATGGGGCGTGCAAGTGTGGTATTTAAATAGTAGCGTATTTATAATACTGTTCCAATCCTAGGATATTTTTCTTAATACTTTTAGTGACCATTAGTAGGTGCAGTCATTGGTAATAATATAGTAAAGGTTGTTCCTACATTTTCTGCTGTCTGAAATGATATTTCTCCTTGCATTGATTCTACAGTTTTCTTGACAAATGCAAGTCCCAGTCCAGTCCCCGAGCTTTTAGTCGTAAAATTAGGTTGAAATATTTTGGGAATGACATCCAGTGGAATTCCCAATCCATTGTCGCCAATGGCAATCTTCAACAGCTCATTTTCCGCTAAAGACAAACCAATCTTAATCATCACTTTTTTGCGACCACGGGAGGCTTCAATGGCGTTTTTAATTAAGTTATTGAAGCTGCGCAATATTTGATCTTTGTCGCCTAAGACAAAAAGCCTGTCTCGCCCAGTTTTATTTGCAATCAGAATATTGGTATTCATAGAGCTGTTAAAGAAAGTCACCACTTCCCGAACCTTTTCTAAAATATCAATATTCACTAATTCAGTACTCGGAAGTTTTGCAAAATTGGAGAATTCTACCGCAATCTTGGATAAGCTATCTATCTGTTCTACAAAGGAATCAGAGAATTTCTTAAAACGATCCTCAAACCGTGGATCGTTTTCATTGAAAGAACGCATTAATTGCTGTATGCCCAATTTCATAGGGGTTAGTGGGTTTTTAATCTCATGTGCTACTTGTCTAGCCATTTCGCGCCAAGCGTATTCTCGCTCTGCACTCATCAATTGTTTAGTGTTCTGCTCCATTTTAACCAACATCAGATTATACGCTTTAACCAAGGCTCCGATTTCGTCATCACGTTCCCAATATAGTGGCTCATTATTTTTATCACTCACGGTCGTCTCTACCATCTTCTCGCCAATTATTAACAATGGTCTGGTGATTAATCGAGAGACCGATACCGCAATAAACCCTGCAATCAGAATAATTACCGTGTAGATGTTTAGCAGCGAGTTAAGTAGCAAATTACTATTTCGGATTTCTTCTTTCTTCGCTGCATAATTGGGGATGTTCACAAACGCAGCCGAACTATTATCTTCATTTTTAATCGTCGAATAGCTCGAGTTAAAATCAAAATCACCAATCCTTTCCGTCAGTGTCACATTTGTTTTTTTAATGACATTGAGCTCATTATAAGCATCAGGATGGATGAATTGTGAGACTAATCCTGTCTCAAATATTCGTGGTTGCGAGGAGTAGACCAAAATGCCTCTTTTGTCGTATACATTGGCATCAAGATTA
This sequence comes from Sphingobacterium corticibacter, assembly GCF_003076635.1. Taxonomy (GTDB): domain Bacteria; phylum Bacteroidota; class Bacteroidia; order Sphingobacteriales; family Sphingobacteriaceae; genus Sphingobacterium; species Sphingobacterium corticibacter. The sequence goes on along the minus strand of NZ_QDKG01000004.1, from coordinate 282,481 downwards.
GAAAACTCATTAATCTCTCGAATCCGCTCAATAGCCCCTTCCGTCCATGCCTTCTTTTCATTAGCAGACAGAAGGTTCTCTAGCTTGTGCGATACTTCTTTGCTATAGCTTTCTTGCAATGCCAAATTGCTAGACTCTAGTTGTTTACGGATGGTGAAAAAGGCTATAGTGCCGGAGATCAGAATGGCCAAAATTACCGTACAGATAACAATGGTTTGAATCCTTGTACTATATCTTAGTTTGTTGCGTAATAATATGAACTGATATTGTAGTGTACGCCAATTGAATGATTTTCGAAATACCACTGTGGTTAGGTATTGAATCATCAGCGCGAGTAGGTATACCGTAAATAGCGAAATAAAGAGAAATGAAATGATTGCAAGTGATTGCCAAATGTCGAACTTGGGCTTACTCACAACAATGGTAGTATGCACATCTGGGCGAAAGACCATATGATAGAATCCCTTGTCATCGGGTAGTTCAAGGGCTTTGTTCAAATCTGGTGGAAATTGAACATCTTGAGACGGATATACATAGTTACCATTCTGCGTGAGTAATACTCGATCTTTATACAAAGCAAACGCTGCATCGCTAGCATAATGTTCCCGAATAATATCAACCTTACTGTCCACCAGAAATTCTGGATAGGGAAGCGAAGGGCTATAGGCGTAATTTCGCAAATTAACAAATATTTGCGCGTTACTTCTTTCATCTAAAAGTACGTCCATCTGAAAGAAATACTCGTGTGTGCCTAATTCACTTCGTACACGATAAAAATGATCAGTATTTGGTACACGTACTGCATTATTGATCACCTTTTCGCGATATTCTACCATCTTATTACTGTCGTAGTTATCCAAAGGCACTTCGTCAATATAATAGTAAAATTGATGCTCGTATCGAGAAAGGTAACCACTGAAGTAATGTGTTTTAATATGATTGTCAAGAAGTTGTGTTTGTTGAGTAACCATAGCATCCTGCAATAGTTGGCGCATGATGGTCGAGTCCGCTACCAAATTTTTCTCCATTTCCGAAAAAATGGAAATAGCATTTAGATCGTTTTCGGCTTCAAGGTATTTTAGAGTCAACGCCATTTGCTTCTGTTTTACCTTTCGTATACTTTGATGGTATATGAAGGAAGATAACAGGGATATTGATAATAAAACGATGACGATGTTGAAGAATGAATATTGTGTGTTTTTGTGCCGCGTATACGAACGGATTAGCAATACCGCCCCTACCAATAAGTTGTAATAGATAGCTTGCTCAAAAAATAACGCACTGATCAGTAGAAATAGGATTAACGTAATCAGCTGTATGTTGATTTCCGTAGTTAGATTTCGGAGCATGGTACGCACTTGTCCAATAGCAAAATCAATGTATAGAAGCAACAAAATAATATTGACACAGAATAAAAAGACGTTCACCCAACTGTAGCTACTAAAACCTAAGATATTGGTGAAATCCATATTCACACTCGATGTGTGGGTAATCAACGTACTTAGATGCTCCAACAACAAGTTACTAAACAAATAGATAGTGGATAATGCAAATCCGGCTAGTAATAATGCTTTGACATTTCGATTAATGGGATTCTGTGCTGCCAAAAAGACCTGTATGCTGCGGATATAAAAGATTAGCCATGCCGCGCTGGCTGTCGTGATTATGAATTCCCAAAGATTGGGCAAAAAAGGATTATAAGCGTAATAGCGTGGATCAAATAACTCCATGCTTGACGTGGCTGATAACCAATCGGCTTGTAGAGAGATCCATTTAAGTATAGCTAAGATCGTGGCCATTGCTAACACAGAAAGCCATGCACGTCCTTTCTTCGCTAACATGAAACAACCTCGGTTAATCAATGAAAGAAAAATAATCGAACCTAATACCCAAGCAAGCAGTTGCATGGTTAGGTAGACATTGTGATATTTTCCCTGTTTAAATTTGACAGAAAAAAGATAGCTGCCCGATTTACTGTACACATTGCGAACGATGTCATTATCGCTGTATCTGGCAATCTCAAGATTATCGGACGGGATAATGTTTTTGTAAAATCGATTCGAAAGATAACTATTCGAGTGGTTGAATGCACGTCTTACCAAGATGACTGCTAGGACAGATACATCTCGGTCTAATTTTTTTTTCTTGACAATATACGACCGTGGTTCGGCATCTACATAGGTAGTTTCTTGTACAAATGGTCGATCGCTAGGAGGCACAATTAGGTTCGAACTCCAGAATATGGGATTGTTATTTTTATAGACATAAAAATAAATCAGATTTTCGTCATCCGATAGGTTTTTAGTTAATTCTAATGCTTGTGTAGGATACCGTTCAACGTTAGAGAAGGTCTTTAGTGCCAATGAATCTGCGAACAAATCCTCAACAACCTTCTCTTTTCTATGAATATTTTTAGAAATAGTTTCGGTATTTATTGTTAGCATATCTGCTTCAGTGATCGTATTGTGTATGATCAGTGCTGTTGCAAAAAGCAAAAACATGACTATTGACAACAGAAGAAGCACCCTATTTCCCATGCAAAAATACTGTTTAGAAGTTTTTAAATATAACAAAAAAAGTCCGCGCTCATTAAATAGCGCGGACTCTTTGTAGTATTTAAACGAAGGCTAGTTGTGAACGTCTTCTTCGCGGAACAATTTTGCGGTGAAGTATTCTCTGTTCATTCGCGCAATGTTCGTCATCTTGATGCCAACTGGACATTCTGCTTCACAAGCACCCGTATTCGTACAGTTACCAAAACCTTCAGCGTCCATTTGATCTACCATACTTTGTGCACGCTCGTAACGCTCCGTTTGTCCTTGTGGCAACAAAGCAAATTGAGAGATCTTAGCAGATACGAATAGCATGGCAGAAGCATTTTTACAAGCTGCAACACAAGCTCCACAACCAATACACGTTGCAGACTCAAATGCTTCGTCAGCAATACGCTTTGGAATAGGAATAGAGTTCGCATCAGGCACACCACCTGTATTTACATTTACATAACCTCCAGCTTGTTGAATGCGTTCAAAAGAGGTGCGATCTACCGCCAAATCTTTCAACACAGGGAAAGCGGCAGCTCTCCAAGGTTCTATGACGATAGTTTGTCCGTCGTGGAAAGAACGCATGTGTAATTGACAGGTTGTCGTGCCATATTCTGGTCCGTGCGGGCGACCATTGATCACCAAAGAACACATTCCACAAATACCTTCGCGACAATCGTGATCGAAATAAATAGGATCTTCCCCTTTACGCGTAAGGTCATCATTTACGATATCCAACATCTCTAAGAAAGACATGTCATCTGCGATATCATTCGCTTGATAAGTGACAAATTGCCCTTTGTCTTTTATATTTGTTTGACGCCAAACTTTTAGCGTTAAATTCATCTGTCCACTCATAACTTCTATATAGAGTAACACATTGAGCCGAAGCTCAATGGATCTTATTTATAACTTCTTTGGGTTAATTTAACATTCTCGAATATCAGCTCCTCTTTGTGTAATACTTCAGGCTGATTGTCGGCAGTGTATTGCCATGCAGCTACATACGTGTAATCTTCGTCATTACGTAATGCCTCGCCTTCTTCTGTTTGTGATTCCAAACGGAAGTGACCACCACAAGACTCATTACGATTCAACGCATCGTCTACCATCAACTCACCCAGTTCCAAGAAGTCGGCTACGCGGCCAGCTTTCTCTAAAGACATATTTAGCTCTTCGTTGTTACCGAGTACATTCGCATTTTTCCAGAAATCTTTACGCAACTCCTGAATCATGCCTTTTGCTTTCGTCAAACCTTCAGCTGTACGCGCCATACCACAATATTCCCACATGATTTTACCCAACTCTTTGTGGATATCATCTACGGTTTTTGTACCGCGTAAGGCAAGTAGCGCATTTACGTTTGCTTCTACTTCTTTACGCGTTTCTTCGAATGCAGGATGGTTTTTATCTACAGGTGCAAATGAACCAAGATTTGCCAAGTAATCACCTACGGTGAATGGAATGACAAAATAACCATCTGAAAGACCTTGCATTAGTGCAGAAGCACCTAGACGATTCGCACCGTGATCGGAGAAGTTACATTCTCCCAAAGCATACAAACCAGGTACAGTAGTCATCAAGTTGTAATCTACCCAAATACCGCCCATTGTGTAGTGAACTGCTGGATAGATACGCATCGGTTGTTTGTATGGATTTTCGTCCGTGATTTTGTGGTACATGTCAAACAAGTTACCATATTTAGCACGTACAGTATCTTCGCCCAAACGAGCAATTGCGTCTGCAAAATCTAAGAATACCGCCACGCCCGATTTACCGACACCACGCTCATCATCCACCGCTTCTTTGGCGTTACGAGAAGCCACATCACGCGGCACCAAGTTACCGAAAGAAGGATATTTACGCTCCAAGAAGTAATCTCTGTCGTCTTCTTTGATATCGGCAGGGTGCAATTCGCCTTTACGCAATTTTGCAGCAACCTCTTTTGTTTTAGGAACCCATACACGACCATCGTTACGCAATGATTCAGACATCAAAGTCAGTTTCGATTGGTGATCGCCCGTTACTGGAATACAAGTTGGGTGGATCTGTGTATAACATGGATTGGCAAAGTACGCACCACGTTTGTGTGCGCGCCATGCTGCGGTCACATTACAGCCCATAGCGTTGGTAGACAAGAAGAATACGTTTCCGTAACCTCCCGTACACAACAATACGGCATGTCCTTCATGTGTTTCTATTTTTCCGGAAATCATATCACGGGTAACAATACCACGTGCATGTCCATCTATCTTCACCAAGTCAAGCATTTCATGACGGGTGTACGAAGTTACTTTTCCTTTTTGGATTTGACGGTTAAGCGCCGAATACGCACCTAATAATAATTGTTGTCCAGTTTGACCACGAGCGTAGAATGTACGGGATACCTGAGCACCACCGAAAGAACGGTTGTCTAAAAGACCACCATATTCACGTGCAAATGGAACACCTTGCGCCACACATTGATCGATGATGTTTACCGATACTTCTGCCAAACGATGTACGTTGGCTTCGCGAGCGCGGTAATCTCCACCTTTGATCGTGTCATAGAATAAACGGTAAACCGAGTCACCATCATTTTGATAGTTTTTCGCCGCATTGATACCACCTTGTGCTGCGATAGAGTGTGCACGACGTGGTGAATCTTGGTAGCAAAATGTTTTCACATTATAGCCCAGTTCTGCTAAAGAAGCAGCTGCCGAAGCGCCCGCCAAACCAGTACCCACTACGATGATAGTGAATTTACGTTTGTTGGCTGGGTTTACCAGCTTCATATTGAATTTATGTTTGGACCATTTTTCGGCTAATGGGCCAGCAGGTACTTTAGAATCTAACATAGTTAACGATCTATATATTTAAAAGATGCTGCGGAGCAACATCTGTAAATAACATTATTTTAAAAAGTAAAAATACAAAGGCATTAAAGCGAACAGAACCGGAATAATAACGCCAAATCCCCAAACGCCAATCGCACGAATCACGCCGATATAGCGACGGTGATTAAAACCGACGGTCTGAAAGGCAGACTGAAAGCCGTGGATCAAGTGAAATGAAAGCGCTCCCATCGCCACCACGTAGAATAATACAAGTAATGGGTTTTTGAAAGTTACTGCCACTTGCGTGTAAAGATCTTTCGATTTTATTGTTTCGATCCCATCATTTTCAGTTTTTAGATAGCCATTGTAGTTATCCGGTACATTATCGAACTGGTCAGTCTGACGATCACCTGTAGCGATCTCCGTACGGTACTCTACGTAAGGCGTAGTTCCGAATTTGTATTGAAACCAGAAATTCTGCATGTGCGTAGCGATAAAGATCAACAACACGGTGCCAAGAATACCCATATTTCTGGAATTCCAGGTACTGTTTGCTTTGCCGTCCGTTTCTTTGTACTGAATCGGGCGGGCAGCTTTGTTTTTGATCGTCAGGATCAATGCGTACACAGCGTGAATGATAATCGATGCATACAATAAATACGAAACCACTTTAATCGGAGTAAAGTGCGTCATGAAGTATGCATAGTTGTTGAATGAATAGCCTAGGTCGTCGTTGAATAACTGAAAGTTACCGATCAAATGGACTATTAAAAATGTACACAGGAATAGGCCTGTTAAGCTCATCACGAGTTTCTTCCCTAGCGAAGAAGTTAACACCGGCTTTGATTTACTCATTAGTCTTCTGAATTTATATAATTTAGTCACAAATTTATCATATAAACAACAATATGTCCCGTGGATAGGACTAAAAAGGACAATTTAGAATTGTTCTAAAAAAATAGGGCTATCGATGTCCGATAGCCCTATTTTTTTGGCTGTTAAAGCCAGTATGCTTTTGATCAAAGATCAACGAAGTCTATAAGAAATTATATCCTATAGCTAGTGTCCATAGATTTAATCGCTGTCTGTTATCACCGCGGTTGATGTTGCCTAGTCCGGCTTCATAACGCAGATCCAAAGATAACTTGGAGATATCTACCCCTACACCGCCTACAATAGCAGCAAAGTTCTTTTTGTAATCTACCTCAGATCCAAAGCTAGTAACATTGTCTTTGTCTACAATAAATGAAAACAAAGGTCCAGCCTGAATGCGTGCACCAATTGGTCCTAACCCAATTTTAGTACCTAACAATACTGGTACGTCAACAGTAGAAAACTTTACATCTTCACTGGTATTACCACGATTCAATGAGGTGTTTTTTGAAGTGTAATAAAGCTCCGGTTGTATGTGGAATCCTAGTACGCCAACACGTGCCCAAGCACCAGCTAAGAAACCTGCTTTAGTGCTAGAATCAAAATAATTTCCGTTTGAACGAAGGCTAGTAAAGTTCGCACCCGCTTTCAATCCTAAATCAAAAGATGGGAAAAGCTGTGCTTGCGCAGAAAAGATGGTAGTGATCGCAACGATTAGTGTAAGTATTCGTTTTTTCATAGTATTGTTTTAATTTTAACTTTTTCAAAGATACGAGAGAATAGCAAAAATTAAGCCACTAAAAATCAGAAATCATGACTAGCCTAAAAATATCAGCGGACGACTGGAAAGTTATTCGATTCAAGATTACACGCAAATACAACACATTAAGTGAAGAAGATCTTGCTTATGTGGAGGGCGAGGAAGAGCAATTGGTACAGCGGTTGGCTAAGCGTATTCGTCGCAATGCGGATTATGTGCGCTTTACATTGGGTAAAGAATTACAAGATATTCATACCAACAGATTGTAAGGAATGGAAGAAATTGCATGGTCGGACTTTGAAAAGGTGATCCTTTGCGTAGGAACCATTATAGACGCGCAAGATTTTCCAAAAGCAAAAAAGCCAGCCTATCAGTTGCAGATCGATTTTGGTGCGGAAATAGGTGTTCGTAAATCGAGTGCGCAAATTACAGCTCATTACACGCGGGAGGATTTGATTGGGAGGCAAATTGTTGCTGTCGTAAATTTCCCACGAAAGCAGATTGCCAATTTCTTTTCCGAATGCCTAGTGACGGGTTTCGCAGATGCGAATGGCGATATTGTGTTGACAGCAGTGGATAAGGCCGTTCCGAACGGCACAAGATTAAGTTAGATAATTCGAAAAAAGAGTAGATGAGATATTTTAGTGGGGAGGCCGAAACCTCAGGCTCGGTAGATGAATTGTTTATGCGTGAAGCGTTGCGCTTGGCCAAGATGGCGTACGACGAAGATGAGATTCCAATTGGAGCGGTCATCGTAGCTAATGGGCAGATCATTGCTAAAGGCTATAACCTGACAGAGCGCCTAAACGATGTTACCGCACATGCCGAGATGCAAGCATTCACCGCTGCTGCCAATCATTTGGGTGGCAAATATCTGAAAGGTTGTACGTTGTACGTCACGATAGAACCCTGTGTGATGTGCGCTGGCGCGGCTTATTGGGCGCAAATAGATCGCGTCGTGTATGGTGCAAAAGACGATAAACGCGGTTATAGCGCATTTCATGATCGCATTATTCATCCAAAGACAGAAATCGTTGGTGGTGTGTTAGAATCCTCTTGCAGCGAGCTCATACAATCATTTTTTCGTAATAAAAGGAGATAAGAGGTTGGAGAAAATGATGTTTTCAAACATAAAAACCAAACATTTGTTATCTTCGTAACGCAGCGTAAGCAGCATTGATTTATACTAAAATTATATAATTATGGCATTCGAATTAGCAGCGTTACCATACGCTAATGACGCATTAGAACCACACATTGATAAAGATACGATGGAAATCCATCACGATCGTCATCATCAGGCATACGTGGATAACTTGAATAAAGCTATCGCAGATACCGATGGAGCTGGCGCATCTTTGGAAGATTTGATCAAAAACATCAGCAAATATCCTGCAGCTGTTCGCAACAACGGTGGCGGTCACTTCAATCACGATTTATTCTGGTCTGTATTAGGCCCAAATGCAGGTGGTGAACCGACTGGTGAGTTAGCAGAGGCGATCAACGAAACATTTGGTTCATTCGCTGACTTGAAAAAGAAATTGCAAGAAGCTGGCGCTACGCGCTTTGGTTCAGGTTGGTCTTGGTTAATCGTTGGTCAAGATGGAAAATTGGCAGTAACTTCTACACCAAACCAAGACAACCCTTTAATGGATGTGGCAGAAGTAAAAGGTACGCCTATCTTCGGTATCGATGTATGGGAGCACGCTTACTACTTGAAATATCAAAACAAGCGCCCAGCATACTTAGAAGCTATCTTCGAGGTAGTAAACTGGGATGCTGTCGCAAAAAGATACGCAGCAGCAAAAGGATAATTTTTGTCCTGACGCTTTAGTGTTAAATATGTTAAGAAGCTGCCTTGGTGAAAACCAAAGGGCAGCTTCTTTCGTATTTTGTAATATATGATAGGAGGAATTATGAGTAACAAAATAATGTATTTATTCGCTTTGTGCACGCTGGTTTTTACCTCTTGCCAAGCCACGTCCAATACGTCTAAGCCGGTTTCTTTGGCGACATTGCCTGTCAATGGCGATCGCGAAGAAGCAATCATGGCAGCAGGATGTTTCTGGTGTATCGAAACTTCGCTTGGATTGTTAGAAGGAGTGGATACCGTGATCTCAGGATACATCGGTGGCAAAGGGGCAAATCCAACTTATGCACAAGTAACTACGGGGCAAACGGGATATGCCGAAGCTGTCAAAATCACTTATGATCCAAAGGTAATTTCGTACGATGAGCTGCTAAAAGCATTTTTTCAATTGCATGATCCAACTCAGTTGAACAGACAAGGAAATGATGTAGGGACGCAATATCGATCTGCGCTGTTTCCGTTGAATGCGGAGCAGGAAGAAAAAGCAGATTATTATATCTCGCAGCTGAATGCCGAGAAAGCGTATGACAAGCCGATCGTAACGACGATCGAAAAAGCGGATGTATTTTATCCGGCAGAAGATTATCATCAGGATTATTTTAATAAAAATCCGGGAAATAGCTATTGCCAATTCGTGGTACAGCCGAAGTTGGACAAGTTCAAAAAAGTCTTTGCCGACAAGCTAAAATAGTTCAACTTCTGATGGAACCCATTCAGTTTACCGTTCCTGTTTATGGTGAGGGTGTATTTGCCACTTTGGAGAATAAGGGCGGTAAATTGTATGGCTATTATCACCGTCATTCCGAGTTGCAAGTTACTTGCGTGCTGCAAGGAAAAGGAACGATCCTCGTCGGCAATATTGCACAATCGTTTCAACAAGGCGATGTATTTATTCTTCGTCCTGATGAACCGCACATGTTCACAAAATATGATGAGCCAAATTTGCTCAATGAAGACATTCATTTAGTCCATGTTTTTGTGCACCTCGAACGCATGGAAAAACTGTTTGTCATTCCCGAATTCGATCAAGTTGGTAGCTATTTGATTGGCTTGGATGCCAGCAAAAAGATACGCGCAGAGCGCGCAAGTGATTTGCAACAATTCTTTAGAGCGCTTTCGCAGAAAAATGGCATTCCACGTTTTGTAGAGTTTATTAGCTTATTGCACACGCTTACGCAGCGCGGGCAAGAAGGGGAGTCGCTTTATTCTGGTGCGCGAAAGATCAGTTACTCCGACAAAGACGGTGCACGAATCAGTGCGGTCTATAAGTATACCTTCGATCATTTGCAGGATGACGTCGCGGTTGCGGATGTAGCCAGTTTGGTGCATATGACGTCAAGTTCCTTTTGTAAATTTTTCAAAAAACACACGACCAAAACGTATGTAGGCTTCTTAAATGAAGTGCGGATTGAGAAATCTTGCCAGCTGTTAGTAAATAGACGGACAGAATCCGTCGCGGAAGCGGCATTTCAAGTAGGTTTTAGAACTACAGTTCATTTCAATCGCGTATTCAAGCAAATAATGGGCACCTCGCCTCGTCTGTACTTACAGCAGCACGGCATATAATATATACGATATTTGTCGTAATTAATCCTGGCATTTTATTCATTATGTCTATTATAAATAGCTTATATAGTTGTTTAATAGCTTGATATAAGTTTTTGTCCTTGTGGGTGCAATGTGCTTACAGGACAATATATGTTTACATTCAGACAATCGGTGTTTATGAGTTCTCCATACATAACCTTATCTTTACAGATAAGAATAAGATAAAAAGGAAAGATATGCTTAAAGGATTTTTTAATGTTCCTAGCCCAACAAACGAACCTATTTATTCGTACGCTCCGGGAACGAAGGAAAGAAAACTGCTTCAAGACGCGATTGCGACTGCTAGAGCGCAGGAAGTAGATATACCGATGTACATCGGATCAGAAGAAGTGCGCACTGGCAATAAATTGCCATTAACTCCTCCGCACGATCACAAACATGTTTTAGGATATTTCCATAAAGGAACACAAGAGCATGTAAAGGCTGCGATTGATGCGGCATTGTCTGCCAAAGAAGCTTGGGAAAACCTGCCATGGGAGCACCGTGCAGCTATTTTCTTGAAAGCAGCCGAATTGATCTCTACCAAATATCGCTATAAGCTGAATGCAGCTACGATGTTAGGACAATCAAAAAATGCCTTCCAAGCAGAGATTGATTCCGCTTGTGAAATTGCAGATTTCTTGCGTTTCAATGTACAATACATGACGGAGATCTATTCTCAGCAACCTCCAGTATCGCCCAAAGGTGTGTGGAATCGTGTAGAACAGCGTCCATTAGAAGGGTTTGTGTTTGCATTGACGCCATTTAACTTTACGGCTATTGCCGGTAACTTGCCTACTTCTGTAGCGATGATGGGTAATGTAGTGGTTTGGAAACCGTCTGACACCCAAATTTATTCAGCAAATGTATTGATGGAAATCTTCCGTGAGGCGGGCGTACCAGATGGCGTAATCAACTTGGTATACGTGCATGGTCCTGATGCGGGTGAGGTGATTTTCAAACACCCAGATTTTGCAGGTATTCACTTTACAGGATCTACAGGAGTTTTTCAAGATATCTGGAAAACAATCGGAGAGAACATTCATGTGTACAAAACTTATCCACGTATCGTGGGAGAGACGGGCGGTAAAGATTTTATCTTGGCACACCCTTCTGCAGAGGCAAAAGTAGTGAGCACGGCTCTAGTACGTGGCGCTTTCGAATTCCAAGGGCAGAAATGTTCGGCAGCATCTCGTGCCTACATTCCAAAATCACTTTGGCCAACGATTAAAGATCTAATCGGTAAAGATTTAGAAACGTTCAAAATGGGCGGTACAGAGGATTTCTCTAACTTCATCAATGCGGTGATCGATGAGAAATCATTTGATAAAATCACGAAGTACATCGACCGCGCAAAAGAATCTAGCGAAGCGGAAGTTGTTTTTGGTGGCGACTATGATAAATCAACAGGTTACTTCATTCGTCCTACGGTGATCGTTGCGCAAAATGCTGATTACGAAACCATGCAAGAAGAATTGTTCGGTCCTGTATTGACGATTTTTGTTTATGAAGATGATAAATGGTCTGAAACCTTGAAAACGATAGATCAGACTTCCATCTACGCCTTGACAGGTGCCGTGATTGCACAAGATCGCTACGCGATCGAAGAAGCAACTCATGCTTTGCGTCATTCGGCTGGTAACTTCTATATCAATGATAAATGTACTGGTGCTGTTGTAGGCCAACAACCATTTGGTGGTGCGCGCGGATCTGGTACCAATGATAAAGCTGGTTCAATGATTAACTTGTTGCGTTGGGTTTCTCCACGTACAATCAAGGAAACTTTCAATCCCGATACGGATTATCGTTACCCGTTTTTAGGAGAAGAATAATAAAATAAAGGTAGCATCAGCCGCCTTCCTGATAAACAAAAAGGAGCTTTCATCTCAGATGAAAGCTCCTTTTTTATGTTAGCAAACCAAGTAATTAAGATTTTGGATCTGCTAAATAGTGTTGATTGACTTACTTAACCGTATCGCGATTGAGTGTGCGCAAGATGCTGTCTGCTTCGCGCTCTTGCTGGCGTGCATCGATCTGATGTTGTTTATAGTTTTGCACCGCAATTCTACTCGCGCGTTGCGATACCACAAAACCAGCAATAGCGATAACGGTAATCACCGTGACGCCCCAAGCATGTTTTTTCTTATCCTGCTTGATTAACCAATACATGATTCCGATATAAGGAATCGCAAAAAAGAGATAGAAAACGATACTTGGAGTAATCATAATGCTGCTATATTTTATCCTGCAAAAGTAGGCTTTTAACTAGCATAGTTTAAAATTTTAACGTCATAAAATTGATGCATTTAATTTTGTGAAGTCAGTATTCAAGTGAGATTTTTTTGAAGTTGGTCGTATTTTTGATCTGCCATTTAGTGTATTCGTAAAAAAAGTTGAATACCATTGTTGACACGGAAATATTTCATACTTTTGTCTGTCAGAATTTTAAGAAGAAGATAGGATGCACTGTCATAACCACAATCAGCACATAGTTTTGCAAGCCAATAGTAGGTTTGTAGCTTATGCTATGCGCCATGATTATGCGTTGTGTTGTCCAATTCTGAGATTACGACGACCAATACTGCCTCGAGCTTGATAAAGGGGCAGGAAATTTCCGGATAGGCGGCCACCATTAAGCGCTCGAGCGTGTGCTGCTATTACAATCGTTAATTCATGTTTAGATTCCACGTTGAGTGGAGTGTTTTTTAGGTCGAAGTCTCAGAATGATACTTTCAGATTTTTTGATTATTCCTGCTAATGCCTCGCATAAAGATTATGCTCAGCAGATTTGTGACGAAATGTTTGAGTCTGCCAAAGCGCGAGGAACAGGTATTGCCCGTCGGCAACCCGAATATATTGCCAAGAAAATGGAGGAAGGCAAATCCGTTATTGCCTTGCACAAAGATGGTCGTTGGGCTGGTTTTTGTTACATAGAAACTTGGAGTCACGGCGATTACGTGGCCAATTCAGGCCTTATTGTCAACCCTATATTTCGTAAAGAAGGTTTAGCGAAAGCTATCAAGAAAGAGATTTTTGAGCTTTCGCGCGAGCGTTATCCGAAATCCAAAATTTTTGGATTGACGACCGGTTTGGCCGTGATGAAGATCAATTCTGATCTCGGCTATGAGCCGGTTACTTATGGTGAGCTTACCCAAGATGAAGAATTTTGGAAAGGATGCCAATCTTGTGTAAATTTCGATATTTTGACAGCCAAAGAGCGGAAAAACTGCATGTGCACCGCCATGCTGTGGGATCCGGTCGAGAAAGAACGAGAACTGAAAGAAAAAATCCAGCGTAAAGCAGAAGCGAAGGAGCGGCTAAATCGTATTGCTAAAAAGCAATCGCTGCTCAAACGCATCGAAGCTCGGCTTTGGAAATCTACCAAAAAAATGGTCACTTTTGTATTCCCAGTTGGTGTAAAACCAGTGAAGGGATTTTAATTTATATATCACAACAATAAGATGAAGAAAGTCGTTTTAGCATTCAGTGGTGGTTTGGATACCTCGTTTTGCTGTATATACTTATCGAAAGATTTAGGTTTGGAAGTACACTCGGTCATTATCAATACCGGAGGGTTTTCAGCCGAAGAATTGCAGACTGTAGAAAAACGGGCGTACGAACTGGGCGTAAAATCGCACACTACGATTGACGAAACAGAAGATTATTATAAAGATACGATCAAGTATTTGATCTTTGGTAATGTGCTCAAGAATGCCACGTATCCATTATCAGTATCGGCAGAACGCGTAACGCAGGCAACTGCGATTGCGAATTATGCGAAGAAAATTGGGGCTACTTGCGTAGCGCACGGTTCTACTGGCGCTGGAAACGATCAGGTACGTTTTGACATGATCTTCCAGACTTTGATTCCGGGCATCGAAATCATTACGCCGATTCGTGACCTTAAATTATCTCGCGAAGCGGAGATCGAATACCTCAACAAACATGGTGTAGAATATTCGGCCGAGAAAGCTAAATACTCGATCAACAAAGGACTTTGGGGAACATCTGTAGGTGGTGCAGAAACACTTACTTCGAATCAGTACTTGCCGGAATCGGCTTGGCCAACCCCAATCACGCAGGATCAACCGCGTCAGATCACAATCGACTTTGAAAAAGGCGAGCCAGTTGGTTTGAATGGCGAGAAAATTGGTGCGGTGAAAGTGATCCAACAATTGCAAGAGTTGGCACAACCTTATGGAATTGGTCGTGATATTCACGTGGGCGATACCATCATCGGTATCAAAGGTCGTGTTGGTTTTGAAGCTGCTGGGCCAATCATTTTGGTCAAAGCGCACCACATGTTGGAAAAACATACGTTGACGAAATGGCAATTGTCTTGGAAAGACCAAATCGCTGCTTTCTACGGAAACTATATGCACGAAGGGCAAATGCACGACCCAGTGATGCGCGATATTGAAGCGTTCTTGAGTAGTGCGCAAGCTACGGTAACTGGACGTGTGATCGTGGAGTTGCATCCGCACCGTTTTGTAATTATTGGTGTGGAGTCGGATCATGATTTGATGAACAACAAGTTCGGAAGTTATGGCGAAATGAATGAGGGCTACACCGGCGACGATGTGAAAGGCTTTTCAAAAATATTTGGTAATCAAGTAGGAATCTGGTTTAAAGTGAACGGGCAGTCGTAATCAGCGACAGCCAACAAATAAGAAAGTACATGACGAAGATAAAAGCAGGAATAGTAGGCTCGGCTGGCTATACCGGGGGTGAATTGTTGAGAGTGTTGATCTACCATCCTGAGGTAGAAATTGTATTTGCAAATAGCGGATCCAATGCCGGAAAGAAAGTGTATGCGGTGCATAATGACTTGTTGGGCGATACCGAACTCGAATTTTCTACAGATTTCCACGCTAATATCGATGTACTTTTCTTGTGCTTAGGTCATGGTGATGCGCGCAAATTTCTGGATGAAAATCCAGTTGATAGCAAGGTTAAGATTATTGATCTATCGCAGGATTACCGTTTGCGTGATCATCAGGCATATGCCAACGGTCAATTTGTATACGGATTGCCAGAACTGAACCGCGAAGCGATTAAGCAAGCGCATTATATCGCTAATCCAGGTTGTTTTGCTACTAATATTCAATTGGCACTGTTGCCACTGGCTAAGGCTGGCTTATTGCCGAATCAGATTCATGTAAATGCGACGACGGGATCTACGGGTGCCGGACAAAAACCGAGCGCGACAACGCATTTCTCTTGGCGCAACAATAATCTATCGGCTTATAAATCCTTCGAGCACCAACATTTGCAAGAAATCTCGGAGTCACTAGATCAATTGCAAACAGGTTATTTGCCAACGGGCGAAGAATCCTTGTTAGCGCGTGCCCAACAACGGATCAACTTCATTCCTCAACGTGGTGATTTTGCGAGGGGAATTTTCTCTGCGATCTATGTAGATGCCGATATTTCAGCGGCTGATGCCTATGCTTTGTATGAAGATTATTATCAATCGCATCCTTTTACATTTGTGAGTGAGCAAAATATCGATCTAAAACAAGTGGTGAATACCAATAAGAGCATCATGCATTTAGAAAAGCATGGCGATAAATTGTTGATTCTGAATGCGACAGATAATTTGCTCAAAGGTGCTTCTGGACAGGCTGTGCAGAATATGAACCTGATGTTTGGCTTAGACGAACGTGCTGGTTTGAACTTGAAGCCGGCTAGTTTTTAGATTAATCGATGCAATATAAAAAATGGCAGTGAGCAGTAGCTTGCTGCCATTTTTTTATGCGTCTTCGCGAGGCACGAGGCGATCTGTTTTTTTAAGTTGATAAGGTTAAGAAAGTTCAGAAAGTTGATAGCCATTGTTCCAAATCGAGTTTAGATTGCCGCAGCCTCGTTTCTCGGCTTCGCAAAGACGTGTCGATCAAGGGCTATGCAAAACCTACTTTTAAGATATGCAAACACAGATTTTTGTTATTCACGGATATACTTTCGTTCGGTTTTACGCAGTCGGAACGCTAGGTCGGATGAAGCAGTAACTTTCCAACTCATCAAATGCCGCCTTAGCGGATTGGCAATAGCAATGGGATGCACGAACGTTGTGCCAATACGGTCAAGCGGCGAGTTTTGGATACTTTTGCGATCAAAAGTATCATGCCTGCCCGGCTCGAGGGCAAGCATAGGATCTTATAAAACACAAAATGGGCTGCGTCCTTCAACGCAGCCCATTTTGTGTCTATTAAAACTTCTTTTTATGAAGCAAAAACTACATCTAGCGATTCTTGCAGTGCGATAATCGTTTTGCTCAGATCTTCCTCGGTATGCGCGGCAGAAATAAAGCCAACCTCGTAGCCCGAAGGGCCGAAGTAAATACCGCGGTTGAGTAATTCGCGGTGCATCACCTTGTACTGCTCCATCGATTCGTGCACGATCTCGTCAGCACGTTGAATTTTGTCTTGATCTGTGAAGGCAAACCAAAAGATCGATCCAATAGTAAATACCTTGACACGATATTCTTTTTGCGCAATATATGCTTGGATTTCCTGTACAAATTTTTGCGTGACCGCTTCCAGATTTTCATAAAATCCGTCTTGCGCCAAGATGCTCAATGCCGCAATACCGGCAGACATCGCTACAGGATTTCCTGACAACGTGCCGGCTTGATAAACACCGCCATCTGGCGATATGTGGCTCATCAATTCGTTGGATGCGCCGTAGGCACCTACCGGCATTCCGCCGCCGATGATTTTTCCATAAGTGATAATATCCGGTTTGACATCGTAGTAACGCGCTGCGCCTTCAAATCCTAAACGGAATCCGGTGATCACTTCATCAAAAATCAAAAGAGCACCATTCTCCTGCGTTATCTCGCGCAAGAATTGTACGTATTCGCGGTCTTGCATCAGCAATCCATTATTCGCTGGCACACCTTCGATGATTACCGTGGCGATCTGATCTTTAAAATCTGCGAAAACTTGTTTTAAAGCTTCATAATCATTTAATGCGATCACGATCGTTTCTTCTGCAAAAGCTTTTGGTACACCGGCCGAAGACGTTTCTCCGAAAGTGACCAAACCAGAACCCGCTTTTACCAACAACGCATCGGAGTGACCGTGGTAGCAACCTTCAAATTTGACGATCTTATCTCGTTTGGTATATCCTCTCGCTAAGCGAATGGCCGACATCACGGCTTCTGTGCCAGAACTTACAAAACGAATTTTTTCAAGGTATTGATTATTATTGATGATGAGGCTGGCCAATTTGTTTTCTAAAGCAGTAGGTGCGCCAAAGCTCAATCCTTTGTGCAATTGCTCCGCAACAGCTTCGCGTACGGCATCATTATTATGCCCCAAAATAAGTGGTCCCCAAGAACAGCAATAATCAATAAATTCATTGCCATCGGCATCCCACAAGTGTGCTTTGTCGCCACGCTCGATAAATAGGGGCGTGCCGTACACCGATTTGAAAGCACGTACCGGTGAGTTTACGCCGCCTGGGAAATAACCTTTTGCTTCTTCGAATAATTGACCTGATTTTTCTCTGGAAATATCCTTTTCTACCTTCGCCATCTAAAATTTTATTTTGAAATGCGAATTTATCCATTTCAGGCTAGATATCATTCATGTGAAAGTCAATATTGAATCCAAAGCTTTTGGATTAATGGTTTTAGACGCTGTGGGGCTTGTTTCTGTGATAAAAACCGTATATTCAGCGCTCAAACATAACTTACCGATGATATTTACTAAAAAAATAGCTGTAGCAGTAGGATTGTTAGCTGGTACGCTTACCGCATGCAAAACGAGTGCTCCTCCTGCACCAGAACCCTACGGCGCATTGCCTTCCGAACGTCAGCTACGCTGGCACGAAATGGAGACCTACGCGTTGATCCATTTTACACCGACTACGTATCAAAATAAAGAATGGGGATTTGGCGATGCCGATCCAGCTATATTTAATCCGACCGAGTTTGATGCGAATCAAATTGCGAGTGCAGCGGCAGCTGGCGGATTTAAAGGATTAATTTCTGTAGCGAAACACCACGATGGTTTCTGTCTGTGGCCAACTGCTACGACCAAATATAGCGTAGCAAGTTCTCCTTGGAGAGGTGGCAAGGGCGACATGGTGAAAGAGTTTATGGAAGCGGCCAAAAAGAATAATTTGAAATTTGGCGTTTATCT
This sequence comes from Sphingobacterium corticibacter, assembly GCF_003076635.1. GTDB lineage: Bacteria > Bacteroidota > Bacteroidia > Sphingobacteriales > Sphingobacteriaceae > Sphingobacterium > Sphingobacterium corticibacter. The sequence goes on along the minus strand of NZ_QDKG01000004.1, from coordinate 263,885 downwards.
ATCGGCTTGGGATCGCAATGATGAACGTTATGGATCCGAGGCTTATCCAGAAGCATATCGTCAGCAATTGACGGAATTGATGACCGGTTATGGCGATCTATTTACTTCATGGCATGATGGTGCCAACGGAGGCGATGGATATTACGGCGGCAGAAATGAAAAACGAACGATCGACCGCACTACATATTACAGTTGGAAAGATAAAACATGGCCAATTGTGCGGGAGCATCAACCTATGGCGATGATCTTTTCAGATATTGGTCTGGATATGCGTTGGGTTGGTAATGAGCACGGTCACGCGGCAGAAACAAGCTGGGCGACGATCACGCTAAAAGGAAAAGAAGGCAAAGAACCGATGCCAGGATTTATGGATGATAGCAACCTATCAACCGGTACGCGCGGTGGTGAAGCTTGGATTCCAGCAGAATGTGATGTGCCACATCGTTCAGGTTGGTTTTATCACCCAGAGCAAGATGGACAAGTAAAAAGTCCGGATGCCTTGTTCGATATTTATCTGAAATCGGTCGGTCGCGGAGCGAATATGAACCTAGGATTGGCACCTATGCCTAGTGGTTTGCTGCACGCTAATGATGTTGCTTCCTTGAAAGGTTTTGGGGAGAAACTAGAGAAAACATTTGCCACCAACTTGGCGGCTAACGCAAAAATTAAAACATTGAATACGCGTGGCGATCACAAGGCGTATGCAGCCGAGCAAATTCTAGATGACGATCGTTATTCTTACTACGCATCAGATGACGATGTATTGGAGCCTTGGTTGGAGTTGGATTTAGGAAGCGAACAAGAATTTGATTTGATTCGCTTGCGCGAAAACATCAAGTTAGGTCAACGTTTAGATAGTGTTCGGATCTCTACTTGGGACGGTCAAGATTGGAAAAAGATTGCCGGAGCAACCAGCATTGGCGCTACACGCATCATCAAATTAAGTGAGCCTGTAAAAGCGCGCAAACTTCGTATAGAGCTTTTTGCGCCAGTGGCGCCTACATTGAGTGACTTTGGTTTGTATAAAGAAGCTTTTGTAGATTATCAAGTGAGTGATGAAGCAAAGAAAATCGACCGTCTGAAAGCTACCGATTACAAAATTGTGTCTACAACTGACATATCTGCTGCTACAGATAATGATCCGAAAACCTGGGTGCAGGTGAATGAGAAAAACCTAGTTTTCGAATTGGGTGGAAAAACTGTTGCTGGCTTCTTCTACTTGCCACGCCAAGATGGCCAAAAAGATGGTATGGTAACACGGTATCGCTTTGCCGGAAGTCAGGACAATAAGAACTGGGAATCTTTCTTTGAGGGGGAGTTCTCCAACATTAAATCTAACCCTATTGAGCAAGTGGTGCGATTTAGCAAAAACGTGCAATATAAATTTATACGTTTTGAAGCTGTAGAGGCGACAGGTGAAGGGTTTACGGCAAGTGCTGTCGGCTTTTTCAAATAAATTCCTATTTCTGTAGGATAAAATTTACTTAAATAGCAACACTATTTCTTTTTAAGAAACAGTGTTGCTATTTTGCTCGTGCACTAATGGCTAACAATATGCTGCACTCGCAAAACTCCTTCAAGCTCACATGGTTGAGTGGGTTGATCATCGTCCTCATGATGATTGGTTGCCAAAAAGATCCGCGTTTTGCTGGATCTGAAATAAATAATACGTATACCATCAATTTCGATTTACAAAATGCCAATTTTGCTTCTTCCCAAGGAAATTCCAGTTTGCAAGCCCAAGTGCGGCAAGCGAACAATTTGAACGATATTGTCGACTATCTCTTTTTCTGGTCATTCAACAATGAAACGCTACAACCTGATGTCGCCATTCAGCCCGGTGCACAAATTACCTACAATGATGGTTTAATTCCCGCTAGCTTTGCCGCGGGCTGGCCATTTGAAGATTATGCAGCTGGCCGAGCGTTGTCTCAGACTGGTGTAAGAGAACTGGTGGTTGAAGTTCCTCTACAGGTGATCGCTTCTTTTGAAAGTCTTGGATTTGATATCAGTTCATCTGCCACCGGCCCTAAAGCATTTGATCTATATTATCGTTTTGCTGATGAAGATTGGCAACTTTTGCAAGGCAATAATCAATTTTCAAATTTCCTAACCAGTCAGGCACGTAATAGTTTCACCTTTAATTTAAGTACTCTCAATTTAACGATGCAGGAGCGAATCAGTTTTCAGTTGGTGACAGCAGCAGGTGAGCGTGGTAGTGGAAATGCGTACAATGAAAATAGCGGCGCATTGCGGATTGATAATTTGCGTCTTCGTGGAACGGTAAAAGCGACCGAAAGAACCGAAGGAGACCAGTTGCATGTTTACGCATTTGATCAGGTTACCGGAAATCTGACCTCTTCTGTTGTACAAGATTATATACCTAATATGCCTGCCATTTCCATGGAATTGCCGCATGGGCAATATCGGTTTTCTTTTGTGCGACGAACAGGTGATTCGGATTTACTCTTGCCGGCCTTCGTTTCATCGGCAGAAACCTATTTTTTTACCAATCGTTTTTCAGCTTATGCCGGCGAAGTATTCGGAGTGGAGAAATCGATCTTTGTTAACCAAAATATCCGAGAATCGGTATCGCTTGATCGCTATTATAGCCAGATCAAATTTCAATTTATCGATGCACAAGATCTATCTGCAGTAGATCGGGTAGTGGTAGTGCGACGAGGAGAACCGTTATTTTATGCTCCTTTTAATCCACAGATGGCAAATCCGGTACTTGATCAATCAGAAATAGTACTGATGCCTAATTTTGCACAAAGCAAGGAATTGCAGTTTAATCAATTTATTGGCAAAGTGGATAATCCAGTAAATTTATCGTACTCCTTATTAATTTATGGCATCAATGGCGAACTGCTGCGTACATTGGAAGTTTCTGCTATGGCTCGAAACAATGTGCAGGTACTTTTTAGAGGGGAGTTATTAGGTGATTTGCCATTCCAGACGAGTTTCCAAATAACTATCAATGAAGAATGGGACGAACAGGTAGAAGTACAGTTCTAAATCAAGGGGTTACAGCATTAATTTTTTATAATTGATTTTGTTTGTGTTGGTATATTGTATATCTTTGCACCTCGTTTGGTTGCAAGACTTGTTTTTGTGACCTGCGAATAAATGTTACAGTATAGCTTCCACTTACTAACAAACATTTACAAATATTAAATTTATAACGAAATGGCAAAAGAAGTCGGTGCGTTAGTAAAATTACAAGTAAAGGGCGGTGCGGCTAATCCATCACCTCCGGTAGGACCTGCGTTAGGTGCTAAAGGGGTGAACATTATGGATTTCTGTAAGCAGTTCAATGCTCGTACGCAAGACAAACCTGGTCAAGTTCTACCAGTTGTCATTACAGTTTACACGGACAAATCTTTTGATTTTATCATCAAAACTCCTCCGGTTGCGGTACAGTTGAAAGACGCTACCAAAATCAAGAGTGGATCTGGTGAGCCTAACCGTAAAAAAGTAGCTTCAGTTACTTGGGATCAGGTAAAACAGATTGCAGAAGATAAAATGCCAGATTTGAATGCGTTTACTGTAGAGTCAGCTATGAGAATGGTGGCAGGTACGGCGCGCAGTATGGGTATCACTGTATCAGGTGACGCTCCTTGGAACAATTAATTAACGAAATCAGTTTAAGAAAGTGGCTAGATTAACAAAAAATCAAAAAGCGGCACTATCCAAAATTGAAGCTGGTAAAGCGTATTCTTTGAAAGAAGCTGCGGCTTTGGTAAAAGAAATTACAACGACTAAGTTTGATGCTTCTGTGGATATCGACGTTCGTTTGGGCGTAGATCCTCGTAAAGCGAATCAAATGGTTCGTGGTATTGCAACGTTACCTCACGGAACAGGTAAAACTGTTCGTGTTTTAGTATTGTGTACTCCTGATAAGGAAGAAGAAGCTAAAGCAGCAGGTGCAGACTACGTAGGTCTTGATGATTACATCAGCAAGATCGAAGGTGGTTGGACTGACGTTGACATCATTATTACTATGCCTAGTGTAATGGCAAAAGTGGGTAAATTGGGCCGTATTTTAGGACCAAGAAACTTGATGCCTAACCCTAAAACAGGTACTGTAACTACAGAAGTAGGTAAAGCAGTAACTGATGTAAAAGGCGGTAAAATTGATTTCAAAGTCGACAAAACCGGTATCATCCACACTTCAGTTGGAAAAGTGTCATTCGATGCAGACAAGATTTATGATAACGCGTTAGAAGTGTTGCAAACACTTTCACGCCTTAAACCATCTGCAGCGAAAGGTACATACTTTAAAAGTATTCACATTTCATCGACTATGAGTCCTGGTATTCATATCGAGACTAAATCAGTAGCGGGTATTTAATCATGAGAAAAGAAGAAAAACAAGAAATTGTTCAAGCTTTGGCAGAGCAGATTAAATCCTACGGCAATTTTTACATTGCTGATACAGCTGATTTGTCTGTTGAAAAAGTGAGTAAAATCCGTCGCAAATGTTTCGAAAGCGGTATCGAGGTTCAAGTAGTGAAAAATACTTTGATCAAGAAAGCGTTATTAGAAGCAGGTGTAGATTCAGAAGAGATCTTTAGCGTATTGAAAGGTGCATCTACTATGATGTTCTCTGAGACTGGAAACGGTCCTGCGAAATTGATCAAACAATTGCGTAAAGAAGGTGAAAAGCCCCTATTAAAAGCGGCTTATATCCAAGAAACAGCTTTCGTAGGTGATTCTCAGCTAGATGCTTTGGTAAACCTAAAATCGAAAGAAGAATTAATCGCAGACGTTATTGCTCTACTTCAATCTCCAGCGAAAAACGTTATTTCTGCACTACAATCAGGCGGAAATACAGTTTCAGGATTGCTTAAAGCTTTAGAAGATAGAGGCTAACGAACCCTCTTATAAACGTTCGTTAAAATTTTAATTAACAATATTCATTTAGTACATTCAAAAAATCAAAATAAAATGGCAGATTTAAAACAACTTGCTGAGCAACTAGTAAACTTAACTGTAAAAGAAGTTAAAGAACTAGCTGATATCTTAAAAGACGAGTATGGCATCGAACCAGCTGCTGCTGCAGTTGCTGTTGCTGCTGCTCCTGCTGAAGGTGCTGCTGCTGCAGAAGAAAAAACTTCTTTCGACGTAATCTTGAAAGAAGCTGGTGGTTCTAAACTAGCAGTAGTTAAATTGGTAAAAGATTTAGCTGGTCTAGGTTTGAAAGAAGCAAAAGATCTAGTTGATGGTGCACCTAAAGAATTGAAAACTGGTGTTTCTAAAGACGAAGCTGAAGCTTTGAAAAAACAATTAGAAGAAGCTGGAGCTGTAGTTGAGGTTAAGTAATCTCTCCTGCGTAAAGCACCTTTAAGGTATAGACTCTGATGGATTTTCTATCAGAGTCTTTCCCTGTTTATACTATTTACCCCTCGATGTGGTGTTGTTGACTCATCGATTTTCAGGTTTTCAACAACAATGTTAGCGCAGTTTATTAAAACTAAAATCTTATTCCCTTGGCAAACAACAATATTCAAAAAGAAAGAGTGAATTTTGCTACAAGTAAGAAGGTAATTGATTATCCTGATTTCTTGGACGTGCAATTAGAATCTTTCAGGGAGTTTTTTCAACTAGAAACTACTTCTGACGACCGCCATCAGGAAGGGCTTTATCAGGTTTTCGCCGAAAACTTCCCTATTTCTGATTCAAGAAACATTTTTGTGCTAGAGTTTTTGGACTATTTTATAGATCCACCACGTTACGACATCCAAGAGTGTATTGAGCGTGGCTTAACGTACAGTGTACCTCTAAAAGCAAAATTAAAGTTATCTTGTAACGACGAAGAGCACGAAGATTTCGAGACAATTGTACAGGACGTGTACTTAGGTACTATTCCTTACATGACACCAAAAGGTACTTTCGTGATCAATGGTGCGGAACGGGTAATCGTATCCCAACTACACCGCTCACCTGGCGTATTCTTCGGTCAGAGTAGACACACAAATGGAACAAAACTTTATTCTGCTAGGGTAATTCCTTTTAAAGGATCTTGGATCGAATTCGCAACAGACGTAAACAATGTCATGTATGCTTACATCGATCGTAAGAAAAAATTCCCGGTTACCACTTTATTACGTGCTATCGGATTCGATTCGGATAAAGATATCCTCGAATTGTTCGACTTAGCGGATGAAGTTAAGGTAAGTAAATCGGGTCTTAAAAAATACGTTGGTCGTCGTTTGGCGGCAAGAGTATTGAAAAAATGGATAGAAGATTTCGTAGATGAGGATACTGGTGAAGTAGTATCTATCGATCGTAACGAAATCATCCTTGAACGTGAAACCGTACTAGAAGAAGATCACATTGAAATGATCATCGATGCTGGCGTTAAGTCTATTATCTTAGCGAAAGACGATGAGTCCAACAATGCGGATTACTCTATTATATATAACACATTACAAAAGGATACGTCTAACTCGGAAAAAGAAGCGGTGGAGCACATCTATCGCCAATTGCGTAACGCCGAACCACCTGATGAGGAAACAGCTCGCGGTATTATCGACCGTTTGTTCTTCTCCGATAAACGTTACGATTTAGGTGATGTAGGTCGTTACCGTATCAACCGTAAATTAGGCTTATCGACTGGATCAGAAACTAAAGTATTGACGCGCGAAGACATTATCGCAATTGTAAAATACTTGATCAACCTGATCAACTCAAAAGCTGAGGTGGATGATATCGATCACTTGTCCAACCGTCGTGTTCGTACCGTAGGTGAGCAATTATACGCTCAGTTCGGTGTAGGTCTTGCTCGTATGGCACGTACTATTCGTGAGCGTATGAACATCCGCGACAATGAAGTCTTTACACCAACAGATTTGATCAACGCTCGTACTTTATCGTCTGTGATCAACTCTTTCTTCGGAACCAACCAGTTATCTCAGTTCATGGATCAAACCAATCCATTGGCGGAGATCACCCACAAGCGTCGTTTATCAGCATTAGGTCCAGGTGGTCTATCTCGTGAGCGTGCAGGTTTCGAGGTTCGTGACGTTCACTACACGCACTACGGTCGTTTGTGTACTATCGAAACTCCAGAGGGACCAAACATTGGTTTGATTTCATCTTTAGCCGTACACGCGAAAATCAATAACCTTGGTTTTATCGAAACTCCTTACCGTAAGGTGGATGATGGTAAAGTCGTCGTAGATCAGCCAGTAGTATATCTTTCAGCGGAAGATGAAGATGGTAAAACGATCGCACAAGCGAATGCTATCTATGATGATAAAGGTAACTTCGAGGATGCTAAAGTAAAAGCAAGATACGAGGGTGACTTCCCGATTATCGAGCCAGAGAAATTGGATTACATGGACGTTGCGCCAAATCAGATTACCTCGATTGCGGCTTCATTGATTCCTTTCTTAGAGCATGATGATGCCAACCGTGCCTTGATGGGTTCCAACATGCAGCGCCAAGCGGTGCCATTGTTGCGTCCGCAAGCGCCGATCGTGGGTACAGGACTAGAAGGCCGTGTGGCTTCTGACTCTCGCACCTTGATCAATGCAGAAGGAAATGGTGTTGTTGAATACGTAGATGCACAAGAGATTCAAATTCGTTACGAACGTACCGATGCAGATCGTTTGGTATCTTTCGATGACGACGTCAAAACATATAAATTAATCAAATTCAAGAAAACCAACCAAAATACGTGTATCAATTTGAAGCCAATCGTTGTTAAAGGCGAGAAGGTAGTAAAAGGACAAGTATTGTGTGAAGGTTATGCAACAGAAGATGGCGAGTTGGCATTAGGCCGTAACTTGAAAGTAGCATTCATGCCTTGGCAAGGATATAACTTTGAGGATGCGATCGTAATTTCAGAGCGTGTGGTATCTCAGGATATCTTTACCTCATTGCATATCGAAGAGTTTGAATTAGAAGTTCGTGATACCAAACGTGGTGAAGAAGAATTGACTTCAGACATCCCTAACGTATCCGAAGAAGCTACAAAAGATCTAGACGAGAACGGTATCATCCGTATCGGTGCTGAAGTTGTAGAAGGCGATATCTTGATCGGTAAGATTACACCTAAAGGTGAATCTGATCCTTCACCAGAAGAGAAATTGCTTCGCGCAATCTTCGGTGATAAAGCTGGTGATGTGAAAGATGCTTCTTTGAAAACGCCACCATCTATCAAAGGTGTGGTTATTGATACGAAGTTGTTCTCACGTGCGAAGAAAATGTCTAAAGACATCGAAAGAAAAGCATTAGAGAAACTAGAAACTACGCATGAGAAAAACTTGCGCGTGTTGAAAGAGCGTTTGGTAGATAAATTATTCACGATCGTGAATGGTAAAACTAGCCAAGGTATTTACAACGTGTACAAAGAGCTATTAGTAGCCAAAGGTGCGAAGTTCACTCAGAAGATCTTAACTGACTTGGATTACGCGAACGTAAATCCAGCGGGTTGGACAACGGATGACGATAAAAACGATGCCATCAAAATTGCATTGCACAACTACGGCATCAAGTTCAATGAAGAGTTAGGAGCCTTCAAACGCGACAAGTTTGCGGTATCTGTCGGTGATGAGTTACCATCCGGAATCGTTCAAATGGCTAAAGTTTACGTCGCTAAAAAACGTAAGTTGAAAGTAGGTGATAAGATGGCTGGTCGTCACGGTAACAAAGGTATCGTAGCACGTATCGTGCGTGATGAGGATATGCCTTTCTTGGCCGACGGAACTCCAGTAGATATCGTATTGAATCCATTAGGTGTACCTTCTCGAATGAACTTGGGTCAGATTTATGAAACTGTTCTTGGATGGGCAGGTCAAAAACTGGGTATGAAGTTCGCTACGCCAATCTTTGACGGTGCCGAAATGGGACAAGTAGAAGAGTGGGTACAAAAAGCAGATCTTCCTGCATCGGGTCGTACGTACTTGTACAACGGTCTTACAGGTGAGCGCTTTGACCAACCAACAACAGTAGGTGTAATCTACATGTTGAAATTAGGTCACATGGTAGACGATAAGATGCATGCGCGTTCGATCGGACCATACTCATTGATCACACAACAACCTTTGGGTGGTAAAGCCCAGTTCGGTGGTCAGCGTTTTGGTGAGATGGAGGTTTGGGCACTAGAGGCATTCGGTGCATCTAATATCCTACAAGAGATCTTAACCGTGAAATCCGATGATGTGATTGGCCGTGCGAAAACCTATGAAGCGATCGTAAAAGGTAACAACTTACCAACGCCATCTGTACCAGAATCATTCAACGTATTGGTTCATGAGCTACGTGGTTTAGGTTTGGATATCACATTAGATTAATCAAGTAATTTGAGTTTGGGAGGTGCGAGCTTCCCAAACTTTACATACAGCTTTTAAGTTATACAACGTATGTCTTATAAAAAAGATAATAAAATCAAAAGTAACTTCACGTCGATTACGATCAGCTTAGCTTCTCCAGAGACTATCTTGGAGCGTTCTAGCGGTGAAGTAACTAAGCCGGAAACGATTAACTATCGTACCTACAAGCCGGAACGCGATGGATTATTCTGTGAGCGTATCTTCGGTCCGGTAAAGGATTACGAATGTCACTGTGGTAAGTACAAGCGTATCCGTTACAAAGGTATCGTTTGTGACCGTTGTGGTGTAGAAGTAACGGAGAAAAAAGTACGTCGTGAGCGTATGGGCCACATCAACTTGGTGGTTCCTGTAGCACATATCTGGTACTTCCGTTCTTTGCCAAACAAAATCGGTTACTTATTAGGTCTTCCAACCAAGAAATTGGATATGATCATCTACTACGAAAGATATGTGGTTATCCAAGCCGGTATCAAAGAAGATGATGGTCTTTCTTACATGGATTTCTTGACAGAAGAAGAGTACCTGGATATCCTAGATACTTTACCAAAAGAAAACCAATATTTAGACGACAATGATCCACAAAAATTTGTGGCTAAAATGGGTGCCGACGCTTTAGAAGAATTACTAAAACGTCTTGACCTTGATCAGTTGTCATACGATCTACGTCACCAAGCAGCGAACGAGACTTCACAACAACGTAAGAATGAGGCCTTGAAACGCCTTCACGTAGTAGAAGCTTTCCGTGGCGCTAATACACGTATCGAAAACCGTCCAGAATGGATGATCGTGAAAATTGTACCTATTATTCCACCAGAGTTGCGCCCATTAGTGCCTTTGGATGGTGGTCGTTTCGCAACTTCCGATTTGAATGATTTGTACCGTCGTGTTATCATCCGTAACAACCGTTTGAAACGTTTGATTGAGATCAAAGCACCAGAGGTCATCTTGCGTAACGAGAAGCGTATGCTTCAAGAAGCGGTAGATTCCTTGTTCGATAACTCTCGTAAGGTAAATGCGGTAAAAACCGAAGGTAACCGTGCCTTGAAATCCCTTTCAGATATCTTGAAAGGTAAGCAAGGTCGTTTCCGTCAAAACTTACTAGGTAAACGTGTGGATTATTCAGCACGTTCGGTTATCGTCGTAGGTCCACACTTGAAATTACACGAATGTGGTCTTCCAAAAGACATGGCTGCGGAGCTTTACAAACCGTTTATCATTCGTAAGATGATCGAGCGTGGTATCGTGAAAACAGTTAAATCTGCGAAGAAAATTGTTGATCGCAAAGATCCAGTCGTTTGGGATATCTTGGAAAATGTATTGAAAGGTCACCCGGTATTATTAAACCGTGCACCTACGCTTCACCGTTTGGGTATCCAAGCGTTCCAACCAACATTGGTAGAAGGTAAAGCGATTCAATTACACCCATTAGTATGTACGGCTTTCAACGCCGATTTTGATGGTGACCAGATGGCAGTCCACTTACCACTAGGTAACGCGGCAATCTTGGAAGCCCAAATCTTGATGTTGGCAGCACACAATATCTTAAACCCTGCGAATGGTTCACCGGTAACGGTTCCATCTCAGGATATGGTATTGGGTCTTTACTACATTACTAAAGGCCGTAAAACAGACGAATCTCGTCGTATGAAAGGGGAGGGAACTACGTTCTATTCTCCAGAAGAGGTGATTATTGCGTTGAACGAGAAGCAACTAGATTTGCACTCTTTTATCAAAGTAAAAACACAAGTAAAAACAAAAGAGGGTAACTTCGAACAACAAGTCATTGAAACTACAGTAGGCCGCGTGATCTTCAACCAGATCGTACCGGAAGAAGTAGGTTATATCAACGAATTGTTGACCAAGAAATCACTTCGTAACGTCATCGGTGAAATCGTAAAGAACACTGGTATGGCACGTGCGGCGCGTTTCTTGGATGATATGAAAGAATTAGGTTTCCAAACCGCTTTCAAAGGTGGTCTGTCATTTAACTTGCAGGATCTAAACATCCCAGCAGCGAAAACAGACTTGCTAGATCAAGCAACGAACGAGGTGGAAGAAGTAATGAACAACTATAACATGGGTTTCATTACCAACAACGAGCGTTACAACCAAATCATCGATATCTGGACACGTATCAACAACCGCCTTACAGCGCACGTAATGGATATCTTGTCTAACGATAACCAAGGATTCAACTCTGTTTACATGATGTTGGATTCTGGTGCACGTGGTTCCAAAGAGCAGATTCGTCAGCTATGTGGTATGCGTGGTTTGATGGCTAAGCCACAGAAATCAGGTACATCTGGTGGTGAGATTATCGAAAACCCGATCTTGTCCAACTTTAAAGAAGGACTTTCAGTACTCGAATACTTTATCTCTACTCACGGTGCGCGTAAAGGTTTGGCCGATACGGCTTTGAAAACGGCCGATGCGGGTTACTTGACACGTCGTTTGCATGATGTTGCACAAGATATGATTGTCATTGATCAGGATTGTGGAACGTTGCGCGGTATTTACACGACGGCATTGAAAGACAACGATGATATCATCGAGCCATTGTTCGATCGTATCTTGGGTCGTACACCGTTGAACGATGTAATACATCCAGAGACCAACGAAGTAATCGTTGCTGCCAACGAAGATATCACCGAAGAGATTGCAGAGGTGATTGAAAATGCTGGTATCGAAGGTATCGAAATCCGTTCGGTATTGACTTGTGAAGCTAAACGTGGTGTATGTGCTTGTTGTTACGGCCGTAACTTGGCGTCTGGTAAGCGAGTTCAAAAAGGAGAAGCTGTCGGTGTAATTGCGGCACAATCTATTGGTGAGCCGGGTACACAGTTGACACTTCGTACATTCCACGTGGGTGGTACGGCTTCCAACATTGCTTCTGATTCAGCGATCATCGCAAAATATGAAGGTATTGTGGAGTTTGAAAACTTACGTACCGTAGAAAAAGAAGGTGATGATGGTAAATATGATGTCGTACTAGGTCGTTCAGGTGAGATCAAAATCTTGAACGGAGAAAGACGCGTCGTATACCAACAAGTTATCCCTTACGGATCTAACTTATTCGTAAAAGAAGGTGATACCGTCGAAAAAGGCCAAAAATTGGTAGACTGGGATCCATATAATGCGGTAATTATCTCGGAGTTTGCCGGTAAAGTAGAGTTTGATGCCATCATCGAAGGGGTTACCTTCCGTGAAGAATCAGATGAGCAGACTGGTCACAAAGAGAAAGTAATTATCGAGACGCGTGATAAAACGAAAAACCCGACGATTAAAATCTTAGATTTGAAAGGCGAGATCATTCGTTCGTACAACATTCCGGTAGGTGCTCACGTTTCGGTATCTAACGGACAGAAAGTGAAAGATGGTGCGATCTTGGTTAAGATCCCTCGTTCTACTGGAAAAACGCGAGATATTACGGGTGGTCTTCCACGTGTTACCGAGCTTTTCGAAGCGCGTAATCCATCGAACCCAGCTGTCGTAACAGAGATCGACGGTGTAGTAACATTGGGCGGTGTGAAACGTGGTAACCGCGAGGTTTCTATCGAATCACGCGATGGTCAAGTGAAGAAATACTTAGTGCCATTGTCTAAACACATCTTGGTACAGGATAATGACTTTATCAAAGCAGGTATGCCACTTTCTGATGGTCAGATTTCTCCTGGAGATATCTTATCTATCAAAGGCCCATCTGCCGTACAAGAATACATTGTAAATGGTATCCAAGAGGTTTATCGTCTACAAGGTGTGAAGATCAATGATAAGCACTTCGAGACCATCGTTCACCAAATGATGCAGAAGGTAAATATTGAGGATCCAGGAGATACTCGTTTCTTAGAAAAAGAAGCGGTAAGCAAGTGGGACTTCATGGAAGAAAACGACTCCTTGTATGACAAAAAAGTCATCGTGGATGCCGGTGATTCTAAAACCCTTCGTCCAGGTCAGATTGTGACCCTTCGTAACTTACGTGAGGAGAACTCTAGCTTGAAACGTCAGGATATGAAATTGGCGGAAGTTCGCGATGCGATTCCAGCTACTTCTAGTCCATTGTTGCAAGGTATTACGCGTGCATCGTTAGGTACTAAATCATTCATCTCAGCAGCTTCCTTCCAGGAAACTACGAAAGTGTTGAATGAGGCAGCTATCGCAGGTAAACGTGATGATTTGTTAGGATTGAAAGAAAACGTAATTGTTGGACACTTAATCCCTTCAGGTACTGGTTTACGTCAGTACAGCAACATCATCGTAGGTTCTCGCGAAGAATACGATCAGCTATTAGCATCTAAAGAAGAAGACTAGTCTTCTTCTTTAGAATTTTGTAATTATAAATTATTAAGGCCGTGCTTAGTAAATTCGCACGGCCTTTTTTAATGAGTTTTTTCTGTCTTTAAAGACTAAGATGTTGGAGAATGCTTTAGCGCTTTACTAAGCTCATCAAAGTATGGACACGATCTACTAACCACTGATGATCCGCATCGTTATTGTCTGGTCTTTGAAAAAGCTTCGAACCTAATCCTACCGAGAATACGCCTGCTCCAAACCACTCATCAATACTTTCTTTGCTCACATCGACACCGCCGGTCGGCATAAAATGTAGATGTGGAAATAAGGGCTTGATTGCCTTGACGAATTTTGAGCCAACAATATCACCTGGGAAAAGTTTGACCAGCGATGCGCCCAATGATTCGGCGAGAGCGATTTCAGTGGGCGTCATACAACCCGGAATCCAGTGATGCCCTTTGGCAATAGTTTCTTGCGCAATCTCAGCAGATACAATGGGGCTAACGATAAATTCAGCACCCAATGCCAAAAAGTCCTTTGCTTCTTGTGCCGTCTTGATCGTGCCGATTCCTAAGGCCATATCGGGGAAATGCTCTTGCTTGTAAGCTAATAGCGTTTCGAAGTTGGCTTTTGCTTTTGCACCGCGATTGACGAACTCAAAGACACGTATACCACCTTGATAACAGGCTTTCAGCACATCTAAGCACGTGTTTGGATCATCATGATAATAAACGGGTATGGCAGGATGTTGTTGTATAAGAGAGAGTAATTTGTTCATTCTTTTAAGGGTAAAAATTAATATTTTCCGTTTCCAAAATCACCAGCTACGAAGAGTTTCTGATAGCCAGCGCCAGTCGCGATATCCACCACTTGTTGCGGCGTTGCATCTGTGATTAAGGCATGAATAAGGCCAGCCATAAAAGCATCGCCACTACCAATGCGATCGATCACTTCATGAGTTTCATAGATTGTGGACAAAGTGTCTTCCGAGCGATTATGGTACGTGCCATAAAAGAGGTTATGCTGTGGGTTATCGATAAACCGAAAAGTATTAGCTACATGTTGCACCGATGGAAATAGGGAGAAGATCTCGGCAGCAGATTGTTTGGCCGCTTCAAAATAATCCACGGAGGATGTTTGCCGATCCAATGTAGGATCTACATAAGTTCCTAGCATTTTATTCGCTGCCCAGATATTGCCCATCACCACATCACAATAAGCCACTAAATCGGGCATGATTTCGATGGGTTCTTGACCATATTGCCATAGTTTAGAGCGATAGTTTAAATCAACAGATATGGTGATGTCCCGTTTTTTTGCTTCTTTTAAAATGGGTTCAATCAGTTCGGCTACATTTTCATTCAACGCAGGAGATAGCGCGGTCCAGTGAAACCAATCGATCCCTTCAAACAATTGATCGAAGTGGATATCTTCTAAAGTAAGCTGGCTAAAGCTTGAATACCGACGATCATAAATCACTTCACCTTTGCTCAATCCATTTGCAGAAAGCAAAATGTAAGAACCAATGCGATCGCCAAAGCTCAGACTTTTGCTGGTATCCACGCCCAGCATCTGCAATTGTTCTTGGATCTCTGTGCTCAATAAATTATCTGGGAATGCACTACAATAGGCCGTTGAAGTGCCCATTTGGGCTAATCCACTAGCGACGTTGGCTTCTGATCCTCCCGGAAATACCTGCAGTTGATTGCGATCTTTCTCGAAGAAACTGTTTCCGACAGCCTGCAGGCGTAGGAGTATTTCTCCGAAACAAAGTACTTTTTTCATTCGAATATCATTCAATTTATTGGTTATGGACTCTCCGAATATACCTCTTAATACGGATTTACGGAGCAAGGTAGACTCGCTTTTTAATTGCAGTCCTTCTAATGTACAGTTTCTTTTTTACAGACACTAGTTTACCTACTACAATTCCTCGCAAACGTTAGCGTAACTAATCCTTTCATGAGCCGACTAATTTTGATAATATTGAAATGTTATAAACACTAAATAAACCACATGAGCATATTGGATAAGTTTTCCCTCGCGGGCAAAGTTATTGTTTTAACCGGTGCTACCGGAGTTCTCGGAAAGAGTTTTGTGCGCGCATTAGCGGAAGCAGGCGCGAAGATCGCGATCGTTGGTCGAAATGAAGAACGTGCTACGGAGCGTTTAAATTTAGTAAATAGCTTAGGCGCAGAGGGAATGATGATCGTGGCTGATGTGCTCCATGAGGCTTCTATGTTGGAGGCTAAAGAAGCGATTTTAGCCAAGTGGGGAACGATTGATGGATTGATCAATGCCGCGGGAGGAAATATCCCTGGTGCTACTATTGGTCCAGATCAGGATATTTTCGAAGCGAATATTCAAGACACCTTGAAGGCGGTCGAATTAAATCTTTTTGGTACCATCATCCCAACACATGTATTTGGCAAAGTGATGGCTGCGCAAGGGCGTGGTAGTATTATCAATATTGCTTCGCTGTCTTCTAGTCAGGCGATCAGTCGCGTATTAGGATATACAGTTGCCAAAAATGGGGTGGTAGGTTTCACCAAATGGATGGCTTCAGAATTGGCACTTCGATATGGCGATCAACTCCGTGTCAATGCCATTGCTCCGGGAGTATTTTTGACCGAACAGAATAGAACTTTATTAACCAATCCAGATGGATCTTATACCGATCGTGCACAGAAATTTGTAAATGGTACGCCATTTTCGCGGTTGGGTGATCCCGAAGAGCTCAATGGAACCTTAGTATATCTGTTAAGCGATGCATCGGCTTTCGTAAACGGCGAGACCGTGTATGTCGATGGCGGCTTCAACGCTTGGTCTGGTGTATAATAGAAAAAATAAGATGCAAAAATTTGAACAAACTTGGCGATGGTACGGACCGCAGGATCCGGTGAGCTTACAAGACGTACGGCAAGCTGGCGCGACGGGTATCGTCACGGCATTACATCATATCGCACACGGCGAAGTATGGCCGCTAGAAGATATACAAGAGCGTAAAAGTATCATTGAGGCAGCTGGCTTGGTATGGTCGGTTGTAGAAAGTGTACCGGTGCATGAAGCTATCAAAACCAAAAGAGATGATGCTGCAGCAAAGTACATTGAAAATTATAAACAAACGCTGCGCAACTTAGCGGCCTGCGATATCCATGTTGTCACGTACAACTTTATGCCTGTGCTGGATTGGACGCGCACCAAGCTAGATCTAGAAATGCCCAACGGCGCAAAAGCCTTATACTTCGATTGGGCTGATCTGGCTGCATTT
This sequence comes from Sphingobacterium corticibacter, assembly GCF_003076635.1. GTDB lineage: Bacteria > Bacteroidota > Bacteroidia > Sphingobacteriales > Sphingobacteriaceae > Sphingobacterium > Sphingobacterium corticibacter. The sequence goes on along the minus strand of NZ_QDKG01000004.1, from coordinate 246,983 downwards.
GATTTATATATCTTTCAGCGGGAGCAGGCAGAAAAAGATTATCCCGAATCCGTAATCGCCGAAGCAAAGAAAAGATTTACGAGCTTCAGTGCCGCCGATGTAGAAGAATTAAAGCGTGTAATCCTCATGGGAATCCCAAGTGAGAAAGATATCTCTTTAGAAGATTTGCAGCGTAGTTTGATCTTGTACAAGGAAATCGGACGCGCAGGTTTATTAGAAAATTTAGGCTGGTTTTTGCGCGAAATACAATCGGTTTGTGAGGAGCATGGTATTAAGATGGCTATCCATCCGGATGATCCTCCGTATCCTATCTTAGGATTACCACGCATCGCCTCTGGCTTGGAAGATTACGTGAAGATTATCGAAGGAGTTAATGCTGAGTTCAATGGTGTGTGTTTCTGCACAGGCTCTTTGGGCGCTGGAGTGGATAATGATGTGCCAGCAATAGCAAGAGCCATAAAGCATCGCGTGCATTTTGCTCATTTCCGCAATGTGAAGAAAGATGCCGTAGGCAACTTTTACGAGGCCGATCACTTAGGCGGTGACGTGGATATGGCGCAAGTGCTGGACATCTTTATCGAAGAAAATCAGTCGCGAGCACAACCGATTCCTTTTCGTCCAGATCATGGACATCAGATGTTGGATGATCTCCATAAAGTGACCAATCCGGGTTATTCGGCTATCGGGCGACTGCGTGGACTGGCAGAGCTGCGTGGTCTCGAAGAAGGGTTGATCTATGCTAGAACAATGAAAAATACCAATAAATAAACCAAACACGAGAAATGGGGAGCAACGTAAAGGGGAACTACAGATGGGTGATATGTGGATTGTTGTTTGTTGCAACAACCATCAATTATTTGGACAGGCAGGTGCTGTCCCTTACTTGGAAGGACTTTATAGCACCAGAGTTTCATTGGACCAATAATGATTATGGTAATATCACGGCGCTGTTCTCGATTTTCTATGCAATTAGTATGTTGCTGGCCGGTAGGTTTGTAGATCTCGTCGGTACAAAAAAGGGGTTTTTGTGGGCTATTGGCGTATGGTCTGTTGGAGCTCTATTACATGCGTTTTGTGGTATTGCGACAGCTGGTATCACAGCGGGAGAATGGTTTGTTGGTTTTGAAGGGGCAAAAGAAGCCATCAGTCGAGTACATGATTTTTCACGCGTAGTCAATGTCAGTGTGGTACTCTTTATATTTGCACGTTTTGTATTGGCAGTAGGTGAGGCCGGAAACTTTCCAGCAGCGATCAAAGCTACTGCAGAATTTTTCCCAAAAAAGGATCGCGCTTTGTCTACCAGCATCTTCAATGCGGGTACGACCGTCGGTGCACTGGCTGCGCCGTTAACAATACCATACATTGCTGAAGCATTGGGCTGGGAGATGGCCTTTATCATCATCGGTGCGCTAGGTTTTGTCTGGATGGGATTCTGGATATTTATGTACGAAAAACCCGAGCTACATCCACGTGTCACACGCGAAGAGCTAGCCTACATTCAACAAGATGAAACACCTGTTTTAGCGCCGGCGGCAACGGAAGTTGTCGTTGAGCAACCTAAAGTCACCATAACAAAATGCTTGAAATATCGGCAGACTTGGGCATTTGCCTTAGGCAAATTTATGACGGATGGCGTATGGTGGTTTTTGCTGTTTTGGATGCCGGCATATTTGAGCTCCGTTTACGGTATCAAATCCTCGGATTTCATTGGACAAATTGCGCTCTTTGTCTTGTATAGCATCACGATGTTATCGATCATTGGTGGCTGGCTACCTACCTATTTCGTAGATAAGTTTGGGCTAGATCCGTATGCAGGCCGTATGCGAGCTATGCTAATTTTTGCCTTTTTCCCTTTGGTCGTATTATTAGCTCAACCATTAGGCGCCATTTCTTTTTGGTATCCTGTTTTGCTGATCGGTATTGGTGCAGCAGCGCATCAGTCTTGGTCTGCCAATCTTTATTCGGTGGTGGGTGATATGTTTCCTAAACGAGCGATTGCGACCGTTACGGGTATAGGCGGTTTGGCAGGTGGAGTGGGTGCATTCCTGATCAATAAATGTTCGGGTATGTTATTCGATTATGCCGAAAGACATTGGAGTACGGTAAATGGTACATCACTTCACGAGGCATTTCCACAATTTGAAAATATAGAGGCCGAAAAAATCTTGCTAGAACAACATGGTGTGGTGAATATCGAAGAATTCTTGAGTCAATTGGCATCTACGGGTGAAGTCGTAAGCAATGGTATTAATACAGGCTATTTGCTTGTGTTTTCTTTCTGTGGAATTGCCTATTTATTAGCATGGACCGTGATGAAAACCTTAGTGCCTAAGATGAAGCCGGTTGAGCTGTAGTCGACTTACGAAACACCAGCATAGGATCAAGCTTGGTCGTGGTCGTCACCGCTTGAAAGCGATTTTTACAGTTCATTAATTCTACCAGCTTTTCGATACCTAGCTTTCCCATTTCTAGAGCAGGTTGTACGACGGTGGATAGTGCCGGATTCAGTGAATCTGCCGCCTCCGTATTAGAAAACCCAATCACGGCAGCCTCTTCAGGTACACAGATTTCCATCTCCGATAGGATGGCTAGTGTGCTGAGTGTGAGTATGTCCGTGTTGCCCAATATTCCGATAGGTTTATCTACTTTAGAAAGTTTTTCCTGTAGCATTTCACGCAAGCTATGCACCAAATCTTGCCGTGATAATTGGTAATCGACTTCAATAATATTATCCTCTGAAAAAGGAATCTGGTTGGCCAGTAAAGCATTTTTGTGCCCAGCGGTACGCTTCTGGGTGACGCCCAAATCCTTGCCATTCAGCACCAAAATATGCTCTCGGCCCATATCAATCAAGTGCTGGGTAGCCGCAAATGCCCCACGCTCATTATCTACACCGATCTTGTGCGTTTCTAACTCAAAATCGATCCGATCAATCAGTACAATAGGTACTTCCTGATGTACTTCTTGCAAGAATTCAACACTCGTATTTGCCGAAGGCGAAATCAAGATACCATCTATGTTCTGACTCAAGAGTGATTGCAACAATTCAATTTCTTTGTCAGCATCCTCTCGGCTCTGCATGAAGATCAGCTTATAATTGTTGCTGTAGGCTGCTTGATGCGCGCCTTCTAATATCTGAGCCTGAAAGGGATTGGCCAAGTAAGGAATGATAATCGCTACCGTATTTGTACGACCTGTCTTCAAACTCTTGCCGAACATGTTCGGACGGTAATTATGAGCTGATGCTAGTTCCTGTACTTTACGTTTTGTTTCTACACTAATTTCATGGCTATCATTGAGCGCTTTGGATACCGAGGAGACCGATAGTCCCAGCATCTTTGCCAACTCTTTTAAAGTGATATTGCCCATGTTTTCCGTTTAGTAGAAATGTTCTATTAAGAGCGCAGATTAGCGTAAATCTACCAGCTCAAAATCCTTGAATTGATTCTTTTGAAAGGTAAACATACTTTGTGGAATTTTCTGGTTTACGTACAATGCATTCACCGTATACGTATAGCTTGAACTCGCTTTATCGTACACCGTGATATCATGAATATGATTATTTCCGTTGATGCGGATCTTTATTTTAGCGTAGCTAGACGATTTATCTGTCGGCGTAAGCTGAATGGCTTTCAAAGATTGATTGCCTGCCCGCTCATCGGCTAACGAGGTATACGTGTAGCCGGTACGGTAGAAGGTGAACAGGTTTTGTGGGCCGAGTGTTTCTGCACTCTTGTCCACTTCGCTCACTTGGATTTCTTGGTCTTCTGGCAAGATCGACCACACCGATTTCCCATCGCTTATAATTTCCTGAGCATTGAGCTTGATGTGGTATTTATTGCCCGCTTTGTCCAATTTCAGTGATCCGCTATCGTTGTATTGCTGTCCATCCGCTTGCTTCGCTTCGAAAGTGAAATCTGCCATCATGGTACGGTAGCTATCGTATTTTTTCGATACCTGATCCAAAGTTGCTTTTGCGCTGCCTGCTTTAGTTTGTGCTTTTGCTGCCGCAATAGGTAGGCACAACAAGGCTAAAATTAGGATTCGTGTTATCGGTATAATTCTCATACTTGCTTTCTTATCTTAATGTCTCCAAATACTGTTCTAAGGAGTACTCATCTGGATAGAGCACTTCGCGTGCCTTACTACCTTCAAATTGACCGACGATCCCAGCGGCCTCTAGCTGATCGATAATGCGGCCAGCCCGATTATAACCTAGTTTAAGTTTGCGTTGGATTAGCGATGTCGAGCCTTGCTGGTGCATCACGATTAGCCGTGCCGCATCTTCAAACAGCGCATCCCGATCAGACAAGTCGAAGTCGGCCAAACCACTGCCTTCGCCATTTTCATCGACATATTCTGGTAGATAATGCGCCGAAGGATAGCCGCGTTGTCCGCCAATGAAATCCGATACCTGATCCACCTCTGGTGTGTCTACAAAAGCACACTGAATCCGAATCAATTCACTTCCGGTGGCCAATAACATATCTCCACGACCAATCAGTTGATCTGCACCGCCCGAATCCAGAATCGTTCTCGAATCGACTTTAGATAACACACGGAACGCCAAACGCGCCGGAAAGTTAGCCTTGATCGTACCGGTAATGATATTTACCGAAGGCCGCTGTGTCGCGATGACCAAGTGTATACCTACTGCACGCGCTAATTGAGCCAATCGCGCAATAGGTGTTTCTACTTCTTTTCCGGCCGTCATCATCAAATCCGCAAACTCATCCACAATGAGTACAATGAATGGTAAGAATCGATGACCCTCCTCAGGGTTTAATCTTCGACCCACAAATTTCGCATTATACTCCTTCAAATTGCGGACGTGACCATTTTTCAATAGGTCGTAGCGCTGATCCATCTCGATACACAAGGAATTCAGCGTATTGATCACCTTCTTGGTATCTGTGATGATCGCGTCATCCTCGCCCGGAAGTTTTGCCAAGAAATGGCGTTCGATCTTCTTGAACAGCGAAAGCTCTACTTTCTTAGGATCCACCAAGACAAATTTCAGCTCTGCTGGATGTCTTTTGTATAGCAGTGACGTCAGAATCGCATTAATTCCAACCGATTTACCTTGTCCTGTCGCTCCAGCGACCAAAAGGTGTGGCATTTTTGCTAAATCGGCAATATAGACTTCATTTGAAATCGTTTTTCCCAATGCGATAGGCAGATCCATATCTGTTTTCTGAAATTTCTCCGTCGCAATAACCGAGCGCATCGATACCATCTCGGGATTGCTATTCGGCACTTCAATACCAATTGTTCCTTTGCCGGGCATCGGCGCAATAATCCGGATACCCAAAGCGGCTAAACTTAGTGCGATATCGTCTTCTAGGTTTTTGATCCGTGAAATACGAACTCCGGGTTTCGGTATAATCTCATACAGCGTAACCGTAGGTCCGATCGTCGCTTTAATATGCTCAATCTCGATGCTGTAGTTTCTCAGCGTATCAACAATCTTATTTTTATTGGCTTCGAGCTCCTGCTGATTAATCGTGATCTTACCTGTACCATAATCTTTCAGTAAATCGAGTGGGGGATGTTGATAGCCCGACAAATCCAATTTGGGGTCGTATTCGCCAAATTGCTTCACCAAATCACTTGCTTCTACCGCTTTTTCTTCCTTCACGGCTTCTACCGTAAGCGCCAGTTCTTCGTCATCGGCTTCTTCGATCTCGAAAGAGAGATCTGGTTCAACCGAAAGTGCAATGGCATCAGCTTCGTTGGTCGCCGGAATCGTCGGTTCGGGCGTATGCGTATCGACTACGTCAAAAGAGATCGTGCCCGATTGTGCCTCCGATCGAAGCGTATTTTTCTCCTTCGGTGTGCTTAGTTCTGGTTCCCAAGTAGGATTCTCTTGCTGATGTTGTTCTAGGCTGTCTTTCTCAACAGCATTTGCTCTTGGCTGTTGTACGATCCGTTCCCGCGATATGGATCTATCTTCGATGAAGCTATTCGTAGCCGTTGGTCTATCCAATCGTTCATTATCAAGATCATCATCGGTTTCTTCTCCGTCGTCATAGGCCTCTTCTTCAGGTGATCGCGCACTTTGAAAAGAGATCTTTAAATCATAGTTGTAGATCAGGATCAACGCCGCCAGCAATACAAAAATTAAAATCCCTGCTACACCCGCCGTGCCGATCTGCAAAGTGAGGATTTGGTTAGTCCAATACCCAAATTTACCTTCCAGAATATGTGGTGTGTCGGTGATAAAATCTTGTAAAAATCCTAACGTTAGAGAGGTAAAGATGATCGCAATAAGTGAATACAAGATGGTTTTGCCGACAGGCAATAACGAACGAAGATAAAGCAGTCGGTATCCAACCACGAATAAGATTAGAATGAACAAGAAGGACGCAACACCAAACCATTCGAAGATAAACTGATTGGCCAATAAGGCGCCAAACTTTCCAAGCTTATTTTCTATAACAGGTATTTCTAGAGCCTCGTCCAGTACTTCTTCCGAAGAGCTAAATAGTGTATTCCATCCGCCATTAGTTACATATATATAACTTTGATCTGCTTTCCAAGTGAAGAGGTAAGAGATAAATGCTACAGCAAAAAGCCCAGATGTGATGAGTAAAAACAAGCCAAACACCTTCATGACTTTTTGCTGTCCTTCCGTAAAATCTATTTTACGGAAGGTACGCGTTGTCTTCTTTGGTGTGTAAGAAGACGTTGTGCTTTTTGCGCGCCTCGCCCCACCAGTATCCGTATTTCCACTTTTGAATGAATTTCCTTTAGCCATGTAGATGACAGTTTATGCCTTTTACAAACTTACTAAAAATAGACAAAACTCCAGTTTTGACAAGCGCTGAAGTTGTATATTGTAGCAAGTACCGTGCTAGCACCGTTTGTTAAGGTATGAGTGCCAGAGAATAGGCATTTCAAAAAGATTTATTATGAGAAAATTTTGTGCATTCATAGCCGCAGTTGCCTTGTTATTAGCTTCGTGTAATAACAATGATCTGTTGTCAGGTCAATTAAGTAATGATGCGACAAATCAAATGGCTGTTTTAGCGATATTTAATGGTGTTTCCGATTCTGATCAGATGGAAGTCTTTTTGAACGGTGAACGACAAAATACAACGATTGACATGTTGCGGTACGGAGAATTTATGCGACATAAAACGGTCTATCCTGGTAGCAAGAGGTTGACGTTAAATGTCCGCTATGGCAACCAAACATTGTCTCCGCCAGCGACTGATTTAAACTTAGCGGCAGGCCGAAATTATTCTTTGCTACTCACCGGTGGCAACCCTATACAATCCACCTTGGTTGAAGACGATTTGATCTTGCCAAGAAGTGGTCAGTTTAAAGTGCGATTTGTCAATACAAATCCAGATGGATTAACAGTTTCCGTAGGTACATCAACGGATCCAGTGGGATTCTTTCGCCCATTGGAGGCAGGAAAGGTTTCAGCATTCGCGACGTACGATTTAGCTGATTATCCCTTGCGGTTTATGACTGGTGGTAGCATACAGAAGAGTCATGCTTTCGAATTAAAACCTGCCAACCAAGGTGTGTATACCATTTGGTTGACAGGTTCATTAGTAGCTAAAGATCGCAATGATCAGAATGCGCTATATACGGTGATTCAACACCCGTAATTAGTCCTTAACGACAATTAAATAATAGTTTTTCTTACCCCTTTGGGCAATGATGTACCGATCATTGATCAAATGATTGCTCGATACCACCAGCTCGCCGTCAGCTATTTTTTCGCGATTGAGCGACACGCCACCACCTTGTAGCATTTTACGCGCCTCACCTTTCGAAGGGAATATTTGCGTGGTTACTGCCAGAAAATCCAATATATGGATTCCATTATTTAACTCTGCGCGACTAAGATCGTATTGTGGCAGGCCTTCGAATACTTCGCGCACCTCTTCTTCGCTAAGTGACGCTAAGAAATCCAACGAACCATTGTTGAATAAGAAATCCGATGTTTTGATCGCCGTCTCGTAAGCCTCTACAGAGTGTGTGCGGATGGTGATATCCTGAGCCAAAGCTTTCTGCACAACACGTAAATGTGGCGCTTGATCGTGCTCCGTAATGATCGCGTCAATCTCCTCTTTTGTCTTTAACGTAAAGATTTTGATCCAACTTTTCGCGTCATCATCGGTAGCGTTCAGCCAGAATTGGTAGTATTTATAAGGCGAAGTTTTCTTTGCGTCAAGCCATACTGCTCCAGACTCCGTTTTGCCAAATTTCTGTCCATCCGATTTTTTAATCAGTTGTGTTGTCAAAGCATGAGCGCTTCCTTGATCAATACGACGAATCATCTCACTGCCGGTGACGATATTGCCCCACTGATCGGAGCCACCCATCTGTATTTTGCAATTGTGGTGTTTCCACAAATAATAGAAGTCGTATCCTTGGATCAGTTGATAGGTGAACTCCGTGAATGAAAGACCATTTTCGCCTTCCAATCGCTTCTTGACAGAATCCTTGGACATCATATAATTGACGGTAATTAACTTACCGACATCTCGGATAAAATCCAAGAAGCTGAAATCCTTAAACCAGTCATAGTTGTTGACCATTTTTGCATCTGTCTCGCCTTCGCCGAAAGACAGGAACTTCGAAAGCTGCGCCTTCAACCCATTGAGGTTGTGCTGCAAGGTGCTTTCATCCAATAGATTGCGTTCTGTGGATTTGAACGAAGGATCTCCGATCATACCTGTCGCGCCACCAACTAACGCGAAGGGTTTGTGCCCAGCAGATTGAAAGTGGATCAACGTCATGATCTGTGTAAGATGACCTACGTGCAAAGAATCTCCTGTCGGATCGAAGCCGATATATCCCGCAACGCGCTCGTTACTCAATACCTCTTCTGTACCGGGCATAATATCCTGGAGCATGCCACGCCAACGCAATTCTTCTACAAAATTCATCTTTAAATGATTTGATTTTTACGTGCTTATGTCGCTGTAGTGGAGTTTCGCATATGTTGCCATGTCACACGAACGCATAAGTCACCAATTTGTTAACATTATACTAAGATTGCAAAGATAAAACTTAAAGTGTATCTTACAGTTATTATATTCGGTTTGATTAATCCATTCAGCAAGTGAACTTTCTTTCGCATTTCTACTTTGAACGTTATGCATCCGAGTCGGCGCGGGTGGTAGGCTGCCTATTGCCTGATTTGCTGAAAAATGCGGATAAAGATTATGTTTTTCATCCCAACCGGTTTGAAGAGCAATTATTTGCGCATCCGCAGCTAACGGAAATCTACCAAGGCTGGTATCGACATGTGGACGTAGACAAGGTTTTCCATAGCAGTACATTTTTTCTAGAACACAACCATCAGCTTCGTAAGAAGCTTGATCCGATACTGAGCCATCTGCCCATACGAGCTTCTTTCATGGGGCATATCTCTTTAGAGTTGTTGCTTGATCATCTGCTAATAGAACATCAGATGGTCAATGTAAATCGATTGTATGAGCACCTTGCCCACGTCAACCGACCGATATTGAAGCGGTTTTTGGAAATCATCGGCTTGGCAGATACCAGCAAGTTTTTTCATTTCTATGATCAGTTTCTAGAATGGAAATACATACGTGAGTATGCTGACCTACGGAGTTTGCCTGTGCCATTATTCAATATCTCGAAGCGAGTGTGGAGTTTTCAGGAAACAGAAGCCGATCGACATGCCCTTGGTAATGCCCTAGAAGAGTATGCGGCTGATTCACTAAACGACTTTCGAGAGATATTCCGATTCGTAAATGATAAACTGACAGTCGTATAGACAAGTACGAAATTGCATTATCGAGCTCTTAGCGTGAGCGTCGTCTCCTGATAGTAATCCGATCTGCTAAACGTATTAATAAGTTTTAGTTCCCTCGAACCCACACTGAATTTGTAGCCGCGCCTACTACCATTCAAATCAAGATATAATGAATCTCCTCTAGCATCGAACATTCCTGGCCCTAAGTGGCTGTCGAACGTGTTGTCCACGTGGAATTTGTAAAACATGGGACCATCTTCCGCGAACGATCTAGTATCTCTTTTTGAGGAACTATTAGGGTCGCCCGGATTTTCGTTGTAGATGCGCTCTTCTGACCAAAAATCCCAACGACGATACAGTGCGTTTACATCGGTATCATTTTTCTCACAAGATGAGAATAAAAGACATAGCAATAGAGGCATGATTCGCAGGTTTTTCATGTAGTAGTTTTAGTATAATAAACTCTATTTTTTTAGATTTTGTTGTGCGTTACACTAGAAAAAAGTCGTTTAAAGCAGTTTGTAAGCTATCTCTCATTCCCATCTAGAAGATGTGATTGATGAAGTTTTTGATTTCATTATGCGGCTATTTAAATATTTTATATTAGGCTGTTTTAGCTCTAACGCAGCTCGTAACTTCGTTGATTTTGACAATACTTGGTGACACTTCCTCGCATATAAGCAAACATTTATATGTGATTAAAGGATTATTTTTAGACATTTGTAGTCGAATTGAATACAATTATTCTTAACTGCCACGAGTTGACTAACACAATTTTCTATGGGTAATAATAAGCTTTTCCGTAAGAAAAGTATAGATCAGATTCTGCTTGATTCACAAAAAGGAGGTTCTGGGCTGGCGCGCGTGCTTGGCGTGCGTGATTTAGTTTCTTTGGGAATAGCCGCTATCGTAGGGGCAGGGATATTTAGTACAATTGGTCTAGCCAGTTACAATGGTGGGCCTGCTATTTCTTTGCTTTTCTTATTTGTAGCTTTTGCCTGTGTTTTTACGGCTTTATCTTATGCTCAGTTTGCCAGTGCAGTGCCGGTTTCAGGTAGTGCATACACCTATGCTTATGTGTCTTTTGGTGAACTGTTCGCTTGGATCATTGGTTGGGCATTGGTATTAGAATATGCTGTTTCCAACATGGTGGTGGCCATATCTTGGTCACAATACTTTGTGTCGATGTTGGAAGGGTTTGGGATTTTGGTGCCCAAATGGCTGACGATGGCGCCAGCATACGCTTTTGACGCACATGCAAAAATGTTGGAAGTTGGGATTGCTAATTTAGAAGGTATTGATAGGATTGCTTTGCAAGCTTATGAAACTGCACCGCGAATCTTTGATCTACCAATCATTTTCGATTTGCCGGCAGGTTTGGTGACGGTATTTGTCACGTGGCTCGTGTATATTGGCATTAAGGAATCACGCCGTGCGAGCAACTTTATGGTACTCGTCAAGATCGGTGTTATTCTAGCTGTCATCTTCGGAGGAATGTTTTTCGTAAAGCCAGAAAACTGGACGCCTTTTGCGCCCAATGGTATGGAAGGTGTGCTTAGTGGCGTTGCAGCGGTATTTTTTGCTTTTATCGGATTTGACTCCATTTCCACCACAGCCGAAGAAAGTAAAAATCCGCAGCGTGATCTTCCACGGGCAATGATTTACTGTTTGCTGATCTGCGCCGTATTGTACGTATGTATCACCTTGGTTTTGACCGGTATGGTCAATTACAGCGCGTTGAATGTAAAAGATCCGCTGGCGTACGTTTTTTCGTATGTGGGATTTGATCACATGGCCGGGATTGTTTCTGTTACTTCCGTTATTGCTATTACCAGTGCACTTTTGGTTTTTCAACTGGCTCAGCCGAGAATCTGGATGACAATGAGTCGCGATGGGCTTTTGTGGAAGAAGTTTGCTACCATCCACCCAAAATATAAAACGCCTTCCTTTGCGACAATCATCACAGGCATTGTGGTAGCCGTACCAGCGTTATTCTTCAAGATGGATTTCTTTGTCGACCTTACCAGCGTCGGAACTTTCTTTGCCTTCATTATGGTTTGCGGTGGTGTGCTCTATATGGATCATGCCGGATTGACGGCGAAAGCAAAATTTAAAGTGCCATATATCAATGGTAAGTACATCGTAGGTTTGACTTTCATTGTCGGTTTGGTATTAGTTTATATCTACGGCGCCCCGCTGAGTGGAGCGCACGATCTGAAGTTGGGAAATGCATTGCTACACAATTCATTATTGGTCGTATTTTGGTTGGTATGGCTAGCCTTAAGTGTGTTAAGCTTCAAACATAATTTTTCACTACTTCCAGTAATCGGCATCCTGATCAATCTTTACCTAATGAGCGAGTTGGGTGCGAGCAATTGGATCATCTTTGTGATCTGGTTATTGATCGGTTTGGTTGTGTATTTTGCTTATGGTTATAAAAATTCGAAATTAAATACCGAAAATCGAGCATAAATACGACGAAATAGAAAAAAATGAGTCTAACCTTTTAAACAAAATCTGCGTTTTTGAGCACTGAGGTCGTGATAACGTTAGTCTTGGTTAAAAATTGTTAAAGGCCTCAAAAAAATGTGTAGGAGGTCAACAAAATCTCAGTTTAAAGGTTATATTTGTATACAAGGAAACATCCAATTAAAAAATTCGTTGTTGGCTACAACGCCAATTAAAAACAGAATAATAAATTAAATGAAAAAGCATCTTCAGCATTTCCGGAATTGGCTTTATATCAGTGTAGTAGCACTGATAGTAGGTGCCAATACGTCTTATGCAACAGAGGCGCATAGTTTGTTTAAATTGGATACGGCATCAAGTGTTTCTTTGTCCAGCAATCAGTTAGCTTCTATTGCATCGCGTACACGTCGTGATGTGATGTCCACTGTGGAGTTGAATGATAAAGCTATTACTAATGTCAAAGTTTTCTACAACCCTGTTGCGGAGCAAGTAGCCGTTTCTTTCAAACTTTCTAAACTCAGTCATGTATCTATCCGAGTGATGGATGCCTTAGGCAATGAGGTGATGAGCTTGATGAACGGAGAATTAGATGGTGGCGTACAAAGTTTGAACTTTGATACCAATAGCAAATTGCCCGCTGGTTTTTATTTCGTACGCGTCACATCAGGTAGCGAAACGATCATCAAAAGGATTTCCATCCGCTAAATTTTATTTTAGCATTACACCATTCCACTTTATTAATTATAGCTATTTGTGCCAAGCACCTGTACGGAAACGGGTTTGTATTAGTGAACTATATAAAATATCTCCATTCCTCCCAAAAATTATGATATTTTTGTAGCTGAAAAACATGGGTTGTCGTGATACTCCTTCGGGCTGTCTAAGAACCACCTATAATTTATAAAATTGTTTTATGAAGAGAGAGTCGAAAAATAGCAAACTTACACCGGATGACGTAAAACGGTATACAGGCCTGTTTTGGAAAGTTATCGTCGGTTTTGTTCTTTTTGCGATACTGTTTATGGTTAGTGTACGTATTGGCGTATTTGGACAGCTACCATCATTCGAAGATTTAGAAAATCCCAACAGCAACTTAGCTTCCGAAATCATTACCGATGATAATCGTGTGTTAGGAACCTATTATGTGCATAATAGATCCAATGTGCGGTATAGTGAGTTGTCTCCAGCTTTAGTGCACGCCCTAGTTTCGACGGAAGATAAACGTTTCTATAAACATTCCGGAATCGACTATTCACGTACGATCAGCGTAATCTTTCATACACTCGCTGGCAACAAGCAAGGTGGAAGTACAATTACCCAACAGCTAGCGCTGAATCTTTTCTCCGAAAGACGCGAGAAAAGTTTCCTAAAACGCGTTATGCAGAAGTTTCAGGAATGGATTACCGCAGTACGATTAGAACGGAATTATACCAAAGACGAAATCATCATGATGTATTTCAATACGGTAGATTTTGGAGCGTACAATACATTTGGTATCAAGTCGGCGGCACGTACTTATTTCAATACTACCCCAGATCAATTGACAGCACCTCAAGCAGCGCTATTGGTCGGTATGCTCAAAGGCCCAGGAATCTATTCGCCCGTGCGCTATCCAGAAAATGCACTCAACAGAAGAAATCTGGTTATGCATAATATGGTGGAGCAAGGCTATCTTTCTCAAAACGATTATGACGCTTTCAAACAGGAAGGACTTGATTTGCAATTACGCATTTCGAGCTATTCAGAAGGAATAGGTCCTTATTTCCGTGCAGTGCTCAAAGAGCAGATCCGTCAGGAATTCAAACGACTTGCTATTACTAAACCAGATGGTACACCATATGATCTAGACCGCGATGGCTTACGCGTGTATACACCGATCAACTATCAAATGCAACAGCATGCAGAAGATGCACAGAAGGAGTGGATGAGTAAGTTGCAAAGTGAATTTAGCAAAGAATGGCGTCGCCGCGATGCTTTCTCTGGAGAAAATGCCAAAATTCTGGCAAGAGGAATGAAGCGTTCGGATCGCTACCGGATGTTGAAAGATGAAGGCATGTCGGAAAGCAATATTGCCAAAGAATTTGAAAAGCCAGTGCCGATGACCATCTTCAGTTGGGAAGGAAATATCGATACGGTGATGACACCTTTGGATTCTATTCGATACACCAAGTTGATTTTGCGTAATGCGATGATGTCAATGGAGCCACAAACTGGCCATATTAAAGCTTGGGTAGGTGGTATCAACTTCGAACATTTTAAATACGATCAAGTTAAATTGGGTACAAGACAAGTTGGATCGACTGCCAAGCCTTTTGTCTACGCTTGTGCGATAGACAATGGCTATACACCTTGTAATACCATTCCCAATCACCAACAAAATATTGGTGGATGGAGCCCGCGCGGAGATATTCGCGGCGGAGATCCGATTACGTTGAAAAATGCGGTTAAGTTTTCACAGAATCAGGCTTCGGCATATTTGATCAACGAAATCGGTGCCGATAACGTAGCTTCTTTCACGCATAAAATGGGAATCACATCTGATATTCCAAACAACCTGTCCATCGCTTTAGGCTCGTACGACGCCTCGATCTTTGATATGGTGGGCGCTTATGCTGCCTTTGTGAATCATGGAACTTGGGTAGAGCCGACTATGATCCTGCGTGTAGAAGATAAGAACGGTACACCAATCTATGAGAAAGCACCAAAAGTAGTAAAAGCCATCAACAGCGAAACCGCGTATGCGATGGTCGATATCTTAAAAGGTGTGGTAGACGGTGGTACAGGAAGTCGGTTGCGTTGGGATCCAGATTTTGGTGGACTCAAAAATCCAATCGGAGGAAAAACGGGTACGACTAATAACAATGCGGATGCTTGGTTTATGGGCATTACACCAGAATTAGTGACCGGCGTGTGGACCGGTGCTGAAGATCGCGGAATTAGCTTTAGCAGCACAGCATTAGGTCAAGGAGCACGCTCTGCGATGCCGGTTTTTGGTAAATTCATGCGGAAAGTATATGCTGATAAAGCATTAAACTATTCGCAGGAAGATTTTCCATTGCCTCCAGGCGGTATTCATCGTTTTGAGATTGATTGCTCCAGACATACCGAGTTTTTTGGTGTACCAGAAGAGACGCCACTGCAAGACGATCGTCTAGGATTTTAAGATAAAAAAGTGTTTGATTACAAGCAGGAATTAACGCGCATACCGCACAAACCGGGTGTTTATCAATATTTTGATAAAGACGAGCAGCTGATCTATGTTGGCAAGGCCAAAGATCTGCGCAACCGGGTAGGTTCCTACTTTAATAGTCCGCATCAGCTCAATGGCAAAACGCGTGTGCTGGTGCGCAAGATCAATCGTATCGCATTCACTATTGTAGATACCGAGATCGATGCTTGGCTGCTAGAAAATAGCTTGATTAAAAAACATCAGCCTCGCTACAATGTGATGCTCAAAGATGACAAAACCTATCCTTGGATCGTCATCAAAAACGAGCGTTTTCCACGTATTTATTGGACGCGACGTTATGTCAAAGATGGTTCACGCTATTACGGGCCGTACGCCTCTGTGGGCATGATGCACATCGTGTTGGATATGATTCGCGAGCTATTTCCATTGCGTACCTGCAATCTCAATCTATCCGAAGAGAATATTCAAAAAGGTAAGTTCAAAGTATGCTTGGAATATCAAATCGGCAATTGCAAGGGGCCATGTGAAGGTCTCCAGGAGGAAGAATCTTACAATCAGAATCTAGCGAATATCAAAGATATTCTCAACGGAAAAATCAGCGTGGTAAATAATCGCCTGAAAGAACAGATGCAATCTGCGGTAGAGCAGATGGATTTTGAACAGGCGCATACCCTGAAGCTAAAGTTGGATAAGCTCGGCAACTACCAAAGCAAATCCACCGTCGTTAGTTCGTCCATCACTAATGTGGATGTATTTAGCATCGCTTCCGAAGATAGTTATGCCTTCGTCAACTTTCTAAAAATCGTCAACGGCGTAATCATCCAGACGCAGACTTTAGAAATGAAGAAGCGCTTGGATGAGAGTGATGAAGAGTTATTGGCACTGGCCATTCCAGAGATCAGATCGCGCTTTAAAAGTTTGTCAAGAGAGATCATTGTGCCTTTTGAGTTGGATATCCAAGAAGACGAAAATTTCCATTTTCACGTACCTAAAATGGGTGATAAGCGGAAGCTATTGGACTTGTCACTCAAAAATGTGGCGTACTTTAAAAAAGAGCGCCTCAACCAGTATGAGAAGCTAAATCCTGAGTTGAAGACGGAGCGCATCTTGTCTCAGATGCAGAAGGATTTGCGCATGAATGTGCTACCACAGCATATTGAATGTTTTGATAACTCCAATATACAAGGGAATTACCCTGTATCTGCGATTGTGGTGTTTAAGGATGCAAAACCTTCTAAGAAAGATTACCGACATTTTAATGTGAAGACCGTTGTCGGGCCAGATGATTTTGCCACGATGGAAGAAGCGGTTTTTCGTCGCTATCGCCGCTTGTTAGATGAGGATCAGCCGTTACCGCAACTAATTATTATCGATGGTGGTAAAGGGCAATTAGGTGCCGCTTTGAAAAGCTTGCGCCTGCTTGGCATCGAGAAAAAAGTCACCATAATTGGTATTGCCAAGCGGCTTGAAGAATTATATTATCCGGGTGATCAATTTCCGTTGTATCTGGATAAGAAGTCAGAAACATTGCGTGTTATTCAGCATCTTCGCGATGAAGCCCACCGATTTGGGATTACTTTTCACCGCAATCAACGTAGCCGTAAAACCTTTGTTTCGGAATTGGAACAGATTCCCGGAATCGGTAAGACGACGGTCGAAAAGCTACTCAAAACCTTTAAGTCAATTAAGAAAACACGGGAAGCCAGTGATGAACAGCTCGCAGAGCTGCTAAATAAGAAGCAGATCGCTGCATTTCGTGCTTATTTTGCCGAGGTGGAGTAATATTATTTTGACTACGGTAAGTCTTACTGTCTTTACGACGCCAACGTAGGAGGTTGCCGCAATCAATAAATTTGCGTCATTGCGAACCTGAGGCACGAAGGTGCGGCAATCTCAGCGCTATTTTTTTCTTTAATTAAAAATTTAGATCGCGTCGTCGTGCCTTCTCGCGAAGACGATATGACTGAAGGTTACTCTCTTTGAGAACCGCGTCATTGCGAACCTGAGGCACGAAGGTGCGGCAATCTTAGCTATCAACTCTATCTACCTTATTAACTCTATTAACCTATCGCTCAACCTACAAAAAACCGAGCTCCAATTTCGCTTCTTCCGACATCATGTCTCTGTTCCAAGGTGGATCGAAGGTTAGTTCAACGACTGCTTGGTTGACTCCGTCAATATCCGCTACTTTGCGTTGCACCTCATCCATAATGTCTCCAGCCACTGGGCAGCCAGGAGCCGTAAGCGTCATCACAATTTTTGCCGAACCATCTGCTTTCGTGATGATCTCGTATACCAAACCCAAGTCCACAATGTTTGCAGGCTTTAATTCCGGGTCATACACGGTCTCTAATACTTCACGGATCTGTGGCGCAAGGCCAATAGCATCCATCACAATTATTTGATTCATATGTATTATTTTTTATCAGACGTATGGCCACTCTTGCGAATGGCATCCTACAAATTTAGGTATTTCGGGCGCAAACTTGATCATACTCCTGTTGTAATAAAGCCATAATGCGCTTTTGGCTATGCATGCGCTGCGCTTTCTCAGCCGCGCGGGCAGTGATAATTTGATGCGCTGCTGTACTGTCACTTTCAAATCGATCTATAGCATGCACGATCGATGCCGCATCCGTCGGTTGAAATAGATAACCTGTTTCCCCCTCTTTCACGGCATCGGCAATAGCACCAATATCACTGGCGATAATTGGTGTGTGCAACATCATGCCTTCAATAATTGTCAATGGTGTACCGCCTTCATAACAGACCGAAGGCACGATGAGTGCTTTGCACTGCAACAGTTCTGTATATACCGCCTCTTTTGGTAGCGCGCCAACGTAGGAGAAGTTCGGCGTATTATTTACGATCTCTTTCACTTGCTCTTCTAAAGGTCCGGATCCAACGATGCGCAGCGGATAATCCGTGTTTTTTAAAGCATTTAATAATTCCAAAATGCCTTTCTCCTCAGATACTCTACCGACATACAGATAGTTTTTCTGCCGCTCAGGCAGTATATCGGGAGCTGGTATATTTACAAAGTTCGGTTTCACGACGATATGTTCAGCAGGTACGTCTAGTGAACTTTTTACGAATAAATCCTTCGAAAAATCTGCCAACACTAGAAAACGATCCACCATCTTCCAAGTGCCTATTTTGCGGTGCATCCAATAACTGACGGCCGTTAACACCGTTTTTAGGAATGAATGATCCAGCACACGGTTTCGAATCGCCTTCCAAGGAAAAGTAGCATACACACTATCGGTAAATAGCTTTCCACGGTAGAATAATGTGGCAGAAGGGCAGAGCAAACGGAAGTTATGTAAAGACATGACCACCGGAATACCCGCTTTCTTTGCCGTCCGAATTAAGATGGGCCCAGCCGCATATTGCGTATTGTGGAAATGAATCACATCTGGTCTAATACGACGGATCGCGTCGCGTAATTTTTTCGCCGCAAATATATTCCATGCCGACCACCCAAATTGCCACAAGCCTTTCCAACCTTTTTCATTCTGATAGGTGAGTGAAAATACTTCATAACCTGACACTTCAGACAGGGCCTTCATCTCCTGATGGAAGACCACATCTTCTCCACCAAGATCCTGATAATAGTTATGAACAAAGAGTACGCGCATGTATGAGATCATCAAAAGTAGTTATTTTTGTATATTCGTCATATTTTCTTTCGCATGCTGACACAATCTACATATAGTACACACATCACCGAAGCCATTGAGCAAGCACAATTCCCGACAGATCCACCAAAACTATACGATCCTATACGCTATATTTTGGGTTTATCGGGCAAGCGCGTTCGACCTTTACTGGTAATGTTGGGTGCCGATTTATTCGCTTTTGAAGATATGGAATCCACGATTCCGGCAGCTTTGGCGGTAGAATATTTCCATAATTTCTCCCTCATTCACGATGACATCATGGATGAGGCACCATTACGTCGGGGCGCGATGACGGTACATAAGAAATGGAGTGAAAATGTGGCCATTCTTTCTGGCGATGCTTTGCTTGTGAAAGCATACGAAGAGATTGCACGATGTACACCGACCAAGATTCCAGCTTTGCTGAAAGTATTTAATCGCATGGCATTGGAAGTATGCGAAGGACAGCAAAAAGACATGGATTTTGAAACGCAAGATCTGGTAGCAGAAGATGACTATATTGCAATGATTCGAGCAAAGACTTCCGTGCTATTAGGCGGAGCCTTGCAAATGGGTGCCATTCTAGCGGATGCGAATGCCGAAGAGCAAGAATTGCTCTATCAGTTTGGCGTCAATCTCGGTATTGCATTTCAATTGCAAGATGATATCTTGGATGTGTATGGTAATCCAGAAAATTTTGGAAAACAAGTCGGTGGCGATATTTTGTGTGACAAGAAAACGATATTACGTATTCATTTGCAGCAACGCGTTGGTGCGCAAGATGCGGTGATCTTGGATAATCTGGTGAGCGAGCCGGATGCGGAGGCTAAGATACAGACCACGAAGGAATTGTATGCCAAATATGAGGTGCGTGCTATTGCCGAAAAGTTAAAGGAAGACTATTCCGATCGTGCTTATGAAGCCCTAAGCAAGATCCCTGTTGCTGATCAGCAAAAAGCAGCTTTATTAGATTTGGCACAGAATCTGATGGTTCGCACACATTAATCCATTAGGATTACTGCGAATTATTCCCTAATTTGTATTAAAGGGTACCGAAAGGTGTCGATCGAACACGTATTTATGGAGCAAATAAAAGTTACAATATTTCAAGCGTACCTATTCTGGGAGAATGCCGAGAAGAATCTTCAAAACCTCTCGCTTCGCTTATCTGGATTGCGCGAAAAGACAGATCTGATTATTCTGCCAGAAATGTTCAATACTGGTTTTACCATGAATGTAGCTGCTTGTGCTGAGACCATGTCTGGTCCAACGATGCATTGGATGTTTGATCTTTCTAAAAAGTTTGACTGCGTGGTTGCTGGCTCTTTAATTATCGAAGAAGAAGGCCGTTATTATAACCGCTTTGTGTGGATGTCGCCCGATGGTACTTTTGTGCACTACGATAAGCGCCATCTTTTCGGCATGGGAAAAGAGGATGAGCACTTTACTGCTGGCTCATCTCGGGTCATATTGAATATTAAAGGCTGGCGCATCTGTCCGATGGTATGTTATGATCTTCGTTTCCCCGTTTGGTCACGCAATGAGAATGATGCGTACGACTTGTTGGTTTACACCGCCAACTGGCCGGACAAACGCTCGGCACATTGGCGCGCACTCATACCAGCAAGAGCTATTGAAAATCAATCGTATGTGATTGGTGTGAACCGAGTAGGTCACGATGGCAATGAAACGTATTATTCTGGCGGATCGATGTGCATATCACCAGCTGGTGATGTGGTGTATTATAAACCAGAGGATGAGGATTTATATACATTTACACTAAATCCCAAAGATCTCATAGAAACACGGCAGAACTTACCTTTCTTAAAAGATCAAGATAAATTTACGATCCTCTAACTTTTGAAAAGATTAGTCTGCGTACGGCCGCTCTAATATGGCTGCGTGAATTACTGCTTGTCTCAGGTCAAAATGAGCTTGCTGCTGTTCTGGCAAAGCGTCTGCTACGTTTACCAATTCCATTTTGTGGGCTAATTTCTGCTTTGCCTTTTGCGCGCGCAGGCGAGTTACTTCGACAGGTACTTCTTGTTCCAGTACCATTTTCTCCGGCATCTCCACTGGTTTTCGAACAATTTTGGTCGGCTTTGGTCTGCCAAGCTGTCTATCATAAACTGGTTGTGGCGTAGGATGCGCAGGAGCAGTTGTTTCCCGACGTTTCGCTGTACTAGTACGCGGAGTTGCCACGACGGTCTTCGGAGTGGTCTTCTTCGGCAAATTTTGCTGACGCTTCCGAGCCTTTTCCATCTCCTCCTGATAATTCTGATAGATTTTGTAAATCAATCCACCCACAACAAGAAGAACAGGTATAATACTTTCCATCTATTTGATCTTTTTTAAAAACTTACCCCGTGAGCAATACAATCGCAACCAGAGAAACAAATGTCATTCGAGCTATCCTTTAACAGTTTGCACGTTTGAATCGTCCCTTAAATGTACTGATTTTTTTTGAAACAGTTTTGCCCATAAAAAAGTAAACCCCTGACTCATCTGAGCCAAGGGTTCCGCTTTGTTTGTGTTTGTTGTATTTATTTTTTACTCGAAAATTTCCGGTTCAAATCCGCTTCGGTTATTAACGAACTTACCCGTATTACGGAAGTAAATCTCGTGGAAGCTCAGTGTGGTTTGATTATCTACTTTACGGAAAAACTTATCAGCACTTACATCTTCCAATGTTTTGAAACCGCAGGCTTCCATAATTTCGACTGTTGCGCGTAAGGTGTTGCGGTGAAATTGTCCCACACGTACATATTTATCCTCCACATCAAGGCCTTTGTACAAGTGTGGACGTTGTGTAGCCACACCTACAGGACAAACGTCTTCATTACATTTTAAAGCTTGTATACAGCCTAACGCAAACATCATTCCGCGTGCGCTGTAGCATGCATCAGCTCCCAAAGCTACCGCTTTTAAAATATCAAATCCAGTTACAATGCGACTCGATACAATCAGCTTGATGTGTTTCTTCAAGCCGAAACGAATCAACGTAGTGGTAATAAATGCCAAGGCATCGTATAAAGGCATTCCCAAGTTGTCGGTAAACTCCAATGGTGCTGCACCAGTACCACCTTCTGATCCATCGATGGAGATGAAATCTGGGAAAATCTGCGTTTGCTGCATGGCATGACAGATGTCAATGAATTCCTGCTTGTCACCCACACAAAGCTTAAAGCCCACCGGTTTTCCATCGGATAAATCACGCAAATGTTGTACAAACTCGATCAAACCTTCGGCCGTAGAAAATGCATTGTGCGCCGGCGGCGACATGACATCAGTTCCGGGTACCACATGTCGGATGGCAGCGACC
The DNA here is from genome assembly GCF_003076635.1 of Sphingobacterium corticibacter. Taxonomy (GTDB): domain Bacteria; phylum Bacteroidota; class Bacteroidia; order Sphingobacteriales; family Sphingobacteriaceae; genus Sphingobacterium; species Sphingobacterium corticibacter. The sequence continues at coordinate 224,601 of NZ_QDKG01000004.1, read as the reverse complement.
TCTGGCGTATTTTTTGCCGCAGGCAAAATACCGCCGTGGCCTGGTTTTGCACCTTGTGAAAGCTTGATCTCAATCATTTTCACGTACGGCTTATTCGCTTTCTCCCGGAATAGTTCTGCGCTAAACTTGCCCAAATCGTCCCGACAGCCGAAATATCCGGTGCCAATCTGCCAAATCAAATCGCCACCATTAATATGGTATTGGCTAATGCCACCTTCACCGGTATTGTGCGCAAAATTTTGCAAAGCAGCGCCTTTATTGAGGGCTGTGATGGCAGTTCGGCTCAACGCACCGTAACTCATCGCCGAAATGTTGTACACACTCAGACTATACGGCTGCTTACATTGAAAGTTGCCGACCATCGTGCGTAAATCGTGGTTTTCGATATGTACTGGAAATACCGAATGCGCAGCCCATTCATTGCCAATGGCTTGTGGATCGGTCTGCATTCCGAATGCTACCGTTTCGCGTTGGTTTTTCGCTCTCTGGTATACGATAGAACGCTGCCGTCTATTGAATGGACGACCATCCGTATCTGATTCCCAGAAATATTGACGCAATTCCGGACGAATCGATTCAAAAATATACCGAAAGTAACCCACCAAAGGATAGTTTCTCAAGATAGCATGGCTACTTTGAAAACTGTGATATAAGGCGATAATCAATAAAGGAACTGGTATGATTAACAGCCAAAACCAACTTTGGGTGAAAATAAAACCAAACGAAATGATAATCAGATTGATGATTATAATCGTTCCAAGGATCAGATTTCTAACACGCATGATACGTATATAATTAAATTAATATCTCTTCTCAATACTACTCAAGTAATCACTGCCAAAATTAGGCCATTCGATTACGGAACCATGCATGCTAACCTATTTAGATGACACACAAATCGTATTGCAAAATTAGGAAGATCGGAGAGTATATAGAAGGAATATATGCTCCGTAAAAAGATTTATTTATTTGGTAATAAAGAGATTTTAAATCTCACTTTTTTTAATGAACTGCGATATTAATTGGTAAATCGTTTGCCAATCAGGCTCTTGTTTGAGATAGTCCAAATGCTTTTGCATCGTTTGCTGATCATTTCTGCGCGCCGGACCAGTTTGTACTTCTTGCGGAAGTCGTTTTTGTACCTTATTCGCCGTCTCTAATATGATCGGCCGAATGAGGTCTGCCGAAAGGTTTTGCGCTGCAAGAAGGTCAAAAGCAATTTGGTACATCGCATTGGAAAAGTTGTTCGCAAACACTGCCGCCAGATGCAAAGCCAAGCGCTGTTCGGTATTTGCCTCGAATGATAGCGGTGCCCAGGCGAGCATTTCGCGAAGCAAGAAGTTAGTGACTTGCTCTGTATTGCCTTCGATAGCAAAAGGAATACGAGAAAGATCTGTAGGTACGTCTTTCGAAAGACTTTGCGGCGGATAGATCACACCATGTCTTTCCCATTTTTCCAGAACAGCCAAGGGAGTTGCTCCCGAACAATGCACAATAGTCCCTTGCCAAGATGCCGGCAAATGCTCTACCAGCTCTGGCAACGCTTGATCTGTAACAGCGAGCAAATACAAGTCGGCATCTGGACTAATTGCGGCGAGAGAATCAAGGGATTCGCTGCGCAATAATTTCGCTAATTGCTGCGCATGATCTGCCGTACGACTGTATACTTGTACGATACGATGACCGGCGGCTTGCAATCCTGCACCCAGATGATGCGCTACATTTCCGCTTCCGATCAGTACAATATTCATTATGATGCAATGCGTGGGCGATTGTCTTTCCAACGTCTGTAGATCGCCATCAAGAAACCAATGGTCATCACGATCGTACCACACCAGAAAAAGTTGATGTATGGGAATTTGATCGCTTTGAAAACCACCCATTTTTTCTCTGGTAATGGTTTTTGGTATACCATCAATTCCAGTTTATCGGCTTGCGGCTTAATATTCGAGAATCGGAAGCGTAAGCCCTGCTCTTCTACATCTTTATGAAAATCGAATACATTGCCATCCTTAATCAGGAATAAGGGTTCTGCCTGAAACTCTTTGCCATCTGCCGCTACAACGCGAATCTTCAAACCAAAAACGATATCATCTTCTCCTTTCGGAATGTTTTCGATTTTTGCATCACGATTGATGTTTTCTACAATAAAGAAGCCGTTGCGGTAGCGTAATGTATCGCCTAAGTTTACCTCATAAGTTGCTGGTTCATCGTAGTCTTCAAATCCAGATTTCTCGCTATCACTCGCTTTTGTATCGTTGGTATGGCTATCCGATGCTGCTGCAGTAATCAATGTATAGATATCGTGCGTCACATAGTGTTTCGTAGACGGGGTACCGATCAATCCACCCATTTGCGGATTGTTTTGCGCAAATGGTGTCAATACAAATTCTTCTTTCACCTTGCCTGTTTCCTCGTCGATGTTCTCGTATTTGATCTTGTAAAACACATTGGGCATGGCTACACTATCGCCCATGTACGTCAAGCGATAATCGCCCATTTGTACGGGCTCACCTTCGGTAAGAAATAGATTCTCACCTGGTTTTTCGACTTGATCAAAACCTGCTACCGCGATATAACCGCTGCTGTTCTGAGAAATCACCTCGCTCGTTGCGGCAGCAACTAAAGCACCGATCAACAATAAACCAAAGCCAATGTGCGATACGGCCGAACCAGCAAGACGCCATTTGCCTTTAAACGCATCCGTCAATATTTTGCCGTTGGCAAGGATACAGAAGACTGCACCAAAGGTGATCAAGATATACATGATGTTGGTGTACACTTTAGTGACATACACCACACCTGCTGATAAGATTAAGGTTATGGCTAAGACAATCAAAAGTGAAGTCCAAAATTTCTTCGCATCGCTGCGTTTATACTTTAAGAATTGCGTGAAGCCGGTGACCAACATCACAACCACGGCAAAAGCACCCTGCCATTTGTTGTAATGTGGAATAGGATCAATCGGAGGCGCTACTTTTGTGCCAAATATAGCATTAAACACAGGGATAGAAGTGGTCGCGATAATCTGAATACAAGCTACCGTTAAGATCAATGCACCAATAAAAAGCCAGAATTCGCGGGAATAAATATCTTCTTCTTTTTGTGTGCTTGGAAGTTCTTTGCGACGCCAAACTAATAGCCCGACCATCACAAAAAAGAAAATAGCATTGAAAATAATCAGCTGCCCAGACATCCCCAAACTGGTGAATGAGTGTACCGAGGTTTCGCCCAAAATACCGCTACGCGTTAAATAAGAAGCGTAAATTACCAATACGAAGCTGATTAAAGCCAAAAAAGTGGCTGTAAAATAGGCGTGACCAGAATTCTTATACGCCACCATCACATGCACCGCTGCGATGAGCGTAAACCATGGAATAATCGACACATTTTCTACGGGATCCCAAGCCCAAAAGCCACCAAAGTTTAAGGCTTCGTAAGCCCAGAATGAACCCATGATAATACCAGCGCCTAAGATCATCACCGCAAAAAGTGCCCACGGTAATCCTGGTGAAATCCATTCTTTGTAACGGCGTTGCCACAATCCTGCTCCAGCAAATGCAAAAGGAACGATCATCGAAGCAAATCCTAAAAATAAGGTCGGCGGATGGATCACCATCCAATAATTTTGTAAGAGTGGATTGAGTCCGCGGCCATCAGAAATCATCGAGAGATAATTCGGGTCGCTCAAGATTGGCCAGTTCATCGCATCGCGCAATAAAATAAAGGGCGAGCTACCCACACGTGTGCCAAATACTTCCACACCAATCAGCATCGATGCCAAGAACGTCTGGCATAGCATCACGAAGGTCATCACCGGACTTTCCCAAGATTTGGCGGTTGCCACCAGAATCGTACTTAACACACATTGCCAGAACATCCACAGCCAAAAACTACCTTCCTGACCTTCCCAGAAAGAAGAAATGATATAGTGTGTAGGTAAGGCTTTTGAAGAGTGCGCGTAGGCGTAATGGTATTCGAATAAATGATTGTAGATTATGTAGAATAGAATAGAACCGATCGTGATCACGGAGATCGTGTTGATCCAGAATGCTCCTCTAGCAATCGTTTTCCAGGCCGTATCCAGCGGATCTTTGCTTGCGAAGAAATACGCAATACAAGAAAGTAATGCGGCGCCAAAAGATAAAATAACGAAAAACTGACCGATCTGGCCGGGTAATAAGTTTTCGCCTATAAAGTTGATATCCATATCTGAGATTGGGATGTAGAGGAGTTTATTTTACGGTAGAGGTATTGAAAGCAGAAGATGTCTCTATGACTTCCATCTGGTCTTGATTGTATTTCGACGGGCATTTCATCAAGATTTTGGAAGCATGAAAGACATTGCCATCCATCTTGCCCGTCAATACGATCTGCTCAGAACGTTCAATATCCTGCGGTTTAGCGCCATTGAACACCACCATACATTCCGTGCTATCATTGTCAAACATATGAAAGGAGAAATGATTAGGATCTTTCACCGGGTCGTAATCCAAAGATTTCTCTTTATTCAACACACCGACCACATACAGCTCCGTTTGCTTTTCTTTGGCTTCGGTAAACGTAGAATACGTGCTAGAATCGGTGTAGATCACCAAAATCATAGCAATCGCTACGGCAATGATGACCATCAATAAAATGGAACTCTTTTTCATATTATGCTCTTTTCGAATTGCAAAATTACGAATTAAGCATGGAAGGAATGAATTTTACAATTTTCACTAATTATTTAGAAATATTCTAAAGAAACGGATAAGTGATTGACCACTAGTAAAACGTGATTATGCACATATTATTGATGCGGTGTAACTAAATTATCACGTATCGCGCACTGTCGCTATTTCTGGAGAAGTGGCTTCGGCTTTGACAAAGCGAGCCACCAACATGGCAGCTACCGTATCGCCCGTAGCATTCAATATGGTGGCCAATGGGTCGACCAATGCACCAATGATCAGTACAGCTGGAACTGCTTCATTCGGAATATTATAGATGGAAATCATCAACAGTTCGCCGATGAAACCGCCATTGGGAATGCCGCCAGCAACCATGCTGACCAACAGCGTGATGCCCACGGCCAGTACCATTGTTTCTAATTCAAAGAAATTCCAACCCAAAATAGCAAAGGCAACATAAATCTTTAAGATGGAAGAAATAGCGGAGCCATTTTTATAAAGCGTATTTCCCAGCGGAATAACCACATTAGCCACTATATCAGGTATGCCCATTCGTTTTGCCGCGGCAATATTAGCAGGCATCGTTGCTAAGCTACTGCAGGTACTAATTGCTGTCAGACTTGGGGTAATATTATTACGCCAGTACGTGCCAATTCCAGAAAATCCGCGTGCTACATACGCGTACAAACTAAAAAACACGAAAAAGTAAAGCAGACTAAATAGGTAATAAAAAGCCATGGGCTTGGCATAAAATCCAAAAAGCTCCGGACCATATGTTTTTACTTGGTAGGCGAAATACGCCCCCAAACCAACAGGGCCAGCCTTCATAATGAGTGCCAATAGTTGCTGCATCACTTCGCTACCAGAAGTTAAGAAACTCAGAAATGCATCAGCTCCTTTACCAGTTTTGCGTACGGCAATACCAATCAATACCGAAATAAGTACAAATGCCAATATATTTTGACGTGATAACAGTTGATTAAATTCGCTCACGCTCAGAAAACGAACGATGCGGTCGCCCCACGATTCATTCGCCACTCCACTATCTAACAAGGATTGTGTTGCGTCAGCATCAGCCACAGCGGTGACTGGCACGAGCCAGAGACCTGCGATAGTGGCTATAGCTGCAATGCAGATCGTAACAACAAAAACAGCAGTCATTGTTCCGACAATCTTCACCAAATGACCGCCATCTTGGATGGTGCCAATGGATGCGGTGATCGCAAAAAAGAGTAAAGGAATGACTGCGACGAAGAGTAGATTCAGAAAAATCTCTCCAATAGGTTTCAGATACGTCACCAGATCTGGCGCAAATAGGCCGATCAGACTACCAAGTAAGATACCGATAAGCAGCAATATGATCGATTGATAGTTTTTTAAAATATGACGCATGCTTCTAAGTTACTGCTTTTTCATACAAGATGCACATCCAACGGTAATGCCGGATATAATCGTATTTTTGGCGCATGGATAATACACATTTTGTGGTGACGGCCGATGGCTCTCGTACCTTGTTTCAACCTGAGGTGGGAGAACATTATCATTCCAAACACGGTGCGCATCAAGAAAGTAAACATGTTTTCTTGGGGCAAGGCTTGCAGCATTACTTATCAGGAAATCCATCCGATACCGAAGTGAATATTCTGGAAGTCGGTTTTGGAACGGGACTCAATTTCTTGTTGACCGCTGATTATGTTACTTCGATTGAGCTGAACTTGCATTACTGCGGTGTAGAAGCGTATCCCCTGAGCAAAGAAGTGATCAGTCAAACAGGTTATGAAGCATATATGGAGCCGGAGTTGTGGGAGAGCTTTTTGGTAAATTATGAAAAGGCTTTGGTAGGAGAGGAGAAAGTGAATGCGCAAGTTACCTTAGCGATAGCACATCAGAAGATCCTCGAATTCGAGCCAACAAAGCGTTTTCATGTCGTGTATTTTGATGCGTTTGCGGCCATTCATCAGCCGGACATGTGGACCGACGAAGTATTGAGCCATGTCGCTAATTTGCTGGTGACTGGTGGCGTATTTGTGACGTATGCGATTACGGGGAATCTGAAAAGAAGTATGAAGGCATTGGGCTTCTCGATCGAGAAAGCGCCAGGAGCGCCGGGTAAAAGGGAAATGCTCCGAGCCACAAAGCTATAGAAAACAAAAAGCCACCAAATTGGTGGCTTTTTGATGTTAGTTTAGTGAGCTTCTGTACCGTCAGCACCGTGAGCATGTCCGTGAGACAACTCTTCTTCAGTAGCTGGGCGTACACTTAAAATCTCGATATCGAAATTCAATTTCTTACCTGCCATTGGATGATTTAGATCGGCAACCACTGCTTCTGGAGTAACCTCTACTACGACAGCACGGAATTGGTTTCCGTCATTGTCTTGCAAAGGCAATACTTCACCTACAGGTGGCAAACCCATCTCGCCAAACATATCTGCTGGCAATTGTGCGATAGCTTTATCATCACGCTCACCGTATGCATCTGCTGCATTTAGCTCAAAAGAAGTCTTATCTCCAGCGTCTAGACCAGTGATGTTTTCCTCGAACTTAGGAAGCATCATGCCTACGCCATGTAAAAATGTCAAAGGATTTTCTGAGGTAGTTTGTTCTACGAACGTTTTCTCACCGTTTTCTTCCACGGTATGGAGTGTGTAGTTCAACGTAACCACGTTGTTGTTTTCTACTGCCATTTTTTTTGTTTTAGGAGGAGCTTAAATACTCCCCGTTACTGATTTATTAATTCTAGTATTGATTTCACGGAGTCTTGCGGAAGACTACATGTACTATGTCGACAAAGGTAGGCTTTTGATTCCAAACCCTGTCTATCAGACAACAACGGAAGTGTACTTTTTGTTCCCCCGAGTGTCAATTTGTTGGGAACATAGTGTCGATCAAGTTCCTTACGCCAGTCTGTAGCATCTTTTCCGGTAAGGGCAATTTCATTGATGCCGTACACCAACTCCGTGAGCTGAATGGCCCAATTGGAGTAAGCCGATCCATACCTTTTTATAGAAGGAAATACATTGGCAAATATTTGTTCGGCGATCTCCGTCCATTCTTGTTTGTCGTATAGCAGCCCCAGTTTAAAAAGCTGACGTACCATGGTAGAAGCTGAAGCAGGAATGACGTTATCCATGATTTCGCTCTTTCTTGCAATCAACTTTTCGCTGCTTGAGCTGGTGTAATAGAATGTCTGCGCGGCAGGATCGTAGAATAGCTGGATAGCCTGCTCACTGATCGTCTTAGCAAAATCTAACCATTGCTCATCGAAAGTCGCTTCGTACAAGCTCGTGAAACCTTCGATGGTAAAGGCATAATCATCTAGGAATCCACCTATTTCTCGGTTTTTATCTGCCGGTTGATGTAGTAATTGTCCGTCGGCTGTAAGGCCATGCTGGCGAATAAAATGGGCAATATCAATGGCTTGCTGTAGGTATTCTGGTTTGTCGAATACGCGAAAAGCATCTACAAAACCTTTCATCAGAAGTGCGTTCCAAGTGATAATCTGCTTATCATCGAGGGCAGGTCGCACACGGTTTTCCCGATAGGAATATAGCTTGTGTTTTATTTCTTGAAGATACTCATGCCATTCCTCGTCGGTAAATCCTGCTTCTTGAATCAGCGCTTTTTCACCGTGACTCACATACAGTACATTCGTGGCTTCCTCTTCCCAGTTTCCCTTCTGCGTCACGTGGTAATAGTGGCGGAAAAGATCCGCATCTTCACCGAGCAGATCAAACTCTTCGTGATTAAAGGTATAATATTTTCCTTCTACGCCTTCGCTATCGGCATCTAAGGCACTATAAAAACCGCCATTGGGTGCTTTCATCTCGCGAACCAACCAAGAAATGGTTTCTTCTACCGTTCTTTTATACAGTACAGAGGGATGCTGTTGGTAAGCTTCGCTATACAATCCGATGAGTTGAGCATTGTCATACAACATTTTTTCAAAATGCGGCACATGCCAACGGCCATCTACCGAATAGCGTGCAAATCCGCCACCTACATGATCGTAAATGCCGCCATTGGCCATCTGTTCTAACGAAAAATGTACATGATCCAAAAGATCCTGATCTTTGGATAGTGCGCCGAAGCGCAAAAAGAATAACCAGTTGTTGGGTAATGGGAATTTTGGAGCACGATCGTATCCGCCATCTTTATAATCAAAAGTGGCTTTCCACGGTCGTACGATATCTTGCAAATCGTCCAGCGTATACTTTTCTGGAATAGCACTGATCGGCAGTTGCTCTGCCTGATGTATTCCCGCTGTGAGTTTTTCCGCGTATTCGATCGCTATTTCTGGTGTTTCTTCCCACATTTTGGCAATCTGCAACAAGGTGTTTTGCCAATCTTGGGGTTTGAAATACGTGCCACCATAGATGGGCCGTCCATCCGGTAAGCAAACGGCGTGCAGCGGCCAGCCGCCCGCATTGGTCATCAACTGCACGGCAATCATGTAAATCTGATCGATATCAGGCCGCTCCTCGCGATCTACTTTGATCGGTACAAAGAATTTGTTCATCGTCTGGGCGATGGCTTCATTCTCAAAACTCTGCTTCTCCATCACATGACACCAATGGCAAGCCGAATAGCCAATACTCACGATCAAGAGCTTGTTTTCTGCTTTGGCTTTCTCCAATGCTTCGGCAGACCAAGGATGCCAGTCCACGGGATTATGTGCATGTTGACGAAGATAGGGTGAGCGTTCGTTTGCTAGTTTGTTGGCCATGATGGTGATGGATGAGTACGATTATTCAAAGACGTGCTTCAGCGTTGCGGTCTGTCCGGAAAGCTGTGCAAAAGTCATGTTATCTGGGAATTCTAGGTAAGCAGCGTTAGCCGTTTTCAGTTCTGCGTAATCGTCTGTCAAGTAACTTACTAGCGCAGAGAGCCCTGGGTTATGTCCGAACACGAGCAGTGTAGCCACATGATCAGGTACCTCATTAATAACTTTTAAGATATCCAGATGATGTGCTTCGTAAATCTCTACGGCCTGTTTGATCTGATCTGTAGGATAATTGAATGTCGGGCACATCAGTTCGGCCGTTTCAATAGCCCGATTTGCAGAGGAGGAAACTACCAAGGTATTATCATCAAAAGTGCTATTCTGCACGATATCATTCGCTATGCGCAAGGCATCTTGCTTCCCTCTTTCTACTAAATTACGGTCGAAATCGCGCTTCGAAAAATTGGGATCTTCAGCTTTTCCGTGACGAATGATGTACAATCTTTTCATGTGGACTTAGGTTTTTATTTAAACGAAGCAATGAATTCTGAAATATCAGTCGCCGCTACATTTTCTTTCCCTAATACCCTCACAAAAGCCGTTCCGACGATTGCGCCATTGGCATAATTTGTTGCTTTTTGATGCGTTTCTCGGTTAGAGATGCCAAATCCAATCACGATCGGGGAAGATAATCCCATGTTTTTGATACGGGCAAAATAGGCTTCCGAACGATCTTCAACCTGTAGTTGTTTACCTGTGGTCGCATTAGAGCTCAATAAATAGATGAAGCTCGTGCTTAGGGCATCGATCTTACGAATCCGTTCATCCGAAGTTTGCGGCGTGACCAAGAATACATTGCTGATACCGTATTTTTCAAAAATGGGCTGATACATCTCCTCGTATTCGTACAGAGGAAGATCTGGAATGATCGCCCCATCTACGCCGACCGCTTGACAATCCGCACAAAATTTTTCGACGCCGTACTGCAGTATCGTATTGAAATAGCCCATCAAGAAGACGGGAATTTGTACCTGTTCGCGTAATGGTTTCAGCTGTTCAAATAGCACTTTTAGTGACATGCCATTTTGCAAGGCTTTCTGTGAGCTTTCCTGAATCACGGGGCCATCGGCTACGGGATCCGAATAAGGAATGCCGATTTCCAAGAAATCCGCTCCGCTTTTTTCTAAAGTCGCGGCGATGTCTAAGGTGGATTCCAACGTGGGGTAGCCCGCCGTGTAATAAATGGATAACAGGCGTTCGCCTTGTAAGGTTTTTCGGGTATGATCTAGTGTACGCATGTGTTCTTAAAAGCCAAAGTATTTCATGTAATTATCCAAGTCCTTGTCGCCGCGGCCAGACAGACAAACTACCACGGTTTCGTCGCCTTTGAAGGTCATTTTCTCCAGATGTGCCAAAGCATGGGCACTTTCTATTGCGGGAATAATGCCTTCTAACTTCGTCAATAACAATCCTGCCTGCATGGCTTCGTCATCTGTGGCGCTCACAAACGTGCCGCGTCCGCTTTTGAACAACCATGCATGCTGCGGTCCGATTCCCGGATAATCCAATCCGGCTGAAATGGAGTAGGGCTCAATGACCTGGCCATCTTCGGTTTGCATTAAGATCGAGCGACTGCCGTGCAATACGCCTTCGCGTCCTAAAGCGGTCGTCGCTGCCGATTCTCCCGAATTGACGCCATGACCTGCCGCTTCTACGGCGATAAGATTCACCGCTTCATCATCCAAGAAATGATAAAACATGCCGGCCGCATTCGAGCCACCACCAACGCAGGCTATAACGTGATCAGCATGGCTGCTGCCTGTTTGCTCGACCAATTGTTTGCGCGTTTCTTCTGAAATGATGGATTGAAAACGCGCGACCATATCGGGATAAGGATGCGGTCCAACGACTGAGCCAATGATATAATGCGTATCTACCGGATTATTGATCCAATCGCGTAATGCTTCGTTTGTCGCATCTTTCAAAGTTTTGCTGCCCGACGTAGCGGGTACTACGGTGGCGCCCATCATTTTCATACGAGCAACGTTGGGCGCTTGGCGTTCAATATCGATCTCGCCCATATACACCACGCATTCCAAACCTTTCAGCGCACAAACAGTCGCTGTTGCCACACCATGTTGGCCAGCGCCCGTTTCGGCGATAATGCGTTTTTTGCCTAAGCGCTCAGCCAGCAAAATTTGGCCAATGGTATTGTTGATTTTATGCGCGCCCGTATGATTAAGATCTTCTCTTTTCAAAAAGATGCGTGCACCATATTTTTCAGATAAACGATTCGCCAAATACAAAGGCGAAGGCCGACCCACGTAATCTTTTAGCAATTTGATAAAATCCTCCCGAAAGCTGGGGTCTTGGATGATGTTTTGATATTCATTTTGTAGTTCCTCTACATTCGGGTAAAGCATTTCGGGTACGTACGCTCCGCCAAACGGACCATAATATCCCCGACTATCTACTTGATATTGGCTCATGATGAATTATTTTGAGTGCTTTTTGTACTAAATCTATGTCTTTGAGGCCGGGGGCAATTTCCAGTTTGGAGTTTAGATCCAGCCCGACCATTCTACTATCTTTTTGTTCTAACGCGGACGCCAAGTTATGTACGCCGATACCACCGCTCAGCAGATAAGGAGTTTTTCCACTGTATTGGTCTAACAAATCCCAGTCAAAAGTATTACCGCTACCGCCATGTGCCGGTGTTTTTGTGTCAAAGAGAAATAGATCTACCACATCGCTGTACGCATCCAGTATGCCGAAGTCGAATTCCGTATTTACGCCGAAAGCTTTCCAAACCGTCAAGCCTTTGTTTTTTAACGCTTGACAAAACGTTGGAGATTCCTGCCCGTGCAATTGTATCACATCCAGCTGAAATGCTTGCTGCTTTTCTAGTATTTCTTCCAGTGGCTGATCAACGAAAACGCCCGCTTTGCGTATGTTGTATTGATCGAAAATCTGCGGATCTAAATTTCCAACAAATCTTGGCGATTTTGCATAAAAGATCAGGCCGATAAAATCTACCGGCAATTGAAGTAAGGATGCGATATTACTCGCTTCCTTCATTCCACAGACCTTTACCACTAATTTCCTATCCATTGGTCAACTTCAATAAGCTATTAAGCGCTTTCTTTCCTAATAAGGATGATTCTGCCTCGTAAAAACAATCTCCGAAAGTTTTCTCTGGTTCTAATGTTTTGATGGCAAAGGCCGCGTTGGTCAAAACCACCTGATTTTGCGCATCAGTTCCTTCTCCGTCAATGATCTTGCGAAAAACAGCTGCGGATTCAGCTGGATTGCTGCCGCCGCCAATCTGTTCTGCCAAGACCGGATCGAAGCCAAGATCGGAAACTTGAAAGTAATGCTCGCCCGCATTGTCGATCACTTTAAAATCGCCTGTTAGGGAGATCTCATCGTAGCCATCCAGCGCATGCATAATGCTGTATTTCTTTTCGCCACCTTGATAAAGGTATGCATACAAGCGAGCCAATTCTAAACTGAACACGCCAACGGATTGAAATTCTGGATTTGCCGGATTGGTCAATGGCCCTAGCATATTGAAAAAGGTTTTGACACCCAATGCGCGACGAATCGGCGCTACGGTTTTCATCGCCGGGTGGAAGAGGGGAGCGTGTAAGAAGCAAATATTGGCTTCATCCAACTGCTTTTGTAAAGCATCGCGATCGCTGGTAAATGTGTAGCCCAATAATTCCATCACGTTAGAAGATCCGCACCCAGAAGATACGCCCACATTGCCATGTTTGGCGACGTGATAGCCTGCTCCTGCAACGACAAAGGACGCTAACGTCGAAATGTTAAAGGTGTCTTTTCCATCTCCGCCCGTACCGCACATGTCGATGAGTCGATAACCCGGGAACTCTACCTTAAGACATAGGTCGTACATCGCGTCGCGAAATCCCTGTAATTCTTCTACTCGGATGCTGCGCATGCCATAAGTAGTCATAAAAGCCGCAATCTGGTGACTATCATATTTGCCCGTGGCAATATTGGTCAATATATCATAAGCCTCCTTGCGGTCGAAGGATTTGTATTCGAATAGATGGGATAATATTTCTTTCATCTGTATTTGTTTCGCGTTTTATCACGCCGTTTGAAGTACGCTTGTTGATTCAGTTCTGTTTATCAAGCGCCTTCAGATCATAAAAAAAGGCTTGCCAAAAAGGCAAGCCCACTATTTCTATCAGTATAATTTTGAAGACATAGGATGTTGCCACAACGTTATCCGTTATGCCACCACCAAGCTTTAAATGTACTGTAATTTCTCATGTTTCTGTAAAACAAATATTGCGAATAGTTTTTGATAAAACAAATAATTTGACAATCAATACGTCACAAAATGTGCACGATTTCCTCCTTTAGATACTAGTGTGAAAGAGGCAATCTTATTATTTTGTGTTAATAAAGCAGTCATTTGGCGCTTACCAGAGTACAGAAAGACCATATCCGCAGTATTTTTTCCTTCGGTATCAATGTCCGCCACCTCCTTGCGTGGCATCTCCTGGTAGGTTACGTATCGAATATCTTCGATGCGCTTGCTCATCAGGTTCAGTCGTATTTCCGCCAAGCTGGCTAGTAAATAATCATACATTTCATCATCAGCATCTTGTACGAGAACGTGCTTACTTAGTACAATGTCCAAAGCGAGATCCGGATTGGCCAAATCTGCGATAAACTGTTGTGCGGTGCGTAAGCTATTGGATCGCGTTGTCGGTGCGGCGACTGTATCCGTATTGATTTGCATGGCTTTCGTTTGCGGCGTTTTGTCGCGATTAATGCGCATCTGCGCAAAAAGCGGTAAGCTGACAATCGATATTAGGAGCGCCAATAAAGTCTTTTTCATTCCGGTGTTTTTTGTTAGACAGGGATTTGGTGGAAAGGATTAAAGAAAGGAGTTGATAGACGGTTGATAAGGTTAATAACTTAAACTGCCACAGCCTCGTTACTAGGCTTCGCAACGACTTGTTCCCCCACGTCGTCTTCGCGCGGAGATACGACAACGCGATAAAACAAAAGCCGCTTGATTTCGTGTCAAGCGGCTTTTTAAGGTCTAGTATTCATCTTCGTTGAAGAAGAAATCATCCTTTGTCGGATAGTCTGGCCATATCTCTTCGATATTTTCGTATGGCTCACCATCGTCTTCCAGTGCCTGTAGATTTTCAATAACCTCTACCGGTGCTCCTGAACGAATTCCGTAGTCAATTAACTCGTCTTTCGTAGCAGGCCACGGCGCATCTTCCAAATGCGAAGCTAATTCAAGTGTCCAATACATAGTCTTCTCTATTTAAGCTTGTTACTTTTCGCAAAAGTAGCAAAATAGTTGTTTTATGCAAGTCTTATCACGGAATGCTGTCCTATTAAATAGTAACTATCTATTTTACAGGTAATTATTTTTTTCGTGACATAGGGTTTCTTGCATACGATTGTAGGTCAAATCTGCTATAGAGTCTAAATTTTCGGTCATTAGATGGTCTGCCGCGATAGGTTTTAGCACGGAGATATGAATAGTGCCAGGCCTCGACCCATATTTGCCGCCATCATCCCATAATAACTGCCAGGCATTGTGTATCACGATAGGCAATACCAGCACTTGATTGTCTTTTGCTAATCGAAAAGGTCCTGACTTGAATGGGTGTAAACGTGGCGGGTATTCATCATCGATTTTCCCTTCGGGGAAAACGACCAGCGAACGTTCTTTTTTGAGTATTTCACTTCCTCGCTGAAAAGCCCGAAAGGAGGACATTCTATTGCTTCGATCTACTGGAACATCAATACTGCGAAAAAAAATGGCAGTTACCGGATTGCGCAATAATTCTACTTTTCCCAAGAACGAAAACGGCTGTGGACACAAATGCGTCAACACCGATATATCCAGTATAGAGGTGTGATTGGGGCATAGCACATAAGGGCGAGACCAATCTATGGGCACTTCAAAATGAAATTGAAAACGAATTCCGGCTGCGGCCGCACTTATGACGCTAATCCATTTGCGAAAAAAAACCAGCTGATTGTAATACCGTTCAGGTTTGCGCGCCAATACCAAAAGAATTGGCAAGCAGAGTAAAAAGCATAAAAATACCATACTCAAATAGTATATGCGATGTGCCTTCCGAAAAAATAGCTTCATGTAGCGAGTGGCTCTGATTAGTGAGCCGTCCAAAAAAAATCTTAAATCAAGTGAAAGGGGTTCGTAAGCTGACTGCCCTGAACCCTCTTGATTATTTACTTAACTCTGTAAAGTATTTGTGAAACAATGGAATCGTCTCAATACCTTTCAGGTAATTGTCGATTCCATATTTCTCATTTGGAGAGTGCAGGTTGTCGCTATCCAAACCAAATCCTAAAAGAACAGTCTTGATGCCCAATTCTTTCTCAAATAAGGCGACGATCGGAATCGATCCACCACCACGAGTCGGAATAGGCATTTTGCCAAATGTCTCGTGCAGGGCTTTTTCTGCTGCTTTGTATGCGATGCTGTCCGTCGGTGTTACCACCGGTTCACCCCCGTGATGCGGTGTTACCTTTACCTTTACCGATTTTGGAGCAATACCTTCAAAATGTGATTGGAAAAGTTCGGTGATGCGCGCTGAGTTCTGATTAGGTACCAAACGCATAGAGATCTTAGCAAATGCTTTAGAAGGTAATACCGTTTTCGCACCTTCACCAATATATCCGCCCCAGATACCGTTCACTTCCAAGGTTGGTCTTGTACCAGCTCGCTCAATAGAAGAGTAGCCCGCTTCGCCCCAGATCTCATTTACTCCAAGATCAGCCTTATATTCTTCTACATCAAATGGTGCTTCATTGAGTGCTTTTCGTTCTGCGTCCGATAATTCTACCACATCATCGTAGAAGCCCGGAATGGCAATATGATTGTTTTCATCGTGCAATGAAGCAATCATTTTCGATAAGATGGTCGCTGGATTGGCTACAGCGCCACCATAAACACCGGAGTGCAAATCGCGATTTGGTCCAGTCACTTCAACTTCTACATAAGAAAGTCCACGCAGCCCAGTTTCGATAGATGGCTGCTCTAAGCTGATCATCGCCGTGTCAGAGATGACAATCACATCAGCACTAAGACGCTCTTTGTTTTCTTTGACGAATGTACCTAAGTTCGAAGAACCAACTTCTTCCTCGCCTTCGATCATGAATTTAATATTACAAGGTAGCTCTTGCTCGCGCATCATGTATTCGAATGCCTTTACGTGCATGTAAAACTGTCCTTTATCATCGGCCGCGCCACGCGCATAAATCTTACCGTCGCGTACCGTAGGCTCAAAAGGAGGTGTATCCCACAATTCTAATGGGTCCGCTGGTTGAACATCGTAGTGTCCGTATACCAATACGGTTGGCAAGTTCGGATCAATTAATTTCTCTCCATATACGATTGGGTAACCAGCCGTTTCACAAACTTCTACTTTGTCTGCGCCAGCTTCTTCTAATTTCTGTGCAACGAAAGCAGCCGTTTTTACGACATCTTCCTTGAATTTAGGATCAGCACTTACTGATGGGAAACGTAATAGCTCAAATAATTCAGCCAAGAAGCGATCGGTGTTCGCCGATACATAATCTTTAATTTTTTGCATGACTTGTTGTGTTTCCACAAAACTACTGAAATATTTTTTGTTAAAAATTGTAACATTATTCGCTTTCGCGCGACAAAGTTTAATAGAAGGGTTCATAGTCTACTGTGAAAGAAAAAATGTGCATGCTGTAAGAAGGATAATTCTGCACCCGACTGACTGATAAAACTAATTTAATACATGAAAAAATTTACTATTCCTTTAGTAATTGTGCTAACATTCTTGTGTGCCTTGGGAGGGTACGCGCAATCCAAAGTAGGCGGTAAAGTGGTAGACGATACCGATAAAACCGGTCTTCAAAACGCCACGGTTATGCTGTTGCAAGCGAAGGATTCTATTTTAGTAGACTTTACCCGAGTGGACGAAGCCGGCCGCTTTAGTTTGACAAAATCCGATTCGCAAGATTATCTTTTGATGATTAGTTACCCAAAATATGGTTCGTTCTCTCAGCTTTTGGAGAAAGGTGCTGGCAACGTCGATATTGGGGAAGTCGGACTTACTGGCGTAGCCAACTTAATTGAGGAAGTCATGATCACCGGTCGTATTCCTGTGGTTATTAAAGGTGATACGATTGAATATGATGCAGGTAGTTTTACCACCGAGAAAAATGCTAAAGTCGAAGATTTGTTAAAAGTACTTCCAGGTATTACCGTCGATGCGGCAGGTAAAATTACGGCTCAGGGAAAGACGGTAGAGAAAGTATTGCTAGATGGTGAAGAGTTTTTTGGAGATGATCCCACTCTAGTGACCCGCAATATTCGTTCGGATATGGTCGATAAGGTACAGGTATATGAAAAGAAATCTGATTTGGCAGAACGTACGGGTGTAGATGATGGCGAACGTATTCAGACCATCAATGTCACGCTAAAAGAAGATGCTAAAAACGGCATGTTTGGAAAAGTAGAAGGTGCGGTCGGTAATGATGACTTCTATATGGGTAAGGTCGCCGTCAATAAATTTAAGGGATCGCGTAAAATCGCTGCTTATGGTCTAACTTCTAATGACGGAACAGTGAGCCTCGGTTGGCAAGATGAAGAAAAGTTCGGACTGGAAAATGACCAAATGCAGATGTCGGATGATGGTTCTATGATGTTTTTTGGAAGCGGTGGCGATGAATTTAGTTACTGGAACGGTCGCGGTCGTCCTAAAGCTATTAACACGGGTGTCAGCTTTATGGATCGCTTAGGCAAAAGAAACAGTAAGCTCAACCTCAGCTACAAGTTCGGCCGCATTGAAAACAATGAAATTACGACGGGATTGAGTCAGCAAAATTTACCTAACGGCACATTTAATCAAAATACGTTAAGCGATAACTATGTCGAGAATCAACGTCATCGCTTCAATGGTAGATACGATTGGAATATCGATTCATTAACCACCTTGATCGTGAAGTTATCTGGTACACGCGGACAACGCCAATCCAATGATTATAGCGAAGCGTTTAGTGTCAACGAAGCAAACGTGCGTATTAATGATAATACAACTCGATTAGTCACCGATGCAAAGACCTCTAATATCACTTACGACGGTTTGCTCACGCGCAAATTTAACAAAGTTGGTCGCTCGTTATCATTACGCGTAGCGGGAAACGTCGCAGATGATACCGGTGATTCATTTCTAGATGCTACCACAAATCAATTTAATGCAGATGGGACATTGGTAAATACCAATATTACGGATCAGTACAAAGACATAGCGCGGAACTCCAATAACTTGCAAACATCTGCTACGTACACGGAGCCTATTACCGACAAATGGAGGACATCGATCGGGTATACATTTAATAATTCTAAGACCCATTCCATTAACAATTCATTCAATGCAGATGCTAATGGCGATTACACGGTGTTTGATGAAGAATTTAGTAATGACTTTAACTTCAATACTGTTCGTAATGCCGGTGATCTTTCCGTCGGTTACAAATCGGATAAGATCGAATTTAACTTTAATAATAATCTGCGTAATGATGATTTATTCCAGCGCAATAATCATCAGAATATGGAGCTGGATCGTGGTTTTCTTACCTATAATCCCTCTGCGCGCATTCGTTATAACATAACGAAAGCGAAGATGATTAGTCTCAATTTCAACCGAAATAATATCCTGCCATCATTAACGCAGATTCAGCCTCTGCGCCAGAATAATGATCCATTGAATATTGTACAAGGTAATGCTGATTTGACTCCGGCTCAGAGCAATAGCTATAATTTGTCTTACAACTCTTGGGATCTATTGAAAAACACGTGGGTTTTTGCTTCGGTTGGATTTTCTCAGCAGTATAATGCAATTCAGCAGAACGTAAACATCAGTGAGTCGGGTGTGCGAACCATCATCTTTGATAATATGCGCGAACGGGTAAACAACAATGCCAATATCTGGACCGGCATGGGTAGAACCTTGATCAAAAAATACAAAATTGATGCGCGCTATGGTGTGAATGGTAATATTAATGACAACTACAATTTCTTGAATGGTGACCTGAATAGAAACCAGAATTACAACTATGGTTTTGATTTGAACATTGAAAGAAATACCACGAAATCCATTGACTTCCGTGTTGGGGTGAATCCAGGATGGAGACGCTTAGCTTCGTCTCTACAGCCACAATTCAATAGCTCTGGTTTTACCTTGGGCTCCAATATTTGGTTTAAAGCTTATTTGCCATGGAAAATACAGCTATACGGGACAGGAAACTATACGTACGAAGCACCTACTGAAGTATTCGATCAGAGCTTCAAACGGTTTATCTTTACTCCAGGTGTTTCAAAACGCTTCCTGAAGAATGAAACGTTGACGGCGGAAGTATACGTAAACGATGTGTTTAATCAAAATATTGGTTTCAGCCGTTTTCAGCAAGCAGGTATGATTTCTCAGCAGAATTACAATACGATCTCCCGTTTCTTTATGGTAAAAGTATCTTGGGACTTCAGTATGATGGGAGGCATGTCTGCCGATTAATTAGTAGAATTTAATGACGATGAAAAATCAAACAATGAAAAAGATATTACAGCTATTGGTGCTTGTCGCGTTGTTGCCCATGTATTCGGCTACAGCACAGTACGCCTACTTTCCGCAAGAAGGAGTGATTACCTTTGATAAGACGGTGCACATTAAAAACTTACTCAAACGCCACGTTAATTCCTTGAAAGATGGCGACTTTCAAAAGCGCTTTATCGAAGAACTGATCCCTAAGGTGAGCGAAACCATTGTGTTGAAGAAAAAGTTGTCCTTTAGTGGCCAAGAAACCAACTGGGAACCCATCAAGGAAACGATGAATCCAATCGTCACTAACCTACTTAATATGGGCTTGGTGGATTACCAAAATACCGCCTATCAGAATATTAAGACAGATGAGGCACAATCCTCTTTCGACTTGGCTGGCTCCAATATTTATGTCAAAGATTCACTGTTGAATGTGAAATGGAAAATTACGGATGAATACCGTGAAATCGCTGGTTATTCGTGTCGTCGTGCCAATGGTGTCGTCTTAGATTCGGTTTATGTGGTTGCGTTTTACACGGATCAAATTCCTTTGTCTGCCGGGCCCAATGTAATGCACGGTCTGCCGGGAATGATTTTGGGGTTGGTCGTTCCAGAGCAACATTTTAACATGTACGCCACCAAAGTAGATTTCTCTTCTCCAGTAATTAAAACCAACATCGGTGGCAAGCGCGCTACTGCGATGACGCGACGTGAGATGGAAGCGAAAATGCGCGAGACCATGGGCAATTGGCTGTCGGAAAAACAGCTGAATTTGCTCTTAGCAGCTATGCAACTTTAATATCCTAATACCCATACATGAAAAACGCTCCTCTTTCTAAAAGAGGAGCGTTCTTTTTTGCTATAAAATCATTTAGACGATGAAGTTCCATCCAAATGGATCTTCAATCTTGCCATAGCGAAGATCATTCAAGTATTGAAATACCTTATTCGAAAATTCTCGCGTCTCTACCGGTGGCAATTCGTAATCCTTACCATCGTACCCAATTTTAGAGATATGCGTAATAGTTGCCGCAGTACCGGCAGCAAAAGCTTCTGTGACCGCACCAGATTCAATACCTTCGATTAGTTCAGCTACAGACACCTTGCGTTGTTCTGTTTTCAATCCCCATTTGTCCGCTAGCTCAATGATGGTACGACGCGTAACACCATGCAAAATGGTGTCGCCATGTGGTGTGATAATCGTATCGCCGATACGGAAAAGTAAATTTGCCGTTCCAGCTTCCTCTATGTACTTATGGTCGCGGGCATCAGTCCACATCACCTGATCGTAACCTTCCTTGTGCGCCAACTCTGTTGGGTACAAGGCTAATGCATAGTTTCCAGCATTTTTGGAAAAGCCAACCCCGCCATCTGCTGCGCGTGTATAGTGCGTTTCAACTTTTAAACTAATTGGCTTGCTGTAGTACGCACCAACTGGCCCTGTAATAATGATAAACTTATATGAATCCGATGGATGTACGCCCAGCGCCGCTTCCGTAGCAAACATAAATGGGCGAATGTATAATGAAGCACCATCTTTGCTAGGAACCCAGTTTTGATCTAATTCCAGCAATTGCTTCAAGCCATCTAAAAAGATTTCTTTCGGCACCTCTGGCATCTGCAATCTTGCCGCAGATTTGTTAAAACGTTCCCAGTTTTGATCTGGTCTGAAGATACTCACCCTGCCGTCGTTGAGTTTATATGCCTTAACGCCTTCAAAGATGGATTGACCGTAATGCAATGCGGACATAGACGGGCTGATCGAAATATTCCCATAAGGTACGATGCTCACTTCATTCCAATTGCCATTGCTGTATTCAGCAACAAGCATGTGGTCAGATAAAATCTTGCCGAAAACCAAATTGTCAAAATCAACGGCGGGTAGCCTAGACTGTTGTGTTTGCTCTATACGAATATTAGTATTGCTCATTGCTAAATTATTTGTGCTGAATGCCTGCAATTTAGGGAAAAAAATAGAATTGAGACGATTTCTTTTTCGCTGAGCGCAACGTCGTTAAAATAAATTTATTGTATTTGGGATAAAATTAACATACCTTTGTAGCAGATTCAAGCGGTTCGCGTTTAATAGAAGAGAATCAACAATAATAATTAAGATGAATACTACGCAGATGCTTCAAAACGAGGGTGTTAAACAAAATAAGAAGGTGAATATGATTCAGTTTATTGCTGGATATTTTGTCTACCTCTACAAAGTTGCGGTTCGACCCAACTGATCATTCATGCGTATTTCCACTAAAATAGGGTCTATATAAGTGCGATCATTCGCTAGGCGAGGAACTTTATTTTGTCCGCCTAACTTTCCCCTAGATTTCATCCATTGATAGAAAGTATTGACAGGTGCATTATGTACAATGGGAAAAGTCAATGCCATATCTTTATGACGCTTAGCATCATAGTCCGAATTTATCTCTCGTAATTTAGCGTCTAATACTTCGCAAAATTCCCTGAAGGAGCTAGGCTGCTGCACAAATTCAATAACCCATTCGTGTGCGCCAGCTTTACCGCTATCAAAATAGACCGGCCCAGCTGTATAATCCTTTACCGTCGCTCCCGTAGCCACACTTGCGGCTTGAATAGCCTGATCCGCATTATCCACGATTAATTCTTCTCCAAACGTATTAATATAAGCAGTCGTACGCCCGGATATTTGAAATCTATAGGGCGATAAAGACGTGAATTTGATCGTGTCACCAATCATGTAGCGCCACAATCCCGCATTCGTAGATATGATTAAAGCATAATTTTTACCCAATTCTACTTCACCTAAACTGTAGGTTTTGGGTTCAGCATCGCCGATGTTTTCCATGGGAAGAAATTCATAATAAATTCCGTAATCCAACATCAATAACAAGTCTTCAGAATCGGATTGATCCTGAATACCGAAATATCCTTCTGATGCATTGTAATTCTCGAGGTAATACATGTCAGCCGAAGGAATCAATCGTTTGAATTCTTCGCGGTACGGTTTAAAACTTACGCCGCCATGGCCGTAGAATTCTAAGTTGGGCCACACCTCTAGTAAGTTGCTTTTACCTGTAATTTCTAAAATACGCTGCGCCATCACGATATTCCAGGTAGGTACGCCAGCCAAACTGGTGACATCTTCTTCGATAGTGATGCGCGCAATCTGATCGATCTTGTCTTCGAAGTTCGGGTTTAGCGTTACTTCCAATGTTGGAGTTCGCTTGAATTCTGCCCAGAATGGCAGATTACGAATCAAGATCGAGGATAAATCGCCGGAATAAGAATCACTGCTAAAATTGTTGAATTGCGAAGATCCACCAATCACCACCGATTTGCCGGTAAATACTTTATTTTCTGGTCTATTATGGCAATAGATTGAAAGCATATCCTTGCCACCTTGATAATGGCATTCATCCAAGGCTTCTCGACTAACGGGGATAAACTTGCTGCGATCGGCGGTAGTTCCCGAAGATTTTGCGAACCACTTGATATCCGAAGGCCATAGGATATTTTGCTCTCCCTTGATCATCCGGTCTACATGTCCTTTGATTGAGTCGTACGTTTGTATCGGTACGCGGTTCTTAAAGTCTTCGACCGAAAAAATGCTCTTATAATCGTGTTGTTTGCCCCATTCCGTTGCTTCCGCAGTAGATATCAAGCTCTGAAACCATTCCTCTTGCACATCATGCGGATATTTCATAAAAAGCTCAATCTGATGAATGCGCTTTTTCATAAACCATGTGAATAATGAATTTAGAATGGCCATATAGGTTTAGTGTAATGTCGGTTGCTACTAATTTAGAGTTTTTTTCTTCTCAACTCAAAATGTCGACCGAGATAAAACTTACGCGCCAATTCGTTGTCCGCGATTTCCTCGGGCGTACCTGTTAGCATGATCTTACCTTCGGTCAATAAATAGGCACGATCCGTGATCGAAAGCGTTTCCTGCACATTGTGGTCGGTGATCAAAATTCCAATGTTCTTGGTTTTCAGTTTGGCTACGATCGTCTGAATTTCTTCCACGGCAATCGGGTCTACACCGGCAAAAGGCTCATCTAGTAAAATAAAGCTGGGATTAGCCGCTAATGCGCGCGCAATTTCTGTACGTCTGCGTTCCCCACCGGAAAGTAAGTCGCCTCGGTTTTTGCGGACACGGTGCAGGCTAAACTCGGTCAATAATTCCTCAAGTTTTTCTTTGCGTTCCTGTTTGTTGGGGTAGTGTATCTCTAATACAGCCAGAATGTTATTTTCCACCGTAATTTTGCGGAAGACAGATGCTTCCTGCGCCAAATATCCGATTCCGCGCTGCGCGCGTTGATACATGGCATCTTGAGTGATATCTACATCGTCTAGGTAAACGTGCCCGTCGTTAGGTTTAATTAAGCCCACGATCATGTAAAATGAAGTCGTTTTTCCGGCACCGTTTGGTCCTAAAAGACCAACGATTTCGCCTTGCTCCACTTGAAATGAGACATCATTTACAACCGTACGTTGCCGATATTTTTTAACTAGGTGTTCCGCTTTTAGTATCATGTATCCAACTTCTTCACCTACAAATATATCGGTTAATATCGAATTGCCTTAATGTTCAACTGTAAATTCTTCCGAGTTTTCCAGGTGTTTTCTTCAATGGTATAGCAAATATCAAACCGCTTACCCGCATTGATATGCGCAATATGTTCTGATAAGCCGAAGGCGATGCAAGAAAATGGCGCGCTATCTTCTTGTATAACAGTCATCTTGATATGGTTTGCGCCCACAATATGAGCCTGCCCTTGTACCGTGACGCCTTTAGAGATAAAGGTCGGCTGTTCATTTTGTGGCCCGTAAGGCTCAAATTGTTTTAGTAAACGAAAGAGTTTCGCATCGATCTCCTTCAAATGTATCGCCAGGTCAATGGAAATTTCCTGCGTAAGCATCTCCGGTGTGATGCTTTGTGTGACCACCTCTTCAAAGCGCTGTTGAAACAAAGCGACATTTTCTACCGGCATAGTCATGCCAGCAGCATACTTATGTCCGCCGAATTGCTCCAACAAATCACTGCAGGATTCGAGCGCTTGATACAGGTCAAATCCCAACACCGAACGTGCAGAACCGGCTACATGCCCATTGGTTTGTGTCAAGATGATGGTCGGTCGGTAATATTTCTCCGTAAGTCTTGATGCCACAATACCGATCACGCCCTTATGCCAATCTGCTTTGTAGAGTACGGTCGAATTACGCTTTTGCAGCGACTCGTCGTCTGCAATGAGTGCCATGGCCTCTTCGGTAATTCGAAGATCTACATCTTTACGCTCATTATTTTGCAAGTTCACCTTTTCGGAGAATACCAGCGCATCTGCCACAGATTTAGAAGTCAGCAGTTTTACGGCGTCTTTCGCATGTTCAATGCGGCCAGCGGCATTGATGCGTGGGCCTATTTGAAATACAATATCATTGACCGTAAAAAAATCTTTTCGATTGTTGGATAATTCGATCAAGGCACGGATGCCGAAAGAAGGATTGCTATTCAGCTTTTGCAAGCCGAAATGGCACAGCAAGCGATTTTCTCCGGTGATCGGTACGATGTCTGAGGCAATGCTCACCGCCACTAAATCCAAATATTGGTAAGCCATTTCCATATCCATATCATTCGACTGGATGAAGGCTTGTATGATTTTGAAGCCAATGCCGCAACCCGACAGTTCTTTGTACGGATAGTCGCAATCTACGCGTTTTGGATCGAGCACAGCTAATGCATCAGGAATCGTGTCGCCCGGCAAGTGATGATCTCCGATGATAAAATCAATGCCTTTTTCTTTTGCGTAAGCTACTTTTTCGATTTCTTTGATGCCACAATCCAAAGCGATGATCAAGGTGTAACCGTGCTCCTGCGCGTAATCAATACCTTGGTACGAAATGCCATAACCTTCCGCATAGCGGTCAGGAATGTAATAGGCTAATTTGGTGTGGAATTGATGAAAAAAGGTGTACACGATCGATACAGCCGTAGTGCCATCTACGTCATAATCGCCGTACACCAAGATCTTTTCCTTATTCGTGATAGCTTGTGTAATTCGGGCGATCGCTACGTCCATATCTTTCATCAGGAATGGATCGTGCAAATATGACAAGGAAGGTCTGAAAAATTCCCGTGCGCCTTCGTAGGTTTCGATTTTCCGATAAGCTAAAAGGTTGGCAACTACGTCACTTACTCCGAGTTCATCGCGTAAATGTCGGGTCGCTTCCGCATTATTTTTGGGTTTCAGTAACCACCTTTTTTGCATACCTTTGCTTTGTGAAATCACGGTAAATGTACGGTTTTAAACACGTAAAAGCCTAATTTCTACGTCCTATACCTTTACGCTACGTTGTAAAGCACATAGTAACAACTATATAGAATGATACAAGCACATTCCCTATACGAAGGATCTTTTTCGGTCGATGCCAGTAAAGTTTTTGTTCCCTTCGATCCAGAAAAAGATGATCCCAAAGACAGACCAGCTTCTTTATTTGTTCACGTAAGACCTTTTTTAGTAGAAACGAGCCATGGTTTGGTCGTTATCGATGCCGGTTTGGGCGAGCGTACGGCAGATGATCAATTATTGATCCATCATAATATTGAAAAATTAGGCTTTGATCCTGCGGATGTCAAATACGTCCTGATGTCGCACTTACATAAAGATCATATGGGCGGCGTGGTCGATGTTCAAGACGGGTCTACGCGCATCACATTTCCCAATGCGGAATATATCGTGCAAGAGAAGGAGTGGGAAGCTGCTTATAGTAGCGAATCCGCTTCGTATAGAAAAGACCTATTTCGCGCTTTGCAGCGCAGTGGCAACCTGGTGTTAGTTGACGGAGATGGTGAGCTGAATGACGAGATCTCATACGTGCTGACGGGCGGGCATTCGGAGTTTCATCAGGTGTTTCACATCAGAACGGGTGGTGAACACTATTTCTTTGGAGGCGATGTGCTATCGGAACCGGGTGAAATATTTCGCAACTTTGTGGCGAAGTATGATTTTGATGGAAAGAAATCACGCGATTTGCGCACTGCTTTTTGGGAAAAGGGAGCGCCAGAAGGATGGTTGTTTTTATTCTACCATTCCAAAACGATACAAATCGGTCGTCCAGAAGAGAAGGAAGATGGTACCTTCAAATTGATCGAAGTTGCAGAATAAGTACATTTGTGAAAAATATTATATCATTAAAAGGAAGTAAATCATGTCGATAGTTAGAGAAAGCGATCTGATAGGAATCGGGAAGAAGTACGAAATTGATACAGATGCCGGTGACCAGATGGTAGTGGTTATTCACGACGATGGTCGTAGAGAACTGTACCGCCACGAACGTTCGGACCATGAAACACATTGTGTCATGACGCTTTCCGACGAGGAATCGCGTCACGTAGCAGGTATTTTGGGCGGACTTTCTTATAAGCCCAAAGCTTTAGAGACCATTGAAGTAGCATTGGACGACTTGCGTATCGAATGGTACAAAGTAGGCGAGTCTAATAACGGCGTTGATAACAAAAGCATTGGAGAGTTGGGCGTCCGCCAAAAAACGGGAGCTTCGATCATTGCGGCGATCAAAGACGATGATACCATCATCAATCCGGGTCCAGATTATGTGATCACCTCTGGTACCACCTTAGTGATTGCAGGAAAAAGAAATAATATCAAATTGCTAAAAGAAATTTTGCTATAACCTAACTTGTATTCATGCTAAGTCATACCTTAATATTAGAAATCGGAATTGCTGTTTTATTAGTGGCGCTAGTTGGCTTGTTGGCCAATAAGTTGCGTTTTTCTGTTATTCCATTTTTTATATTGATCGGTATGGTGTTGGGTCAGCATGCGCCTACTTTCGGAGCGGTAGATCTTACTTTCACCGAAAGTAAGCCTTTTATCGATTTCATGGGGCGATTGGGCGTACTGTTTCTGTTGTTTTATCTCGGTCTGGAGTTTTCCGTCGGCCGACTCGTGAAGTCCGGTAAATCTATCGTATCAGGTGGATTATTCTACGTGTTGCTCAACTTTTTCTCCGGTTTGTTTATCGGTTGGATGATGGAGCTGCCCTTTAAAGAGATGATGGTGCTATGTGGACTTATGACCAGCTCTTCTACTGCGATCGTTGCCAAGGTATTGACAGATCTAAAGCGCACCGCTAATCCAGAGACGGAGGTGATCATGGGCATGATCATGTTTGATGATTTGTTCATCGCCATGCATATTTCATTTTTGTCGGGATTGATCCTCACTGGATCAACGTCGATCTTGGCGGTCGCCGGAACATCGGCTTTGGCCCTGACATTTATTCTGACATTCTTGGTATTAGGGCGTAAGTTAGTACCAGCGATCGACAAGGTTTTACAGGATAAAACTTCGGAACTTTTTGTCCTGATCATATTCAGCTTATTGTTTGTCATTGCGGGTTTCTCCGAAACGATTCACGTGGCCGAAGCGATCGGCGCACTGATGGCTGGTTTGGTGTTGGCCGATTCGAAATACATCAAAAAGATTGAGGGCATGGTATTGCCTTATAAAGATTTTTTCGGTGCAATGTTCTTTTTTAGCTT
This sequence comes from Sphingobacterium corticibacter, assembly GCF_003076635.1. GTDB lineage: Bacteria > Bacteroidota > Bacteroidia > Sphingobacteriales > Sphingobacteriaceae > Sphingobacterium > Sphingobacterium corticibacter. The sequence goes on along the minus strand of NZ_QDKG01000004.1, from coordinate 196,063 downwards.
TGGATTGTCTATCGATATGTACTCCTTAGGAGGTGCGGTAGGTTGGGGTGCATTAGCAGCCTTAATTACCGTAATGGTCAATGTGGCATCTGGTTACTTTGCGACTAAATTCTCCGGTCTTAAGCCAAGAAATGCCGTAGATATTGGCTTTACTTTGTCTGCTCGTGGCGAGTTTTCAATCATTATGGCCAACATCGGTAAGGCCGGTGGTTTGTTGCCGGTTGTACAGTCCTTCGTAGTCGTTTATGTGCTATTGTTGTCGATCATTTCTCCATTACTTACAAAAGAGTCTAAGAACATCTGGAATGCTTTGAGTGGCACGTCGAAAGAGGTGAAACCTGTTCGTAAAAAATTGAGTGACCTCGAAGCACTTTCCGAGTTGAATAAAAACGCGCAATCATAGCCCATTATTAACCGCTATTATTGCGCGTAGATATATTCGATAAGTTAATTAATCCTCGTAACCGAATCGTTTGAGGTAATTCTTCTTACTTCTCCAATCGGGCAATACTTTTACGAATAATTCCAAGAATACTTTGCCATCGATGAATTCTTCAATGTCTTGGCGAGCATAGGTGCCCACTTTTTTGATCATAGCACCTGCTGTTCCGATGATAATGTTTTTCTGAGAATCTCTTTCTACAATAATCTCTGCAGCGATCTTGGTAATCCGTCCTTCTTCTTTGTAGGAAGTTACGACCACCTCCGTACTGTATGGGATTTCTTTATCGTACAATTTGAAAATCTTTTCCCGGATCATCTCTGATACGAAGAAACGAACTGATTTATCGGTGAGCTCGTCTTTCTCGTAATAGGGTGGGTGCACAGGCATTTTCTCCTTGATGTAAGCCATGACACCGTCCACATTGTATTTGTGCAATGCAGATAGGGCAAAAACCACATCAGGGTTTATCTTTTCTTTCCAGTACGCTGCTTTCTCTTTAACCTCCTCTTCAGAAGATTTATCTACTTTGTTAATCAATACGGCGACCGGAGATTTTGTGTTGCGCAATTTCTCTAGGACATCCTCTTCGTCATAGCGCTCATGAATATCGGTTACGAAAAGAATGACATCGGCGTCGATAATCGATCCTTGTACAAAACTCATCATCGATTCCTGCAAGGAATAGTTGGGTTTGATGATTCCCGGAGTATCCGAAAAGACAATTTGGTAGTCCTCCTCATTCACAATACCAATAATTCTATGCCTAGTAGTTTGTGCTTTAGGAGTGATGATTGACATCTTTTCCCCCACTAATGCATTCATTAACGTTGATTTCCCCGCGTTCGGCTTACCTATTATACTTACGAATCCAGCTTTATGAGACATTTTTCATTTTTTATTTGCTTTTCAAAAGTACAAGTTATATCTTTGTGAAACAATTCAGGAAAGCAATATCTGCGAATAACACCAAATAAACGCAGAATTTATAAAAATATATTGCGGGGTGGAGCAGTTGGTAGCTCGTCGGGCTCATAACCCGAAGGTCGCACGTTCGAGTCGTGTCCCCGCTACTAAAAGCCGTTCATCTTTGAGCGGCTTTATTTTTTGCTTCTGTAATCTTCTCGTATCATTCAGCAACTTTTTATCTTCTAAATATCAAAAAATCTTTAGAAGATGTGTTCGATGGGAGATTTATCTAAATACCTCTATAATAAGTACTGAATTATGTGGTGACTCTGATCTCTTGGACAGGCAGAGTTTTATTGACTGTAATGAGTTCCCATCTTGCTTGCGTCGCAAAAATCCTACTCTTGATATAAAGTGGTGAAGTTTTTTAATTTAAATCCTAAATCCTTTATAATAAATGATGTTATAAATTTCTTTTGAAGAAAAAAAACAAAACAATTTTAGAGGTGTGTTGTTGAAAACATACTTAAGCTATAGAGAAAGTTTTTCTTTGGTAAATTTTTTTACTATTTGGATTAATCTTGTGAAGTTTCAAGCTATTTGCATTGCTGCACAGTAATAAGCATGAGAAAAGAGCGACTCTGTTATGCTCTCGTATCTATTCTAGATCAATGGTATTGTGTCTGTCTCGAAAGTTAATAGTATAGCGCTAAGGATTAATATCACTAAAAATATTCTTATCATGAATCATTTGAAAGGGCGAAATCAGAATACAACTATCTATTTTGGATGGTACGTAATTTTGGTTGGTTTTCTAATTACCGCGATACGAGCGGGTATCGGTATGCAGACCTTGGGTTTCATTGTCGCTCCGATGGAAGATGAAATGAACTGGAGTTCTTCCGCGATTACGATGTGTATCACATTGCAATTAGTCGTAGCTGCCATGGTAGGTCCTTCTATTGGAAGATTGCTTGATAAGATAGGTGCAAAAAAAATTCTCTGCGTAGGACTGGTTGCCAATGGTATCATGCTTGTTTTGGTTTCAATGGTTACAGCATTGTGGCAACTAGCGGTGGTTATGATTGTGCTTGGTGGTGTTACGCAAGCTTGTATTGGTAATACCTTAATCATGCCATTTATCACCAAATGGTTTTCAAAAAAACGTGGCTTTGTCATGGGATTAGTTTCCGCGGGAGCGAATTTAGGGTCTGCTTTGCTGGCTCCATTGATTGTGTCGCTAATGGGAGATAGTGCAGATTGGAGACACGCATGGTTCATTATTGGATTGATTCCAATATTTGTTATTGCTCCTATAGTTTATTTTATTTTGAATAAAAGTGAAAATAAAGCAAAGATTAGAGAAGAGGTAACTAAGGAAAATGGTGATGCAGATAAACCTGAGATGACTTTTACCGTTAAAGCAGCACTGAAAACTGTGGTTTTTTGGCGCGTAATTGTGGCATGGAATCTTATAGATTTTGCGATGAAAGGCGTTTTATTAAACAAAATACCGTATGCGCTTGAAATGAATTTTTCGCAAAATGATGCAGCTGGTATCCTGGTCGTATACGGAGTTTGTGCTCTGTTGGGAAAATTAATTATTGGGTGGATTTCTGATAAAATAGGATTGCATTGGATCGGTATTATACTCAGTATATTTCAAGCGATAGGTATCTTTATGTTCGTAGATGCTAGTAGTACATATGTTTTATATATTGCCTATGGAGTATTAAGTGGCCTTAGTGCAGGTGGTCTCATCGCGTTAATGCCCATTATCCTAGCCGACTATTTTGGTAGTAAATTTCAAGGTGCACTAAGTGGTATAACCATATCATTATTATTATTTTCTAGTGTTGGCGGACCATTATCTGCTTCTATAATTAGCGATATTACAGGTAGTTATAAAAATGGTTTTTTGCTCTACGCACTGCTCACAGCAATTGCTGTTATCCTATTTGTTTTTATTAGAAAACCTCAAAATCTAGAAAGAGTATGACAAAAGTAGCCATTCTGTATCCTGGTGACATGGGTGTGAATATTGCCAAGCTGTTAATTGAAAAAGGGTTCGATGTTTATTCGGACTTGGACGAGCGAAGTGAATCGACTAGAAAAAAGGCTTTTGCGATTGGTGTCCAACAGCTTTCAATTAATGAAATAGTGAGCGAAGTTGACTTTGTAGTTTCTTTAGTACCTCCTTCCGCAGTAAAAGATGTCGCCCAGGCCTACATTGATGCATGCGATGGCCAAAATAGGATTGCAATGTTCGTCGATATGAATGCCAAATCGACCGACATGGTAAAAGAATTATCAACGATGTTTAAAGCGGTTGATGTCCCGTTTATAAATGCCTGTGTGATTGGGCGAGCTGCTTTTCTAAGAGATGAAGGCGTTGTTTACTATAGTGGAGAGCAGGTTGTTGAATGGGAGAATTTAATCAATAACATTTTGGAGATAAAATATTTGGGAGATCAGGTTACAGCAGCTACGGCTTTCAAAATGTGTTTCGCAGGATTCAACAAAACAATTACCGCTGTCTTCTTTGAGATAGCGACTGCTGCTAATCATTTTGGTATTACAGATGAGCTTTTTGAAGAAATTAATCGAAAAATGTCCGGCACTATGGGAGATATAAGCAAGATTGTGGGCAATTATCCAAAACACATTAATAGACGTAAACAAGAAATGAGTGAACTAAATAATATGCTAGTCTCAGAAAATATATACACTAAAATGGCTAGTGCAGCGGCATTGACGTTTGAGGAAATAGCAGATAAACAATATTTTAGATCTCTTAAGGAAGAAGGAAGCTTCTCGCTGATGACTATTTTGAAAAAATTGTCTTAATAATAACGTTTAATGAATATTATAAGAATCTCGGAGGGCTAGCTTTCTAAGCCTTTTCTCAACTCATTCTCTAAAGCTGCTGCTTTCATAATCCTCTCCGTCTGTCACCAAGGTTTGATCAATTACATACTACTTAGCGATCGTTATATGAGAAATTTCCATCAACAAAAAGTGTTAATTACTGGAGGAGCGTCCGGAATTGGCAAAATAATGAGCGGACTATTCTTAGATTATGGTGCGCGGGTCATTATTTGGGATATAGATCCTATAGCGATAAAAGCGATAGTGGACGAATTTGCACAGCGGGGAGAGATCCATGGCTATTCCGTAGATATAGCAGATCAAACGAAGGTGCAGCGAGCTTTTGAAAAAGTGAAAGCAAACCACGGTGTGATTGATGTGTTAATAAACAATGCCGGTATCGTGGTTGGAAAGTATTTTCACGAACATACCGAATTAGACATTAGGCGAACTATGGATATAAATGCTTTGGCACCTATGTACATAACCAGCTTATTCTTGCCAGATATGATCGCACAAAATAATGGTTCCATATGCAATATTGCCTCTTCAGCATCTTACATATCTAATCCGAAGATGTCGGTATATGTGGCAAGCAAGTGGTCTATATTTGGCTGGTCGGATAGTTTGCGTATTGAGATGAAGCTATTGCAAAAAAATATACGTGTAACTACCGTCACACCGTACTACATTAATACAGGTATGTTTGATGGTGTACGATCTTTGGTGCCGATCCTCCGCCCTGAAAAAGTTGCCAAAAAAATTTTACGTGGTATAGCTTCTGGTAAACCGATCGTGAGTATGCCGTGGAGCATTCATTTCGTACGATTTTTTCAAGGGATATTTCCCATCCGGTTTTTTGATTGGTTTGTGGGCGGTGTATTAGGTATTTATAAAACAATGGACAATTTTAAAGGACGACAAAATACGTAGCGATGAAAGATTCGATCGAAAACTTAGTAAACGCACAGCGCAATTTTTTTTGGAGTGATGCCACTAAGCCAATTGACTTTAGATTGCAACAACTTAAGAAGTTGAAAAGTGTGATCAAAGCACATGAGGACGAAATGATTGCCGGTATTGCGCTGGATTTTAAAAAGTCTGAATTTGATACCTATACCAACGAGTTGGCCTTGTTGTACCATGATTTGGATGAGGCGATTCGAAAATTAAAATCTTGGAGTCGAATCCGTCGTGTAGGTACAAATATGGTCAATTTTCCAGCGCGCAGTTACATCATTCCCGAGCCACTAGGTGTTGTTCTAGTCATCGGAGCTTGGAATTATCCCTATCAGCTTTCCCTTGCCCCGATAATTCCGGCAATAGCTGCTGGCTGCACGGTGATCTTGAAACCCAGCGAATTGCCCAGCAATACGAGCCGCATCATGGCCAATATGATTGCCAATAATTTTAATCCAAACTATCTAGCAGTCGTAGAAGGTGATGTCGAAACAACGACCACCTTGTTGGAGCAGCGCTTTGACAAGATTTTTTTCACGGGCAGTACCACGGTTGGTCGCATTGTATACCAAGCGGCAGCAAAACATCTCACGCCTGTCACGCTAGAGTTAGGTGGGAAAAGTCCGGCCTTTATCACCGAAAGTTGTGACATGAAAATGTCGGTAAAACGATTGGTATGGGCCAAGTTTCTGAATTCAGGGCAAACGTGTATTGCGCCAGATTATATTTTGGTAAACCATAAGGTCAAGCAAGCTTTCTTGGATGCTTTAACAGCCGAAATGAAAAAGAATGAGTTTAGCTTCGAAGCGGGAACCTTGGTGCAGATTATTAATGATAAAAATGTGGATCGGTTGGCCAAGTTAATCGACCCAGCGAAAGTATATGCTGGCGGACATGTGGATCGCGAAAGCCGCTATGTAGAACCCACGATCTTGAATGATGTAAGCTTTGATGATCCGGTCATGCAAGAAGAGATCTTCGGACCTATTTTGCCTGTGATTGTTTATCAGGATCTCTCGGAAGCGATCCAACAAGTGAAACGATTGCCAAAACCGCTCTCCTGTTATGTATTTACCAACGACAGTAAGATCAAGAAACGTATTCTGCGGGAATTATCATTCGGCGGTGGTGCTGTGAATGATGCGGTCATGCATATCACAAATCCCAAACTGCCTTTTGGTGGAGTGGGCAATAGTGGCATGGGAGCCTACCATGGCGAAGCTGGCTTCAAAAGCTTCACACACTATAAAAGTGTGCTCGACAAACCTACTTGGATCGAATTTGGTCTTAAATATTATCCACGAACTGCTTCAAAACTAAATATTATTAAGAGATTCTTCGGGTAATAACAGATGCGGGATCGCTAGATACTTGAAAAGTCAACATAGTAGTATTTACTTCTTGTCTTAGTGAAATAAACTAATTTCGGCTAATCCGTTTTCGCTGGTATAAGTAACGTGAAATCTGCCTCTTTAAAATCATGATCTGTTGCCTCTTTAGTAATGGAAGTAATTGTAAGCATTTTATCTGGATGAACCGATTTCATAAAAGATATAATCCCTTCGCGATTTTTGGTGTGATAGACACCATTCAGGTGCAATATGATCTGATCTCCTTTCGTGTGTGCTAAGATCTGATGCGCCATGCTAGCATCTTTGAGCGCCTGCGACTGCAACATGTTTTCTCCACCATGGCCGGGAATCATATTCTTCAATTCCCGGTAGGAAGCTAAGGTAGAATCAACTTCCATTGGTAATGACGGCAAGAGGTTTTTAGCATAATCCGATAAACTATCCAAAATCCCGACACCTTGATGATACACGGCGTTGGCATAACGGCGTGGCACGTTGGTTGCCACCAACGGAATCTGATGTGCCTTAGCAAATTCGACTAAAGGACGATAATCCGCATAATTGTTCCAAACACGAGCTTCGCTTTCGAAGCTGCGCGTATTGATATGACCTTGCCAATATTCATTGATGATCGGCTGCACATCTGTTTCAAACATTTCCATCCCTAGGAACAGCTTGTCACCATGTTTGGCATATAATTGCTGTAATAGTTCTAACTCCAACTGATGAGCTGGCGCTTCACCATGCAGTTCGCCAACGAAGACAAACTGCTTACCTTTAGCAGCTTCTGAAATAGCTTCCAACGTTACGCTTTCACCGTTTGAATTGCGAATGTTAAGTGCCTGCTGCGCGTACGCGCAATGCAGGCAAAGAGATAGCAAAAGACCGATAATAATTCGCATGCTATGAAGTTAAGGATTCTAATGCAGCTCTCCAATCTTCGCGCTCAGGTACGTCCGGTTTGCGTTTGCCAAAGAATTGTGCAACCAGATTGCCTTCCACGTCATAAGTTTCGATGCTGTGTACTGCGCCCAAATTTGTCGGTTTTTTTACGATCCACACGCTGCTCAGCGCCTCATCGCGTAGGTGCATATTGAAATCTGGATCCAAGATGTTGATCCACGGTCCGGTACGTAGAATGCGCTGTGCTTTGCCCGTGTGGATCTGCAAACAATTGGCATTGCCAATAAAAACCATGATTTCTAAACCTTTTTCGGAAACTATATTTAGTAAATCTTCTACTTTGTTCAGCGCGAGGGGAGTGGCATGGCCTGCTGGCGCTAGGCGCAAAGCTTGGGTACGCGTCACACCATGCTTGCGCAGCAATCCAAAGAAATCATGTGTATCCTGCAAGCCCAACCATTCTTGTTGGAAAGCTACTTGATCAATCTCTTCATCCGATTTTTCGGTTGATTCAGCGGACACTTGTGGCTGCAAAATCACAAGATCACTATTGGTCGCTTTATATTTTTTTACCAATTCCTGATACGCTTCTTGATTACTTTCCTCCGTCAAATAGATCTTATGAACAGCATTCCCCAAAGTATCAAAAAACTGAATGCTTTGGCGATCATTCTCAGAAACTGCAAAAACATTTGCCCATTTGGACATGAAAAGACGTAAATCAATATCCGCTCCGACTACCAAACCCATATGTCCGTTGAAAGAAGGTTTATTATAAATGCCCTTTCGTTCGTGTACTGCATGCTCATTTCTAGTGAGCGCCATGACACGACCAAGAGAAGGAATTTCCTCTAAAATCTCTTGCATAGCAGGATTGAGCAGCAAATTCTGCGGATTGGTTGCCACCAATTCTGCTTCCGAAACACCTAATGCCGTAGCGGCATCACGAATGCGTGTTTTTGGGTTAGCTATTTTATAGTTGTCGTATTTTTCTTTTAAATCTGTTGTCATAGTGAAATGTGTTTTTTAAGATGTAGGGACAATAAAAGGATAGCCGATCTCTGGATCTTGCCATACTTTTGTACGAATGTTATAGGTTTTAAGCATATTTTCCGCGGTAATAATTTCTGTAGGAGTACCAAAATTGGCTACCTCGCCAGCTTTCAAAATTAAGATCTTGTCCGCATACTTGGAAGCAAAATTGATGTCGTGTAAAACGCATAATACCGTCCAGCCTTTTGCGGCCATTTTTTTAGCCTTCTCTAAGATGATCTGTTGATACTGGATATCCAAGCCATTGATTGGCTCATCCAAAAACAAGATGGCATCCGGTCTTTCGTAAATCTGTGCTAGTACACGCGCCAATTGTACGCGTTGTTTTTCACCGCCAGAGAGCGAATGATAACTACGGTCTTTAAAATGTTGAATACCCATTTCTTCCAGCACCGCCTCGATGATTTCGAGATCAGTCATACTTGGATTTACTTCAAAATGAGGATATCTCCCCATTGTCACGAGCTCCTGCACGCTGAAGTCGACACTGACTTCGTTGGCTTGCGTCAGCACAGCGCGCATCAAAGCGAGTTCTTTTGACTTATATCCGGAGAGCGTTTTTCCATGTAGAGAAATGGAATCTTGAGGACTTTTCACTTCGCCGCAGAGCAACTTCATCAAAGTACTTTTTCCAGCTCCATTCGGTCCGATCATCGCCAGCAATTCGCCCGGTCGTGCTTGCATATCAATATGCCGAAGAATTGGTTTATTACCAATCTGATACGATAGATTCTTTACCTCAATCATAGCCGACTCCTCTTTTTTCGATCTTGTAAGATAATGAATAAAAAAACGGGCACACCAAATAAGGCCGTGAGTATACCGATGGGTAATTCGGATGGTGCGGCAATGGTACGCGCGATCAGATCCGAAGCAACGAGAATAGTGGCACCAAAGAGGGCTGAGGCCGGCAATAGAAACTTATGATCACCAGAAATACTAATCCGTAGAATGTGTGGAATTACCAGTCCGATAAAACCAATTATACCCGTCAGAGCAACTGATGCACCAACGCCTACTGCTGCTAGCACGATAATGTATTTCTTGGTTTGCTGTACGGGGATACCGAGGTGCTCTGCCTGCGCTTCGCCTAATGCTATCGCATTGAGTGGTTTGGCGAAATAACATAAGCCCAGAATGGAGATCAAGCTAAATGGGATCAAGGTGCTGACTGTTTGCCAACTTGCAGCTCCCAAACTGCCTAAACTCCAAAAGGTGATGCTACGCAGTTGGTCGTCGCTAGCGATATAAGTCAATAGTCCGGTAAAGGACATCACCAAGGCATTGATCGCAATACCAATGAGCAGTAAGGATGTGACATCCGTACGACCTTGGCGCACCGAAAAGCGGTAAATAATCAACGTGGTAATAACTGCGCCAAGAAATGCGACAAAAGCTAACGTATAGTAACCAAGTAGTCCTGTGATTACATGAAACAGTTTGGCTTCTAATACAATCACCAATACGGCAAAAAATGTCGCGCCGGAAGAGATTCCAATAATACCGGGTTCGGCCAATGGATTGCGAAACAAACCTTGGATAGCAGCTCCTGAAATACTCAATGTCGCCCCAACTAAAACGCCTAATACCATTCTAGGAAGACGAATATTAAGCAAGACGGCTTTTTGCTGCATCGCGTAATCGGCAGAATCCGTTATGCCGAGTGCATCGCCAATAATAGAAAATAAGGAACGCATCGGAATATTAAGCGCCCCGATGCAAAGCGAAGCGATGCACGAGGCGATTAATAAGATGATTAAAATCAGAAAATTGATCTTTCTTTTTGGGTACTGCATTAATGAATTTTGTGGTGCAACTCATCAATAGCTTGGGCTACGCGCGGCCCGAAGCCAGTGAGTAAAGCGCCATCCATCTCTACAATTTTTTTGTTTTTTCCGGCCTTAGTTTCTTTCACGCCTTGAATGTTTAGAATACCATCTACGCCGCCCAAACTAGACAATCCAGAGTCAAAAAGCAGAATGACATCAGGATTATACGCCACCAGAGCTTCTGCTGTCAGGGGTTTGTATTCTTGAATATCTTGCGCCACGTTGGTACCTCCTGCCAATGCGATCATCTCATCTACTTCTGTGCCTTTGCCGCCTACCATCATGGTGCCAGCGCCACGTGCATAGATAAATAATACATTGGGTTTATCGGTGGCTTCTTTCTGGTGTTCGGCCACGTGTTTCAGATCCTTTTTCAAGACCTTCGTCAAGGAATCACCTTTGCTGCTGATTTTTAGGGAATCTGCCAATGATTTGATCAATTGGATGCTACCATCTGTGCTGTGCGCATGAGGCAATAGTAACACGCGTAATCCTGCTTGCTTAAGCTGTTGGAGCGTCTCGGGTTTTAGATCATTTTCAGTGCCGATAATGATATTTGGATTTAGAGCTAGAATACCTTCTGCCGAAATGTTCTTGTTGTGGCCTACTTTGGGTAATTTGTTTAATTCCTCCGGGTAAGTAGAGGTCACGTCGGTGCCTATAATGTTGTTCAATAAACCGAATTGAGCTAAGACTTCCGAGGTCGCGCCATTGATGGATACGATTTTCAAGCTGTCTATATTGCCTTCTTCTTGATGAGCCTGTTTGTCGCCCGATTGGTTGCAACTGCCTAATAAAGCTGCGGCTACCGCAGCTGGGAATACTATTTTTTTAATATTTCTCTTAAGTATCATGACTGATTTTTAATATTTATTTTTATTAGTTTTGTAATGTCAGTTAATAATTCTTCAATCCAAATAATGTCTCGATATAATCTACTTCTTCTAACTGTTTAAATGACCATTGCTCCATGTTATATCGCCATATTGGTTGTATTATGACGTTACTGAAACCAGTATTTTGACCGTATATGTAAGTTATACTGTCATAATATTCAAAATCAATATTACCGGCGTTAGCTGCAGCATCGAAAACTAAATAACGTATCCCGCCATTTTTTTCGCCGAATTTATCCTTCAATCTTTGTCTTTGTAAGGGAGAAGTTGTTAGAACGGGATTGTAAAAATTCAAAATTGACTCTCCTAGATCAAAAGATGTAATCGTGGTTTTGTATTGATAAGTCTCAGTAACAGTTCTTTCGCTTGATCCACCTCCACCTCCACCAATCTTAAATATACCGATGTTGAATCCGACATCGGCTTTAAAATTGGTAGTGAATTTTGAAGAAACTTGTTGGTTGACAGTTTTTTCAGCTCCTGGGTTATATTCTTCAAGCAAGATTTTCCAGATTGAGCCATATCTTTGTACATCCCATGAGGTAATTTCTATTGGGTTTATATTGTAGTACAATAAATTGCCATCTTTTATTAAATCCGATTTTGATACACTAAAACCTTTTCTTATCGAACCAACAGAAGTTCCGTCTACGAATAGTATTGTTACGTAGATATCATAAAAACCATCTGTCCAATCTTTGTTTAATGCGTCAATGGACGCAAAGCTGTTTGCATTGTTAAGGTAGAATCCAGTAATATATTCTGAATAGTTTGAGTCAAAAAAACCTGAATCTAAGTTGTTTTTTAAATTATAGTATATGAGATCTCTGTGATAATTGACATCATAATTAATAAATCCATGTGTGAGTTTCAGTTGTCGGTTAAAAGAGTATCCAGTGTTAATAGGTACGAGTCTGTATCCAGACTGCGGAGTATAATTGTACACTGCGCGATTTATTGTGTTTTTTGTTGTGCCATTATCAATTATATCTTGATCCGAAGAAATAAAGTTGTCTTGAGGGGCAAACCCTTCTGATAAGTAAACTAAATTGCCTTTTTTAGTGCTTTTTAGTGTGTTTGAGTTAGTTTGAATTCTTTCTAATTGAGACTTTTTTTCATTACTTGCGCTTTCATTTGCAACACCTATTCTTTCATTTGTTTTAATCACTACAATAGGGATGTCTGGCTGTTCGAAATAAGACAGTTCTATCTTATTTTGTTTATTATCATAAGCATATAACGCACGGTTATTAATCATGTCTCGCTCATTTCTAACTGCCACTACCGGAATTTGATTAACAGTATTCCATTTATCTGGACTAAATGAAGTGATGGAAGGTACAAAGATTGTTAATAAGACTTCCTCATCTATTAATTCCTTGAATCTTTGATCTTCTAGTTCGGAATATTGTGATACAAAGTCGATAACTTTGCTGCCGTTTGATAGGGTTTGATCTTTGACTAATTGGAACAAAACATCGTGATCCCTATTAAACATCTTAATCGATTCATCTTTTATGAGATCTCTAATCTCTTTGTTTTCAAGTGCTTTAGAAAATGCTTTTGCGAATTCTGTATAAATTAATTGACGTTCTATTAGTGTCGCATCCTCAATTATTTGGTTGTCATTCATTATGTGTGATTTTGAACATGACGCAAAAAATATCACATAAAAAGATATTTTGATCGCTAAAATTTGGTTAATTTTCATAATTGTTAATTTTAAGATTTTGTATTTATTTCATTTATCCTTCTTTTAGTAATTTATATTCTAATTGTGGGTATCCGCGATTGCCACCGTCAGTAGTACCAGCTCCCATCGATAGAAACCTGATTTTAAAAATATTGTTGTCGTTGTCTTTAAGGATGTAATAACGATCTTGCAGTGCGCCAAAAGGTGCGCTTAAAATACCTCTCCAAGTCGATCCAATAGTATTTCGATTGTTGGTTAATGTAATTTGATTCAAATGTGTTTCACTGAAATCGGCATAAGTAACATTAAAATCACCGTTCTCAAAGATGACTTCCGCGGCTTGTACACTTGCCAGATGATTAATTAAAATGATATCAGAAAAAGAGTAAGGAACATATCTACCCTGAAAAAAGTGGATATACATGGATTTGCTCCATACAAAATCCCAGTCAGCTTTTTGAGGCTCCACTTGTACTGCTCCACCAGTAAAGGAGAAAAATTGAAAATTATAGGTCGCGTCTTTCGTGATATTAGCTGTCTGGAAATTGGTATCTGCCAATCGCGCATATTGCAGCGTATAGCCATTGCTTCCGTTGCGTAGTACACGGATTTTCCATAGGTTTTCAGCAGCGACGGTTGTTGCAAGTACAGGATTAACGATATACACACGGTTTTCAGAAGCCGTCGCGCTAATTTCGGCAATAGCGGTTTGGTTTATACGGCCAAGGCTGTCGTCTAGTAGGTCAAATAGTGCGGGTGATGGCGCTGTTTGATTAAAAACCATAGCACTGAAATCTACGTTTGAAGGGTTTACAGCATTGATGTCCGTAAATTCGGTAGCCAAGGCTGTGGCGTCAGTTTGATTATTGACGATGACACGAAATTCGGAACCCGTATAAAAGCCCAAATGCCAGGAGTTGCGAGCGATAGATGTTTGCTTCTCCGCGCTTAAGTCTACATAAACCGCATTGACTGCGTTGCTTGCGCCTTCGCCACCTTGTAAGGTCATCTCTGTCCCGTCGGAAGGTGGAATTTCGGGAGTAATGGTTTCATCGCGCTTGCAAGATGCAGAGGCAAATATCAGCCCACACAAAAGGCTGGTTTTGAATAGTGTAGTTTTCATGATTAGTGCTGTTTATTTTGTCATATTAAATTGTAAAGCCAAAAAGTAAGAACGACCATAGGCCATGGGCACAGTAGGGCTGACGCCATCATGTACACCTTCACCAACGGTGCCCGAATTGCGTACGTCTTGAACGCCGAAAAGATTACGAATACCGCCCGTGACGTTGAATTGATTAGTTATTCTTTTGTTTACCGTAAAGTCGCTCATCGTGAAACTATTCACAAATACTTGTCGTGTTATCGGTTCACTATTCACTTCCCGCGTCGTTTCAAATCTTGGCCTACGGCCATAAAATTTAAAAAATAGGCTAGCATTCAAGCCCCAAGGCGCATAATGATACGAGAGATTACTATTTACCTCTGGACTCCATAAAAACTCGGAAAGCGAAGAGTCGGATTCTCGAGATAGATTGTATCGACCAATGTAGGAGAAACCCAGCCCTGCCTGCAGACCTTTATGTACTAGAGTGCCTTCCCACACCAGACCGGTAGTTTTGAAATTTTCGATGTTGACATACGTGAAGAGTGTTGGATCATCGACTGGAGAGCCAAGAGCGATCATATTTCTAAACGTATTGTAGAAACCTCCCAATGAGGAGTTGAGGTTGGTGACTTCGCTAAAACTACGGTGGTACGATAAGTAGGAATTAAAGCTATTGGAATTTTCTGGTCTTAGGTTTTCATTGCCAATGATCGAGTGGTTGGCATCAAAAAAGCTGAAGAATAATTCACGTAGGGCGGGAGATCGATATCCCATCGCATAAGCAGCTCGGATATCGAATTGCTCATCCAGCGCGTATTTAAGGTTGATGGAAGGAATTACAGGCAATGTTTCAAATACATTATTCCCAATAAAACGAACTCCCGGACGAATGTTTAATTGTGGGGTCGGTCGTATTTCGGCCGACAGGAAAGCTGCATACTGCGCTACGGTCGCGTTTTCCAATAGACGATCGCCACGACCAGATTCAGCGTCGTATTCTAAACCCAGTTGCGTATGAATTTTTGGGGAGAATCTATATTGCATTGTTCCGCGGAAGAAAACGGTACTGAATTTGGCTACATCAGCTTGTCCAGCTCCGGTCAATGTTTCTGTTTCGTTTGTCTGTAGATTGGTACGCTTCGTGACTGTACTACGATCATAGTTTTGCAAGGAGAATGACCCATTAGCGGTAAGCCGGTCCGAAAATTTCCAGTTACTCTGGATCATATTGTTGTAGCGATTGGAGATGAAGTTGGTGTTGACCACGGTATTGTTCAGGTTGAAACCTCCTGGTGTATAAATGTCTTCATTCGTGTAATCGAATCGATACCAAGTCTGATGTTTGGCACCTTTGTATCCAACTTTGCCAGATGCTAGCCACTGATCTTTGGGTTGCCATTGCAGCTGCGGTAGAGTTGCTGATCCCTGCCATCCGCCAAAAGTGTTACGGCTGGCATTCACATCAAAATTCCATTTGTTAAGATTATGCGAGATACCGACATAAGCATTGTGCACGCCTTCGCCATTCAATGGATTATATTCCTCACCAACCGTTTCTTCGAGTAATCGCGCAGTAATTCGCCAGCGATGACCACCCAGATTATTTTTGGTGATGATGTTGATCACGCCGGCCAAGGCACTTGTGCCGTAGGTCACCGAAACAGGACCTTCAATAATTTCGATCTTCTCGATCATATTCACATCGATTTGCGTGAGGCTTTGGCGCTCGGCACCCCGATCAAATAGCGGTACGCCATCAAGTAAGATTTTTACGTTTTGACCACTCATTCCCATCAATTCGATATCGGACTCGCCCAGCATCATATCATTGCTGAATCGGATTCCTAGTTCGGTATTTAGTAGCGTCTTAATATCGACCGTACCACGGCGGACAATCTGATCCTGCGAAATAGTCCGCACTTTATAAACTGAATTTTTTAGCGATGTCGCTTCCAATTGTCCGGTGACGACCACCTCTTCAATTTGATTCCGGATGCTATCCTGTGCAGAAACTGAATAACAGGTGGTTGTTATGATAATTGATGTTAAATAAAATATATTGCGCATCGATAATTATTTTCGTGCCGTAAATCTAGTTTTTATTTAGATTAATTACAAATAAATGACAAAATTCGAATGCTTTTTGTTTATCAGTTGTACAGATAAGACAGCTGATAATGGAATTTAGTGCTTTTTATGATATGAAGGTGTCTTGCTATTGAATCGAATTATTCGCTACAGGACGCTAAATTACGCATAGCGGCCTGTTCAGATCTGTGGATGATCTGTTTTATTAATTTTAATGAAAAATAATTTCTAATTAATGTGTGCTTATTTGTCCTCTAATGCCGGACAGGCATGATACTTTTGACCGCAAAAGTATCCAAAACTCGCCGCTGACCGTATTGGCACAACGTTAGTGCATCCCACTGCTATTGCCAATCCGCTAAGGCGGCATTTTATGAGTTGGAAGGATGGTGCTTTAACGGAGTGTTATTTCATGAATAATGGATTTTATCGCCGACTTAGCGCGTGCCTAGCGACGACGAGGTAAATTCGTCCTTGCGAAGCCGAGGCACGAGGTTGTGGCAATCCAGAAGTAGTTTGTATTACTCCAATTGGATATAACCTCTTATGAACTCTATTAACTTTCTGAACTCTATTAACTATATACTTACTTTGTCCTCTAATGCCGGACAGGCATGATACTTTTGACCGCAAAAGTATCCAAAACTCGCCGCTGAGCGTATTGGCACAACGTTAGTGCATCCCACTGCTATTGCCAATCCGCTAAGGCGGCATTTTATGAGTTGGAAGGATGGTGCTTTAACGGAGTGTTATTTCATGAATAATGGATTTTATCGCCGACTTAGCGCGTGCCTAGCGACGACGAGGTAAATTCGTCCTTGCGAAGCCGAGGCACGAGGTTGTGGCAATCCAGAAGTAGTTTGTATTACTCCAATTGGATATAACCTCTTATGAACTCTATTAACTTTCTGAACTCTATTAACTATATACTTACTTTGTCCTCTAATGCCGGACAGGCATGATACTTTTGACCGCAAAAGTATCCAAAACTCGCCGCTGAGCGTATTGGCACAACGTTAGTGCATCCCACTGCTATTGCCAATCCGCTAAGGCGGCATTTTATGAGTTGGAAGGATGGTGCTTTAACGGAGTGTTATTTCATGAATAATGGATTTTACCGCCGACCTAGCGCGTGCCTAGCGACGACGAGGTAAATTCGTCCTTGCGAAGCCGAGGCACGAGGCTGTGGCAATCTGTCAACCAAGGTCTGCGATTATTCAGGAATTCATCATTCAACTAGAGAACGCCATTAATTTTCTGAACTCTATCAACCTGAAAAAGATTGCTTTGTCGTACCTCCGCGCAATGACGAGGATCATTGTAATCTCGCGATGAAGACTTAATTTCGTCTTACCTCCGCGCAATGACGAAATTTTTCTTAAATAATCCTCGCCGTATAGCGGATTGATTTTTTTGCTTTGCTCAATTCATCTAGATTGATTGCGTTTCGGAACTCATTGTCCGTTGTGGTCTGCGCAGCATCCACCTCCGTTTTGATTTTAGAACCGGTATCCGCATTTGTTACACCAGTTGTGTTGGCTTCGTCCAAGGCGGCTTTTATCTTTTCGGTATACTGTTCGGTGTAGCGATTATGCTTGCTATATTGGAATTCCAACTGATTGATCAAGCCCACAAATTCTTCTAAGCGATTATTGGCATCCTTTAGGTCATTACCTTCATCAGTGATCAACATCTGATCATAGTTTACACGATTTCCGGAACGATTTTTCTGCTCAAACTGCGAAAACAAGTTCACCATATAATTCTGATCTAAGCGTAGAAAGAGTTTGTTTAGGTATTCATCAACACTTTCTTTATCCCCTCTAGCTTCGGGTTCTAAGCCCACCTTTTCTGCAAAATAGCGGACTTGATCATACAAGTTGCGTTGTAGTAAGCCCAACTCTTGCCGTTGTATATTGAGATTGTAATCAAACTCGGTATTGGCTTCGGCTAATAAGTTATAAAAGCGAATGTAACCGTTCAACTCGTTCTCCATCTTAGCAATGGTGGCTTGATCTACATCATCGGTCATGATACTGGTGCTGCGCAAGAATCCCATTACGCTACTCGTCAATTGTGCCGCAGGCGATACCACCGGAATAGCACTCACAATAGGATTCTTAGCAATCGAGGTCACACCATCATAAATTTTTGAAGCCATATTTTTCTTTTTAGGCTTCACATTATCTTCTACCAAAGACACCACTTTTTGATCAAACCGAAATCCCAGCTTGTCGCTTTCAGGATTCCCCAATTCCTTGACCAATGGTTCAAACGAACGGCCGGATGGGTAATTTTTCATGACTTGGATCTTGGTATGTAATAGGCGGTAAGCGTTTGTCGCATTTTCTAGATTTTGGCGTACAATCATATACCGATTTTGAGCATCCAGATCCTTACTCGCCATCAACATATTGATGTTTTCGGTATTGTTCTTCAGCTCACGCGTCATGCTTTCTACCTGCTTTGTGAGAAGCGCAATAGTCTGGGCATCCTCGCTTTGCATATTCTGGTTGCTATTTTGCAACAAGGTACTATCCGGTTCCTGACTTAGAGCCGAGTAACAAAATCCAGTCATCAGCACCATTAAATAAAAGTTTTTCATGGTATCACATTGATTAAGGCCAAAAGTGGCGTAATTCATTGTATGTATTCCATTTACAACAAAATAAGTACTGAGCTGTTTTAAATGGAGGCGTTTTATGATGGAGACGCAGGTAGTTCGCTGCAATTTTGGGGATTAAATGTTATTTTTACAACATGTCTACAATATTAATTAAGAATGCACAAGTCGTCAACGAAGGCGAAATCAAGGTGTTAGATATATTTATAAAGGATGGCCGCATCGAGCAGATCGCGCCGACAATTGATAAAGCCGCTGCGCAAGAAATCAATGCAGAAGGATTGCACCTCTTGCCAGGACTGATCGATGATCAGGTTCATTTTCGCGAACCGGGACTTACCTACAAGGCAGATATCGCTACCGAAAGTCGTGCAGCAGTAGCAGGCGGTACCACATCTTTTATGGAGATGCCAAACACGGTGCCCAATGCCTTGACACAAAAGTTGCTGCAAGATAAATATGATATTGGACAGGATAGCTCATTGGCCAATTACTCCTTCTTTATGGGGGCAGGCAATGATAACTTAGAAGAAGTGCTAAAAACCAATCCGCGCGATGTGTGTGGTATTAAGGTATTTATGGGGTCTTCTACTGGGAATATGTTGGTGGACAACGAGACGGCATTGGCCAATGTTTTCCAGAATGCACCGACGCTTGTGGCAACACATTGCGAAGACGAAACGACGATTCGTACGAACATGGCCGTTTACAAAGAAAAGTACGGCGAAAATGTTACTATTGATATGCACCCAGCCATTCGTTCGGAAGAAGCGTGTTATTTATCTTCTTCTAAAGCAGTCGAATTAGCGCTAAAGTACGATACCAGATTGCATATCTTGCATATTTCGACCGGAAAAGAGACTCATCTTTTTAGTAAGGATATTCCGTTAGAGCAGAAACGAATCACTGCCGAAGCCTGCGTGCATCATTTATGGTTTTCGGATGCGGATTATGCCACAAAAGGAAATTTCATCAAGTGGAATCCGGCGGTGAAAACAGCAGCAGATCGCGATGAAATTTGGCGAGCCGTATTGGATGGACGGATTGATGTGATCGCTACAGATCATGCGCCACATACTTTTGAAGAGAAATCACAGCCTTATTTACAAGCGCCCTCAGGCGGGCCATTGGTACAGCATGCCCTGCAGGCTTTGTTGGATAAGGTCAAAGAAGGGCGATTGACATTGGAGCAATTGGTGCAAAAAACAGCGCATAATACGGCAAGGTGTTTTCAGATCGAGCAACGCGGATTTATCCGCGAGGGATATTGGGCAGATTTGGTATTAGTGGATCTGAACAAACCGTACACCGTAACAAAAGAAAATATTTTGTCGAAATGTAAATGGTCTCCATTTGAAGGACACACTTTTAGCGCGAATATCGAGCATACGATCGTATCGGGAAATGTGGCCTATACGAATGGAAAAATACAAGAAGTAGGATCGGGGCATCGTATGCTTTTTGATCGTTAACAAAACGAGAAATAATAAGCAAGATCGGACGGCGTGCACGTGTTAACACATTATAATCAGAAAAACCATGGGTAAAGTTATTTTGTATATCTGCCTGCTTGGGCTGCTGACAGTAAGTTGCCAGCAAGTAGATAAGACCGTCACATCGTTTAAAAAAGACTATTCATCGGCCATGACACTTACGACTTCCGAATGGGATTCGCTGTTTGCAACCTATCGCGAACCGGCGATCCAGCACCGCCGATTCAAACATCAGGATGTGGATTCGCTGGTGCAGCAGCACGCGCAGAAAGGCATTTTGCAAGTAGAACGAATCGGTGCGTCGGCCGCAGGCCGATCTATTTCTGAATTGACCTACGGCGATGGCGATATCAAAGTGATGCTGTGGTCGCAGATGCATGGTGACGAACCAACCGCTACGATGGCCTTGCTGGATATTTTCAATTTTCTGGAAGGTAAAGAACACGATGGAGATTCCCTGCGCAATTTGTTAAAGGACAAATTGCAGATTCATTTCATTCCGATGCTGAATCCGGATGGAGCAGAAATCTACAATCGTCGGAATGCACAAAGTGTGGATCTGAACCGAGATGCACGTGCGCAGCAGACGGTGGAAGGAAAGCTTTTGGCAGCACGTGCTGATGCTGTAAAACCTTCTTTTGGTTTCAATCTACATGATCAGTCTATTTATTACCACGTGCCCGAAACCCAAAATCCGGTCACCATCTCCCTATTAGCGCCAGCATACAATCCGGAACGCGATATCAACGAAACGCGCGGCAATGCGATGAAGTTGATTGCGGGAATTCAGCAAATGGTGCAACAGTATGTGCCTGATGCCGTGGCAAAATACGACGATACGCATTCGCCGCGAGGCTTTGGAGATAATTTTCAAAAATGGGGCGCATCCACCGTACTCATCGAATCGGGTGGACTAAAAGGCGATGTAGAGAAGCAGCAAATTCGTAAGCTCAATTTTATTATTATCCTCAATGCATTGATGCAGATCGCAGAAGGTAGTTATGAGCAATATGAAATCGCGCAATACGAAGATATTCCATTCAACGGCTCTTCTTTATTGCACGATGTCTTTATCCACAACCTAGAAATTGGGTCTGATTCTATTCCACTCCGTACGGATATTGCGATCCGCCGAGCAGAGAATACCGTCGGTCGCGATTACTTTGTACGCGGTTGGGTAGAAGATTTGGGTGATCTCCAAGAATCATTCGGATACGATCAAGTGGATGCTTCCTCATTGCATTTTGTGCAAGGTAAAGTATCGGATAAGATGATTTCTTCGGTGAAGGAACTTTCCAAATCGCAAGCATTTGCTTTGCTAAAACAAGGTTTTATGGCTATTCGGTTAAATCCCGCAGTGGTGGGCAGCGCCGAACAATTTCATAATCTACCCATACATGTATTTAGTCAACCTGCCTTTTACACCACTTCACGAATTGACTTGGGCGGAACAGCCAATTTTTATCTAGCGGATGAAAGTGGAGCGCTACGTTATGCGGTGCTCAATGGTTATCTCATCGACTTAAGTCAACCCCTAAAAGAAACCTTCAAAAATCGCGTGCTCTAATTACTCACTAAGCGATTTATTTTATATCTTAGGTTGGTCAACCTGACTATTTCTAATCTCGGGAATTACTCGTTTTTGGATGAATGTGAGCTGCTTACGCTTTTCGCGAATTCAGCATTTGGCTATATACTAGAAAACCATTATTAATGAATCGTATTATCTTCCTTTATCTGGGCATCCTGTGCTTATGCGGTATGACTGCTCAGGCACAATCGCCGACAGATTACAGCAACAAACAGCAGCTGGCACAGCGTGTGAAAGCATTAGCATCGCGCTATCCTCAACTAGTAAAAGTGACTTCCATGACCAAGACCTTGGGCGGATCAGACATTTGGATGCTCTCCATCGGTACGGGAAACTTGGAGCAAAAACCTGCTGTCGCTGTGGTTGGTGGCGTTTCTGGAGATCATTTGTTGGGTGTAGAATTGGCGGTTGGATTTGTGGAGAAATTGTTAGCTAGCGCTTCGCAAGACAGCATTCGTACTTTGTTAAATCAGCAAACGTTTTACGTATTTCCAAATATGAGTCCGGATGCTACGGAGCAATATTTTGCCAAATTGCAATACGAACGTACGGGCAATGCACGCCCATTGGATTATGATCGCGATGGCCAAAAAGGAGAAGACGGGTACGACGATTTAGATGGCGACGGTAAGATAACTTGGATGCGCGTGGTTGATCCGAGTGGAACTTATTTGGCCAATCCAAAAGATCCAAGATCAATGGTCTTAGCCGATCCGGCAAAAAATCAGCGCGGTCAATACTTGTTGCTTTCCGAAGGACTGGACAATGATAAGGATGGGCAGTTTAATGAAGATGGCGAAGAGGGTATAGCTTTTAATAAAAATAACACGTACAATTATAAAAACTTCCAACCTGGAGCTGGAGATCATGCCGTGTCGGAGCTAGAAAATAGAGCTCTGTATGATTTTCTGTACGATGCATTCAATGTATATGCAGTCGTGTCTTTTGGGCCGGAGAATAATTTATCGACACCACAACAAGCTGGTCGTGGAGGCGAATCGGCCGCACCTTATGGCAGTCGCCGGCCAGGCGGTCGCATGATCAATAGTTGGTCGGAGCGCGATGCGCAAGTTAATGGCGCTGTTTCTGCCTTATATAATAGCATAGTACAACTCGGAGATGCACCAAAGCAAAAAGCCGGAAATGGCAACTTTGCTGATTGGGCATATTATCATTACGGGAGATTGAGCTTTTCTACGCCAGGATGGTGGGTGCCTGATACCGAAAAAGATCCAGTAGCTTCTTATTTGAAGTGGGCAGATGCGCAAGGAGTAACGGGCAATTACACACCGTGGAAAACCGTTTCTCATCCTGATTTCCCGAACAAAACGGTAGAAGTAGGCGGTATTCATCCATTTGTGCTACACAATCCGCCATACAATATGGTCGATAGTTTGGTCACCAAGCATACGGACTTTGTAATCAAGCTGACGGATATGGCGCCCATGATTGACATCGTGGACGTGCAGACGGAGAAATTGGATGGCGGACTAACGCGCGTTTCAGTGAAGGTGCTAAATAAAGGTGCTTTCCCAACATTGACGCAGGTGGGCGAACGCAGTTATTTTCTGAAACATGTGGCGGTTGAAGTGAAGACCGGTAGCGGACAGAAAGTGCTGAGTGGAAAGAACCGACAAACGATCGGCGCACTGGAAGGACATGGATTTACCGAATTGAGCTGGTTGATCCAAGGAAGTGGAAAGCTATCTATTGAAGCAGGCAATGCTTCCAGTGGCAAAAAAACAGTCAACGTATCACTCTAATTTAGCCGCAGAAATCATGAATTTATATAAATATACTATCATAATAGGCTTGGCAGTACTTTGTGCTACTCAGTCATTCGCTCAGAAAGCAGAAAATATATTAGCTGCGGCAGGTTCGCCGGCCAATCCAAAGGTATCCATCAGCTGGAATCGCTACCACGACAATACCGCCTTATTAGAAATCTATCGTAAGATGGTTTCTGCGCATCCTGATTTGGTTAATTTGGAATCTATCGGCAAATCTGTTGAAGGGCGCGATCTGTGGTTGCTGACTATTTCTGACAAGAAAAAAGGGGAATCTGCCACCAAGCCGGCTACTTATATTGATGGTGGAATCCATGCCAATGAAGTGCAAACGGTGGAGTTTGCTCTGTACATTGCTTGGTACGTGACCGAGATGCACGCCGCTGGAAATCCATTCTTCCAACAACTATTAGCTGATAAGACATTCTATATTGTGCCGAGCATTAGTCCGGATTCTCGTGATAACTTTATCCACGGAGCCAATACGCAACACTCTTCGCGTACGGGACGCAAACCTCTGGATAATGATCGGGATGGCTTGGTGGACGAAGATGATTTTGATGATCTAAATGGCGACGGGCATATTACGCAGATGCGTAGAAAAAGTGATTATGGTCGCTTCATCACCGATCCGGCAGATCCACGTCGCCTGATCCCAGCACCCGAAGGACAGCAAGGCGTTTACGAATTGCTAGGTTATGAAGGTTTGGATAATGACGGTGATGGCTTGGTCAACGAAGATGGTGTGGGTGGATATGACCCGAATCGCGATTGGGGCTGGAATTGGCAGCCGAATTATGTGCAAAGTGGCGCGTACAAGTATCCGTTCTCTTTGCCGGAGAATCGTGCTGTGGCCGACTTTATCATGGCGCATCCGAATATCGCTGCCGGACAAAGTTTTCACAACTATGGCGGTATGATTTTGCGAGGCCCTGGTGCGCAAGATGACGAGGGAAATTTCAGACCGGCGGACATCGCTGTGTACGATGCTTTGGGCAAAAAGGCAGAGTTATTGATTCCGGGTTATCGCTACATCGTCACGTACAAAGATTTGTACTCGGTGTATGGTGGCGAATTTGACTGGATGCACAGTGCGCGTGGGATATTTGCCATGAGCAATGAGCTGTGGATGGCCAACTATTATTTCCAAAAAACCGGACAACAGCCAAATGATTACGCGAGTGCGCAAAATGAACAATATATATTTGATCAATTTCTGCTCTTTGGCGATGGCTTTGTCGAGTGGACTCCCTACGAACATCCGCAATATGGCGCGATCGAGATTGGTGGATTTAAAAAGAACTACGGCCGCATGCATCCGGGATTTTTGATGGAAAGTGATGCACATCGCAATGCTTCTTTTGTGATTTATCATGCTTATCATACCCCTAAGTTGGAGGTAGCTGAAATTTCCGTCAAGGATTTGGGCGCTGGTTTATCCGAAGTGACTGCAGTGATCAGAAATCAGCGGATTATTCCGACACATTCGTCGTTGGATGTGGCCAATAAAATTGAAGTACCTGATGTGGCTACCTTAAGTGGAGGAACGGTGGTTGCCGGTATGATTGTCAATGACCGAGATTTCGGAATAACGACAGAGCAGAAACGAGATGCAGCGAATATTCAAATACCAAACATTCCGGGTAACGGCATCGTGACGGTACGTTGGATTGTGAAGGGAAATGGGAAATATACCGTAACGGTCAACAGTAAAAAAGGAGGGAAAGCAGCTAAGACAACTTAGCCGCTTTCCACTTTATTTCTTCTTCTTTTTCTTGTCTTTGTACGACCCAATCAGATACGCATAAGGTTTCAGACTGGGAACATGATCAAACACGATCAATAAAATGCCCAATAGCGGTATGGCAAGTACCATGCCGCCTACTCCCCAGATTAATTCCCCGACTACGAGCCCAATAATCGTAAAGAGCGGATTGATGCGCACTTCATTGCCTACGACCAATGGTTCTAACAAGTAGGTTTGAATAAATTGCACCAGCAGATATACACCAATAACACCGAGAATCATTTTGCTATCGCCACCTTGTACTGCGACCGCCAATACGGTGAAGGAGGTGCCCAGTAAGTTTCCTACAAAAGGAATGATCTCCATCAATCCGCAAAATACTGCGAAAAAGATGGCGTTTTCTACACCTAGCAGAGAAAACCCTAGGCCATACATAATCCAAAGCGCGACAATCATCTTAGATAAGCCTCCTAGATAATGTTGCGCCACGCTAGCCGATTCATGCAATACTTTGGTGGTTTTGTCGCGCTGATCTAAAGGAACAAGCAACAATACAAAATTTTTGAGCTGTCGTCGGAAAGTGATGAATAGAAAGGTATACACCATTACCAAAATGGTATCTACTGCTATACTCATCGTGCCAGAGGCAAAATCCATCAAGACACTGCTTGCACCTCCAGCAGAAGAGGAGGGACTGTCTACAATTTTTTGTTGCTGTTGCTGATCTATACCTAGGCTATTTTGTAGCCAAGCGCGAAATTGGGCAGCTACCTCAGTCGCTCTTTGCTGCAGTTCATCCATGTTTTCGGAGAAGCCTGCTAATTGCCAGCCAAGTAAAGTCAGTACACCAGCAAAGAGGAGAACAAATCCGAATAAAGCCAAAAGAGCTGCCACGCCACGTGGGATCTTAAATCGTTCCAGTCGTTCGCATACTTTGGTCAATAGCATGGCTAAAAGACCGCCCAAGGCAAATGGAACTAAGAAAGGTTTTCCGAAATATAAGAGCGCGATGCTCAATCCAAATAGAGCAAGGATTAGAACCGCTCGCTCTAGCTTCGTTTGTTGTCTCATCTGCAAATTGCTCTGTTTTTCGTGTAGAAATCTGCTCTATCACGAGCAGTCACAGATGAGAACAACTAATTATAAGATTAGTTTCGGATTATTTGATGGTAAGCGCGGTGCCTTCGAATCGTACGCCTTCCCAACCATGTAACATAAATGCCCGAATATTCTGATGGTCATTTCCATTAGGATTATCCAATACAGCACTGTAATGCTCTGCAAAAAGTTGTAAAGTATCTTCCTCGCTTAGCGATTTGATTAAAGCAAATTGCAATACCTTGGCACTTCCCTGATTTTGCGTCGCTTCATTGTGTATCTCTCCGTTCCAAAACGCTGTTGGCATATGATTGTATGCAGATTCAATATAAGCGATTACATCCGTAAAAATAAGCTTTCCGTCTTTCAGGTCTTGTAATAAAGTATTTTTCATGAAATAAATATGAGCAGTAAAATGGAGGTAGTCGTTATAATGCGACCTCGTTCTCTTCGATCCAGAGACCGTCTCCTTTGATGATATTGATTAACTCGTCCAATGCGTTGGCCGAGGATACATTTCGTTTAATGACTTCTTTGCCACGATAAAGTGTGATTTTGTCGGGGCCAGCACCTACGTAGCCATAATCGGCATCAGCCATCTCTCCCGGGCCATTTACGATACAACCCATTATGGCAATTTTGAGCCCTTTGAGATGATTGGTTCGCTGGCGAATCATCTGCGTAGTATCTTGCAAATCGAATAACGTACGACCACAGCTCGGGCAGGAGATGTACTCCGTTTTGGAAATTCGAGAACGTGTAGCTTGCAAAATGCCGAACGAAAGCGAAGCTAATTTATCGACTGGCGTTGCTGGAGAATCGATCCAGATGCCCGATCCTAATCCGTCAATAAGCAGCGCACCAAAATCCGTGGCAGCATAAAGCTGAATTTTAGAAATAGGTTCTTCGGGGTTCATAATATCTCCAACCGGGCCGCTGAAATCCTCCGCAGCATAGCTGCGTTTTAAGATGACGGGATTCGACAAGCCTAATTCCTGCATATTAGCAAAGAACTGGCGTTGGTCGGCCATACCGTGTGTATAATCCGTTTCCAGAATAAAAACCACCGTCTCATCCAGCGCCATTTCAGCAAAGCTATCCGTTGCCAGATCGCGATTGCTGATATACACCATATTCAGTACCGGGTCTTTATGGGTACTGTGATTAAATTCTGAAAGCGTATATATGGGATGGATATTTGCTCGTTCTTGAATGTTAAGCCAAGTTTGGTAGTTATACAGCTGTTTCAAATTGCCTGGCATAGCAAACGAAGGCAAAGCATCTCCGAGAAATACAAAATCCACCGATTGATCACCCATATGAAACTTGTCCAGTAATGCATCGTAGCGATAGCCGACTTGGGTTAGAACGAAAGGATCTTTCAAGTTTTGTAGAGATAGATCCATGATGACACGTGGCACTAATGAGCCGCCCACAAAAGTATTTACCTCGGCCGCTTCGTACGGTTTTGTACGAGATTCTTCCTTCAAATGCAAAATCTCTCGAGGCGATTCTTTCGCGATCTGAGCTTCTCTTTTACTGTACCGATTAACTAGCGCTCGCGCAACTGGCGCTTCCTTCTCTGGTTCTTCCGTTAGCGAAACACGAACGGTATCTCCCAAACCATCTTCCAGCAAAGTACCAATACCGACTGCCGATTTTACACGACCATCTTCACCATCGCCCGCTTCGGTAACGCCAAGGTGCAGCGGATAATTCATGTTTTCGGCCACCATTTTCTCCACGAGTAAACGGTACGCTTGTACCATGACTTGTGGATTAGAAGACTTCATCGAAATCACCAAATTGTAATAGTTCAAATCTTCGCAGATGCGAATGAATTCCATGGCTGACTCCACCATACCATCTGGTGTATCACCATAGCGGCTCATGATGCGGTCAGAAAGCGAACCATGGTTCGTACCAATACGCATTGCCGTGCCGTACTCTTTGCAAATCCCGACCAAAGGTGCAAACTTCTTATAAATCCGCTCCAGCTCAGCTTGATAGGCCGCATCGGTGAAGTCAATTTGATCAAATTTCTTTTTGTCGGCATAGTTTCCGGGGTTTACCCGTACTTTTTCGACTATGCGAGCAGCAACTTCTGCTGCGTTTGGCGTAAAATGTATATCTGCCACCAAAGGAACTTCATAACCTCTGGCGCGTAGTTCTTTCTTGATATTTTGTAGGTTTTCGGCTTCCTTCATACTTGGCGCCGTAATACGCACGTATTCACAGCCTGCATCCACCATTTTGATGGTTTGCTCAACCGATCCGATCGTATCCATGGTGTCTATCGTCGTCATACTCTGTATACGGATCGGATTATCCGCGCCCATCGGTATGTTGCCTACAAAAACCTCGCGCGTCCGAAACCGGCTATACGCCAGTTTGGTGTTACAATATTCTCCAGTCAATCGAGTTGAATTTGGTGCTTCCATCTGGCACCAAAGTTAGCTATTTTTAAAACTAATAGGTGTTAATAGAACATGAATTTGCAGCACCATTCAGTTCGATGTCGTACTTCAATGAAGCGGATTGATAATTCTCGGTTTCATAGACGCCCTTACTCACCTTCTCTGCACCTTCGTATCGTGTTGATGACATCACGTTTTTGCCAGTCACACGATAAGCAGCACCTTTTGGTACACGTAAGCTTAAATTGGAAGCTCCGGTATTGATTTCTATTTTGGTATTTTCTAATGTAGGTTCGCCAAAAGTAAGCCCAATATTACTTGCCCCAGCATTGATAGCCAAAGTCTGAAAACGATATATAGAAAAGTCAGCTTTGAAATTGACAGCACCTACATTCAATTCTAAATCCCAAACGGGCGCCGGGTTTAAATAAAACTCTATCGTGTTTTTCTTAGATCGGCTATCGTTGTGTTTCGCGTCGAAGACGATTTCTTTCTCCTTAGTTCCAGATTCATCGAGTCTAAGACCAACGCTTGGGCTATCCGTCCAAGCCGCGATTAGTTTAGTGGAATCTTCAGGTTTCACCAATTTAAAACTAGCAGCACCGCCATTAAGATGCAACTTTGCTTGTTCTATCTCTGTACTATAATCTAGCGCGACACGCTGGCTTTGAGCTTGTGAATCTATTCCAGCTTCGCCGTTAGAAAAGTTGTGATCGCTATTTGTAGTGCCCTGATATACTAAAAAAGAACAGATCAAAATATTACATACGGTACTGATCAATACGCCATGAGGTCGATTTTGCAATAAAAGGGATATCCCAACCGACACAATCGCCAGCGGCCAGTATTTGATGATCGCATAGAAATTGAAATGTATAATATCCATATTGTGAAGCAATATGATTGCTCCGATAAACACGAGCCAGATTCCAGTTGCAATTTTGTTATTCATTTTTGTGATGTTTTGGTCTAATAGGATCAAACTTACGAGCTAAAATAGTGTAATAAGCCCTATATTAGGCTATATTATTCAAATATTCGGTAAAGCTCCGCGTTTTGTCGGTAAAGAAATAATAAACAAATTTGTATATTAATAGTATCGTTGAAACATTTTCTGTCAAATAGAGTTAGCTATTTACAGTATATATTGTCCAAACACGTCATTTAAACAGCTGAATATGTTTTTCTATTATTTCGGGGAATATCTCCTATTGTTGCAACAAGTGTTTCGCAGGCCGGAGAAATGGAAAATTTACCGGAAAGAAATATTACATGAAATGAACGAGATAGGTGTTGGGTCACTCGGGCTAATCTTTATCATTTCAAGTTTTATTGGAGCGGTTATGACAATGCAGATTGCCTTTCAATTGACCTCTGATTTAATTCCTACTTCAATTATTGGACAAATTAATCGAGATTCTAATATTTTAGAGCTTGGGCCTACTATTTCCGCTTTGGTATTGATGGGTAAAGTGGGATCTGCGATATCCTCTCAGATCGGATCAATGCGGGTGACAGAACAAATTGATGCGTTAGAGATTATGGGGATAAATGCGGCAGGTTATCTTATCTTGCCGAAGATCGTGGCGGGTGTATTGATGGTGCCCGTGCTTGTTATAATTGCCATTGTTTGTGCGTTAGTCGGTGGTTTGATTGGTGGAGCGCTTTCAGGGGCTGTTTCTCCGAATGATTATATCTTAGGAATTCGAGAGTCTTTCAATGGGTTTACCGTTTCTGTTGCAATGGTGAAGGCTGTTGTTTTCGGATTTATCATTACGTCAATCCCCGCACACAAAGGTTTTCATGTGCGAGGAGGAGCTTTGGAAGTGGGACAAGCAGGGACGCGTGCTGTTGTGATTGGTTGTATCGCCATTCTTGCCTGTGATTATATGATTACGGCCTTAATGTTATAATTATTACTATGATCGAAATTCAAAATATTAATAAATCCTTTGACGATAATCATGTTTTGAAGGGAATAGATGCCATTTTTGAACCAGGTAAGGTGAGTTTAATAATTGGCGGTTCTGGATCTGGGAAAAGTACGTTGTTGAAATGTATAGTAGGTTTGCACGCTCCCGAAAGCGGAAAGGTTTTCTTTGATAAGCAAGAATTTACAAAACTGAGCTTTGAGGATCGTGTGCCTATTCGTAAAGAGATTGGTATGCTATTTCAGAATTCGGCCTTGTTTGACTCCATGACTGTAGAGCAAAATATCGTATTTAGTTTAGATATGTTTACCAATATGAGCCAAGCTGAGAAGGTAGATCGAGCCAACTTTTGTTTGGAAAGAGTGAACTTGGCTGGTCGAAACAAACTATTTCCTTCCGAACTTTCTGGTGGTATGAAGAAAAGGGTCGGAATTGCGCGTGCCATTAGCATGAATCCAAAGTATCTGTTTTGTGACGAGCCCAATTCAGGTTTAGATCCAGCAACTTCTATTTTGATTGATGAGCTTATTCAGGAGCTTACCGAAGAGTACAATTCCACTACCGTTGTGGTGACGCACGATATGAATTCGGTCATGGGAATTGGGCAATATATCTTATTCTTGCATAAGGGACAAAAATTTTGGGAAGGTTCAAGTCAAGACATGTTGCAAGCAGATATACAGGAACTAAATGACTTTGTGTTTGCCAGTCCTTTAATGCGGTCTGCGAAAGAAAGTTTATAAAAAATTGGATTTGAGAATTTTGTTATTCTTTTGTAGGTGATTTAGCCTTGATGTAGCGTTTTACATTTCCTGTTTTGACGTATTCCAACTCACCTTCTCTGCAATATGCCGACAAATAAACCGAGAATTTGTTACTAACGCTTCGGTCATAATCCAGTTCTTCCAATACTTCGGATACACGTCTCGGCACTGTGAAAAAATCTGATTCAGAGACCAGTCTTTCCAGTTTTGTGCGTAGATCTATTCGGCTTTTGGATTGCGGTGAAATATCGTATAAAGGGGTAAGGTCCATGTCTTCTGGAAAAAACTTACGCGGTTGAAAATTTAACGCTCTGCATACTAACAAAAAGTTGTGCATAGTAGAGCCTGACCCCCTTTCCATAGCTGCAATAGTGGTCATCGTAAGTCCAGTCATACTCGCTACGTCACGTTGTGAATAGGACAAATGTTCGCGTCGCGATCGGAGTAGATCCCCAAGTTTCTTTAAAATTAATTCATTAGTTTCAGTCACGTTGCAAAATGAATAAATATTCTCGCAAAATGGGAATAAACAAAATCTATAATTATTTGCTTAATCAAATATTTTATTTACATTTGATTTCAGATAAGGAATAATAATTAATTTTTAAGAAATACAAATGTGGCCACTTGAGTTTTGAGGATGCGTAGTTGACTTTTGAACTTGCAAAATTCCTTTTTATATCGTACAAATATTCTGGGTAGTGTAGTGATTTAACTTAAATGCACTTAATAAAAAAAGTGGAGGTGTCTTGTGATGCCATAGGGTGAGGATTTTAATCTCTCACTAAGCGATTTCGGGTGTATTAGTGTACTGACATTAATAGCTGATGTTGCACACAACAGCGTCCGCAGATTTTATGATATGGATTCTACTAAATAATGATTGACTTTTTTTGAAAGCCTTAATATGAAAAGTATCGCTAAGTGCGCTATCAAATAAGTTAATAATAGTATTATGAGTGTAAAACAAGCGATAGATTTGTCGCAACAATATGTACGCTTTCTAAATAATGGCGAGGAGCGAGCGTTAGGTTACTTTTACAACTATTTCTATAGTGATCTTTTTAAAAAAGCACAACTGTCTATCGGAGACATAGATATTAGCAGGACTTTTGTCCAAGAAGCTTTTTTTCGTTTATGGCTTTTTCGTAAACATGTAAGCAGTTTAGAAAATGTAGAGATACTTTTGTTTGAAGAGATTAAACGAGCGACGAAAGAATACTACGGAAATCCATCCGAGCAATTTAGGCGTAACTTCGTGCCACTTCAAACTTTTCATGCTGAAAGTAATTGTTTCTGGATAGCAGACTTGGATGATAAGCAATATAGTCAGAAACAGGATCCTGAAGATCGGATCTATATCCGAAAGATTAACGCACTTATGCCCAATCTCCGGCAGGATCAGCAAACGCTCATTCGGTTGTGTTTAGAGTATAGCTTTAATTATGAGAGGATTGCAGATCACCTTGGAGGTCGCTCTTCGCAAGAAGTTCGATTTAAAGCGGAGCAGGCAATCGCGCATATGCGCTCAGTTTTTAAGAACACAGAAAAACTACAGGCATTGGAGGCAAACCTTATGCAGCAGCAGGTGACAAATTTAGATTCCGACGAAGCTCTTGTGCTTGATCTAAGATTTAATCAACAACAAACTTTTACAGAGATCGCCAATGCTTTAGAGGTAGACGTGGCTGTTGCACAAAGTTTGTTTGTCCGCGCCTATCGCAAAACTAAACTGTCGCATTCTCAAGATCAGTGTCTAACGGAGTGGTAAAATGGCACGAAAGAAAGTTATATTAACGAGCAAAATACAAATTTTGCTAGATGAGTCCGATCCCAAAAAACGGCGGGTACATCAACATCGCCTGTATCAATGGCATGATTTAGTCTTTAAAGCTTCTAATATTGCTATTACGCATCAGTTTCTGCAGGAAAATATAAAAGAAATTCTTTACCTAAAGGAGGATACAAAAGTTAAATTGCTGGACGCAAAGCATAATGCAGAAGGAATACTTACAACCTCGCGCAGAAACACCACGTATCAGTTATTGTCTAAATTTTTTAAAGGCAAAGTGCATTCAAATATCATTACCAATTTGAACACATCAATTGTAAAAGCTTTTTTTACAGATCGTCAAGCATATTCTAAAGGAGAGCAATCGCTTCGAAATTACCAGAAAAATATGCCGATACCGTTTTCTGGAAGCTTGTTGAAATGGTTAGGTATGATAGGTGATTGGGATTTTAGATTTGTATTGTTTAGAATACCCTTTCGTACTTTTTTGGGGAAAGATAGCGGGCGAAAGAAGAAGTTGATTCAACAGATAATGGCGGGTGAAATAAAAATTGTACAATGTGCGATTAAACGGGAAAAATATGGCTTGTTCTTATTTCTGTCTTTTGAGAAACCTATCGACGAAATTGATTTAAAACAAAGCGTCGTAGCTGAAGCATCTTTGTCATTAGAGCATCCTATCGTGGTGAAAATAGGGCCCCATTCATGTCGCATCGGAAATAAGGAAGAATTTCTTTATCGCCGATTAGCAATACAAGCAGCTAGACATCGAATTGAAGCCTCTTGCAGCTATAACAACGGTGGACACGGCAAGAAGAAGAAGCTACAGCGCTTAGAGACATTCCGGCAGAAAGAAAAAAACTATGTACAGAGTAAGTTGCATCTCTATAGTCGTCAGCTCATCGATTTTTGTGTTCGCCACCAAGCAGGCACTTTGATACTTGTGAACCAAACTCCTAAGAATGCCGTTGCAAAAGATGACCTTTTTCTGCTGCGAAACTGGAGTTATCACGGATTGATAGAAAAGATTCGCTACAAGGCAGAACTAGCAGGCATACACCTCATTGTGGAATAGCTTAGCTCGTACGCATTGGATGATATGTAAATTGTTATCTTTGCCCAATAAAAGATACAATAATTTTGACGACAACCACAGATATACAGCTGCTTACACCGAAACACTGGAAAGACTACGAATTGATCGATTGCGGAGATTTTGAAAAACTAGAGCGATTCGGCGACATGATTTTGATTCGCCCCGAGCCGCAGGCCGTATGGCCAAAAAGTTTGTCCAATGCCGAATGGGAGAAAAGATATCATATCAAATTCAAAGGAAGATCGGCTACCAGTGGTGAATGGTTGAAGAAAAATCCTAAATTGGCCGACCGCTGGCATATTGCATACCGCAATGATTTGGTAGAGATCCGCTTTCGCCTGGGGCTTACTTCCTTCAAGCATGTAGGGATTTTTCCGGAGCAAGCCGTGAACTGGGATTACATATCCGAATCGGTCAAAGCGATTAAAAATCCAAAACCAAAATTCTTAAATCTGTTTGCCTACACCGGTGGCGCATCTTTGATTGCGCGTGCTGCCGGAGCGGAGGTGACGCATGTGGATTCTATCAAGCAGGTCGTAACTTGGGCGAATGAAAATCAAGAGCTATCCGGATTGCAGGATATCCGCTGGATGGTTGAAGATGCATTGAAGTTCGTGCAGCGTGAGCTGAAACGAGGTAATACCTATCACGGTATCATACTAGATCCGCCAGCTTATGGTCACGGACCAAAAGGGGAGAAGTGGAAGCTAGAAGATAATATCCGGGATATGATGCGTGATGTGGTTCAGTTGCTTGATCCCGAAGAGCATTTCTTGATTCTTAATACGTATTCACTCGGGTTTTCTTCTGTAATTGTGGAGAATTTGATTCGCACTTCATTCCCAGCGGTGCAGAATTTAGAAGTGGGTGAATTATACCTACAAGCCACCGCTGGTGTCAAATTACCACTGGGGGTGTTCGGAAAATTCAGAAAGTTTAAATAAAATAAAAGTTACGGAATCGCCCTAAGCGTTTCCGTAACTTTCTAAGAATTTCTTCAGCTTCGGCGCCACTACTGCTTGGCAATATTGGTTTTCCGGATTGCGGTTGAAATAGTTTACATGGTAATCCTCAGCCTTCCAAAAGGTCACTGCTGGCTCTACCGCAGTTACGATAGGATCAACAAAAACGCCTTGCGACGTCAAGCCTTCGATAAATTGTACGGCCTGCAAATGCTGTTCTTCGCTATGATAAAATACCACTGAGCGATATTGTGTGCCCACATCAGCTCCCTGACGATTTAACGTCGTTGGGTTGTGTGTTCTGAAAAAGATGCCCAATAGATCGATAAAGGAAAGTTTCGTTTCGTCAAATTCAATCTGAATCACCTCCACATGGCCTGTTGCTCCACTGCAAACTTGCTCATAAGTTGGATTTTCACGTTGTCCACCCATATAACCAGGCAACACGGATACAATGCCATCAAGTTGTTGAAATATAACCTCTGTACACCAGAAACAACCTCCTCCGAATGTCGCTAACATAATCGTATGATTTTAAATGAAAAAAATGCGTGATTTGCATAGGTCAAATCACTATACAAAGATACGTACTAAAAAATATGTTTGCCTTTTTCGAGAATATCCTGCTGCTCATTATGACATACGGCAAACGAAAAACCTGATTGCAAAGCATATGATCCATATTCACCTTTTTTGTTGAGTGCCAAAAATCCAACCTGAATTTCTTTGGCGATTTCGGGTTTCTTTTTCACGATCCGCTCCACGGCTTCTTTACAGGCCGCCTCCGGCGAATAACCTTGCCGCATCAACTCT
Organism: Sphingobacterium corticibacter; assembly: GCF_003076635.1. GTDB lineage: Bacteria > Bacteroidota > Bacteroidia > Sphingobacteriales > Sphingobacteriaceae > Sphingobacterium > Sphingobacterium corticibacter. Next base: position 159,848 of record NZ_QDKG01000004.1, on the reverse strand, counting down.
ACCACGAGAAAGCTGCCAACAGTACGAATCACCTCTTCACCAACACCGGTTGAAGTTGCCGCGCCGATCTCATTATCTACATACAGACCAGCGCCAATGATTGGGCTATCGCCTACACGACCACGCATTTTAAAAGCCATGCCACTGGTCGTGCACGCACCAGAAAGATTTCCGGATGCATCCAAAGCGAGCATGCCAATCGTGTCGTGATTATACTGATTGCCGGGCAAACGTTCTGTATTGAAGGATTTGTTCTCAATATTCATGATGGGCTTATACTGGCGTTCTTTCAACCATTCTTGCCAAGCTTCTTTCGACGACGGGATTAATAAATCTTCTTTCTCAAATCCTTTTTCTAAAGCAAATTGCAAGGCACCTTCGCCTACCAGCATCACATGCGGCGTATCTTCCATCACTTTACGCGCTACAGAAATGGGGTGCGCAATATGTTCTAATGCCGCGACAGATCCACAATTCCCTTCCGCATCCATGATGCAAGCATCCAGCGTCACATGGCCATCGCGATCCGGATAGCCACCTTTGCCCACCGTAGGATTTGAAAGATCCGATTCAGCAACTTGTACACCCGCTTCCACGGCGTCCAATGCTGATCCGCCCGTTTGCAAGATTTTCCATGCAGCCTGATTTGCTGCAACACCAAAATCCCAAGTCGAGATGACGATTGGTTTTTTAGCCCCTTTTTGTGCGGTATTTGCCATGGCCAACGAAGTTGGAAGTGCGCTGGCCGATATGGCGCCTATCATTGCTTTTTTAAGGAAAATGCGTCGAGAATCTATCTTTTTATTCATGAATGTTGTTCTTTTTCTATGCCGATTTATTCGTATTTTAGCTTACGGCAAGTCGTGGTTTGTCGTATTATAACCGCACGCTTATTAAAGTCTTTTAGCGATTGAATATAGCAGGGCTTAAAAGTAAATATTTGACAGCAAAAAAGGAAAACATTCAGCACGGTCATGCACAACGCTTCGGCTCCAACCAATTGGACAACGCATCAACAAGGTAAATTCCAACTTCGGTATAAACCTTACACGTTACAGATGCATCATGTATTCACGGTCGCATCATTTACTCGAAATACCACACCAGTGGTATTATTGGAATTAGAGTTTGACGGTATTATTGGATATGGTGAAGCATCTATGCCGCCATACTTGGGCGAATCACAGGAAAGTGTTTTTGCTTTTCTACAACAAGTAGATCTATCTCGGTTCTCTTCTCCATTCGAAACGGCTGATATATTAGCCTATGTAGATACGATTGCCGCTAACAATACCGCCGCCAAAGCCGCGCTAGATATCGCCTTACATGATTTGCTGGGTAAGATCATGCAACAGCCTTTTTACAAAATCTGGGGATTAGATCCGCAGATAATTCCAGCGACTTCCTTTACCATTGGGATAGATACCGAAGCGATGATTCGGCAAAAAGTATCGGAAGCCAGTGAATACCGAATGCTGAAAGTGAAGCTGGGTCTGGAAACCGACAAAATGATTATCGAAACCATCCGATCCGTGACAGATGTACCATTGTGTGCCGATGTGAATCAAGGTTGGAAAGACAAGCATTTGGCGGTGGATATGGCCGGTTGGCTAGCCGAAAGAAATGTAGTTTTTCTCGAGCAACCCATGCCCAAAGATCGACCTGAAGATAATGCTTGGCTGACCGAAAGATCGCCTATTCCTACGATAGCAGATGAAGCCTGTCAGCGTTTAGCGGATATTGTTGCGCTGAAAGATATGTATAGCGGTATCAATATCAAATTGATGAAGTGCGCGGGTATGCGCGAAGCAAAGCAAATGGCAGAGTTGGCGCGTGCCTTAGACATGAAAGTGATGTTGGGCTGCATGACAGAAACGTCGTGCGCGATCTCTGCGGCGGCACAATTAGCGCCATTGGCAGATTGGGCAGATTTGGATGGCGCATTGTTGATTGATAATGATTTGTTTGAAGGCATGCGTGTAGAAGATGGGCTATGTATTTTGCCCGATCGTCCCGGTATTGGCGTTATTAAAAAGTCTGATTAAGGCGATTGCGCTAATTTTATTATTTTTGTATTCCGACCACCAAATACCTCCATATTACAATACATAGATACGCATGAGCACATATAACGAAGATAGTATACGATCACTGGATTGGAAAGAGCATATTAGGCTTCGCCCAGGGATGTACATCGGTAAGCTGGGCGACGGTTCGGCGTATGATGATGGCATCTATGTACTGCTAAAAGAGGTGATGGACAACTCCATCGATGAGTTTGTGATGGGCGCAGGCCGATCCATTGATATCACGGTGAATGAAAATAAAGTGTCTATTCGCGATTACGGTCGTGGTATTCCGATTGGTTCTGTCGTGGATGTGGTCTCCAAGATCAACACTGGAGGTAAATACGATAGTAAAGCTTTCCAAAAATCGGTCGGACTGAATGGTGTAGGTACCAAAGCGGTCAATGCGCTTTCTACACAGTTCACGGTACAATCTTACCGTCAGAACGTGACGCGGATTGCGCAATTTGCACAAGGCGAATTGGTGTCGGATGAGAAAAAGGATACCACACAACGCAATGGAACTGCGGTGACGTTTTATCCAGACAATAGCATCTTTAGAAACTACAAATACCGGATGGAATTTGTAGAAAACATGATCTGGAACTATGTTTTCTTGAATTCTGGCTTGACGATCAATTTCAACGGACAAAAGTTTGTTTCGGAGAATGGTTTGAAAGATCTGCTGGAGCGCAATATAGAAACCGAATCGATGCGCTACCCAATTATTCATCTCCGCGGAGAGGATATTGAGATCGCATTAACGCACGGCCAGCAATACGGTGAGGAATATTATTCCTTCGTTAATGGCCAACATACCACGCAAGGTGGTACGCACCAAGCAGCATTCCGCGAAGCGGTGGTCAAAACCATTCGGGAGTTTTACAAGAAAGATTACGATGCTTCGGATATTCGGGCTTCCATTATCGGTGCGATTGCCGTTAAGGTGCAGGAGCCGGTCTTTGAATCGCAAACCAAGACGAAGTTAGGTTCGCAAAATATCGGTCCTGATGGGCCAAGCGTGCGGACTTTCATCAATGATTTTCTGAAAAAAGCGCTGGACGATTATTTGCACCGCAATCCAGATACGGCTGATGCTTTGCAAAAAAGAATTTTGCAATCCGAGCGCGAGCGTAAGGATATCGCCGGAATCAAGAAATTGGCCAACGAACGCGCCAAAAAGGCTTCGGTGCACAATCGCAAATTGCGGGATTGTAAGCTGCATTTCTCCGACAAGCACGAACGCAATCTGGAAACCACCCTGTTTATTACCGAGGGAGATTCAGCCAGTGGTTCGATTACCAAATCGCGCGATGTGATGACGCAAGCGGTATTCAGCTTGAAGGGTAAACCGCTAAACTCGTATGGCATGTCTAAAAAGATTGTGTACGAGAATGAAGAGTTTAACTTGCTACAGCATGCGCTGAATATAGAAGAAGGTTTGGATGGCTTACGCTATAATAATATCGTCGTAGCTACCGATGCCGATGTGGATGGTATGCACATCCGCCTATTGTTGCTTACATTTTTCTTGCAGTTCTTCCCTGATTTGGTCAAAGCAGGGCATGTTTCGATTTTGCAAACGCCATTATTCCGTGTTCGTAATAAGAAAGAAACGATTTACTGTTACTCCGAAGAAGAGAAGCAACAAGCGATAAAAAAATTGGGAGCAAAGCCAGAGATTACCCGATTCAAAGGATTGGGAGAGATTTCTCCTTCCGAATTTGGCTTATTCATCGGTAAGGATATGCGCCTAGATCCAGTCATTCTTTCTAAGGAAAACAAGCTGTCGCACTTGTTGGAATACTATATGGGCAAGAATACGCCAGATCGACAAAAACACATCGTCAATAACTTGCGCGTGGAATTGGATACAGAAGATGTATTAACCCAAGTGGCCGGCTAGAAAGGATTGGACGGCGGCTATGCCGTTTTCCAAGCGTGCTTCACCTTGCCCAGATATCAGGCTATAGTTGGCGTTGAGCTGGCTGAGTTCTTTCTTCCAGACCTCCAAAAAATGCGGGCGTTGTTCTGGGAAATCGCGTAAAGGATCATCTTCCCATGGTAAGTCAATATCCATGAGCAAGTAAAAGTCGTATTTGCGAAGCTTGATTTCGTTCAATACTTCTTCGGGCGTATGGCCAAATAAGTGATCGCTCCAAATCTTAATAGTCATAATGGTGGTATCTGCTATCAATAGCCCGTTACTCGCTAAAGGTATCAGCGATTCTTCTAAAGCGACCTGCCCATAATACATGTTCACTTCGTCTTGCAGCGTATATTTATTGTCGAGGTTTTGGCAGTAATAGCGCGCGTATTCCGGCACGCATACGGTTTGGTAGCGCTCGGCTAATTTTTTAGCCATAGTGGATTTTCCCGTAGATTCTGGACCGACAACGGCTATTTTAAGAAGTGGGGTTTCGTGCATGTTCTAAAGTGTTCGCAGAGTAAGTTTTTTTCCAATCGCGGTATCCATTCCAAGCAATTCCAGCAAATATAACATATAAAACTGCGGTCATGGCCAGTTCCTTGTGCAGATACAATGGAATATAACACAGATTGACGGCGATCCAGATCGCCCAACTTTGTAGTATTTTGCGTGTCATGAGGAATTGAGCGACGAAACTCATGGCGGTACACATGCCATCGGCAAAAGGTACGTCGGTATCGGTCCAATATCGCAAGGTAAATCCCAAGCTTAATCCTAATACAACGATCGCTGCGATGGTGAGTGCTATGTATGTTAAGGAAAGAGAACTGATCGGTTTTTCGTCGGAAAGGTCGCGCTTACGCCAATAATACCAGCCGTAGATGGCGGTGAGCAGGAAGTAGATCTGTAGGATGCTATCGCCATACAAGCGATGTTGGTAAAATATAATGAGATAGCAACACACGCTCACGATGCTGATCGGCCAATTCCAAATATGCTGCTTCGCAGCCAAATAGACACAGGCTACACCAGTGACGGTTCCTATCCACTCCAGCTCTGAAGTACTCTTGAGCTGATGCAAAAAATCGAAAATAAGTTGCGGCATGCGTGTCTGAGTAAGCAGAAATAAAGATACGATTATCCCCGCAAAATCAGGCTTTGCATGAACCCTCGGTTTACTGTACGAGCTTGTTTGCGCAATTCGTACTAGCGAAGGATTCTGGTTTAGCCTTGAACATGAATCCCATTCCCATAATGTATCCCATAGCCTCTTTCAGCGCAGTATTCGATTGGAAATTTGGATTGGTGTTGATGTCCGCATGCACTTCCAGATCCACATGATACTGCTCTAATAGCGGACATACCTGATAGGCGATATCGATCGAATGCTGCACTTCGATCAGCATGCGCTCTTTAATAGACATGTTGTGTGTCTTTCGATCTTTGTGGATAAACATAAATCCACCTCGGTGCTCGCGTAGGAACACGATAACCGTCGCAAATTCGACGATGCCACGCTTTACTTGAGAGTCGGTGCCGATGTAGATCTTAAGTTTGTTTCCTAATTGATGCTCGCGGATGATGGTGTCTTCGACCGCTTGGAGGATGGGTACGTGGAGTGTTTCTCCATTGAATTTTTGCCAATTCATAGTTAAGAGATTACGTATCTCTAAATTTACGAACTTGTATCTTATTTATTATTAAGGATTTATTAATTTTTTACGATTTAACTTTTTCATCACACAGCTAATCCTTCGTGCCGTAAGACAGATCTCCAGCATCACCTAATCCGGGTACAATGTATGCTTTGCTCGTTAGTTCTTTGTCTAAATCTCCAATCCAAATCTTCGCTTCCGGTAGGAATGCGCGTACATGTTGCACGCCTTCTTCGGAAGCAATAACGGTAGCGATGTGCATTTCTTTGATATTGTAGTCAGCCAACAATTCTTTGCAACACAGTACCAAACTTTGGCCGGTGGCCAACATGGTATCGGCCACGATGACGATTTTATCATCCAGATTGGGCGTATTTTGGTATTTCTTGTGAATCTCAAATTCTCCACTTTTCTTCGTGTGGCGGTACGCGCCGATAAATCCACTATCTGCTTCGTCAAAAGCATTTAAAAAACCTTGATGAAACGGTAATCCGGCCCGAATAATGGTGAGGAGTACAGGTTGTTCGGACAGCACATTTGTTTCGGCCAAGCCCAAAGGCGTATCTACTTCGGCTGGCTGATAGGGCAGGACTTTGCTAATCTCGTAGGCCATCATTTCACCGATACGTTCCAGATTACGGCGAAAACGCATACGATCCTTCTGTATATCGGTATTTCTTAATTCTACCAAGTACTGGTTCACCAGACTATTTTGCTCTGTCAAGATCGTAATCATGTTTCTCCTGTTAGTTATGGTGCTAAACAAATAGAGGCTAGAATAGTTTACAAAAACCCTTTTTCCAACGCCTTGTTATTGTAAGAATAATCGCTTACATTGCTATCACATGAAATTCGAATTAACATCAGAATACCAACCTACCGGAGATCAACCGCAAGCGATTAAAGAGCTTGTTGCGGGCGTCAATGGCGGAGAAACTTATCAAACATTGTTGGGAGTGACTGGTTCCGGAAAAACGTTTACGGTAGCCAATGTGATCCAGCAAACGCAAAAGCCGACCTTGATCCTAAGTCACAACAAGACGCTGGCAGCGCAGTTGTATGGCGAGTTCAAGCAGTTTTTTCCGAATAATTCGGTGCAGTATTTTGTGAGTTATTACGATTATTATCAGCCAGAGGCTTTCATTGCTTCCACCAGTACCTATATCGAGAAGGATTTGCAGATCAACGAAGAAATCGAAAAGCTTCGTTTGGCCACGACCTCCGCTTTGATGTCTGGTCGACGGGATGTGATTGTCGTGTCGTCTGTATCTTGTATTTATGGTATGGGTAATCCAGAAGATTTCTCTCGATCCATCTTTCGTTTTGGCGTGGGAATGACCGTATCGCGCAATTCCTTTTTGCATCGCCTGGTGGAAATTCTTTATGCACGGACGACGAGCGATTTCAAGCGCGGAACATTTCGTGTGAAAGGCGATACGGTAGATGTGTACCCGGCGTATTTGGATACGGCTTATCGTATTTCTTTCTTTGGTGACGAGATCGAAGAGTTGAGCACCATTGATCCGATATCTGGCAGTACGTTGGAAAAGCACGAAGATTTAGCGCTTTTTCCAGCCAATTTATTCGTGACGCCGAAAGAGAAATTTACAGAGTCCATTTGGCAGATTCAAGAAGAATTAACACAACGAAAAGCCCAATTAGAGGCTGATGGACAATTGCTCGAGGCCAAACGTTTGGAAGAACGCGTGAACTACGATCTGGAGATGATGCGTGAATTAGGATATTGTTCGGGTATTGAGAATTATTCGCGTTTCTTCGATGGTCGTACTCCTGGTATGCGACCATTCTGTTTGCTCGATTATTTTCCAGAAGATTATTTATTGGTGATCGATGAAAGCCATGTGACGCTGCCGCAAGTACGTGCCATGTATGGTGGTGACCGGTCACGTAAGATTTCGCTCGTAGAGCATGGATTTCGTTTGCCCGCTGCGTTGGATAACCGACCGTTGAACTTTCCAGAATTTGAATCCTTGACCAATCAAACGCTGTATGTATCGGCTACGCCGGGTGATTATGAACTGCAACAAACGGAGGGCGTGGTGGTTGAGCAGGTGATTCGCCCTACAGGATTGTTGGATCCAGTAATCGAGGTTCGTCCGGCCGTCAATCAAGTCGATGATTTATTAGAAGAAGTTGATAAAACGATCAAAGAAGGAGGTCGTATCTTGGCTACGACGCTGACCAAGCGCATGGCTGAGGAGTTAACCAAATACATGAATCGCCTCAACATTAAAGTGCGTTACATTCACTCGGAAGTAAAGACATTAGAAAGGGTGGAAATCTTGCGTGGCTTGCGTTTGGGCGAGTTTGATGTGTTGGTCGGCGTGAATTTGTTGCGGGAAGGTTTGGATCTTCCAGAAGTAACCTTGGTGGCCATCTTGGATGCGGATAAAGAAGGTTTCTTACGCTCCGAAAGATCGTTGATTCAAACGATTGGTCGCGCTGCGCGGAATGATAAAGGCCGCGTAATTATGTATGCCGATCAGATGACACAGAGTATGAATGTCACGATTGAAGAAACCAATCGTCGTCGTGATAAGCAGATCGCCTACAATTTGAAGCATGGCATCACACCAAGAACGGTAGGAAAATCTCGTGAAGAAATTATAGAACAAACTTCTGTTGCTGATCTTAAAGTCGGTGAAGCAAAAGCTTATGTAGAGCCAGAAGTAGGCAGCATGGTCGCAGCAGATCCTTTAATCGAATACATGGGCGAGAAGGATTTGAGTAAAGCTATCGAGACGGTGCGCAAGCGCATGGAAAAAGCCGCCAAGAACATGGACTTCTTGGAAGCGGCAAAGCTGCGTGATGAAATGTTTAGCTTAGAAAATGCCTATAAAGAGCGCTTCGGATAATTTTATTCAGCAAGTCGATAGGTAGCTGCACATTTTGCCGTTTCCTCGACCTTACAAAGAATCAATTTGGTATTAGTGCCAGCCAATTGTGCTGGTCCTACTACCTCCACCAGATGTTGTGCGATATTTTCAGCAGTTGGGTTGAATGGCACGATGACTAAGCTTTCGCCGCTGAGCACTTGCAGTTGCGGTAGCAACTCATCTTGCTCCCAGATGAGAAACTTGTGATCATAATGTTCCTCCAACCACATGCAGAGTTTTTCTTTGATCACCGAGAAATCCAGTACGCGACCGATTTCATCCAGCTGCTCTCCAGCTACTACAAAGTGAATCCGGTAATTGTGCCCGTGTAAAAACCGACACTTGCCTTCGTGACCGACCACTCTATGGCCACAAGATATATCGTGATATCGCTCTGCTGTAATCATGCCGCAAAGATACAGAATTTTTGAACAGACAAATATAGGCTGATGCGGTTGTCTACCGAATAAGCCTAGTCGGGAAATCGCTCACTTTCTCCAAGGTCAATTGTTGCATCACCTGATAGAGTTGCGCTTTGAACATATTGATGGTATGATCCGCTCCTTCGTCGCCCAGTGCACCCACGCCATACATAAATGGCCGACCCATGAAATTAAATTCAGATCCCACCGCATGCGCTCTTCCTAGATCCACGCCCGAACGGATACCGCCATCCATCATGATTTTTACTTTACCTGTATATTTCGGGTTATTAGCTAGTTTTATGAGAGAAATCAACGAAGATTCACCCGCATCGATCTGACGACCGCCGTGGTTAGAAATAATGACGCCATCTACACCTAGGCTGATTGCACCTTCCATATCTTCTTCGCTCGCTACTCCCTTCAACACCAATGGTCCAGGCCACAGGTCACGGATGGCTTTTACTTTCTCCATATTCACCTTGCCGGTGAATGTTTTGTTCATGAATTGACCAAGCTGGCTAAGATCCAACCCTTTTTCCATGTAAGGTTTTAGGGTGGCGAAAGATGGAATACCATGTTGCAACGTTTTGATTCCCCATTCTGGACAAATCATCGCTTGGAATATATTTTCGATATTCATCTTTGGTGGCATGGATAGGCCACTTTTAATTTCGCGGTAGCGTAAACCGAAAGAAGGGACATCGATTAGCACGACCAAGACCGGACAAGACACTGATTTCAACCGATTGAGAATATCATCGCGTAAGCGATCTTCCGTCGGGTGATACAGTTGAAACCACGCTTTTCCATCCGATACTTCAGCAATGCGCTCAATACTCGAAGTAGATACGGTGCTCAACGTATATGGAATATCATGTTTTGCGGCAGCTTTTGCCAAAATTTCTGGCGCATTGGGCCACATCAATCCTTGCAATCCAATCGGCGAAATACCAAATGGCGCACTGTAGGTACGACCAAATAACTCGACGGACATATCGATCTCGCCGCCGGTTTTCAAATAATGCGGTTTCAGGTAGATATTGTCAAAATCCGACTCATTACGCTCCAGATTAAGCTCCTCGTTACAGCCTCCTTGCAGATAGTCGAAAGCAAATTTTGGAATACGCCATTTAGCACGGCGTTTTAAATCGGCTACAGAAGGATATTTTGGATTGTATGGGAAAAGTGGTTTCTTAATCATTGCCTGTATGCGTGAGTATTTTTACTGTGCACAAATTTACTATTATAACCGATAATTATATCGTCTAAATGCCAGATGAGTGAAAGAAAATCAGCGATATAAACCTGATATCATGGAAGGCGGAAGAAATCTAATAGCAAATCGGGGAATAGACCAAAGACTAGTAACAGCACTGTGAAAAACAGGGCAATTCCATAGATAGGACAGGAAATCCTGTTGCTTAAATCCATTATAGTACCAGAAGATGCTTGCCGAAGAAAACCGTAAAGCGGAATCTTGAGATAATAGAATAAAGATATGACCGAGGTCAGTACACCGACAATCAATAAATACAAATACAGCGATTGATCCAAGGTCTGATAGATGTCGAAGATTGAGGTAAAGACCAATAGTTTTCCAACAAAGCCTGCGGTTGGCGGAAGGCCAACGAGCGATATTCCGGCAAAGGTAAGCCCTGTGAACACGAGGGGAAAGCGCTTGCCCAAGCCAGCATAATCGGCTAGATAGGCAGATCCGGTTTGTTTTTCCAAGATCATGATGAAGCCAAAAACAGCTAAATTCATCAAGGTGTAGGTCGCCAAATAAAAGAACAGCACTTCGGGCTCATGATGTACGTAACTCAGTACCGCCAACAAGAGGAAGCCCGTATGCCCGACGGATGAATAGGCTAAAAGTCGTTTGATATTTTGCTGCCGCAATGCAACCAAATTACCAATCAGCATCGTGACGATAGCCACAAAACACAAGAAATGCAAAGTCACTTCTCCAAAATAAAATGGACTTGCCGTCCACGCTAATATCAGTCGACTAAATAATACAATGGCACCGACCTTTGGTACCGTGGCCAAGAAAGCTGTAATTGGAGTAGGAGCACCTTCATAGACATCGGGCGTCCAAACGTGAAAGGGCACGAAACCCAACTTAAAGCCAATGCCTACAAAGACGAAAAGCAGCGCTACGGTGCTCAATACCATTGGGGCAGCAATCAAGCCTTTCATCTGCGCGATGCTGCTGAAATCTAATGAACCGGTGAATCCATACAATAACGACAGTCCGTACAACATAAACGCGGCACAAGTAGATCCAAACAAGACGTATTTCATCGCCGCTTCGGACTCTTTTTTGTTTTGTGCAAAGTAGGCGACGAGTACGTAAGAACCAATAGACACCATTTCTACAGCAATAAATGCCATAATCCAATGCGTGGTCAAAGTCAATAAATGCAATCCCAAGGTCGTGGCTAACAAAATAGAGTAGATGTCACCCAAGCGTTTTTTTGGCAATTGGTAACTTCCATATTGCTGAATGTATAGACCAATAATGGTCACTGCAAACAGGATGATTAATCGCGCATACTGAGAAAAAGTATCGATACGCAGCATGTCGAAGAATACCGGTATGTTTTCTGTGTTTTGGGTGTACGTCAAGTAACCTGCAGCTAGTAATCCAATTAGGAAAACGCTAAAAGAGGCTTGTTTCCAATACCGATCAGCAAAAAGGCTGCAGAATATGGTGCCTATAAAAGCAATGCTTATCGCGATCTCGGGTCGGAAAGAACGAACCGAATCGATAATGTGATCAATGATAGGCGTAATCTGAGGAGCGAATTCATACATAGTTACGAAGGCCTATAGAAATGATGAAACCACAGAAACTAGACGCATCACACTTTCATTAAGCGGTGTAAATACCAAGGAAGGCATGATACCTAGAATAATAGCCAATGCTAAAGCTGGATACAAGATGGTTTGTTCGCGTACGGTCACGTCAGTCAATGCCGTCGCCCACTCCTCACCACCTTTAAATCGGGTTTGTCCGAAAAACATGCGCTGCAAAGTCCATAAGAAATAAACCGCACTCAGCAAGATACCGATTGAACCTCCAACGGCCATCCAACGCGGCAGTCCCGTTCCCACCGATTCGCTATTAAATGCGCCAATAATGACAAAGGCTTCGCCAATAAAAGCTGAAAAACCCGGAAGACCTAGCGAAGCGAAAAAAGCAATGGCCACAAACACGGTGTATCGTGGCATATGACTCGCCAAGCCGCGGAAATTGTAGATATTCCGATCATGCACGCGGTCATAGATCACGCCAACCAAAAAGAATAAGGCGGCCGATAGAAAACCGTGACTGATCATTTGGAACATCGCACCAGAAATACCTTCGGTCGTCAGTGTCGCGATACCCAGCAACACAAAACCCATGTGTGAAACGGAAGAGTAGGCAATCAAACGTTTAAGATCTTTTTGTGCCAACGCATTAAATGCGCCATACAAAATGGATATCACGCCGATTAATCCCAGCCACCAGTTGCTGAGCGCTGCCATATCTGGGAATATCCCAATACAGATGCGTAAAATACCGTATCCACCAACTTTCAATAGAATACCGGCTAATATAATGGAAACAGGAGTAGGAGCCTCTACGTGTGCATCGGGAAGCCAAGTGTGCAAGGGTACAATAGGAACTTTGATTGCGAAGGCGATAAATAAAATCGCAAAACCGATCAAGCGAGCTGGAATGCCAAATATTTCGTGAAAATTACGCACCCAGCCAAAGAATGATTCCTCCCCATAATTAGCCGGATTCATCATATGCAACATGTTGAACGTGTTCGCACCTGTCGCTGGATTGGTTACCGAGAAATACAAACCGACGATCACCAATAGCATAAACACCGAGCCCAAGAGCGTATAAATGAAAAACTTGACGGCGGCATATTCCCGTCTGACGCCACCCCAGATTCCGATTAGGAAATAAAGTGGCAAGAGCATCACCTCATAAAACACATAAAACAGGAAGAAGTCCAATGCGCAGAATACGCCCATCACTGCCGTATTCAAAAGCATCAGCAAAGCAAAATAACCTTTGACACTTTTCGTGATATTCCACGATGCGCCAATGGCCATCAGCATCACGACCGCACTTAGTACAATCAAGGGTAGCGACAAACCATCTAATCCTAAGAAATAGTCAATTTCCAACAACTTATCGGCACCGATCTGCAAACGAATCCACGATAACTGCTCTACATATTGGAAGCTATTGACATCATTGATGCCCGCTTGCGCGGTGTCAAAATGCACATACAGGTATCCGGTTAGCAGCAGTTGCCCAGCTGTCGCAGCTAAAGCCAAGTATTTCGCACTCCCTGCCGCAGATTTGGGCAGTAATAACATCACTAATGCCGCGAGTAAGGGTAGGAATATGAGTATAGATAAAAATCCCATGTTATCTTAAAACCAAATAAAGTATGCCAAATAAAACCATCGTAAACGCAAAACCCATATAGTTTTGTAAGCGTCCATTTTGCACCCAGCGTAGCAAATGACCAGCGTAATAACTCGTCTGTGCTACTAAATTAACTAATCCATCAACCAGATTACGATCTATCCATGCTGAAATGCGGCCAATCGCCCGTGTCACGCTAGCTGCTCCATTGGTCAATCCGTCTACGATATAATGATCAAACCAATATAATCCTCGTGAAAGATACAACGTACTGCGCACGATGATGAGCTGATAAAATTCGTTGATATAAGCTTGTTTCTGCACGTGCTGCACCCAAGCATTGTTTTCTTGAAAAGGATATTTTCCTTGTACGTACCAGCGGTAGCCAAGCCACCAGCCAATGGCAGAGCCTGTAATGAGTACGATGGGAATAAACATATGCAGCGAATCGATCGGTTGAAATCCAGTCAGTAAGGTCAAGCCCTGCATCAGGGCGGCGTTTTGGTGGGAAATTGGATTGAACGAGAAAACAAAGAAAAGCGAACACAAGCCAAGAAAAGCCATCGGGATCAACATCCCTTTCGGCGCTTCATGAAATACCGTAACCTTTTCATCGCTCCACAATTTGGGTTTTCCAAAAAACACTTTGAAAATCATTCGCCCGATGTAAAATGCCGTAAGAAAACTCACCACTACCAATACAACCGGAATAATAAGGTAAGCACCGCCACGCTCGACCGCCCATTCGAAAGCCGCGATGATGATCGAATCTTTGGATAAAAACCCCGAAGTGAGGGGGAATCCAGCTAAGGCTAGGGAAGCAATCACCATTAAGATGAATGTATATGGCATAAAGCGACGCAATCCGCCCATGTTGCGCATATCTTGTGGATCTACTTTTGCGGCAGCTGGAATCGCATGCGCCATCTCATGAATGATCGCTCCCGCACAAAGGAAAAGTAAACATTTAAAAAAGGCATGCGTCACCAAATGGAAGATCGCGGCATTCCAAGCGCCAATTCCGACGGCAACCACCATAAATCCAAGCTGTGATATGGTCGAAAAGGCCAATACTTTTTTGATATCCTGTTGCGCCAGCGCAAAGTACGATGCGGTAAGGGCGGTAATCGTGCCAATAATAGCGATGACTAAAAGTATACTTTCGTTGAACAATGGAAATACTGTAGCCAATAAAAATACTCCGGCCGCGACCATTGTTGCCGCGTGAATAAGTGACGATACCGAAGTTGGTCCTTCCATCGCATCAGGCAGCCAAACGTGCAATGGGAATTGTGCGGATTTGGCCATCGCTCCTACAAAAAAAGCGAGTCCAGCATAGCTCATCCATCGCTCGGTATGCCATAAAGGAATCTGTTCAAAAAGGGGGCTTTGCTTGCCAAATAGTTCGGACAAGTTTAACGTTCCCATGTGTGCATACACCAAGGCAATACCAATTAAGAAGCCGATATCACCAATTCGGTTCACGATAAATGCCTTTTTGTTGGCCTGTACAGCGGCATCCTTGGTAAACCAAAATCCGATGAGTAGGTAAGATGCAAAGCCTACCAATTCCCAAAATACGTACATCAATAATAAATTATTGGCTACGCAAAGCGCCAACATCGCAAAGCAAAAAAGGCTGAGATACATCCAATAACGGTGAATGCCCGGATCACCTTTCATGTATACGCGAGAATAAATATGTACTGGCAAGGCAATGATACAGACCAACAGTTGCATCAGCACCGTCAAGTTATTCAACAGAATGCCCGCTGAAAAAGTATGTTTTCCGACCGTAAACCAAGAAACGGAGGCTTCCACAGGCGCTTGTTGCCAAATAGGGAAAAAGACGAAAAAGGCACTTGCTGCGGTACTTAATAGAATAGCTAACAAACCTACGATGCCCGATTGATCTTGTTTGCCGCGCAAAGCTTGATAAAGAAATGCCGCTAATGGAAATAGCAGCACCGCTAAGCTGGCATATATGGGCGATATGTGTAGCAAATTCGTCATTAGTCGCGCAGATCGGTGATTTGGTCTGGATTAATGGTTTTATATTTTCGGTAGGTCATTAGTATAATCGACAAGCCTACAGCGACCGCCGCCGCAGCGAGCACAATCGCAAATAAGGCAAATACCTGTCCGCCGTAGTCCGCTTTATCATAGCGGCCGAAGGCTACCAAATTGAGAATGGCCGCATTGATCATGAGCTCAATACCGACCAAAATCATGATCGCGTTTCGTTTGGAGATCACGGCATACAAACCAATGCAGAAGATACAAGCACTTACTACTAAGAAATGTGTAATCGGAATCACGCTTCATCCCCCTTCCTGGCAATATGCGCTGCACCGATCAAGGTCATCATCAGAAAGATCGAAATAATCTCGAAAGGCAGTATATAGCGTGACATGAACATCATGCCCAGCTGATTGATATTGTTATCTCGCGAAAGGATAATCTGTCCTGT
Source organism: Sphingobacterium corticibacter (assembly GCF_003076635.1). Lineage (GTDB taxonomy): Bacteria > Bacteroidota > Bacteroidia > Sphingobacteriales > Sphingobacteriaceae > Sphingobacterium > Sphingobacterium corticibacter. Next base: position 143,970 of record NZ_QDKG01000004.1, on the reverse strand, counting down.
TCTTATATTCTGTTCCATCCAAGCTGGCGAATACGCTTGATCCCACTGCCATATGCCGTAGCTCATCAAACCCAAAAAGCCGAGTGAAAGTGCGAGCGATTGCCAGTTGGGTAATGTGATGAAGGATCCGGAAAGATCCTGCAGATCGCTCAACAATTCTTTGTTGCTCAACATAAAGGCAAAGATCATCAAAATCAGTACGCCACCTACATATACCAGCACTTGCGTAATAGCGACAAAATCTGCTAATGCAAAGAGATACAATCCCGCCATGGCAAATAGCACAATAAAAAATAAGAAAAGCGCACGAGCCGTATTTTTGAGACTCACGACCAACAAGGCGCTGGTAATCGCTAAGAAAGCAAAAGCGTAAAAAAGAAATAAGTCCATTATTTTTTAGATTTTGCCGCCTCCTTCTCAGCTTGAAAACGTGTCCATTCTTCCTTTCGTTGTACGATCTCTTGATCTGTCATTTCGCCAAAGCCGTAAATCAAATCCGTTAATTTGGTGGTGGTGCGGTCGTATTGATCGGTCATGGTAATACATTCCGTAGGGCATACCACCGTACATAATCCACAGTACATGCATTTGGCCATGTCAATCTCAAATTTCTCGGCGTACAATCTTTTTACGCTGCCATCCGAGGTTTTACCAATCGCCTCCGGCGATTTGATCGATTCAATGGCAATACAATCTACCGGACAAGCCTTAGCACAAAGATCGCAGACAATACAATCGTCCATTTCTACGTCCAACTGATAGCGCGCAACTTCTGGAATAGGAATCTTTTGTTTCGGAAACTGAATGGTGACCGTACCCTCTTGTTTATCGAAATAACCATCTTCGCGGATATCCAGGTTTTCTCTTTTTTTGCCAGCGGCAAAAAAGTGTCTCACCGTCAGAAGTAATCCTTTGACAGCAGTCTTTAATCCATATAGAGTAGTTTTTAAGATCACAGGCACATTTTAAATTATACCATCACCAATATACGCCACAATCCCGAAATGGCCATGCCAACAAAAGCAGCCGGAATTAAAATCTTCCAGCACAAGTTCATCAATTGGTCGGCGCGGAATCGCGGTAACGTCCAACGAATCCACATTTGGACGCCCACTATAAGGGTTGATTTAAAGATTGTCCAGAAAATACCCCAATACAAACCCGTAGTCCAAGTCGCCAATTGCAAGGCACCAATGTTGGGCAACGGCGTATTCCATGCGCCTAGAAAAAGCACGACGCCTAGCATCGATACCAAAAACATCATCGCATATTCGGCCAAGAACACGAAAGCAAAGCGAATACCACCGTACTCCGTGTGGAAACCGCCAATTAATTCACTTTCCGCTTCTGGAATGTCGAAAGGCGCACGATTACATTCGGCCAAAGTAGCAATGAAGAAAATAACGTAGACAAATAGGAGGTGGGGCGCTTGAAAAACATGCCAAGCCAAAACACCACCAATCTCATTCACATTCCAAATGCCCAAAAATTTAATATCCTGCGTCGCCAAAATACCTTGATTGAAGGCGATATCGTTAAGATTCAAGGTTTGCGACAGCATCACCACTGCGATAAGGGAAAGTCCGATTGGAATTTCGTAAGATAGCATCTGCGCAATCGCGCGTATGGAGCCTAACAAGGAATATTTATTATTCGAACCCCAACCCGCCATCAAAATGCCCAGTGCATCAATGGAAATCACAGCCATAATGAAAAATAAGCCCGTGTTTGTATTCGCTGGCGCAAAACCCGGTGCCCAAGGTATTACACTGAAACCAATGTAAACCGCTATAAAAATCACAATTGGAGCGAGCGCGAACAAGATCCTATCGGCTACCGTCGGTGTGATGAATTCTTTTTGTAAAAGTTTTAGAATATCAGCAATGGTTTGCAAAGATCCATGCTTACCCGTTTCCATTGGCCCAAGTCTATCCTGAACAAAACCCGCGATTTTGCGTTCTGCATATACGGCAAACAACGTAAAGCCAGCGATAAATAGGAATATCGCTATGGGCGGGATGATATGAGCTAGAATTTCTTGCAACTGTTTTAGAACAATTCTTAATTGTATACAAACTTAGCAAAAACGCTTCGATAAAGTCGTGTAAATGTCGATAGATATTGTCGTTTTTATGTAGCAATGTTATCAGATTCTTCGTATCTTTTCGTGAAAAAAAAGAAACAATTATGAAATATTATTTTTGGACTGCCTTAATGTTGGCAAGTGTACTACTCATGGCTTGTAGTTTATTTAAGAAAAGTGAATCCGATAAGTCTGTGAGCAAATTGGAAAACGTTACTTGGAGAATAGCGGAATTAGAAGGAAAAGCAGTTCCTGCCGAGATCGGGGATAGAGTGCCTTCCTTAACATTTACGTCCGCTGAAAAGCGTTACAGTGCGGTAACTGGTTGTAATGGAATTGGCGGTGAGTACAAGCTAGAGAAAGATAACAAACTGACTTTTTCTAGAGGAATGTCTACTCAGATGTGGTGCGAGAATATGGATGTGGAGAAAGGATTAGGTAAGATTATTCCTTTGGTAAAAAGTTACGAAATCCAAAATGATCGCTTAGAATTGAAAGATGAAGCGTCTAAGGTATTAGCAATATTTGTATTGATGCCCTAATTAGGGCATCAATACATTATCATGTTAGTCTACTATTTTGAGAACTTTAATCTCAAAAATCAGCGGCGAGTTTGCTGGAATCCTCGGGTTATTGCTGTTCTTATAAGCGTAATATGATGGGGTAATAATTCGTATGGTGTCGCCCGGCTGTAGACCGCGTGCAATCAATCCCAGATGTTTTTGATTTCCTATAGCACGTGGGAAAAAGGTAATTTGCCATGCTGGAATAACATTATTCAGACGGGTAGTAAAACCTTCGGCTGTTTGGTTTTTATCGACTTCCGTGCCATTCAGCAATTGAAGTCTGTAGTTTACTGTAATGTTAGGAATGATCTGCGTGCCATTTTGATTGAATTTGTAATTAAATGTAGCTGTTTCGGCGGTATCTAATAATTCATACCAAATCCCGGTACTATCCTCAATAGCATCAGGATATTCTCTCGCTGCAAAAGCTTTGATCGTTTGTTTCTCCAAAGCTAATTGCGCTTCCGCGTCAAAAGGTTCTAAATTCATATTATCGGAAGAGCACGAGAATAATAGCGCTGCACATGCTACTAGCAACGTCGTTGCTAAATTAAAAAATTTCATAGAAGATGTTTGTTTTACTTATTATCCGGTAAACGTACAAAATGGTATTCTGCTACAGAATACCATTTTGTTTTTTTGTATTTCGTAAGGGAGAAATTATCCCTTTAAGAGATCAATTGATTGTGATCATCTGGGAACACTAAGGCTGGTTCATGTTGCTTTGCTTCTTCATGAGTCATCCAAGCATAAGAAATAATAATAACTACGTCGCCAACTTGTACCAATCGCGCTGCTGCGCCATTTAGACAAACCGTACCAGAGCCGCGGGCGCCTTTGATCACATAAGTCTCAAAACGAGCACCATTATTATTATTTACAATCTGCACCTTCTCATTGGCTATAATATTAGCCGCATCCATTAGATCTTCATCAATAGTGATACTGCCGACATAATTCAATTCGGCTTGCGTCACCTTTGCTCGGTGGATCTTGGATTTCATCACTTCGATCATCATGGCGCAAAGTTACGGCTTTTTTCGATAGTGTTGAAATAGGAAGCCGCTTGTGAATTCTTCTATTTACACTGTATTGACGAAAACAAAACAGGATTACTACAGGAGCATATTGTCGATCAGCCGCACACCTTCTAACCATGCCGCAACAAGCACCACATAATCTTTGTTAGGATCTATATTGGTGCTAATTTCCAATGTAGTGGTTTCGCAAATCGCTAGATATTCCAATTCTAATCCGTCTACATCATGGAGCAATGCAGTTGCTTCCGCGATCAGCGTGTTCACGTCTTTTTCTCGTGAATAGTGCTGGATATGGCGCAATGCCTTAGATATAGCATATGCCTTTTCTATTCCGGTAGGCGAAAGGCGGGCATTGCGGGAGCTTAATGCTAGTCCATGTGCGTCGCGAAGTGTCGGTACGATATGTAGTTTTACACTTAAAGCCTTTTCTGCAATCATGCGTTGGATCACCATGACCTGCTGAAAATCTTTCTGACCAAAAAAAGCAATATCCGGATTCACCAATTGAAATAATTTGTACACAATTTGCGTCACCCCTTGGAAATGACCAGGGCGATGTTCGCCTTCCCAGATTTGGTCGAGATTGCCTAAATCGATCTCCCAATGTGGGTCATTTTCTGGGTACATGACGTTTACTTCTGGCAAGAATAAAATATCGCAATTTGCTGCCGTTAACAATGCTTTGTCATGCTCAATCGGGCGTGGGTATTTTTCTAAATCTTTGGGATCGTTGAATTGCGTGGGATTGACGAAAATGCTACATACAACCACATCTGTCGCAGCTTTTGCTGCTTGTATCAATGAAATATGTCCGTCGTGCAATGCGCCCATGGTCGGTACAAAGCCAATCTTTTTATGTTGTTGCTGGAGGGTTGCTAAATGTTGCTTTAGTGCGCTTGCCGTAACGAAAATTTCCACGTGTGTATTGGATAAAATAGCCCGCTAAGGTGCGGATTATTTTTGGTAATATAAAACCATGAGTAGCAATAGATTGGTAGAAATGATAAAATTTCGTATCTTTGTAAACCGATTTTATTTATCAAAACAAAAAAAGTAAGTGGAGATGGCAAAAACGAAAATACTGTTTGTAACCCATGAAATGTCGCCTTTCCTCGAAATAAGCAAAATTTCTGAAATCACACGCCAATTACCCCAAGCAATGCAAGAACGCGGATTCGAAATCCGTATCCTAATGCCACGCTTCGGATGTATCAATGAGCGCAGAAATAGGCTTCACGAGGTTATTCGTCTATCAGGTATGAACATCGTAGTGGATGGGAATGATAATCCCTTGATTATTAAAGTGGCATCTTTGCCAGCAGCACGTATGCAGGTGTATTTCTTGGATAATGAAGATTATTTCCAAAGAAAGAAGATTTTCCGCGATGACAAGGGCGAATTTTTTAACGATAACAACGAGCGCGCTTTGTTTTTCGGCAAAGGTGCGATCGAAACCGTTAAGAAATTAGGATGGTCTCCTGATGTCATTCATTGCCACGGCTGGTTTTCTGCGATGATTCCTGCTTACATCAAAAATGTATATAATCAGGATCCGGCATTTAAGGATACGAAGATTATCTACTCTTTGTACGAAGAGGATTTTCAATCCGGAGATACTTTGACGTCCAAATTAGGAGAGATGGCTGGTCAATCGGATTTATCTGCAGAAGATGCGGGTAAATATGGCGATGGATCGCAAACAGATCTATACAAAGGAGCGCTTGCATTTACCGATGTGGTGATTAACGCTGGTTTGCCTGAAGATCATGCGATTCTGCAGCACGTGCAGGAGCAAGGTATTCGCTTACACGCTACACAAGGTGATGAGGATTATGAAGCATTTGCATCATTATACGATGAGTTTGTAGGTGAGGAAATAGTGGCTTAATTATTTTTGATTAAGGCTTTAGTACCCGCAAAGTATATTATTGAAAGCAAAGACGAATTCGTCTTTGCTTTTTTTTTGTGCCATCTAACCACTTCATTGCACACCCGAGGCACGAGGGTGGGGCAATTTGGTGTACGGTTTTTGATCCCATTCTTAGGTTAATAATGAGTCGGAGTACTACAGACTTCCTGAGCGCTATCAACTATATCAACTTCCTGAACCTTATCAACCTTCCAATAAAACAAACAAGCTCAGCACCTTTTTGGTACTGAGCTCATTTATCTTTAAGATTAAGGTGTTAGGCCTTATTTCTTTGCATCATTTTTAGCTGCAGTAATTTCGTTACGAATGTCCTGAGCTAAAGTTTTGATTTCTTGTAGTCCTTTACGTACACGTGTTCCAGCAGCGGCGTTGCCATTGTTGAAGAACTTGTCAGCGTCACCTTCGATTGAAGCAAGAAGGTCTTTTAGTTGATTGAAATTTTTCATGTTTGAATACAATAATAAATAATTAATATAAAAGTCGTTTTTTATCTAGATGTGATCCTAAGATAGGATAAATATACAAAAGGTTCTATTAAAAAGTAATTTTTTAGTTTTTTTATCAATGTGCCTTTAGGACCTGTTAATCTACAATTGTCAGCTCGTTAATAATGTTTTTCGCGCCAGCATATTTATCAATGATAAATAACACATAGCGTATATCAACAGATATAGTACGTTGCAATTTGGGGTCAAATATCACATCTCCCGCCATTGCTTCAATATTACCGTCAAATGCAATGCCAATTAATTCACCTTTTGCATTTAAAACAGGAGATCCGGAGTTTCCACCAGTAATATCTTGGTCGCTAAGGAAGTTAACAGGCAAGTGTCCTGCCTTATCTGCGTAGCGTCCATAGTCCTTGTTTTTTTCTAACTCTATCAATTTTTCTGAAAGATCAAACTCCTCATCTCCAGGTATATACTTCGCAATTGTGCCTGTTAATGTGGTGTAGTTATTCACCTTAGCATCATTACGTTTATCTTTAGGAAGGGCACGAATACTACCATAAGTTAAGCGTAAAGTAGAATTTGCATCAGGATAATATTTTCCTTTTGGATCCATCTCCAAAACGCCTTTCACATACAGACGTTGCGCTGTTTGGAACGCATCTTTCTCTTTTTCGAGCTCTGGAGAGGTCTCGCGATACTTCTGCATTAAGGCAGATGATAGTTGAAACAAGGGATCATTTTCTACCGTTGCGGCGTCAGGATTATCTAAGAAAGTATGAAGACTTTCCATCGATTTGAAAAGACTTTTTTCCACGGCAGCGTCAATATCTGCTGAAAAATTACCTTGATTTTTGCTGGCCATTGTCGCAAAATAAGGAGCAACATCGCCTGCTTTGGCTGTATACAAGTTCAATTCGCTCGCTAATACATCTTTCTCCAACGGCAAGTACATCTTCTCGTAGTTATTTGTGATGTAGGCTTCCAAGCGAGGACGCATTTCTTGGCGCTTGGCTTCATTCTCTTGACTGTATTGGATCAATCCATTCCCTAATGAAGAAGGAATAGCCGCTAAAGACGAAGAACGTAATAATCCAGTCAGGTAATTATCATGGCGCGCTTTTGCATTCGTAGCTGCATAGTATGCGTTAATTGTAGGCAATACTTGGCCATACAATTCTTTATTTTCTGGACGATTTGCCCATTTTTGAAAACGTTTTTCTTGCTTACGTTTGGTAGCCGCAGTGCCATGTTTGGTCAATGCATCGATCATACCTTGACGATTTTTCCAGTAATTGGCTACGCCAGAATATGTAGACGCATAGTTTAATTTAACCTCTTGATGCTGATCCATGTGTTTTTTCATGGCATCCATACCTGCTTTTGAGGCTTCCACCCAAGCCGGATACGCAAATTTCACGTTTTGATCAATGCCGGCCGCATTCATCCATCTATTGGTTCTGCCAGGGTAACCTAAAATCATCGAGAAGTCGCCTTCTTTGATTCCTTTAATGCTAATTGGCAACGAGTATTTTGGTTTTAAAGGTACGTTTTCTGTAGAGTATGCTGCTGGATTACCGTCTTTATCGCCATATACACGAAAAACCGAGAAATCTCCGGTGTGGCGTGGCCATTCCCAGTTATCCGTGTCGCCACCAAACTTCCCAATGCTGTTGGGAGGCGTACCTACTAATCGGACATCAGTATAGTCTTGGTATACGAAATAGTAATATTCATTGCCATTGTAAAAAGGGCGTACGGATACCACATATTTACCACCTTCGCTGTTTTCTTGTTCGATCTTTGCGATTTCTTTGTTGATGATTTGCTCGCGCTCTTTCTCGCTCATGCTATTGTTCACCAAACCTAAGATACGTTTTGAAACATCATCCATGCGTACAAAGAAACGTACGTAAAGCGATTTCGGCTTTAATTCCTCTTGGTAGTTTTGTGCCCAAAAGCCATTCGTTAAGTAATCTTTCTCTGGCGTAGATAGCTCCGCGATCGCGCCATAACCACAGTGGTGATTCGTGAATACTAGACCTGTCTTAGACACAATCTCTGCCGTACAGCCGCCATTGAATTGTACAATGGCATCTTTAATGCTCGAGTTGTTGATGCTGTAAATTTCTTCTGCGGTTAGCTGTAGTCCTTTTTTCTGCATGTCGGCTTCATTTAGCCTTTTGAGGTGCATCAAAAACCACATTCCTTCGTCTGCCCAAGCAGCAAGGCTTACTACGGATAGCAGTAAGATAAACGTTATTCTTTTCATGTATGTTGTGTTTATATAGTGTTGACAAAATTCGCGCAAATAATCCTGAAAACAAAACCCATTGATATGACTATGCGGTGAGCATCCTATTCTACGGGTTGTCATAGGTTTTACTATCTTTGTACGATGGCATCTTTTGAAGATTTTAAACTCAACAGACAACTGTTGAACGCAATTGCGGAGGCAGGATATACTGTGCCTACCGAGATTCAGCAAAAGGCGATTACGCCTTTGCTGTCAGGACAAGATGTTATGGGGATTGCCCAAACGGGCACCGGAAAAACAGCGGCATTTGTATTGCCGTTGTTAATGGCATTAAAATACGCCCAAGGCGATCATCCGCGAGCGCTGATCTTATCGCCAACCAGAGAACTGGCGATGCAGATTGAAGAGCAAATTCGTCTTTTTTCTACTTACCTCGATCTGCGTACGGTATTATTATATGGCGGTTTAGGGCCGAAAACACAAAAAGAGCAATTAGAGAAAGGGTGTGACATTATCGTCGCGACACCGGGTCGTTTCCTAGATCTTTATCTTTCCCAGCATATCCAGACCAAAATGATTAAATTTTTGGTGATGGACGAAGCCGATAAGATGATGGACATGGGATTCATCGGTAAAATTCACCGCATTCTAGAAGTGTTACCTCGAAAACGGCAAAATATGCTTTTTTCGGCGACCATGAGTGAGCTGGTGCGCAAAATAGCCGGCGATTTTCTAGCCTTTCCAACGGTGATTGAAGTCACAGAACAAGCAACACCCGCATCTACTGTCACGCAGGTGCTATATAAAGCTCCTAACCTAAGAACGAAGCTTAATTTACTACAGGTTTTATTTAAAGACGACGAAGCTTTTCACCGAGTGATCGTTTTCTGCAAAACCAAGACCGTAGCGGACAATATTTTCGTGTACCTCGATCGCAAATATAGTTCGGATGAAGTGCGTGTTATCCATGCCAACAAAGGACAAAATACACGCATAAACTCAATCAATGCTTTTAAAGAAGGTGATGTACGTATTCTTGTCGCAACGGATGTGGCGGCGCGCGGTTTGGATGTTTCCAATGTGAGTCATGTCATCAACTTTGATGTACCTATTGTAATCGAAGATTATGTACACCGCATTGGCCGTACGGGAAGAGCGTTTAATAATGGTGATGCGATTACATTCTGCAATCCGGCCGAAGAATATTACGTCAAGAAAATCGAGAAGCTCATTAGGCAGTCCATTCCAGTACTGGAACTGCCTGAAGGTGTGATTGTGGAGCCAACGGGATTTGATGAAAGGCAAGCTATTGCGCGCGAGATTGATATGCAGATGCGTAAGGAAAATCCAGACTTCAAAGGAGCATTTCACGAGAAAAAATTCACCCCGAAACCAAAGAAGTCTAAGTCTGGCAGCGGCGGCAACAAACGAAGCTCTAAAAAAACCGCAAAACGTCGATGAGATTGTCTCCGCTAAATATCGTACTAGCATGCATCTTAGTATGGGCTATCTCCGAATTAGGAGAGGAAGGCAAAGCGCTGTTCTCTTGGGGCTGGCTTATCTTATTAGTCATTGTGGTGCTGGTGGTTGATATTTTGTGTAGACTGTGGGCGCGCGATACGCAAAAGCTATGGTGGATGCAGATTACGTTTATTCTATTTACGGCGGTATGTGCCGTGCTTATCAAAATCCTATAATGAATACCCATGAGTTTTTGGGGTTGATATAAAAACACGTTTATAATTTTAGTAAGAAGAGATATGAAGAAAGCAGAGATAAAACTCAATGTAGAGTTAGACGATAAAAATGTTCCGGAAGTCATCCGTTGGTCTTCCTCTGATGGTGAAACATCAGACGAGATGGTATCTAAAGCGATGTTCTTAGCGCTTTGGGATGCGCAATACAAGAATTCATTGCGTATTGACTTGTGGACCAAAGATATGCCGTACGATGAGATGAAGCGTTTCTTTTACGAAACGGTGCAAACATTGGGCGATTCCTTTTTACGCGCTTCTGGCGGTGATCCAATGGCAGAGAAAGTAATCGGAGATTTGCGCGACTACTGTGCTCATTTTGCGGAGAAGATGGAAGTATTAGAGCAGCAAAGCTAAGCCATCCACTTTTAAACGATTAAATCATTCCTTGCATATGAATTACTTTTTAGTGAAGTCCGAACCTTTCAAATACAGTTGGGATCAGTTTAATGAAGACGGTCAAACTTTTTGGGATGGTGTGCGCAATTATCAAGCGCGCAATAACATGAAAGCCATGAAGAAAGGCGATCTAGTGCTTTTCTATCATAGCAATGAAGGCAAGGAAGTAGTCGGTATGGCCAAGGTCGTGAAAGAGTTCTATCAAGATCCTACGACGGATGATGAGAAATGGGTGGTCGTAGATTTGGCACCTGTACAATCTTTTGAACGGCCAGTCACGCTAGAAGCGATCAAAGCAGATAAAATGTTGGAAGATGTGGCTTTGGTAAGGCAAGGCCGCTTGTCGGTGATGCCGCTAAAGCAAGCAGAATTTGACCGTATTGTGGAAATGGGGAATAGCTAAGCGTTAGCTATTCTCCTTTTTGAAATAACTTGATCAGATCTTGCAATACTTCTGCGTTCTCTGGTTTTAGTTTTCCTGATAAGATCAAACGCAGTTCCCTTCTTTGCAATGCGGAGGTATATAATGCTTTTTCGCCTTCGGTTTCAGGAATAAGCATCGGCACTGCTTTTGGCTTACCATCTTCATCCAATGCTACGAAAGTATAATACGCCTCATTGGATTTTTCCATTGTACCTTTCGGGAGATTTTGTGCAAAAACTTCCATACGCACTTCCAAAGAACTATTAAATGCACGGGTAACTTGTGCTTTAATGGTCACGACTTCACCTAGCTTGACCGATCTTCTGAAAGAAACATTGTCTACCGATGCCGTAACGACCACATTGTTGCAGTGTTTCTGTGCGGCCATTGCCGAGCAGATATCCATCCAGTACAATAATTTTCCACCCATCAGGTTGCCAAAGGTGTTGGTATCATTCGGGAGTACCAATTCGTTCATCTCCGTATAGGAGTGATTGGCTGTTTTTGCTTGTTGCATGGTCATTATTCGTTAAATACTGTTTAATTCTTCCTCGATCCGCTCCAAGGATGTACGAAATAGGGTAGGCGTATAGCCAAGTTCACGTTTGGCTTTATCTAAGATAAAACCTGTTTTTCGAGGTCGATTTTTGTCTTGACCAATTTCCTGCGCTGTGATCGGTGTGATCAGCGACGGATCCAACTTCCAATAATCGGCTACTTCGCGTACGATTTCTTCCACAGAAAACATCTCGTCACCACTGATATGGTAAATACCATTCGCCTGTTTCTTTGCCGCCAGATGGCAGGCTTCGACTAAATCTTCTACCCAAGTGGGCATGCGCCATTGATCGGATACCACCCGAATAGCTTCCTGCTTAGATAAGGCTTCTTTTGCCCAAATCACCAGATTACGTGCAGTGCTGCCTTTATTGGGTGTGCCATACACTAAGATGGTTCGAAGAATCGCATGTCGGCAACCCGAATCGTGTAAGACCTTTTCCGCATCAACTTTACTTTGTCCATAGGCATTGCAGGCAGATGTAGTATCGGTTTCCGTGTAAGGTCCGTTCTGTCCGTCGAACACGAAGTCAGTCGAGAGAAAGGTAAGGTGAATATCTTGCTTGTGTGCCACAGCGGCCAACTCGCGCACGATATCTACATTCACCGTTTGACATTGCCTAGGATCTTTTTCGCAGACATCCACACTGCTGATTGCGGCCGTATGGATAATATGAGTCGGTCGGAAACTGGCTATGGCCTCCAATAATGGTTTAGGATCGCTAAAATCTACCTGTAAGAAATCGTGTGGAGTATCTTGACTAATACGATCTGCTGAACCGGAAGTGCACAATAGACTGTAGCCTGATTCGGCTGCTAATCGCTTGACTAACTTTTGTCCGAGAAATCCATTAGAACCGGTAATGAGTACGCGCATAGCGAATGTAGATTAGTTGGTCCACTGAAATGGCATTTTTGCCACAAGCATTGATTTGTCGATGATTTTTATTTCCAGATCAACGATGGATTGCAATGCTTTATAGTCAATTTTATCGGCATCATCGCTGGCCATATGATAGTCAGGGTGTCCGCCGGTATGGAAGAACAACACCGGAATATCTTTTTTGTAAAACGATGTTTGATCTGATCCGCCGTTGCCATCTTTGCTCGTGTAAAATTTGATGTCGCTGGTAACGCCGTCAAAGATCTCGACGAATGCTGGGCTAGTGCCATGGCCAATAATGGCCAAGCCATTTTCAGGCTGATAGCGGCCAATCATATCCATATTGAGCATCCAATGAATTTGATTCAACGGAATGGTAGGGTTTTGTGTGAAATGCTTGGAACCTAACAAGCCCAGTTCTTCAGCGCCAAAGGCAATGAAAAGCAGGTTGAAGGATTCTTTCACTTCGTTCTGGCTATAGTGACGCGCCAGCTCTAGCAACCCGGCTACGCCGGATGCGTTGTCGTCTGCGCCATTATGGATCTCGCCAATATGCAACGTGTCGCGCGAACCACCGATTGTGCCGTGACCCAAATGGTCATAATGTGCTCCGATCACGATCGTCTTCGCAGCACCATTATCCAGAAAACCAATAATATTCGCTGCTGCGCGTAATGAATCTGTCACGGGTACACGCGTAATTTTTGCCGTGAAATCTTGGCGGTAACCATCAGTGCCTTTCGGTTGTAAACCGTAATTTTTGAATGCCGCTTCGATATACTGCGCTGCTTGTTCTACTTGTGTACTACCTGTTTCGCGACCTTTCATTTCGTCCGAAGCCAGATAATAAATGTGTTGTTTCAAGATCGCTTTGCTCGATTGGGCTAGTACAGCAGGTGTGCCCAACAGTACGAAGAGTGCCATCATCCAGAAAGCGTAGCGAGAAAAAGACATAGGATATTCTTTAGGTATTAGATGGAGTTTTCGGCAGTTATGGTTTTCTTCTGTTCTTTTTGGTCATCTTCCTCTTTGAAATATCTTTTTTGAAAGATCAAGATCAGGAAAACGCCAACCGATATCGCCGAATCGGCGATATTAAATACAGGGCTAAAGAAGAGGAAATTCTCACCGCCCCATACTGGAAACCAAGTCGGGAACGTGCCCTCAAAAAGTGGAAAGTACAACATGTCTACCACTTTGCCATGAAACCACGAAGCGTAACCGCCGCCCGCAGGGAATAGTTCCGCTTTCTCGTAAAAGGTGCTTTCACTAAAAATACGGCCATAGAAAACACTATCAATAATGTTGCCCATAGCGCCTGCCATGATCAAAGCAACATTCAGGATAAATCCTTTGTGGTAGTTGTTTTTGATCATGTGGTGCAGACCATAGCCGATACCGCAGATCGCTGCAATACGAAATAAGGTAAGTAAAAGCTTGCCATAGTCGCCACCAAACTCCATTCCCCAAGCCATGCCATTGTTTTCGATGAAGTGGATGAGAAACTTATCACCTAGCACAGGGATATCCTGTCCGATAGTCATACTCAACTTCACCCAAAATTTGGAAAGTTGGTCGATCAATAATACCCCAAAGATTAATAGTAACGGACGCGAGTAGGCTTTCATGTATATGTACAAAACAGTAAAACTGTCCAAATATAGGAGTCTACTTTGATAATAAAGTACCCTCCGGCTATTTGGACAGTCTTAAATTGTAAAATTAATGTCTAGTATTGCTTGTTTTTTGCTTCGATACTCAATGTCGTATGTGGCACTGCCTTCAAACGTTCCTTTTGGATCAGCTTGCCAGTCTCACGGCATACACCATAAGTTTTATTCTCGATACGCACTAAGGCAGCTTCTAAGTTGTCAATAAATTTCTTTTGACGGGCAGCCAACTGATTGATTTGCTCTTTCTCTAATGTGGCAGATCCATCTTCTAAGGTTTTGTACGTACCGGCGGTATCGTCCGTACCATTCGCATTGCTATTGCTTAACGATTTGGTCAATGAGGAAAGCTCCTCTTTAGCTACGCGAAGTTTTTCAAGAATAATTGCTTTAAACTCTTGAAGTTCCGCGTCGCCATAACGTGTTTTTTCAAATTTTTCCATAATTTAATTTTTTTCAACCAATAGCAATAAATTCTTTTCGTCTATCTCAACGCTGTCTCCTACAGAAATACTGCCAAAGTTGAGGGCGTCAGCTAAAATCTCGGTGCAAATATACGACAAATTATCGGTAACCGCTTCGCGGATTTCCGTATTGTCGCTGATAGTCACTTGGATACGGTCTGTGACTGCAAATCCCTTATCCTTGCGAATATTTTGAATTCGATTGATTAATTCGCGAGCAAGACCCTCTTTGCGCAATTCTGGCGAAATATGCACATCCAATGCGACGGTCAATCTGCCTAAGTTAGCCACTTGCCAGCCTTCCACGTCCTCCGCAATAATTTCTACATCTTCCAACGTAATGGTGTATGGTAGGTCATTCAAAGCCAGCTGATTGTTGGTTTCCAGCTCCTGAATGTCGGCCGCGCTGAAAGCTTGAATTGCTGCAGCCACAGGCTTCATATCCTTGCCTACCTTAGCGCCAAGGGCTTTAAAATTTGGTTTAATTTTTTTCTTGATAATACCGGTGGTGTCTGTGATGAAATTTATTTGCTTGATATTTGTCTCCGACAAGATTAATTCCTGTACTTTCTCCACTTTCGCTTGGAAAGCACTGTCCAATACCGGTAGCAAAATCTTTTCTAAAGGCTGACGCACATTGATGCTCGTCTTCTTACGCAATGACAATGTCAGTGACGAAATGTCTTGTGCCAAACGCATACGCTCTTCTAAGTCGGTATCAATCACCTCGGTGCTGAAGGTAGGGAAATCAGCCAAATGCACAGATTCAAATGATTCCTTTTTCGTAGCATTGTTCAGATCCAGATATAAGTTATCCGCGAAGAATGGTGCAATTGGAGCGATCAATTTAGACAACGTGTCCAAACAAGTGTACAATGTTTGGTAGGCCGAGATCTTATCTGCACTGTAATCTCCTTTCCAGAAACGACGACGGCACAAACGCACGTACCAGTTGCTTAGATTTTCATCCACAAAGGTTTGAATTGCCCTCGCAGCTTTGGTTGGCTCGTATTCGTTGTAGTATGTATCCACTTCTTGCGTCAAGCTATTTAGTAACGATAATACCCAACGATCAATCTCCGGACGTTCGGCTAAAGCGATATCTGGCTCGCTGTACGAGAATTTGTCTATGTTCGCATATAATGCAAAGAATGCATAGGTATTGTAGATCGTTCCGAAGAACTTACGGCGTACCTCATCCAAACCTTCTTCATTGAATTTAAGGTTTTCCCAAGGTGATGCATTGCTAATCATGTACCAACGCGTGGCATCAGCGCTGTATTTTTCTAAAGTGCTGAATGGATCGACGGCGTTGCCCAATCGTTTGGACATTTTGTTGCCATTTTTGTCCAATACCAGACCATTGGAGATGACATTTTTGAATGCGACCGAATCTTTGACCATAGTCGAGATCGCATGCAACGTAAAGAACCAACCGCGGGTCTGATCCACACCTTCGGCGATGAAATCTGCTGGGAAAGCATTCAAGAAATCTGGGCGGAATGGCATGTCCTCGCCAGCAGCCAATTTCTCCTGATCCAATCCCCATTGGGCATATGGCATCGCACCCGAGTCAAACCATACGTCGATCAGATCTGGCTCGCGGAACAATTTCTGTCCGCCATCAGATACCAATACGATATCGTCCACGTAAGGACGGTGCAGATCCAGCTCTTCTGTGCCGAATTTATCCAAATAAGATTGGTTCACCGCTTTCTCCTCGTCAGAAAGTGCAGCCGATTGTACAGCATCTTCCAAACGCGATTTTAGCTCTGCGATCGAACCGATACAGATTTCTTCATTCTCATCTTCACTACGCCAGATCGGAAGCGGCGTGCCCCAATAGCGCGAGCGCGATAGATTCCAATCCACCAAATTTTCCAACCAGTTGCCAAAGCGACCCGTTCCGGTTGATTCTGGTTTCCAGTTGATGGTTTTATTTAGTTCTACCAAACGATCTTTTACGGCCGTGGTGCGGATGAACCAACTATCCAACGGATAGTACAAAATCGGCTTGTCGGTGCGCCAACAGTGCGGATAAGTGTGTTCGTATTTCTTAACGTCAAACGCTTTATTTTCTTCTTTCAGCTTGATCGCTATAAGTACATCCGTTGGGCGGAAATCTTTATCTGCACGCTCCTCGGCGCTGTAATATTCTTCTTTCACGAAGCGACCGCCGAAGTCGGTGATTTCTTTGACAAAGCGACCTGTACGATCTACCGTTGGTACGTCTTTGCCGTTTTCATCTTTTACCAAGATGGCTGGTACGCCGTGCTCTTTAGCTACCCGAAAATCGTCTGCACCGTAAGTAGGTGAGGCGTGTACGATACCGGTACCATCTTCTGTCGTAACGAAATCTCCCGGAATAACACGGAAACCCTTTTCGATCAACTCATCAGAAGTGATGTACGGCATCAATTGATGATAACGTAATCCTACCAGTTCCTCGCCTTTGAAGTTGGCTACTATTTCCCAAGGAATGATTTTGTCGCCTAACTTATAATCTTGAAACGACGCATCTTTCCCTTCGGCTTTGAAATGCTTGTTGATCAAGTTTTGTGCGAGCACAACAGATACGGGCTCGCCGGTATATTGATTGAAAGTGCGCACTTTGACGTAGTCAATGTTTTTGCCAACGACCAAAGCTGTGTTGGAAGGTAAAGTCCATGGCGTAGTTGTCCAAGCGATGAAAGCGACATCTTCTTCGGGAGTTTCTACCAAAGTGCCGATCAACGGATGCACCTGTCCTTTGTCTAGTCTAAATTGAGCGACAATGGTGGTGTCTTTCACATCCTGATATGTGCCCGGTTGATTAAGCTCGTGGGAGCTCAAACCTGTACCGGCCGCAGGCGAATACGGTTGGATCGTATATCCTTTGTATAAATATCCTTTTTTGTACAGTTTCTGCAATAGAAACCACAGCGTCTCGATGTAGCTATTTTTGTAAGTGATGTACGGATTTTCCAAATCAACCCAGTAACCCATCTTCATCGTTAGGTCGTTCCACACATCGGTGTAGCGCATCACTTCGTTGCGACAAGCTTCGTTATATGCTTCTACGGTGATTTTTTTGCCGATATCTTCTTTGGTGATGCCTAATGTTTTTTCTACCGCCAATTCGATCGGTAGGCCATGCGTATCCCATCCGCCTTTACGCTTTACCTGAAAACCTTTTAATGTCTTGTAGCGGCAGAATATATCCTTAATCGCCCGCGCCATTACGTGGTGGATGCCGGGCATCCCATTCGCCGATGGAGGACCTTCGTAGAAAGTATAAGGCTTGCTGGCAGGGCGGTTCGAAATACTTTTTTCAAAGATTTTATCCGATTCCCAACGCTTCAATACTTCCTTACCGATTTCGGGTAGATTTAGTTGTTTATATTCTTTGTACATGACTTGTATTATCAGTTTTTAAAGGTCGCTAATTTACATATTTTCGCCGAAAGGATGAACCTGCATTCCAGATCGTTGAAATATCATTTTTAAGTGGATGCGAACGTTGTTTTGAGAGAGAAAAAGAGAATTTATATCATGGAGCGTCTTGTTCGAACAGATGTTGAATATTACGCACGAATTTGAGACGAGCTTTATATAAATACCCTGATTGAAAAAGGCATTTATTCTTCCCTTAAGCAGGTAGAATAAACGCCTTTAATTGCTAGTTCACTCCAAAGAGTGGTATATCAAATAGGATGCGCTAAGAAAGTACTAAGCGGAGAATGAACTTCCGCAACCACAGGTGCTCGAAGCATTCGGGTTGTTGAAAGTGAATCCTCTGGCATCCAATCCGTTCTTAAAGTCTACTTCCATACCAGCAAGGTACAATCCATGTCCTTTGTTCATAAAAATACGGATGCCTTCAATATTGTATTCGCTATCGCCTTCCTTTTTTTGGTCGAAGCCCAAAAGGTAGCTCATGCCCGAGCATCCGCCGCCTTCTACACCTACGCGCAAACCAAAATCAGGACTAATCTCTTGCTGATCGATCAGTTTTCGTAATTCTTTTATAGCTCCTTCCGTCAACGTAAGAGGTGCCGGAGCTACTATACTTTCTGTACTCATAATCCTTACCTTTTAATCTTTAATCCTTAACAAAAATACACATTTTTTAATACAATATTTTGGATGCTATGTTTTTGACAATAGGGCTACATTTCAAAGATATCGTGCCTGCATTGATTAGATCATTAAAATAGCACTAGATTTTAGATAAGTTCTTAAATAAGAAGTATATTTGCTCACAATTATTAAAAGAGTAAAATCTACTAAAATTTACATACAATATGGAAAGAGATCAGGCTATATTTAATCTGATAGCGGAGGAGCTAAAACGTCAAGAGGAGGGTATTGAATTAATTGCCTCAGAAAACTTTGTCAGCAAGCAGGTGATGGAAGCTGCTGGTTCCGTTTTAACGAACAAATACGCAGAAGGCTTACCGGGAAAACGTTATTATGGTGGCTGTGAAGTGGTTGACCAGATTGAAGATATCGCTATTGATCGTGCTAAGCAACTTTTCGGTGCACAATGGGTGAACGTTCAACCTCACTCTGGAGCGCAAGCAAATGCTGCTGTCTTTTTAGCGATCCTTAAGCCGGGTGATAAGATCTTAGGTTTTGACCTTTCTCATGGTGGTCACTTGACACATGGTTCTCCAGTAAACTTTTCAGGTAAATTGTATGAGCCACATTTCTATGGTGTCGTAAAAGAAACAGGGTTGATCGATTACGATCAATTGGAGGAAACAGCGCGCCGCGAGAAACCAAAAGTAATTATCTGTGGTGCGTCTTCGTACTCACGCGATTGGGATTATGCACGTATTCGCAAAGTAGCGGATGAAGTGGGCGCTTTAGTGGTAGCCGACATCTCGCATCCAGCTGGATTGATCGCGCGCGGTTTATTGACCGATCCACTTCCACACTGTCACATCGTAACCACGACAACGCACAAAACATTGCGCGGGCCACGTGGCGGTATGATCATGGTTGGACAAGATTTTGAAAATCCTTGGGGAATCAAAGGACCTAAAGGCGATGTTCGTACGATTACACAATTATTAGATCTTGCAGTATTCCCAGGTACACAAGGTGGTCCATTGGAGCACACGATCGCAGCTAAAGCAATTGCCTACGGCGAAGCATTGAGCGACTCATACATGGATTATATCGTGCAGGTGAAGAAAAATGCCGCTGCCTTGGCCAAATTCTTCGTAGAGAAAGATTATCACATCATTTCTGGCGGTACAGACAATCACTTGATGTTGGTGGACCTTCGTAACAAAGATATCTCTGGTAAAGAAGCCGAAGCAGTATTGGGCAAAGCGGGTATCACCACCAATAAGAATATGGTTCCTTTTGATACGCGTTCTCCATTCGTTACCTCAGGCGTGCGTTTTGGAACAGCAGCGATCACAACTCGCGGTATCAAAGAGCAAGAAATTGTTCAGATTGGTGAATTGATCGACGAGGCATTAGTAAATGCTGGAAATGATACACAATTAGCTGCTATTCACGGTAAAGTAGTAGAATTGATGGGTCAATTTCCATTGTACAAATAAATACATCAAAATAGATGATATGAATAGCTCCACTTTGAAAAAAGTGGAGCTATTTTTGTAGCAATGCTTTGTGAATAAACGTTAAAAAGAACAACAAAATGTTTGAATAGTCAGATATTTTGATTCAATTTGATAAACACTAATACGGACTTCGCCTATCGAAACAAGACTACGCAAAAAAGGACATATAACTCTTAGTACTTAGGAGACCATTATGAAAATACTAAAAAAATTGAGTGATCAAGAGTTGATCCAAGCGTACGTTTCGGGTGATGAAAGAGCCCTTCAGGTTCTTTTAGAACGACATAAATCAAAGATTTATACGTCGATCTACCTTCAGGTCAAAGATGATTTTTTGGCGGAAGATATTTTCCAAGAAACTTTTATTAAAGTAATTAACACGCTTCAGGCGGGTCGTTATAATGATGAAGGTAAGTTTTTGCCGTGGGTAATGCGTATTGCCCATAATATGGTCATCGATCATTTCCGGAAGGAGAAGCGAGCACCATCAGTGGTGAATAATGATGGATTTGATATTTTTGAGGTACTTCAATTTTCGGATGACAACGCCGAATCTAAGTTGGTCAAAGATCAACGTGATCTAGATCTTAAGAAATTGATTCAGCTACTGCCTGACGATCAAAAGGAAGTATTGATCATGCGTCACTTTTGTGATATGAGCTTCAAGGATATTGCGGATGTAACCGAGGTGAGTATCAATACGGCATTAGGCCGGATGCGGTATGCCTTGAGCAACCTGCGCAAGATGATCGAAGATCATCAGATGATATTGCAAACGGGATAGTATATAGCCTATTTAGGCTTTACTATCCCGTTTATTTTTTTTTGGTTGTATGACTCCCGGTTTAGAAGTTGGTGTTTTCTACTTCTGCTGCCGATTCTTCTACCTTCTCTTTTAGATCTGCTTTAAAAGCGATCAGTTTCTCTGCCACATTTGGATCGGCAATAGCCACCATTTGCGCCGCCAGAATTCCTGCATTTTTTGCGGCATTCAGCGCCACTGTAGCCACAGGTATGCCATTCGGCATTTGTAAAATGGATAAGATAGAATCCCACCCGTCAATCGAGTTCGAAGATTTTACCGGAACACCAATAACAGGTAAGTGCGTAATCGAAGCGACCATGCCAGGCAAGTGCGCCGCACCGCCAGCTCCAGCAATAATGACTTTCAGGCCGCGTTCTGCGGCAGCATTCGCATAATCAAACATACGCTGTGGCGTACGATGAGCAGATACTACGGATACTTCAAAAGGGACATTTAAATGTTTCAATACGTTGATCGCATCTTGCATCACCGGAAGATCAGATTTGCTCCCCATGATGATCCCAATTAGCGGATTATTTGTACTCATTATGCTATTACTTTTAAGATTGATTGGACTTTACGGGCATTTGCGATAGCTGTTTCGCGATCTTCGTTTACGATGCAGACGTGGCCCATCTTGCGAAATGGTTTGGTTATTTTCTTTCCATAAAGATGCACGTATACGCCCTCTATAGCAAGAATATCTTCTACGCCTTCATATTTTGCCAAACCTTCGTAGCCATCTTCGCCTAATACATTGATCATGACGGCATGTTGAAGATTGTCTGTATTGCCTAACGGCAAATTGAAAATCGCACGCAAATGTTGATTGAATTGAGAAGTAACATTGCCTTCAATGGTTTGATGGCCACTGTTGTGTGGTCTCGGAGCCAATTCGTTGACTAGGATCTCGCCTGTCTTCGTCAAAAACATTTCTACTGCTAGCAAGCCGACTATTTGCAAATCGTTGGCAATCTTTTTTGCGATCTCTTCGGCCTCCGCTTGTATCTCTTCGGAATAGGTAGAAGGAGAGATCAGAAATTCTACTAGGTTGGCTTGTGGATTGAATTCCATCTCTACCATCGGAAATGTGCTCACATCGCCATGGTCATTGCGCGCGACAATAATGCCGATTTCCTTTTCGAAATCTACCATTTTTTCAATGATAGAAGGTTCGGAGAAAGCGGTTTTGTGATCGGCAGCGCTATTTATTTTCTTAACCCCTTTACCGTCGTAACCGTCTTTGCGGAGTTTTTGGATGTAGGGGAATGACCAGTCGATTTGTTGCAAGCCTTCATTGGCCGATACAAATTGGAATGGTGCGGTAGGGATATCGTTTTGTTTGAAGAATTGTTTCTGCAATCCTTTGTCCTGAATCAAGCGAATCACGCGTGATTGTGGATACACTAAGACGCCTTCGTCTTCTAATTTTTCTAAGGCATCTACATTGACTTTTTCGATCTCGATAGTGATCATATCAAGGCCTTTACCAAAGTTGTACACCGTGTCGAAGTCTGATAATGAACCTACTTCGAAGTGATTGCAGAGTCGTTTGCAAGGGGCATTCTGGTCGGGATCCAACACGTGAATACTCACGTTGTAATTAATCGCGTCTTGGATAAGCATGCGGCCTAATTGGCCACCGCCCAGAATACCCAAACGTAAGTCCCCATAAAAATCTTTTCCCATATTATGTGTTTGCTACTGCTTGCGGGAAGATATTTTCCTTCAGCAGATTTTCTTTTTCTATTATTTTCTGTAATTCTAAAAATGCGCCAATGAGTGCTTCCGGCCTTGGTGGACAACCTTGTACATACACATCGACTGGAATGATTTTGTCCACACCTTTCACCACATGATAACCATGTTGCCAGTAGGGTCCGCCGCAATTGGAGCAAGAGCCCATTGAGATCACGTACCGCGGCTCGGGCATTTGCTCGTATAATTTTTTGATCCGGTCAGCCATTTTGAATGTCACGGTGCCAGCGATAATCATCACATCCGACTGTCGTGGCGAAGGCCGCGGAAACACTCCTAAACGATCCAAATCGTAGTTTGCTGCCATAGCACCCATCATTTCGATCGCACAACAGGCGATTCCGAAGCTAAGTGGCCAAAGGGAAGAAAGTCGAGCCCAATTTAATAGGTCGTCCATCTTGGCGATCATCACGCCGCCTTGTTGTCCTGCTTGCTCCATACTTGTTAATCTTTAGCTTTTTTGAAACGAGGTGTAAAACCAGGCTTAGCGGAAGCCGCTTTCTCGATCTTCGCCGGTTCGATCTGCTCTGCAGTAGTTTGCTGATAGCTGCGTACAGCGTATGTTTTTTGGTTAATGGAATCGTAAGCTGATGCCGGAATAGGCACATCCACGCGCGGAATCTGTGTCTTCGGTTTGATCCAATTAAGATCTCCATTTTTCCAAACGTACACCAATCCGACGACCAAAATACCGATAAAGATCGCCATTTCAATCAAAGTAAACCATCCCCATCGTCCGTCCCAAGCAATAAATTCGGCATTGCCAAAAACGGTTGCCCACGGAAAGATAAAGATCAGCTCGACATCGAAAAGTAAGAAAACTAAGGCGACGACATAGAATCTTGGATTGAATTGAACCCAAGAAGTGCCGAGTGCTTCTTCACCACATTCGTACGTACTTTGCTTGATTGGATTAGGTTTCTTCGGAGAGATCAGCTTCGCTGTGAAGATGGTACCACACACCAAAATAAGGCCTACTATCGCAAGAGATAGTATTTTTCCATATTCTGATAACTGTGCGGGGTCATCCATACTACAAAGTTAAGGAAAATGTACTTGTCCAAGAAAAAAAAGAAATGTATCCCGTTTTCTTAGAAAGGTTTGCCTGGAGATTTTGGTATATTGCGCATCATCTTAGCCATCATTCCTGGATTAGACATTTGTTTCATCACCTTACGCATATCACCAAATTGCTTCATTAGCTTATTGACCTCGTCGATATTCGTGCCCGAACCTTTGGCGATTCGTACGCGTCTTTTCTGATCAATAACGTCTGGATTCTGACGTTCGTATGGTGTCATTGAATCGATGATCGCTTCGATAGGTTTGAAAGCGTCGTCCTCGATTTCAATGTCTTTTATAGCTTTTCCAACACCCGGGATCATGCCCATCAGGTCTTTCATATTACCCATTTTTTTGATCTGTTGGATCTGGGATTTGAAATCGTTGAAATCGAATTTATTCTTGCGAATTTTTTTCTGAAGTTCAGCAGCTTCTTTTTCGTCAAATTGCTGTTGTGCACGTTCTACTAAGGAAACCACGTCACCCATACCCAAGATACGGGAAGCCATACGATCGGGGTGGAATACATCTAGCGCTTCCATCTTCTCGCCTGTACCGATAAATTTGATCGGCTTGTTGACGACAGATTTAATCGATAACGCTGCACCACCACGTGTATCACCATCTAATTTGGTTAAGACGACACCGGTGAAATCCAAACGATCGTTGAACGCTTTTGCGGTATTTACGGCATCTTGTCCGGTCATGGAATCAACTACGAACAAAATTTCGTGTGGTTGTGTCGCTTCTTTAACGGCCGTGATCTCGACCATTAAGGCCTCGTCAATCGCCAAACGACCAGCCGTATCGATAATCACGACATTATTACCATTGCGTTTTGCTTCGGCAACACCGGCTACAGCAATGGCAATCGGATCTTCGGATGCACGGTCTACGTAAACAGGTACGCCGACTTGCTGTCCTAATACTTCTAATTGATCGATCGCTGCCGGACGGTATACGTCACCCGCTACCAACAATGGTTTCTTACCTTTTTGTTCGCGTAGAAAGTTGGCTAGTTTTCCAGAGAAAGTAGTTTTACCCGCACCGTTCAATCCAGCGATCAAGATAACCGTTGGATTTTTGGTGATCTCTAATTCCGTTACTGAACCACCCATCAGGTTGGTCAATTCGTCGCTCATAATCTTGGTGAGCAACTGACCAGGGGAGATGCTGGTTAATACATTTTGACCTAATGCTTTCGTTCTTACTTCGTCGGTAAAAGATTTAGCGGTTTTGTAGTTCACATCGGCATCCAACAATGCCTTCCGGATCTCCTTCATGGTCTCGGCCACGTTGATTTCCGTAATGTTACCTTGTCCTTTAAGGACTTTAAACGCTCTGTCTAATTTGTCTTGTAAGTTTGAAAACATAATCCTGTATTATCCGCAATATGATACGTAGTGCAAATCTAACAAAAAAAGCCGGAGCAATGCCCCGGCTTTATAAATTTTATACGCTTTAGTATACTTAGTCTCTACGTCCAAAAAGGATGTAAGCGTAGTACAATAAAGTAGCTAATGATGCTAATGCTGCAACCACGTAAGTCATAGCGGCCCATTTCAAAGCGTCTTTTGCGCCATCATGCTCTTCTGTGCTGTGTGTGATATTTGCACCATCTAACCAAGCTAATGCGCGGTTTGAGGCATCAAATTCTACTGGAAGCGTTACAAAGCTAAACAATGTGGTAAGCGCTAAAGCACCAACACCAATCGCCAATACCCAAATGTTTCCAGAAAATGCCATCAACAATATACCTCCCAATAGTACCCAGGTAGTCATGCGGGAAGCAATGCTCACAATCGGTACTAATGCCGAGCGAAATTGTAACCAAGAGTACGCAGTAGCATGTTGTACAGCGTGTCCACATTCGTGTGAAGCTACCGCAGCAGCAGCCACGCTACGACCGTGGTATACTTCTGGGCTCAAGTTTACTGTTTTGTTGGCCGGGTTGTAGTGATCCGTCAATTGTCCTTCTACCGAAATGATTTCTACATCCGTCAATCCGTTGTCGCGCAGCATCTTTTCTGCTACTTCGGCACCTGATAAACCCGATGTAAGGGGCATTTCCGAGTACTTCTTAAATTTACTCTTGAATCGATATTGTACGATCCAGCTGATTACGGCAATTCCTATAAAAATAATCCAATACATATTCTTTCGTCTTAATGTCTACTGAAACTTACTCAAAAAATATTCCAATCCTCCGAATAAGCTAAATATAGTATTTCTGTCTTGTTTATTTTGAAAGCACTGCAATTATGGCAGTAGAATTACGATTTAGCTAAGTTGCGTTGTACGTAATCGTAACTTTTCTTTATGCTCTCAAATTTGTTAGGCATGTAGATCTCATCTTGTTCTACAAAAGCATATTTCAACCCAGATTGCTCATCGAAGCGGATGATATTGGCAAAGTCAATACTGCCAGATCCCACTTCGGCGTATTTGATCTGTTTGAATACTTCGCCAAGATCCATTGGCTCCCGTTTCCCCGTGCGTGGATTTACTTCTGGAGTTACCAAAGGATCACTAAAGCTACGATCCATATCTTTTACGTGCCACATCGGGAAACGGTTCGGATACTTTTCAAAATAGGTTTGTGGTTTTTCACCCGCTTTCACGGCCCAGTAAAGATCTAATTCGAAGTCCACCAATTCAGGATCAGTGAAGGCAATCAAGATATCTAGTCCTTTGGTGCCATTGCCAAAAGGTCTAAATTCCCAGAAATGATTATGATAGGCCATCTTGATGCCTGCTTTCTTCGATAATTCACCCGCAGCATTGAGCTGTTCTGCGAAAAACTGATAATCAGACGCGGTCAATTTATTGAGATCGTTCATCGGAGGAACAGGAGCAACAATGTACTCTTGACCTAGTGTATGTGCAATCTCGATGTATTTATTGATGTCTTCGGGTTGTGTGCTTCCTTTTGTCAGGTAATTGCTGAGGTCATAATGCCCGCTGTGGGTTTTCAGGTTATTATCTTTCAGGATATTGACTAAATCTGCTACCGGAATTCCCCAAAAGCTACTATTGCCCGTATTGACACCAAAAGTTTCGACGTGTTTGTAGCCCACCTTTGCTACATTTTCTAAGGTATCTTTGGCATCTTTATCCAATAGATCACGTAGTGTGAATAATTGAATCCCAATATTTTTGAATGGCGAACCGGTAACGTCCTCTGTGGAGCTACAGGATAACCAGTGCGGAGCCAACGCTGCGGCCGCTAAGCCAAGACCAGAGTGACGTAAGAAGTTTCTGCGATTGATAGATTTCATGGTATGTGTTTGTGTTGGGTTTATTGTTGTGGTTATACCAAAAATAAGAAAGGATTTCTATAAACTAGAAATCCTTTCTTATTTTTTTGATAGAGCGGTTTTTATACCGTCATCACATCTTTCTCTTTCAGATCAGCCAATTGATCTACTTTAACGATATAGCTGTCGGTTAGCTTCTGTACTTCGGCTTCACCTGTTTTGATCTCGTCTTCTGAAACGCCGTCATTTTTCAATTTTTTGATTGACTCGTTGGCATCTTTACGAATATTACGGATTGACACGCGACCACGTTCTGCTTCTTCTTTTACTTTTTTGACTAAATCTCGTCTTCTTTCTTCGGTAAGAGCTGGTACAGCTAAGCGAATCACGATACCATCATTCTGTGGATTCAAGCCTAGATTAGCATCGATGATAGCTTTCTCGATAGCACCAATTAAAGACTTTTCCCATGGCTGAACGACAATCGTACGAGCATCAGGCGTGTTGACATTACTTACCTGCGCTAACGGTGTAGCAGCACCATAATAATCCACGAAAACACCATCTAACATACCTGGAGAGGCTTTGCCTGCACGGATTTTTGTCAACTCATTTTCGGTATGTGCTACCGATTTATTCATGCTGTCTTTGCAATCGTCTAATTCGAAAGAAATTAACTCATTCATATCTTGATAATCTTTATTAACTAACTATGGTGCCGATGTCTTCGCCTTCAGCCAATTTTTTAAGGTTTCCTGCTTTGTTCATGTCAAAAACAACGATGGGAAGGTTGTTTTCTTGGCACAGGGTGAATGCCGTCATATCCATCACATTCAATCCTTTCTCATAAACCTCTGTAAAGGAGATTTGTTCGAATTTCTGTGCATTAGGATCTTTCTCTGGATCGGCAGTGTAAATGCCGTCCACACGTGTTCCCTTGAGTACCGCATCGGCATTGATCTCAATGGCACGTAGGGAAGCTGCAGTATCAGTCGTGAAATAAGGGTTTCCGGTTCCTGCTCCGAAGATCACAACACGCCCTTTTTCGAGGTGACGTACGGCACGTCTACGAATGAATGGTTCGCAGATTTGCTCCATTTTGATGGCCGTCAGCAAACGGGTTTTCATACCGTTTTTCTCCAGCGCATCTTGCAAAGCCATACTGTTGATTACTGTGGCAAGCATGCCCATATAGTCTGCCTGTACACGATCCATTCCAGCTTTTTCCGCGCTTAGTCCGCGGTGAATGTTGCCACCACCGATCACGATAGCGACTTCCAATCCCATGCTGTGAATTTCCTGAATGTCTTTGGCGTATTGTTGGACACGATTGATATCAATACCGTAGCTTTGCTCTCCCATCAAAGCTTCTCCACTTAGTTTTAGTAGGATCCGTTTGTATTTCATATGTGTTTTTTGGAGTGTTTCCAAAAGCCAAATATAAGACAATTTTGTCGGCCAACGACCTTTATTCTGCTTTTTTCACGCGGGCTATGACCTCATCGTAAAAACGCTCGTAATGTGGAACGATTTTGCAGATCTTAAAATCCTCTGCTCTGGTTAGTGCATTTTCTTTGAATTCTGCCAATCTAGCATCATCTTCTAGGATATGAATACCTTGTTTTGCCATACCTTCCACGTCACTTACATCGCTCATGTAGCCGCTAAAACCGTCGATGTTGAGCTCGGGCAAACCACCCGTGTTCGACGAAATAACGGGCACTTTGCAAGCCATTGCCTCCAAAGCTGCCAAGCCAAAGCTCTCGGATCCAGATGGCATCAGGAATAAATCGGCAATAGAAAGTATTTCCTCAATGGCGTCTTGTTTTCCTAAGAAGCGTACGTGTTCCCAAACATTGAGTTGGCGCGCCAATTCTTCCGAATTGCGTCTGTCTGGTCCATCACCTACCATGAGTAGTTTGCTTGGAATCTTCTGATTGATTTGTTCAAAAATCCGCACCACATCACCCGTATGCTTTACTTTGCGGAAGTTGGATGTATGAACGATGATGCGCTCATCGTTTGGCGCGATCGCTTTCTTGAAATGTTCGTGGTTCTTACTGTGAAATCTGTTAAGATCGATGAAGTTTGGAATCACTTCGATATGATTGGTCACGTCAAAATAATCCAAAGTCTGTTGCTTCAGATTTTCCGATACCGTGGTTACACCATCCGACTGGTTGATGGAAAAGGTGACTACCGGACTGAAACTTTTGTCTTTGCCGACCAAGGTAATATCTGTGCCATGTAAGGTCGTCACGACAGGAATCTTAATGCCGTAAGTCGCCAAAATTTGCTTCGCCATAAATGCGACAGAAGCATGTGGAATAGCATAATGTACGTGCAATAAATCCAACTTCTCGTAGCGCACCACGTCTACCAGTTTGCTGGCTAACGCGGTCTCATACGGCGCATAATCAAAAAGGGGATATTGCGACATTGCCACCTCGTGATAAAAAAGATTTTCTGAGAAAAAATCTAAACGTGCCGGTTGGCTATATGTGATAAAGTGTATCTCGTGTCCGCTGGAAGCTAAAGCTTTACCCAGTTCGGTAGCTACTACACCACTACCTCCGAAGGTAGGGTAACAAACTATTCCTATTTTCATCTGTTGTTTTCGTCTTCCTAAAATTAAACTTGGTCAGGTAGATGTACCAGTATGATTGTTCTCTTCATAGCTGGTGTATGGGTGCTTGCCTGATGAGGCAAAGATAAGGAGGGTTTTATAATTGTTTTGCAATAATTCTATGGCGGAATGTTATATTTACATCAATGGATAAGGAGGAATTGACAAAGGAAATTTGGTTTAAGACAGCCCGATCGGGTGGAGCTGGCGGCCAAAACGTCAACAAGGTGGAAAGCAAGGTGATGCTCTTTTGGGACGTCAATAATTCCGGTGCTTTCGACGAAATGCAGAAGAATAGGATCTTGTCCGGTTTGTCTAATCGTATTTCGAGTGAAGGCATTCTATTGTTGGAAGCTTCACAAAGCAGAAGTCAGCTAGAGAATAAAGAGGCGGTGATAGCACGCTTCTTTCAATTGCTGGCAGAAGCCCTAAAACCCATCAAAAAACGTGTGCCCACACGTATTCCCAAATCCAAAATACTTCAACGCTTGGATCGTAAAAAGAAACAGTCGGAGAAAAAACAACAACGAAAACGGTGCGATTTGTAAAATATTCTCGATAATGGGACGTTATAGTTTTAGTGTAGCTGATGTAGCTATCTATGAACTAACCTAAATCCTATCTAAATGCGTTTGTCCCTCGTTTTACTTTTGGCTATTCTTCCCGCAATAGTTTTTACTTCTTGCAGAAGTTATGAATTCTCTAAACATGGCTTCATGGTAGAGAATGACCCAAATTACCATAATGTGCGAAGTCATTTGAGTGTTGCTGCAGATGCGGAGAAAATAGATATGGATGAGCTGGATAAAGAAAATGTACAGGCACTGAGATCTTTTGGCATCAAGCCAAAGCAAGTCGAATTGCTTTTTGTCACGCATTTACCTACAGATAGCTTAGTAAAAGTGATTGGATGGCAATCCGAAGACAGTACGCGATCTTTTTCTAATTATTTAGCGCAAACATCGAAAAATCATCGGTATTGGTACAAGAAAAAACGCTCTAAAGGGCAGCATTTGGTGCATGCTGTTTACCAATCACCGAACGGGCCGCAGGTCGGCTTAGTGTTTAGCAGTCCGAATGCGTTAAATGAAGCAGACATTAATCAATTTTTAAATCGGGATGTGCGATTTAGTCGCGAGCTATTTCCAGACCTTACGGCTGTCGATTGTGTGCCGGAAAATCAGATTGGCTGGGGAATTGATATCCCAGCCGAATTGGTGCGCAATGAACATACTTTGCTGAAGATCTATAGAGTAGGAGATCAGGAAGAGCAATTGATCTTATATACCTTACGTAACCCGGGAGAATTCTACTACACGGCCTTTTCTGTGTGCAAAGATGCGACGTACAAAGTGGTTTACAGTGATCTGCAACACGGAGAAATCTGGTCTACACAGATGCACACCGACGACATCATCGAGCAGGATCGATTACTGATGGAAGAGATGGGGTATCAGTAGTATAATTTTTGTTCCGCGTCGTCAGAAACAGTGCAGCAAGTTTAATATCTTTACTAACAACAATAAGCAAATAGAATTATGATTTTAGAAGTAGCAGTACTAGAAATTATCGAGGGACAGCAAGCCAATTTTGAAAGAGATTACAAAACGGCTTGCCAATATATTAGTGCAAGTAAAGGATATATCACGCATTCACTGCGCAAATGTATCGAAAGAGGTAATCAGTACATTCTTTTGGTAGAATGGGAGACATTGGAAGATCATACCATTGGTTTTAAAGAATCTCCATTATTCAAAGAGTGGGAAAAACTATTGCACCATTACTACGATCCATTCCCTACGGTGGAGCATTACGAAGAGTTAAAATAATAGCTTTTTCTTCTTTCTGCGGATAATCTAGTATTTTTGTAGATATTTTAATCGACTTTTAACCGCTGTACGGCGAAAGGCTGTACAGCATTAAACGGCATCATATGTATACAAAAGAAAAAGCAACGGTCAATAGCTTCACGGTAGATCATACCAAATTGAAGCAAGGAATTTATGCGAAAGCTTCTCCTACCGATAGTAGCAAGCTAGAAACTTATACCACATACGACATTCGTATGATCAGACCTAATTCGCCGGAACGCATGTTGTCTCCAGAAGTGATGCACACGTTGGAACATTGCTTCGCGACAGAAATTAGGACGATTTTAGGTGATGAAGTCATCTATGTTGGCCCAATGGGCTGTTGCACCGGTTTTTATGTAGTATTGGCTGGCACAGCGCGCACGCCACAGCAAGTAGCTGAACTGATGCAAGAGGTATTAGAAATCGTATTGGAGGAAGGCTATGAAGTGCCGTTTCAAAATCCGATCAGCTGTGGCAACTATACCTTTATGGACTTCCCAGCATCGAAAGAAGCTGCCGCAAATTTTCTGAATTTGATCAAGGCAGGAGAACTAGAATTTGAGTACCCTTATATTGACGAGAATTAAATGATCCTTCATCAGGATATCGAAACCATTATCTTGGTAGCCAATAAGAGCGAGCTATCATTCACGACAACTGACAAATCCACTTTCATTTATGAAATCGGTGTAGGTAAAGTCAATGCGCTGCTGTCGCTCGCCACCTTGTACGAAGACATCAAGGAGTTGGGCATTGCGCCTTTACTATTAAATGTAGGCACGGTGGGCTCTACCAGACATCCAGTTGGTCATGTGCTTTATCCTGCTTATTATGCGCAAGGTGATGCCTATACGGATGGTTTTTTCTTAGAAAACACGTTGTTTCTGCGTGGACAAGGTCTGATTGAATCTATTCCGATGGATGAGTTCCCATACGAAGAAGCGCTATTGACATCCGATCGATTTATTAATGTCACAACGGCATTTTATCAAGATATTAAACATTTTGATCCTTTGGCATTTGATATGGAAGGCTATGCGCTGGCGAGCTTCTGTTATCAGAAAAATTTACCCTTTCACAGCATCAAGATTGTTTCCGACAATTGTGATGGTACGGTGAAAGATTGGGAAAGCATTCTGAGCGAGATTTCCGGCAGATTAGGCAACATTCTCGATCAGTTTATGCGATCATTGGATCAAGGGAAAATGGCAACATCCAGCGTTTTCTAGCTGCTGTCTGGCATTTATATCATCTTATTTTCAAACACAAAAAAAAAGGTTCATCCGACAGATGAACCTTTTACAATTATATATACCTCCCTTATTGGATGGTTATTCTTGGATACCTTCCAGCTTAAATAAGAAAGCATATTCTAAGGCCAAATCTTTTAGGTAATCGAATCGACCAGAAGCACCTCCGTGCCCATATTCCATATCCGTTTTTAGCAAGACAACATTACTGCCTTTTTTCGTAGCACGCAATTTCGCCACCCATTTTGCTGGTTCGAAGTATTGCACTTGGCTATCATGTAGTCCGGTCGTCACTAACAAGTTCGGGTATTCTTTGGCCTCAATATTCTCATAAGGTGAATACGATTTCATGTATTGATAAGCGGCTTGCTCGTTCGGATTTCCCCATTCATCGTACTCATTCGTGGTTAATGGAATAGTTTCATCCAACATCGTAGTCACCACATCGACAAAAGGCACTGCCGCGATAACGCCATTCCATAAGGTTGGCGCCATGTTGATGATCGCACCCATCAGCAATCCGCCGGCGCTACCACCACTAGCATAGAGATGTTCGGTCGAAGTGAATTTTTGATCGATCAAAAACTTTCCGCAATCGATGAAATCGGTGAAGGTATTTTTCTTCTTCATCATCTTTCCATCTTCATACCATTGGCGCCCCATTTCTTCGCCACCGCGGATATGCGCTATGGCAAAAACAAAACCGCGATTCAATAAGCTTAAGCGTGTAGAGCTAAAGGTAGGATCCATGGATGAACCGTACGAACCATAAGCATACAATAACAATGGCGCTTCACCATTTTGCTTAAATCCTTTTTTGTACACCATAGAGATTGGCACTTTAGTGCCATCCGTGGCGGTCGCAAAAATACGCTTGGTTTCATATTTTTCCGGATCATAGCCGCCCAATACTTCCTGTTGCTTTTTCAAGTCTTTCTCCTTGCTACGCATATTGTAGTCGTAGGTCGAGCTTGGTGTCACCATAGAAGTATATCCATAGCGTAAGATTTCGCTATTGTACTCGGCATTAATGCCCGAATAGACGGTATAAGCCTCTTCGCCAAAATCCAAGTAATGTTGTGTGCCTGCTTTTAAATCGTGCACCGCCAATTGCGTTAATCCGTTCTTTCTCTCAGATACGACCATGAAGTCTTTGAATTCTTCCACGCCTTCCACCAGCACATCTTTACGATGCGGAATGACGACCTTCCAGTTGGCTTTTTCGGTCTTATCTAATGGTGTTTCCATCACCTTGAAGTTTTGTGCATCTTCATTGGTGACTATGATAAATTTATCTTCCAACGGTGTGACACTATACAACACATTTTTCTGGCGCGGTTGGAAAACTTTAAAATTACCTTGCGGTTCGTTGGAAGGTAAGTAACGCATCTCCGAGCTCAAGGTACCGCCCGAGTAGATCATGATGTAAGCGCCGTTCTTCGATTTGGATACCCCAATATAATTGGTTTTGTCTTTCTCTTCGTATACAACCACATCTGCGGCCTCAGCAGTGCCTAAGGCATGTCTTTTAATCTTTTCAGAAAGCAAGGTTTTTGGATTCTGAGCAGTGTAGAAAATTGTCTTGTTGTCGGTTGCCCAAACGATACCGCCCGAGGTGCGATCAATACGATCTGCATAGACCTCACCTGTTTTTAGGTTTTTGATCTGCACGGTATATTCTCTACGAGACACAGTATCTACGGCATAAGCCAATAGGTTATTGTCTGGACTGATCGACGTAGCGCCCACGGCGTAGTAAGCATGGCCTTCGGCCATTTTATCCACATCCAGCAACACTTCTTCTTTGGCATCTAGCGATCCCTTCTTGCGGCACAATTTGTAATATTGCTTGCCTTCGTCCGTGCGACGGTAGTAATAGTAGCCATCTTTCAGGTAAGGCACGCTCTCGTCTGCTTCTTTGATTCGGCCTTTCAGCTCCTTAAACAATGATTCCTGAAACCCTTCCGTGTCTTTCATCATTGCTTGCGTATAGATGTTTTCTGCGTTCAAGTAAGCGACTACCTTGGCCGAATCTGGCCCTTCCTTGAAATAATCGTTCAGCCAGTAGTAATTGTCAATCACCGTGTCGCCGTGGATAGCGCGCGTATAGGGATTGATCTCCGCTACCGGTGCTTGTACATCGTTTGGCCACTGAGGCGCATTTTTCTTTTTGTCTGAGGTTCCGCAGGATCCTGCGATAATAGTAAGTGCAATCAAACTAAATGATGTTTTAAATTTCATGTTTATTTCAATTAGGATAACATTGTCTTGGTATGCCTGATGATTTTTCCACCTTCGGTGAATGAAATACAAATCGGCCACATAAATACCGTGATAGAGCTAACTGCTTGCCCTAAAATTAAGCGAAATATTTCATTTTTAAACTATTTAACAATGCGCGCTACAATATTGCATTATCTTTGTTAACATAGGTAGCATATACTAAAACACACACATGAACAGAATAAACAAAGCATTACTCTATCTTGCATTGGGAATATTTCCCTATGCCAGTATCGCACAGGATAAGGATACGCCACCACCGAATTGGTATAATCTCGATTTTCAGAAAGATGGCATTATGGGAATCAGCACCGAAAAGGCCTATGACTTTTTGAAAAATAAAACGGCTAAACCGGTCGTGGTTGCCGTGCTGGATGGTGGTGTTGATATTCAACACGAAGATCTTAAAGAAGTGCTGTGGAAGAATCCAAAAGAAACGGCTGGTAGCACCAAAGACAATGATGGCAATGGCTATGCGGGCGATGTATACGGTTGGAATTTCTTGGGCAATGCCAATGGAGAAAATGTAAATCAAGATAATCTAGAGGTAACTCGATTGATTCGTAAATACGAGCCCAAGTACATTTCTGTATTGCCTAGTACACGACTTTCAGAGACCGAGCGTCGTGAGTTTGTTGCTTATCAGCAGATGATCGGTGATTACACCTCCAAGATGGATGAAGCACAATTTGGCGCTACGAACTATTCACGGTTAAAAGAAGATATTGACGGCATCGTTGCGAGTACTGGTAAAGAGCCAAAAGACATTACGAAAGCAGACCTCGATAAGATCACGCCGAGCAACGACCGCCAAAAAATGGCCATTCGGATTATCAAAAAAGAATTGGATAAAGATCCGTTTGACAAATTTTACGACAGCCTTACCGAAGGGGTGAAATATTATGAAGAGCAAGTGAACTTTCACTTGAATAAGGACTTCAATCCAAGAAGCATCATTGGCGACAATTATGATGATGCGAGCGAGCGCTATTACGGCAATCCGGATGTAAAAGGTCCAGACGCTGGTCATGGTACACACGTAGCTGGTATTATCGGTGCCAAACGCGGCAATAATATTGGTATTGATGGCGTAGCCAATCATGTCGAGATTATGGCGGTTCGTACCGTGCCAAACGGTGATGAGCACGATAAAGATGTGGCTAATGCTATTCGCTACGCAGTAGACAATGGTGCAAAGATCATCAACATGAGTTTTGGAAAGTCGTACGTATACAATAAGCAAACGGTGGACGATGCGGTCAAATATGCCGAATCTAAAGATGTCTTGTTGGTACATGCTGCTGGAAATGACGGCGCGGATGTAGATGTGACGAAGAATTATCCGATGAAATATTATACGGATAGTTTAGGATCTGTGCAGGGCGAGGCGAAAAACTGGATCACAGTAGGTGCTACGGGTTGGAAGCAAGATGCCGACTTAGTCGCAACGTTCTCGAATTATGGATACCGCAGTGTAGACGTATTTGCGCCAGGTGTACGTATCAATTCTACCATGCCAGAATCGACTTATAAAGAACAGCAAGGTACAAGTATGGCTGCGCCAGTAGTGGCAGGTTTGGCGGCAATATTGCGTTCGTATTATCCAGATTTGACCGCTCCAGAAGTAAAAGACATCATCTTAAAATCGGTGACCAAAGTAGATCAAAAAGTAAAAGTACCGGGCGAAGGTCGTTCTAAAAAAGCATACTTGGATGAGATCAGCGTATCTGGAGGTATTGTAAATGCCTATGAAGCGGTGAAATTGGCCGACGAATTAGCCAGTAAAAGATAATTTCTAAAAAATAATCAGAGCGGATAC
The DNA here is from genome assembly GCF_003076635.1 of Sphingobacterium corticibacter. GTDB lineage: Bacteria > Bacteroidota > Bacteroidia > Sphingobacteriales > Sphingobacteriaceae > Sphingobacterium > Sphingobacterium corticibacter. The sequence continues at coordinate 107,204 of NZ_QDKG01000004.1, read as the reverse complement.
TATAAATGTCTATCTTGCGTTTAGATAGTATATTTTAATTTAAACGCTTATGGTTAAAGTTTTTACAAAAGATGAATCATTAGCTTATCCCGTAGACCGGCAGCCGAAAAAGCTGACTGATGGTCAATTTGAATTGGGCTTGCAAGCAAGCATCAAAAAACTGACTAAAAGTCCAAGCGAAAAGACTATCGAAGCGATTCTGGATTATTCCAAATCCTTACGCAAGCAACAATGATCTAAAAGCCTCAGAAATTCGTTTCTGAGGCTTTTCTTTTTTATCTCGATCGTGCCAATTTTTTAGTAGATTGGCCGTATGCAAAAAATCATTTCGACCTTATTCATCAGCTTTTGTCTTGCTTTTGGAGTCTTTGGACAAACGACGCATGTCATCTTCGATACGACTCATGGAGCGGTTGAAGTTGAACTATTCGATGATACGCCACAGCACCGTGACCTGTTTTTACAAGCAGTGAAAGACAGCGTATATCATCAGGCGTTGTTTAATCGAGTGATTGCTGGTTTCGTGAATCAGGGCGGCGAACTGGATGAACCTATTCTACAAGAAGAAGCCGAAGGATTGCGCAAACGCGAACGTCTGCCGGCTGAAATCTTGCCACAGCACTACCACTATAAAGGCGCTTTAGGTGCTGGTCGAGATGATAACCCCGAGAAAGCATCGTATCTAGCACAAATCTATTTTGTAATAGGGAAGGTGATTACTAACGCTGAATTGGATGCGTTAGAAAAAGCCAAATCTATTAAAATTCCAGCAAAACATCGAGAAATCTACACCAGCATAGGCGGTATACCACGATTGGATGGCGATTATACGATCTTCGGCAGAATTGTTCGAGGCTTGGATGTGATGGAGCAAATTAATCAGGTGGACACCGACTCATCGGATGTGCCACTCACGCCTGTGGTATTTTCGGTACGTGTTTTGGGAGAAGCTAAGCACTAGCTATGAAAAAATTAGATGTAACGCGCCAAGATCACGATACACTGAGTGAGGCGATCGACTTTTGGGAAACGCGCGGATATTTAGATCCGCAAAAAAGCGCTGAGTTGCGCGACTCGCTTGATGTGAAGAGTTTTGATTGGGGGCGCTTAGCTCGCTATGCGTTCTGGGTAGCGTTAGGTTGCTTAGTGTTCGCGATCTTATCACTTTTTATCGACGAAGCTTTTGTACAATTTGTGCAAAGCCTATCTGATGCGCCAGATGTGATCTACTTCGGTTTCTTTGCCGCGTTGGCGGTGATATTTTACGCGTTGGGTTTTCGCTACAAGCTACGGCATCCTACGAAAACGCTATCCATTGAAACCATGATGCTGGTGGGCGTATTTGCTACGGCTGCATCCATTGGCTTCCTAGGCAAGATATTGGGAAAAGATACTAGTCATTATTCCTTATTCTTCCTATTATCAGTAGTCATTTATGGCGTGCTGGCCGTACGATTCAAGTCACAACTCATCTGGATCTTTATGCTCATCAGTTTGGGGATTTGGTTTGGCACAGAAACCGCGCACCACAGTAATTGGGGGTTCAAGTTTTGGGGAATGAATTATCCGCTGCGGTTCACCCTGTTCGGTCTGGTGATTACGCTGATTGCGATATTTGTCGTGCCACGTGTTAAGGCTTTGTTGGAGTTTCGAAAAACCAGTTACGTAGTTGGCCTCATGTATCTAATGATATCCTTATGGGCATTGTCCATTTTTGGAAATTATAGCGATTGGGATCGTTGGGCATCCATTCGTCAATACGAAATGTTTTATTGGGGATTGATCTCCACCGCTGTTGCTTTAGGTTTGGTGTTATATGGTTTGCGCTTCAAAGATAATACGACGCGAGAAATCGGTTTTGTATTCTTCATCATCAATATCTATACCCGCTACGTCGAATATTTGTGGGATAATATGAATCGTACGCTTTTCTTTTTATTCTTAGCGGTTTCATTTTGGTTAGTAGGTCGATGGGCAGAGAAAATTTGGAATAAGCGTAACCTAGATTAGGCATTCTTTGAGTGTCCACATGGATTTCGAAGAGCTCCAGATAAACAAAATTGTTTATCTTTCCGGTTCAGATAAATTCCATGTATCTAAATATGATTAAAACATCTTTATTATTAAGCTATTTCCTTTTAGCTGTGTTGCAATTCGGCCATGCACAGTCTACCAAAAGAGGACAAAATCTGCCATTAATACCTTACCCGCAGTCGGTCGTGACGCAAGCAGGTTCTTGGTCTCCGAAGACAGAATTACTGCAATACTACAGCGATAATCTCGCCTTTTTTGAGCAAGAGATTGATGTGCTGACGCAGCAGGTATTTGCCGGGAAAACGCTACAACTCGCGCGCAACGCGGGCTCTGCGAATATCCTATTGGTGAAGGATGCTCATATCAAAGCCGAACATTACCAATTAGAAATCAATGCACAGGGCGTTCGCCTTAGCGCTGGCACAGCTTCTGGTATGTTTTATGGCTTACAATCACTAAACCAACTACTCATAACTGGTAAATCAAAACAAGCGCTTGCATTGCCTTTCATGAAGATCGAAGATGGGCCAAGTTTTGGTTGGCGCGGTGCACACTTGGATGTGGCCAGACATTTCTTTTCCAAAAAATACATATTCAGATTCATCGATTTGCTGGCCATGTATAAGTTCAACAAGTTCCATTTTCACCTCACGGATGATCAAGGCTGGCGCTTGGAGATTAAGCAATATCCGAAGCTCGCTGAAATGGGCGGTTGGAGAACGTATAACAATCATGATACGGCATTATTAGAAAAGGCGAAAACTAACCCTGATTTTGACTTGCCAAAAGAACATTTGCGCGAGCGCAATGGCGTGGTGGAGTATGGCGGCTACTACACACAAGATGACATGCGCGAGATCTTGCAGTATGCAGCAGCTAGACATATTGAGGTCATTCCAGAGATTGATATGCCAGGGCATATGTATATGGCGACAAAAGCCTATCCGGAGTTGCTATTAGATGCGGACGAAGCGAGCTGGGGCAAAAACTTCTCTACGCCAATCTGTCCATGCAAGGAAGAAGCCTATACTTTCGTAGAGAATGTGCTTTCGGAAGTGATGGAATTATACCCAAGCAAATACATTCACATCGGCGCCGATGAGGTAGAGAAAGATAGCTGGGAGAAATCGCCATTATGCCAAGCGTTGATGAAAGAGTTAAACATTACCGATTTAGATAAGCTGCAAAGTTATTTTGTGAATCGCGTCAATACCTACATTACTAAAAATGGTAAACAAGCCATCGGCTGGGATGAAGTATTGGATGGAGGAGTAGATAAGTCCATGACCGTGATGTACTGGCGCGGCTGGGAGAAAGATGCGCCGCACAAAGCTGCTTCTCTTGGGCATGAAGTCATCATGACGCCGACAAATCCTTTGTATTTTGATTTTCTTCCAAATAGCAGTTCACTCAATAGTGTCTATCATTTTCGCCCGATCCCATCGGATCTGCCAGCGCAAGATCGTGTGCTTATTATTGGAGCACAGGCAAATACTTGGACAGAAATGATCCCCTCGGTAGCAAGACTAGAGTTTATGATTTTGCCGAGATTGACGGCCTTAGCCGAGCGCGTATGGACGAATCAAGAGTTGTTTGCTTCTTACCAAGATCGTATTGTAGATCATTACCAAGCATGGCAACAATTGGGTTACAGTTTTCGTATGCCCGACTTGCAGGGCTTCGCCGATAAGCAAGTCATTGTAGATGGCAAAGCGGTATTGAAAGTGCATAATCCATTGACATGGGCTCAGGTGTACTACACAACCGACGGCAGTCTGCCATTGCCCACAAGTCCTGTATTTAAAGATGAATTAGTCGTTCGTGAACCAAGCCAAATCCGTTTTGCGTCGATTACGGAAAGTGGTGCAAAAAGTGAATTGTACCAAGTTGATTTTGTAAAAGATACGTGGAAGAAACCGGTCAAAGCATCAGTAAAAGGTCGTAAAAATGGTTTGCAAACCAAGTTCTATGCAGGCAAATTCCCGAAAGTAGCGACTATAAAAGGAACTGTCGTGCGCGAGGAAGTACTAAACAACGTGCATATTGCTGATACGGTGAATATGCCAGCCTTTGCGGCTCAGCTTCGCGGCTACATCCGCGCACCAAAGGATGGCATTTACAGTTTCTACTTTACTTGCGATGATGGCGGTGTATTGCGGATCGCAGAGCAAATGGTTGTCGATAACGATGGCAATCATTCCCCTGTGATGAAGAGCGGACAGATTGCGTTGAAAAAAGGTTTGCACGACTTCGCTATTGACTTTATCGAAGCGGGCGGCGGTTTTACGTTAGAACTCAAATACAGCGTAGATGGGGGAGAAGTACAGCCAATTCCTGATGATTGGTTCTACCAACCTTAAGCGCCTAATAGCGATAAAAAGACGAAAGCCCTTGAAGTGATTCAAGGGCTTTCGTCTTTTATGAATTTTATATTGAATTAGCGGGTGCCGCCATCTTCTGGAATATCGACTACTAATCTATTGTCGCGATTCGCAATGTCCCATATGGTATGGAAGATCAAGTGTTCGCGTTTCACCATCATTGGGAAGTCAATCTTGTCTACCGTATCTTCTGGTGTGTGATAGTGCGGGTGTAAGCCCGAGAAGAAGAACAACGATGGAATACCTTTCTTCGCAAAGTTATAGTGATCTGAGCGATAATACAGGCGCATCGGATCTTTTGGATCATTGTACATGCCGTCTAGTTCCAGACCCGTATATTCTTCGTTTGCTTTCTCTACCAATGGATTCAATTCTGAACTTAGTTTGTTCGTGCCGATCACATGCACGTAGTTGTGGTTGCCTTCCAAGTGCTTATCATCAATCCGTCCGATCATATCGATGTTGATACAAGTAACCGTGTTTGCTAGCGGGAAAATCGGGTTTTCTACATAGAAATTAGATCCTAACAAACCTTTTTCTTCCGCCGCATAAGCGATGAACAAGATGCTGCGACGTGGACCTTTCCCGTCTTTTTTTGCTGCCGCAAAAGCGCGAGCCATATCGATTACCGCTACTGTGCCTGTTCCGTTATCATCAGCACCAGGGAAAATCGTTCCGTCTGGCAAGATGCCATCGTGATCCCAGTGACCACCAATAACCACGATTTCGTCTTTCAGATCAGATCCTTCTAACAAGCCCAAGACATTTGGATCGTCCAAATCTTCTTGGCTGTTACCCATTTCTGCGCTCAATTTTGATTTGATTACAAAAGAATTCGGTTTTTTGGTATCCGATATTTTCTTTTTTACCTGATCTAGATTGGTTTTTTTAGATTCCAAAATGCTGTTGATCATAGCCTCTGTGGTGATCACCATCGGCACACCATTATTTACCTCCGTATTCTCGGATTTCTTCAAAGCAACACGACCAGTAGATAGTCTTCCACTAATACGAGGAAGATTCTGCGCTATTTGAGATGTAGTTCCAATGATCATTTTTGGATTTTTCTTCATCAACTCCTGTAATCGCTTTAGGCGACTGCGCGTCCAGTCCGATTCTTTGTCTGTACCCGTGATCAATGAATTTCCAGCAGCATCTTTGGGCTCGCCTTCGTTCACAAATACAATCACTTTACCCGAAATATCCAAACCGTTGAGGTCATTGTACTTCTCATCTTCAATACCGTAGCCAATGAAGATCAATTCATCTGCGCTGTAGTTTTGCAAGGTGTTTTCGCCTTGTACGTAAAAGTCTTTGCCGTACGTATACGACTTGCCGCCAATGCTAAAGTTCTTCACGGCATACACCGATTTCACCAGACTCACTGGTTGAAAGTAGGAGCCATTGACCGGTTTTTTCAATCCAAAGGATTCGAATTGCTGCGCTACGTATTCTGCCGCTTTGCGACCACCAGCTTGGCCAGTTCCTCGGCCTTCGAACGCTGGGGAAGCTAGTATGGTTAAGTGTTTTTTAGCCAGTTCTTCGGTGATCTCGACAGCGTATTTCTTCTGTGCGGCATCTTGCGCAAATGTGCAGCTCCAAACCGCTGGCACGATAAATAATAAGGAAAGGTACTTTTTCATGTATGTGTTTCAGTTCGTGTGGTTAGTTACTCGTTATACATGTTTTTACATGCAGGCGATCTTATTCACGCGGTTAGCGTGTCTGCCGCCTTCAAAATCCGTCGTTAGGAAAGCTTGAACGATCTTCTTCGCCAATTCAATATCGATAAATCGTGCTGGAATACAAATCACATTCGCATTATTGTGCTGTCGTGCTAGTACCGCAATCTCTTCTAGCCAAGCAATCGCGGCGCGGATGCCTTGGTGCTTATTGGCGGTAATCGCCACACCATTGGCGCTGCCACAAATCAAAATTCCTAATTCGTTTTCCTCCTTTTCCACACTGCTCGATACGGGGTGCGCAAAGTCCGGGTAATCAACCGAATCGCCATTAGAAGGGCCGAAATCGGCTACCGTGTAGCCAGATTCATTCAACATGGTGATCAATAGTTGCTTATATTCAAATCCTGCGTGATCGCTGCCGATGGCTATTTTTTTAGACATATATCTTTAAATTACTTGGTTTTATAGAACTCTTTTTCACGTTGCAATTTACTACGCTTTACACTGGCCGATACGGAGATACTTAATTCATAAAGTATAAACATCGGTGCACTGACGGTAAGTAAGGTAATGACATCCGCCGTAGGCGTAATGATAGCCGCAATGATGAGAATGATCACGATCGCATAACGTCTGCTGGCGCGCATGAATTCTGGTGTCATGATACCCAACTTGGATAAGATGAAGATCAAGATCGGCAATAAAAAGATCACACCACAACCTAAAGTCAAGGTCGCAATGGTGGACAGGTAAGAGTCGATCGTAATCTGGTTGGTAATCTCTTCACTCAACGACACGTTGGCTAGGAAGTTAACCGATAGCGGTACTACGATGTAATAGCCAAATAAAGCTCCGATGATAAATAGAATGGTCGCGTAGAATACAAAGCCTTGTGCGCCTTTGCGCTCTACATCGGTCAGAGCAGGTTTTACAAACAACCAGACCTCAAATAATAGGTACGGGAATCCCAGTGCGACGGCCATCAATAAACAGGAGTTGATCTGCAACATAAATTGACCGGCCAACTCGGTGTTGATGATATTAAACGGGATGCGCTCTACACAAAACCCATCTAAGCTGAGTAAATCCCCAACTTTGCACATCATGCGATAAGTCCAAAAATCTAGATTTTTGGGTCCCATGATGATGTCGTTGAACACAAAATCGTAGAAGGTGAACGCTAGAATGGCAAATACGGCAATGGCAATGACCGAGCGGATAAGATGCCATCTTAGGACCTCTATATGTTCAAAAAAAGACATCTCTGCCTCTATGCTCTTTCCCTTATCTTTTAATGCCTGTAGAAGTTTTAAGTTTTTATTTGACATGTAGTTATGTTATTCAAAGACTAGTATAAACAAAAATACCATTCTTCGGTCGAAGAATGGTATTTTTTTTTGATTGTAACGTAGTCTTTAAGATTGCGATTCGTCTGCGTATTCTGTCAGATCGAATGTCTCCATAAACTTCGTGGTGAAGTTACCTGCACGGAAGTTAGGATCACGCATCAAACGAAGGTGTAATGGGATCGTAGTTTTGATACCTTCGATCACAAATTCACTCAACGCACGTTCCATTGTATTCAACGCTTCTTCACGGGTCTGTGCTGTACAGATCAGTTTGGCGATCATCGAATCGTAGTTCGGTGGAATAGTATATCCAGCATATACATGCGTGTCTACACGTACACCGTGACCACCTGGAGAGTGGAAATTCGTGATTTTACCAGGTGATGGACGGAAGTTATTGAATGGATCTTCCGCATTGATACGGCATTCGATCGCATGCATGTTCGGCTCGTAGTTTTTTCCTGAAATAGGAATACCTGCAGCCACTTTGATCTGCTCTTTGATCAAGTCAAAGCTGACCACCTCCTCTGTAACCGGATGTTCCACCTGAATTCGGGTGTTCATCTCCATAAAATAGAAGTTGCGGTGTTTATCAACCAAAAATTCGATCGTACCAGCTCCTTCATATTTCACCGCCATCGCACCTTTGATAGCTGCCTCGCCCATTTTGGCGCGCAAATCTGGTGTGATAAAAGGAGAAGGTGCTTCTTCTACTAGTTTTTGATGTCTACGTTGTATAGAACAGTCACGCTCAGAAAGGTGACATACTTTGCCATATTGATCTCCGATCACTTGGATTTCGATGTGACGTGGTTCTTCCACATATTTCTCTAGGTACATACCATCATTACCGAATGCAGCGGCAGATTCCTGACGGGCAGAATCCCAGTTAGGTTCAAACTCCTCATCTTTCCAGATGATGCGCATTCCACGACCACCACCACCGGCAGTTGCTTTGATAATAACTGGATAACCAATTTCATTAGCCAACTGAATACCTGTTTTTACATCAGGTAATAATCCTGCCGAACCGGGTACCGTAGGTACACCAGCGGCTTTCATGGTTGCTTTGGCAGATGCTTTGTCGCCCATTTTCTCAATCTGATCAGCCGTAGCACCAATGAACTTGATGCCGTATTCTGCACAGATGGCAGAAAACTTTGCGTTTTCAGATAAGAAGCCGTAGCCTGGATGAATGGCATCCGCATTAGTCAATTCAGCAGCCGAGATAATGTTAGGGATATTTAAATAGGAATCCTTACTGGCCGGCGGGCCGATACATACTGCTTCGTCCGCAAATCGTACATGTAAACTATCTCTATCGGCAGTAGAATATACTGCCACACTTTGAATGCCCATCTCACGACATGTGCGGATAATGCGAAGTGCTATTTCGCCCCGGTTGGCAATCAGTATTTTTTTAAACATAAATTCTTGATAAAGTAAACAATGGAACAGCTTGTTCTCTCTTCTTTTCGAAGAAAAAATTAGCTAGGATCTACCAAGAATAATGGTTGATCATATTCTACTGGTTGAGCATCCTCCACCAAAACTTTCACGATCTTACCTGAAACTTCAGATTCGATTTCGTTGAATAATTTCATAGCTTCTACGATGCAAAGTACTTTACCTGACGTAATCTCATCACCTACATTGGCAAAAGTTGGTTTGCCAGGTCCTGCTGAACGGTAGAATGTACCGATCATCGGAGATTTTATGGTGATATATTTTGAGCTATCATCTGCTGCAGCTGGTTTTGCCGCTGCTTGTGGGGCTACACTAGCTGATTCAGCAACTGGCGCTACACTTGGCGCAGCAGCTGGTGCTGCCTGAGGTACAGTAGCCGTTACATATGTAGGTTCTTGATTCGTTTTGATCGTAATCTTGAAATCCTTTTCTTCAATAGATACTTCGTTTACTCCAGACTTGGAAACGAACTTTATCAAATCTTGTACTTGTTTGATATCCATGCTCATAGTCTATTCTATTTTATAGTCTTGTTTGTAGTAGTTATATACGATATTATTTAGGATCGTATGCCCATTTCAAATAGGTAGCGCCCCAGGTGAATCCACCACCGAAAGCTGCCATAATAATATTGTCCCCTTTTTTTAATTTACTTTCCCATTCCCAAAGGCACATTGGGATCGTAGCGCTGGTTGTATTTCCAAACTTTTGGATGTTGACCATCACTTTTTCTTCTGGTAATCCAGCACGCTCTGCCGTGGCATCAATGATGCGTTTGTTAGCTTGGTGTGGCGCTAACCAACTAATATCTTCCGAAGTTAGTTCGTTTTTCTCCATGATCTCAGCCACTACATCTGCCATATTAGTAACGGCAAATTTGAATACGCTACGTCCTTCTTGGTGTGCAAAGTGCATTTTGGCATCTACCGTGGCATGAGAAGCTGGATGTAAAGAACCACCTCCTTTTAGATTCAAGAATTCGGCTCCTGCACCATCTGTTTTCAGAATAGAATCTTGCAAACCATATCCTTCGGTATCGGGCTCTAATAGTACGCAACCACAACCATCTCCAAATAAGATACAGGTATTGCGATCTTCGTAGTTCACGATAGACGACATTTTGTCGGCACCGACCACTAAAACTTTTGAGTGCTTTCCAGATTCGATGAACTGAGAAGCCGTCGTAAGTCCGAATAAGAAACCCGAGCAAGCCGCTTGCAAATCATATCCCCAAGCATTGGTTGCGCCAATCTTGTTTGCTACAATATTTGCGGTAGCCGGAAACATCATATCAGGCGTACTGGTACACACGATAATCAGCTCGATATCTTTTGCGGTGATACCGCGTTTTTTAAGTAAACCTTCGATGGCTGGTACCGCCAAGTCAGAAGTCGCTTTGCCTTCACCTTTAAGGATGCGTCTTTCTTGGATGCCGGTACGGCTTACAATCCATTCATCATTAGTGTCTACCATGGTCTCCAATTCCCGGTTCGTCAACACATAATCGGGAACGTATCCATTTACAGCTGTTATTGCAGCACGGATTTTTGACATGTTCTATTATTTAATTGCAGACTTGATTCGCTCGATGAATTTCGAGGAGATCATATCTCGTGATTGTAAAACCATATTTTTGATCGCCGTAGGCGTGGAGATACCATGCCCAATAACAACCGGTGCGTTGACACCCAACACTGGGCTACCACCAAATTGCTCGTAGTTGAAGCGATCAAAGAACTCATCTTTAAAACCTTTCTTTAACGTAACTACGTAGAAGGACTCTGCCAACTTCAAAATTACATTTCCAGTATACCCATCACACACGAATACATCGGCATGATCAGAGAATAAATCTCTGCCTTCGGCATTGCCGATAAAATTAATTTTTTCGTTGGCTTTGAGTAAAGGGTAGGTGCTGGTGGTTAATAAGTTTCCTTTCTCTGCTTCTTCCCCAATATTGATCAGACCTACTCTTGGCTTTTCAATACGCAATACGTGTTCTGCGTAGAAGCTACCAAGAATAGCAAAGTGATTCAACATTTCTGGTTTACAATCCGCGTTGGCTCCTACGTCAAGCATAACCGCTGTACCACCTTTCAACTGGGGCACATTAGTGGCAATTGCGGGGCGCAAAATTCCCGGAATAGTTTTAACGCTAAACATGGAACCAACCAGCATAGCACCCGTATTTCCAGCAGAAGCGAAAGAGTCAATCTTTCCGTCTTTTAGAAATTCAAATCCTTTGGATATAGAAGAGTTAGGTTTTTGCGTGATTGCTTTTGTGGGATGTTCGTGCATACCAATTTCTTCGGGAGCATGAACGTAGTCAAAAGCGGAAACATCACCGCCGGCGTTCGAGATCAGTTCTCGGGTTTTTTCTTCATCTCCAAATAGCACCAATCGTTGGTCATTTTGGAGGTTTTGCTGAGCTTCAATAGCTCCTTGTATCGTAGAGTTAGGGGCGTAATCTCCTCCTAGTACGTCTAAACCAATCTTCATTCGTTATTATTTAATGAGTCAATAATACGAAAAAACATCCCAATGTACAGGGAATAAATCGAATTAATCTCTGTCAATGGGATGTTTCGGAAGTTCCTTAGATTGCCGCTGTATTCTCGATAATCAATTTGCCGTTGTAGAACAAGTTACCATCAACGGTGTATGCGCGGTGTGGCAAATGCACTGCACCAGTTTCTTGACATACTGTCAAACTTGGTTTATCCGCTTTATAGTGCGTTCTTCTTTTGTCTCTTCTTGACTTAGACATTTTACGTTTTGGATGTGCCATCTCGTATGTGTATTTTTAGTTATTTTTAATATTCTTTAATGCTTCCCAGCGAGGATCCACCTGATCCTCTTTTAATTCATTCTTAACCGTCTCTTCGTCTGCCAACTGTTGTAGCATCTCTGGATCACAATCGATATTCTCGCCTTGTTCACTACATTTTGGATAGTGTGGTACGCATACATTGATGTATTCGTAAAGCAAGTTAGAAATGTCGAATTCGTAATCATTGTGTGATAATACAATGATCTCGTCCGAATCTTGATCCCACTCATCATGTGTGAACTTGACAATCACGCGCTCCTTCGTGCTCAGTGGAGCTTGAAATTCACGCAGACATACATCGCAGGTAAGTGTGATGTGGCCATTGATATCAAAGTTCGTGATCAGCATGTTCTCCTGCTTCTGTAATTGTACTTGAGCAATGAGTTTACCCTTTTTTACCAGGGAGTGATCAAAACATGCAAAGAACGCGTCATCGACGTCAAATTCGAAATTGTGCTTACCAGCCGAAAGGCCTGAAAATGGTATTTTATATTTTTTTAAATACTTCACAATCCAGTATTTGAGCCTGCAAAGATAATAGTAAAAACTATAGATTGCAACTCTTTTTTAAAACCTTTATTGTTCTTCGTCTCCGTAATATTTCTCGCCGAGCTTGATTTTTTCTCGTCCATTCTCCATGCGCCACTTATTGGTGTCGCGAAGCGAGTAGGCACAACCGCAGTATTCCTGCATATAGAAGCGTTCTCGCTTGCTAATATCTAGCATGCGTGCACCGCCACCTTTTTTGCGCCAGTTGAATGTCCAGTAGTCCATATTCTCGTGGCGAGATGCAGCGCGTACCCCACAATCATTGATCTGATCCATGTTTTTCCAACGCGATATGCCCAATGAGCTGGAAATTACATCGAAGCCATTTGCAGCCGCGTATTCTGCAGTTTTTTCAAAGCGCATATCAAAGCACATGGTGCAGCGAATGCCTTTTTCAGGTTCGTTTTCCATGCCTTTGGCCAACTCAAACCAATGATCTACATCATAATCTGCATCAATGAATGGAATATTGTGCTTTTCCGCAAAGCGAATGTTTTCCTCTTTACGCAAATCATATTCACTCCGTGGATGAATGTTTGGATTGTAGAAGTATATGGTAAAATCAATCTCTGATGAAATCAGCGCTTCCATCACTTCTCCTGAGCACGGTGCGCAACAGGAGTGCAGTAGCAGCTTCTTGCCTTCATTAGGTAGGTTGATTTTTTCCCGAACGAACGGTTTATTTTCCATAGCTCCAAAGTTACCTACTTCCACGCACATTCAAAAATTATCGTGCTGAATTGCGTGAAAGACAAACAGCCTGTAACTTCTTAGCGGTTACAGGCTGTTATCATATAAAATTATGATAGTGAAGTCGGCAGATTATTCTGCTTCGCCCTCTTTCAATGCGCTTTGATCTAGATCTACTCCAGTTACTTCTGCGCGGATCTTCGCTTCCAATTCGTCCATTAGATCCGGATTGTCTATCAAAAGATTTCGTACAGCATCGCGACCTTGACCCAATTTAGTGTCGCCATAGCTAAACCAAGAGCCCGATTTCTTTACAATACCATATTCTACACCCAAGTCGATGATTTCACCAGATTTGGAAATACCTTCACCAAACATGATGTCGAATTCAGCAATGCGGAATGGAGGTGCTACTTTGTTTTTCACGATCTTCACTTTTACGTGGTTACCCGCTACCTCATCGCCATCTTTGATCTGCGAAGTCCGGCGAATATCCAAACGCACGGAAGCGTAAAACTTCAAGGCATTACCACCTGTAGTCGTTTCTGGATTACCGAACATGACGCCGATTTTCTCGCGCAACTGGTTGATGAAAATACAACAACAGTTGGTTTTTGCGATCGTACCGGTCAATTTACGCAATGCTTGTGACATCAAACGTGCTTGCAATCCCATTTTGGAATCACCCATTTCGCCTTCGATTTCACCTTTTGGTACCAATGCCGCTACGGAGTCAATAACGATCACGTCGATCGCGCCGGAGCGAATCAAGTTATCGGCAATTTCCAAAGCTTGTTCCCCATTATCTGGCTGCGAGATCAATAGATTTTCAATATCTACGCCCAGCTTCTGTGCGTAATATTTATCGAATGCGTGCTCCGCATCAATGAAAGCGGCAATACCGCCTTTTTTCTGTGCTTCTGCTACGATATGAGTGGCTAAGGTAGTTTTACCAGAAGATTCCGGGCCATAGATCTCGATCACACGACCTTTTGGTACACCGCCAATACCTAAAGCAATATCCAGCCCCAAAGATCCTGTAGAAATAGATTCAATCGGCTCTACCGCAGAATCGCCTAATTTCATGATGGTTCCTTTACCGTAAGATTTCTCTAGTTTATCTAAGGTAAGCTGTAGTGCTTTTAATTTATCTGAATTACTCATTTTCGTAGTTTTAATAGGTCAAATATACACACAAAACTGATGTGTGCAAATAAAATGCTAAAATAATTAGTTTTATTTTTTAAACATTCAGTGTCGTTTGCTTACTAAAGTTTTTGCTGAAATACTGACAAAAATAGGTGATGGGGCAGATTTCGCATTTGGGCTTGCGTGCTAAACAGATATAGCGACCATGCAAGATCAGCCAATGATGGGCAACTTTGATCGTTTCTTCGGGCAAATGTTTGACCAACTGTTTTTCTACCGCCAATGGTGTAGTCGCTCTTTGTGTCAATCCTAATCTATTCGCTACGCGAAATACATGCGTATCGACGGCCATCGCAGGATTGTCGTACACCACCGAAGAAATGACATTTGCCGTTTTGCGACCAACGCCTGGAAGCTTCACCAAATCTTCGATCTTTTCGGGCACGACGCCGTCAAACTCAGCCAGTAGCTTTTGCGCCATGCCGACCAAATGTTTGGCTTTGTTGTTTGGGTAACTCACCGAACGGATGTAAGAAAACACTTCTTCTACGGAGCTGGCTGCCAGCGATTCCGGCTCTGGATAACGCGCAAACAAAGCTGGCGTGACCTGATTGATCCGCTTGTCGGTACACTGCGCAGACAAGATGACCGCGACCAGCAGTTCGTACGGATTGGAGTAATGTAACTCCGTTTCTGCATCGGGATTATGCGTGGAGAAATAGTCAACGAAGGCTTTATATCGATCTTTTTTCAGCATGAACAAAGATAATTAATAATATCCTTATTACTTTTACTCGGCTTAAAACCGAAAACTGATTACCATTGGCAAAGAAAGAAAAGAAGCAGACTCCCTTAATGCAACAGTATAATACGATCAAGGTCAAGTACCCCGGTGCCTTGCTGTTGTTTCGTGTGGGAGATTTTTATGAGACATTTGGAGAGGACGCGATTAAAGCAGCCGGAATACTCGGCATTGTGCTGACCAAACGTGGGAATGGCACAGAATCGGAAACGGCATTGGCCGGTTTTCCACATCACTCGCTCGAAACCTATTTGCCAAAACTGGTGCGCGCCGGTCAGCGCGTGGCCATTTGCGATCAGCTCGAAGATCCGAAGCAAACAAAAACCATTGTAAAACGTGGCGTAACCGAATTGGTAACGCCCGGTGTATCGTACAGCGACAACATCGTGCAGCAGAAAGCCAACAATTACTTAGCGTCGGTATTTGCAGACAAAAACACCTATGGCATTGCTTTCTTAGATATTTCTACGGGCGAGTTTTCGGTGGCGCAAGGGAATGCTTCCTACATCGATAAGTTGTTGCAAAGTTTTAAGCCGACGGAAGTGATTCTTCCCAAGAAACAGTTCAATGATTTTGTCGCTCAGTTTGGTACGACCTATTATACATATACGCTAGACGAGTGGCCTTATACAGGCGATTATGCTTCGGAAGCTTTATTGAAGCATTTTGAAGTTAATTCCCTCAAAGGATTTGGTATCGAACGGCTCACATCGGGCATTACAGCAGCCGGTGTAGCTTTGCATTACCTCAACGAAACGGAGCACCGCAACCTACAGCATATCTCGCATATTGCGCGCATCGAAGAAGATCGTTATATGTGGCTGGATCGCTTTACCATTCGCAATCTGGAGTTGATTGGCTCGGCCAATGATAATGCCATCACGCTATCGGATGTGCTGGATCATACGGCATCGCCGATGGGAGCACGCTTGCTCAAGCGCTGGATCATCATGCCGCTCAAAGATCAAAAGTCTATTCAAGAACGTTTGGACGTAGTGGATCATTTCGATCAGAACCGAGAATTACGCGATGAGCTGGTCAAAGAAATCAAGCAAGTCGGGGATTTGGAAAGATTGATTTCCAAGATCGGCTTGCAGAAAGCGAATCCACGCGAAGTGATCCAACTGAAAAGAGCGCTGTATGCCGTAGAAAAGTTGAAGGAGAGGACGGATTTGCCAGATTCCAATTCGTTGCGTGTGATCTCGGAACAGCTGAACAACTGTCTGATCATTCGTGACAAGATCGATCGCGAAGTACAACAAGAGCCACCGGTATTATTACAAAAGGGCAATGTGATCGCCGATGGCGTCGACGAAGAATTAGATAAACTCCGTAAGATTGCCTTTGGTGGTAAAGGTTACTTATTGGAAATTCAACGCCGCGAAGCGGAAGCGACAGGTATTCCTTCTCTTAAAATTGCCTTTAATAACGTATTTGGTTATTACCTCGAAGTGACCAATACACATAAGGATAAAGTGCCCGAAGGTTGGATTCGTAAGCAAACGCTGGTCAACGCGGAGCGCTACATCACTGAGGAACTCAAAACCTACGAGGAGCAAATATTAGGAGCAGAGGAAAAGATTCAAGCCATCGAAAATCGGATTTACCAAGCCCTTTTGGCAGATATTGCGGAGTATATTAAACCAATTCAGCTCAATGCGCAATTAATTGCCAAGTTGGATGTCTTGCTGAATTTCGCAGTCGTAGCAGAGAAGAATTTCTACGTAAAACCAAAGGTGAATGAAGGGAAATCTTTAGATATCAAAGGTGGTCGTCATCCAGTGATTGAAAAGAATTTGCCTGTCGGGGAAGATTATATTACCAATGACACTTTTCTAGATCAAGAATCCCAGCAGATCATCATTATCACAGGGCCAAATATGGCCGGTAAATCGGCGCTGTTGCGCCAGACGGGATTGATCGTGTTGATGGCGCAAATTGGATCTTTTGTACCAGCAAAAGAAGCACATATTGGTTTAGTCGATAAGATATTTACCCGCGTGGGCGCTTCGGATAATCTTTCTTCCGGCGAATCGACGTTTATGGTGGAAATGAACGAGACGGCCAGCATTATGAATAACCTGTCGGATCGTAGTTTAATCCTGTTAGACGAGATCGGCCGAGGAACAAGTACCTACGATGGGATTTCGATTGCATGGGCTATCGCCGAATATTTACACCATCATCCAACGGCTAGAGCTAAGACACTATTTGCTACGCATTATCATGAGCTCAACGAGTTGAGTACGTCCATGCCGCGCATCAAAAACTTTAATGTTTCGGTGAAGGAGTTGAATAATAAAATCATCTTTCTCCGGAAACTTGTGCCAGGCGGATCAGAGCATAGTTTTGGTATTCATGTGGCGAAGTTGGCGGGAATGCCGAGCAAACTTTTGACGCGTGCTAACGATATTTTACGAAGATTGGAGCAAGAGCGTACCGGCGGTGAAGACATCAAAGACAGTATGCGCAAAATTCAGAAACAAGCGTATCAGTTGCAGATGTTTGCCATTGATGATCCGATCCTCGAAAAGATCCGCGATATGCTGAACAATCTGGATGTAAATACATTGACTCCGGTGGAGGCGCTGATGAAATTGGATGAGATTCAACGTGTGCTAAAACATTAGGTTCACCACACTCTCGTATATAATAAAATAAGCGGACTACCTCAGGTAGCCCGCTTATTTTGCTTTAAATAGTATATTTTATGTCTAGAACTTAAAGAAAAGCTCGAAACTTACATAATCGGACGCGATAGGCGTAATCAATCGGCTATCAATACTGTAAGGTGAGTAATGATATTGAATTTGTGCACCAACGAAACTTGTACGACCAACATGCTGCATCGCAGAAACTCCTGTCGACAGGTTAAAGGTTTGTGGTCTGGTCACATATACCGGATAGCCATCACCATAGCGCATATTGAGCGATCTGTTGTACGACATTTCGTATGCTAATCCTGCTTTTCCAATCATGAGGAACTTGCCCGCATCCAAAAACTTATATCCAGCCGAACCACCAAACATATATGTAGTTAATGGCTCTACCAGATCAGGCTGATTACTGTTTGGTTCTGTTTGATATTCGAACACTCTGGAATTTCTGGCTGGACGATACTTGAAGAAACCATCGAAAACCCAATCATTGGCCAATGGACTGATAAAAGAGAATCCATAAATCGCCAAATCGTTGTAAACCGGATTAACAGCATTTAATGGACGGTATAGACCGATACTGGCTGCAAAACCCCAACCCATTTTGTACAACTCCACCTCTTGTAGTTGTTCCGTACGAGTTGTAGGCTTTTCTTTCTGCATGCGAATTAAATACGTGCTAATGTGATCGGAGAAAAGGTAAGCAATAGCTTCTTCCATTTCTGTGAGACTGTACAAATCTGATCCGATTAGCGCCGCCGCTTTAACTTGCGTTAGGGAGTCGACCGTATGACGTAAAGGAACAAAGTGATAAGCTGCTTTGTCTTTGTTATAAATGTTTTGATAATTGTTTTCAGAGGCATTATCCCAGCGAATCATCAATTCATTATCTTTTCCTTGTTGGATATAACTTTGAATGGCTGGTTTGGTAGGTTGCTTTCTGATAAGCAGACCAATAATGCGAAGTCTTTGTGTTACTTCATTAGGCCCACAACTGCTTTCGATGGTTTGTAGCACTTGTTCCATTGCGGCGAAATCGTTTTTGTTCAGTAGCTCCACGATTTTTGGAAGGGCGGCTTCCGTTACTCGTTCGCAGGATGGGTCTTGTGTGGCGCTCTGTTGTCCTGAAGCAGGCACAGCCAGTGCTAAAAGGGAAAAACAGAAAACGCTGTAAAGCGTATATAGTCGGTGCATATAATTTGATATTGTTTGTTGATGGAAAACCTTTAGACCTATAAACTTCGAAAAAGTTTAAGCAAATATACAAATGTCTACACTGGGAGTAAAAATGTATTTTTGCAACAATGAGTGTTTTTCGTTTCAAGCGCTTTGCGATAGACCAGACGGGATGTGCTATGCGCATTAATACCGATGGTGTGCTGCTAGGCGCTCTAGCGAATGGTGAAGATGCGCAAACGATTTTAGATATCGGGACAGGTACTGGGGTGATAGCATTAATGCTGGCGCAACGATTTCCAAACGCGGATATTAGTGGTTTGGAAATCGACGCATCTTCTGCGACTGCTGCCGCAAATAATGCTTTGCAATCACCATTTTCTGATCGAGTGCAGGTATCGTATACTGCTTTTCAGGATTTCCAGCCGCCACATCCGGTTGATCTGATGGTGAGTAATCCACCATTTTACGTAAATACGCTGCATAATCCTGATGCGCGGAAGAAGCAAGCGCGGCATACCGATATGACTTTCTTTGATGATCTACTCGGCTACGCAAAGGTGCACCTTTCCACGAGAGGAGCAATGGAACTGATTCTACCGCCTGAATTATCTGATGCCGTTGTTGCTGAGGCGTCTGACTTAGGTTTTGTGCTGGATCGAAAAATAGCGGTTTCTTCTTTTGATGATTCGCCCTGTATCCGTTGTATTATTCGATTGAGTAGGCGGCAAGGTGATGTTCAAACCGAACATTCCAATTTTGTGATTTACGAATCTAAAGGCGTATACAGCGATGCTTACAGAACCTTACTCAAAGATTTTTTTCTCGCTTTTTAAGCGGTAAAAATTGCCGCTTGGCTTGTTATCTTGCCAAGGGCAAACTACCTTTATATTTATGAAAATTGGTTTGCTTTCAGATACCCATAGTTTTTTAGATGATGCCGTTTTTCATCACTTTGATGCTTGTGACGAAGTATGGCATGCGGGTGATTTTGGGAATGGGGAAGTAGCGGAGAAATTAGCTGCCTTTAAACCATTGCGCGGTGTGTATGGCAATATTGATGGACAAGATATTCGTGCAACGTATCCCGAGCATCTGCGCTTCACCTGCGAGGAGATGGATGTCTGGATGACGCACATTGGCGGTTATCCCGGCAGGTATGCAGCAACCATAAAATCCGAGATTCAACGAAATCCGCCCAAATTATTTATTAGCGGACATTCTCATATTCTTAAAGTGCAGTACGATCCTAAGTTGCAATTATTGCATCTGAATCCGGGTGCCGCTGGCAAGCAAGGCTGGCATAAGGTGCGCACGTTGATGCGGTTCGACATCATCGGTGATCGGGCAGAGAATATGGAGGTGATTGAATTAAATGGCCGCTAGCTAAGCGCGAATTTACAAGCTGTCGCGTACTTCGAGCAAAAAGTGCTTCAGTTTTTCGAGCGATTCCACCACCCGTTGGTTTTCTTTGGCTTCATTTTTATTCTGCCGTAAAAACTCTCGAGCACCTTGCAACGTGTAACCCTTATCTTTTACCAGATTGAAGATGATCTTCAAATTTGAAATGTCCTCTTGGGTGAATAACCGATTGCCTTTTTTGTTCTTTTTGGGTTGAATGATATCAAACTCACGCTCATAAAAACGAATCTGGGAAGCGTTGACATCAAACATGCTAGTCACTTCACCCATGGTGTAATACAATTTGTTTATTTCGCGCTCTTTGTATGGCATTGCCGGTGTTTCTATTGATAACAAACTTACTGAAAGTTGTCTATATATTCAAGTGGCAGAATGGCGTGTAGATATTACAGAACAAAGGGCACTCCGTGAAGTGCCCTTTGTTCTGTAATATACATTATACCTTAGTTTACGTGACGTAGAAAAGTAGCCAATTTAGATTTTAGCTGTCTACGATCTACAATGAAATCCAAAAATCCGTGTTCTAATACAAACTCAGAAGTTTGGAATCCTTTTGGCAAATCTTTTTTAATGGTTTCTTTAATCACGCGCGGGCCAGCAAAGCCGATTAATGCTCCTGGTTCTGCGATATTGATATCGCCCAGCATCGCATAAGAAGCAGTAACACCACCTGTCGTGGGATCAGTCAATAAACAGATATAGGGCAATTTAGCTTTGCTTAATAAAGCCAATTTGGCGGACGTCTTTGCCATCTGCATCAGCGAGAAAGCAGCCTCCATCATACGGGCACCACCAGATTTAGAGATCAACATAAATGGAATCTTGTGCTCCAATGCGTAATCAATAGAACGAGCGATCTTTTCACCGACAACAGAACCCATCGATCCACCAATGAAGTTGAAATCCATACATGCAATGACGATGTCTTGTCCTTCCACCTTTCCATGTCCGCAACGAATGGCATCCTTTAAGCCTGTTTTAGCTTGGCTTTCTAGTAATCTTTCTTTGTATGGTTTGCTGTCTACAAAATCCAATGGATCCCCTGCTTGCATATTCGCAAATAACTCTTGGAAATCGTTATTGTCAAAAAGTACTGAGAAATAAGCCGCAGAACCAATCCGAATATGATAATCACAGTAGTGACAAACATAGCTGTTTTCGACCTGCTCGACATTCAAAAGCGCTTTTTTGCAGTTCGGACATTTGTTCCACATGCCATCTGGCGCTTCTTTTTTATTTTCGGTAGCAGTGACGATTCCCACCGTATTTCTTTTAAACCAACTCATAGCAAATTTTTAAACGAACTACAAAGAAACGAAAAATATTGCTTACCGCATGAAGCATCAGCCAAAAAATGGGAATTAAGAAGTGATCAAAAAAAATGTCTGGAAATGGAAGCGTAGCTAGAACGTAACGCTTTAAAAAAGGAAATAAAAAATGGGTAAGCTACCTTTATCGCACCGCTCAACCATTTACCCTTGCTTTGTTCCCAACCTGGGGGAGTCAACAGGAGCTGGTCGTAAAGGACTTACCCACGGCAAAAGTAGGAAAAAAATGATAGCAATGAAATTAAAATTGCGCTTTGTCGCTAGCGCCTTGATTTACAGTTAGAAAATTGTCTACCTTGTTTTGTGCTTTAGCTGATCATGCTCCGATATATCTTTCCGGGCAATGAAAGGATCACTTCATTCATCTCCATTTCTAGTAATACAATAGCCAATTTGCTCTGTGGCCAATCTAAATGCATCGCGATTTCGTCTACAGTAGCTTGTTCAATCTGTTGTATGTACAGGAATACTTTTTGCTCGTCCTTACTGAGTGTAGGCGGTATTAGCGATAGCTGTTTTGCTTCATGTTGTGGACTGAATTTTTCCCAATTCATCAAATATCGAAGATCCTCTGCGTGCCGAATCAGGTGCGCGCGGTGCGTTTTTATAAGATAATTGCAGCCTTCCGAGTAGGTTTTGTCCACGCCGCCCGGAAATGCGCATACATCGCGATTGTAGCTATTGGCCATTTCGGCAGTGATTAAGGCGCCACCTTTTATCCCCGCTTCGATCACAATAGTCACGTCAGCTAATCCTGCAATCAGGCGATTTCTCATTGGGAAATGTGCTCTTTCGGGTTTGGTCTGAGAAGGAAATTCCGTCAACAAACCACCACTTTCTATCATGCTGCTTGCTACTTCGCGATGTACCGCAGGATAGATGCGATCTAGTCCGTGTCCCAGCAATCCGATAGTTGGTAAATCGTTTGCTACTGCAGCACGATGCGCCGTCACATCAATACCATAAGCTAGACCGCTAACGATGAGCGGTTGCAAATCTGCCAACTCTTTGATCAGATCTTCACAAAGTTTTTTTCCATACGCCGTCGCATTGCGAGTGCCTACGATACTAATGATATAGCGGTTGTTGAGATCAGCATTTCCCTTGTAATACAAGAGCGGCGGAGCATCATCACAGGTTTGCAATCGGTGCGGATAGGTGCGATCTTCGATCCACAGCGGTTGGATATCGTGACGTTCGATAAAATCACATTCCAATTCTGCTTGCTGCATGAAATCTCTTTGCAAAATGGTTTTGGCCAATGCGGGACCTATGCCAGCTACTGCCATCAACTCTTGTGCTGACGCGCTAAAGACATCTTCTGCACTTCCGAAATATTGTAGGAGATTTTTAGCCAAGCGAGGGCCAACTCCTGCTATTAGCCCTAAAGCGATTTTGTGTAATAAACCCATTTATTTTCTTTAAAAGATAAATATAGTTTATTTATGGAAATATTGAAGTTTTCGATTGAATAGGTTGATCATTTGAATTGTCTTATCTTTGATAATCTAATAAAAGAATGCCGCGTTAATTAAATACAAATACCATGGAAATGAATACACCAGAACCTTTTGATATTGAGATTAATGGAGTGGATTACTCCGTTTTTCCAGACGAGAAAGACACTTATACCGTTTTTAAAGATGGAAAAGAATATGTTCAAATCATTCGAGATACCGAAACCGCTTGGCTTAAGCTCCATCCTGAAACTGGTTTGCCCTTATTTGGGATGGATGAAGAAGTGTTGTTAATCGGACGCGAAATCACTGCATTAGAAGGGTAATACGTGAAAAAAACCGCCAGCGGATAATAGGCTTAAATATATATTGCTATGTTGCGATCGCTATTCCTGCTGATTTTTCCCGCCGCATTCTGGTTAAATACCAATTCCCCAGCAATCAAAAATACAGATAGCTGGCAGGAAGTGAGGGATACCATTGCGCCGCGTCGCGATACGATTGGTATTGAAGAGGTGCTAATACAACGCGAAGTGCTTAGTCCCGAAGAACAATTTAGGCGTGATAGTAGTGAATATAGAATTATTTACCTGCATGGCGACAACAAAAAGATGATTGAGGCCATCAATATTTTTCCGCCAGTCATTGTCATTAATATCAATAAAATCTACAATCATTTTTCGACTTCAGGTAAACGTGCTCGAAGCATGCAGAAGGTGTTGAAAGATAGATTTGAAAATGATAAGATTAACCAAACTTGGTATCCACTCACCCAACAGCTTGCAAAGTTAGAAGGACAACAACTGGAAGATTTTAGGCGCTATTATCAACCAAATTATGATTGGTGGGTAGTTGCGGAAGAGTATGAGCAACTTGACTACTTGTTTAAACGGTTGCGTAACTACGGTGATTCTGCTAGTTATATTCGCGAATATTTGGCTTTGCCCAACAAAGAAACGCCATCATTTTACGATAGAAAATGATGGCGTTTTATGTGAATAGCCTTGCTGCTACATCGGAATATATAGCACGTATTTCGTATCAAAGAAATCCTCTTTAAAATAATCTGTTAGCGGAATAAGATCCGAAGTTACTTTCGCCTCTTTGATCTCTTCGCGCAGATCACCACCCTTCAAGTATAATATTCCGTTAGGAATACCATTTTTATCTTGCGCTTGGATCTTGTTTCTCACCCAAGGAAGGAAATCCTTGAGACGTGTAACCGCTCTAGACACAACAAAATCATATTTATGATCTAGTTGCTCTGCTCGGATATGATCCGCTTCTACGTTGGTCAAACCAAGCGCTTCAGCCACTTCACGAACCACTTTTATTTTCTTTCCGATGGAATCCACCAAATGAAATTGAACTTCAGGAAACAAAATCGCTAATGGAATCCCCGGAAAACCGCCTCCTGTGCCTACATCCAAAATGCGTGTGCCCGCAGCAAACTGACGTACATAGGCCGCAATACCTAAAGAATGTAGCACATGTTTCAGATAAAGTGAATCCATATCTTTTCTGGAGATCACGTTGATCTGATCATTCCAAAATGGATAGAGCTCCGCTAGTTGGGCGAATTGCTTTTTTTGCGTCTCACTTAATTGCGGGAAATAAGTGAAGATAATGTCTACAGATGGATTCATATTATTTCCAAGAGGTTTGTTTTCTGTTTCTGTTGAATAAGCCATTCAGGCATATGAAAAAGTAAAAGAATAGATCGAGTAGGGGCAACCAAAGTAACAAATCGCGAACAGCCAGCTTCCGGAAGGCATAGCTATATATGCTGTATTGCGCGATCAAGCGCAAGAAATAAATCGTGACAGGAATATACCAAAGCGTGGGTAATAAAGCAATGGAGACTCCCAACGAGATATAAAATAGTATGGCAGATAGTAGCTGTACGGCCAACATCCACTTGTGTCTTGATTTGTACATTACAGAAGCGCCAGCGTGTCTCGCTTTTTGTTTGTAATAAGTTTTCCAAGTAAGCTTCGGTACGGAGTACATATGCGCATCAGGAGCAAGGACGATGGCTGTATTATTTCGATTGCTGTTTTGATTCACAAAAAGATCGTCATCACCCGACTTGATGTGCATGTGCGCATTGAAGCCTTTGCCTTTGTAGAAAAGCGATTTGGTATAGGCCAAATTGCGGCCCACGCCCATATAAGCATCCCCTTTTAATGCATAAGACAGATACGACATAGCGGTATGTGTCGTTTCAAAACGGATCAGTTTATTGAGTAGACCACGGTGTTTGAAATAAGGAGAATAGCCCAATACAATTTCTTTGCCTTCGGCAAACGGTGCGACCATGGCACGTAACCAATGCGGAGTAGCAGGTTCACAGTCGGCATCGGTGAATACCAAATGCTCGTACTTTGCGGCTTTTATCCCGATTGTTAAGGTGAATTTTTTGGTGTGCTTAAGTCGGATGTGCTCGCCAATATCCACCACTTTAAGATGTGTGTACTTCGAAGCCATTTCTCTTAATAACCATTGCGTTTCGTCGTCCGAGCAATCATTCACCACGACGACCTCAAACGTGGGGTAATCTTGCTCGAGAATTAATGGTAAGAATCTCGTGAGGTTATCCTGTTCATTATAAGCACTGATAATGACGGAGACAGGAGGCAGATGTTGATCCGTCGAAGGCTCTACAATACGATGAGCCGCCAGCTTGCCGTATACAAACAAGATATAATATGCCTGAATACAAAAAAATATCCCAAGAGATAGATATGCAGCATAGGGCCAATAGGAATAGATCGCTTCGGTTGAAAAAAACATAAGTTGCAAAGATAATGCTATTTATTGCCGGATGAGCGCTATATACAAGAAAAGTTTGTAGTATAGGCGATGATCAAGGTAAACCAAGTTGCCGAAACCTTGTCTAAACTTAAAATTGCTATATTAGACGGCTTAAAAACACACACCAGTCATGACACAAAAACATACGCCACTACTTTTGGTATTATTAACCATCTCAATCTTAATTTCTGCCTGTGGATCTATAAATCCCGCCAAGCAGGTCGATATGCTCAAAAGTTATAACTATGATGTAGAATCAATCAGCGGATTGACGATTGCTGGCCGCTCGGCGCAAGGCTTATTAGAAGGCAATGGTACCTCATTAAATATGAATGCTTTGCCTGGATTGGCTTTGGGTATTTTGCGCAAAGATCTCCCTTTAGCGGCGGTTGTTAATATGAAAGTGAGCAATCCAACTACGAATGTGACCGGCATTAATGCCTTTAAATACTTAATCGAAATTAAAGGCAAACCATTCTTCGAAGGAACCGTAGATCGTGTGGTGCGCTTGAACCAAGGCGAAAGTGCTGTAGTGCCGCTTTCTTTTAATGCGAACTTGTTTGGCGTGGTCGATGAGAACCGCGGTATTGAAGGCTTGTTGTCTGATCTATTAACGAAAGAAGGGCAGGGAGCAGTCGTATTAAAAATCAAACCTTCTATGGCGCTTGGCGGTACCAATATATTCTATCCGGGTTACATCACGATCGATAATGATTTGCTGAAAAGCCTGACCAAGCGATAGTTCAAAATAGGAGCATCGGGCTTACTTTTCTCGCTGTTAATAATTCTTAAGATTACAGTGGTCATCCGGTTTTCTGCCGAAAATAATCGTACTTTTGCACTCGTTTAGAGGGAATAGATGAAATTTACGCTTCAAGCACAAGACAAACTTTCGAAGGCTCGCGCTGGAGAAATGGAGACCGCACACGGTACGATACAGACACCTATTTTTATGCCTGTGGGCACTGCTGCCACGGTGAAAGCCGTGCACATGCACGAATTGGTGAATGATATACAGGCTCAAATCATTTTAGGAAATACCTATCATTTATACTTACGTCCAGGTTTGGATGTATTACACAAAGCTGGTGGATTGCACAAATTCAATAACTGGAGCGGTCCAATCTTGACCGATTCGGGTGGTTATCAGGTATACTCACTGACTGAAGTGCGCAAAATCAAAGAAGAAGGCGTTACTTTTCGCTCGCATGTCGATGGTTCTAAGCATTTGTTTACGCCAGAAAATGTGATGGATACGCAGCGCATCATCGGTGCGGATATCATCATGGCTTTTGATGAATGTACGCCATATCCATGTGATTATAACTATGCGCGCAGATCGCTAGATATGACGCATCGCTGGTTGAAACGCTGTTGCGACCGCTTTGATTCTACGACACCTCTTTATGGTTATGATCAGACCTTGTTTCCGATTGTGCAAGGATCTGTGTATAAAGATTTGCGTGCCAAATCGGCGGAAGTGATCGCGTCATTCGAAAGAGAAGGAAATGCCATCGGTGGCTTATCTGTCGGGGAGCCGGCGCATGAAATGTACGCGATGACAGAAGTAGTCACGCAAATATTGCCCGAGCACAAACCACGCTATTTGATGGGCGTAGGTACACCGGTTAATATTTTGGAGAATATCGCGCTGGGCATTGATATGTTCGACTGTGTGATGCCAACCCGCAACGCGCGTAATGGTATGCTCTTTACCAAAGAAGGTATTATCAATATCAAGAATAAGAAATGGGCGGACGATTTTAGTCCGATCGAAGCGAATAGCGATTTGCTGGTCGATCAGATTCATAGCAAAGCCTATTTGCGCCACTTGATTCGTTCACAAGAAATCTTGGGTGCACAGATCGCATCCTTGCACAACCTGCATTTCTATCTTTGGTTAGTGACGCAAGCTCGCGAGAAAATTATCGACGGCACGTTCTATGCTTGGAAAGAAAAAATGGTGAAAGTTTTAGATCAACGTTTGTAAGTTCGAGATGAAAATTATTGATCGCTATATCATTGGGAAGTACCTAACCACATTTGTGTTTACGGTATGTATCTTCTGTTTGGTGATTGTTATTTTCGATTTTTCGGAGAAGGTAGACGATTTTAATAAGAACCGGGCTACGATGGCGCAGGTTTTTACGCTTTATTACGCGGTCGGTAGTTTGCCTTTTTTCATTAACATGCTTACGCCGCTGCTCAACTTTATTGCAGTGATTTTCTTTACCTCCAAAATGGCCGATCAGACCGAGATTGTCCCTATTCTAAATGGAGGAATGAGTTTTTATCGCATGCTCCGTCCGTACATGTTTTGCGCAGGCCTTATTTGTGGGATGATATTGCTGTCCAATCTCTACGTGATCCCATATACCAATAAGGTAAAAGTGGATTTTGAGAATGTGTATGTAAAACCACAGAAAGTAAGCACCACATCTACCTCTACGCATATGCAACTGGATTCGAATACCTATGTGTATATGGGTACATTCGAAACCAAAACGGCAGTAGGTTATAATTTTGCTATTGAAAAATTTGACGGCGATGTTCTGACCGAAAAGCTGATGGCAGATCGTATTACGTGGGATTCGGTGGCCAACAAATGGTCCATACATAATTATACCGTGCGACATATTGATGGACTTCGGGAGCGTATGGAAGCTGGCGAACAGCGCGATACCACATTAGATATGCGGCCGAAGGATTTCGAGATTTATGAGAACGTATTTACGACCATGAGTCAGGCGGATCTCAATGAGCGTATCTTAAAAGAAGAAACCCGCGGTACGGGTATGATGAATGAATTGTTGCTCGAAAAATATAAGCGCTTTATCAATCCGTTTTCCGCTTTTATCCTCACATTGATTGGTGTATCACTATCCTCTAAAAAGGTACGTGGTGGTATTGGGGTGAGTCTCGGTGTGGGTATTGGCTTGAGCTGTATTTATGTGGTGTTAGAAAGATTCTCGACCATGTTTTCCGTAAAGGGAGGATTAGATCCTTTGATCTCTGTCCTCATTCCCAATGTGCTATTCCTTGTCTTGAGTATTTATTTGATGATCAAGGCTCCTAAGTAATTTTATTCTCTTTTCTGTTTTTGTGATAATGACTAAATCTGGCGCTAGTCGCAATGTGCTGATTCTACACTTTACCGTGTTGATCTGGGGGTTTACAGGAGTTTTGGGCGAATTGATCTCGGTGTCTGCCTTACATCTGGTATGGTATCGCGTGCTGATTGCAGCGATCTCCCTATTTATTTATTTGCTTTGGTGCAAGCAACCATTGAAAGTATCAAGAAGCCAATTACTTCAGTTTTTGGGAGTAGGTTTTATTGTGGGGTTGCACTGGGTGCTTTTCTTTCATTCTATCAAAATCTCTACCGTATCCGTTACGCTGGTGAGCCTTTCTTCCGTCACCTTGTTTACGGCAGTACTAGAGCCGCTCATTAATCGCAAGCGAATGGAAGTATCGGATGTCTTGATTGGGCTGCTGATCATTTTTGGTATTTATCTGATCTTCAAGTTTGAGTTTCAATATTTCTGGGGTATTGTTTTTGGTCTATTAGCAGCCATCTGTGCTAGCTTCTTCGGCATCTTCAATGCACGTATGGTGAAAACAGCCGACGCGAAGATCATCAGCTTTTATGAAATGGTTGGCGCCGTGATCGGTGTAAGTATTTTGCTGGGAGTATCAGGCGGTTTTGATGCACAAATGCTGCTGCATCAGTCGGATGTGATTTACCTACTCGTACTTGGTATCGTGTGTACTGCAGTGGCGTATGTTTTAGCTGTTTCGGTCATGCGCGAAGTGTCTGCTTTTACAGTTGCGTTGGCTACCAACCTAGAACCTGTTTATGGAATCATGCTCGCATTGTTGCTTTTTGGTCAAAAAGAGGCCATGAGTACCGGCTTTTATGCTGGCGCGGTTCTCGTGCTGATGGCGGTATTTATGTATCCTTACCTCAAAAACCGTTGGATTGGCCGGCGGTTATCGGTGAGATAGCTTAGTATACCCGATAATCTGTTAATTATCCGTAGCTTTGCCCTCCTTAAAAATATGTATATCTTTAGTGGGTATTGTGAGGAGCGATCCCCTAATAAAATAAAATAGTATGGCAAATATTGTTGCAATCGTTGGAAGGCCGAATGTCGGTAAATCTACTCTGTTTAATCGTCTGACGGAAAGTCGGAAAGCGATTGTGGATGATTTTAGTGGTGTTACGAGAGATCGTCACTACGAAGTAGCCGAATGGATCGGTAAAAAGTTTACCGCCATTGATACCGGCGGTTTTGTCCACGGATCGGATGATATCTTCGAAGAAGCCATCCGCGATCAAGTGCATATCGCCATCGAAGAAGCTACGGTGATTATCTTCATGGTCGACGTGACTACGGGAATTACCGATTTGGATGATGAGATTGCAGACCTGTTGAGAAGAAGTTCAAAACCAGTCTACGTGGTAGCTAATAAAGTCGATCACGCGAAATTGCATCACGATTCGGCCGAATTTTACGCGTTTGGATTGGGCGAAATATATAACGTTTCTGCAGCAACAGGCTCTGGTACTGGAGAATTGTTGGATGCGGTCGTATCCCATTTCCCCGAAGAAGAGGAAGTAGAAGAAGATGAATTACCCAAGTTCACGATCGTAGGTCGTCCAAACGTGGGGAAATCTTCGTTGACGAACGCCTTATTAGGTGTTGATCGTAATATTGTAACGCCAATTGCAGGTACTACGCGTGATTCGATTCGCATTCACTACAACCAATTTGGTCACGAGTTTTTGATGATTGATACCGCTGGATTACGCCGTAAATCTAAGGTGAACGAAGACATCGAGTTTTACTCGGTCATGCGTACGATCAAAGCATTGGAAGATTCGGATGTTGTGATCTTGATGTTGGATGCCAATGATGGTATTGAAGCACAGGATATCAATATCTTTCACCTTGCTGAAAAGAATAAAAAAGGTGTCTTGATCTTGGTCAACAAATGGGATACCATTGAGAAAGATCATAAGACAGCCGTAGAATTCAAGCAACGTATCTTAGATAAATTGGCGCCATTCAATGATGTGCCGGTATTGTTCACCTCTGTAACAGAGAAGCAACGTATCTTCAAGACGGTCGAAACCGCCATGGAAGTGTATCAAAATAAGATCAGAAGAATTCCTACTTCAAAGTTGAATGAAGTGATGTTGGAGATTATTGCGCATTATCCGCCTCCGGCAACCAAAGGGAAGCATATCAAGATCAAATACATTACGCAGTTGCCTGGTAGATCACCTATGTTTGCCTTCTTCTGTAATTTGCCACAGTACATCAAAGATCCGTACAAGCGTTTTATCGAGAACAAACTGCGTGAGAACTTTGATTTCGCAGGTGTGCCTATTCAAATTTTCTTCAGACAAAAATAATAACGACTATCCCCGTTTTATGTTACAGCATAATCTATCGCTCTACAATACGCTTACCCGTAAAAAAGAAAAATTTGAACCCATTCATCCGACCTCTGTCGGTATGTATGTCTGTGGACCGACCGTGTATAGCGATGTGCACTTAGGTAACTGTCGTACGTTTGTGTCTTTCGATTTGATTTTTCGGTACTTAAGCCATTTGGGGTACAAAGTGCGTTATGTGCGTAACATTACCGATGCCGGCCATTTGGAAGGTGATAACGATGAGGGAGATGATAAATTCGCGAAAAAAGCGAAGTTGGAGCAATTGGAACCGATGGAGATTGTACAAAAGTACACGATCGGATTTCACGATGTCCTACGCTTATTTAATACCATTCCACCAAGTATCGAACCGACTGCTACAGGCCACATCTCGGAGCAGATTGAAATGGTGCAGCAGATCATGGATAATGGCTATGCTTACGAGGTGAATGGTACGGTATATTTCGATGTAGATCGCTATACAAAAGAGCACAATTACACGATCTTGACCAATCGTAATCTCGATGATCTGTTGAACAATACGCGTGAATTGGGTGGACAAGATGAGAAGCGCAATCGTCTGGATTTTGCGCTTTGGATCAAAGCCAAGCCAGAGCATATTATGCAATGGCCAGCACCATGGAGCGTTGGTTTCCCAGGTTGGCATATTGAGTGTTCGGCGATGAGTCGCAAATATTTAGGCGATCAATTTGATATCCACGGTGGTGGAATGGATTTGGCCGCCACACATCATACCAACGAGATTGCACAATCGCAAGCGTGTAATCATACCACGCCATCCAAATACTGGATGCATACGAATATGCTGACGGTTAATGGCGCGCGGATGTCCAAATCTTCGGGCAACGGATTTTTGCCCGGCCAGCTTTTCACCGGAGATCATCCGCTGTTAGATCGTGGTTATTCTCCTATGTCGGTGCGTTTCTTTATGCTGCAAGCGCACTACCGTAGCACGTTGGACTTTTCTAACGAAGCGCTGGATGCGGCCGACAAAGGTTTTAAGAGATTGTTGGCAGCCATCAATCTTTTGGATAAGATTGCGCCAAGCAAAAAATCTACGATTCCTAATCTCGATGAAATCGAAGCCCGAAGCTATGCAGCGATGGACGATGATTTCAATAGTCCGGTATTGATTGCCGAATTATTTGAAGTGGTTCGGATGATTAATTCGGTGTACGACGGTAAAATGACGATCACGGCGGAAGATCTTAGCAAGCTGAAGTCCTATATTCAAGCATTCGTCTTCGATGTATTAGGACTCAAAGATGACCAGTCTGGTACAGACGATGGCAGTGCCGAAGGACTAATGCAATTGATTATTAAGATTCGTAACGAGGCGAAGACAAACAAAGATTTTGCGACGTCAGATCGTATACGCGATGAGCTCAATGCATTGGGTATCCAATTGAAAGACAGTAAAGACGGGACTCTTTGGAATAAGATTTGATATTAAGCAGCTGTTAATTAAATAGTATATGAGAATTTTAAGCGCGCTAGCGTTCATCATTAATGTATTGATTTCGGGTGTCGTATACGGACAATTGCCTAGTAAGGTAGGTAGTCTGATTACGGTAGACCGCAATGCTGCAAACTTATCAAAGAGAGAAAATCCGCATGCGGGATTAGTTTCTATGGTCGACAAGGAATCCTCTTTCTTTGTGCCTTCATCCGTAAATGCGTTGAATTATTTGAATAATCGCCCAAACCTTCCTGACGTATTGACTTGGGAGCCAAACTTTGCTTTAGTTTCTCGAAGTATGGATTGGGGCGTCACCTCTGGTCCATTGCAATACCAGCGTACAGGAGCGATCAAACGATATGGTCAGTATGTGACGGTATGGCGCAGAGATAAAAAAGGAAAATGGCGTGTACACATTCGCGCAGAGGTAGAGAACTATGGCAAGCAGAAAGCAGCGGACCTAGAATACTTTGAGCCAGATGATAAGGATTACCTGAAACATCGCTCTATGGTACGGTTGAACCAACGCGAGGAAGTGGTATTTCAGACCGATAAGCTATTTTCCAACATATTGAAAGCGGATACGCGTACCGGATACGAAGAGTTTCTAGCGGACGACGTACGGTATTACTTCCCTTGGCAACCAGAAATCATCGGCCGGAAGAATGTGATTGCGATGTTTACCAAAGAACGCATCGAGATCGATACAGAGCCTGATGATGTAGGTCGTGCATACAGCGGCGAGTTTGCATATACCTCCGGTACAGCTACCGTTGGCTTGAAAGACAAAGTGGTCAAATTCAATTACGTGCGAGTTTGGCAATTAAAAAATGATTACCAATGGAAAGTCATCCTCGAGATGATGTTCGAAAGATAAGATAACATGGCGAAGACAAGAGTAGGATTTGGGTTTGATGTACATCAGATGAAAGATCAGCATCCTTTTTGGGTGGGTGGTGTACAATTGGATCATCATGCCGGCGCATTTGGTCATTCTGATGCCGATGTATTACTTCATGCGATTTGCGATGCTTTGCTGGGTGCAGCCAATCTCGAAGATATTGGTTATCATTTCCCCAATACAGATGATCAGTGGAAAGGAATTTCTAGCTTGGTATTGTTAGAGAAGTCGGTCGGTCTTATTGCAGAGAAAGGTTGGCGGATTGAGAATATCGATGCCATGTTGTGCCTAGAAGCACCGAAGATAAAACCTTATATCCCGCAGATGAAGGCAGCGATCTCACAATATAGTGGTTTGCCGGTAGAAGATATCTCCATCAAAGCGACCACCAACGAGAAGTTAGGATTTATTGGTCGCGAAGAAGGTGTGGTGGCCTACGCGGTTTGCCTCATTCAAAAAGACTAAAATCGAAATAATAATTAACCGGCGACCTTTGCCGGTTTTTTTTGGAAGTATATCAAAGCAATTACTGCCGCAATAAGTATCAATACGGTAGCCAAATAAAAAGGTGCTTCTGGCAAGTAAATCGCTGCATTCTTCTTCGTATAATGCGAAAACAAGGAAGTCATCACGGGTGGGCCAATAATTGCTGTAAGGCTAATAATACACGCTAATCCACCTTGAATTTGTCCTTGTTCATTGTCGGGCACTTCGTTGGATACCGCACTTTGTAATGCAGGCCCGCTTATTCCTCCAAATACATAAATCACGGAAATCGCAAATAACATCCACGAAGCATTTGCGAGTCCGAATAAGGGCAATGAAATACAGTATAAAATAATACCTCCCATAATACTGCCCGCAACACCGATGCGAGGAATAATGACCCGCAACAGGCCAGCTTGTATGATGGTCAATAAAATCCCGATAAATCCCAAAGAATAACCCACCATGCGTTCTGTCCAACCGAACTTTTCCATCGTAAAGTATGACCAAGTGCTTTGCACTGCATGCGCAGCGACATTGATTAGGAAAATGCAGATGCTTAGCGGTATGATGCGTGGATAACGAGCAATGTGTTTAAACGTGCCTACAGGATTGGCATTTCGCCAAAGGAAGGGGCGACGGAGCTCGGGTTTTAAAGATTCGGGTACGACAAAATAACCGTAAATCAAATTGATAAAGGTGAGTCCAGCTGCAGCGAAAAAGGGTACGCGCGCGCCATAATGTCCCAGTATGCCACCTAAAACGGGACCAATAACAAAACCCAAGCCGAATGCTGCACCTACTAAACCGAAGTTTTGGGCTTTCTTATCAGCTGGCGATACATCGGCAATATAAGCCGCTGCCACGGTGTGGCTGGCACCCGTAATGCCGGCTACAATACGCCCCATAAATAGCCAGAAGATACTTGGAGCGAAACCAATCAATATATAATTAATTGCAAAGCCTAATAAGGAGAATAGCAAAACTGGTCTTCGTCCGTAGCGATCGCTCAAATTTCCCAATACCGCAGCAAATAGAAATTGCATGCAGGCGTAACAAAATGTCAGCCAGCCGCCATAGCTGGAAGCTTGGCTAATATCGCCATGAATTAGCTCTCGAATCAAAGCTGGCATGACGGGTATAATGATGCCCAATCCGGTAGAGTCTAGTACTACGGTGATGAAAATGAAGATCAGCGCAGCATTGCCATTTTTATGCATGGTGACGAAAATAAGAAATTGATAGCAAAGTATATTCAAAGAATTGTCTGATGTTTTAGTTTCATTGAACAAGCAGTTTATCAGTTGTTTAAACTATTTGCGACGTATATAAGTGGTTTACGCTTTGTAAGTGTAGTTGTGGTACTACAGATTAATATTTCTCAAAGACGAAGTCAATCGTACAGTCGCTAGTTTTGAATAGTTCTCACGTATCCAGACCACATGAGGAATTAGCTTATTTAATTATCTGCCAAATTATTAGTGCTATAGTTATGAATGATGTCAGATTTTCTCGAGTGATTGATGGTATGCGATTTCCGCTAATTTATCTTGTTGTTGTAGCACATTTAATTCCGTTTACAGTTCAGGAAGTAACATTTCCAGCTACCGGTAATGAGCTTTATGTGTTGATTTCTGAACTATTTTCTCATCACATTTCAAAAATTTCAGTTCGATGTTTCTTTTTTGTTTCCGGCTATTTCTTCTTTCAGAAATGTACAAGCAATTTGTTCCAATTCGCTGTTTTGCAGTGGAGAAGCAGGTTTTCCATGCTGTTGATTCCCTTTTTTGTGTGGAACATTATCACGATCTTGGTTATAGCGGTGAAGAATGTTCTCTTTGAGTTCGTAGGATTGGCTAGGGATGTAGAATACGTGCACGTGTCCAAATCAACGATTTTGCAATTATTATGGACGAACCCCATTAACTTTCCTTTATGGTATGTGCGGGATCTGTTGTGTATGATTGCTTTATTTCCATTCCTATTTTACTACATCAAAATCAGCAGACATTTTGGGATTTTAGCATTAGGGGCAATATATCTCATGAACTTTGAATCTACTATACCGGGACTCAGCACAACCGCCATTTTCTTTTTTAGTGCTGGTGCTTACTTTTCGATTCACAAAAAAGACCTGCTGCACGTTTTTCATGGAGTGAAAGTCATTGCTTTACTTTTGGCGATTGCTTTTCTGGTACTAGCGGTTTTGGCTAATGGAGAACCAAATCATGAATATTTTCTGCGCGTGTTTTTAATAACTGGCGTTGTTTCATCTATCAACTTATTTGCCTACCTGGAAGAAAGGAATATGTTACCTAGTAACATGCTGGGTTTGAGTTCGCTCACATTCTTTATCTATGTAGCACATGAGATTTATATCATCAATTTTCTAAAAGGTTTTTTTTATGATCTGGAGATCTACGAAAATGGATGGATAAAGATTGTCTGTTATATCATCATTCCTTTGCTCTGTATCGGCATATGCATGGTGTTTTTTTATGTGTTCCAAAAGTGTGTTCCGCGTATAGTAGATGTAATCTTAGGGCGTAGACCCAAAAAGCAATCCCATATTCCAGAGCAGGTTGACGAAAAACTTGCTACCAACGTGGCATGAAAGAATCTGAAAGCGACCGTATTTTTGTCGCGAAACTACGGATATGTGCTTTTACAAAGATGAGGCTTCAAACGGTATCACAACTCCTTTCTTATACACCGTGCCCTCATCTAAAATATCCATCGTGATGCTACCTTGGTGAATTTTGTCCTCTTTTGCACCAGCATATTTTTGAAATATGTCTATCGTTCCCTCTGTTTGATAATATTTCCAATATTCTTGTATTGATGAGTAGCTATTGCTGCCAAAGATCATTGGCCCATAATACTCGGCATAGATTACTCGATAGTATTCATCATCAGATTTGAAATCAATTTTCTCACCTTGTAGTTCGGAAATATCTTTTGCCATTTGAAGACTTAAATATTGACCACTAGTCGAGAAACTGTGGTGCCTGAAAAGTTCGTAGTCTGGTGGGCTTGTTGGCCCAGAATTAAACCGTGTGGCATTAGAGGATAGTGTAGAAAATTCGAAATCTTCGCTAATACTGCGCGCCTCGAAAATAACACTGGTACAATCCGTTTGCTTCACTGAAGCTACATTTACTTTCCCACGGATTTGCTTTGAATTTGTACTGTCGGTATATACTGTTCCTTCAAAATCAAAGTACAAGTTTTTGGTTGATTGATCATAGTTAAAATTCTGTACCGTAAAATACCTTCCAACTTCCATGTTAGGCGCTTCATAGCGTTCGGATTCTGAGGATCGGATCGTTTTATATGTCACGTTTGCTATAGCACCATTGGTTAATACAGTAATAGCAAGTTCAGCAGAACTATTTTCGTTTTCCTGTATTGCCGTGACAATGCGCAACTGTCCACAATGATCTTGATTGTAGTTTGACTTCACCATGCCTCGGACGGGAATGTCATCTTCAAAAAATACAATGTTCATTTTACTTTCGGCATCTTCCAGCTCTTGCTCTTTCTGACAACTGGATAATACAATGCATGCAAAAAGCAGCGTCAATAGTAAATTAAAAGTATCTTTCATATGATGACGTTCCCCAATAGGTGTTATTAATGTGATGTGAAACCGTAAATATACCTTTAATTTACTAAATAAGGGAAAAATAAACTAAAGACCTCTGCGATGAGGTCAAGTAAAGAATTGGTTGCAAAGGGGCATATCAATATATTTTTGATAGATTGCAGTAACTAACAACACAATCAGAGTGATTATGCATAAAATTTCTTTACTGCCCCTATTTCTTGTGGTTTCAGGCGTGTTCCAAAGCCAGGCGCAAGAAAACCTTACTTATCAAAAGCCGCCAGCCGAAATCTTAGAATTGCTGGAAGCAAAAAATACACCAGCAGTACAATTCAATCGGCAAGGCGACAAAATGCTTTTACTGGAGCGTCCAGATTTTATCACGATTGAGGATGCCGCGCAGCCGATCATTGGTCTGGCAGGTTTACGTATCAATCCCAGTAATTCTACCTCTATTGGTGGAGTCAGCTACGCTGGCATTCAATTGCAAGATTTAAAATCCAACGAGGTGCATGATATTACCGGACTTCCCACCAATCCGCGCATCAGTAATCTGCAATTTAATGCCGATGAAACCAAACTAGCATTTCTGAATGCCGCAACGGACGGCGTGAGCCTTTGGGTGATCGATCTGGCGACCTATCAAGCACAGCGTGTCGGCGATTTCTTCGTCAATGATATTATGGGCGCTAGCGCGTTTTGGAAAGATAATTCTTCGCTATATGTGCTTCGCATTCCAGAGCGTGGAGCAGCACCTACGGCAAGTCTGACGCCAACAGGTCCAGTAGTACAAGAGAATTTAGGCAAAGCAGCGCCATCGCGTACATATCAAAACTTGTTACGCAATGAGTCTGATGTTCGCCTTTTCGATTATTATCTCCAAGCACAACTTGCTGAAGTGCAACTGGATGGCCAAGTGAAAGATATTGCGGCTCCCGCTATTTATAGAAATGTGTCTAAATCTCCAGACGGAAAATACCTGATGGCCACGACGATCAAGAAACCCTATTCTTACTTGGTATCCGTTGGTTCATTCCCATATCAAATCGATATTCTTGATCAATCCGGCGCTGTGGTGAAAGCATTATACACTGCGCCACTAGCCGAAAGCGTCCCATTGGGATTTGATTCAACCGTTCCCGGTTATCGTAGTTTTGCGTGGCGAGCAGATCAGCCTGCCACAGTGTATTGGGCAAACGCGCTGGACGAAGGGAATAGCCGCACTGAAGTGCCTTTTCGTGACGAAGTGTTGCAATTGGCTGCGCCGTTCACGGCTGCGCCGGTTCAATTTGCTAAAACAACATTGCGTTACGGTGGAATCACGTGGTTTGCTAACGATTATGCCGTACTTTCTGAGCGCTGGCGCGCGAATAGACGCGTGAAAAACAGTTTGATCTCTAGTAAAGATGGCCAAGAGATTAAAGTCATTGAAGAACGCTCCTCGGAAGATGCTTATGCGGATCCGGGTCGTTTTGTCCTAACGGACAATGATTTTCATCGTTCCGTTATTCTTACAGATAAAGGAAAGACGCCAATCGTTTTCACGACTTCCGATGGAGCATCTCCCGAAGGCGATCGTCCATTCTTGTTGAAATGGAATTTGATGAGCGGACAAAAAGATACCTTGTTCCGTTCGCGTGGTGAATGGTACGAAAGTCCGGTTTCTTTCAAGAATGATGGTACGTTGATTATCTCTCGCGAATCGCAAACGGAAGTCCCTAACTATCAGCGTGTGGCGTTGAAGTCCCGCAAGATGACACCAATTACGCACTTTACCAATCCTTATCCTTCTTTTGAAGGCGTGCAGAAGCAACAGCTTTCGTATCCGCGTAAAGATGGTTTGAATCTGACTGGTACATTATATTTACCAAAAGGCTATCAAAAATCTGATGGGCCATTGCCGTTGTTGATGTGGGCTTATCCTCGCGAATTTAAAACGGCGGATGCTGCCAGCCAAGTAAAAGGTTCGCCATATCGTTTTACACGTATTTCTTGGGGATCGCCGATTTATTGGGTCAATAGAGGTTACGCTATTTTGGATAATGCCGATATGCCGATCGTAGGCGAGGGGACGGCAGAGCCGAATGATACTTTCGTGCCGCAATTACAGGCGAATGCCGAAGCAGCGATCAATTACCTTTCTGACGCAGGATATGTAGATCGCAAACGCGTTGGCGTAGGTGGTCACTCGTATGGCGCATTTATGACGGCCAATTTATTAGCGCATACAGATTTGTTTGCCGCAGGCTTAGCACGTAGTGGTGCGTACAATCGTACCTTTACGCCATTTGGATTTCAAGCCGAAGAGCGCACCTATTGGCAAGCGCCAGAGGTTTACAAAACCATGTCGCCATTTAGCTATGCAGACAAAATCAAAACACCTATCTTATTTATTCATGGGATGGATGATGAAAACTCGGGAACTTTCCCTATTCAGTCGGAGCGTTTCTACAATGCGATTAAAGGACACGGAGGTACCACACGTTTGGTGTTCCTACCGAAAGAGTTTCACGGTTATCGCGCCAAAGAATCTATTATGCACACCTTGTGGGAGATGGATCAATGGTTAGAAAAATACGTTAAGAATAAGAAATAGCATCACATAAAAAAATCCGCTCTAGCAGCGGATTTTTTATTATTTGGTATTGAGGTTGGTCATCGTGAGCTCAATGCCGATATTGACAAAACTGTGTACCATCTTGACGCTATGCTCGATCAGCGCAGGTAATGTTTTGGATTCATCGGCATCAAATGGGCCGAGTACATAATCTACTTGTCTGCCTTTTGGATAATTATCACTAATCCCAAACTTCAAGCGTGGATAATCTTGTCCGCCACAAAGCTGTTCAATTGATTTCAAGCCATTGTGTCCAGCGGCACTACCTTTTGGTTTGATGCGAAGTGATCCGAATGGAATCGCCAAATCATCTACAATCACCAAAATATTCTGTTTCGGAACTTTCAGGGCGTGCATCCAGTAATTGACGGCTTTGCCACTGAGATTCATGTAGGTAGTCGGCTTGATCACGTATACATTGTGTCCGCGTTGTCTGAATTCTGTGTAATAAGCGTATTTTAAGGTCGACCACGTGGTACCAGCTTGATTAGCCAGTTCATCGGCTACCATAAATCCAATATTGTGTCTTGTGTCAGCATATTCGCGTCCGATATTTCCCAGACCAACGATAAGATAGTTCATGCGGTAAAAATATAAATTAACTCAGATTGTACCAAGGCTCTCTTAAAAGACAAAAGGCATCGATAATCGATGCCTTTTGAAGCTTAGTGTGTGCTTAGCTTATTTTTTTCCGCCTTTAGCTTGTTTAGCAGCTTCTTGCTCTGCTTGACGCAATGCACGAGACATGATTACAGATACAATCGTATCATCAGAATTGTTCAATACTTTCGCATCTTTCAATTCTACTTGTCTTACACGGTAAGATTTACCAACTTCTAAGCCATCCATAGGAACTTCGATAGACTGAGGAAGGTTGTTAGGTAATGCTTTTACGCGTAGTTTACGTAATTTTTGAACTAATTTACCACCCATTTTCACACCTGGAGAAGTACCAGTCAATGTTACAGGGATGCTTACAGTTACTTCTTTGTCGTCAAACAATTCCAAGAAGTCTACGTGAGTAACTTGGTCTGTCAACGGGTGGAATTGTGCTTCTTGAACGATCGCTCTTGTTTTCTTACCATCGATATCTAATTCGATGAATACTACGTCAGCAGTATAAAGAGCAGATTTCAAATCAGCTGCGGATACAGAAAGGTGAGTTTGCTCTTTACCTCCATAAAGAACTGCAGGGATATTTCCCTCGTAACGCAATTCCTTTGCATCTCTTTTCCCTACGTTCTGTCTTACAGAACCGCTAATAGCAATTGATTTCATGTTTAATTTGTTAAAATTTGAGGTGCAAAGATATTTAATTATTTTATAATCTGCAATATGCTGGCGCAAATGGGAAGTGTGAAACCATTATAAAGACAAAGGCGATGCAAAGATATTCTTTGCATCGCCTTTGTATATGTTCAAATTAAGTTTTAAATATCAAATAATCCGGAGATAGACCCGTGCTCATTCACATTTCTAATAGCTCCAGCAAATAGTTTATCTGTAGAAAGGACTTTGATTTTGCTGCACAAGTGTTTTTTTTCAGGGTGCAATTGGATGGTATCACTGACGATCATTTCTGTCAAAACAGAGTTTTCAATCGTTTCGTAAGCCTTACCAGAAAGTACGGCATGCGTACATACTGCGCGTACAGAATTTGCACCGTTTTCCATGATCAAGGCTGCGGCTTTCGATAACGTACCTGCGGTGTCACAGATATCATCAATTAGTACCACATCTTGTCCGGTCACATCACCGATGATCGACATGGATTCGATCTCATTGGCACGCTTACGGCGTTTGTCACAGATGATGACCTCTGCATTGAAATATTTTGCAAAAGTACGTGCTCGGTACGAGCCACCCATATCTGGTGACGCAATCGTTAGATTTGGTAGGTCAAGCGATTTGATGTACGGCACAAAGATGATGGCGCCATCTAAGTGATCTACTGGAATGTCGAAAAAGCCTTGAATCTGGGCGGCATGCAAATCCATGGTCATGATGCGGTGTGCACCAGCCGCTGTTACCAGATTTGCCATTAATTTGGCGCCGATCGCTACACGTGGCTTGTCTTTACGATCCTGTCTGGCGTAGCCAAAATAGGGCACAACAGCAGTAATGTAATGAGCAGAGGCACGTTTTGCGGCATCGATCATCAAAAGAAGCTCTATCAGATTGTCATTGGGCTGATTGGTGGATTGTACGATAAAGACGTCGCTACCACGTACAGATTCATTGTAAAAGGGCTGAATTTCGCCATCAGAGAATTCGGATACGGTAACGTCTCCGAGAGGTTTACCGTAGCTTTTAGAAATTTTGTCGGCGAGTTCGAGAGATCCCGAACCGGCGAATAATTTTACGGTATTGAATTGCAAAGGCATGGTATAGTATGTTTTATCTGTCTTGCGCTTGAAAGTTATCGGGAGTCAAAGTTAGATAAATGTTTTTTAATAGTCACAAAAAACTCGAAGGAAATGGAAGGATAAAATGGCTATAAAAAACAAAAAGTTGAGTTCTTACAAACTCAACTTTTTGTTGCCCGACCTGGATTCGAACCAAGACAAACAGTACCAAAAACTGTCGTACTACCCTTATACTATCGGGCAAGCTATCAAGGTTAAGGAGGTGTTCCTTTGTTTTGATGATGCAAATATAGAGCGTTTTTTCATTTGTCCAAAATTATTCTTTCTATTTTTTTGTATCTACCTTGATTACCAAATGAATAAATTTTCATGCCGCGAGTGGGGTAGTGCTGGTAAGCCCTCATCAGGGGCCAAACAGTTAAAAAATGCTATATAAATTCTTTTAT
This sequence comes from Sphingobacterium corticibacter, assembly GCF_003076635.1. Taxonomy (GTDB): domain Bacteria; phylum Bacteroidota; class Bacteroidia; order Sphingobacteriales; family Sphingobacteriaceae; genus Sphingobacterium; species Sphingobacterium corticibacter. The sequence goes on along the minus strand of NZ_QDKG01000004.1, from coordinate 64,071 downwards.
AGAGGACTAATCCTTATTTTCGAAGCGAAAACGCAAAAAATAATCTCATCATAGGATATGAACTATAGTAAAATTAATAATTGGTTGGGTTGGTTATGTGCAGTCATAGCGACGCTTACCTATGTATTGACTGCCGAGCGCACAACGAGCTGGTGGGATACAGGCGAGTTTATAGCATCTGCTTACAAAATGCAGATTGTACACCAGCCCGGAGCACCATTATTTTTGATGATCCAAAACCTATTCTCCAATCTAGCCATGGGCGATACTACGCGCATCGCATTCTGGATGAACATCGGTTCGGCCGTATGTAGCGGATTGACCATTCTATTCCTTTTCTGGAGCATCACCGCTTTAGCGCGCAAAATCTACACGCGTTCGTATCAAGATCAAGAAATTTCCGCTATCGCTTTAGTGCGTATTATGGGTGCAGGTGTTGTTGGTGCGTTGGCCTACACCTTCTCAGATACATTCTGGTTTTCGGCCGTAGAATCAGAGGTTTATGCCATGTCTTCTTTATGTACTGCGGTCGTATTCTGGGCTATCTTGAAATGGGAAGCCGTTGCAGACGAACCGGGAGCAGATCGTTGGTTGATCCTGATTGCCTACATCATGGGCCTTTCGATTGCCGTGCATTTGCTGAATTTATTGGTGATTCCAGCTATCGCATTGGTGATCTATTTTAGACGTACACAGCAAGTCACCACCAAAGGTGTCGTTAAAGCATTATCCATCGGAGTCTTGATATTAGCGTTCGTATTGTGGGGCGTTATTCAGTTTTCGATCAAATTTGCCGCTTATTTCGATTTGTTCTTTGTGAACAGCTTAGGTATGGGTTTTGGTACGGGAGCAGCATTTTTTGCCATCGTAGTCATCGGAGCATTAATCTACGGTATCTGGTATTCTGCGAAAGCTGCCAAGCCTATCTTAAATATTGCCTTAGTATCTTTAGGATTTATCCTATTCGGATACAGCTCTTTCGCGATGATCGTGATTCGTGCAAAGGCCAATCCATCCCTCAACAATAGTGATCCAGATAACGCATTTACATTCTTAAGCTATTTAAACCGCGAACAATACGGCGATGAACCTTTGTTGAAAGGCAAGTATTTTGATGCCAAACCAACCGACGTATTCGAAGCAGGAAAAGTATACCGCAAAGATGGCGATCGCTATGTCGTGGCGCGTACCAAGATGAAGTACAGCTATGACAGAGAAACGATTTTTCCACGTATCTATTCTGAGCGAGGTCCACACGTACAAGTGTACAGAGACTTTTTGGGCTTAGGTCCTGATGAGCAGCCAACGATGGCTGATAACTTGAAATTTTTCTTCGGCTATCAGATCGGTCACATGTACAGCCGTTATTTCATGTGGAACTTTGTCGGTCGCCAAAATGATATTCAAGGACATACCTCATTTACTGAAGGGAATTGGATTTCCGGAATCAAGCCCATCGACAATATGCGTTTAGGTGGTCAGTACGATTTGCCAACTTCCGAATTAGAAAATTCAGCGCGCAATACCTATTTCTTTTTGCCGTTGATACTAGGCTTGATCGGTGCGATCTGGCACTTTAAGTATAAGCAGCGCGATGCTGGTGTCGTAGGTTTGTTGTTTTTCTTCACCGGATTAGCCATCGTGCTTTATCTGAATCAAACGCCTTTGCAACCGCGTGAACGTGATTATGCCTATGCAGGCTCGTTTTATGCCTTCTGTATCTGGATTGGTTTTGGGGTAATCGGTATTGCTGAGTTCCTCTCTAAAAAGGTCAATCCAAAAACCGCAGGTTATATCGCGGTAGGTGTTGCGCTATTGGGAGCGCCCGTTTTATTAGCGAGCCAAAACTGGGACGATCACGATCGTTCGGAAAAATACTTAGCGCGCGACATGGCCAAAAATTATTTGGAGTCCTGTGCGCCGAACGCGATCCTATTCACTTACGGGGATAATGATACGTATCCGCTCTGGTACGTGCAAGAGGTAGAGGGTTTCCGAACCGATGTGCGCGTGGTCAACTTAAGTTTACTTAGCTCAGATTGGTATATGAAGCAGATGATGCAACCAGTCAACGATGCTGCTGCATTGCCAATCAAGATAGATCCTAACAAAGTGAAAGACGGCGTGCGTGATGTCATCTATTATCAGGATCATCAAATTCCAGAACATATCGATATTCAAAACCTGCTCGCTATCATGCTGTCGGATAACCAGCAAAATATGGTGCAGTTGCAAAGTGGCGAATACGTAAATCTGTTGCCAACCAAAAAAATGCAATTGCAGGTAAACCGTGATGCGGTGTTGGCCAATAATGCCGTGCCTAAGCAATGGCAAGATGCTATTGTAGATACCATGCAGTGGGATTATAGCATGGAATACGTGAGCCGTGCCGAGTTATCGATTCTATCGATCTTGGAGAATAACAATTGGGAACGTCCGATTTACTTCACCACGACTACGCCATCTGACAATTATATTGGTCTCGATCGCTTTTTGGTTTCCGAAGGTTTTGCCTTACGGCTAATGCCTGTTGCTTTGTCTCAATCGGAAGAAATGGGCGGGCCAGTTGCCAATGCGGAACAGGTGTATGATAACATCATGAACAAATACACTTGGGGGAATATCGCGGGATCATCTTACTTAGATCCAGATTCGTACCGCTACATTAGTATGTATGCCGGTAGTATTTTTGGTGAGACTGCGCAAGATTTGTTGCTGATGGGTGAGCAAAAGAAAGCAAAAGATGTGGTGAACAATGCATACACGAACCTGCCGAATCGTGTGTATACCATGGGCGAAGTATTGAGTTATGTGCCTTTGGTAGATGTGATGTATAAGGTCGGAGAATCTACCAAAGCCAATGAAATTGTAAAACGCAATCTGCAGTATATTCGGGAGAATCTACAATATTATATGGCCGTAGCGGAAACCAAGCCAAATCTTGAATACCGCAATATGCGATTCGGATTGGCATCGATTCAACGCTATCAAAATCTATTGAAGACCACCAATCAAAAAGAATTAATTGCGGAAGCAGATAAGCTTTTCGAAACCTACAAATACTTGTACGGAGAATAGCATCTAGATTCTTCAAGACAGAAAGCCTGCTGATAATTTTCAGCAGGCTTTCTTGCTTTTGTAAGCTAAAACTGGTATCTATATGGATGTAAACTATTCGCGGCAGCAAAGCTAATAGCGGAGAAAATAGTACTGGATAGATTAAGATTTTCAAGATTAGTAATAACTACATATGAAGCAAGAAAATGCGATTTGGCTGATGAGTTCAGCGTATGATAAATTAGACCAACAACAACTGGTAGAGAAGGCCGTAACCTTAGGCGTGCAAGGAATTGATCTCTGTGTATTTCGTACCGATAGCGATCGTGCAGACCACACGGCAACACATTTGGCCTACGAGTCCTTTGAGGCCGATGATGCCGCAAAGCTGATCGAGCTATTTAATAAAAACGAGTTGCGTTTGTCGCTCGGAGCTTTTGACAATATGATTGGAGGCGATGAAAGCGAACGCGTCAAAAACCAGAATCACTTACTGCGTTTGATTCGTATTGCCCATCTGCTTGGAGGTGATGCAAATGATGTCATCGTCGGTACTTTTGTAGGATACAACCATGAGTTGGGTAATATGGAAGATGGATTTCAGCGAAACTTAGACGAATACAAGCGCATCTTTGCACCGATCGTGCGCTACGCAGAAGATCTAGGTGTTACGATTGCGTACGAGAATTGCCCGATGGAAGGTTGGCGCTCCGCGAGATATACCACGACCTACAATAACTTGCCCGGTGTGCTGGCTGCTCGCCAATTGATGTATGCGATGGTCGATAGCAAAGCGCATGGAGAGATTTATGATCCTTCGCATGATATCTGGCAAAATACCGATCCGGTGGCTGTTATCCAGCAAACCGATATTTCGCGTTTAAAGCGCATACATGTTAAGACCACAAGAAACTTGCAAAATTCGGCACGCATTCAGTGGGGTGGGATGTACCCGATGCAACAGGTGGACGCTGCTTTAGCAGAAAAAGCAGGCGTGTCGATTCCGAAAAATGATTGGGATCGTCATCATTATGAAGCCATGTTGCCAGGATTTGGTGGTACGGACCATATGGATTGGAATGCATTCACCACGACTTTGCGCGAGCGCGGCTATGTTGGTGCGTTTGAGATTGAAAACGAAGCTAAAAATTCGAAAGATACCGGCGTACCATCAGCTATCGATCAAGGGATTAAATCCTGTGTGAATTATCTGTCTCCCCTGTTATGGCCGCTAAGTGAAGCAGGTTATGTGCGGCCAAAGCATCAGCCGCTAGCGCAGGTAACTTCACAACAGCATGTGCCGATCGTACAAATGAAAGACTTATTGTAGTTATTCCTCGTTTAATTTAAAGAGTTCAATAAGCTCTGGTATATTGTTCACGTTCAGCTTTTCGAAAACTCTGCTTTTGTAAGTGGATACCGTCGAAGAGCTGAGCTGCAATATATTGGATACCTCTAATATTCCCAAGCCGTCAATCAAATGCTTGGCCACATCCATCTCGCGGTTGGATAGTTTGAGCAATGGGTTGACCTTTTGCACCTCATTTTTGTTGGAGATGAGTTTCTGAATGTACAAGTCCCGAACGGTGTCAGACATGTATTTACCCAACTCTTGTACGCTTTGAATGGCTACTTTGAGCTCTTCCATTGCCGTGTTCTTATTTAAATAACCGCAGGCTCCTTCCTGAATATAACGTAGTGCATAAAGATGTTCGTCATAAGATGAAAACACCAATATTTTGATTGCAGGCTGAATTTGTAAAATTTCTTTAATGACCCTAATATTATTCCCGCCAGGCATATTGATGTCTAATAGAAGTAAATCAAAGCTTTGATCTTTAAGTTTCTGATATACCTCATCATAAGTTTCTGCCTGTACGATGATAGCATTTTTTATCAAACTTGAAATAATGACGGAGGCTCCTAGCCTAACAATACTGTGGTCGTCTGCAATTAAAATATTTTTCATTCAGCGTCTAATACAAGGAAGCAGTTAAATCACTGCAATTTAATGAAATCTTTACAAGATGCTGTGGCTATTTGCAAAATACTCGTCATGTGGGTAAAAAATATGATAGTACGATGTTTTTCGTTGAAGGGGCTTTGTATTGTCGAAATAATGTACAACTTTGTGGTAATAAAATTTATTTATAATCTAAATCAATCTACTCATGGGGATTTTAAAAGAATTTAAGGAATTCGCCTTACGAGGCAACGTGATCGACTTAGCAGTCGGTGTGGTCATCGGCGGTGCTTTTGGAAAGATTGTGACTTCGCTGGTTAATGATATTATCATGCCGCCGATAGGTTTTTTAACTGGAGGAGTTGATTTTTCGCAATTACAATACGTGCTACGTGAAGCGAATGCCACAGAAGGTGTGGAGCAGGTAGCGATTATGTATGGTAACTTTGTTAATGTGGTTATTCAGTTCTTAATTATTGCTTTCTGTATCTTTATGGTTATTAAGGGTATTAATTCTCTGAAAAAGAAAGAGGAGATCAAAGAAGATAATGCGTTACCAGTACCTACGAAGGAAGAAACGCTTCTTACAGAGATTCGTGATATCTTGAAAAATAAATAGTACGTATCTTTGAAAAGGGATAAACCATATATTACAGAAAAAAGTATAGGATTAATTTGTATTATTTCGATTTAAGCTTTACTTTTGCATTCCTGTTTTAGAGGAACATAGAGTTTTAAATCGAAATAATTAAGCATATATAAAGCGTCATGAAAAGAACATTTCAGCCATCGCAGCGGAAAAGAAGAAACAAACATGGTTTCAAAGAGCGTATGAGTACAGCCAATGGCAAAAGAGTATTGGCATCTCGTAGAGCTAAAGGAAGAAAACGCCTTACTGTATCTGACGAGTACCGTCACAAAGGATAAGGGCTCTTCTGTAGCCGGTTTGTGTCCGTGCTTGGTGATCTAACAGATAGATTGTTCGGATGCAAATGAATACTTTTAAAAAAGAAGAACGATTGTGTAGCGTCAGACTTATTCAAAGTCTGTTTCACAGTGGTTCTTCTTTTGTTGTATATCCTTTTCGGGTAGTATATCGTTTTGAAAAGCGAGATGTCGGCGCCGCACAAGTGCTCATCTCCGTGTCCAAGCGGCGTTTCAAACTCGCAGTTACTCGAAATAGCATCAAGCGAAGATTGCGCGAAGCGTACCGACTGGAAAAAGGAGCAAAGCTACTTCCTTTTTTGGACGAGCGTAAATGGTATCTCGCATTTGCTATCCAGTATATTGGCAAGCAAGAAGAAGCTGTCTTGTCTACGCTACGCGAAAAGATGATCACAGTATTTAAAAAACTCCAACATGAGAGCGATCGCATGGATCAGCACCTATCTGATTAAGATTCCGTTGCAGTTTATCTTCATCGGCATCATTCGCTTTTACCAAATTTTCATTTCTCCATTTCTAGGCGCCAACTGTAGGTACACACCAACCTGTTCACAATATGGCAAAGAAGCCATCTTGAAATACGGGCCTTTTAAGGGTGGATGGCTAGCGGTTAAAAGAATTGGACGCTGTCATCCTTGGGGAGGTCATGGCCCAGATCCGGTGCCATAATCTGTTTTTTGATAAAATAATTCTAGTATGTCAGATCAACATTATATCCTTTGTATAGAAACTGCTACATCTACCTGTTCCGTGGCGTTGAGTAACGGACAAGAGCTGTTGGGAATGCGAGAATCGCGCGAGCCTAATATGCATGCTTCGGCCGTGACCGTTTTTATTCAGGAATTAGTGGCAGATTGCGGTATTACATTCGAATCACTTTCTGCCATAGCGGTAAGCAAAGGTCCAGGATCCTACACCGGTTTGCGGATTGGTGTTTCTGTTGCGAAAGGATTGTGTTACGCTTTGGATATTCCATTGATATCGGTCAATTCGCTGCTCGCGATGGCGCAAGGTTACTTGACGGACAATATTGAGTTGTCGAAAAAAGCAGTGCTTTGCCCCATGATTGATGCGCGACGCATGGAAGTGTATGTAACCACGTTTGATACGCACCTGAAAGAGCTAGAAGAAACCAAAGCCTTGATTGTTGATGCGGAATCTTTCGATCAATGGATAGACAAAAATCAGCAAGTTGTGTTATTTGGTACGGGAGCGGATAAGTTGCAACAATTATTTGAGGGGAATGATAAGGTTGACGTGGTGCTTGGTTTCCAAAATTCTGCTGCCCATATGATTCCTTTGGCACGGCAGAAATTCAAAGATCAAAGCTTTGAAGATGTGGCTTATTTCGAACCTTTTTACCTGAAGGATTTCGTGGCAACCACGCCCAAAAAAATGTTTTAATAATCTGTTTCCTGGGCAGAAGGGCTTATAGCCAACGTTTCTTTTTAAACCAAAAGTAAATCGCCAACGATAGCAAGAGCATAAACAGCAACACCGCCGGATAACCATATTTCGATTCCAACTCCGGCATATCGACGAAGTTCATCCCATAGACACCGACTACGAACGTAAGCGGCATGAAGAATACCGAGATAATTGTAAGCGTACGCATGATTTCATTGGTGTGATTCGACTCGATGTTGAAGTACATAGAGAGCAGTTGTGACGTGTTTTCGGCTAGATTGCGATACAAAGTATCCGTCCTTTTATATAAGTCATGTAGATTACGATGGAATGTGCTTACACGTTCTGGAATGTGGAAATATTCTACCAGATCTTGATACAGGGTCAATATAATCCGGATTAGATCGATCTGCCGCTTGAGGTAATAGAGCTTTTTCATGAATGGTTTGCGCCGGCTATGCAAGAATACAAACTCTTCGTACTGATCGATTTTGTCAGCAAATGTGTAAATCACCTCATGCTCAAATGTCTTCAACGCTTGCGATACCAACAAGTTGACCACGTGTTTTGTGCCCTTAAGTTTTGCGTTGTCTGCTGGCGTTTGTTTGATCTTATCCAGCCACTCGATCTGTGCGCGATGCACGGTGATGATAAATTTGTCGCCATAGAAAATGGAGATTCTTTCGGTAAGTTCTATGAGCACATCGGAGTGTTCTGGGTATTTCGCCGCGATCGAGCGGAGAATCAGAAATTGATAATCAGGATATACCTCGATCTTGGGTAGATGACCGACCTCGAAGCAGTTTCTGATCGTAGATTCGTGCAAGTTGTAGCGCGTAGCCAATTCGTTGAAATCGCCTTCACTGGGATGAGTGATATCGTACCAATCAAATCCATTCACTTCACTAGATAGAACATGTTGTATCATCGGGCAAACGTTTTATGGAAGGTACGCAGTTCTTGGCAGGTATACAACAACAAAAAAAACCGGCAAGGGGTTGCCTTGCCGGTTCTAGTATCGCGAAGGGTTAATTCGCTTATTTCTTATCAGCGTTTTTCTTTTTGTAGTCCGCATTTAGTCCATCCACCACTTGTTTGGTAATGTCCAATTTCGAATCTGCATACAATACACTTGGATTTTTCTGTGAATAGGTCAATACCAAAGTATAGCCGTGATCAGATGCATGTTTTTTCAAGTATTCGGTGATAGCTGTGTACACATTTCCAAACTCAGTCGCCTCATCTTGCGCTAATGAAGAAGATGCATTTTGATCTAGTCTACCTAGTTCATCTTGCTTACGTGCTAAGCGCTCTTCTGTTGCTTGACGCTCAGAAGCACTCATGGTATTCATCTTTTGTTGGTAATCGGCTACCTCACGTTGGAATGCTTGTCCTTTAGATTGCAAATCAGTTTGTGCTTTCTTAACTTTTGCTTCTAGCTTTGTTCTGATCTCTTTGTAGTATTCGTATTTCTCGGCCAATGTGTCGGAGTTTACGTATACAATTTTCTCTGTCGTAGCGCTGGTTGAGCTAGCTACTGCCGTAGAGTCATTCGTAGAAGTAGTGGCCTTTTTATCTCCATTTTGGTTACAAGAGGCAAGTAATGCGGCAGCGACAACAGTCGTAGCCAATTTTGTCCATGTGTTCATGCTAAGTTCAATTTTCAAATCAACAAGCAAACCTAACATAAAAAATGATAAATCACTAATCCATCTCCTACTTTACACGCGAAATCATCCTTATGAGTCCTATTTTTGCCTTGCCAATACGGGTGATTTTTCGTATTTTTGATATATAATTTCAAGAAATCTTTAAGCATATTTCATGAGCGAAGAAAATAAAAATGTGTCTACGTATTCCGCGGACAATATCCAGGTGCTGGAAGGGTTGGAAGCGGTTCGTAAGCGTCCATCCATGTATATTGGTGATACCGGAGTAAAAGGTTTACACCACTTGGTTTATGAGGTCGTGGATAACTCTATCGATGAGGCCGTAGCCGGATATTGTACTGATATTTTGGTTACCATTCATGAAAGCAATTCCATATCTGTACGCGACAACGGTCGGGGTATCCCAACTGGTATAAATAAAAAAGAAAACCGATCGGCATTAGAGTTGGTAATGACTGTATTGCACGCCGGGGGTAAATTTGATAAAGATACTTACAAGGTTTCCGGTGGTTTGCACGGTGTGGGTGTTTCCTGTGTGAATGCCTTATCAACCGATTTGCGTGCAGAAGTACACCGCGAAGGCAAAGTCTTTGTGCAAGAATATAAGCAAGGTAAGCCACAGTTTGATGTGAAAGAAATCGGAGAAAGTGATCGTACCGGTACGACTGTTACGTTTCAGCCAGATCCTGAGATCTTCACCATGACCACCATATACAATTACGATACATTGGCCAATCGCTTGCGCGAATTATCGTTTTTGAACAAAGGCATCACGTTGACCTTAGTCGATGAGCGCGAAACGGTAGAAGGTGGCGAATTCCGTCAAGATGTATTCCTTTCAGAAGGTGGCTTGAGTGAATTTGTGAAATATTTGGATGGCACACGCCAACCCTTGATTCCAGAACCGATTCACGTAGAAGGAATTAAACAAGGGATTCCGGTGGAGCTGGCTTTGCAGTACAACGATACGTTTTCGGAGAATGTGCATTCTTACGTAAATAATATCAATACCGTAGAAGGTGGTTCGCACGTGGCGGGATTCCGTCGTGGATTGACGCGGACATTGAAAAAATATGCTGACGAATCTGGCTTGCTGAAGAACTTGAAAGTAGAAATTACTGGAGATGACTTCCGCGAAGGTTTATCTGCGGTGATTTCGGTAAAAGTAGCTGAGCCTCAATTTGAGGGACAAACTAAAACTAAATTAGGAAACTCCGAGGTAATGGGTGCGGTGGATATGGCCGTGGGCGAAATCCTAAATACGTACCTAGAGGAGAATCCTAAAGAAGCTAGAACGATCGTACAAAAAGTCGTAATCGCAGCACAAGCACGTGCAGCAGCACGCAAAGCGCGTGAGTTGGTGCAACGCAAGACCGTGATGAGTGGTTCTGGTCTGCCAGGTAAATTGGCTGATTGTTCGAGCAACGATCCTGCATTATGTGAGATCTTCTTTGTCGAGGGAGATTCGGCGGGTGGAACTGCTAAACAAGGTCGTGATCGTAAATTTCAAGCCATCATGCCATTGCGTGGTAAGATCTTGAACGTCGAGAAAGCGATGGAGCATAAGATCTACGAAAACGAAGAGATCAAGAATATGTTTACCGCTTTGGGTGTCAGCATCGGTACAGAGGATGATCCAAAAGCATTGAACACAGCGAAACTACGTTACCACAAGATTATCATCATGACGGATGCGGACGTCGATGGTAGCCACATTGCTACCTTGATCTTGACGTTCTATTTCCGTTACATGCGCGAGCTGGTGGAGCAAGGTTATATTTACATCGCAACGCCACCATTGTACTTAGTGAAAAAAGGAAAAGAAGGCGAATATGCGTGGAATGAAGAGCAACGTATCGCCGCTATCCAACGTTTGAAAGGTGCAGGCCGGGAAGATAGCGTGCACGTACAACGCTACAAAGGTCTTGGTGAGATGAATGCGGAGCAGCTTTGGGAAACAACCATGAATCCAGATTTGAGAACATTACGCCAAGTAACGATTGAGAATGCGGCAGAGTGTGATCGTGTATTTTCTATGCTGATGGGTGATGAGGTAGCACCAAGACGTGAATTTATTGAGAAAAATGCGCGCTACGCGCGAATAGATATCTAAGCATCTTGCTTAAGGAAAATATCGGAGCTACTTTGTTAGACAGCCTGACAGGGCTAGGACTAGCAAAGTAGCTTTTTTTATGTCCAATTGGTCGAATTTTTGAACAAACATATACTATGAAATCTAAATTGAGAGTGTTAGTGGTAGGCTGCGGCAATATGGGAGCTTCTCATGCGCATGCGTATCATCACATGGACGACTTTGAGATTGTCGGGTTAGTATCCAAAGGTCAGAGTAAAGAAGCATTGAATGCGAGCTTGGGAGCAGATTATCCCTTATTTGGTGATTATTATTGGGCATTGGCTGAAACGAAGCCCGATGCGGTATGTATCTCCACCTATCCTGATACGCACGAAGCATTTGCCATTGCGGCCTTTGAAGCAGGTGCACACGTGTTTTTAGAGAAGCCTATGGCAGATACGATTGATGGTGCGCAACGTGTGATGGATGCTGCTATTAAAGCAGATAAAAAGCTCGTGATTGGTTATATATTACGTTATCATCCTTCATGGATTCAATTCATTGCGCAAGCGCGCGGAATGGGTACACCTTTGGTGATGCGGATGAATTTGAATCAGCAAAGTCAAGGTTATATGTGGGATGTGCATCGCAATTTGATGAAAACCATCAGCCCAATTGTGGATTGTGGTGTGCATTACATCGATGTGATGTGCCAGATGACCGATGCCAAACCGGTGCAAGTTTCTGCTATTGGAGCACGGTTGACGGATGATGTAGCATCAGATAATTATAACTACGGACAATTGCAGATCCGTTTTGATGATGGTAGCGTGGGTTGGTATGAGGCGGGCTGGGGCCCAATGATTAGTGAAACGGCATTTTTCGTAAAAGACGTTTTTGGACCTAAAGGCAGTGTATCTATTGTAGCTAAAGAAGCATCAGCTACAGGTAAATCACATTCTATCGATGCGCATACCAAAACGGAATCGATTCGTGTACATCATGCGGCAATCGATTCCGAGAATAAATTTGTTCGGGAAGACGAATACATTGATCTACAAGATGAGCCCGGTCATCAAGAGTTGTGTAACCGTGAGCAGCAATACTTTTTGCGTGCTATACAAGAGAACTTGGATTTGACTAGAGAGATGCAAGATGCCTTCAATAGCTTGCGCATAGCGATGGCATGTGATGAATCGGTCAAGACGGGCGAGATTGTCCGCCTAAGCGACATAGAAAAATAACGAATACTAAGTACAATGAGCAAAAGGCTGATTCCGGTAGAAATCAGCCTTTTGAATATATTCGCATAGTGTAACCATCCTGTCAGATGACAGGCAAAAGATACAATCTAATTATACACGTCTTGATTTGATACGAGCCGCTTTACCAGTAAGTCCACGTAGGTAGAACAATTTCGCTCTACGCACTTTACCGTAGCTGTTCACTACAATTTTATCAATGTTAGGCGAGTTTACAGGGAAAATACGCTCTACACCAATACTGTTAGATATCTTACGTACTGTGAATGTTGCGTTAGCACCTTCGCTGTTCAATTGAATAACTACGCCTTGGTACACCTGTACACGCTCTTTATTTCCTTCGCGGATTTTATAATGAACGCTAATGGTATCTCCGGCTTTGAAAGCGGGGATGTCATTTTTCGCTACCGCTTGTTCTTCTACAAATTTTACTAAATCCATGATTTCGAGTAATTATATTACGATTTTGTCCTGTGAAAATCGGAATGCAATATTACGGACAATTTCTTACATTTTGAAATTAATTTTGAAAATGTCTAAGGTTGCACTTTAATCTATAAATGTGCACCTCTGTTTACCGATCAAATAGGGCTGTTTTATTTCTGTGAAAAAATAATATGCAATAAATCAATGAATTAGTAGATTCTTTTGCACAGGGTATTGACAAGAATGAAAATGGTTGTATCTTTGTGCCACACAAACGAAGAAAGATTCGTTTTCGGGGTGTAGCGTAGCCCGGTATCGCGCCACATTTGGGATGTGGAGGTCGTAGGTTCGAATCCTGCCACCCCGACTAGAGTTACACTAAGTAACTACAAAAAGCCGCAAATTCAACGAATTTGCGGCTTTTTTGTTTTTATTCGTATCAAAATACCCCTATCAATATCAAGGAAAATGTGAACAATAAGGTGAGTCTTTTTATTTTTTAAATTTACTCACCAGTAAGCTTGTAATGAACTGTAAATCAGCATTATATCAAGTTTTCTATTTGCTCTTATTTGCAATCATTTGACACCTTTTATCGCCACTTAGTGAGTGTAGTGTATGAAGATGAAATAATATGGTTTTAAATAATACCAATTGATATGAGAAGTAAAAGCACATTTGGGATTCATTTTGTTGTTAGATCCCTAAAAACAGAAGTAGACAGCAAAGCTACAGTCTACGTCCGCATTGTGGTAAATGGTCAAAGAACGGAGATATCTTTAAAATCTAAAGTGTCTATTAGGGATTGGGATCACGTTCGAGGTAGAGCCAAAGGTAGGCGTGAGGAGATTGTCAGTCTTAACCAACACATCGAGCGAGTTCGATCCTTAATTACCGATGCTTATCACCAGCTCGTCCAAGAGCAATCTGAAGTTTCCATTGATACGGTTAAGGCTCGTTTTTTAGGCGAGGAGGTTGAGGTCTTTACAATCGATAAATTGATTGCTTATCATTCCTCCACCATGTCTTTAAGGCTTGCACCAGGTACTATTAAAAATTATACAACTACCGAAAGATATCTAAGAGAGTTTATTTTGCAATACTATGGCAAGAAGGATTATAAGCTGATAGATCTCTCTTATCGTTTCATTGTAGACTTTGAAACCTTCTTAAGGAATTATAAGCCTAAAGATCATCACCAGCCATTAAATAATAACGGGGTGATGAAACACATCGAAAGGCTTCGCAAATTGGCCAATCTAGCAGTAAGCTTGGAATGGATACCGCGTGATCCCTTTGCACAGTTTAAAAAGCATTTTGAAAGAGTAGAAAGAAAGTCCCTTTCGGCATATGAGCTACAGTTGCTTTCCGACAAGACCTTCAGCATTAAACGGCTTCAGCAGGTTCTTGATATGTTTCTCTTCAGCTGCTATACTGGATTATCCTTTATTGATTTATCTGGATTATCTAGTAGTCATATCGTGCAAAAGGATAATCGAAAAAAATGGATCTTTATAAACAGGACCAAAACCAATGAGCCCGTGCGAATACCCTTGCTGCCTCAAGCATTATTACTCATCGAAAAATACAAAGATGATGTGCGTGCACTGGAGAATAATACGGTTTTTCCTTGTATCTCAAATCAGCGGATGAATGGATACTTAAAAGAAGTTGCGGAAATATGCGGCATTGAGAAAACTCTCACTTTTCATATCGCTAGACATACTTTTGCCACCACAGTAACATTAAGTAATGGTGTGCCCATAGAGAGTGTTTCAAAGATGCTGGGGCACACTAGTATTCGAACAACACAGATTTATGCTAAAGTAATAGAACAGAAAATAGAGTCGGACATGGAAAAATTGGAATGTAGTCTTACTTAAATCAATTTGATGATGCATGATTTTTAATTAAATCATTTTAGAAGATTTTGGTATGGTCTGAATAAGTTTAGATAGAAAGTAGGATGTGCGAATTTGTGTACTATTAAAGTGACTATCTATCCGTCAATATATTTCTAATGTTTGACTTACGCGATACAAAATATCAATCTTGAGTTGTAAATTAGAATCACAATGTTATTAACCAATTATATAAAAATTACAAATTATGGCATTTTTAGGAGGAAGAGATCTAAGATTGTTTTTGAACAACAAAATTATTTCCGATTATCAAGAAACAAGAATAAAGCAGGCTGCTTATGAGCTCTCTTTGGGAGAGGAGGTTTACAGAACTGATGCTATAGATGGAAAAGTGGAGGTTCTCAATGACAAAAATAGGACTGTTACAATAAACCCTGGTCAATTTACACTTCTTATGACTAAGGAGACGGTTACAATTCCATCCGATAAGCTCGCATTTATATCTATCAAGGCAAAACCAAAGTTGAAAGGTTTAGTGAATGTATCTGGATTTCACGTGGATCCTGGTTTTTCAGGGAAATTACTTTTCTCTGTCTACAATGCCGGACCTTCGACTATAACTCTAAGACACGACGAACCTTATTTTTTGATATGGTTTGCAGAGCTCAAACAAAATCTTTTGTCAAACGATTTGTACAATAACAGTGGTAATAATCACCAAGATCAAAAAGGGATTCCCTCTGAGTATATTGATGCTTTAAAGAGTGGTGAGCTTGCGTCGCCCAGCGCATTACTAAAAAAAATAAAGGACGTCGAGAAAATAAAGATAAATAATGAGTATTTGCTTAAACTTTTCATAGGAATAGCAGTCACTATTGGACTAAAGATTATGTGGGACTCAAATGCTGAGCAAAAAGGGTATGAAATGAGGGTGTTGGAAGAACGTACTTTGAAAAATTTATACGAGCAGATTGATTCTATTAAATCTAATTCGATATCTTTGGGTAATATTGACAGTATAATAAGGGAATCAAAACAAACTCCCAATGGAATCAAATAATAAAGCATTTACTTATTTTGATGAAAGCTTCGACACAAAAGAACAGTTGCCTAGAGCTTTCTCCGTCTCTTTTGAAGAGATTGCGGGTGCTGATGTTCCACAAGTAAGAGTTGTGCTCGATGACAACCAACTAGGCGATATTATCAACGATAACTCTATCGAAAACGATTTTTATCGTTATCATGACATCTTCCACTATTCCTTTGCGACATTATTGGGATGGTCTCCTTGCGCGCGTGCTATGATGAAAAAAAAGCGTAAAAGTGACAGGATTATCGATGAAGTTCAAGATGGTGCACGCGCTGCTATTACTGAAGAAGCAATATCTTTAATAGTTTTCAATGAGGCTAAACGAAAAGATTACTTTGCTAATTCAAGAAGTGTTAGTAAAACTACTCTTAGGATTATTAAAGAAATGACAGAAAACTTTGAAGTGCACGTTAGATCTGAAAAGGACTGGGAATTAGCAATATTGGAAAGCTATAGGATTTTTAGATTATTAATTTGCAACAATGGTGGTAAGGTTTTGTTTGATATGAACAACAAGGAAATCAGTTACCAATCTGCTATTAATTAAGGGTCACAATATTTAAGATTCGCCGGCTATTGTCGGCTTTTTTTATATCTAATAATGAAAGATATATATATCAAAAAACAGTTACCTACTGCTAGTAAAGTTCTAGATACATATTGGAAATTTGCATGCGAGCGACAGAATATATTTTTTAAGAGAATATCCCGCAAATCCGTGCTTACTAACGATGAGATTTTAATAAAGCACAAATTTACAAATGCATATCGAGCTTCTGATCGAGTTAGTCAATATCTCATAAAGAATGTCATTAGATACCATAACCAAAATCACGAGGATACATTATTCAGAATTTTGTTATTCAAGCTATTTAATAAAATTAGCACTTGGGAGTTGCTAGAATCCGAATTAGGCGACCTAACATGGCGAGAGTATTCCTTCGATAAGTATAATAATATTCTATTGGAGGCCATGAAAGCAAAGGAGGCTATATATTCTGGTGCATATATTATGGCTTCTGGCAAGAGCTATTTTGGCTATCAAAAGAAACATGAAAATCATTTAAGACTTCTTGAACACATAGTTAAGTCTGGTTTCCTGACTAAATTACAAGGGGCTAAATCTATGGAAGATGTATTTCACCTACTGTTATCTTTCCCTACTATAGGAACCTTTCTGGCTTACCAATATACTATAGACTTGAATTACAGCGAACTCATTAACTTTTCTGAGATGGATTTTGTCTATCCTGGGCCGGGTGCTAAAGATGGTATCAAGAAATGTTTCACAAACTTTGGAGATTATACTGAAAGCGATATTATTAGGTATGTTACTGATATACAATATGAAGAGTTCGATCGTCTTGGTGTTACATTTTGTGATCTTTGGGGAAGGTCTTTGCAATTAATCGATTGTCAAAATCTATTTTGCGAAACAGATAAGTATGCAAGAGTTGCACATCCGGAAATCACTGGAATTTCCAACAGGATGAGAATAAAGCAGATATATTCCAAAAATTATTCCGATATTGAATATTATTATCCTCCTAAATGGGGTATAAACCACAAAATTCCTTTATCGGATGGAAAAACCAATAAAAATAATCTTATCACATCAAGATCAATGTGATAGTCAGGAAATTGATGTTATTAAAAGTGGAAATATATGGTACAAAAAAACGGAAAACTATTCCACAACTGTAAATTTTATCGATAACACAGCTATTGTATTAAACGATATCGATTTGGAAGCCGTAGTCGGGGATAATACGGTTATCAACCCCTTCATGGTAACCGAGGTATATATTAAAGAAGATGGCCAGTGGAAGATGGGATCGCTTACGTTCTCTCGTTTGCTGCGCCCGGTTAAAATGAGTAGCACTAGCAATAAATAGCCAGTGGCTGAACTTTTGGTCTAATAAGTGCAAACGGACACTCATCGTATTCATAAGTAGTCAATTAATGGTAAAATGGCAGACCTTAAGGGTCTGCCATTTTGCTTGGGAATGATAATAAACAGTATTTCAAACACCGCATGCTATTCCAATAAAATCCTACCAGCAATCGGTGCAAGAAAACGAGATTACTTCATATATAAATATCTGTATTGCTGAAAAGGTAATATTGGTTAGAATATCCGTAATACATATACTTAATCCTCCGTTTGTATCAGGAACTTTGTATAAGTAGCTTGTAATAAGCGAAAATAACACATCAAAAGTTTAATAAAAATGGATATGAACACTTCAAGAAAAATAAAATCAACACTGGTTGCTATGACGATAATTCTTGCAACAGCTGTAAATGCACAAACTACAGTCGGCCAAAATCTGGATAGCAAGCAAAAGGCTATTGTCGGCATCGCGGGTTTAACCGGTAAGGGAGATCTTTCAAAACTCCCGGATGAGTTAAATAGAGGTTTAGATGCCGGATTAACCATCAACCAAATTAAGGAAACGCTTATGCATGTTTATGCTTATGCCGGTTTCCCACGTAGTCTTCGGGGTTTACAGACATTTATGGCTGTCGTGGACGAAAGAAAGGCCAAAGGAATTAAAGATGTATTGGGAGCTGATGCGTCGCCCATTAGCGATAACCGAAGTAAGTATGAGCGTGGTAAGGCGATTTTGGAAGAGCTGAGCGGTGTTGCTGAGATTGGTCCCAAAACAGGATATGCGGCATTTGCTCCTACAATGGAGGTCTTTCTGAAAGAGCATCTATTTGCCGATATTTTTGAACGTGATGTACTGACTTATCAGCAAAGAGAATTGGTTACCATTTCGGTGTTGAGCGGTATTGGTGGCGTGGAGCCTATGTTACGCTCACATTTTAATCTTTCGCTAAATGTTGGTTTAACGCCAGTTCAGCTTCAGGAATTCGTAGCTGTAAACAAGCCATCGGCGAAAAGGAAGGCGATGCTACCCAAAAAGTGTTAGACGAGGTTTTGGCAAATAAGAAGTAAAATTTTAAAAAGAAAAATTATGAAAAAGTTAACAACAATAGCTGCATTATCAATGCTAATAACAACGACAGAAATGGCAAATGCGCAATCGACTGAAAAACGGTACGAAACCAATCCCTATACATTGGTTTACGAAGGTGCTTTAACAAACAATGAAAAAGGAAAAGTAAATATCCATCCGGTAAAATATAAATTAAATGGTATAGAAATAGTAGCAAATGTTTATACGCCCGCAGGATATGATGCTTCTAAGAAATACCCAGCAATTACTGTAGCCCATCCAAACGGTGGCATAAAAGAGCAGACCGCGGGATTATATGCACAGCATCTGGCAGAAGCAGGCTACATTACCATTGCGGCTGATGCCTCTTATCAGGGGGCAAGCGGCGGAGAACCCCGCCATACAGATAAACCGCAATTCCGGACAGAAGATATACACGGGATGGCTGATTTTATCTCACAATATCCGGGGGTTGATGCGAACCGGCTAGGAGCCTTTGGTATCTGTGGTGGTGGTGGCTATACCTTGAAAGCAGCCCAGTCCGACAAGCGCTTTAAAGCGGTAGCTACTTTAAGCATGTTCAATTCAGGTGAGGTAAGACGTAATGGCTTTAAGAACTCACAGCTGAACACCATTGAGGAACGTTTGAAACAGGCGACTGACGCGCGTGCACAAGAAATAGCTGGTGGCGAGATTCTTTTTTCAGGTGTAGCTAGCGTCACAGATGAAGAAATCGCTAAAACTCCGGCGGGCCTTTACCGCGATGGGTATGCGTACTATTACAGATCACATGCACATCCCAATTCTACATTCTTATACACAACGAGCAGTCTGCTTGACCTAATGGCTTGGGATGCTACCGATCAGATCGAATTGATTGATCAACCGTTGCTTATGATGGCTGGAGGGAATTCGGATACAAAATATATGACAGACGAGGCATTCCCGAAAGCGGTCAATGCTAAGAGTAAGGAATTGTTTGTTATTGAAGGAGCAGCCCATATCGAAACCTATTGGAAACCCGAGTATGTATCACAAGCGGTCGATAAGTTAGAAGGTTTTTTTAAAGAAAATCTAAAGTAGAAATGAATTGCAAATTTGTCAAAATGAATAAACCATCTCTTTTATTCGGATTTATGCTATCACTATCAATTAGTGGTAGCATTTCTGCACAGACAGTACAAAAGAAAAATCCCATAATCTTGGAAGATCAGGGAAGCTTTGCAGCGGGTGGCAGTGTGATCACAAACCCCGGTAAGTACGATCCTGTGAAACGGACGTCAGATGGACAGACCTACCACGGTGATCACGCTTACGTTTTTTATCAAAAGCCTGTGGATGCCAAAAAGTTGCCATTGGTGTTCTGGCATGGTATAGGTCAGTTTTCCAAAACATGGGAGACCACGCCAGATGGTCGAGATGGATTTCAGAACATTTTTCTAAGAAGAGGCTTTGGTGTGTACGTAATCGACCAGCCAAGACGTGGAAATGCCAGCCGAAGTATGGTAAAAGCAACCATATCACCAACACCCGATGAGCAGGACTGGTTCGGTACATTTCGCGTAGGGGTTTGGCCGGATTACTTTCCCGGTGTTCAGTTCTCCAAAGACCCTGAAACGCTTAATCAATATTTCCGATCCATGGCTCCGAGCATCGGACCTATTGATCCGGAAATTGTCACAGATGCTACTGCCGCTCTTGCTCAAAAGGTAGGGCCTTTGATTTTGGTAACCCATTCCCATTCTGGAGGATTTGGATGGATATCCGCCATTAAGAGTCCAAACGTAAAGGCTATTGTATCCTATGAACCCGGATCGGGCTTCTTGTTCCCTGAGGGAGAATTGCCAGCACCTATTGAAAGTTCAGCAGGGCCACTACAGGCTACAGCAATTTCACAGGAAGAATTTAAAAAATTAACAAAAATCCCTATCGTCATCTACTATGGAGATTTTATACCAGAAAAATACGATGCCAGCAATCCTGGTGCCGATGGATGAAGGGCAAGATTGGAAATGGCAAGGAAGTGGCGCGATACGGTCAATAAATATGGCGGTGATGTGACGGTTGTTCATCTACCGGAAATCGGACTTAAAGGTAATACCCACTTTCCTTTTTCGGATCTGAACAATATAGATGTGGCTGATGTCATGTCGAAATGGTTGTCCGAGAAAGGATTAGATAAATAGATTGCTGATGAAGATAATGAACGAATTGCTAAAAAAAGGAGCAACTGCTAACAAGAATTGAAATGAATAGACCACTTTTTTATAGAAGAAGCTTTTACACGTGCATGGCGGGCATTTGATAAAAAAACGGGCAAGATGGTTTGGGAAACATCCTTACCGGCCGCTAATAATGCCAATGTCTGCTCATTCTCTATTGGCGGCAAGCAATTTATTACCCTTGGAGTGGGTGGCATAAAAGAAAACCTATCGGGCTCTGTTATGGCGTTTGCACTTAAATAATTGTTTAATCTTAAAATCTATAGCGAAATGAAAAATCTTAAAAAACTCGCACCATTGGCTATTGCCATGATAGTCGCAGCTTGTGACAATACGACACAGTCAAATAATGCCGATGCACAGAAATCAGGAAATATGCCTGCGGAGAACGAATTGGTATTTGAAAGAGGGGAAAAAGTAAACAGCTCCAATTTTACCGGAGGGACAGTCTGGTTAAAGAATCTAGTGGACGCGGACAGTATAAATCAGACTGCTGTGGGTAGTGTGACTTTTGAAGCCGGAGCAAGAACTAAGTGGCATTCACATCCAGCTGGACAGATTATTCTTGCCATTGATGGACAGGGGTATTATCAGGAAGAAGGCAAAGAAAAAGTAATCGTGAAAAAAGGCGAAGTCATGAAATGTCCGTCAGACGTGCCGCACTGGCATGGTGCAAGCGATCATAGCCACTTTGTACAGGTAGCAATCACTAGTCGCGAGAATGGTGAAACACTATGGCTTGAAGAGGTAAGTGATGAAGAGTACAATAAATAGTGCTTGTGCAGATTACGAGTTGAATTCATATATTGTCTGATCAAACCAATGCTTCGAATTCAGACTGTATAAACATAACAACGCCTGATGTTCCTCACATCAGGCGTTGTTATATAAGTAACCAATAATTGACCTATCAGAATGGTCGTAATGCTGGTGACGATAAATTCGGCTATAGTTCACGAAGCAGGTCAACACTTAGCTGTCTCATAAAACGAACTAATAGATAAACTAATAAGTGCTCATTAAAAGTAGGTGGTTATCGATCATTCATCGGTTTACAATAACGACCGTTTAAGTAAACGGTATAATTAGCAAAAAGAATGAATTGATTTTTTTAAAAAAAAGTTGGTATTATGCCAACTTGGCCTTAAATTTGTTCTGTAAAAAATATCATAGTTTCACAAATAACAAAAACTAATAAAATCCAGATATACAAAAAAAGAAGCCATACAAAGAAGAAGCCATATAAAGAAGAAGTCATATAGAGAAGAAGCCACGCAAAATAGACAGGCATACAAGACACAAAGGCATATAAGACATAAAGGCATACAAGATAAACAGGCATACAGACATACATATATACATTAAATCAAAAGGAACTATGTGGTATAAAAAGAAGAATGTTAAACCCGATGCAACAAGTCGCAAGGCGGGTGTTGTGTCTACAAGCCGTAAACATGAAAATAGTTTATCTGAAAAAAATTGCGGATTACGCGAGGAAACATGCAGCAACTAAAAAACATCTAGCTGCATGGAAAATAACTGTTGAAGCAACAACATGGAAAAAAAGCGCTGATATACTTAAAGATTATCCAACAGCAAAGATTATCGATGGCGACAGGGCTAGATTTAAAATCGTTGGAAATAATTATCGCTTGATCGTCGAAGTAGATTATATAGACGAAATAGTAGAAATCAGGTTTATAGGTACTCATGATGAGTACGACAAAATAGATGCTAGAAATATTTAAACTGGTTTCTATCAATTCATATCATAAAATAAATAGGGATGAATAGTAGAACACATTGGTATTTAATTGACAGCGACCAAGATTATGAAGTCGCTGTCGATAGATATGAAGAAATCAAACGTAGTAAGATTGGCTCAGAAGAGCATAAAGAAAAACTGCTTTTGGTTCACCTTATATCCGAGTACGAGAAAGATACGTTAGATTTTCCAGATGTTGATCCTATAGAATTGATCAAGATCAGGATGGAAGATTTGAATTTAAGAGCTTCTGATCTTGCAAAAGAGTATGGCGATAAGGGAACAGTAAGCAAAGTACTGAACTATAAACAGTCTCTTTCAATAACTATGATTAGACTATTTAGCAATTTATTAAGTGTTCCAATAGAGTATTTGGCTAAGGAATACGAATTAAGGGGAAAAAGTGAGAGACTAAATATCATTTGATATTTAGCTATTGAAAAACAAAATTTCGACACTTAAAAATACAATATGCCTAATCTGCCGAATTTTTTTGAGAAAGATGACTATAATATTGACGACATAAAGTTACTTATACAGCAGGAGGCGGAAGAGTCAATTAATATTGACTTCAAATCCTCTGGCAGCCTTGATAAATCTGACAATAAGAAAAAGGAGATCGGTAAAGATATATCATCTTTTGCGAACTCTGATGGCGGAATAATAGTTTACGGCCTTAGTGAGAAAGATCATAAGGCTTCGGAAATAGATTTTGTAGAAGGAAATGTATATACAAAGGAGTGGTTAGAACAGGTCATCTCATCCAAGATTTCACCAAGAATAAATAACCTTAAAATATACCCTATCAGATTTGAGGGGGATATCTCGAAGTCAGTCTATATCGTTAAAATACCTAAGAGCAATAGTGTTCATATGAACACGGATAAAAAATATTACCGACGATACAATTTCGAAAGCGTTGCAATGGAGGAGTATGAAGTTTCAAATTTATATTCCCGTGTTAACGCTACGGAATTAGATCTTGAAGAGCTGGAAGTCAGAACAAAAAATAGTGTAAAAACTGCTCAAAAATTAACTTCAACTCGAGTTGTCTTGAGAATAGCCATTAGGAATACGAGTCGATCTCTCGAAAAAGATTATAAACTTGAGGTTCAAGTGCCAAAAACCTTTTTCAGAAATGTCATTGGAATGACTCAAGGTGATCAGCATAAGGTAAATAGCGAA
The DNA here is from genome assembly GCF_003076635.1 of Sphingobacterium corticibacter. Lineage (GTDB taxonomy): Bacteria > Bacteroidota > Bacteroidia > Sphingobacteriales > Sphingobacteriaceae > Sphingobacterium > Sphingobacterium corticibacter. Next base: position 40,180 of record NZ_QDKG01000004.1, on the reverse strand, counting down.
AATGGAATGGATATATATAGCATTCCTAATAAATCGACTCTATTCCCTGGTGAAAAAGATTATTTGTTTACGATTGAATTTCCTGTGAATAGAATCGATGAAGGCATCTTTAATGAAAGTCTAACGGCAATATTGTATTACACCAATGGAACGAAAGTAAAAGAATTTAATCTAAGATCGACTTTTGACACTTTAGGCTGGAATACTTAGCATACGGTAATACGAGGTTAAATTATCGACGTGAGTCGGAAACGTAGTACATATCCAGTAAGCATTTTGGTTAAGCTTTATTTGCAGATGGGATCGGACTGAAAAGCATATGCCTGATCGACTTATAGGCAATGAACTTAGATGTGACTTGACGATAAATTGTTTTGATCTATTTATTACTAATTTGACTAATTTCGATGGAGTGATCTGAGTGACGCTAAAGGTTAACCATCAACTAATGGGTCCCAGAACAACCGCTTAAAATCGACAATTTGGTTGTCTAAAACTCGAATACCTTCAAACGATAGTAACTCTTCCATAGTATGATCGTATATAAAATGGTGCCTACCTGTAAGCAATCCGTTTCGATTAACGACTCTGTGAGCAGGTATATTCGGAGCAATTTGGTGAGAATAATTCATCGCAATACCAACTAATCTGGATGATTTGCCAGCACCTAAAGCATTTGCAATAGCTCCGTAAGATGTTACCCGGCCATAAGGTATTTGATCAACTATCTCGTAAACTCTAATATAAAAATCTCTCATGTACTATATAAATGTATTAAATAGAGAAGATGAGTAAATAGTGGCACATGATCCTCGAATCCATATTACTTATTATGTTATTTAAAACCCAAAACTGTTTAGTATTTTAGTGTTAAAATGAAAATATAAATGGAGCTAAATGAACTATATGAATTAATAAGACATCAACAAGTTTGTTTATTTGTCGGCTCCGGATTATCACTGTACGCTGGAATGCCATCGTCAAAAGGTTTGATTGAACAACTAAAAGATGATTTGTCGGAAGAAAACAAGAGCTTCTCTAAATCTACAGACCTTAGAATATATACAGATGAATATGCAACCACCTTTGGTAGAAAACAGCTTAATACAAATTTAAAAAGAATCTTCAAGAGTACCCCTTCTAACACTCATTTACACGATCTTCTATCAAGGATATCGCATGTAAAGACTATAATTACTACCAATTACGATCATTTAATTGAGAATAGTTATGGTAGAAAAGCGTTGGTAATAATTGAAGACACTGACATATTTGTTGCCCATCAACCAAGTTGTAGAATTTTTAAAATACATGGCGATGCAGACAAACCAGAAGATATAATTATTACTAGAGGTGATTATGGCAAATTGTATAGAAGAGATTTAAGTAGTCCGTTTTGGTCGTCTTTCATTGCTGAATTGTCTTCAAAGCACATTGTGTTTCTAGGATATGGGTACGAGGATGAAAATATATGGTCAGATTTAGAGTTCATAGAGGATAGGATAAAAAACCCGAATAAGAAACGAATTCTAATAACACGAGGTTCGTTGGATCAAATAAAATCTAAGAAACTAAAGAATATTAATATAGACACAGTCCAATCTGATGCTGAAACTTTTATCGTTGGCCTGGTTCAAAATATTAAAAAAAATATAATCCAAGACATGCGGTCGAAAAAGATAGATCTGCAGACTGCTCAGGATTTTATGCAAGCATTCGACATGCAGATATCAGTAACGGCATCAGAAGGATCAATTGATGTCACAAACATAAAAAAGGTTAATGGAGTTTCTAATCAGCATATAAATTTCACTACGCTTGATAAGGGGTTAATCACTAAATGCAAACAATTTATGAGTGGGTATGAAACTTCCAAGTTGACTATACCTGTAGAAAAGCTAGAAAGTTTTGAGCATGTGATTGAAGGATTTAATTTTCTTGACAGAAATGATCTAGGACAAATAATCATCGCTCACATTCCAAAATACAGTGGCGTGTGTACGTTGAACTTCAAAGAAGATGATTTTAGAATACAAAAAGTTCTTGTCAAAGTTTTTGCAAATGCACCTGGCACGTTGAGAATAGAGGGTAGTGTTGACGGCTTTAGTTTTGATCTAAGTTGCAAACACATTAAGGAAGGGATTCAAGTCCAGTTCAATGCCAAAGAACCAGATTTACCTACCTCAATATCATCTATATATAAAGTTATTAGATTATTCTATTTGTTTTTTTCCGGTAAACAATTTACAATCTATACCAGTGGAAATAAACCCATCACTTTCCAAATAGGATCTCTGAATTATGCAGAAGAATTCAGACCAACGATGGAGTTACTACATACTTTAAAAAGATTGGAGCTTCTATATAAGATTAGATTTCCAAAAACAAAGCTGGGAAGTATAGTCGAGGAAGAAAAACTAAAGATTGAGAAATTGAAGAGTATTTTTGATTATGGATATTTTGCGATTAAAGACACTGAAGGTTTAATCATTCAACAGAAATCTGATGTTAAAAGTATTCTAAAGGCTTTCAAAGATCCAATTCCTAAGGGGCACTGCGTTAGTATATTTACAGACACGAAACAACATTTAACTATTTTGGGTAAAAAACTTGAATTAGGTACAGAACAAATTACTTTGAATGAACCCTCAATCCAGAATTTAGACACAGAATTTAATAAAATGGTACTACAACCTGTAGATCAAGTTTTAGTATATCATTATGAAAAATTTGGATTTTGGGAATTTGAGCATAAACAACAATTCTTTCCGTTCAAATGAAAAAACTAAATAGGAAAATTCTATTAGCTAATAAATAGCTCTCTTTCGAGGGGAGTGTAAATGCTGCCAAAAATTCTACAGACATAAGGTATAGTAAAATACTTAAAAATAAATAAGGTCATCTGTCTCACAAAACGAATGTATTTTTTCGAAGTGGTGATGTATTTCAAAAGTTTATACTATGTTATTTTTTACTATCTTAACTAGATCATAAGTTTAAAGGTGCCAAACATTAAATATGAATACTTCTATTAAAGTATCTACGATTATTATATTTCTTGTAATTTCGAATTGCTTATTTTCTCAAGAAAAGGAGGTAGTTTTCAATAGACAGTATATTGAAGAGAACGATGGAAAAACAACGGTAGAAATCAACGAAATCCAAGAGCTTATATATATCATATTATCAATAACGGATTTTGCGAAAGAAAATCCCAATATGGTAAACCGTGAGACGAGTTATTATAGCCGAGTTCAAAACCACTTTTTACCATTTGCACAAATGTCTGTAGTGCAAGAGTTCGACAAGTCGCTTCGAGAAAGTCTTGTAAACTATTTTCTGCTGTCAGCAAATGCCTATGGCTTTAGATTTAATAACAATAGGCTAATTCCAACAACTGTCTATAATTTTCCAGGGAAAGGGATAGGGAATTATGAAATAAGCGTTAATCCCATAATAACGCACCAGGCAGATTTAGAAGACTTCGTAAAGAAGACAAATTTTCGTAAATTTTACATCGATAACCAAACGTATTACAACTCTTTAAAATCAGAGTATGAACTCTACGCTGCCGTTCAAGAACAAAAAGATTGGCTAGAAACTCGCTTCGACTACGAGATTCATAGTTATCGTATACTTACATCGCCATTGATTGCAGGAATGAATGCTACGCATACCTTTACGGACGAAAACTTCCGAGAAATGTTACTCTTTCTACCAACTATCAAAAAGAACAAAGAATGGTCTGACAGGTATAAAAAGCTTATGAATATAAGGGTAATCTTTACCGAAATTGACCATAACTATGTGGGTCCTGTAAGTGATCAGTACTTGGATCGTTTGAATTTAATATTTAACGACCGGGCAAAGTGGGTAGATGTAAATAATAAGACTGTCGAACATTACCCGAATGCATTGAAAGTTTTCGATGAATACTTAACATGGGGATTATTTATTCTCTATTCATATGACCAGATACAGGATGATCAAGAACTATTTCAACAAATGATTGATCACGTGAATGATAAAATGAATGTAAAAGGATTCCCAAAATCCTCTGAATTTAATATGACTTTACTTGGATTGTACAAAAGTGGCAAATATCCAAAAATCGAAAATTTATATACACCACTATTGGACTGGTGCGAAACTCAATGACAATGGTTTACGATTTATTTGAACTTACACCAAAAACGTCACTACAACGAATAAGATTATCCTTTTATCCCCTGATTATAGATCTGGGGCAATAATCACAACGATTAAGATCGTCACAAATCTTATAACTTACATTTTTGAAAATTAGATCTGTCTCATAAAACGAAGGGTATAGAACAACTTACTCAAGTTTTAAAATTTCATGGCTTTGCGTGAGATAGGCATAATTATTGAACTTATTGTGATATATGTTTTCTCATTAATGAAATTCCCAATCTTTATTATGCGGAGAAATAGTTTGCTCTATATTTTTTTGAGATATAGATTGTTGTGTCAAATATTAAATTGCAAATGAATATTATTTATATGCATTGAAAATTTCGGATGGAATCATTGGAACAGATCACAGAATTTAAATCCTCTCCTGAATTGGTGGAGAAACTATATGCAAACGGTATAAGGAAAGAGTATGAATCTGGTAGTGTAATCGTAAACGAAAATGCCTCTATCCGTTCTATCCCGATCGTAACCAAGGGAACGCTTAAAGTTTTTCGGACAGAAGAAGATGGCAGGGAAATTCTGCTGTATTACATCAAAGCTGGGGAAAGCTGTATTATGTCGTTCCTCGGTGGTATGCACAATGATACAAGCAAGGTCAAAGCAGAAGTGGAAGAGGATGCAGAAATCCTTTTTCTTCCGATGGATAAAGTAGCTCTGTTCATCAAGGAATATCCACAATGGCTGGATTATATTTTTCGTTTATACCACAAACGTTTTGAAGAACTGCTGGAGATTGTCAATGCCATTACTTTTAAAAAGATAGATGAACGTCTATTGGCTCTGCTACACAAGAAGCAGGAACTTACCGAAAATAATATCCTGAACATTACCCATGAACAACTGGCCAATGAATTGGGTACTGCCCGTGTCGTCGTATCGAGGCTGCTGAAACAGTTGGAAGAGATGGGAACGGTTCGATTGGGCAGAAACAAAATCACACTTATGTAACAAATGTAACTGTACAGTTTCTTGGATTGGTGCAAATTTGCAGTATCAATTCAGAAGTCTATGGATATCGCGGGCTATTCAGCATCAATTTTTATTGGTATTTCTTTGGGGCTAATTGGTGGCGGGGGCAGCATTCTTACCGTTCCGGTACTCGTTTACTTGTTCAGCCTTGATGCCATATTGGCAACTGCTTATTCCCTTTTTATCGTTGGCTCAACGAGCGTTGTCGGTTCTTTTTCCTATTTCAAGAAAGGATTGGTCAATATCAAAACCGCCATTGTTTTCGGTATTCCTTCCATTGCCGCCATTTTTCTGACACGGGAGTACCTGCTTCCCGCTATCCCGGAGGACGTCTTCACTATCGGGAGCTACACCGTAACGAATAATACGCTGTTGATGTTGCTTTTTGCCGTACTGATGATTGCGGCATCGTACAGTATGATAAGGAAGGACCGGCAGGCAGATATTGAAGCAGTTCAAAAACAGCAATTCTATTATTTTCAAATTCTCTTACAGGGAATTTTTATCGGTGTGGTTACGGGTCTGATTGGCGCAGGCGGCGGCTTCCTGATAATCCCCGCTTTGGTACACCTTCTGAAATTGCCGATGAAAACAGCCGTAGGCACATCGTTGGTCATTATCTCCATCAACTCTTTGATGGGCTTCCTGTTTTCTCTGCCTCACACTTCCGTACAATGGGGCTTTCTACTGAGCATCGCTTCCATAGCCATCGTCGGCATACTGATAGGCAGCTACCTTTCCACAAAGATAAGGTCTACAAAATTAAAGCCCTCTTTCGGCTGGTTTGTGCTGGTTATGGGCATCTATATAGTTCTCAAAGAAACCCTATTAAAATAAACTGTTCTTATGTAACTAAAGTAGCTGTACAGAAAAAATAAGTATCGGATATTTGTAGTAATAAAATGAATAATAACTTAAAATAAGTCAATATGTTTTTTCAACACGTTTATGATAAGAGTTTAGCACAGGGAAGTTATGTGATAGGCTGCCAAAAAACTGGAGAAGCGATCGTAATAGATGCCCAGAGGGATATTGATGTATATCTCGAGATTGCCAAGCAGAACAACCTGCGCATCACGCATATTGCCGAAACCCACATACACGCAGACTTTCTTTGCGGTTCAAGGGAACTGGCGGCAGTAACGGGGACAGCAATGTACCTTTCGGACGAGGGTGGAGAAGACTGGCAATACCAGTTCCCGCACAAAGGGCTGAAAGACGGCGACAATATCCGGGTTGGCAACCTCACATTGGAGGTTATGCACACACCTGGTCACACACCCGAAAGCATCAGCTTTTTACTGACCGACCATCCTGCGACAGATAAACCCGTTATGGTGTTCACAGGCGATTTCGTGTTTGTAGGCGATATAGGCCGCCCTGATTTACTCGAAAAAGCTGCGGGGATTACAGGAACAAAAGAAGATGGAGCCAAACAAATGTTTGCATCGTTAAAAAAGTTTGCAGCATTGCCAGGATATGTTCAGGTATGGTCAGGCCATGGTGCAGGTTCGGCTTGTGGAAAAGCTTTAGGAGCCGTAGCAAGTTCTACCGTTGGCTATGAGAAAATAAGAAACTGGGCGCTTCAATACAGCGAAAATGAAAAAGGGTTCATCGACTACCTGTTAGCCGACCAGCCCGAACCACCGAAATACTTTGCGATGATGAAGCACCTGAACAAAGTTGACCGTCCACTACTGATCGAAGTTCCGAACCACCCGAAGCTATCCAAAGAGCAGTTTATTTCTGCGTATGAAGAAGGCATGAAGGTAATAGATACGCGCAATAAGGTAGATTTCGCAGGTGGCTTTATTCCCGGTAGCCTGAACATTCCGGGTAATAACTCTTTTTCTACGTGGTGCGGTTGGTTATTGAATTATCAAGAGCAGTTTATATTGGTCGCCGAAGACAATCAGATGGAAGAGTTGACCCGTAAGCTGATGCGTATTGGTTTAGACAATATATACGGTTATATTTCAGAGGTAGGCGATATCGGCATAGCCCTGCAGAGCGCAGAGGTAATTGATTTGAACGAATTTAAGACCTACATCGGACAGGACAATGTGCAGATAGTAGATGTTCGGGGTGCGACCGAATATGAGGCAGGGCACATAGCCGGTGCGGACAATGTCTTTGTCGGAACCCTGCCGGACAACCTCGATAAAATCAGTAAGGACAAACAGGTGGTCATTCACTGCCAGGCGGGCGACCGTTCGGCAGTTGCTTATTCCATCCTTGCCAAGAACAGTTTTGAGAACGTCAAGAACTTTTCCGGCGGGATGAAAGAATGGTTAGCGGCTACGGGTACAACAACCGCGTGCAAAGAGGCATCGTGCAGGAACGCTTAAAATTTAAAACTATGGGATTTTTTTCAGCCGTATTCGGTAACACAGATAACAACCAGCTTACGGAAGTGGTAAAAAACGGAGCTTTCCTTGTCGATGTGCGCAAACCCGCCGAGTTTGCCGAAGGAAGCGTAAAGGGAGCGGTCAACATTCCGTTGGATAACATGCATGAACAACTCTCGAAGTTCATCGCCAAGCAGAACATCATTGTCTTCTGCCGGAGCGGGAACAGGAGCAGGCAGGCGAAAAACATCTTAGAGCAGAACGGCTTTCAGGATGTTATCAACGGTGGAACGTGGCAAAACGTAAATCAGATGGTCCTCCAAGAAAACCAACAGGTATAAAAAAGAATATGGGAACGGCAGATAAGGCAGTCCGCATACTCATTGCAGTGGCATGGGTGTTTTGTACTTCACAAATACCATTTCGGAAACATTAGCCATCCAATTGGGCACAGTGGCGGTAGCTTTTGTATTTTACCTCATTCATCAGCCTTTGCCCGTTGTACCCGCCCTTTGGCATCAGCACCTTTAAAAAGAAACGAAAATGAAAAACTACCGTAAGAACTGGAAAATAATGCGGGTGCTGCGAGTAGCATTGGGCATTTTTATCATAGTGCAGGGCATTGTGGCAAAAGAATGGATACTTGCAGGCTTGGGTAGTCTGTTTGCACTGATGCCACTGATGAACATCGGTTGCTGCGGCGTATCAGGTTGCAGTACCCCTGTTCCAAGAACGCCTAAAAAAATTGGAAGATATATCGTATGAAGAAGTTCGCTAAAAAACATCTGTTAACCATAATCGGCATAGCTATCGGAGCAGTCGCAGGCTTTTTCTATTGGATATTTATCGGTTGCAACACGGGTAGTTGCGCCATTACCTCCGATCCTTTCAATAGTGCCCTGTACGGCGCAGCTATGGGCGGTCTGCTATTATTAACATTCAAAAAAGACAAAAAATAGTATGACGTTTCAGGAGATCATAAATGGCGATAAGCCCGTATTGGTGGATTTCTTTGCCGAATGGTGCGGGCCATGTAAAATGATGTCGCCCATCATGGAAGAATTAAAACAGCGGATAGGCGATAATGCAAGCATTATCAAAATTGATGTGGACAAGAATCCGCAGGCGGCGACAGCTTATCAAGTGCAGGGCGTACCTACGCTCATTATATTCAAAAAGGGAGAAGTATGCTGGCGGCAGTCCGGGATCTTCCCGGCGGATGAACTGGAAAAATTAATTAACGAAAACAAATAGCATATATATGTTAGAATTTTTAAAACAACCGTGGGCTTGGTACGTTGCTGGTCCATTGATAGGATTAACCGTACCGGCACTTTTAATAATCGGCAACAAATCATTTGGCATTAGTTCCTCACTGCGGCACATCTGCGCATCCTGTATGCCTGCGGGTATCCCTTTCTTTAAGTACAATTGGAAAAAAGAAGCGTGGAACCTGATATTTGTTTTGGGTATACTTCTGGGTGGAGCCATTGCCATTACCATTTTATCCAATCCAGCACCAATTGAGATCAATCCAAAGCTAGCGACGGAATTAGCGGGCTACGGCATTACCGATTACTCCAACTTAGTGCCCGCAGAGATTATGAACTGGAAATCTTTGTTTACGCTAAAAGGCTTTTTGCTGATGGTACTAGGTGGTTTTTTAGTAGGCTTCGGCACGCGCTATGCGGGTGGTTGTACAAGCGGACACGCGATTATGGGTTTATCCAATTTACAGTTGCCCTCACTAATTGCCACCATTTGTTTTATGATCGGCGGCTTTATTATGGCAAACCTGATTTTACCTTATATACTTTCATTATAATCCTGACAAGCAATGCAACAGAATAGAGATACAGAAAAAGATTTACAGCTTGGTGAGCTGGATGTGATGTGTGTAAATGAAAGCGGTTTGGAACACAAATGGCAGCATAATATCAAATACCTGATAATCGGCATACTGTTCGGTATCGTATTCGTGAAATCGGAAGTCATCAGCTGGTTCCGCATACAGGAAATGTTTCGCCTGCAATCTTTTCATATGTACGGTATCATCGGGAGTGCAGTCATAACGGGTATGATTTCCATTTTCCTGATAAAGAAATTCAACATCAAGACTATTTACGGTGAACCCATCAAGATTGCTCCCAAAACATTCAATAAGGGACAAATCTATGGCGGACTGATTTTCGGCTTTGGATGGGCAATAACTGGAGCCTGTCCGGGTCCTCTCTTTGCGCAAATTGGAACGGGAGCTACTGTTATCACGGTTACCCTGCTGAGTGCCATTGCAGGAACCTGGGTGTATGGCGCACTTAGGGAAAAGTTGCCGCATTGAAAATTGAAAAATTAGTGTATCATTCTCGTGGGAAACACGCAAAAATCATGTTGTGTTTGTTAGCTAATTGAAATAAAGCTAGTTTTGTAAACATTTGGAAAGCACGATATCAAATATTATAGTGAATTGCAAGCGGTACTTTTTAGTATGCGCAGCAATGCTATTGATATTGCTTACGTCCTGTGCTGTCAAGACAAGCATTAAAAATCTGGTCGGAATTCCCGTGAAAACAGAGCGAAGCATGCCCAAAGCCATTCATAACCTTTCGACCATTACGCTTGCAAATTGTTCTCAATTGAATGTTGAAGATACCCAAATCGTTCAAAAAAATGCTTTCAAGGCGAACGATTTATTGCCTGCCGTTATCTTAACTGCTGCATTTCTTTTTCTGCTTGGGGTTCCTCCGGTAAGCAACGAAAACAAACATCCTCTTTACAACAGCAACGGTAAAATCCGAAGCGCTATTCCTATCTTTCTGGAATACCGGAAACTCATCATCCATTACGCCTGCTAATTCCCTTTTTCCCTTATTGACCGCACAAGTTTAATGGGAATTTCTGTTGTTTTCAATTTAAAATAATGTTGGGTCGCCTTTGCGACCTCTCCAAAATTTGTAGAGTAATATGATAAAGCATATTATGGCGACCGCACTATTGTGGTTAGCCGTTGTTGCTGCATTTCCATTATATGCGCAGCAGCAAAAGGAACATACTTTAGGCAGCCTGTGGTCTAAGGTCGAAGAAAGTTATCCTGGAGTTGGAGCCAAAATGTCGGCGATTGATGCCGCAAAATATAACCAACGGACGGTAAAGGGCAATATGCTCCCGCAGGTGAACGCACAGGTACAGAATACCTACGGAACCTATGAGGGAAGCGCAGGCGGGTTTTTCCCGCAGCCGGGCTTTTTCAGCGTAAATGGTTCAGTGCCGTTGGACGGCAGTACCACCGTTGCCAATACCTTTGGCTCGGCCATTGTCAATTGGGAACTGTTCTCTTTCGGCAAGCTCCGCAAGCAGAACGAGGCTGCGGGTGCTTTATATGACAAATCGGTCAGCGATAAGGATGCTTACCTGCTGGGTCTGAAAAAGACATTATCGGAAAGGTATATCATTCTTCTGTACAACGATGCCAAGTTGCAATGGACCGGGAAGAATGCCGACCGCCTTGACGACATCCGCAAAATAACTTCGGGCTTGTCCGCATCGGGTCTAAGACCTGCGGCAGACAGCCTGCTCGCCTCATCATCCTACGTACATGCAATGGGCGAACACGATAAATGGAATGGGTTAAAAAACGCTTCCTTTATCCAGCTACTGGAACTGTACGGCAATGATAGCGTCGATTATACGGCATCGACCGGACGGTTTGCCAATCCCGCAGCAATTGGTCTGAACAAAGTCAACACCATCAATCCTTCGCACCCTATTTTAGGTGCTTTGGATAAGCAGTCAGCGTATTACACGTTGAGCGGCGAGGCACAAAAAAGGTCTTCCTTGCCCTCCATCAACCTATTGGGCGGTTATGCCTACAGGGGGACGGGCATCAGTCCGGGCGGTATGGTATCGGGAGCGTGGAAAGACGGGTTCAGCAATACCACCAATAATTTTTTGGCGGGTATCGGTATCACTTGGAATTTGACCAGCCTGCATTCCAATCGGGCGAAAGTCGAGCAGCTTTTCAAAGAAGCAGAAACTACCAAATTATTGCAATCACAGTACCAGCAGGCGATGCAGGCGGATTTATCCGCTTCGCAGGCAAAAATCGTCCAGCAGTACCAGCAGCTTCAGAAAACGAAACTTGCCGTACAGCAGTCGCAGGAGGCCTACAATATGTACCTGGCAAGGTATAAGAGCGGTCTGATTACACTCAGCGAACTGTTGCAGATACGCATCTTGCTGGAACAGGCGGAGAATGCCCATATCGAGGCTTCTCGTGATTATTGGGTTTTGCTGGCTTACGAAGCGGAGCTTACTGCCGATTTCGACTTTTTGTTTAACAACCTTTAATTAATCGTATATGAACATGATAAGATTTGCGTTAAGAAGGCCCATTGCGATTATGGTTGTCGTACTGGCTATAGCTTTCTTTTCCTACAATACAGTAAAAAAAATAAACGTAGATATATTTCCCGAAGTGGAACTGCCTGCGATGTACGTCGCTATGCCCTACGGTGGATTGTCCCCCGCATATATGGACGGGTTTATGGCAAACGAGTTCCAAAAGGTGCTGCTGTTCGTGAGCGGTGTAAAAAATATTGATTTCAAAAGTGTACAGGGGCTAACCCTGATGAAGCTGACGTTTTATCCCGGAACGGATATGGCACAGGCTGCCGGGGAAGTATCTACGTCCGTATCCAGGGCAATGGGCTTCCTGCCGCCCGGAGCCGTCCCCCCGATGGTGGTACGGTTCGATGGCAGTTCGCTTCCGATAGGTAACCTCGTTTTTGAAAGCGACCAGCGTTCCGTTAACGAGATACAAACATTGGCACTGACCAAAATAAGACCGATGTTCGTACAAATTCCGGGCATTACATCCCCTGCGCCTTTCGGCGGTAACATCCGTTCCATCGTCATCAATATTGACCCCGAAGCGATGCAGGCGAACGGGTTAAGTCCCGAAGATATAACGGTAGCTATTACGAAGAACAGTCTTCCGTCGCCTGCGGGAAATATCCGCATTGGCGATAAAAACCTGATGGCTCCGATTAACTCTATTGCCAAAGGACCCGAAGAATTATTGAAAACCCCTGTGCGAACAAGCGACAACCGTACCGTATATGTGGGCGATGTCGCCCGTGTGGAGGATGGTGCAGACCAGACCGTAGGTTATGCTTTGATTAACAGCAAACGTTCGGTTTACCTGCCCATTATCAAAAAATCGGATGCTTCCACATTGGATGCCGTGGAGAACCTAAAGGCTGCCATTCCGATGCTGAAAGACCAGTTGCCCGAAGATGTAAAGGTCAGCTATGAATTTGACCAATCCAGCTATATCGAACGCTCGCTATCCAACCTTATCCACGAGGGATTGTTGGGTGCGGTCTTTACAGGAGTGATGATACTGCTGTTCCTCGGCGATACCCGTGGAGCCATCATTGTGGTACTGACCATTCCTATTGCCATCCTGTCGGCAGTGACGGTCTTGCACCTTTTTGGGCAGACCATCAATATTATGACGTTGAGCGGTCTTGCGCTGTCCATCGGTATTCTCGTCGATGAAGCCACGGTAACCATAGAGAACATACACCAGCATATGGAAATGGGCAAGCCCAAACAGCGGGCGATTGTGGATGCCCTGCTCGAAATCTCCATCCCCAAATTGCTGATATTGCTCTGTATCCTTGCGGTGCTGACCCCTGCCTTTATTATGACGGGCATCCCGAAAGATATGTTTATGCCTTTGTCAATGGCGGTTGCCTTTGCGATGATAGCTTCCTTTCTGGCTTCGCAGACCTTTGTGCCGATACTGGCAAACTGGATGATGAAGAACAAGCATAACACGGAAGTCACCACACCGAGAAAGCGGGCTTTCTTCGATAAGTTCCGTGTAAAGTATTCATTCAAGATGCGTAAATGGTCAACTAAAGCCGCACCGCTTTTTGTCGTATATGTGCTGGTCGCTGGTGCTATTGCAGGTATTCTGTTGACCGTTGTGGGTACGGACGTAATGCCCGTTTCCAATAACGGCGATTTTCAAGTGCGCATAGACGCCCCGCCGGGTAGCCGGCTTGAAAAAACAGAGCAGATTGTCAAAGAGATTACCGAGAATATAAAAGCGGAACTGCCTGAAGATGGCTTGAACATTACCTCCGCATTTGTGGGGATGCACCCCGCAGGTTCGCCTATCAACCCAATATTCCTTTTCAGTAACGCTTCCCACGAAGCCGTATTGCAAATATCTGTCAATCAGGACGTGTACGGCGGTTCAATGGAAGATTTCAAAGAGAAAGTCCGCAATAAGATTATCAGAAACCACCCCGAAGTCGCTTTCAATTTTGAACCGATGGAACTGACCGAAAAGATTATGGGTCAGGGAGCGATGACCCCTATTGAGGTAAAGGTCGGCGCAGGTCAGGTAAAGAGTGCTTTTGCACACGCGTCAAAGATTGAAGCCAACCTGAAAAAAGTGCCGTACCTGCGGGATGTCCGCATTGCGGAACCCATTGCCTATCCAAGTATGGAAGTCGAGGTCAACCGTGACCTTGCCGGGCAGTTCGGGCTGACGATGCAGGATATTACCCGAAGCCTTGTTACGGCTACCTCATCTACCCGTTTTACCGACAAGAACCTTTGGATAGACCCACGATCGGGATTGGTATTCCAGACACAGGTACAGATACCGGAGGGCATTATGTCGGAGGAAAGATTACGTTCGCTTCCGCTGAAATCCGGAAGTCTTCGCCCGGTACTGGAGGATGTGGCAACCATACGCAGGGTCACGGCTCCGGCGCAGGTAAACCGCAAGGGACCGAACCGCTATGTAACCATCGTTGCCAATGTTTACGGCAAGGATTTGGGTACGGCCTCACGGGCGGTAAAACAATCCATCAATGATGCGGGAGAACCGCCCCGTGGGACTATCGTATGGACAGAGGGAACATTACAGTTGCTGGATGATACGTTGGGCAACCTTTTGGCAGGTTTGGGCGTAGCCATTATCGCCATATTTCTGATGCTTTCCGCTTATTACCAATCGTTCAAAGTACCGCTCATCATCCTTTCGGTAGTGCCTGCCGTGATTGCGGGCAGCCTTATCATTCTATTCCTCACGGGCAGTACGCTCAACCTGCAATCCTATATGGGTATCATTATGTCGCTTGGGGTATCGGTATCCAATGCAGTGCTATTGGTCAATCAGGCTGAATTTTACCGGAATAAGATGGCATTGAAACCGCTCAACGCCGCAAGGCTTGCGGCTTCGTCAAGATTAAGACCTGTACTGATGACGGCGGCGGCGATGCTTGCCGGGATGTTGCCAATGGCGATGGGATTGGGCGACGGAGCGGAACAGGTAGCCCCTTTGGGCAGGGCGGTAATCGGCGGGCTGATTGCCTCTACCGTAACCATCCTGTTATTGGTTCCGCACTTCTTTTCTTCCCTGATGTCGAGGAGTTCCACTGTCAGCCCGTCGTTAGACCCTGATGATGCAGACAGCAGGTATTATGCAGAAAAATCCGGTAAACAAACGATATAACAAACTTTTAAAAATAGAAAACAATGTATCACAGCATTTCAATCAATAGAAAATCAAAAACCGTACTGGCACTGATCGCATCGCTGGTATTGTTGCTTTTGGCTTGCTCACAAAAGGAGCAGGAAAAAGGACAGGCACAAAAGGAGCAGCCTAAACCCGTGAATTATAAAACGGCTCCCGTACAGGTCATCAATCCCGAATACGAAATATCCGTTCCGGCAGAACTTAAACCTTTCGAGCAGGTATCAGTGTATGGAAAGATCACGGGGTTTGTAAAACAACTATACGTTGACCGTGGCGACCGGGTGCGCAAAGGGCAGCTTCTGGCGGTGCTGGAAGCCCCCGAAATGCAGCAGCAGTACCTTTCCGATAAATCCACAGAGCAAAAGGTTTACAGCGATTACCTCTATGCAAAACAGGCTTATGAGCGATTGGTAACGGCTTCCAAAACAACGGGAGCTGTAGCGGACATTGAACTCGACAGGGCTAAAAGTGCGATGGAGAGTGCGAAGTCCGCTTATGATGCTTCCAAAGCGGGTACGGCGTATTCTTCGCAGTTGTCGCAGTATCTACGCATTACAGCACCGTTTGACGGCGTGATTACCCAAAGGAATGTTTCGGTCGGCGCATTGGCAGGAACCGGGAGCAATACGCCATTATTTATGATGGCGCAGAGCAATAAGCTCCGCCTTACCTTATCCCTGCCCGAAAAACACACATCATCCGTTCAGCAGGATATGCCCGCAACATTTACCGTAAGCTCACAGCCAGGTAAGACCTTTGATGCCAAACTTTCCCGTACATCGGGCTTGCTTGACCAACAAGACCGTTCGCTTACATTGGAGTTTGATGTGAGCAACCCGTCAGGCGAATTGCATGGCGGCGATTATGCGCAGGTCAAGCTGAAGTTAAAGCGTAAAAGCCCGTCCAATTGGGTACAGACCAAGAGCGTATTGAACACGCAGTCGGGAACGTATGTGCTGACGTTGAAGGGCGATGAAGTAAAACGGATTGCCGTAAGCGAGGGCGTTCGTTTAGATACGCTGACAGAGGTTTTCGGTAACCTTTCTCAAGCCGATAAAATCATTATCAAACCCTCCGAGGAAATCAAAGAGGGTAAAACCGAGCCTGCGAGCTCATCGAAGATAATAAACAAATAGGATTATGAACGCATACATCAAAAGAATAGCCCTGCTCCCGCTAATGGTCATTACGGGATGGGCATACGCATCGATGAACGGAAATGGCATTGACGGCAATATGACCGCAAATCAAGGCACTAATGGGCAGCGGCCATTAGTGCCCGGTGCGCAGCAAACACCTGATTTGAAGTTCAAGGACGAAGACGGCAAAATCATTTCGTTACACTCGTTAAAAGGAAAGGTGGTCTTCATCAATCTTTGGGCGACTTGGTGTTCGCCTTGTGTCCACGAAATGCCCTCCATCATTGAATTGCGGAAGACCTTTAAGGACAATAAGGATTTGGTGTTCTTGATGGTCGATGTGGACGGGAATATGGAAAGGTCAAAAAAGTGGATGAAGAACAAAAAAAATGACCTGCCCGTACACGTTCTCGATGGCGAAATACCCCGTGAGCTTTTTACAGGTTCTATCCCGACTACGATTATAGTAGATAAGCATAACAATATCATAGGCTGGCAGGTCGGCGGTGCAGACTATTCTTCAAAGGAAGTGGTTGACCTGATGAAGAAGCTATTGAGTGAATAGAAAAATGAGATTAATAAAAAACCATAAAAGAATTTGTTATGAAAATACAATTTAAAAATCTGGCGGTTCGTTCCGGGATGTTCATCATCACAGCCATTGCGCTGGCAGCCTGCGGAAATACGGATAGGAACAAAGAGGACAAGGAAGAGAACCGGAATACCCCTACGGCAGAAGTCACGGGAGCACAAGCTCCGGCTTCGACAGCTTCGGATATTTCCTTTACGGACAAGGATGGCAAAACCGTTTCTTTAAGCGCATTAAAAGGAAAGGTCGTATTCATCAATTTTTGGGCGACGTGGTGTCCGCCCTGCATTCACGAAATGCCCTCCATCAGCAGGCTAAGACAGTCATTCAAGGACAATGACGACGTCGTGTTCCTGATGGTGGATGTGGACAACAAGATGGAAAAATCCACCGCCTTTATGAAGAAGAACAAATATGATTTACCCGTCTATGTTCCTGCCGGGGATATTCCGCCGGATTATTTGGCAGGCTCCATTCCCACAACGGTCATACTGGACAAAAGCGGGGATATGATAGCCCGAATAGAGGGCGCCAGAGATTATACAAGCCCCGAAATGGTGCGAGCCATCAATGAATTGGTCGAAAGTAACTAACAGGTAAAACGGAAATTATGTTGAACAATAAAGAGCTTAAAAAAAAGAAACCTCCTGCAAATAAACTCTGGCAGCACCTGAAGAAAAACACCTTTACTATCCTGATGGTATCCGCCATTGGGATATTGCTGATAAGCCCCGATGCAAAATCGTTCCTGCTTCGGCAGTTAATGGCAACAGGGCTTTTTAATCCGAGTATGGATAAACCGGAAATGGATACAGCGAACCAGGCCAATGCAGATTTTAATTTTACGGACGGAAAGGGAAGCGTTCAAAGTACCTCGTCCTTAAGGGGCAAGGTCGTGTTCATCAACTTTTGGGCATCGTGGTGTCCGCCCTGCCGGGCTGAATTTCCCTCCATTGAAACGCTTTATACGAAGTTCAAGGACAATCCCGATATGTACTTCCTGACCATCAACGAGGACAACGACCCCGCAACGGGTAAGGCATATCTGGACAAGGAAAAGTTTTCAGTGCCAATGTATCAGTCCAACGGTACTGTTCCGGCAGAAGTGTACTCCGGTTCATTGCCCACTACGGTCGTACTGGATAAGAATGGAAAAGTCAGGTTTCATCACACGGGATTTGCCAATTACGCATCCGACAAATTCGTGAAACAGATAGAGGAATTGATTAATGAACAATAAAACGAAGAAATAAAATGAAAAAACTACAAGCCCTGCTGATAGGCGTGTTGTGCCTTACGTCAATCGGCGTTTTTGCACAACAAAAAACAGATACCGTTTTTGAGCCTGCAAAAGCATACAAAAAGCATTACAACGCACTCTATATCCTGAACGAAGCGGACGACAAAAATGTGAGGGGCATACTTCGCAATATCAATAACGTTCTGACCGACCCAAGACTGAAAGGCAAACTGCATATTGAGGTCATCGCATTTTCTGACGGCGTGGAAATGTACAAGAAAACAAATAGCTATCAGGAATTATTGCTTGCGCTGAAAAGCAAGGGTGTTGTATTCGTCCAATGCGAAAAAACGATGGCGGAGCGAAAGATTGGAAAGAACGAATTGTTTGATTTCGTGAACTACGTTCCGAGCGGTAACGGAGAGATTATATTAAGGCAATATGAGGGTTGGGCAATCGTCCACCCTTAATTACACTTGATTTATACAGACCTAGGTTCACATTGTACATATATCTAATTTGGAATCTTTCTCACAAATTGAAGGATTGCGACAAAAAGAATAGATTCGATAAATGATAAATTAGTGAAGCCCTCGTGTAAGTGCTACCAAAAATTCTAAAGACATAAACTAGGTAAAATACTCATACGTAAATAAGGTCATCTGTCTCACAAAACGAAGAATAACTAGACTGACTATCGTCCCGATCTTAGAGCTACTGCAAATTCTGCAGGTAAAGGACTTTCTTCTATAGCTTTGGAGGATGCTTCCATATCATAATCAATCCTTCTAAATTCAACGTTGATACTGTCGCGAAGTAATAGGGAACTGTTATTATCTATGGTAAGCAATGCATAACACCCTCTGAGATCGCCATCCTTATGTTTTCCTACGGAGCCTAAATTTATAACATGTTTAAATACAACGCTCTTTGTTTCTATAATCCGGTGGTAAGGCTTATGGGAATGTCCAACAATAAGGATATCTGCATCTGCTTCATCCAAAATTTCTAGCACATAGTTTTCATCAGTATCAATCAGGATATATTCATCGATACGTCTTGTACTTCCGTGAGCCAAAGCAATTTTGAAAGTTGCTTCCCCGAATGTAAACCCAATATTTATGAGTGTTGGAAGTTTTTTTAGATAGTCTCTGTTATCTTGGCTTATTAGGTGGTATGCATAGTTCTCATCAGTCTCATTCAAAGATTCCGGTGTAGTGGTAATGCTATCTACTTTTTCATCATGGTTTCCCTTTAGAGTAGCAATGCCCCGTCTGCGTATTTCCTCAATTACCTCATTGGGATAGATGTGATATCCTACTAGATCGCCCAGACAATAAGCAGTATCTGGTCTCTGGCTGTCCAAATCTTCTAGCATAGCCTTGAAAGCATATAGGTTTGCATGGATATCAGAAAAGAAAGCGATTTTCATATGAGTCGTTTTTTATCAATCATTAGATTCCTCAGATAAGGTCGATGCACCGTAATATCTCTTTCTAAACCAGAATGCCAGATTAACAAGGGCAATCAGTGCAGGAACTTCTACCAAAGGACCTATAACACCTGCAAATGCTTGGCCGGAATTTATTCCAAATACGCCGATAGCTACAGCAATAGCTAGTTCGAAATTATTTCCAGTAGCAGTAAAAGCGATGGAAGTACTCTTAGAGTAATCTGCTCCAAAATAACGCCCAGCAAAAAAGCTGATAACAAACATGATGCAGAAATATAGGATCAGCGGAACAGCGATACGCAACACATCCATCGGGATCTGAACGATCAGTTCACCTTTTATGCTAAACATGACGACGATCGTAAAGAGCAGTGCTATTAAGGTCAGGGGAGATACAGCAGGTATAAACTTCTCTGCAAACCACTTTTCTCCCTTTAATTTAATTAGAGCATATCTACTTAGTATCCCCATAGCGAAAGGAATACCCAGATATATTCCAACACTAGTAGCAATTTCAGCTACGGTAATGTCAATCTCTAATCCTTGCACGCCGAAATATGGAGGAAGTAGCGAAATAAAAATATAGGCAAAGACTCCGTACAAGAGTACTTGGAAAAGGCTATTAAGCGCGATTAATCCGGCAGCATATTCCCTGTTTCCTTCGGCGAGCTCATTCCACACGACAACCATTGCAATACATCTTGCCAGACCGATAAGGATAAGGCCTACCATATATTCTGGGTAGTCATGCAAAAAGGTGATCGCAAGAAAGAACATCAGTAGCGGCCCTACTATCCAGTTGAGCGCCAATGATACGCTGAGTATACGCACATCTTTAAAGACTTTACCTATGTTCTCATACTTAACCTTGGCAAGGGGAGGATACATCATCAGGATTAAACCTATGGCCAGCGGAATGTTAGTTGCACCGCTGGAAAACGATCCTATAAAAGATGACGACGAGGGAACAAAGATGCCTATGGACACACCTATGGCCATAGCAATGAAGATCCATATAGTAAGGTAACTGTCCAAAAATCCTAATTTCTTCCTTTTCGCTACAGGAGCGCAATTTGTTGCTGACATGTGCTTATCTGTAAAGGTCTTGTAAACTACTAAGCCAAGTTTTTATTGACAAAATCTGAGCAGTAATCTCTGATTAACTGGCGAACTGCTCTGAATTGGTGCATTATTTCTTCCTCCGAACCATGTGCTTTGGCGGGATCAGGAAAGTTATAATGGAATTTTAGTGCATTTGTTGGGATGTAGGGACAACTTTCCTTGGCATGATCACACACCGTGATAACATAATCAAAATCAACATCCTTGTACTCATCAATGTGATTGGAGGTATGACCAGAGAGATCTATCCCTTCTTCCTTCATAACTTGGGCGGCTTTGGGATTGACACCATGGGTTTCAATTCCCGCACTATAAATAAGCGCTTTACCGTTAGCAAAATACCTCAGGTAACCTTCTGCAATCTGACTACGGCAACTGTTACCGGTACAGAGAACCAACACTTTTTTCATGATATAAATCTTAACAACAGCCACCGCCAGGAGTACATGATGAACTACCTGTAGCAAGGTTTGACAATTTAACTTTTTGTTTCTCAGAAGGAACACCACATTTATCGAGCGCCAAACAGGCTGTCTTTTTAGATATCAAAAGAAAATCTTTGCCATCAAATCCCAGATCATATTTACCGATCGTCTCTGATTGGTATTCAACCTCTACATCCAGATCATCCATACCCAAGACCTTTTCTGAAAGAGATATAATATCCATTAACTTCCCTGCTTTTAAACGATGCTCATAATCGTCCGCATCCCAAAGCTGAAAATTCGCTACTCTTTCGTGACGAACGGTTCCGCCACAATCAATAAAGTCCTTGGTTATGACACCTACCTCAGTGACATGAAAGTGTTCAGGTACAAATTGTCCGCTTTCTAATTTAAAATTGACACCCTCCGCATTGGAAAGGATTTGCTTTACTTCTGATATCTTCATATTATATAGTATTATTGCAATTTTACGATTAATGAGAGCAAAAAAAGGTTAACAACACTCAGTTGTACCTTTATACGAACCCAGAAATTCTCCAAGTCTATTTTCCAGAAGTTTCCATATTTTGGG
Source organism: Sphingobacterium corticibacter (assembly GCF_003076635.1). GTDB lineage: Bacteria > Bacteroidota > Bacteroidia > Sphingobacteriales > Sphingobacteriaceae > Sphingobacterium > Sphingobacterium corticibacter. The sequence goes on along the minus strand of NZ_QDKG01000004.1, from coordinate 18,530 downwards.
ATTGATACAATAGCAAACACTTACTCCTTCGATAGTTCCCTGTATTAGTCCAGCTGATTTAAGTTCTTTTAGGTGCTGGGAAATAGTTGCTTGTGCTAAACCAAGTTCACCTACCAGATCGCCGCAAATACAGGTATTTGATAGGATTATCCTTTGTAGGATCGCAATTCTCGCCGGATGAGCCATCGCTTTAAATAAGCTAGCAAGCAAGTTCTGCTCCTCAGTAAATATTTCAGATCGTGTAAGTCCCATAAGTATATCGCAATATTACGATAGTTATTTTATAGATGCAAATTAGATTATCAATATGATATAAGAAATCAAGATCTGTCTCACAAAACGAACTATATGCTTATAACTATCTCATATTAAAATGCGTCGAATTATTTCTATGCTATAAAATATACGTGTATTTAATTATAGAAAGGAATCATACAATACCTACATCTTAGTCGAAATGATCGTTTTATGCAGCTTAGAATTACTGATTGAATAATTCCACATTCTCGAAATCATCAAATTGGGTTTTAGGGAATTTTGCTTTGCAGTATGCCGCAAAATTTTCAAGTGCTGCTTGCAGATTGGCGCCTGAAACCGATTTATTGATATATAATTTGCCACGCGAATCATCGATTTCGCACCAGCAGGCAACATCCCCATCATCATTCATATACATTCCGTAACCATCTAGATCACTCTGGTCAGAATGTATGGGATAATATCTGTATACTACCTCACCAATTTGGCCACCATCGATGTTCATTTCACTTGTTTTACGTATCATCTCTTACCAATTTATTTCTAAAAGCATCTAAAATCGGATTTTGTTTTACATCAATGAGGTCTTAAAAAGGTCTTTAAGCAAGTGATGCATACCTATGTTCCTAAGCCTTTACGGCATTTTCTATTCGTCAAGGGATTTTCCAATGGTAATGGTCTCGTTATCGAGCTTCTTATTGTCGGAAATAGTTTTCTTGGGACTGAAATACAGAAGTAGATAGCCTATAATTCCTGCTAATAGTGAGGTTAGCAGAATAGATAGCTTCGCCTCGGATACATGTAGAGGATCTGAAAAAGAAAGCAGCGCAATAAAAATGGACATCGTAAAGCCAATTCCGGCCAGCAATCCTACACCTATAATATGTATCCAATTACTTCCTTTTGGCAATAATCCAATTTTGGTCTTAACGCAGAGCAATGTGGTGAGAAATATTCCGATGGGTTTTCCCAATAGCAGTCCCAAAGTGATTCCTAGGCCAAGTGGCGCGGCTAATCCATCGATCATCTCGCTTTGCAGGGTAATATTCGTATTAGCGAAAGCAAAAAGTGGGATAATCAAAAAATTTACAGGACGAACTAATGCATGTTCTAGTCGCTCTAAGGGAGATTCTATTTCCGTATCATTTGTAGGAATAGTCATGGCAACAAGAACACCAGCTATGGTAGCATGGATGCCAGAATGATGCACAAAATACCAAACGAACACACCGGGAATAAGATATAAATAGGGGTTGAGTATATTGAGACGATTCATGATGATTAACAACACTAAACCGATCCCCGCGTACATAAGATAGCTCAGCTCTATACCAGAAGAATAAAAAAATGCGATGACCAATATGGCAATCAGATCATCTACTATAGCAAGTGCTGCCAGAAATATTTTTAAACTCGCCGGAATACTCTTACCTAAAATGTTGATCACGGCCAGTGCAAAAGCGATGTCAGTAGCCATTGGGATACCCCAGCCACCCTCAGTTGTAGTACCACTATTGAAGCTTAAATAAATTAGTGCAGGTACAATAGCTCCACCTATAGCACATAATATGGGCAGCGATGCTTTCTTTGGTGATGACAACTCGCCTTCCACTACCTCGCGCTTTATTTCCAGACCGACCAAAAGAAAAAATATGGCCATTAGACCATCATTTATCCACAGCAGAATAGGATATCGAAGATGAACAGAACCGAAGTCTTTACCTAAAGGGTAATCTAAAAAAGCATGGAGATTATCTTTGAAAGGACTATTGGCTATTGCCAGAGAGAGTAAAACACATATCAATAGCAGGATACCTCCGGCATTTGCAGATTGGAAAAAGTTCTTGAATACTGTTAAGTTTATTCTTTGCATCAGATAATTATTTATTGATCTTTTTAATTGACTAAAACTAGGCTGCGTTTTCTATAATAACAAATAGTTAGCTACTAAGTAGTCCCATCGCAAATTTAAAGGTTCTGGGTGGCAGTTCCGCGAATTTTCCTACTTTTATGCCCAATAATAAACATGGTAAGTAGACAGAAGTTATATAACCCAGCGCAGCTTTTTGTATTGAGCTTCATGCTTCTGATATTGGCAGGTTGTATTTTATTAAAAATGCCATTTGCCCTTCAGGCTGAACTCTCCTGGGTTGATGCGCTGTTCACCTCCACCAGCGCTGTATGTGTTACAGGACTCGCAGTGGTTGACACAGCAACCTATTTTACCCGAATGGGCCAATTCATAATCATGCTGCTAATTCAAGCTGGAGGTATCGGTATTTTGTCTTTCGCAGGTCTGTTCAGTTACTTTTTAAAAGGGGGCAGTACGTATGAAAACCAACTTGCTATTGGCAACTTTTCCAACACGGATCGGATGTCGGAAGTTTTTGTTCTGCTCCGGCGTACAGTTTACATCACATTTAGTATAGAGCTGATTAGCGGCATTTTCATTTTCTTTAGCATCTCAGACCAAGATCTGCATTTTGCTGATCAGCTCTTTATAGCCATATTTCATTCGGTGTCCGCATTTTGTAATGCAGGGTTTTCTATTCTGCCATCTGGAGCTGCTACTGCGGGCTACGTGAATAATTATACTTTCCAGCTTTTATTGGCTGCCACGTACATTCTTGGCGGATTGGGCTTTCCAATTGTGGTTAATATCCTGAAGTATTTACGCCACGTGGCACGCCGGATACTTGGGAAGTTGGGCAAACGTGAATATTTCTTTCAGCCGTGGGTAATTAATATAAACAGTAAGATCAATCTGATCACCACCCTGCTGGCATCGGTTTTTGCCACAATCTTTATTTATGCCAATGAATACCGTAATGTATTGTCCTCCCACGATGGTTTTGGTAAATGGGTAATTGCATTTGCTACAGCTACCACGCCTCGGACTGCTGGCTTTAATAGTGTCGATTTTGCTGCATTGGAGTTTTCCAGTATTATATTTATAATCTTTCTGATGTGGATCGGTGCTTCACCAAACAGTACCGGTGGCGGGATCAAGACAAGTACACTCGCCGTAGCGGTTTTAAACGTATTTAGTCTGGCCAGGGGTAAGGATCGTACGGAAGTTTTCCGCCGGGAAATTAGCCCGGTCACTATCCAGCGCGCTTTCGCCACCATGTTTCTTTCCTTGATCACAATTGGCGTGGCTATTATACTTATCTCATTTTTTGAACCTAGTAAGCCACTCATGGATATTGCTTTTGAATGCTTTTCGGCCTACAGTACGGTAGGGCTGTCACTCAACGTAACCAGCAGCTTCACTATTGGGAGTAAGATCATTCTTATCATTACCATGTTTATCGGCCGGGTAACGATGCTATCCATGTTGATTGCAGTAATCAAAAAGGTTAAACATCTGCAGTACCGATATGCATCGGAAGAACTCACAATCTATTAGCATTTTATAATATGAAATTTATCATCATAGGCCTTGGAAATTTTGGCGCTTCGCTATCTCAAAAACTGACCCGACAAGGTCACGAGGTGATCGGGGTAGACCAGCGTATAGAGCGAGTAACTGCATTAAAGGAAAAAATTACGCATACCATCTGTCTGGATGCTGCCGATGAGGCTGCTTTTTTAACACTGCCATTGCGCAATACGGATATTGTGGTTGTAGGGATAGGAGAAAACGAGGGAGCTAATATCATGGTGACTGCGCTCTGCAAGGAAGCAGGCGTAAAACGTCTGATCAGCCGTGCCGTGAACCATCTGCACGAAAAGGTGCTACAGGCTATTGGCGTAGATGAGATTGCCCATCCCGAGGAAGAATCGGCTGAGCGTTGGTCCAAAAGGTTGAGCATGACTGATCTAATAGACTCTTTCGAGCTTAATAGCCAGTATTCAATTGTGGAGGTACTGGTTCCAAGCCGACAGGTTGGAAAAACGATCATGGATGTGGGCTTTAGGGAAAAATATGAACTGCTCGTGCTTACCATATTAAAAAACACCCGGAAAGAATCCTCGTTCGGGAAAAGCATCGTCACGACCATACTGCACGGCATACCCCGACCAGATACTGTTCTGGAGCAGGATGATATTTTAGTGCTTTATGGCCACAACGACAACATTAAGTCTTTTTTATAACCTACGCGCCAATAAAGGTATACACGAGCACACCAAACCCCACAAGCGCGCAGTAATAGGAAAAGTAAGCAAGCTTAGCCTGTTTAACCAGAGCAATCATCCACTTGCAGGCGATCAGGCCACATATGAAGGCCGCTAAAAAACCGAGCGCCAAAGCGGCAACAGATACTGTCTGGGTGGAAGGGGACGCGCTGCCTGAACTATCGAAGATCTTTTTAAGTGTAGCGCCCAATATTAGCGGGAGCACCATTAAAAAGGAAAAACGTGCTGCGACTGTCCGATCGATCTTTAAAATGACCGCTGTAGCAATCGTGCTTCCTGAGCGCGAGAGTCCCGGAAGGATAGCCGCCATCATCTGCGCGAGTCCGATAAAAAAAGATTTTGTGGCAGAAAGTTGACCGGTATTGTCAGTTTGCCGATCGGCAAAATATAGCAGCAGCGCTGTTATTAAGAGTGAGAATCCTACTACGCGCAGGTTAGAAAAAAGGGTTTCGAGTTGCTCAAGAAAAAACAGTCCGGCCACTGCGGCAGGGATCATAGACACCACAACATAAAGGGCGAAACCCATCGCATTTTTGTCCTTAAAGGCTACCAGTCCTTTTATAATATTCCATATATCATGGCGGAATACTACGATCGTGCTCAGCGCTGTCGCACAGTGCAGTATAATGGCGAATGTGAGATTCTCTTCACCAAAGTCCAGTCCTAAAAGTTCCTGTGCGATAACGATGTGGCCGCTTGAGGAGACCGGCAAAAATTCTGTAAATCCCTGTACAATTCCTACAATCAGTGCTTTTAATTCTTCCATAGATTATTATTTTGCTATTATTTGACAGGTGGCTCGAGTTTCCTTCCTGCTTGTGTGATCGTGCAAACTTATAAGTTTTTTTTAAAAACGTTACGGATATTCAAGGTAAACCCGGCAGACTGGCTGCCTGTAATCAGTGATTTTTTTTAACTTAGCATGATCCAGAACACATAGACCACACATTCCGTCTTATGGCAAATACAATACTAGTACCTGTAGATTATTCTGAAAACGCACTCTCGGCAGCTCACTATGCCTGTTCACTGGCAAAGTTGCTAAATTGCAATATAGAATTATTGCACGCTTATCAACCATTCACATCGTCATTCCAGAGCCCCTTGGCCAATCAAACCGATAAGCAACGCGCGGCCATTGGCGCTGAAAAAGGAATGTCAGAATTCCTTGGTAAACTTAAGCTGGACAAAGGTAATAATCTTGAGATCCAAAGTACATTGTTTGAGGGTCCGCTATTGGAGTCCGTGGAACACGCTTGCAAGACCGATCAAATATCGCTCATCGTCATGGGCACGCATGGTGCATCGGGAATTCGGGCAGACTTGATAGGAAGCAATACCTACCATGTAGCAAAATCGGTGGTTAAACCGCTGATCGTTGTACCCCATAACTATATTATGAACGGTAGCTTGAATGCTGTGTTTTTTAGCGATTTCCATAAAGATGATAAGTATACTGGTAATGTATTCGCTAAAATATTCAAAGAATACTTCTCTAAAATATCTCTCATTCATATTTTATCCAAGGAACAGATAGCGGATCAAACTGCTGCAAAACTTGAATCTTGGCACAGCGTGTTGAAGCCGATATTACAAATGCAGTTAGAAAATGCAATTGTTGACCAGCCCGAAACGATTGAAACAGTTAATCGAATACTGGAGCAGTCAAGTGCAGACATGTGTTTGCTTACACTAGCTCACGATCGAAACTTTTTTGAAAACCTTTTCCAGAAAAGTTTGGCCAAGGCAATTATATTGAATCCTCGCTGTCCGGTCTTTCTAGCTGGGAAAATGGTATAAGTAGATACCAGACAGTCCCTAAATACAATTGGTTAGAACTATGGGGTAACATCGTTGTTTATACATTAAGCAATCGCTTACATTTATGGGATTTAATGCAAAGAGTACAAGAACACAGCTTTGGGATTGGGTAACCGATAAGATTGGCAAATTTAGCGCATGGTGCAAACCTGATCCTGAAGATTCAAGGTGGGTTCAGGTTGGGAAATCCATACTTAAAATTCCAATTATACTGTTTGTTCTGGCATGTTCTCCCGTCATGCTTATCATTGGTGGTCTAATATTCTTTTTATTACTTTGAAAAAAAGTATTGCACACTTTCTGGATCCGTGGTTTATATGCTTTTCTTTGCTATTTATCTCACATCAAATCTTACAATGGATACTGGGTATACAATTGACATGGATAGACTCCTATCTGGATCCCATCTTGATGATGCCTATTACACTACATATTGTTCTCTGGGAGCGGAGATATATTGTTGGAAGATCAAGTCAATATACTTTGTCAAAAATTACCTTGTTTCACTATTTCCTGCTGGTAAGTATAATTGCAGAAGTTATATTTCCACTCTTGCAGCCTTTATTTGTAGCTGATTGGGCAGACGTTTTGTGTTATGCTATTGGTACGGTCTTTTACTATATCTTCATGAATCAACAAGGTGTTGATTAGCTGAAAATTAAAGCGAAAAAAGAACAGATCTTAACTTCTTATCCAGCTAAAAGTGTAGCTAAAAATATATACCAACTGATTAAAAGTTTTCGGCTTCACAACTTACTGGTAAAAGAGTACATTCATTTTCGCCGTAGCTGGTGTAAGATTCGCAACAACCTGCCTCAAACAGCTGAAGTTTAAATCCAAATTGAATAAAGAAGAAAACGCCTGGAGTGGAACCGTTCTCTTCTATTGATCTACTTATATTTACCTCATTATACCCCTTAGACCCAAATCCATATTGCGATATTATCATATTTATTAATATTCAAGGAGAAATATCTCTCTCGAATTTGTTATAAATACTATTTACATGTGTCCTGAGATAAATATGCAACGAGGTTTATTTGAATAAAAAAGAGTACAATTTAAAATACACATTGGCTCTCTAGTATTCTTTCCTAATTTTAAAAAAAACTAGACTTAATGACCAGATTTCTAACTCTGATCAGCTTTTTATTTGCGTTTCAGATAGCTTATGCACAAAGTTCCAAACTTACAGGAGTCGTTAAAGACTCTATTCATAATATTGCGGTAGCCTATGCCAGTGTTAATTTAATCGATAGTAATGACAAGGTTGTTAATGGGATGACAACAGATTCATTTGGTGTTTTTAATTTTTCCGCTCTACATAACGGGAAATACCGCTTACTTGTCAAGTTTATTGGCTATAATAAAAAAGAAATAACTGTCGAAATAAAAGATCATACAGTAACCGATATCGGATCTGTCCTGATTTCCAGTGCCACAAATAGTGTAGAAAAGGTAAGAATAACAGCTAGTCAGTCAGGACAAAAACACAGTAGTGATAGACAGACCTACCAAGCTAGCCTATTTAAGAACGCAGTAGGAGGAACGGCATTAGATATCGTTAAGAACCTACCTTCTGCATCCATAGATGCTAACGGGAATATCAGTATGCGGGGCAATACTGGGATGATCGTGTTAGTCAATGGGAAACCATCCCTGCTCGATCCTGAGACTATCTTAAATCAAATAGCAGCAAATGATGTTCTAGAAGTAGAATATATAACTAGTCCTACCGCGCAATTTGATCCTGATGGCAAAGGTGGTATTATCAATCTAAAGACAAGAAAATCTACCACTAACGGATTTGCATGGATACTCAATCTTCAGGGTGGGCTACCAAGTATTAATGATTACAATAACCGCGAAAGCCAAAAGCGTTTCGGGAGTGACATTGCTTTCCAGTATAGGCATGACAGGTTGGAACTTACTGGTTCGGTAAACTACTTAAGAAATGACAATGCGGGGTTTCGTGAGGGGGACGTCAATACGATCATTGGAGACCGACAAACTTTCTTTCCTTCGGAGGGTGAACGCAGCTTTGACAAATATAATTTTGGAATTAGATTGAGCGGCTCCTATGAATTATCCGACAAGCATTCTTTCAATGTGGGCGTATTGGCCAGTCGAAAGTTTCAAGATCGCGTTGCTGATATTTATTATACCAATAGAACGATTCAACCTTCTTCGGGTCAAGAATTATCCAGCATAAACTATTTCAATCCTAACCTACAAAATAAGCAAGGAGAATTTTATTTATTGGATATCTCCTATCAATATAAGATTAATGCCGCTCATTCTCTGCAATTAGGCGCAATCAACGAATATGCTAACATCTATGGTTCAACTAGAAATGGTAATATAGAAAGTAGAACAGACACGGTACAATGGACGAATAACGCCTATACTAATCCATTGCGAGGGCTAAGACTCATGTTACAACATAACTGGAAGTTGAAAAATGCCGATGTATTATCGGGATACCAGTTAAGGAACGATATCCAGCGGGGTAACTTCGAGTACCTTGCATCAGAAAATGGAACAAATGATTTGGAATTGATACCAGAGTTCACAGGTAGATTACATGCTACCAATAAGGTTCATGCGCTCTTTACGCAGTACGACCGTCAATTCACGAATATACAACTTTCGCTAGGTCTACGATATGAATACTATCAGCGAGATCTGCTGCTGGTAAATAGGAATCAACAATATCCATATGCTATTCATCAACTATATCCTACCTTTAATTTAATGCATGACATTGGCTCGGGATGGTCATGGAAGTTAGCAGCTGCAAGAAGGGTTCAGCGAAACAACAACTTTGAACTTAACCCTATTCCTGAACGGGAACATTCCGAAACACTTGAACAAGGTGATCCTGAGTTGGTGCCGGAATTTACCACCAACGCAGAAACAGGATTGGTAAAGAAAATTAAAAAAGGCAGCATCTTTCTGAATGCTTATTACCAACATACTAAGAATCCTATTCAACGGGTAAATTCAGTCTATGCAGATACTATTCTTCGCCGTATTTTCACCAATGCAGATCAAGGATCTCGTTATGGCGTGGAATTTGGCGGAGAAGACAAGGTAGTGCCTTGGTTGAAAGTCAACGCTGGTGTAAATTTATATCACTACAGAATTTCAGGACAAGTACTGGATTACCAAGAACCGAGAACAAATCAAGATTGGGTGTATTCCTTTAATGCAGGTGTTCAGGCAGATTTTACAGGGAATTGGAGCACTGGTTTGCAGATAAACTACCTGTCAGAAAGACCTACTGTACAAGGTATGGATTCGCGATTCGTGACGCCACATTTTAATGTAAGCAAAACATTCCTAAAAGGAGCAATGACTGCGCAGTTGCAGTGGCAATTTATAGAACTTGGTAATTGGGAGGTGAATGAACAAAGGATCACCACGTTCTCCCAAGATTTTCACACGACCACAAATTATTTTTATGAAAAGAATGTATTTCTAGTCAATTTGAATTTCAATCTTCATAGGTTAAATCAGATGCTAAAATTACCGAAGAGTGAATTTGGCGAAAAAGAATTTTAAGGTTTTTGCTTCCGATAGTTTGCTGGTGAAAGTCCGGTATATCGTTTAAAATATTTTGAAAAGTTTGATTTATCTGTAAAACCTACCTGATATGCCACTTCTGATACGGATTTGGTTGTATAAAAAAGTAATCTTTTAGCTTCTTTAATAATGTGTCCTGCCAAAACTTCCGAAGCTGTTAGGTTGATGTTTTTTTTACATGCGGCATTGAGATTTTGTGGACTAGTGTTCAGGATCGACGCATAATAAGCGACGTGGTTTTCAACTATCTGCGTTTCATTAAGCAGAGCGCAGAACTTATAGTAGATATGTTTCTGAACAGAAAAACTCTTTGTTGAATCCGTTGTATACTCAAGGGCTTTTGCCAGTATCACTTTGAACAAACCTTCCTGACAGATCCTATTTTCCTCAACAGCTAAGAGTTCGAAAAGCTTTTCAATTACCTTATCCTGATTAAAATATATCGTATCAAACTGTCCAATTCTATCCACCAATCTATTGACCTCCAAGTCTAGGCTTCTCTCTACAAATTGACTCTTTACTAAAAGAACAAATCCTTTAACTGGATTGGTTAATTCCCAATGGTGCACATTATCTTTTTTAATCACTAACAAGCAGGGGCTTTTTATTTTTGTTTCTCTTCCGTCTATAAAACTTCTACCTGTAGTGCATGAAAGAAAGACTAGCTCTAGGTAACCATTGTGCTTATGGGGTGTAGTAAGATTTTTGGAAAGATCAAAGGGCACAACCTTTATCAAACGTTGATATTCCAGTTTGTCTTTTATTTGAATTTCTTTTCTATCCATTATCTTTTAGCATTTATAAATATTCGGCAGCAATGTTATAGGGCGTCATTTTCGGGAATTCATCATCATTTTGTCCAGAGATCCATAGCCACCACCTTTTATTAGCAAAAAGGTAATGCCTAATAACATTGCCCAATCGGTTCGGCTTCCGTGCATCATTTCCCAGAACCCCTGATTGACAAATAAATCAGCTTTTGTAGTTGCTAGAGAGACTACCATAATAATCATTAACGGAATATTTGCGAACCGTGTAAACAGGCCAACTAAGATCATCACGCCACAAATAATTTCAAGTGTGCCAACAAAACTTCCGAGAATATCTGGGTGTGGCAGGCCTATTTTTTCGAAACGTCCAGCTCCACGAACAGCAGGAAATAGAAGTTTCTGAATGCCTTCTGAAACAAAGACTACACCTATCATAAAACGAATCAGAATAGTTGTTTTAGCATTATCTGTATTTAAGAAATTCATGAACATAAATTTTACTTATTTCCTTTTGACTTTTTGTCTACGATTGCATTCTTCAATTTGCTTGCTTCAACAACAATGGTTTCAAATTAAAATAGAAATTGAAGTCAATTCAACGTGTAATGTGATACACATAGTATAGCCATATTCTGGTGAAATAAATATAAAACATAGATCCACTTCCCAACACGAATGAGTAATTAGACGTCATTTACCAGATCTTATAGCTACTGCAAATTCTGCAGGTAATGGACTTTCTTCTATATCTTTGGCAGATGCTTCCACATCATAAACAATTCTTCTAAAATTAATGTTGATACTGTTGCGACGCAATAGGGAATTGTTATTATCTATGGTAAGCAGTGCATAACACCCTCTAAGATCGCCATCCTTGGGTTTTCCTACGGAGCCTAAATTTATAACATGTTTAAATACGCCACTCTTTGTTTCTATAGTCCGATGGTAAGGCTTGTGGGAATGTCCTACAATAAGTATGTCTGCATCTGCTTCATCCAAAAGTTCTAGCACATAATTTTCATCAGTATCAATTAGAATATACTCATCAATACGCCTCGTGCTTCCATGAGCCAAAGCAATTTTGAAAGTCGCTTCCCCGAATGTAAATGCTAAGTTTATTAAGGTCGGAAGCTCTTTAAGATAATTTCGGTTATCTTCGGTTATAAGGTGATATGCGTAGTTAGAACCCTTCTCTTTCAAAGATTCAGGTGTCGTAGTAATGCTTTCGACTTTTTTATCATGGTTTCCCTTTAGTGTAGCAATACTCCGTCTGCGTATTTCCTCAATAACCTCATTGGGATAGATGTGATATCCTACTAGATCGCCCAGACAATAAGCAGCATCTGGTCTCTGGCCATCCAAATCTTTTAGCATAGCCTCAAATGCGAGCAAATTTGCATGGATATCAGAAAAGAATGCAATTTTCATATATGTCGTTTTTTGTCAATCCTTAGATTCCTCAGAAATGTTCTTTACACCGTAATATCTCTTTCTAAACCAGAACGCCAAATTAACAAGTGCGATCAGCGCAGGAACTTCTACCAATGGACCTATAACACCGGCAAATGCTTGGCCGGAGTTTATTCCAAATACGCCGATAGCTACCGCAATGGCCAGTTCAAAATTATTTCCAGTAGCAGTAAAAGCGATGGAAGTACTCTTAGAGTAATCTGCTCCAAAATAACGCCCAGCAAAAAAGCTGATAACAAACATGATGCAGAAATATAGGATCAGCGGAACAGCGATACGCAACACATCCATCGGGATCTGAACGATCAGTTCACCTTTTATGCTAAACATGACGACGATCGTAAAGAGCAGTGCTATTAAGGTCAGGGGAGATACAGCAGGTATAAACTTCTCTGCAAACCACTTTTCTCCCTTTAATTTAATTAGAGCATATCTACTTAGTATCCCCATAGCGAAAGGAATACCCAGATATATTCCAACACTAGTAGCAATTTCAGCTACGGTAATATCAATCTTTAATCCTTGGAGACCGAAATATGGAGGGAGTACCGTAATGAAAATATAGGCAAAAACACTATATAATAGCACTTGAAATATGCTATTTAGCGCAATTAGGCCGGTAGCATATTCCCTGTTTCCTTCGGCGAGCTCATTCCACACGACAACCATGGCGATACATCTTGCCAAACCTATAAGTATAAGACCAACCATATATTCGGGGTAATCACGTAAAAAGGTCATCGCAAGAAAGAACATCAGTAGCGGACCTACTATCCAGTTGAGCAACAATGATACGCTAAGTACTCGTACATCTTTAAAGACCTTACCCATATTTTCATACTTAACCTTGGCAAGGGGAGGATACATCATCAGGATTAAACCAATGGCCAGTGGGATGTTAGTAGTACCACTGGAAAACGAGTTGATAAAAAATGAAGACGAAGGCACAAAAAAGCCTATGGACACACCAATGGCCATAGCTAGGAATATCCATAAGGTAAGGTACCTATCCAAAAAACCCAATTTCTTCCTTTTCGCGACAGGAGCGCAATTCGTTATTGACATATGCTTATCTATAAAGACCTTGTAAACTACTAAGCCAAGTTTTTACTGACAAAATCTGAGCAGTAATCTCTGATCATCTGGCGAACGGTTCTGAATTGGTGCATTATTTCTTCCTCAGAACCTTGCGCTTTAGCGGGATCTGGAAAATTATAGTGGAATTTCTGTGCACTCGTCGGGAAGTACGGACAGCTCTCCTTGGCGTTATCACACACCGTGATAACATAATCAAAATCAACATCCTTGTATTCGTCAATATTATTGGAGGTGTGACTCGAGAGATCTATCCCATCCTCCTTCATAACTCGGACGGCTCTGGGGTTTACACCATGGGTTTCAATTCCCGCACTATAAATAAGTGTTTTATCGCTAGTAAAATACCTCAGGTAACCTTCTGCAATCTGACTGCGGCAACTGTTACCGGTACAGAGAACCAATACTTTTTTCATCATATAATACTTAACAACATCCCCCGTCAGGAGTACATGCTGAACTGCCTGTAGCGGGGTTTATCAATTTAACTTTTTGTTTTTCAGTTGGAGCACCACATTTATCCAGCGCCAAACAGGCTGTCTTTTTAGATAGCAAAAGAAAATCTTTGCCATCAAATCCTAAATCATATTTGCCGATCGTCTCTGATTGGTATTCAACCTCTACATCCAGATCATCCATACCCAAGACTTTTTCTGATAGTGAGATAATATCCATGAGTTTTCTAGGTTTTAAACGATGTTCATAATCATCTGCATCCCAAAGCTGAAAGTTAGCTATCCTTTCATGACGAACGGTTCCGCCACAATCAATAAAATCCCTAGTTATAACGCCAACTTCCGTCACATGAAAGTGATCGGGAACGGATTGCCCACCTTCTAATTTAAAATCTACACCTTCCGCAGTGGATAGGATTTTCTTTACTTCCGATATTTTCATATTAAATAGTATTATTGCAATTTTACGATTAATGAGGTCAAAAAAAGTTAGCAACATTCCGTTGCACCCTTGTAGGAACCCAGAAATTCTCCAAGCCTATTTTCCAGAAGTTTCCATACTTTGGGATTGATGCAGTAACATACACTTACTCCTTCAATAGTTCCCTGTATAAGTCCAGCTGATTTAAGCTCTTTTAGGTGCTGGGAAATAGTTGCTTGTGCTAAACCGAGTTCACCTACCAAATCGCCGCAAATACAGGTATTTGATAGGATTATCCTTTGTAGGATAGCAATTCTTGCCGGATGAGCCACTGCTTTAAGCAAACTCGCAAGCAAATTCTGCTCTTCAGTAAATATTTCAGATCGTGTAAGTCCCATAATTATATCGCAATATTACGATTGTTATTTTACAGATGCAAATTTTATATTAAGATACTATTCTTGTATGTTGCTTTTCCAAAGCAAATATGCGATAAGCTATTTCTAGTGTTTCATTTGCATCCATTTCTTAAAACATGTATCTTTGATCAGATAAAAAGGAAATGGTGCTCTTCCTTAACCAACCGCATTATAAATGCTGATGACGCCTGATTAATTAAGCTGTATAACTTAATCAGGTTGGATATGTCATTTTTAAAATCTTTCAATATTTTAAAGCAAACTATTGCGTTCGCAAAATCATTTAATAATAAATACCCTTCCTATTTTTTTCTACTGAAGTGGTTACTGTTGACTTTGATAATTGCTGTATTCATTGGAACTGCTTCTGCATTATTTTTAAAATCCCTTTTCTGGGCTACAAATTTTAGAGAAAATCACGTATGGTTGATAGGACTTTTGCCTATTGCGGGACTACTGGTCGGAATAGTGTACTATAAACTGGGTCAAAACGTAGAAGCGGGCAATAATCTTATCATTGATACTATCAATGAACCAAAAGATATCATGCCTCTTAAGATGGGCATATTAGTTTATTTAGGAACTATTGTAACACATCTATTCGGAGGATCTGCTGGGCGAGAAGGAACTGCGCTGCAAATGGCAGGGTCAATCGCAGACCAATTTACTAAGCCATTCAAACTTTCACCAAGTGATAGGAGTATTCTAATAGTCGCAGCAGTTGCCGGGGGCTTTGGATCTGTTTTCGGTACACCCTTGGCTGGTTCACTATTTGCAATTGAATTTTATGCAATTGGCAAGCTTAAATACAACGCTTTACTACCTGCGTTTCTTACAGCAATATTTGCAGATCTTGTGGCCAAATATTGGAACGTTCCTCATGCACACTATACTATCGACTTTGTCCCAGAAATTTCATTTATAAACATAGGTTGGGCAATAGTTGCAGGAATTTTGTTTGGCATATGCGCAGCAACATTTAGTAAATCTATGTACTGGATTACTAAATTATTTAAGACTAAAATTTCATATGCACCACTACGACCGCTTATTGGAGGAATAATCGTTTGTTTAGTGGTTTTGCTTCTTGGCACAACCAAATATATAGGTTTGGGAATAGATTCTATTGTTTCAGCATTTTACGTCCCGTCATCTTTGTATGACTTTGCTATTAAATTAATTTTGACCGTGATTACGCTCTCAGCAGGCTTTAAAGGTGGAGAGGTGACTCCTCTTTTTTTTATTGGCGCAACTTTAGGTAGTGCTATTTCTCTATTTGTACCGATTCCAACCGGACTACTCGCGGGGATGGGTTTTGTTGCCGTGTTTGCAGGAGCCACAAATACGCCGCTGGCTTGCATCCTGATGGCAATTGAATTATTCGGCTCCGAAGGTGCTCTTTATGTAGCTCTAGCTTGCATTACCGCATATTTTGCATCAGGTCACAGCAGTATATATAATAGTCAACGAATAGGTGAAGCTAAACATCCTGCGTTTCTGGGGCAAAGAAATAAGAGGATGGGTGAGCTACTTAAGAATATTAGAAAATGACAGTCTTATAGAGTTGGATTTACTCTATGTCGGTTTAGGATTGGCTAGATGTATTATGTTATGAATTGGAGTTAGTTATATTTTTATGTCTAGATGAATTAATAATATATAGATTGACTATTGGAGATTTTTCCAAACACTTTGTCGTAAATTGTATCAAAGGAATAAGAATATTTTGATTATTGGTATCCAATCTAAAGTTCTTTTTAATAAAAATTTTTTTAAAATGTGATGCTGTTTTAAATTTTCAATTCTAATCAATCAATTTTTTGCAATACTTAGAAGCGTGCCAATATTAGGAGCAAACTAGGATTATCTAAAATTGTCAGTAGTCTCAATTAGATTTTGAATATTTGATTTCGTGATGGAAATTTCAAATGATATATTTTTTCGAGAATTTAATCCATAGTCGCTATGAAGCAAGTAGCGAAAATGCATATTGAGTCACATGCTACCTTGGTACGGAGATGTCTTTGCGCGAATATCACTTAATAAATAGATGATAATGAATAGTGTATTAAAGTTAATTTCTTAATCCGAGCGGATATGTAAATTTTCGAATATTAGGTCAAAAAGATTATTCATAATTTTTATCATTTAAAATGAATGAACTTCATGGGTAAAATTATTGTGTTTAATTACGATTGTTTGTCTTATAATTTATTCTGTTGGGGATAAAACGTCCAAAGCGTCACGGTAGCATTAATGGCATATTTTTGCTATTTTAAAATAAATATAAAATTATTATAAATAAAATTATTGATATTGTGAAAATAAAATTATGAGTATAGTTCATTATTTTATTTAATTCATTTAATATCAATAAATTATATATTTAATGTTTTGATGTATTAACGGGAGTATAATGTGTATATTCGTGTTCAATAGGTCAAATAATATTGGCTATATACTAAATAAACTTCCAATAGGTTAGTAAAATTGGCCTTCTTTTTTTAGTTAAAATATTGAGTGTGTAGGTTTTTTACTTAAACATTACACTTGTAATTAATAATTTTACCTAGAAGAAATGAAAAAAAAATATAGTACACCGACCATTGAAGCAGAATATATCTTTTCTGAAAATACGTTTGCTGTTTGTTCGACAGCACGACGATCAAAGGCATATAGATTTCCACCTTTAAGTAATCATATCCACAGGTTTAGCATCAGAGACTTGGGTAGCACTTTACTGAGTAGTTTAAGACTCGATTTAAGTAAGTACAAGAAATTCTAATTCCTAACAGTTCATATCCTTTACCTCATCGCTCCTCTTGTTTTATTAAGTTAGAGAGGCTGATGTGATTCAGGTGTTTATTTGTTGCAACAATGTGTTCATTAAAATTGTAAGTACCCCGTTTTTCAGACAGCAAAATCTGCTATTTTCTAATTTATTTTAGTACTTCTTCAGCTTCTTTTTTGGATATTTTTCTTGCTGCTTCAATCGGCGTACGATTACCCAGCCCTTCGTGTGGCCTATGATTGTTATACTCCTGAATCCATTCATCGGTAAGATCTCTTACATCAGACAAGTTAAAGAACAGGTGTGCATCCAATATTTCTCTACGGTAGCTCCGGTTGAATCGCTCAATGTATCCATTTTGAGTTGGTTTCCCTGGTTGAGTATATTGAATAGTGATACCTTGTTTCTTGCACCACAAGTCGAAATGATGACTTGTGAATTCAGGGCCATTATCCACTCTGATGCTACAAGGTTTGCCTCTCCAATCCATTATCCGCTCTAAAGTGCGGGTTACTCTTTGGGAACAAATAGAAGTACCAATTTCAATAGCAAGAGCTTCACGCGAACAATCGTCCATAACATTGAACGTTCTAAATCTGTTGCCAGAAGCTAAACTGTCACTCATAAAGTCCATACTCCATTTTTTATTGATGCTGATTTGCTGTTCTAAAGGGATTCGTTCTCGTGTAGGCAATCTGCGTTTACCACGTCGCTTTATATTCATCTTAAGCAGCTTATATACCCTATAAACCTTCTTATGATTCCAAGGCTTCCCATCTCGTCGAAGATAGGCGTACAGCTTACGAAAGCCGTAAACTGGATGTTTTGAAGACAAAGTTTCCAAAGCAGCGATAACAGCGCTATCGTCTCTCTTGCTGACATAATAATATTGCGAACGACACATGCCTGTCATAGCGCAGGCTCCGGTAACGCTTAAACTATAATCCAAGATTAGTTCCTGGGTTAACTGTTTTTGTTCCCGGAGCCCCAGCCTTTTTTTGTGATGACCTCCTTTAAAATCTCATGATTAACGCTCAAATCAGCAAACATCTTTTTAAGACGAGAATTCTCTTCCTCCAGTTCTTTTAAACGCTGCACATCCGATACTTCCATGCCTCCGTAGCGGCTTTTCCAGTTGTAAAAAGTGCCCTTGCTAATGCCTAGTTCCCGACAGATATCTTCTGCTCTACGTCCTTCTTCACCCTCTTTAAGGGCACGGACAATCTGGGTTTCTGTAAAACGTGTCTTCTTCATTTTCAACTTAAATTTAAACATTGTAGTTCAGTTTTAAGCTGTCTGTTTTTT
>NZ_QDKG01000003.1 GCF_003076635.1 Sphingobacterium corticibacter | reverse complement strand
ACTGCACTATTTCTTGAATCTCTCGCTTGTTAAAAGGGAGGTGCTTGTTCGGTCTAACTGAATTAATTCTTTCTTTTTCTAATGCCATACACGTTGTTTTAGTGTATAGTTATTTTAGGACCGGACAATCTGACGTGAATCAATGGCGAATCAATGGCCAATAATCGCACTGCACTACATATAAGTACTGTTTACAAAAAAACCTATTGTAAGATAGCGCTAACGGTATTTTGCAGCGCAATTCGTGATACCATACCAGTCTCTTGAGAAACACCTTTTTTCAGCGCTCGATTTATTGTTTACAGGAAAGGTATATTGGAAATAATCCACCATCGGCGAAAAATAATTGTTACATTAAGATGCTGCTTCATTTTTTTTACTGTTTCAACATCTTTTATAATGATAATTTACTTATGTTTGGCGTTAATTTAGACTTATAATAAATAAAACCAAATTATATGAAGACTTATCAATTAGCCCTACTACTTTTCGGTCTGGGCACAGGTTTAGCCTCCGCGCAAAGCCAGAATGTTTTTTTGAGCCGTGATTTTTGGGGAAAGAACCCTAATCTTACCGAAGTAAAGAGCTTGACGGCGGCAGGAAACAGCCCTTCTGAGTCAAACGCAGCTTCTTTTGATGTGACCACCATGGCCATCAACAGCGGTGCATCTAATGATATTATCTTCTATTTATTAGAGCAAGAAGGCAATCCGGTTGATAAGAAAACACACCATAGTCGCCATTACCTACACTGGGCTGCCGCAAATGGTAATAAGGAAGTAGTAGACTATCTATTGCAAAAAGGAGCTGATGTGAATTATGCAGACAGCTACGGTGTGCCCATCGCAGCCTATGCAGCAGGTGGTGGCAATACCAATACCGCTATTTATGATGCGCTGTTTGCCAAAGGCGTTGATCCAAAGAAAACCTACGCAGATGGTGCAACGCTCATGATGTTGGCTGCGCCAAGTGATGATGATCTAGCCTTGGTGAAATATTTCGAATCCAAAGGACTATCCATTAAAGATAAAGATGCACACGGACGTACCGTAGCAGATTATGCGACTAAATCTGGTAAGACCGATTTAATAGAAAAATTGATTCAACGTGGCTCTGAGTTGACGGATAATGCCTTATTCTTCGCTAGCCAAGGATTTCGTCGTGGCGAATCCAACGGTTTGGCTACTTACCAATTCTTAGTAGAGACCAAAGGACTAAATCCACAAGCCATTAGTCACGATGGAAGTACTGTATTGCATGGTGTTGTACGCGGTGGCAATATGGAAATCATCAATTACTTCTTAGCCAAAGGGGTTTCGGTTAGCAAAGCCAATAACGATGGAACAACTGCATTAATGTTGGCTTCAGCTGGTCAAAATGCAGCGACAGTAGAAGCATTGTTAAATGCAGGTAGTGAGGTGAATGCTACGAATGAAAAAGGAGAATCGGCATTGACATTAGCAGTTAGCAATGGCTCACCAGAAATCGTGAAGCAGTTGCTAGCCAAAGGTGCTGATGTGACTTTATTAAACAAAGACGGATACAATTTGGCGTATTACTGGTTCAACTCGTACCGTGGTGGTGCAGAGCGTGGTGCCAATCGCGAAGGTGCAGCGCCGATTGGATCGAGTCCTTTCGAAGAAAAATTAACACTGCTAAAAGGTAAAGGAGTGGACGTGGCTGCGCCTCAAACAGATGGTAGCTCACTATTCCACTTGGCGGTAGCAAAAGAGAACATCGCGTTAGTAGAACAAGCTTCGAAATTGGGTGCGAACATCAATGCGCAAGATAATGATGGCGTAACGGCTTTGCACAAAGCTGCCCTGATTGCCAAAGATGACAAGATGCTGAAAGCATTGGTGGCATTAGGTGCTGATAAATCGTTGAAAACGGAATTTGACGAGACAGCCTACGATCTAGCACAAGAAAATGACTTTTTGTCAAACAACCACGTTTCTACAGATTTCTTAAAATAAACGCATGAATATAGTTATGAAAACAGGCCTAGCTTTGGCTTTGAGTGCCGGTTTTATCGCTTCCGCTGCTGCACAGTCCAGCAAATACAAATGCATGATTCAGATGAATGCGTACGAAGGCGAAGCAGCCTACGTGATCATCTCTCTGATCAATCCGCAAGGTGGTTATGAGAAAACCTTATCGGTATTAGGGCCAGACAAGCAATGGTACAATACCTTGAAAGAGTGGTACAAATTCCAAACTAAAACCAAGGAAAAGCTACACGCGGTGACAGGCGCATCGGTAGGTGGTGGCGACCGTGCCATTAAAGTATTGGAAATCGATAACGATAAATTGAACAAAGGCTATAAGTTGCGTTTTGAGTCGGCGGTAGAAGAACAAAAATACCATACGACCGATGCGGAAGTCGCTCTGACGACAGACGGCATCACGGCACGCACCAACGGAAAAGGGTATATTCGATTTGTAAAACTGACGAAAGCCCAATAGATTACCCACAATGATATTATCGATTTGGAGATATGCGCACCTTTTATTGGCGCTCATATCCTCCTTATTTTTGCTCATACTATCCATTACTGGCGTCATATTGGCGTACGATGCAGTGGAAGAAAACACCAACGCGTACCGCTCGGACGGATTGGACACCATTTCGGTATCGCAGACGATTAGCATAATCAAAGATCGCTATCCAGAGGTTATTGAGCTATCGATAGACAAACAATCTAGAGTATACCTAGATGCGCTAGATGCCGAAAGCGAAGCTGTAAAAGGCTACATTGATCCGCGAAGCGGAATGCTCCTTGGGCCAGTGGCCAAAAAAAGTGATTTCATCCAATGGACGACCACCTTACATCGCTCCCTGTTTCTGCACGAAACAGGCCGTATTGTAGTGGGCGTCGTTTCCTTTCTATTATTGCTCATCACCCTGACGGGAATCTTGTTGATCGTAAAAAGACAACAAGGTTGGCGGCACTTCTTCAAAAAAGTGCACCGCGATTTCTTCGCACAGTATTTTCATGTGGTGAGCGGAAGGTTGATGCTCATTCCTGTTTTGATGATCTCGCTGACGGGTACCTATCTTTTCCTGTCGCGCACGGGCATTTTAAATAAAACAGAAGCGGTACAGGAGTATGATCTGGAAGAGCGAACGGAGGAGGAATGGATCGATAATCAGCTTGCTCCAGCGGATTTTCCCATCTTTCAAGATATTAGGCTCGACGAAGTCGAAAGAATAGAATTCCCATTCTTAGAAGATGATCCAGAAGAATATTTTATACTCACCTTAGCCGATCGGCAGATCACGGTACATCAGCTAAGTGGTGAGCTGGTTTCAGAAACGCGCTATGCCTATGCCGCGGTCTGGGAAAAACTGAGCTTGGATTTACACACCGGACAGACTAATCGCGTCTGGGCAATCGTATTGGGATTGGGCGCGCTTAATATCCTCTTCTTCATCTATTCTGGTTTCGTCATCACCTTTCGCCGCACCGGCACAAAAATCAAAAATAAATACCGCGCCGATAATGCCGAAATCATTCTGCTGTACGGATCGGAGAATGGTAGCACCTTGGCTATGGCCAATCGGGTGCACAAGCAATTGTTGGATCAAGGCGAACGCGCTTTTATGACCAATATCGATCAATATGGTAGTTTTCCGAAGGCGCGTGAACTGGTCTTCTTTACCTGTACTTATGGTTTGGGCGAAGCACCGAGCAACGCGAAGAAATTCGAACAGCGCTTAGCGGCTTATCCGCAACAGCAGCCAGTAGGTTTCTCCGTTTTGGGATTTGGGTCTACCTCTTATCCCGACTTTTGTGCGTATGCCCATCAAGTTGATGCGATGCTCGCGGCGCAGCCTTGGGCACGGCGTACGGTAGCATTGCACACGGTGAATGATAAATCCACTGCGGATATAGCCGCTTGGGCGCACGAGTGGAGCAAGGAAACCTTGGTGACTTTGGCGACAGCCGAAAGTATTTACGCTACTGCGCAGCCTCGTTTGCAAGAGCTGGAAGTGATCTCCAAAACGGATATCAGTGGCGATCAAGACCCTGTCTTTCAAGTCGTACTAAAACCTAAAAAACGAAGCCGCATTACTTCGGGTGATTTGATAGCTATCTATCCCGACAATGACGCGAAGGAACGGTTTTATTCCATCGCCTGTATTCAGGGGAATATACAGCTCATCGTGAAACTGCATCCCAACGGATTAGGCTCTGGCTATCTCCACCACTTGCAAGTAGGCAATCATATTTCTGCTCGCCTGTTGGCGAATGCCCATTTCCATCTGCCGAAAAAAGCAAAGCAAATAGCCATGATTGCCAATGGGACAGGAATCGCTCCTTTTTTAGGAATGGTGGCGGCAAATAAAAGGAAGCGAGCTATTCAACTATATGTGGGGTTTCGTTCTAAAACCCCATCAAATGAAGGCTATGCGGCCTTTGCTAATGAGCAGATTGCACAACAACAATTAGCGGGCTATCATGTAGCCTATTCCCGCGAGGAAAACAGTCAATATGTATTGGATTTAATCCGTCGGGATTCGAATTACTTTGGTGCTTTGCTGCGCGACGGTGGTGTCATCATGATTTGTGGTGCGCTGCAGATGCAACGCGATGTTGAGGCGATTCTGGAAACCATTTTGGCAAACGCTGGGACGAACAATCTCGAATATTACCGAAGCAAAGGTCAACTTTTAACGGATTGCTACTAATGCAGCTTGTGCGGATTCACATCGGTCGGTTGGCGCTAGCAATAGGTGCTTCACTCTTGTCGATAAGCACCCTGTTAGCGCAGGAGGTCATGCTTACGCGACAAGCCACATTGATGGGGTCGGTTTTTACGATCACGGTGGTGGATACCGATTCTACAAAAGCAAATCAACATATCGATCAGGTGGTCGCCGAAGTAAGTCGGATCGAAAACCTGATTTCGGAATGGCAACCGCACACGCAAATTTCAAAAGTGAATCAACAAGCTGGTATTCGGCCCGTGGTGGTAGATCGCGAAGTATTTGATCTGACCAAGCGTGCATTAGCTTACTCCGAGTTATCGGAAGGGGCATTTGATATTAGCGTGGCTGGGCTAGATTGGATTTGGCAATTCGACGGCAGTATGACTGAATTACCGAGTCCGGAAATGGTGCAGCGTAGTGTGGCGCACGTAGGATATCAATACATCGTATTGGATAGTGTGGCATCTAGCATTTATCTGAGTAAAAAAGGCATGAAGATCGGCTTTGGATCGATTGGCAAAGGCTACGCAGCGGACAAAGGACGAGAATTGATGCAGCAAATGGGAGTGAAGGGTGGCATCGTGAATGCGTCGGGTGATCTGGCCATGTGGGGAAAACCGCTTGGCGAACGCCATTGGAAGATTGGGTTAAATCATCCGTTTCGCCAACACCAAATCATGCAGGTTTTAAAACTAGGGGAGGAAGCGGTGGCAACCTCAGGCAGTTATGAAAAGTATGCGGAGATCGCAGGCATTCGCTACGCGCACATCATTAACCCAAAGACAGGATATCCATCTACCGGACTCACCAGCGTCAGTATTTATGGTCCATCGGCCGAAATGGCGAATGCACTCAGCACCTCCATCATGGTACTGGGACCGAAAAAAGGCAAAGTGCTCATGAAGGCATTTCCTCTTTATAATTATATCTTTGTGACGGATGCTGGTCGCGTCTTGAAAAGTCGAAAGCGCTAAGGTTTGCTTAAAGTTTATCAGGACGAAGTATAGTCGCTATCCATAACGGTTTCGCTTTAGTTGCTTGACCTCCATTCCTGATCTGTATTTATACTTTTATAAAAAACTATATGTCTTTTGAATCTTTGGGTTTGTCGCCTGCATTCGTACAATCATTGGCAAATCAGCAATACACAAAGCCTACTACGATCCAAGAGAAGGCTATTCCAGCTATATTAAACAAAGAGGACGTCTTAGGAATTGCTAAAACAGGATCCGGAAAGACCATGGCGTATGTATTGCCATTGTTGATGCATCTGCAAGATCATGTGGGCGTCAAGAACCGCCATGCCAATATGCTCATATTGGTGCCTACTCGGGAATTGGCAGAGCAGGTCCATACGGTGTTTAAAACCTTCAGTCCAGCTTTGTCACATCCTGTGAAAACAGTTGCGGTTTACGGTGGCGTTTCTATCAATCCGCAGATGATGGGCATGCAGGGCGTCAATGTACTTATTGCGACGCCGGGCAGGTTGTTAGAGCTGTTGGACAACAATGCGGTACATCTTTCGAGCATTAGTACTTTAGTGTTAGACGAGGCCGATAAAATGCTGAATTTAGGATTCAAAGCGCAAATGGATCAGATTTTAAGCCATCTGCCTGCGAAACGACAAAATATACTGTTGTCTGCCACACTAAGTGCGGATCTGCAAAGCATTCAGCAGATCGTATTGTCCAACCCAACGGTCATTCAGATTGAAGAGGAAGAAGATTCTATAGAATTGATCAAGCAGACGGCTTATCTGATGCCTCCGGAGAAAAAAGGGCCGTATTTGCGCCAGCTGATTCAGCAAAAGGAAATGAATCAGGTTCTGATTTTTGCCTCTTCGGTATATCAGGTGGATGCCGTGGTCAACAAGTTGAAAAAGAATGGTATCGATGCACGAGCCATTCATAGCAAGAAAAGTCAAGGTGCTAGGACGGAAGCATTGTCGCAATTCAAATCTGGAAAACTCAGGGTATTGGTAGCAACCGACTTAATGGCGCGGGGAATAGATATCCATTTCCTTCCCTTCGTGATCAACTATGAATTGCCCCGATCGCCCAAAGATTACATTCACCGTATCGGCAGAACAGGGCGAGCCGAGCAATCCGGAGAAGCCATAACACTACTGACGCACCTTGAACTACAGCATTTTGAAGTGATTCAGAAAAAAATGGGCAAAAGAGTCGAGTTGATTGATATAGATAGACATGTGAACTAGTTTTTAAATTTCATCCAGATGAACTTCTATTGCCGATTACAATTCCGAAGCTTGAAGCGATCGCTCGAAGAAGCGGGATTGCACATTGCGGCAGCATGTGTACTACTGGTTTTAGGATACGCTGGTCTTTTTTATGCTGCTAAACAGTCGCCAACGGTTGCTTCCCTAATATTGCTTTTCGTACAATACAGTTTGGTGCAACACTTGAATGATCAAGATCGTAGGGATTTTTTGAAGCAACTTTTTCCAAGCAGGAGTTTTACGCGTTTGCTATTGTATGAAAATACACTAGTCACATTGCCATTGGCACTCGTCGCAGTTTATTCTTCTGCTTGGCTTGCGGTGTTGGGTCTAATTATTCTTCCGGTAGTCTATTATCACCTAGCTACATGGCATATATCTACAGCAAGTATGCCGACGCCCTTTTCGCGGAAACCGTTTGAATTTATCATTCTTTTTCGCCGTTGGTGGTTTGTATTCGTGATCTTGCATATGCTATTGGGAATTGCTTTATACGTTGGCAATGAAAATTTGGCCTTCATACTGCTATTCGTCCAGATCATACTATCCCTGCAAGCTTATGATGTGGTAGAAGATGAGCTGCTGGTTTGGAACTATAGCTTATCGCCCCAAGCTTTTTTGCAGCATAAAGTGACGCGTGGCATTTTGCACTGCCTGTTGTTAAGTGCGCCTATGCTTTTTGCTTTATTGATTGCGTACCCTGAAAATGTGTTAATCATTGCTTTAATCGTGATAGTTGGACTGTTGTTACTTTTGCTGAGTATTCTGATGAAATACAGTAGCTATCCGAGGAGACCAGGCTTGATGGAGATTCTCTTGACCATATCTGCTGTGGTCACGATGATCTTAATTCCCTATCTGTATTATTACTTTTATAAAAAATCCATACATCAATTTCAGAAATATCTATGATAGCTCTCTCAAATCTTCAGAAGTCATTTGGCAAAAAAGTGGTCTTAAATGGACTTACCTGTCAATTTGATGCCGGCAAGGTGTACGGTATTGTCGGGCCAAATGGCGCTGGTAAAACTACGCTGTTTCGGTGTCTGGTGGGATTGGAAGAGTATGATGGGGAAATTGTCTGCGCCGAAAATGCGAGCAAAGCGCACATCGGTTATGTGCCAGCAGAGCCTTATTTCTTACCCAAGATTACCGGAAAAGAATATCTGACGCTCTTACTCGAAGCTCGTCATAAGACCGTGATGCAGGAAGGAGCTTATCATGTATTTGATCTTCCCCTGAATCAGTACATTAGCAGTTACTCCACGGGAATGAAAAAGAAACTGGCCTTATTAGGCACGTTGCTGCAAGATAATCAAGTATATATTTTTGATGAGGTGTACAATGGACTGGATTTCCAGAGTTGTTTGATGGTGACTGATATTATCAAGCGGTTGCGAAGTCAAGGAAAGTTGATTATCCTAGCATCCCATATCTTTTCCTTGCTGGAAGAGACCTGCGATACCATTCTGTATCTGAAAGATGGGCACTTCGCCATGAACAACAATCAAGAAGACTTTGCAGCTTTAAAGCAGCACATCGCACATGATCTACAAGATAGCCGCGTAGATCTGTTATTTAAAAAAGGCTAGTGTTTCCTAGGAATGAAGCACTAGCCTTTTTTCTGCGTGAATGCTAGTCGCCTTCACCGATCTGATCAATCACATAATCCAACGGTTCTACGTTGCTCTCAGCGCCAACGTAGCCTATATTCTGGTTGATGTTTCCTTGCGGATTTCCATTAATGGCACTTATTGGAACAGGCCAAAGTACGTGATACGGACTCATCCGATAATTGATCCCAAAGTTGGTACGCACGCCTTTATTATAAAAATCACTTTTGGCCATCACGCGATCGTAGAAATAATTATTTTCGGAGAAGTTGGCTACGCTATACGTTTTGCCTTCTTCCGATGCAGCACCTGTCTTGGCAAATATATACGCAACGCGCGTTACTTCTGTTTTACGCGGCTCTTCATAGTACAATTCTCGCGCACGCTCGTCGAGTACGGTACCTATATTAACTTCTGCAGTGGTGATGGGCTGCGCTTTAGCACGCGTGCGCACGGCATTGATATCTGCGGCGGCGCTGGCCAAGTCGCCTTTCCACACATACGCCTCTGCACGCAACAACAGGGTTTCTGCTAATCGAAACACGTACCAATCGGAGTTACCACCGGCAGGTTGTACGCGTTGCGGATCTTCTACAAATAGTTTGTAATGTGGCCAATCAAACCAGAATCGAATGGTATCGGTAGTCAGCAAGCCGCCGTTGGCATTGCGTTTCTGTAGTGGTTGGCCGTAACTTGGATCACTCCCTTTTAAATTGGGCGAATTGTACACCAAATCTTCCATGCGCATCCAGTTTCCAGGTGCATGTCGCAGGTCGGTATCATCCGTCCACAAAGTATGCTGGCTGTACCACGTTGGGCGTACGCGTCCGATTCCTCGTCCGTATTGCAATACCTGCGGCAGCTCGATCGTATGAATATCAGACATGGCGCGATTGCCCGCAGGCGTTACAATGCCGGCATTGCTCCAGAAAGGTAAACCATTTCGCATGGATTGTACGCCGCCCGATTGGTTACCATCTAGATTGATGCGATCAATCACTAAGAATAAGGCTTCGCGATTATTAGCGAGAGATTTGTTCTCTGGGCGATGCAAATCCCAGATTACGTTGCGACTGGCATCGTTTGCCGTAGTTCCAAATCGCGATGTCATCAAGCTATACGTGCCACCATTAATCACGTTATTGGCGGATGCAATAGCGTCGTCAAAGTAACCGAGCGCCAGATTGACCTTTGTAAGCAAATGGCTGACTGCACCTTTGGTTACTTGCCCTTTATTGACATTGTCGGGCACCCATTCTTGTGCAAATTCCAAATCTTCTTTGAGCTGTTCCAAGATCACTTCGCGCTTGGTGCTATAAAAGTCTAACTTGGGCTCGGTCGCCATAAAGAATACCGCAGGCACGTCGCCAAACTGATGTACTAAGCGATAATAGCGTAAGGCGCGGTGGAAATAGGCGGCACCTAAAAGATGATTTCTTTCGCCTTCGTTGGTGTAATCTTGTGGCGCATCGATATAATGAATGGCTGTATTCGCGTAGCGAATACCCCGATATCCTTCTTTCCAATACCATTCGATCCGATTTTCGTATTCGATATTGTCGAGATCGCCGTCCGGCGTAATGGCTTGATTGAGATCGATCGCTGGTCCGGGTTTGTCGGTACTGCCTGATACGGCGATATCTGAATAAATCATTTCGGTGACGATAGGAGCGCCATCGCCCATAAACTCAATACGAGCATTGCGCTCGCAGGCAACAAGCGTGGCCCACAAGGCAGCGGAACTTTGAAAGGTTTCGTCGGGGGTGTAGATAGATAGAGGCTTGGGCTCTAAGAAGGAGCGTTTGCATCCTTGCGTGCTTGCGGCCAGCAAAAGGATCGCGTATATTGTATATTTTGAAAACGTGTTCATACGATATGGATTCTTAAATAAATCGTTTCGTTATAAGGTGATGTCTAATCCGATGGTGTAAAATCTTGGTGTTGGGCCCGGACCATTAGCTGGATCCCATTCTGGATCCCAGAACGACCATTCTGGCGCCCACATACCGGCATTGCGCACGTTGGCAAATACACGCAATCCGCGTAGACGGAGGCGCTCCAACTTTTCGGCATCGAAACTGTAGGCCAATGAGATATTGTCTATACGTACAAAAGAACGTTTGCGATATACATTGAAGCCGGTGGCGCTCCCTTCATTGGAGTTGATTCTTGCCCATTCGTTTGAAGGGTTTTCTGGTGTCCAATAAGGGAATGCGTAACTATTTCTCCGATCGGGAAAGCCATCTCGACTTTTCAAAGAGTTGAACGGCGATTGATGTCCGAATAGAGCATACATAGAGATGGAGGCGGAGAAGTTTTTGAGGAATTGAAAATCATTGCGGAACGACCAACGATATCTGGGCTCGCTAAATCCTAAAAACTGTCGGTCGGCATTGCTAAATCGTCCATCATCATTCACATCTTCTAAGCGATAATCGCCCGGTTGTAATCCGTAGCGCGCGGCTTCCTCTTCCTGTCCCAACTGGTAAATGCCTTGTGCTTTCCAATCCCAGATGGCATCAATCGGTTGTCCGATGAACCAACGGTTTTGAATGTCATTGAGTTCCTGGCCATCCGGACCGTAGTCGCGGTAGATATGTTTGATCGCGTTGCGATTCAGTTGAAATAAAGCAGTAGAGCGCCAGCTAAAGTTTTCCTTGGAGATGTTTAGGGAATTTAATGTGACCTCAAAACCACGATTGCGCACTTCGCCCAAGTTGTCCATCACATTATCAAAACCGATGACGTTGGGTAGGCTACGCAATACCAATAAATCGGTAGAATTCATCTGGTAATACTCGAGGTTACCCGACAAGCGGTCGTTGAATAAGGAGAAATCTAATCCGAAGTTGTAGGAAGTGTTTCTTTCCCAACGGAAATTGGGATTTTGCATGCGATTCACCCAAAGTTGATTGGCTTGGATCACGGTGCCATCAGGTCGTACATACAAATATTTACCCGTGGTGAGATCGGCTAATGCTACGTACATATCACGGCCTGAACCCACATCTCGATTGCCGTTGCTACCCCAGGATGCGCGGAGCTTTCCATAATTAAACCAGTCTACGTCGAAAAAGGATTCTTCCGAGAATGTCCATGCTCCGGCGATGGAACCGAAGCCCGCTCGTGGATGTCGCTGCCCGAAGGCAGAATATCCGTCGCGGCGATAGGTTCCGGTAATGGTGTAGCGATCTTTCAAAGTGTAGACCATACGCGCCATCAAGGCATCGCCGGTGCTGTAGCTATCATAACTTCCGATAATGGGATTGATTCCGTTGCCGATACCGTGATATCCCAAATCATCGTTAGGGTCAAAGTTGTCGTTCGACATATTGTTGTCCCAGCGTTGCAATTTCTCGGCATTGGCCAGTAAAGTCACATCAAAGCGATGAATGCCGTCAAATTCCTTATTCCAATTCAGGATATTATCGACTTGCCAGAAGTAGGTCGTACGTTGTTGGCGGCTCGCTCTTCCGCCAAAAGTCGCCCAACTTTCGTGCGAGGAACGCTCGTGGTTGTAGCGTTCGTATAGCTCTAAGCGTGGTGTGAAATTGGTGGTAAAGGTAAAGCCGAGCGGCAACTTTAGTTTGGCAAAAATAGTGCTGTTTAAGGAGTTTGTACGATCCTTGCGGTCGGTATGAAAGGCATCGTAGCCTGGATTTACGCCACCAGAAACTTCGTTGTTAGGTCGCCACGTCAAGTTGCCATCTGCATCAAATTGATCGCCGTATGGCGATAGCGCCGTAATCTCGCCCCAAGCGTGTGGAATCGCGCTGTCATCTCTAGAAACGGCCTGTAAATTCATACCGATCGATAGAAAGTTGGTGACATTGGCTTCTAAGTTGACTCTGGTGCGTAAGGTTTTAAACCGATCGCCGACGATAATGCCTTCGTTGTCCAGATAGCCTGCGCCAACGTAATACGAGATATCTTTGTTTTTCCCCGATACGCTGAGGTTGTGATCCTGCCGCAAGCCGTTTTGAAATACTTGGCTGTACCAATCTGTGACATTGCCATTCATGTAATTGTCTACCTCGTTGGGTTGCAGATTGAGACGACGTAGCCAAACGCGCACGGGATCCCCCGAGGATTGATCGTAACCCAGCCAAGTATCCATACTGATATCGCTCGGCAGATTGCGTGGATCATCAAACTGAAAAGGTTGTGCGTTTTCATTGATGCTTTTAAATACATCGGATCGCCAGTTAACGAAATCTTGTCCTTGATGTACAGGCTGATTGATGGCCATCGTAGCCACGCCAATCGTCGTATTGTAGTTGATCAAGGGTTTGCCTTCCGTTCCTTTTTTGGTGGTGACTAAGATCACGCCAGAAGCCGATTTCGCACCAAATACAGCGGCAGCGCTCGCATCTTTCAGGACATCTACCGTTTCAATATCGGCCGGGTTAATGTCTTCCCAAGCGCCGTAATAAATAGCGCCGTCCAATACGATTAGCGGACTAGTTCCGGCGTTGAGCGAAGTTCGCCCACGAATTTGCAGCGAACCGCCGCCTTTGGCGCGTGAGCTAAAACCAACATTCAAACCGGCTACATTACCACGTAGTGCATCAGTTAATTGGGTAGGTGCTTCGTTCTCTATCTTCTTGGCATTCAACGAAGAAACAGCGCCGGTCACATCGCGCTTGCGCATCGTACCATAACCAACGACGACGACTTCATCCAAATCGGCAGCTACAGCGCCCATTGTAACGTCTACATTGGCTTGATTTTGCACGCTGTGTTCCACATTGGGATAACCAATTAAAGAAAAAACGAGAATCGCGTCGGGCGCTACGTCTTCTAATGTGTACCGTCCTTCGCTGTCGGTACTAGTGCCGATGTTGGTGCCTTTTATCTCGACGGTAACATTTTCTAAAGGATTATTGGTTTCCGCTTCGCGGACTGAACCTTGCACTTGTATCCCATTTTGAGCCTTTGCGTGCGTAGATAGGAGAGAAAAGAAAACAAACAGGAGCAATAGTTTGCATGTGACAGACGCCCAACAAGGGTGCCGCCTAGATAGCATCATCATAGGAATAGAATTTTATGTTTATAATCCAGTTAGTGTGACTGACCAACAATTATAGAGGCTATTGCGCAGCTATAAAAGTTGGATTGACCTCGAAATCATCAAATTTCTGTGAGGTATGGATCAAAAGTAGGAATTCAGATAGGGCAGGGGTTGCCATATCGTATCAAAATATTGCTAAATAGTCTCAAGATCCTTGGATACGTCCAAAGATAAGGTCGACTAAAACTATTTAGTAACGAGGCGGAAGATTTCGAAATGCTACTATTGGGATAGCTTTTGCTTAATAATAGCTAGATTTTCATCTTTCTTCTGTTGCCGAGTGGCGATTGCTGTGTGAGTAAAGTAATGGTGATTTTTTAAGAATTTTTCCTGCAAGCTGTTCCAGTCGTTTTCGGTCTGTACGATGCCAAACATGGCCAATTCTTCGTACAGCTTATCGCCGATTACAAAAAAATCATCCCGACCTAGGTAATCCAAATCGGCATCTGCCAGGATTTCTTCCAAATGGTTTTGCGGTGATTGCGGAATTTTGGTGGCCATAATCATGCCTTGAATTTTCGCTATGTCTTCAGAGCTGTAACCATAATCTGGGAGGTAGGAAGCCGCTATTTCACAGGAGCGCTCTTCATGATTTTTAGATCCGTAGATAAAACCGGTATCATGAAAAAGTGCGGCAGTCATGATCAACGTTAGTACGTCGCCAGTGATACCTTCGCTCTGTGCTATGTTTTCTGCCGCTTGAATCACATCTTTAACATGCGTAACACTGTGATAGGAGAGATGACCAGGAAGTTCATCGCGCAATTTTTGAATAATTATATCATGCAATTTATTGTATTCCATGTGGGTCATTTTATGCTTGGTATTGATCTTTAAGAGATTGCACGAAGTACATCGGTATTTCTCCTTTACCTTTGGCTTCTACTAATCCGCGGTCTTCAAATATATAATAATCTTTCACCAATTGATAGGTGGAATCGGAGATATTGATTTTGCCCGGTAGGCTATTTTGTTCTAGTCGTGCCGCAGTATTTACAGTATCTCCCCAGATATCGTAGGCAAACTTTTTGACGCCGACGATGCCAGCAACTAGCGAACCGGAATGTATACCAATACGAATATCTAATGCATTTCCTTCATTACGCTGCGCTTTTTCGCGGACATATTGTAAGATATCGAGCGCCGCTAATACGGTCTGATGGGCGTGATTATTCGTTTTTAATGGCAATCCACATACGGCAAGGTAGGCATCACCGATGGTTTTGATTTTCTCTAAACCGTGCTTTTCCATGATTTGGTCAAAAGCGGTGAAATCTTCGTGCAACTCGGCAATCATTCGCTCTGCGCCCCAGCGCTCGGAGTTTTCGGTGAAGTTGACAAAGTCTGTAAAGATCACAGTCACTTCCTCATGATAGCGGGTTTGCGTTTCGCCGCGCTCTTTGAGTTCTTCTGCGATTTCTTGTGGCAATATGTTCAGCAGCAGTTCATCGGATTTCTGCTTTTCTAATTGTAAATCCTCTGTGCGAGTGCGTACTTGCTCTTCTAATAATACATTTTGATTTTGCAAAATGTGTTGTTTCTCATGCTCTTGCTCTAAGGTCTTGGCCGAAAGGCGTTTTACTTCTGCTAGTTGCAATTGCAGACTGGTATTTGTTCTGCCAAATTGGTAGGCCAAATAGGCAGAGATGGAAAGTGGGAACGTGATTAGGATAATTAATAGTGCATTGCGGTTATTGCTATCTATAAAATTGTTGATGGGATTGCTTTTGCTTAAAAAGGAAACTAAAAAAAGTATGACGATGTAAGCAAAACAAGCCAATATACCACCACCCACAATGAATGCTGCTCGCTCCCGACGCAACATAGCGCGCACGATGATGTAAAATGATTCAGCCAATACCGTCATGAGATAGAAAGGCAACAATAGAACCGTAATCAATGGTGAAATAAGGGCTGACGCAAAACATAGTGCACCGATTCCCAACATGATAATACGACGTATTCGGCTGCGGCCAAATAAGGTATTGGTAAATCCGGTCAGCGCCACCGAAAAAAGAATCAGTGTGAATACGGAAGCTTTGACGTATAGAAGGTAGAGATCAATCTCGAAGGTGTTTTGTATCTTAAAGATGAAGATGCAAAACAAACCGATAGATAAGTTATAGATGCCGAAATACAGATTGTACCAACCTTTGTAATAGAAACAAAACAGTAGCAAATGAACGACAGCTAATGCACAGAAAATACCGCCTAACGACATCAGTATGGTGGTCAACTTGGCATTCTTGGCAATACCTTTTGCATAATAAGCATTGGCATCTCTAAAGCTAATGTTAAAGGTTTTATACGAGCTTAACAATCCTGCTCGGAAGCTCCCATCCATATCATTTATCGTGTTTACAACGGGATGACTTTGATAACGTACTGCAATGACATGAATACCTGTATCTGCCACGGAGAAAGACTTGGGAAAACGCTTACTCAATACGTTCAATTCAGGTTCACCAGCACCGATAACGCCGACGGAGTCGAGCAATATGCCATCCAAGTAAATCTCGGATGCGCCATTTTGTGCGATGTCCAGACAGAGTGGCATCTTTAATAATTCTGGTGTCAGTCGAAAAGATAATCGTAACCATGCAACTCCATTTTCATTTAATTTAGTCACCGCAGATCCGCGAGTTGCCCAAGCGCTATCATCGTAATCTAGCGCCTTGAATTGTGGATCATCTTGGCCGATAGTTTTCCACAGCGAGTCCAACTCCATGTCTTCTTTTTCGGTAAGGTTTTGTATAAGAAGTACATCGGCAGGTGAAAGTTGCTTCTGTGCTAAGCTGGTGGTAGTAATACAAAAAATTAAAAATGGCAGTAAAACGATCGCATTATGACGAAGCTTCTTGCTAGCACTGGTAAGATTAGGCATCCTGAACGGTCAAAAATGGGTGATGTGGTTAATTATGAAGCTAAATATAGTGCTTTTTTGCAGTTTAAGTGTGTTTATTGGCTTGAAATAAAAAAGAAACACCTGAAGTGGGGAACTTCAGGTGTTTCACTAACTAACCAATTATTAACCTAAATTATGAATACTTGTACTTATTCAATACTCATGCCAAAAATTATTTGTGGTGTACTTTTTACACTTTTTAACAATATACAGGTAGCGATTGATAAAATGTGGTCATTGGCAACTAGAACCTCAAAGATTCTATAGAATCATGTCGCTTCATTGATTTAGTATGTCGGGTCTTAAATATTCCATCAAATCTGTTTCAGTATCCAAACCAAATTTTTGCTTGAGTCGATACTTGGTCATACGTACACTTTTTGGTTCTACATTGAGTAGATTGGCAATTTGTTTTGTATCCATGCCTAGGTAGAAGTACGCGCAGTATTTCAAATCCAGCGGTGTTAGCTTTTGTTGCGCTTTCTCCGTGAGGGTTTTAAAGAAGTTAGGATGTAGTTCCTGAATCTGAAATTTGGCTTTCTCGAAATCATTGTCCAACAGGTTTTCATTACGTAGTATCTGTTGTATATTCATCACATTATCTTTGTCGATTTTTTCTTTGAGCTGCTGAAAGACCTCGTTTTTGTGTTGAAGATGTAATTGATTAGCCATCACTTCATTTTGCAATTTCTCCTGCTGTAGGGTGAGTATCTTTTGTTCTGCTTTTAGCCTTGATTGTTCTTCTTTTTCTAGCTTGACTTGTAGTTCGGCTTCGCTTTTTTCTGTGGCCAATTGCTTTTCTCTTTCTAAAGAATAACGCAAGCGGAAGTGGTAGGAGCGAAACATGAAAAAAGATCCGAATAAGCCAACGATTCCTAATCCGATCGATAGCAATTGTTGCTTGCGATGATTCTCGGCTCGCTCCTTCAAGACTAGTAATTCTTGTTCTTTTTTGTCAAATTGGTATTGGGCTTCCAACCTTTTGGCGGTAGCGGCTTGCTCTTCGTTGAAGAGTTGACGGGTATAATCCGTCGTCAGTTTTTGAAATTCAAATGATTTCTCATGCTGATCATGCTTATCATACCATGTCGCCAGCGCATCACAAATCCGGATCATAGTATGCAGGTATATCGGATTTTCTGTAAGTAAGATGCTATAAGCTGTGTGAAGATAGCTTTCTGCTTGTGTTTCGTTTTGCTCTCGCTGAGCGATTTCACTCAGCATACCATAGCAGCTTGCGATGATGGCTTGATTTCTCTGCGTCAATTGCCCGGCTTCGAGTGCTTCGTGGATTTGTGCTTTAATCAAGTCCAGTTTTTCTGGGTAATACTTGAAATAATAACTGGCGATATTGAGCTTTGCAATGGCATACGTACGCGTCGAAACTTGGCCTTTGTACTGCTTATTCAAATCAATTGCTTGCCTGCAGATATCAAATATTTTTTCTAAATCGTCTTTATTGTGATGCGCATCGTACCGGTAGGTATATGCGACGGCTAATGCCGAGTAGGCATTAGACAATAAGCTTTTGTCACCGGACTTATGCGCGGATTTTACGGCTTCGTTGGCATACAAAAAAGAATTCTCCATATCATTCCAATTGGTGTAAATGGAATATAAGTTGTAATAGATTTTTGCTTTCAGAAATTCTTCGTTGGTATCTTCCACGATTGACAGTGTTCGTTGGAAGGATTTGATGGCAGCTTCATAATCCTGATACGAGTTCAGCATGATGGCTTCTAAATAATCGGTATAGGCATTGGCTATCTCACTTTTTGATTTTAGAGCGAATACACGCGCAGAATCTAGGTACACACGATCGTTTTTGTAATCATGCTGGTTATTATAAATTACGCCCTGATAGACATATGCTTTGGTAAGCGCTAGATCGTCATTCTGAGATTTGGCCAGAGCGATTAGCTTTCGGTTTTCAGCGGTAGCTTGATCGTACTGTAGTTCAGATCTAGATTGCTCCATCAGTATACGATAGATATTCATCTTTTCACTAATCGTAATCTCGGCATGCGCCAATTCATTACGCAAACTATCCATATAGACGTTTTGAGCATGCCCACAAAATGACAGCAATTGAAAAAAAACGAAAGACAATAATTTTCTCATTATGCAATAATACAAATTATGTAGGCAGTAAATGGTTTTTTTGTTTATGAATTATAGACTGTTTTGTTGTTGTAATTGTTTGGTTATGATGTTGATAGGTGTCTTGTAGACGTTTTGTAGTCGCTGGATAATAGGAAGCCATATGTTTTGTTTTGAAATTTGTTCCAGCGAAATAAATTGCACTTCAGGAGGAATAGGGTAATGTACTGACTGATAAGATTAATCTTCCGAAAGCAACAAATTATAACAAATCTTAAAATCAATAATCATGAACAACAAAACACTCTCTATTGTATCGTACATCACACTGATTGGATGGCTAATCTCCTATTTTTCAGGAAAAGAAAATGCAGATAGCTTATTGAAATATCACTTAAGACAAGGGCTTGGTCTTTTTATCGTTTCTCTCGTATTCAATGTTATTCTCGCTATTGTTGTTGCGATTATACCAGCATTATCCTTCTTGGGATACATTGGTCTAGCGGTCTGGGTTTTGATCATTATCGGAATTATTAACGCAAGCAACAAAGTAGAAAAGCCGTTGCCGATTATCGGAAAGATCTTTGAAAGCAAATTCTCATTTATCGGTTAGTAACTCTTTGTAATACTGAAAAAACATAGTTAAAACAATCAATAGTGAGCGAAGCACTGATTGTTTTAACTAATCATTATGCTGTTGCATGACATAATTTGTATGCAATCAAGAACAGTTTGGGAAATGAATCTATAGAATAAATACTTCATGTTTAAGTTGAACAAAATAGTAGCTTTAAGCTTAACGATCGTCATAGCGGGTTTATTGACTTCCTGTACTATGTTTGGATCAAGTCCAGAGAAAGTCTTTAAAACAGTAGGATTAAATAGCAATAAAATTCCAAAGAACTTCAAACGCACTTTTGATGAAATTCGTGCGCAAAAACGAAACGGTACATTGCATGTAGCAAACACCGATAACAGTAATAAAGAAGCAACTGCCGAGGCTTATGTGACTACTTATTATACGACGATGCTCACTAAAGATATAGAACAGATTGAAGCATTATCTATGGGAAAGGAAACAAAGCCAATCATCGAGTCTGGCTTAGATCTTTTCCAGTATGCGCACAACATTTTTAACGATGATTACCTTAAGATTGCTAAGATGATCGACGACGAACATCCGGATGAGATGATCGATGTGGAAATTGAAAAGTTAGAAAACACGAAGGGCGTGATCTTAGAAGACAAATACTTTAAGACAATGGATTTATTAATTCCATATGCCGAAAAACACCATGTGGAATATAAGACGATTAGTATTCCATCGGTAGAGAAGTATAAAACTCGTTAGAAAACGTTGTAGATAAACTATTCTCAAGCATTTTTATCATTACTACCTATGAATTTAAAGCATTTTACAAAAGACGGAAATATATATAAGATGAAGCCTCAATATGGATCCAGCTTAGTCCTAATTGTCGGCTTATTTGCAATGGCCATTTTAGGATACTGGCTTGATATACTTATTCTCACTTGGATGATGGCCATTTTTGGCGTGCTAGCATTGCTCGCGGTTACACGTAAAAAGCTGTATATCGATATGGATAGTGGAGAAATTCAAGCTAAGGTCGGTTTGGCCAAACCAGAGACCCATATCCCGATTGAGAGCATACAAAAATTCGAATTGTACACGGTGTCTAATAACCTTGTCAAGACGAATGCCATGCTAAATCTGTATTATTTAGATAGGAACGGCCAAGAGCAATCCATATTAGTTGCGCAGGGATTTACCACTTCTGTGATACAGAGTATCATCAACGAAATTGAAGAAATTCTCGAAAATGACACTACTAAAAGATAAATATCAAATTGAGGAAACATCCACTACTTTTTCCTTTAAGCCATTTTATCATAGCAAAAATAGGCTATGGTGGTTTGTGTTTGCTATTTTGCTTTTTATTGGATTGTCTGCTTATTTTCTGGAGCGTGAAAATTACTTGCTATTAATATTTAGTTGCACGATAACGCTGGTATTGATTTGGTATTTTATGAAGTCGGTGCTCGTATATGGTCCACTCAGGTACACATTTAATCCATCCGAAAATGCGGTTTACCAAAGCAATCTATGGCACCGCAATAAAAAAATATTAGTGCTCGATAAGGTAGTTATTTTTCGAAACACGGAAATGGGAAGTTGGCATTTTAGTATGGGTGAGAAGAAGCGGCAATTTGTGAAAAGCTATATTATTAGCGAATATTTCCCGAACAAAAAGGGTGGTGCAGCGCTTACCAGATTCGAGAATGAAATATTGCAAAAAATAGAGACCATGATCCAACATACTCCACACAATATCACTATGAAACAAGGTGGCTTTAGATTGAACTTTTTTTAAGTGAGGAAATCAATAAAAAGATATGAAACAATTATATGCTTTGCTTATTGGTTTTATTACGGTACTGTCCACCAATGCCCAACAGTATCAATTGGATTCTGTGTTTCGTACTTATAATGGTAAACAGTATGTAGCGAGTCAAAAAAAAGATGTCGAGCAACGCTTGGCTGAGGTGGTACGACTAGATCGGGACAATCAATTTTCAGAAATAAAATATAGAGAAAAGACACAGGTACTTTATGATGCACATGGCAATTACCTGCAAAGTGTTGCTGCACAACGGAGTGCAGATAATAGTAAGTGGAATGAAATCTCAAAAGCAGAATGGAAATATAACGATAATGAAGAATTAATCTGGACAGCTTCCTACTCCTACAGAAAGCAGCAAAACGATTGGTTCGCTGAAGATCGATACGAACGGTTAATTTCTAATGATACGATCGTTGAGGTTGATTTTCGCAATCAGAATGACGGATTAATACCAGTTAGAAAGCATTTTTCGCTCAAAAATGAGACTGGTGAAGTATATCATTACGAAACTATGATATGGAATGATACGATAAACGAATGGGAAAAAAGCTATCTCAGTAAAACTTTTTATATCAATGATACAACTGTAGTAAGTCGCGAAAACTACGTTTGGGATGAAAATCAATGGCGAAACAAAGACAAAGAAGCGTACGAACTGGATCAAAACAATGAAAAGACGGGTAACTTTACGCTTTATCAAGCAGCTTCAAATGGGAATTGGCGGCCTCAAAGTCGCTTCGAAGAAATAAAATTTTCGGAAGAAAAGAAGACATTCAGTAACACATATCAATGGTCTTCAACAGATCAAGTCTGGGTTTTGTACTCGCAAGTACAAGTATATTGCAACGAAGACGACCAAGTCCAAGATGTACTATTACTAGAATTGGATACGGGTAGCAATCAGTTAATGCTACGCGGTGAACAAATGCAGCTCTATGACCAACATGGCCGTATTCGTCTTGTTCAAGATATATCTCATCAAGATGGAATAGTTACCGGAACTCAGCATAGCATCAAATATGACGAAGATGGAAATATTTACCGAGAGGATCATTATGAATTTGATGCTGAAAATGATACTTGGAAAGATATAAGGTCTACCGAGTTTTTCTTTGA
This sequence comes from Sphingobacterium corticibacter, assembly GCF_003076635.1. GTDB lineage: Bacteria > Bacteroidota > Bacteroidia > Sphingobacteriales > Sphingobacteriaceae > Sphingobacterium > Sphingobacterium corticibacter. The sequence goes on along the minus strand of NZ_QDKG01000003.1, from coordinate 535,187 downwards.
TAAAGATGTGATCTTGGGGACTGATGAAGGGCAAGGTGTGATGGATTTTTTCTTGCTCAGTGAACATGCTTATGCTAGTAAAAGATACGCCGTAAAGAACGTGAAGATCTATGAGGTAGAAGGCGAGAAGAAAGTGCTTTCAGGAGAGTACGACTACTTTTACTCGCAGATGCTATCTACTTCAAATAAACATTGATAATCAAAACTAGTGTAAGCTAAATAGAGATGATATGAACCGATTATACCTCTTGCTCATTTCTGTGGTCCTGGCGCATGTCGCCATTGCGCAGCAGTATCAATTAGATTCAGTGGTTTTGATCACAGATGACGAAAAGTATATTTGTATTCAAAAAGTTAAGACCAAAAAAGGGCAGACCGAAGTAGTCCGATTAGAGCGAGATAGCCAATTCACAGTTAATCAATATCTAGAAAGGATAAGTTCGCGCTATGATGAACGGGGCAATAATCTGGAAAATATTTATGAAGAATGGAACATTGCTAGTGGTAGCTGGGAAGAAATGTCTAAATCCGAGTATGAGTATAATTCCGACAATGAAATAATCCAGCATATTTCATCCGTAAAAAATGGCCAAGAATGGCTTAAGAAAAGACTATCCAAAAGCATATATGCTCCAGACAAAAGGTCTAAAATGCAGACGGAATATGTCTATCAAAATGATCGATTCGAACCGACACGAAAAATTATATGGCTATTGGATGATTTTGGAGAGTTTTATCATTACGAAACCTTAAAATGGAGTGATGATGCTACAGCCCAAACCACAAAACTGATCCAATCAGAAAATTATTATGAAAAAGATACGTTGCTGATGCCTTACGAAATCTATGGGAGGAAAGAAAGGCAGTGGAAGAATGAAGGGAAAGCAGAGTATGAACTAGATGAAAATAATCGAAAGAAAACATATAATTATACACTTTATTATGGAGACTTCGATGGTAATTGGTTTTTTGATGGTCGATCTGAAGATATCGAGTTGCCAGAACAGCGAAAGAAGATAAATCGGAGATACAATTGGTCGGAAATAGAACAAGATTGGGAGCTTGATCATCAGGAAGAAACATTTTTCAATGACAAAGGAGAAATAGAGGCCATTCTAGTCTCCGAACCAGATTCAACCAGCGCATTGATTATTAAAATTGAAAAGCTATACTCCTATGACACTATAGGTCGTCTCAAGCTTCTTCAACATTTTTATTTTGATGGAGGGGATAATATTTTAAGCGGGCAACAAAGTAAAGAGTTTGATAATGAAGGAAACATCTATCGGGAAGATGTCTGTATTCCCAACCACGATACCAATACTTGGAAGCTGACGTTTTCTACTGAATTTTCTTATGACAAAAATGTATTGTTGGACACAGATGAAGACCGAGAACGGATATATGATGGTATGCCCAACGAGTACAACTATGCTAGTAAAAAATATGGTTTAAAGGCTGTGAAATCGTATGAGATAGAAGATGGGATGAAGAGATCTCTAGGCGAATACGAATATTTTTACTCACAGAAGCCTTAGCCATCAAAAATATCATAGCCTTTCGTACAAGAATGGCTATGATATTAAATTTTAAGGTAATATTATACTACTTCACCAAATCGTACACCCGTACATAATCCACTGTGAAAGTCGCTGGAAAAGCTTCGCGATCTACGCCTTCGGCACCACCCCAAAAACCTCCAACGGCCAAGTTGATCAACCAATGAAACTTTTGGTCAAAAGGCCAAGCTTTAAAGCCAGATCCTTCGTTGGCAAAAGAAAATAACTCTTGATCGTCTACAAAGCCTTTGATGTAATCTGGTGTCCAATCGATACGGTATAGATGAAATTGCTCACGGGCGTTTTCGATTTTACGGAAAGCCGTTTTTTGAGTGCCGATAGAATGATGGTAATCCTTGGTATGTACACTGATGTGTACCACATCTGGATCATAACCTACATGCTCCAGAATATCGATTTCGCCGGAATTCGGCCAACCGCCATACGTCCAATCTGTTGGCAACATCCACACCGCTGGCCAAGTACCTTTGCCTGCCGGTACTTTAGCACGTACTTCAAATCTTCCGTACAGAAAATCTCCTTTTCCCTTGCTCACCAAGCGAGCAGAAGTATAATCTAGTCCTTCTTTTTGTTCTGGTAATGCGTGGATGTATAGATGTCCGTCTTTGACCTCTACGTTTTTAGGATCAGCTTCTGTATAGTATTGCAATTCCTGATTGCCCCAACCGTTGTGTTGCGACCCTACATCGTACGACCATTTACTGGTGTCAGGCAGTCCCGGATTGTCAAATTCGTCGGCCCAAACTGGTTGAGCGGTGAATTCGTAATTTTTAGTACTATCTTTATTGCCCTTGGGCGCAGTTTCTTGGTGATTTGTCACTGATTGGCAAGCCACAAACGCGATACTAAAAAGCGATAGAGAATATATAAAAGGTCTATATTTCATACTGAGTGAGTTAAGATTCGATGTATTGTTTTATTTCTGAACAAAAAATGGAATATTGGCTGTAGCCACCTTCTTGTTTCCATCCGATGAATAATAAAACAATCGGTAAGCGCCCTCTTTCTGCGGAGCTGTTAGTACCGCTTTGTCAAAGGATTTTTCCTGTACTAATCCTTCGACAGCGTGTGGTCTATTTTCTCGGTCGCCACCTTCTTTCAAATCGGTGCTTTCTGCCAACAGTTCCCAGCGAGCAGTCAATGGTTGACCGGCTGGATCCGTCACCTTCGCTTGTACTGGATACGTAGCGCCCGGTTTCAAATAAATGTGATCAGCCGCTTTCTTTTTGTTAATGGTGAATGATTTAATATGTGGTGCGCGTTTCGCTGGCCATTTGCCTGTCCATAAGTATTGCATCACATCAATCACTTCCGATTGCTCGCCAGCTTCTGTGAATAGACCGTACCATGTGGGCGTACGTTCTTGCTTTTGTCCCCAAAGAAATACATAAGAACCTACACAATGTGGATCTTTTGCGATGGACGCTTCGTAACGTGCTTTGTAAACCGCCGCTTTCTCGCTGCTTGTTTCTTCGATCGACGCTTTCCAAGGCGTTTGCAAACCTTCCCAATGTCCGGTCGGCCCCCATTCGGTTACCATATAGGCCTTATCCCAACCAAACTCTTTCAATTGCTGCGGTACAGATGCCAACGTACCATACGTTTGCACCGCGATAAGATCTAATGACGGGCATTTTGCTTTTATCAGGTCGATTTCTTTCTTATTCACACCTGCAAGCATCGTAGTGACTAAGTGATTCGGATCTTCTTGGTGGATCATCGAAGCAATTTCTTGAACGGCATCCCACACTTTTTCGTTGCTGTAATGTAAGTTGAGTTCGTTACCGATTCCCCAAGCTAATAGAGCAGGATGGTTTTTGAAAGTCTTGATTTCTGCGCGGAGTCTTTCCAATTGCTTGCTTACCGCTGCCGCATCATTGTAGTCAAAACCGTGTCTTTCCGTGGCGACGCGCAAGCCCATAGTGACGGTCAATCCTAACCTTTGTGCTTCATCCAAGATTTGTTGAGCGCCATCGGTACTCCATGTTCGGATGGAATTACCACCCGTTGCTTTTAATAATTCTAACTTTCCCGTACCGCCAGCGCCTAAGATGAAATAGGGTTGACCTTCACGTTGTATTTCAAACTTTCCATTCTTAGCTACAATCTTTACAGGAATTGGGTTTTGCGCGTATGATCCTTGGCTGATTGCAAAAATACTGAGGCACAGTATGGATAATAGTTTACGGATATTCATATTGTGTATGTTGAAAAAGATGGCGTAACAGTACGCTTTTAAACAGTGATTTGTAAAAAAGCCTGTGGCTGGATGACGATTACGCGTCGGTAAGCCACAGGCTTATCATGAGGTATGCTTATCTAAAGTTTGGATTAGCATCAATTTGTGTTTGTGGAATCGGCACAGATTCACTCACGCCCGGTACGAATCGCGATCCGAATACTTGAGCAGCACGACCAGTACGCACTAAGTCGTTGAAACGCTCGCCCCACCATTCGCAGGCAAATTCGGCGCGACGCTCGTCGAGGATTTGATCGAGTGTGACGCCTGTGATAGCTGGCATGTTTACGCGTTCGCGAATTAAGCGGAATGGCTCATCACCATTCTGCCCCTTGCGCACTTTAGCTTCTGCATTGAGCAACAATACATCAGCATAGCGCAAGATACGTACGTTATTGTTCGCCCCGTATTCTAGGCGACCTTCGGTCATTTGCGAAGCCGGTAAATAGGCTTTCCCATTAAAGTATTTGATACCAAATGAATTTGCATAAATACGATCGCCACTAGGTGTGACGGCTGGCTGATCTCCAACACCGTACGAAAGAATAGTTGTCTTTAAACGAGTCTCATCACCACGTGCTGTCAAGAAATCTACGATGTTTTGTGATGGAGGAATCCAACCTGCTCCGGAGATTGCGCTTCCACGCTGATCGCCCGAAGGACCTTGCCAACGGAAGAAAGTTCCCCAATCTACACCCGGACGTACAATATCACCCGTTGGTAATCCAAAATCTGAATATTGCAATTCAAACAATGATTCATTTGATAATTTGCCTGGAACTTTCCATAATTCGTAGAAGTCCGCATACAAAGAAAACATATTGCTATTGATGATTTCATTCGTAGCGTCTAATACGACATCCCACTGCGCGCTGCCATTGTCATTACCGGCCAAATCGGCTGCTGCTTTTGCTTTTAATAATAAGGCCGAATAGCGTGTCACTGCACCGATATGTATGGATTGATTAGGACGCTTGTTTTCCAGGTTGGCAGCACAGAAATCCATCTCTTCCACAATCCATTGACGTACTTCCGCACGTGTGCTTTTACCAATGGTCGTGAGGCGAGCGATATCACCGCTGTCGGATAGAATAGGTACATCGCCAAAAAGACGTGATACCATTAGGTGAGCATAGGCTCTCAGGAAACGTACTTCTGCTTGGTACTGTCGGTTTAAGCCTTGCAATTCTGTATTAGCAGGATCAATTCGCTCTGCAAATTGCTCCAACTCCAATAAGGCATTATTGGCACTGATGGCCAAGCTATAATAGCTAATCCAAGATTGATTCAATCCCCAATATGACTGAATGGTCACATCATTTTGGAAATTCTTGATGGCCATTAATTCTGGGTTATCATTTGGATTTGGTGCTGCCTGTTGGTAGTCATCATCCCGAATGGCACGTATCGACAAATCGACCCAGTGCACTAAATTATCATCCGAAGCGGCACGGTACACGCCAGATACTGGCGCATACATTAATTGTACGTTGCCATAATTGATCTCTTCCGATCGTTGTTGATTTTCTAATGGTTTGTCGAGGAATTTTTCGCAGCCACTCAATAGAAGTGCAGTGCTCAAGCATCCCGCCAATAGCATTTGATTATATTTTTTCATGGTTGTATTGCTAAAGAAAGTCATTATTAAAAACTAGCTCTTACTCCTAAACTATAAGTGGCCGCTACCGGATACACATTGGCATCGAAGCCCATTCCAGATACTTCTGGTGAGAATCCATTGTAGTTCGTGAAGATCAATGGACGATCTGCTGTCGCAAATACGCGGAATGGGATAGACGGAGTCAAGTTAAAGCTGTAGCCTAACTGCACGTTTTGTACACGCAAATACGCACCGCTTTCTACGAAGAATGAACTTGCTTGTAAATTCCAAGCTGCCACGCTGCCTTCGGCAGACGGATAGGTATTGGTACTACCTTCTCCTGTCCATAATCCTTCCATAAATGCAGCGTCTGCATTCATCTGCGGATATTTACGACGCATCGCTCTATTTAAATTATGAATTTTATTGCCAGCTACGCCTTGCAGTACAACGCCTAAATCAAATCCTTTGTACTCGATACCGACATTGAAGCCATAGCTCAACGTTGGTAAATAATTGCCTAGGTTGATACGATCCGACTCATCCAATTCGCCATTGCCATTTTGATCCTTGTAACGCAAATAGCCTGGTAAGATAGGAGAACCTGGATTTTGTTCGTTATAACGGCTTGCGATTGGATCTGCATTGATCTCTGCTTGGTTTTGATATACACCTTGCACTTCATAACCATAGAAGTAGTTGATCGGCTGACCAACCTCGATACGCGAAGGGAATTCAGCAGCCCATTCTGGGAAACCATTCATAATATTCGCCAAACCACCAAGGTCTGTCACACGATTTTTTAAAGTCGTCGCGTTTGCGCCGATGCGGTATCCCCAATCGCCTTTTTTATCAGCCCAGTTCAATCCAAATTCCCAACCGCTGTTGGCCACTGTTCCCCAGTTACCATATACACGATCCCACATAAACGGAATTGGACGGCTAAATGCCAAGTCTTTTGTTTCACGGTGATAATAATCGACTGTACCGTTCAAACGATTGTTGAATAAGGCAAAGTCAATACCAGCATCCCATTCTTCGACCACTTCCCAACGTACTTGTGTAAAGAAGCGCCCTACACGGTATCCCGGTACACGGCTTCCGTTGGTAGAACCAATGCTACCAAAGATTCCAGAGAAGTTATTACCAGAGTTGACAATTGCGTAACCTGCATTTGGCTGAATACCATCATTACCCAAAAGACCCCAGCTACCACGTATCTTCAATAAATCAAATAGGTTCTGCTCTTGCATGAAATTCTCACGACTCAATACCCAACCCAAACCTACTGATGGGAAATAACCCCATTTGGTTTGGTATTTAGAACTTCCGTCTGCACGGAAGGTTGCGGTCAACAAATATTTGTTGTCGTAATCATACGTACCACGAGCGAATACCGAAACTCCGGCATTGCGGAAACCATTCTCACCGTATCCAGTAGCAGAGCCTAAGCCTTGCGCACCTTGACCAGCATACCAGAATTCTTGCGATGGTGGCACATCATTGGCAGATACCCATGTATCTCTCCAACGCTCCTCACGTGTAGACTGACCTAACAATACACTCCAGTGGTGCTTTTCCGCACCATCGCGATACGTTAATAAATTGTCTAGAATATAGTTGGAATTGCGACCTTGTCCCGAACGTAAGTACGAACGGTCAGCACGCTGATTATTATCAATATAATAAACAGGGTTGTACTGTATGTTGTGCGTAGATTGGTAACGTTGACTTAATTGCGAACGGAAAGTAATTTTATTGTCCCAGAAATTGGCCTCTAAGTATGCACTTGGCAATATTTGAAAACCTTTGGTTTCATTGTGATTATAGTACGCTGCCGCAATAGGGTTGTTAAACCAGAATCCGGTCGGAATTCCTATTGGGTCGCTAGAACCAAATTTGATAGGATCCGCCAGTTCTAACTTGTCATCATACACAGGGTACAATGGTGAAGCAAAGTAAGCTTGTCTGAAAGCAGCATTGTTGGGCTGGAAGTTGTGGAAATTGTTGATATGAGCGGTGAAACCAACTTTCAACCAGTCCGTTACACGTGCTTCCGTTTGCATACGAATGTTGTATTTTCGGTGGAAGTTTTCGGCATCCATGATACCATCCTGATCAATGTAGTTCAGACCGAAGGCGTAGGTAATTTTGTCGCTACCACCTTGTACGTCCACATTGTGGTTGTGAATCAATGCTTGTGAACGTAGCAATTCGCCATACCAGTCTGTATTCATCACCGTAGTATTTCCGGGTTCGTTGAATCGCGAGATAGAAGCATCCACGATATCTTGTCTGCCGATTGCGGCTGCATAATCAGCATATTGCTGTCCGCTACCCATTTTAAGCATATTGGTTGGCGTCTGAATACCTGCGTAGCCATTGTATGTTACGCGTGCTTTGGTGTTCAGCTTTCCGCGTTTAGTCGTTACGATTACAACACCATTAGCTGCACGCACCCCGTAGATCGCGGCTCCTGAGGCATCTTTCAATACCGACATATCTTCGATATCATTTGGATTCAGGAAGTCAATGTTGTCCATAAACATTCCATCCACCACGTAAAGCGGACTTTCGTTGTTGAACGAACCGACACCACGAATACGTACGGTAGGTGTAGAGCCAGGTGCTCCACCACTCACCACTTGCACGCCTGGTACCGATCCTTGAATCGCATCCATTGGCGTGGCTACAGTACGTTTTATGGCCTCTTCCATATTCACTGTAGCGACAGGGGCAGTCAAGTCACCTTTACGTTGCGTACCGTAACCGATAACCACGACTTCTTCTACGTTGAAGCCTGCATCAGCAATCATTTGTACGTTCACCGTATTGGTCTTCACAGCTACTGCCTGACGTAGATATCCTACGGACGTGACAATCAGTGAATCCGCAGATTCTGGCACTTGAAGACGGTAAATACCATTTGCGCCGGAGCTGGTTCCGCTACCAGACGCGCCTTTAATCATAATGGAAGCAGTTAACGGATGGCCATTTGGATCCGTAATCCTTCCTGTTACCTCACGGCTCTGTGCGAACACCATCGACGACAGCAGGCACTGAAAGGTAACCATAACAAAAATTAGTACACGATGTTTCATGTGTTAAGATTTAGTTTTTGGTTTTGGTTTATAAAGTAGAAGGTCAAATGTAGAAAAACCACGGAATAGCCACCAATAAACCCACTACTTCATTACTACATCATGTGCTGAAAATGGGCTTAATTGCTATATTTGTAGCGCTGCCTACGTATTCTGATACGTAATTATAAATTTAGATGAAGTATATCTTTTGTTGCTTTTTTGCTGTCATGTATGGCTGGAGTGTGCCAGCTGCTGCTCAGAATAAGTTGGGTACACCACTGCTATATAGTTATTCAAAAGCTGATTTTGAAGGCGGCAGCCGTACGTGGCAGATCGGACAAGATAGCCGAGGTCTGATGTACTTTGCCAACAATGAAGGCTTGATCGTCTTCGATGGTAATACGTGGTCCAAACATAGTTTATCTAATCAGACGATTGTTCGTTCGCTATTTATTGATCCCCAAGATCGTGTTTACGTGGGTGGACAAGGTGAATTTGGTTATTTTCAAGCTGATCAAAGGCAGTCTTTAGCTTATACCTCATTAAGTCAGAAATTAGGCCACAACTATGCTGGATTTGCCGATGTGTGGAATACCGTCGGTTATCAAAATGCTGTCTTTTTTCGGGCACATGCCGCCATTTTCAGACTTTTGAATGGAAAGATGCACGTTTATCCCGCCAAAAATCGTTGGGAATTTTTGGGTACTGCTGGCGGTCGCTTATTTGCACAAGATATCCATTTGGGGTTTTCAGAATTTATTGATGGTAAATGGCATTTGCTGCAGGGCGATCCCAGCCTCAGAAAACAGTTGGTAACGGGCGTATTGTCTGGCAACGAAGATGAAATAATCATTACCACTTCTACCGATAGGATGTATATTCTAAAAGGTAAATCATACCAAAGCTTGCCTATGCGTCCTTCCGATGCAAAAGATGTGTATACGCCATCTGTTGCTAAGATCAATGATGCAGAGTATGTATTTGCATCAGCGATGGAAGGCTGCCTGATTCGCGATGCGCGTGGAAATATTTTGCAACGGATCAGTACAGCCGAAGGCCTTCCAAATAATAATGTATCCTCGGTTTTTGTAGACAAGCAGCAGAATATATGGGCTGGATTAGATAACGCCATTGCATTGATTAGTTATGGAAGTGCGATCAAATACATCCGACCAAGTATGGAAGCTGATGTGACCGGTTATTCGAGCTATGTTATGAATGAGCAACTGTACATCGCTTCCTCTAATGGATTATTTGCCGCGCCGCTATCAAATGAAATTCAAGATCACAGCCAAGTACGTGCACAGTTCCACATGATAGCGGGCACTGATGGTGGCGAGGCGTGGCATCTTGACGAAGTAAATAAGAACCTGTGGCTAGGACATAATCGTGGAGTCTTCAGAATTGAAAATTTGAAAGCAACACCCATCGCTACGCGAACCGGAACTTGGAACTTTCTGCCATGGCCTAGTGTAAAGCAAGATCCCGAAAATGCGCCAAGTACGCTGATGGGAACTTACCAAGGTTTAGACCTTTTTACACATGATCCGACTGGGAGTCGATACAGAGGCGCGTTAGAAGGTCATCTTGATTCTTATCGTTTTTTGATGCCAGATACGCTAAATTACATTTGGGCATCACACCCTTACCGTGGAATTTATCAAATACTCGTCAATGCGGACAATAAAAGCTACAACACACAGCTTTTTACAGATAGAGATGGTTTGCCTTCTTCCTATCAGAATTATGTCTTTCGTTGGAATGGCAGAGCCCTCTTTGCTACAGAGGCTGGGATCTTTGCGTTTGATCGAAAAGAAAAAGTATTTAAACCACATAATCGGTTAAAGATCTTTGCTGGCTTACCTATCAGATACCTTAGGCAAGATGGGGCTGGCAATATTTGGTTCTCCAGTGCAAAAAGGGTAGGAGTGGTCAAATACCACTCGCACCAAGATCGCTATCAACTGATCTACTTTCCAGAGATTGAAGGACTGCACACGACTGGTTTTGAGAATATTTATCCATACAATACCAACAATACCTACATAGGCGCCGAGCGCGGTATGTTGCATATCAATCTCGAAAAGTACGTAGAAAATAGTGAGAAACCGGAGCTAGTATTTTCTAAAGTGTTGGTCGTAGGAGATAGGGACTCGCTATTGTATGCAGGATTTGGAGATCATAAACCTAGGGATAAATACCATGTTCCCACATTGGCAGCAGGTTACAATAGTTTTCATTTTCATTATTCTTCACCAAGCTATGGTACGCATGCCAATCTCCTGTATAGTTATCAACTAGAAGGGTATGATAATCATTGGTCGGCGTGGACTTCAGAAAGACAAAAAGCGTATACTAATCTGCCTAGTGGAGATTATTCTTTTCGGGTCAAGGTAAAGAGCAATTTGGGATTGGAATCCGATGTCGTCAGTTATCAATTTAGCATTTTGGCTCCATGGTATGCTACTCGATTAGCTTGGATTATATACACCATATTATTGCTTTGTGCCTTCTTCCTAGCCGTGCGATGGCAGCAGGCAGCATGGCTTAATCGACAAAAGAAGCATGAAGAAGAAATTAATAGAATGCGGTATATCTACCAATTAGAACTGGATAAAAACGAACGAGAGATTATCAAATTACAGAAAGAACATTTGGAAGATGAAGTGTTAATCAAAACAAAGGAGTTGGCGAGTACGAGTATGCAACTCATGGAAAATGCGGACGCATTGCATAAACTTCGAACAGAACTAGGCAAGATAGAGTCGGGCACAGCCGACGAGTCTGACTTAAAACGCATCACTGCTCTGCTGAAAGATGTGGATAAGAATACACTGCACTGGGATCAGTTTGCGGTGCATTTCGATGAGTTGAATGATGGTTTCCTGCAAAGATTGACCGACAAACATCCATCGCTTTCGCGAAATGATTTGAAAGTGTGTGCCTATTTACGTTTGCATTTTACCACAAAACAGATTGCGCAATTGCAAAATATATCCGTACGTGGTGTGGAGGTGCATCGCTATCGCATCCGTAAAAAATTGAATGTAGATACACCGATATCATTGAGTTCTTATCTCAATAGTATCTAATTACTGAATGCTGTCCTCTTAGTGGTGCGTAGCTTTCACGCGCAGATCAAAGTGAAAGGTGCTTCCTACGTTTGGACTACTGTGCAGTTTTAGCGAGCTATTCATAGTGTGTAGTAACTTGTTTGATACGGGCAGTCCTAATCCAGTCCCACCATATTTTCGCGTCAAAGAACTATCTTCCTGCGTAAATGCTTCGAAAATTGATTTTTGATTTTCTGGCAATATCCCAACTCCAGTGTCTGATACCGAAAACCTTAAGGTTGCAAAGTTATCATCTTCGTCTAATCGATCTACTCTAAGCACGATTTCACCCAGTTCTGTAAATTTGATAGCATTGCTAAGTAGGTTCTGTAGCACTTGGCGTAAGCGAACTGAATCTGTCCAAATAAAACGTTGAATTTCCGCTTCCCGATGACTAGTTAATCTTAATCTTTTTGAATTTGCTTCTGGCATCATCTCTTCGATAGATTCTTTAATGAGTAGATGCAAATCTGTTCTCTCGGTATTAGCGGCCATTTTATCAGATTTCAGCTGACTATAATCGAGAATATTATTTATTACTGTAGACAGGTTATGACCAGACTTGATAATCAGATCAATAAATTGCTTTTTATCTGCTTCATTACCAGAATGCAAAGCCAACTGTGCAAAACCCAATATACCATTGAGTGGTGTGCGCAATTCGTGACTCATATTAGCAAGAAATTCAGATTTAGCGTTACTAGCTGCTTCAGCCTCGATTTTTGCGGCTATCAGCTTGTGACGTTGTTCAATTCGGTGAGTTACATCTTGCGTAAATATCATAATGCCCCCAATGTTGCCATCAATGAGATGCCAAGGGCGCATTTCCCATGAACAAAAACCGGTAAACTCACTTCCTTCAAATAAATTATTATCTTCTGGGTGCTGTTCAATAGCACCGGCAAGAATGCGCTGATGACGCGCTTTGCCCTGAGCTGTGATGAAAGGGAATAAATCATAGTAGGATTTGCCGATCACATTTTTGCCCATTAATTGATAATTTCGCAACCAAGCGTCGCTGACCGCAATATATTGCAATTCACGATTGAGCATAGCTACAGCAGCTGGATTATGTTGCACGAATGCTTGTAATACTGCTCGAGAATTTTCGCTTTCTAGTTGTATTTTTTTCTTCTCATCGATGTCTTGAAATGTGCCATAGAGGCGATGGCAGCGACCATCACGCATTTCTGCCTTTCCCAAGGAGTGTACCCAGATTGTAGTGCCTTTGGCATTAATAATTTGAACTTCTAATGACCAAGGTGTACCAAACTGGATACCATTTTCCACTGCTTCGCGGACCTGTTTCCTGACTTCTTCGTCTTTGTAGAAACTTATTGCGTTATCAACATTGGGCACAAAATCTTCTGAGACCGCGTGAATCTCACGAGTCACTTCTGTCCAGCGAAGCTGGCAGCTATCCATATCAATGTCCCAACCTCCAATACGTCCGACTTGATTTGTCTCGGATAATAACTGCGTCGTGCTTCGCAATTCTTTGTTCAATGCTTGTTCATCCGTGATGTCACGCCCTAAGGCATATAAGTGACCGATCTTGTGTTCTAAAGAAATTACCCACTCAATATTTCTAAAAACTCCCGAAGCAGACTTTGCACGTGTCATGATGACCACTTCGGTATCATCTGAAGAAACTGTATTGAATGCAGAAAGCACATTTTCCCAATCATCCGGATGGATTACATCGCGCCAATGTTCACTTTTAAAAGTATTATCGCCCAATCCCGTCAATTTGCATAAAGCGGGATTGATCTTTAAAAATGGTGTGTCCGGACGATAAATGCAGATCAAATGCGGTGATAAGCGAAACATACGTTCGAAAGATCGAAATTCGTCTTGTTGTTTTTTTTCCAGAAGAAGATCGACAAGACCCTCCTTTAAAAGTGCAAAAGCACGTTTTTGGACTTCATTCAATGTACGGGGCATATGATCCATAGTACATAAGATCCCTATCGTATTTCCGTAGCTGTCGATGAGAGGATAGCCAGCATAAAATCGAATAGTTGAATCACCTTTCGCAGCGATATGATGCGCAAAACGAGTATCTAACAGTGTATCTGATATTTCAAAAAGCACTTCCCCGATTATTGTGTGCTTGCAAAAGGATTCAATGAGTAAGATCTCTTCTGTATTTATTGCGACTTTGGATTGGTGCCAAATTTCGCTTTCATCTATTAATTTTATTAGTGCAATAGGGGTTTCACATAGTAAACAGGCAAGTTCGGTAATGCGGGCAAACTCTTTTTCTTGCCAAGAATTAGGCGTTTCATAAACCTTTAAGTCAAGGATACGATGTTCTTCGTTAGCAGAAACCTGGAGTCGACTAAGCATGGTGTAGATTTTAGGTTAAATAGTATGACCTGTACTCGTTTTTTGGAAGATAGATATTTTACGCAAAATAAGATTTTTCGTATTATTAAGTGTGTTTAACGACCAAATTATAGGGGTGTTTATTTATAATAGCCTTAATTTGTTACTACTCCTTTTGTGTCATCACTTGTTTATACTTGTGCAGGGCTGACATTCAGATGTTTGATAGATATCAATATTCGTAAATTCTTTTTATTGTAAAATTCTTGTTGGTATGCGTGTTTACGAGTTGGGGAGTCTTGCAATCAAGTAGCGGTTCGTTGCCTGCGATTAAAATGGGCCAATTGTGTCAATATATCGTATCTTTGGTGATCTAAGAAAAATTAAATTGAGTACGACTATACCTCTTTGCTTACACTGCCAATCCGTTTACGTCTATGAAATGGACGCCTTATTGATATGTCCAGAATGTGGACATGAGTGGAATGCCGACGAAATTCCAGCTGATAGCAGCGAACTAACGGTGAAAGACAGTAATGGAAACGTCTTGCAAAACGGAGATAATGTGGTGGTGATCAAAAATCTTCCCGTAAAAGGTGCACCCAAAGGTATAAAAGCAGGTACTAAGGTGAAGAACATACGTCTAGTGGATGGTGATCATAATATCGACTGCAAAGTAGAAGGCTTCGGGGCGATGGCACTGAAGTCCGAATTCGTAAAGAAGGCTTAAACATTAACCAGGACAACGAGCAAACGTATTTAACCCTACCGAAAAAATATAATAACAGGTTGCTTTCGGATAAGTACGTTAACATTTTCCGTATTTCATTATACCCGACTCATGAAACATCTTTCGCTTCTATAACGTTAATATTAAGAATGAGTTAAGATAAGCTCTTTTTAAATTAGGATAAGGAGGTGAGGAAATGAATATCAATTTGGTGAGAATGGTCGATCAATATCTAATGTCAAACAGCGTGATGCAGACCTTTGATTTGGGAGAAATGGAACTCCTTCGGAAGCTGCTCTATAACATCATTTCGTCTGATCTTGATAAGAATACATTGAAACAAATTTTGGCCTACTGTACTAAAGTATTTAGAGGTAAAACGAGTTTTACTAAAGATCTTAAGACATTCAGTACCCGTACGTTTGATTTACTAATGGCAAAACAACGTAGAATAAAATTGTATCAATATTTGCACGATGTTGGTTGTTAACAATTTATAATTTATTGCACCAATTTAGGCCCGTAAGGACCTTTTACATGTTGTCTTATGGCGCCAAGATTTCCGGTGTATTTAGCAGACATAACGATACTGTCTTTCAATTCGAAGTTTACCGAGCAGTATAATGATTGTTCCGAGCCAGTAGTTTGGAAATCATAGGCTACAAGTTTTCGTCCATCCCTTAAATTTTGATTTCGCATTGGCGGGCCATATATCATATACACCAGTTCCTCATCCTGACCTTTCCATTCTTCCATGTAGTTGTTATATTTGGTAAACCATGACGCACAGGCCGAGAATAAAATAGTAAGTAAGGTACAGGCAAAGATTAGTGAGGTTTTCATAGTGTGAATATATGAAATATCCCTTATGTGATATATTAGTAAATTGTAAAGTTGTTGTTTTTTATTCAGCGTGCTAAGCAGCTTGATCCAATTTAAGAGAATCCTGCGCCTGGGCATTGATTTCCGATAGAAAATTATATCCCGTAGCCTTCTCAATGGCACGTACAGTTACGGAGTATTTTTTCCAAGACGAGCCCACGTCATTACTATTTGGTGTGTCAATGGCTATTATTTCTGCTTCGCCAGCTTCGATGCGTTGCAAATCATTGCTGCCTTCTGGAAGTATAACTGCAATTTTCCAGATGTTGGATGGGACAGTTACGCGACCATGATCTATGCTCGTTGCAAAACCTTGAGTGCCGATACCACCTTGGCCATACGAACCCATGATGATATAGATCTCATTTCCTTGTTCTACGCGGCTGCGCAAATACATCTCAAAATTGTTCCACACTTGCTGATTGTTATTTGGAGCCTGTGGCAAGATATTAACCATCAAAAAAGTGGCTGCGTTTGCTTGTTCAGAAGTTAGCCGATCGGCAGAAGGGCAGTGGTGACCACGGTCAAAACCAGTATCCGTATAGCTGCTGTGGTGCACTTTATACCAACCATCGGCCAATTCTGAGTATTCTAAAAACTTATTGCTACGTCTGGTGTTGTTTGCTAAACGCTCTTTATTTAAATGCCAACTTACCCAATTAGGAATACCTCGGTCTGCGTCGTAAGATAGTGTATAATACTGTAGGTCAATTAAGTAATTGTTCTTCAGTACAAATGTGGGTTGCGCGTTGGAAGGATTTCCTAGATACATATTGCTGTTTTCGCCTGTGGTTGGCGGTATGTCATTGACGGTTTTTGTATCTCGTGTAATCTCGCTATCGGTTTCTGGAGCATACCATGATTGGCTTATACGTACAAGGTCTTTGCAAGACCCGGCTACTAAGAATAGCAGCAAGATAATATATGGAGCGTATGATTTCATAAATAGAGGCACGAAGGTAAGCGTATTTTCCCGCTTTGTAGGGATTGCTCACCAACGTTTATGAATTATTGTTTACTTTTGCCAGCGGAAGCAAACCGGTTCTATCGCTGCTCTATACGTAGAGGAGAGGAAAGTCCGGGCAACGTAGAGCGACACGCTTCCTAACGGGAAGGCGCATTTTTCGGAATGCGATAGAAAGTGCCACAGAAAATATACCGCCTTTGCAAAAAGGTAAGGGTGAAAACGTGAGGTAAGAGCTCACGGCTTTGTGTAGTGATATGCATCGCGGTAAACCTCGTGTGTTGAAAAACCAAATAGGTTGCAGGCTTCGGAAAGGGCGGCTCGCTTTTTGTCTTCGGACACCTGCAATGGGTAGGTTGATACAGTCTGTGTGCGAATGCAGGCGTAGATAAATGATAGAGGTCTGATCTCGGTTGGACACAGAACCCGGCTTACAAGGTTTGCTTCTTTTTTACATTTTGCTAGATATATAAGAAGATTTCGTATATATTGATGATACTTTAAATATTTGTCATAGATGACTACAGTACTGATTATTGATGATGAGAGACCAATCCGAAGTTCGCTTCGGGATATTTTAGAATATGAAGATTATAAGGTGCTAGATGTGGATAACGGCACCGATGCATTGGAGATTCTAAAAAAAGAAAAAATTGACTTGGTATTATGTGATATCAAGATGAATAAGATGGATGGGATGGAGGTCTTGAGTACTTCCAAAACATTCAGCGATACGCCTTTCATCATGATTTCTGGTCATGGTACTATTGAGACCGCGGTAGAAGCGGCTCGTAAAGGTGCATTTGACTTTTTAGAGAAACCTTTAGACCTAAATCGCCTCCTAATCACGGTGCGCAATGCGCTGGAAAAAGGCTCTTTGGTGAAAGAAACCAAAGTTTTAAAGAAAAAGGTGTCTAAGACAAAAGAAATCTTAGGTGAATCAGACGGCATTACCTTAATTAAAGATACCATCGATAAGGTGGCGCCTACAGATGCTCGCGTATTAGTTACCGGAGCAAATGGTGCTGGTAAAGAGTTGGTTGCGCGTTGGTTGCATGAGAAGTCAGAGCGTTCTTCGGCGCCACTGATTGAGGTAAACTGTGCCGCGATTCCTTCGGAGTTGATTGAATCTGAACTATTCGGACACGAAAAAGGCTCATTTACATCTGCGGTGAAACAGCGAATTGGAAAATTTGAGCAAGCCAGCGGCGGTACACTCTTCTTGGACGAGATTGGCGATATGAGTCTTTCTGCGCAAGCAAAAGTACTACGCGCTTTGCAAGAACATAAGATAACGCGTGTTGGTGGCGATAAAGAGATCTCTGTGAATGTGCGCGTCATTGCCGCTACTAATAAGGATTTGCTTCGCGAAATCGAAGAAGGCAATTTTCGTATGGACTTGTATCATCGCTTAAGTGTTATTCTAATTCACGTACCACCATTGAACGAACGGAAAGGAGATATCCCTATTATCGCGCGCGCTTTCTGTGAAGAGATCTGCGGTGAATATAGCATGCCTGTAAAAGAGTTTACGAGCGATGCGATGAAAGCCTTGCAAGCGTTGCCTTGGACAGGTAATATTCGCGAATTGCGCAACATGGTCGAGCGATTAATCATTTTAAGTGGTAAAAATATAACGGCCAAAGAAGTAGAATCATTTGCTAATCCGTCGCAACCTAATTCCAAAAGTCGTAAGATGGTAGATTTAGATGCATTTGAGTCTATCGCAGAGTACCAACAGCACGCAGAATCATTGTATCTCAATTTTCAATTGGGTAAATACAATGGACGTAAGGATCTTGTGGCACAGGCCGTTGGCTTGTCGACCCAAGAATTGGATTCTAAACTAAAGCTGCATAAGCTGGAACAATAGCGTACACTCACCGCTATACTAAAATCATCTTCTGAAGATTGTGATTGGGGCACCATGCACCATGTCAGGATTAATCAGAAGATGATTTTTTTTATTTTGTAACCGATTTGTTATCGATGTTATGCTTCGAATTTCCTATCTTTCGAATCATTTACCAATATAAAACAATTCATGAGTAAACACTTACTAGCTTCTGACTGGTCCGTGCATTGCGGATCGAATTGTATAAAGCTGTGTTATGAATAGAATGGATTTTCTTAAAAAAAGTGCGCTCGCCGTAGGTGCATCTACAGTATTGCCACATGGAAATGCTTGGGCAACCACAACTCCTAACTCCAACGCTACTTTTAATCTCGATTACGCCCCACATCAAGGTATGTTTGCTGCCAGTGCGGGCAAAAACTTTTTAGATGAGATTCAATATATGCATGAACTAGGGTTTCGCAGTATCGAAGATAATGGTATGCCTTCTCGCTCCGAGCGCGAGCAAACGCAAATTGGAGAACTGCTAGCCAAACTTGGAATGCGAATGGGAGTATTTGTGGTGCCAAAAGGGGGAAACGGACAGAATACTTTAGCTGCTGGAAAACAGGAGCATCTTGATATTTTCTTGAAAGGTTGTAGAGAATCTGTCGAAGTGGCTAAGCGTGTTAATGCTAAATGGGTCACTGTTGTTCCTGGAGATTATGAGCGCAGACTGCCAATTGGTGTACAGACCGCTAATGTGATTGAAAGCCTAAAACGGGGTGCCGAGATTTTCGAACCGCATGGTATTAGCATGGTGCTAGAACCATTAAGTGATACACCAGATTTGTTTTTGCGCTATACCGATCAGACTTATGAGATCTGCAAAGCCGTCGATAGCCCGTCATGTAAGATTTTATACGATGTGTATCATCAGCAGAAAAATGAAGGTAATCTCATCAAACTGATGGAACTATGCTGGAGTGAAATTGCTTATGTACAAGTCGGTGACAATCCTGGGCGTAATGAACCGACCACTGGTGAAATTAATTTCTTAAATATTTTCAAGTGGTTGCACCTGAAAGAATATAAAGGCGTCGTCGGCATGGAACACGGTATGTCTCAGTCTGGTAAAGAAGGCGAGGAGCGCTTAGTTCAATCTTACCGCGCGGTAGATTCATTTCGTTAAGCCTTAAAATTGAATTGTTAACACATTGTTATAGATCTTTAGAATCTCGAATTTTTCACTATTTTTAAAAAACAAATTTATAAACCATTTGTATGTCCTTTGCTACTAGATTTAAGTTGTCTTTCATGATGTTTCTCGAATTTTTCATTTGGGGAGCATGGTTTGTCACTTTAGGCACTTTTGTCAAAAATAATTTACTCGCTTCCGATAGCGATGTAGGCCTTGCGTTTCTTTCGCAGTCCATTGGTGCGATTATCGCACCTTTTATCATCGGCATGATTGCCGATAAATACTTTGCAGCACAACGTATTTTGGGTCTTTTGCATCTAGTAGGTGCGGGGCTATTATATTACGCTTCCACATTAACATCATTTGATGACTTTTTGCCTATCGTCATGGCGTACATGGTTTGTTTTATGCCTACGTTGGCATTGGCCAATTCTGTTTCCTTCCGCCAATTGACCGATACCGAAAGACAATTTCCCGGTATTCGCGTTTTTGGCACCATAGGATGGATCATTGCTGGATTAGTTATCGGCTGGTTGTCATGGGAGAAAACAAATTCTTTGCAGCTAACCTTTGTTTTAGCAGCTGCTGCATCTGGTATCCTAGCGATTTTCAGTCTATTCTTGCCTGATACGCCTCCAACAAAGAAAAACGAAAAAACAACAATCGGTGAGATTCTTGGTTTGGAAGCTTTTGCTTTGTTGAAAAACAAATCGTTCTTATTGTTTTTCTTGTCATCCATCGCGATCTGCGTGCCGCTTACCTTCTATTATAACTTTACTAATATCTATCTGAATGAGATCGGTATGCAATCTGCCGCCGCGGTACAGTCATTAGGCCAAGTATCTGAAACCTTATTTCTATTAGTAATGCCTTTCTTATTTGTGCGTTTAGGAGTCAAGAAGATGTTGGGTATTGGTATGCTGGCTTGGGTCTTGAGATATGCATTTTTTGCGTTTGGTGATGCTGGTCAAGGATATTGGATGTTGGTAATGGGTATTGTATTGCACGGTATCTGTTATGACTTTTTCTTTGTGACAGGGCAAATTTATACTGATAAACTAGCTGGCCCAAAAATTAAAAGTGCGGCACAAGGTTTCATCTCATTAGCAACTTACGGTGTAGGTATGTTGATCGGATCTTTGTTGTCGGGTAAAATCGTAGAAAGTTATGTAACGGCTGATGGTGGTCATAATTGGGAGACCATCTGGTTAATTCCAGCCGGAATTGCATTTGCCGTGTTAGTGATCTTCTTGTTGATGTTTAAAGACACGACAGCGAGAAATGTAGCTAATGCAGAATAAACAGTATTTGGGAAATTATAAAACACGAGATAATGGTACAAAGTAATACGTATGACGCAATTGTTATAGGTTCCGGAATCAGTGGCGGATGGGCTGCTAAGGAGTTGACGGAAAAAGGCCTAAAGACTATCATGCTAGAACGTGGACGTAATGTAGAACACGTAAAAGACTATCATGCTAATAAAGATACTTGGGAATATGAGCACCGTGGAGGTCGTACCCAGCAGATGGAAGAAGACTATCCGGTACTGCGTCGCGACTACGCTTTGAACGAGAAAAATCTAGATTTTTGGGTGAACGAAAAAGAAAGCCCGTATACCGAAGAGAAACGTTTTGACTGGTACAGAGGTTATCACGTAGGTGGTCGCTCTCTCATGTGGGGACGTCAAAGTTACCGTTTTTCTGATCTGGATTTTGAAGCTAACTTGAAAGACGGACACGGAACAGATTGGCCGATTCGGTATAAAGATATCGCACCTTGGTACAGCTATGCGGAGAAGTGGGCTGGTATCTCTGGAAATAGAGATGGTCTAGATGTATTGCCGGATGGCGATTTTATGCCAGCGATGCCTTTCAATGCGGTGGAGAAAGACTTAGTAGAGCGTATTAAGAAAAACTATGGTGGTAAACGTCACTTTATCATGGGGCGTACCGCCAATATCACCGTTCCTCATCACGGACGAGTTAATTGTCAGTATCAAAATCAATGTTGGTTAGGTTGTAACTTCGGTGCATACTTTAGTACCCAATCATCCACATTGCCGCCAGCTATGAAAACTGGAAATCTGACCTTGCGCCCTTTCTCTATCGTGACGCGTATCTTGTACGATAAAGACACTCAAAAAGCTACAGGTGTGGAGATTGTTGATGCAGAAACAGGGAAAACATATGAATACTATGCGAAAATTGTATTTGTCTGTGCGTCGGCATTCAACTCTACTTGGGTATTGATGAACTCCGCTACCGATGTTTGGGAAGGTGGCTTGGGAAGTAGCAGTGGCGAGCTAGGTCACAATGCGATGGATCACCATTTTCGCCTAGGTGCTGGTGGACGAATTGAAGGATTCGAAGACAAATATTTCTATGGACGTCGTCCGACAGGTTTATATGTGCCACGTTTCCAAAATGTACCGGGCGACGATAAGAAACGCGATTACGTACGTGGATTTGGATATCAAGGTGCAGCAAGTCGTGGCCGTTGGTCTGGCGAGGTAGCCGAGATGTCAGTTGGTGGTGCATGGAAAGATGCAATGACCGAACCGGGTAATTGGAGTGTCGGTTTTACCGCATTTGGCGAAATATTGCCATACCATGAAAACAAGATCTCTCTAGACAAATCCGTGAAAGATAAGTGGGGATTGCCGGTTTTGAAAATGGACATGGAGATCAAAGACAATGAGAAGAAGATGAGACCAGACATGATGTCTGAGATGCAAGAAATGTTGGAATCTGTCGGTGCCAAAGATGTGCATACTTATGATAGTGGATATGGCTTCGGTCAAGGTATTCATGAGATGGGAACAGCACGTATGGGTACAGATCCTAAAAATTCGGTATTAAACAAGCATAATCAAGTTTGGGATGCGAAAAATGTTTTTGTGACCGATGGTGCGGCTATGGCCTCTGGAGCTTGTGTCAACCCTTCACTAACGTACATGGCATTGACTGCCCGTGCGGTAGACTATGCAGTTAGCGAATTGAAAAAAGGAAACCTATAAAAACAAAACACCTAATAAACACTAAAAAACATGAGTGATAAGAATTCAAGAAGAAGTTTCATAAAGCAAGCGGCGGTTGCAGCTGCAGCTTTTACGATTGTTCCTCGTCATGTCTTGGGCGGATCGGGATTTGTAGCACCAAGCGATAAGCTAATGGTTGCAGGTATCGGTGTGGGCGGTAAGGGCGAAAGCGATATCAAATCGTTTTATGACAGTGGAAAAGCAGAGATTGCATTCCTTTGTGATGTAGATGATCGTCGTTCTGCAAAAACTAGAGGTCGCTTCCCGAAAGCTAAATATTATAAAGATTACCGTGAGATGCTCGACAAAGAGCACAAACATATTGATGCAGTTTCTGTTTCTGGACCAGATCACAACCACGCTATACACGCACTAGCAGCTATGGAGTTGGGCAAACACGTGTATGTTCAGAAACCTTTAACGCACGATATCTGGGAAGCTCGTGTGCTTACCGATGCTGCCAAACGCTATAAAGTAGTTACTCAAATGGGTAACCAAGGGTCATCAAATGATGGTACGCGTCAAGTAAAAGAGTGGTACGAAGCTGGTCTAGTGGGCGATGTACATACGGTATATTGTTGGACAGACAGACCAGTATGGCCTCAAGGTATCAAATGGCCAGCAGGTAAAGCCGAAATTCCTAAGGAATTGGATTGGGATCTTTGGTTAGGTACTGCGCCACAAAAAGATTACGTAGATCACCTCGTACCATTTAACTGGCGCGGATGGTGGGATTATGGTACGGGAGCTTTAGGTGATATGGGATGTCACTTAGTAGAAGTTCCTTTCAGCGTACTAGGCTTGCAATATGTACAAGACGTACATGCGAGTGTGGGTACGGTATATGTTGACGAGTTCAAACGTGGTGTATTCCCAGAAAGTTGTCCTCCGTCCAGCCACGCTACGATGACTTTCCCGAAAACAGATCGTACTGCTGGACCAGTTACCTTGCATTGGATGGATGGTGGTATTCAACCAGCACGTCCAGAAGAATTAGAAGCAAACGAAATCTTCGGAGATGGTGGTAATGGTATTTTGATGATCGGTACAAAAGGTAAAATCTTGGCTGATACGTATGGTGAAAATGCACGTTTGTTGCCTACTTCACGTAAAGAGCAAGTAGCCTTAAAATACGAGCGCGTGCCAGGTCAAGCATCAGGTCACTACGCACAATGGGTAGAAGCTTGTATTGCGGGATATGGCAAGAAAGAGGTGAGTGCACCTTTCGAGATTTCTGGTCCGTTGACAGAGTGTCTACTAATGGCAAACTTAGCGATCCGCGGTGCAGATATGAATGTTGATGGTAAATACCCAGGCCGTAACTTGAAATTGTTATGGGATAATGACAATATGAAAGTAACAAACTTTGATATGGTCAACCAATTCGTGAAGCGTGAGTACCGTTCGGGCTGGGAAATGAAGTATAAGTTTTAAGCATTAAAAAAATGAATAGAAGAGAAGCCATTCAACGTGTAGCACTATTAATGGGCGGCGCCGTAATCGGAAGCAGTCTGTTTTTGGAGGGCTGTACACGAACAGCGTCTAAGGAAGTCGCTTCACTTTTTGAGAAAGACACGATGAACCTTTTAGGAGATTTAGCAGAAGCAATTCTACCTAAAACTTCAACACCAGGAGCCAAAGAGGCTGGTGTAGGAGAATTCATTCCTGTTATGATTCGCGATTGTTATTCACCGGAAGATCAAAAAGCTTTCATGGAAGGCCTCGGCAAAATCGATGATCGTGCCAATGAAAAGCACGGCAAAGATTTCCAACAGCTAACCCCTGAAGAGCAGCTCACTTTTGTGAATGAATATGACAAAGAAGCGAAAGAATACCAGACAAATAAGAAAGAGGAAGATCCTAATCATTTCTTCACGATGTTGAAGCAACTGACGCTGACTGGATTCTTCACTTCTGAAGTAGGTATGAAGCAAGCACTGAATTATGTGAAGATTCCTGGTCGTTATGACGGAGAGTTCCCATATAAGAAGGGGGATAAAGCTTGGGCGATATAACAGCTTGTTTTTTTTCATATTAAAGAATCCCCCGAAAGTGTTGGCTTTCGGGGGATTCTTTTTATAGTATTTTGAGGCATTGTTCTATTTTTATTCAAATTTTTACTAACCTGGCTATCTTTCAAAAGAAGAGCTGTGCTCCGAGATAAAACTCCTTGCCTCGGCGAAAGATCCTTCGAGACACATCGTCGTATATTGGTCTGCTATCGAATTGAAAAGTGATTTTAGATCTATGATGATCAATCAAGAAATTCACACCCGCTTGGTACGTGTTTCCACTTTGATTAACGGCATCAAAATTACGTGAAAATAGCGCAACAAAGGGTTGAAGACGTGGTAGATATTCTACTTTTGGTATTAGATAACCTGCTTGACCATACCACACATCTCCAGTTCCAGCAATCAGTTGGCTATTTCCCGCTCCAAAACCACGTTGTCCTGTAAAGTTGGGATCAGGTACACCGGGATTCATCAAACCGATATTGCGAACATAGTTTGGCCCAAGTCGATAACTGTAATATGATATGTATGTCGTAAATGCAGCGCCTCGGTGACCTGTCGGCATATCTAGAAATACATCAGCACCTAAGATGGTAATAGCATGATTCTTAAAAATTCCTTCAGAAGGTTGCGACATAGTCGCATTGGCTGTGGTGTAAAAACCAGAGCCGATATTGAGTACTTTCTTGGAACCTAGATAGTTGAATGAAAATACTGATACATCTTGACTTTCTCGTTCCCAAAAATTGTAAGTTAAATAAGAACTATACGCCAGATTGCCTTTGCTATTATTGTCTACTGCTGGCCCGCCAACTTGTGGAATAAGATTTGTTGCAAATGGTTTATTAGCAGCAAAACGGTAACTCAGATTACTCCAATGTCCTCGTACGTACATGCCTAACTGGCGACCGAACTGATCCGTAAGATCTGTTGTAGCAGAAGGAGGCATGATATCAATTCCCAAAGTAGTTATCCCATTGCCATTATACATGCGTGAGACACCATTCCATCCGTGTAAGCCCGCTCCAATGTTCAACGTGAAATTACTGGCTTCTCCTGATGTCTGATTTTTGTCAGGTATCAAAGTGTATTCATTGTAGGCATCATGGTAATAAAAATCTGCTCTTTTACCCATTCCTGTGGGACCACTTCCAGTTCCTCCACCGGTATTATAAGTTTGATTATCAATACCCAGATTGACAAAAAAGCGATATCGGGGTGATAAATTTAATAAAGCGATAGCTCGGATCCTTCGTAACGCGATATCTGTGGTATAATTTGTCGGATTATCGTTTACCATAGTTCCGGGATTATTTTCGAAATGACGTACCCAGACTTGATTCCAAAGGATGAATTGAACAAATTTAGAACCATCAGCGTTGAGGGACACTCTTAAGTCTCTTTTCTCGGGACTTTCGGGCATTCCGGAGATGTTCAAAGTGTCTTGTGCCGAGGCAGTGTAGAGCACAAAACACATTATAGTAGATATGGCTGTTTTAGTAAGAGTAATATTCATTTTTTTTTCGGTTAAGAAGGGTTGTAAATGATTTAGTTTCCGTAATCCAATTTTCGTAATTGAAGATTAACAGTGACCGATTTCGTTACTTAGTAGAAATCAAAAAGATGTTCCTTACTATACCAGTTAATCGGTCGAGATTGGGATGTACGTTTGGTATATCAGGTTCTTTAAAAGTCATATTGGTTTTGCCTCACTATTTTTTTACCATTAATTTTAGGCCTTAGTATCATCCATTCTCGTCTTTCTGTACTGGCGCAAGTTTTCATATTATGCAATACGAAATTTTCTCAGACTATTGGGGGATCACTACTAAAGTCTACACCATAGCAACTTCTTGCTATTAATATTGCGATACCTAATCTGTGTAAGAATTGGCTATATCTATTTACTAGATATGTTTTTTAGTGTGTTAGAATCTTATAGTCCCGATCTAACTTATCTCTACTGATGTATCTACGTGCACAATATCTTTTGCAACACGGTATAATAGACATGAAGTATTGCAGAGACTCTTATATTTTATGCACTACCCAAAAAAAATTAAAAATTTTTTCTTTTTTAAGCATATTATTAGGTTTGTATAAAAAATATCCAAAACTATATTTTAATTGATGTGTTAAAGTTAAAATATTGTTATTTAAGTGAAAAGGTAATTATTGAAAAATAAATGGTGAAAAAGTGGAAGGAGGACTAATTATTTCGAAACCTTAATCCCTATAGGTCGGCATTTTTATAAAAATAGTCTGTCAATCCTTTTTGTGGAGCAGCTAATGCAATATGCAAATCACTATTGTATAAAATGATTTTGCGGCTTTCCAAAAAATCTTTGGTTGGCTGTATGGTAAAGCCGTCAAATGATCTTGCTTTCATCAAGTTATTATTCACGGATGTTTTTGGCTTCAGATCCTTAGGTTCGCCAACCGCTGTGACGGCTAGGATCGTGGTAGCCGATATCCATAGAAGGTATTTTAGCCACATTAGCCAACTGCCAAAGATGATTTCCAGTTAGGGTTGGATTCTGCTTCACTTTTTTTGGCAAATTGTCCACACCGATCCCACGTGTAGCAATTGGTTTGGGTATTTTGAAGAGATATTCGGGGCGAGCATCTATATAGTAATCACCTCCAAGACTTGCAACTTGCCGTACTTTCAACGGATCGATAAGACTATCCTCATCCAAGATTTCTTCATCCAAATGCATGGTTATTACTTCGGCTACGACCAATATACCTGCGCCACCATGATCTCTCAATGGATGTATTTTGCTGACACGGCACATGGTTCAAGCTCGTCTGGTATTACCAGCCACGGCCCGATTACGGTACAAAAATCATTACCTTTCGCTGGCCCCAGATTGAGTTTCATTTCTTCCATTTGCAATGTTCGAGCACTCATATCATTCATGATCATGTATCCGCCAATATATTTCTCAGCTTCATCTGCTGTGAAGTTCCGTCCGTCACGGCAAACCACTATAGCGGTTTCGAGTTCAACATCTAATTTATCGAAGTGATCAGGCATACAATGTATTTCTTCTGGCCCCTGAATACTTCTATGATTCGTAAAATAGAAAATAGGAAATTGATCAAATTCTTCAATCATGGGTACGCCGCGATTCCGTCTAGCAGCGGCAACATGCTGTCTAAATGAATAGCCATCTCGACAAGATGCCGGGTGTGGCACAGGAGCAAGCAAATTATAATGCGCTGCATAATTCCACTGACCATTATCGCCATCAAGCACGGCTTACGCTTTTACTATATTTTGATCCCAATTTTGTAACAAATCTCGCATTTGTACAGGAATAGAATTATCCACCACGTTTAAATCGGTAATCTTGCCGTCGTGGTATAGTCCTGTTTTCTGTTGTGTTTGTTTTTGAAATGTAATGAACTTCATGGTGTTATGCGGTTTGTTTAACTAATTCTTTAACTCTTACCCTCCTCGTCATGGAGTGAATTATGGTACGTCTCCGGAACCCAACCTAAACTTACGATGATAGCTGTCACAATCAAGATCAAAGGATACAAAAGAATAATAAATGGCGCTATGATCGGACTGAAGATGGCTGATTTGCGTAATGCTTCACCAATCAAAGTAGTAGAGCCGCCCAATACGCCATTTCCAATGTTGTATGCAAAAGCCATACTGGTGTATCTTATTTTGGTAGGGAAAAGTTCGAGCAAGAAAATGCCCATCGGCCCATAGACCACCGCACTCGCAAAACAAAGTATAAATGACAAACCTGCTAATTTCAATGTCGAGATAACAGAGATACTATGTACGAACTGCAGTCCATCAGGATTCCCAATAGCTCCGTAACCATAAAAAATGATTGGTAGGGATACCGCGCTAAGTAGCAATCCGGGTATGATTACCTTTTTTCGGCCAATACGATCGCTCAAGGCAGAGAAATATTGAAAGAAAGGGAGGGCTAGTAATGTAGCAGTCCCCAAAATCAGAATGCTAGTATTGAATTCTATGTAGGCAGATCGTTGTAGAAAAAATAGCGTTAGGAATTGCGCTGATTGCATAATCGTGGCTTGTGCTGCATTTCCGCCAAAAACAGCTAACAAGATAAGTCGCATATTACCTTTAGTTTTAAAGGTTTCCTTAACTGGGTTTGTACTTAATTTTCCAGCAGTTTTCAAGTTTTTATACATAGGACTTTCTCCCAAATTGCGACGAATATAATAGCTAACTCCAACCAAAAGGGCGCTGAGCAAAAAAGGAATTCGCCATCCATATGCTTCAAATGTTTCTGCTGTCATTAAAAATTCCGTTGTGTATACCACTAGCAGACATATTAATAAACCTAAAGGGATGGTGGCCTGAATAAAACCAGTGTAAAATCCGCGCTTACCTTTAGGAGCATGTTCAGCTACATAAATAATACCACCTGCATATTCACCGCTTACCGCTAGACCTTGGCACAAGCGCAAAATTAGTAGCGCGAGTGGGGCTAACCAACCGATATCACCAAAAGTAGGAATACAGCCAATGAGGAAAGTAGCACCTCCCATCAGCAATAGCGACAATAAGAAAGATTTTTTACGACCGCTCTTATCTCCTATAAAACCGAACACCAACGATCCCAGTGGTCGAATAAGATAAGAGGATACCACAATAGCCAAGGTTTCCAAAAATCTGGATTCTCCTTCTGGAAAAAGATGTCGGCTCAGTGTAGGAGATAATATGATAGCTAAAAGTAAATCGTACCATTCTATTAAACTGCCTGTCGCTGACGCTATAATTACTTGTTTCAGATTCTTTTGTCCATTCATATTTTCTTGATTAGATAGTATACTGACTTGCAAGTACTGGTGCTTGCTGCGCTTTTATCGTTAGTGTTTTAGCGATTAACAGAATCGTGTTAATGTTAAGCTAGTATCACATGAAGGTATTTCATGTTCAGATATCTTATGCAATTAAAGGACTTAATAATAGAGGTGACTAATGACATACTAGTCATATACAGCTCGGCGTATCCTCACAAGCACCAGGTTTTATCGTGATGCTTTTTTAATCATAAGTTAACTTTGGTAAAAATAGTCAGCCATTTCCATCTAAAAAGGTAATTATGAACTAAAAAATGGTAAAATATTTCGAAGTCATATAATTTTCTTACGAGACCTCCATTACTGTGGAAGGATAGAGGCGAGATACTGATTCATATCTTAACATATTTGGTTGTTGGTAGGTTCATCAAGTTCTAAGTAAGTTTTTACCTATGATCGCGTACTCTTCGTTTATAAATAGATATTTGTCTTGCGAAGCGATAGCGCGCAGATGTATTTCTTTTATTTCTGCTCGAAGCTATATCGTAAACGTGTAATCCCTACTGTCAGCAATAACTTTCGCTCTAGCTATGTTTGTATTCCAATCGGCTAAAAATTCCTTCATAGACTCTGTAATGGACGCATCGGCATCGTGTAAATCGATTACCACACCGTTGAGATACAATCCCAGTTTATTTTTGTCCTTTATTTGATATGTTACGAATTTCATATAAGCTTATTTATAAGTTGTCAGCAATAGTATTTCATGCTAATCATCGGTATGAGCAATCTTAAGATGTTTATCAATTATATTTCAGTTTATAAAAGGCGTTTGCCTATAATAGAGTGTATTGCGTAGTTGACAACTCCTGTCATCATATACCTTAACTCTTTAATTTACTATCGCAAAGCTATGAATAGGTAATGTCCATTAAAAGGTAAGTAAAGTGAAATTAATGGTACAAAACATAGAAATTATAACATACTTGATAATTTGCTAACATGACTTATCTGTAAAAATCGGTACTGATCATCTCGCTGTTATCGTATTTCTTGTCAGAAAAATAGGCTATCTCATCTAATTATTCATTATGAAGTACAGTGGGTTATTTACCATTTTTTAGGAATACAAAAGATAATCGATATTTTAGCATCAAATTTGATAGTAGGAGGACAATTCCACCTAACACATATACTTATGATTGTAAATTTTAGTCGCCTACTCATTTTGCTCCTAGTCAGTGTTCTATTATCCGGTTGTTTTGATGTTGTCGAGGAAGTTACAATGCATAATAATGGTGCCGGAACGATCAAGGCCACGATGAACCTCAGCAAAAGCAAGATCAAGGTAGCCTCACTAATGAAATTGGATAAAGTAGACGGCATTAAAATTCCAAAACAGGCAGATATTCGAGCAGAGATGGCAACAATCGTATCGATTTTGCAGAAAACGCCTGGTATATCTAATGTACAGCATTCGCTAGACTTTACTAACTTCATTGGTACGCTATCCTGCAATTTCACCTCTGTAGAAGCATTAAATACCTTTACGCGTACTTTATCAAAACAATTAGATGTTGATATGAACGGTTACTCTAGCTTTACTTATCAACCCAAAACGGGCGTTTTTGAGCGTAAATCCAATCCTAATCCTGAAGCCAAAAAGAAACTCGAATCATTAAGCCCCGAAAGCAAAAAGAGTTTTAGCGATGCCTATTATTCGGCAATTTATCGCTTCGATAGGCCGATAAATTCTGTTTCGAATTCGCATGCTAAAATATCCTCCAATAAAAAAGCAACCATGCTGAAAGTGCCAGCATTACAAGTGATCGAGGGGCGGGTCAATTTATCCAATAGGATTCAACTAAGCAAGTGATATAAGTAGTACAATTCAATATGAAAATTAAATCAATCATAACGGCAATTTTGCTGTTACCAACCATCCTGTATGTGAAAGCACAGGATTTGATCAGTAAGGTTCCTGCTGAGGCCAATGTGCTCATTACGGTAAATACCAAAGCGGTATTTAAGCATCTCGCAATAGATGATGTCAATACTTTTTTTCAAAAAGTAGGTGTATTTGATACGATCAGTGCTGCAGGAACCGGAACGTTCAATAAACTCGAAGATGTCGGAATCGATTACGACTCTAAAGCCTATTTTTATATGCAATCTAGCGATAGCGTACAGTTCTTTGGTGGATTGTTACCCTTAGTAGATGCTGACAAGTTTGAATCACTTGTCGGCCCCGATCGTAAGATAGAAATAGTCAATGGCTTGAAAAGTATCTATAATAAAGATCGTACCATTCGCGTTAGCTGGGACAAAAACACTGCTTATGTATTAGGCGCAAGCTTCTTTGAACACTATTTTGAAAGACCTGATATCGTAGAGCGATATATGCTTCCAGAACCAGTTGCTGAGGCCTATCCATCATACGATTATGGTAGCGACGATGCTGCTGTGCTTACCGATTCTGTTTATACAGAATACGATGATTGGGCAACTGCTGACACCACGATAGCAGAAGATGAGTACTGGGAAGATTATTGGGCTGATATCGATGATTCTGTTGCTGTTCTATCCGATACCTCCAATGTTCAAATCATTACCGTAGCGCCGCCTCAATTGCCGGATATGTATGATGAAGTCGATTCGGTACTCAGTCAAGAAGGATATGCGGATGATTATTACCTAGAATACCGTCGTTATACGACTACACGTGATTCGATGGTCAATATCTTACTAAACCAGTGGATTGATCAACGCATGCAAGAAATTACGACTGGTACAGCCCCTTCTTATGCGAAGAAACACAAGGTCGGAAAGATGGGAGACGATGTGATCGCAGACTTACGTTTGCAAGATTTTGGTGCAATTTATCAATCTTATCTGCCAGCACACTTATTGTATAGTGTAGTCGGCATGGGGAAGATGCCAAAAATTGATTATGGTATCGATATGGTGAGCGGACAAATGGTCGTGGAAGGCAATAAGTTGGTCATTCGCGGCGATGCTACATTGGACAAAGAAATGAGTCGCTACTTCAAAGCAATTTATGCTAAGAAGATGAATCGCAAGTTCCTGCGATACTTAGATAAAGATGTTCTTGGTTTTATGTCTTTTGCGATGGATACCGAAGCTTATATCAAATATATGCCACAGATCTTTCAGCGATATTATGGGCCGATGGCGGGTAGGTACGACAAATATGTCGACCTTACCGCATTATTCTTCGATGTGATTCTGGACGAAAAGGCCATAGGCAAAGTCTTCAAAGGCGATAACCTCTTGGTCTTACACGGTGTAACGCCGGTAGAAGTGAGCTATACAGACTATGTGTATGATGAAGATTATAATTATCAGGAAGTAGAGAAAACTAAGACCGAGCAGTTACCAGACTTCTTGTGGATGTTTTCTTCGGACGATACACGCATCTTCGAAAGATTGCTCGAAGCAGGACAGAGTGAGCTTAAGGTAGAGAATCACGATGGTGTATATGCACTACCGAAGTCATACGGTTCGGCTTTACAGCTGTATTTCTTGATCAAAGACGGAATCGTATTCGTGGGTAGTAATCAAGCCAAAATGCAAGAGATCAATACGAATAAGTATCCAGGAAAAGGGCACAAGCCTTACATGCAAATCGCTAAAAAAGATGCATTTTCAGTTTTGTTCAACACAAAAAAGGCACCAGAACTGTTTGATCGAATGGATATACCTGTAGAGCGCCAATTACGTTCTACAGTAGAAGAACTCGGACAATATGGCGACTTCGTAGTGCGGTCTCCGGGTATGAAAGGAAACAAAGTTTCTGCCGAGCTATCTATTGATTTTCCAGATCGCAAAGGCAATGCATTAGCCTTTTTATTCGATTTGTTGAATGAGTTTGTTCCTACTATAAAATAAGAAACATGAAAAGATTTGTACGAGTATTAGGATGGGTTTTCTTGCCCTTTGGCGTTCTTGCTTTAGGTTTGGTTCTCTTTTTCTCGTACAGGAATATGCGTTCGCAATCACAATGGGTACATCGCGATGCGACCGCAATTTTGGAAATCAGATCTGATCAAATTATTCGCGAGTTGGCAGGCAATGCCTTGTGGAATCCAAGGGCTTATTTTGGTGCGGCGAGAGATACAGCGGCCAACACTGATCTCCAGAAACTACGTCCTTGGAATTTAGGTATCTCGCTGCCAGCGAATATGTATTTTTTCGATGTTCCTGCCGGAAGCAATGGCTATTTCAGCATCCAAACGATAGATGATTTGTCGCGACTGCAACAGGTATTATCTATTATCGGATGGCAGATTGATCTGCCATCCGATAATTCCTATTTTTGGTCTGCTAATACCACGAATAAGAGCTTGTTTATCGTTGGCAACGAGCAGCAAGTGGTGTTGGCTTGGAATCCAAAAAAGAGCGATGAAGTTGTCGAACTGATGAAGCAAATACTGGATGCACAAGCTGATCTTATCGAAATAAGTACTATAATTGACCAACGACCTACCGCGGCTAAAGGAGATATCATCTTTTGGCAACCAGCAAAAGACGACTTTTGGTCAATGGATCTTAGTGCTGGTAAATTAGGTGTAGTAGGTTTGTTGGATGATTCAGAAAGGCGATTCAGCAACAAGCCGCTAGGTGCTGCGTTTCCAGACGATAACATCCTGTCAATGCGCCTTCATGCCGATATTCGACCTTGGTTAGCCAAGCATAAAGATTTATTACAAGCGCAAGGATTACCTTGGCAAGAGATCGAGCCTTATTTGGGCAATTATTGGGAATTGCAATGGAAAAACGAAGCAGTTATACAATCAGATACCATCATTACCTACGATTACGATGACAATTTTGAAATGGTGGAAAAGCGTGAGCTACGAAATGAGACAGTTCCTTATTTGAACTTAGCATTTATGGCGTCGCCACATCTCCTGTCGTACTTGCCAGAAAAGCTGTTTTACAAGTTTTATAAACAGCAAGCTGGCCAACTGCTTTTGCTAAGTACCGATAGCCAACAAGCTATTAGTTCAGCGCAGTTAGCACCGCAAACAGATCATTTCTTCTTGAAATACCAACAGCCCGATATCTGGCAAGCTCCAATACCATTACCTTCTTGGCTACAAAAGATCCAAAAAGGTACTTTCGTAGGAACTCATAATACAGAAACTGTAATTAATTTATCAGGTACAGTCGAATTTAAAGATGCAAATCTGCATCCTATCAAACAATTGGTAGATCGCCTATAAGCTCTTACTACGAATTTTTAAAGACTGGTAGGATAGTACACATGGTACACAAGACAATTCCAAACAGGGAAAATACGCCGTAAGAAAAGCGCAAGCTTGATAGTTCGGCGATATAACCGATCAGTGGTGGACCGATCAAAAAGCCAAGGTAACTCAAGCTTGAAACCATGGCTAGCGCCATACCAGATGAAATGGTTGGATGTTTGCCCGCTACCGAATACACAACAGGCACATTACACGCAACACCAAGGCCAACCAGCATAAAACCCAAAGTACTTGCAATTAGGCTAGGATAGGACACAGCGATTGCCATTCCCACAAACATCAAAATACCACTTCCTTGCAACATGCGTTGTCTTCCAAATCTAGAAAGTGCTTTGTCACCAATAAAGCGAGCCAAAGCCATCATGACCATAAATGCCGCATAACCCAACACAATAAGACTTTTTGGCGCGTGCACTACCTCATCGAAATATACGCCAGACCAATCAAACATCGCGCCTTCGGTCGCCATGCTACAAAAGCCAACGACGCCTAAGGAAATCAACAATTTATCGGGCTTAAAAGCAAATCCGCCTTTTTTAGTTTGTATACCCGATGGCAGTGCTAAATATTTTCTGTTCAACAGATTCAGTGTCCATACGATACCGGTAATAATTAGAAAATGTGTCTCTATGGAGAGTTTAAGCGTCATGCAGATTAAGCCAATCAAGGCACCCGTAAAGCCGGCAATGCTCCACGTGCCATGGAAAGAAGACATGATCGAACGTTCATAAATTCCTTCTGCCAATACCCCTTGCGTGTTTACCGAAATGTTGCACATATTGCCAATGATGCCGAAGAAAAGGAGTGCCGCGCCCAAAGCCCACATATTGGGAGCTAGCGCAATGGTAAAAAGATTGGCCACGTACAGAAACCCGACGATCGGGAGGACGCGATGGCTTCCATATTTAGAAACTAAACGTCCTGATAGAGGCATGGTTAATAATTGACCAATCGGCAACATGAGTAAGACGGTGCCAAGCTGTGCCTCAGAAAGTCCGAGATGCTGTTTGATGGTCGGAATTCGACTTGCCCAAGAGGCAAATGCGAGTCCTTGACAAAAATAGAAAGCAGCAACGGCGAGACGAATTCTACTTTTATTCAGCACAATGTCTTCCGTATCTTGGTTGGCGTTGGATACCGTCATGATGTTTTACAGATGTGCCGCAAAGGTAATTAAAAGCGTACATAGTCAAAAGGTTAGATCACCCGATTCCCCAAAAATCATTCAATACATGCAAGAAGGCTTCCAATCCAGTTCTTTAATGCAAAAAAAGATGCAAAAGAGGATATCTCTTTTGCATCGAAATATGATCGTAAATGCCTCCGTTAGCTCGCGTGATACATCGCGCAAGCTGAGCGGATCAACAAGAGATTAATCAAGGAATGAAAATTGATTTTCGAATAGATGTCCGATCAGAGGTAATGGTTTGCGAACCTCATTGACAGCATTCAGTACACCAAGCACGATAAAAATCAGGAAGATGATACCGATAATATTGATGACAAATGCTAAGGCAGTAACAACGCTAACCAGTATATATCCTACAGCGTTGATAATCACACCTGTCAATAATAGACCGAAACCCTGTTTCAAGTGATATAGACTCAAACTGTCACGCTGATCCTTGCCCAAGAAGTAAGCGATTAACCATAAAATACCGAGATAACTTAAAATAGATTGCGTTTTAGAATTCATGTTTTTCTTTTTAAGATGATTTAAAAAAGGTAGAGTTATTAAAAATAATTAGTTAAGCGGTTGATATTCAATACAAGATACGATTTTGCTAGAATTTTAGCCATTACTATGTTTTTAATATTTGCAGATAAAAAGCGCAATTCGAGAATATACTAGATAGACGCGGCAGTGGATGATGGTGAATCCTGCAATGGCATCACTTGATGAAACTCTTGGATAAAGCGATCCACGTTCTTTACACGGTAGTAAGAGGCGACTTCTAATTCGATCGCTTTATTGCTTTTTGGTACATCCAAAAAATGTAGATGTACCGAAGTGCCCGTGTAGATCATATTAGTGGTGTGACGTACAGCTTGTACTCCTAAAAAGTGCTCAAAACTGTATTCCTTATTCATGTATGAAAAGAGTGCTGTCCTTTTCACAGTGCGCTGTTGAGGGTCAAAGACGAATTTGATAAAAATACTATTCACGAAGATAACGACCAATAACAAGACGAACACTTGTGCAATATAGATGCCGAAGGTTTTCTCCGGCACGCCTAACGCAATCCATATAGACATAATGATGAATAACAACCCATATAATATATTCGACAACTTAGCGCCCCGTACCACATATTGATCTCCATCTTGCCGGAAATAGCGTAGCGAAGTCACTGGTACGATCTCCGGATTTGATAATTTATCATGCTGATCGAGGAAAGCATGAATTTTAGGAATCACTTCGGTCACGAAAGCTACTGCATTTTCGTCATTTGCTTTGCTATATCCAGATGAAACGGCAATGCCTCGGCCGTAGCGGGCTTTTTTACGGAACAATTTGTAGCTATAGCCACCTAATCCACTCTGATTAACTACATTAATTCCGTACAATTCGCTAAAAGAAAGGTTCCTAGTCGTAAGTATTCCTAACCATTTATGGTACAGCATACCCGCTTGGTTATCGAAGACTAAGCAATTCCGAGCCGATGCGCCTAAAAGGATGGTAACTAGTAACCATGCCAAAGCAATTGGCCAAAGTGATTTCAGATTTTCACCTTGATTATATAGCAGAACTGCTAATCCAGTCCCCAAGAGTAACAAGAAAATAGCTATCATGCTAAACGTCCGATGAGGATATAGCACAATACGGTCAGGCATGATTTCCCAACGCGTTTGATAAAAACGTTTCATACAAGTTTTACTGCTCGATATCTATCCCATTTACAGCAATCTCTTTACAGCTAAATGTCATCGCAGAATTGCCATATGATTCGCCATAGGTAGACATTTGCTGAGAAAAACTTAGTACAGCAGCGTCCTTGAATGTAATCGCACGGTCGGGTGTACGCGCATAAGTATCTACAACGGTGATCTTTCCATCAAAGCGCGTTTGTTTTTTAGAGAATACGCGCAACATATCATCACTGATTTGATGAGCATCTACACCCAGATATATGTTGCCTCCATAGTAATCAGTGGTCGTCGCTTTGACAGTATCTTTCGCAGCAGACGCCGAGGTCTCCACATTCTCTGGGTTTCTAGAGAATGAAGTACTGACTCCAGTCAGATCTGTTACAATCTCTTTCCCTTCAAAAGTAATTGTTAACTGTATTTTGGTGCGATTGTCACTTTGTTGGGCAAAGCCATTAGAACTCAGAATGCTCGATAATGCAAGCACAAAGATGAATACGAACGTTTGTTTCATATATTTAACAAATAGATAGTGAATTTTTGTAATAACAATTATTATTCCATTATCCTCTTTATATCAGTCCATAAGACTTGTGTGCCTAAGTCCTGAAAGTTATATTTGATAGATATGACGTTGATTAGATACCTATTTTGCACTTTTTTCGTTCTCCTTTCCTTGGTAAGTAAAGGTCAAACGTATCCTGCTCTCGGAAGAATAGAGAGCGTGGATAACTCCTTCAAAAAAATCATTGATCCTGATCAAGTCATCCAAATACTAGCAGATAGTATGACATGGGCAGAAGGCCCAGTTTGGGTGCCAGAGCACGGCTTCTTGCTGTGCAGCGACCCAACACGGAATACCATCTATAAATGGAGTGTAGAAGATGGTTTTCAACCTTTTTTGATTCCATCTGGTTATACAGGTTTACATCCTTACAGTAGCGAGCCGGGTTCCAATGGTTTGTTGATCAATCACATGGGCGAGTTGGTAGCCTGCGAACACGGAGATCGCCGTATCTCCAAGATGTCCTTAAGTAAGGGCGGTAAGGTTACGCTCGCAGATTCGTGGAATGGCAAACGACTGAATTCTCCTAATGACATCTGTCAACATAGTGACGGTTCCTACTTTTTCACAGATCCGCCTTATGGATTGCCCGATCGCGAAAAAGATACCATCCATCGAGGGAGAGCGGAAGATGGCGTTTATAAGATAACGCCGAATGGTAAGGTTGAACAGGTCATATCAGATTTACAGAGACCAAATGGTATTGCCTTTTCGCCGGATGAGTCTGTCTTGTATGTAGCCCTGAGTGATCCTAAAAAACCGCACCTGTTAGCGTACCCATTTCACGATGGCAAGATCGTTGGAGATGGCAAAGTTTTATTTGATTTCACGAAGCAGTTTTCAGGAGAAGGAGCGGTGCCAGATGGTTTTAAAGTAGATGGTCAGGGTAATATTTTTGTTGGAGCGGGCAAAGGAGTTGCTGTGATTAGCAAAGAAGGAAAGCTCCTTGGTCGTATTTACACTGGTGTAGCAACGGCGAATTGTGCTTTCGGTGACGATAACTGGTTGTACATTACCGCTTCCAATTTTTTGCTCCGTGTCAAGCTTAATACTTCATCACGTTAGCATACTTCAAGTTATCTTCTACCGTTTTAAAAAGAATCGGCTTATCTTTTTTGATAAGCCGATTTTGTAATGATTGTACTGTTTATTTTTTTACCGGATTGTTATCAATCCATTCCTGTATGATGCGCCAATCATAATAATGGAAGATGCGGCTGTTGCTCATGGCCACCAACATACCCTCTGGAAATTTCGGACCAAGATTCAAGTTGATCGCATCGGCACCATCACACTCTACAGCAGAAACTGGGATTTCGGAAAGCAAGATATGCGCGTGTGGATCACCCGCTGTTCCTGCTCTGTCGTACACCAAAAAAGAATTTTTCTGTTGGTCTGATACCAAGATATATCCAGTACCGTTTTTCTTTTTATAGATTGCAATACCTTCGTGATCGCGTAACGCGTCCTGCTGACCAAAGAAAGCCAGTTCCTCATTGCCACGGGCAGGATCAGCGTAATACTTACGAATACCGGCCGTTTCGTCCGAATAATAGACATAGCCCAACTCATTATCGACTGCGATGGCTTCAATCTCTTTTTTGCCACTATACGTACCAAATTTACGGACTACTTCACCGTGCACGATACCGTCTTGACCTGCAGAAAGTTTGTATTGCCAAAGGTAAGTGCCCGAAGGGCCAGTCTTACGACCGACGATCGCGTAAATAGCGCTGCTGGTAGAATCAGCTTTTTGCGTGTATAAGGCGATACCCATGCCATCACGCTCGTCTTCGCCTTGCTCGCCTTCAAAAATTGGTATGCCACCATTGTCGATTGGTTTCAAGTCAGGCAGAGAAAATATGCGGATTGTATTTGATTTTCGCTCTGTAGTAACAGCAATATCGGTCTTTACGCCGTTAATATCCAAGCCATAAGCTACATCCACATTATTTGGGCGCTGCATGTCTAGAAATTTGTTGACGATTTTTCCTTCTAAATCGTACAGATATAGACCGCCG
This sequence comes from Sphingobacterium corticibacter, assembly GCF_003076635.1. Taxonomy (GTDB): domain Bacteria; phylum Bacteroidota; class Bacteroidia; order Sphingobacteriales; family Sphingobacteriaceae; genus Sphingobacterium; species Sphingobacterium corticibacter. The sequence goes on along the minus strand of NZ_QDKG01000003.1, from coordinate 495,036 downwards.
CCTACTTCCTTATCTGTACCAATAACCAGACTTTTGGTCGGATCAGTAGGATGTATCCAAAATGCAGGATCGTCTGTGTCGTGCTCCGTAGGTTCTGTGATGATCGTTGGTTTTAATGCGTTAGGAGCGACGCTGGCTAAGCGATCACCGCAAGAGCTTAGCAAGCAAATTGCTAAACTGAAAGTGATTATTTGTTTCATTTGTCTTCGTTGAGTTATTTATTCGTATTGTGTTTATAGAGTACAGCAGCGCCTTTTGGATCTGCTTTTACGACGTGTACCGTTAATTGGTTGTTCACGATAGAAAATGTCATAAATCCAGGTTCTGTGGCTGCGAAGATAGTACCTTCACGTTCGCCCGATTGACGCACTTCGCTGCCTGCACCCGAAAGATATTGCGTTGTATATCTGCCAGCTGGCTTGATGATTTGGAGGTCGTGTTCATGGCCACAGATATATGCATCCACCTTGTATTTATCGAATAGATCTGCAAACTGCTGCTCAAAAAGTTTGGTATCAGCACTTTCTTTACGCACGCCACCGCTGTAGAGTGGATGATGGCCTACCACGACTTTCCAAGCGATAGAAGGATCATTCTTGGCGAGTTCGCTTTCCAACCATTGGCGTTGCGCGGCGGTATCCTGCTCCGCAATTTGAAGGTATTTTTCCGGGTTTTTGTGATAGCTTTTGATAAATGGATTGGTATCGATTACGAGCATTTGCATTTTCTTACCGTTTTCCAATTCAAACGTTTTGCTGTAATAACGATCTGGCATATTCCATCTTCTACTCACTTGAGAATAATCGATCTGTGCCTGCACATTACCACGGTAATCATGATTGCCCAATGCTACATACCATGAGCGGTACAAGCTGGGATCTTTATAAATCTCTTCGAAAGAAGAAATCCAATGATAATCTTGTGTGCTTTGCACACCATCTGGGTAAAAGTTGTCACCAACAGATACGATAAAATTTGCATCCAGCACCACCGTAGCATGTCCCATTTCACGAGCTACATCGCGTTGGTAATAATCTCCGACGCGGCCAAAATCGCCGACTACCACAAAGTTGAAGCTGTCGTCCTGATAAGTGATGCCTGGAATATTTTTTCCAGAATAGCCCGTCTCCTTTTCGTACTCAAAAGGAGTTACCTGCTCTTGCGCATGGCTGGATAGGCATATACCGACCGTAAAGAATGTAATTAGTAGTTGTCTCATGTTCGTTATCGTGTTTAAAGCAAATGCAACAAAACCGAAGTTTTGTTGCATTTTGTTGAGTTATGTTATTGGCGAAGTGCTACAGGTCAAACTTAAGACCAAGTGTATATCTCGCACGGTAATATTCCAATTGTCTCATTAGATCTTTGCTACCTTGGTAGTAACGCAAAGGTTGGTTCGTCAAGTTATTTGCCTCCCCAAAAATACGTAGTTTAGGCGTGATCTTGTAAGATGCGTTTGCGTCCAAGAAAAACTGCTTATCATAGTACGCATCTGTAAATTCTGAATCGCCAATCTCGTCCAAATATGCTGCTGCAAAGTTGCTAGACAAACGTGCGGAGAAGCGACTGTTTTCCCAAGAAATAGACGCATTGAACATATGAGGAGCGGTTCTTGGCAATCCAAGACCAGTACGTTCTTCACCATCATCATTGGTAATGCCCTTTGCTACTGATTTGATGAAGGTATAGTTAGCATATACTCCAAAACCTTTCAAAAACTTGCCCGGTAAGAAGTCCAACTGACGTTGGAAAGCTACTTCCAATCCATACACATCAACATTCTCACCATTACGTGCTTGCACGAAAGTCCATTGGTCGGTTGCATCTACAGGAATAGGATTTGAGATGCCTGGAAATGCACTGGCAAACTTAGCATTCGTGTAATTCACATCACTATAATTGTAGATGAAGTTTTTCATTCGCTTATAGAAAACACCTCCAGATACCAAACCGACATTTTGGAAATAGTTTTCCGCCATGAAGTCGAAGTTGTGTGAGTAGGTCGCTTTCAAGTTAGGGTTACCAGCTGTAATCTCTCTGTCCTCTGGTACGCTATTTACATAGGGAGCTAAAGCGTAGTAGTTGGGTCTTGCTAAACTCGTGGTATAAGCTGCACGCAAGATAAAATCATTGGTAACATCATGTTTGAAAGAAATGCTTGGCAGAATGTTGATATAGTTGTTTTTATTGTTGACCGCACCCAGCAAATCTTCTTCACCTTCAACGTAGTTACCGGTATAGTCGATCTTAGTGAGTTCCATACGCGCTCCAATAATCATGGAAGTACGTTCGGTGATGTTTTGATCCCAGCGAATATAATTAGCAAAGATCAGCTCTTTTGCATTGTAATTTACTGCCAGATATTCATCTGGTTTTGTGGTTTGGGTAAATAGAGCTGGGTTTGCAAAATCTAATCCACCTAGAAAACGTTTGTCTACGAATGATCCCGGTGTATACTGACTTCCAGCAGCGTAGTTTTCACCGCTCCAATTCTCCAGTGGCAACGTACTCATATTTCCAAAAGCAGTGGTTGGCGCGTAATTATAAAATATGTTATCTCTTGACTTCGTTTTAGCACGAAGACGCGTACCGACGCGGATACGGCCTTTTTGATCCGATATCACGCTAAATGGAAAACGTACGTTAGCTTTGAAACCAAATTCATCTTCGGCAGTGTAGTTATGATTTTCTGTTAATTGGTGTAGGTTAAAGATCGAATTATCCTGGTATGGATCTACTACTAATGGTCTGTAGGTATCACTAAGATCTTGATCCAAACGAATATTGTTTGGAGATTGATATTGTATGTAACGTTCGTTAGGACGATCTTCCAAAGCTTTAGAATAACTAGCTGCCCAGTCCAAATCTACGACAGAGCTTAATAAGTGCTCCCCTTTGACAGAGAAATTCATTACCTTTTGAGTTTCTAATCGCGTATTGTCATTCAAGCTATTTCCGATACCGCCTTTAGTTTGTCTACGTACACGTCCAGTGTAACTTTGAATATCATCATTCCATGTCAATCCAGTGTATCTTGTACGGTAACGGTTTTCGCGATCATCTCGCCAGTTATAAATAGCATTCAACTCGATGCGATTACGAGAGTCGATTTCATAATCTGTCGCTAAGGATACGCTTCGTCGAATCCGCTGTACATCATATTTACGAATATCCATTTCGCTCATAAAAGTGCGGCCATCTTCTTGTTTCCAAGTCGCTTCCACGTTGTCAGAACCAAAGTTTTGTGCTTGCAAAGTTCCACTCACTACCACGCCGAGTTTATTGTCCATAAAACGATTGCCATAAACTAAAGCGCCATTATACAAACCTTTTCCGCGAATAGGCGCATAACCACCACTCATCGTTGCCGAAAAACGTTGCTTGTTGGGGACAGCTCGTGTCACCAAATTCACCGATCCACCAATGGCATCAGCATCCATATCCGGCGTCAATGTTTTATTGACTTCAATGCTAGAAATCATGTCTGCCGGAATCAAGTCCATTTGTACGTTGCGGTTGTCGCCTTCGGCGGATGGAATACGATCGCCGTTAATGGTCACGGAGTTCAATTCTGGAGAAAGACCACGAATAATAATATTACGAGCTTCACCTTGATCATTCTGCATCGTAATGCCGGGTACGCGCTTTAATGCATCACCGATGTTTTGATCAGGGAAACGACCAACTTGATCCGATGAAATGATGTTGGTAATGTTGCTGTTATTCTTTTGTTGATTTAAGGCTTTTGCCTGTCCCTTTGCAATATCACCAATTACGCTAATCTCATCCAACGAGTGGCTCAATGGCTGGAGTAAGATCTGTATATTTTCTTGTTTACCATTAGTAGTCACTTCTTTTCTGTACACTTGGTAACCCATGTAGTTTACAGTAATGGTGTAGGTGCCAACAGGTACACCTAAGAATTCGAATGATCCGGTCGCATCTGAAACAGTGTGTCGGTTCGTTTCTTCTAAGCGTAGTGTAGCACCTGGTAAAGAGAAGCTATCACTGGCGTCAAGGACTTTTCCTTTTAAGATGGTGGTTTGCGCAAAAGTACTGGAACATAGTAATAGTAAGGCAAACGTGTAGAATAATTTCATGAAGATATATGGTTTTGTACAAAACTATTACCTCTGCAATAAGTGTGGGTTACCCGTGTGTTAAGCTTGGGTTAAGTGTAGCGTAAATAAACTAAGCCTTAGTCATATTTCAGGACTTGATCCGTTATTATAATTATTGCCATAAACCTTCGAAAAACTTACCCGAGAGAAAATCCAATTGGTGATGAAAGGCGATCTTCGCACCATATAAAACGACTGCGCGGCCTGCAAGATTCTCTGAAAGTACTTGTGATCTGTCTAGTGCGAACGATATATTAGCAGATGTTGTTTATTGGTTTTTACAATCAATATTTATTGGTATACTTATTGTGTAATTTTGTTATTTTAGGTTAAAAAAAATGAAGTTCATTAAACGCAAAGTAAATCATGAAGAAGTACCTTTTTGTAATCATGCTACTGATTAGTGGTCAATCGTACGTTCAAGCACAGAAGTTGAAACCTGTGAACTATCAAGATGGAAATCAAAAGCTGTCCGGTTTAATAACATCTAATGCTGGTAAAAACCTACCCGGTGTATTAATCTTACCCGCGTGGAAAGGTATAGATAATGAAGCCAAAACCGCTGCGCTTGAGTTAGAAAAGCAGGGTTATATTGCATTTATAGCAGATATTTATGGTGAAGGAAATGTACCTACTAATGGTGATGAGGCTATTAAGATAGCAACTCAATATAAAGAGGATTACAAAGCGTATCAGCGTCGTATTCAGCTTGCTATTACGGAATTGAAAAAGGCTGGTGCCAATAAGGATCGGGTAGCTGTGATTGGATATTGTTTTGGTGGTATAGGTGCTTTGGAAGTGGCGCGTGCTAATATGGATGTTCGTGCAATCGTGTCTATTCACGGTGGATACTCTAAAGCAGCAGACAGAAAGAATGCTATTATTAAACCAAAAGTGCTCATTGAGCATGCGGCAAATGATAAATCAATTTCTAAAGCAGATTATGATAATCTAGTGGTAGAATTGAATGAAGGAAAAGCGGATTGGCAGATTATCAATTACGCGAATTCAGAACATACCTTTACAAATCCTGAATCCGCGGATTATAACCCGGTAATGGCAGCCAGAGCTTGGAATCATACGTTGTTATTTCTTGGCGAAGTATTGAAATAAGCTTGACTTTATAATTTAATAATGCATGAGGATTTTGTGCTAGGGGAAACAGTACGCGCTGCTTCTAATAGCACCAAATCCCCATCTTACTTCATACTAAAAATGGAACTTATCAATCATTTAGCGCTACGGTTCCTTGTATAAGACGATTTGCATTATCACTAGAATCATTGTTGGAAAATACAACTCCGCTATTCCAGTTCTGTATTTGAACGAAAGATACTTTGGCTGTGTTGTTATTTTTCCAAGAAACCATAAAAACGTTAGGACTTACCTCTTTTACAGCGTACTCTATTAGTTCGTTCAGCCTCGTGTCGTTGTCGTAAGAATATAAAAATCGCAGCTGTCTATTATCTACAAACTCGATTTCATAGGCCTTGCCGTTTCCATAGTCTACACGTATATGGTGATCTATAGCCGGAAATGCTGCGGTGGTTTTCCATTCCAGTTCTCCCTTCACAACTTTTGCACCTATGTTTAAATTTGCGTCAACGGTTAATTTGGGGTAATTCGCTGCCATCACCTTAATTAAGTTCTCTGCATCGACACTTTCCACAGCTGCTTTCTGGTATGATACGAGGTATTCTCGCACAAAGTCCAAAGATTTTGGATCCGTATCTAGTTTTTTATAATGACTCGGTATTACTATTTTCGGATGCAATGCTTTCATAATATCGATCTGTTCAATCCATTTTTCAAATGCGTTTTGCTGTTGTGTATCAGTCATCCATAAGTGCATATCTGTAGAAACCGACACACCTCCAGCAATTGCTTGCAGGCTTGGAATCCATACAAAAGTATTTATGGGATTATCTTTAGCTCGGACAATTTCTAATGAATGCCCTTCTAGAAGCGGAAGGGTACGAATTGCGTTAGGAATGATCACTTTAGTTGGTGCGTCAGCCTTTAGTTGTGGTAACCAAAGCTTTAATTTATCATCTTTAGATGCTTCGATTGCGTAAGCTGTTTGGGCAGTAGATACGATTTGAGCCTCTGGGAAAGCTTTTGTTAACTCATCCAGACCAAAATAATAGTCAGGATCTCGATGCGAGATGTATATTAGTTTTAAGTTTTTGCCCGTCGATTTTATTTCCTCAATCAGCTCTAACGCAAATTTTTTTTCGAATTGAGCGTCAATTAGAATAGCGTCTTGCTCACCATAAACTAGAGTAGACGTGACCGGAAAAAATCCTCTGTCGCCTGGGTTGTAGATCTTGAGCTGGAGATTTTGTGATAAAGCAGGTATACAACATAAATAGAATACGATTATTGGTGCTATTATCTTATGTGTCATCGAGTTAATTTTTTATATTTTGTGAAACACGTTTTTGTTTAATATAATTATTAATTATCAAAATTACCAAAAAGCTTTCAATGTATCTCCTTACATATTTACCAGATGACTGATCAAGTGTAGTAGTCATTATATGTGTTTCTCATGTCAATATGTTGAAAAATAGTCGATTAAAGGAAATCATGTGTGATGTGACTACTGGTATACTTATTGTGTAATATTGATAGTTTAGGTTAAAAAAAGCGTAGATTTTTTGGAGTATGCGGCTATTGGTCGAAAAAGTGTGAGATCGCCTTAATTTATTGATTTGTAAGATTAGAAACGATGAAAACATTTAAAACATTATTAATGAGTGTGCTCGCATTTTTGGCGTATGGTTGCGCGAGTATCGCAGGTAAAGGGGAATTGATCGAAGTAGCTCAATTTGGTGAAAGTATGGCTATAGGGTTGAGCGTGAATCAGGAAGATCGCGTTTTTATTTCCTTTCCAAATTATGATGGTGCAGGCAGCTTTGCAGTAGCGGAGGTGGTTGATGGTAAATTGTTTCCTTATCCTGACGTTGCTTGGAACACGAAAGGTATCTATCAAAATCACTTTCTTCGTGTACAAGATTTGTATGTGGATGACAATGATTTCCTATGGGTGCTTGATTCCAAACCCGCCTCGTCTGGAAATATTTTTGCTGATGGAAAAGGCGAAGAGGCTGGTTTTTTCAAATTAGTAAAGATTAATACAAAGACTAATCAAGTAGAAGACACTTTCTTTTTTGATGATTTAGATAAATCAAAATCTGCTCTGAATGATGTGCGAATCGATACAGAAAAGAATTTGGCCTACCTTTCGGACCCCGCTTCGGCGTCTATAGTTGTTTTGGATTTGTTCACGAAACAGTCGCGTAATGTGCTTTCACAAAGTGTATTTACTCTGGCAGACGATATTGTATTGGAGTATAACGGTGTCAAGATGCAAGATCATGATGGTAAGCCTTTTTCTTCAAATATCAATAGCATAGCCTTGACGCATGATTTTAAATACTTTTACTTTAAACCCATTAATAAACCAAATCTCTATCGGATCGAAACCGTGTATTTAGCCAATCCCCAGCTTACCGACCAAGAGCTACAGAGTAAAGTAGAGGATTTGGGAGAAGTGGGCATTACACACGGCATGATCGCCGATGAACGAGGGAATATTTACTTCGCATCGTCAGAAAATTTTAGAATATCGTACGTCACACCCGATGGTGTTTTAAATATGTTGGTGGAAGACCCTAAGCTGATATGGCCAGACTCCTTTGGTATTAGTTCGGATGGTTACTTGTATTTCACCTGCGCGCAAATACAACGTTTGCCTCATTGGAATAATGGGCTGGATAATACAGAGTATCCTTATAAGGCATTTAAAGTGAAATTGCCTTGATGGACTAATAGAGAATGTTAGATTAGCCGAAATGATTTTTATGTTGCTGTTATGTTAAAATAATCGTTCAATAATATGATTAATATCAATATCACCGGAAATAGCTTTGGATCATTTCACTTACTGACTTTCAATTTTGGACGAAAAAGAGTTTGCCTTAGACCTCTATTGATCTATTATATAATCTCCTCAAAATATTTGAAAAAATGCTAAGGCTAAAGCTGTATCGAACTCAATAGATACGTCCATTATTGATGGCTTTCAACATGCAACGCGCGAAGCTGCAGGCCAAGTGATTGACGGGAAAAAGCAAGGTGAGTGGAAGGTATATTATCTGAACGGACAACTAAAGTCGCTAGAGAATTATACCAACGACACGCTAGATGGAAAAGTTTTTTACTATGGCCCCAATGGAATATTACGTTCAAAAGCATCCTATAAAATGGGAGTGGCCGTTGACTCATTTATCATGTATCACACTAATGGCAATATCAATTTGGCGGAATGGCGAGATGACAGGGGTAAAAGTCAAGGTGTTTTTCGAGTTTATTACGACAGCGGGCAATTAAGCCAAATCGGTACTAAGAAGGATGGACACTTTGAAGATACCTGTAGAACATTTTATAAGAACGGTAAACCTAGAGAAATGAAAGTGTACCAAAATAACCTTCGTAATGGCATATGGGTGTATTACAATGAAGATGGAGAAGTTGTACAAACGGAAGCATATGAGAATGATGTGCTGCTTGAAAAACTAAGCCAATAACATTATTTTACCTTTACTGATTATGCGAGAGAAATTGGAACTATATTGTAATTGGAAAACAGAGTATTATGCGATGAGAAGTTTAATTTTCGCAACGGTATTTTGGATGCCTATGTGTTTTGTTTTTATCTTCTGTATCCCCGATTTTTTTTGTTTTGCAGGTATGTTCGTTTCCTATTTGCTTTTGTTTTTTATACCTACAATAATTATCCACAGTAATTATGAAAAATATTCTAAGCATAAACGATTGATCATTGAAAGCAATTTGTTGAATTTTGACGGAAAGGCTATTGAATTTAGTTCAATTAAGGAGATCAATGCAAGAGGGACAGGATCTGCATTGGGATTTTATTATTTTGCAGGAGTAATAGATATGTCAGAATATTATTACTTAGAAATTAAGACAGACAATGATGAAAAGATTATTTTAACCTCATTACTTTCAAAAGATCTATTAAAAATAATTCGTGATCGAGTTCCATCTGTAGAGATTAATCTTCAGCACAGTATTTATCCGATCGTGAGAGATTAAAGTAAACTCCAACTAAAAATGATAAACTTAAAGGCTCTTTTGGTTATTTTGATAATAACTATTTCTTTTACTGCTTTGGCGCAACGTAAAGACAGTCGGCATACGCTTGGTAAGGAGTATGCGCGAAGAGAATTACAGTCTACATTAAACGATGAAAGCCAACACAATGTTATCGATCATAAATCTGCGATCGTAAAAGATAGTTTAACTGCTGTTCATGTAGCTGAATCAATTCTTTTCGGCATCTATGGAAAGAATAACATCATTAAACAGAGGCCATATGAAATTTATTTCTTAGACAATTATTGGGTGATTATCGGCACACTTCCAAAAGGACATGTGGGAGGCACATTCCTGATAATTATCGACTCATTGGACAATAAGATCATAAAAATAACTCACGGAAAATAGGAGCATTGATGCTGTACACTGTATATTTAGCCCTAATGCGTCTCAGTAATTCTGCCTAAACAAAGTCTTCAGATGAAATCACTCTTAATTATACTTTTCTTTTTGATATCCAGTCAAAGTTTTGGACAATGGACATATGAGAAATGGGTAACTGAAGCAAAAACCAATATTAGATTAAGGCCAAAATATGGTCTTGTTGAAAAGACAAAAGAACAAAAGGAAGTTGATCAAGAATTCATTGCTAGCACAATGAATAACGAAAAACTGCACGGCGATAGAACCTTAGCGTCAAATCAAATGATCGAACTTGGGTTTCAATACCTGTATAAAGGTGACTTAAAGACAGCTATGTATCGGTTCAATCAAGCATATTTATTAGACAGCGCAAATGCAGATGTATTTTGGGGCTATGGCGCAATCTATATGACTTTGTCTAATCAGGAGAAGGCGAGGGAGCAATATGAGGAAGGACTAAAGCTAAACGCTGAAAATACGCGTTTGCTAACCGATTATGGAACTTATTTTTTTGTGAAGTATTTTGAGGGTGATCATTCAAAAGACAAAAACGGAAAAGACAATCTGGATCGAGCGATTGAGATATTGCTATCTTCCTACCGAATAGATACAAAAAACCAAAATACCTTGTATAAACTATCCGTATGTTATCTAAACAAGAAGGATTGTGAAAACGCGAGGAAGTTTTATAACCTATGTAAAGACGAAGGAGGGCAACCGATTGCAGAAGAATTTACAACGGAATTAAACAAAAATTGCCCGTAGAACCTTATCACTAATTATTCTTGTGCACCAAAACTTCCAGTAAGTTTAGCTTGTTTAAACAACAAAGCCCTCTTTATCTTATTGATAAAGAGGGCTTTGTACCTAGGGCGGGAATCGAACCCGCACTCCCTTAACGGGAACAGGATTTTAAGTCCTGCGTGTCTACCAGTTTCACCACCTAGGCAGGTGTGGAGCGAAAGACGAGATTCGAACTCGCGACCCCGACCTTGGCAAGGTCGTGCTCTACCAACTGAGCTACTTTCGCTTTTGGTGCTGCAAATATATAGGAATATTGCGGCTAAGCAAAGCAAAAAAATAAAAAAGTACCGCTAGTGCAGTACTTTGTTGTTGTTTGTGTTGGGTAATAATGATTTAGAATGAAAATCCGGTCGATAACTTATAGAATGATTCTGAGTTTTCGGCAATCGCACCTGTCTTCACGAAGTCTGCACCCGCCGACAACCGTACAAAGCTTGCAAATTTTGGAACATTGAACTGTATATACGGTCCAAGCCATTGGTAGTAATCTAGTTTGCCACCGATATCATCTTTTGTTCTACGCAAGTGCTCGAAATGTGCGCCGAAGGAGAATGCGGGACTCACTTTATATCCGGCATTGGCCCAGTAATGCAAGTAAGCTAGGGTAGATCCGCCTGCAGGAGCTTTATCTGTTAATGGTGCATAGTAACCTGCATAGATCTCGGATTCGAATTTCGGAATATCGACATTGAAGAAAACGTTGGGTACGATACCATCGCCAGCGATGCCACCCAGCTGCCCGTCGGCTGCACCTTTAGATAATAAATTACCAAACGTAAAGCCCAAGTTTGGGTTTAAGGTGATTCCTTCACTCAAATAAAGGTTCACACCACCACCAAACTCCGTCCAGTTTCCCCAGGCTGCTCCGGTACCTGCTCCCCAGAAAATACCGTAAGTTGATAGGCCAATTTTGTCGCTAAGCTTGTATTCAAAGGTGAAGTTTGGTGCGAACCCAAAAAATTGATCGCTCGTTAGTCCAAATGTTGCAGTTACATCGTCGGATTGTGCTTGAGCTGTGGTGAAATTGGCGAAAGCGATAATAATCGCAATGAATTTTGTAGTTTTTCTTAATAGATTCATAGATTTTGTATTGAATTAATTGATTAATGATCAAATATATTCGAAAATTTCAACTATAAATAACAAAACATGAATTTTTTTTAATAAAAATTTTGTTTTTATGTGTTTTTAACAAAAAGATGTCATTTAAAAATTTCACTTTTAGTAATTGATTGTCGGTTTATTGTTTTATTTAAGTTTATTCTTTGTTGTTTATCTATTTTAGTTTTTATTCTGGTGTGTTCTGTTTATTTTTTTTAATTATTTTTAGATTATATGTCTGTTTTTACGAAAGTTGACCTGTTAAAATGGTGGTTTTTTGTTAGCGTATTATATTGGCGTATTTTTTTAGATTGTTCGAAAAAATGGTGAACTTCGTTTCTCAATTTAGGCCCTATGTATTTGGTTTCCGAAATCGCTGGTATTATCGCTGCGCAGAAGACTATTCTCTCTGTCGCTAATCTGGTTATTTCCGAGTTGGTATACGATAGTCGGCAGGTGTACCACGGAGAGAAATCATTGTTTTTTGCCATACGTGCCCTCCGAGATGGTCATCGCTACATTGCGGCAGCGTATGAACGCGGAGTGCGCAGTTTTGTGGTATCTCGTAAGGATCTTGATATTTCATTATTCCCTGAGGGGAATTTTCTTTGGGTAGAAGATGTAATTACTGCCCTACAAGCATTGGCTACACATCACAGAAATAGGGTTCATTACCCAGTAATAGGAATTACGGGAAGTAATGGCAAAACCATCGTGAAAGAATGGTTGTATCAGCTATTATCCCCCGAGAGGAAAGTATATCAAAGTCCGAAAAGCTACAATTCGCAATTAGGCGTTGCTCTTTCGCTTTGGGAGTTGAGCGATCAGTATGATATTGCGCTCATCGAAGCTGGAATCAGTTTGGAAGGGGAGATGCAGCGCTTGGCAGCAATGATTCAGCCCACTATCGGTGTGCTTACCAATATCGGTGTAGCACATGCAGATGGCTTTCCGAGTAAGCAAGCTAAATTAGAACAGAAGCTAAAGCTGTTTCAGCAAAGTGAGGTGCTGATTTATCCAGCTAAGTATGTGGCGAACGACCAACTTATAGCTAGCGATAAACCATTATCTTGGGGGCCTGACCTCGGCAATCATTGGCAGATTGAGTCCGTTGTTGTTGGAGTTACCTCTGCCGAAGTAGTGGTACGTGAGCAGGAAGCCCAGACTTCTTTGCAATTGCCATTTGTAGATCAGGCATCTATTGAGAATTGCCTGACCTGCGTGTTTGTGATGCGCCATTTGAAGTATGATTGGGCGACCATCGCGTTGCGCATCCGAAATCTGGAAGCCGTAGAGATGCGCTTGCAATTGAAGTCAGGCATTAATAATTGTTCCGTTATCGACGATTCGTATTCCAATGATTTGGGTGCGCTGAAGATTGCGTTAGACTTTCTAGAACGCCAGCATCAGCGTCCGAAACGAACGCTTATTTTGTCGGAAATCATGGGATTGCCAGAGGCGCCCAAATACATCGACAAGCTGCGTGAACTGTTGTCTGCCTATACCTTGAACAGGCTTATCTGGGTGGGAACGACGGTTAATGCGCTGGAAAGTTTGGATTGCGAAGTGCTCACTTTTGCAGACACAGAGGATCTGGATAGGCATTGGCCTACTTTGGTCTTTTCGGACGAAACTATTTTGGTGAAAGGTGGTCGCGCATTTCACTTCGAAACGATTGTGAAGCGCCTCACCGCAAAATCGCACGGAACCGTCTTGGAGATTAATCTCAATGCTATAGAGCACAATTTAAAACAATATCGTTCTCTGCTGCCTACTGACGTAAAACTGATGGCGATGGTTAAAGCATTCTCGTACGGAAGCGGTAGCTTTGAGGTCGCCAATATGTTGCAATATAATGGCGTCGATTATCTTACGGTGGCTTTTGTGGATGAAGGAGTGGAGCTGCGGCAGGGAGGTATTTCTTTGCCTATTATGGTGCTTAGTCCGGATGAATCTACATTTGATCGATTGATAAGTCATCACTTGGAGCCCGAGATTTATAGTTTTAGAATTTTAAGGGCTTTTACGAATTATCTTAATGAACGAAACATCGTCAATTATCCGATACATATCAAGCTAGATACCGGGATGCACCGATTGGGTTTTCTAAGTGTAGAAGTTCCACAGTTGGTCGCGGAGCTAAAAGCGGCTAAAGCACTGAAAGTGATCTCTATATTCTCGCATATGGTAGCTGCAGGAAGTCGTACACAAACGACTTTTACCCAACAGCAGGTCACAGAATACGGAATTGCAGTTAATAAATTGGAGCAAGAGCTAGGCTATGAAGTAATCAAGCATATGTGCAATACTGCTGGTATTGTGCGCTGGCCATCGGCTTATTTTGATATGGTGCGATTGGGGATTGGTTTGTACGGTGTGGATTTGAATGCTAGCGGATTGGATATCTGGCCAACAAGTCAGCTAAAAACAACTATTACACAAATCAAAAGTTTGAAGAAAGGTGATACGGTAGGATATGACCGACATGGTGTGCTAGAAAGAGATGGTCAGATTGCGACGGTAAAAATTGGCTATGCCGACGGCTACGATCGACGTTTTGGGAATGGAATTGGGCATATGCTGATCCGGGGACAGGAAGTGCGCACGATCGGCAATATCTGTATGGATATGTGTATGCTTGATGTGACTGATCTAGATGTAGCGGAAGGTGATGAAGTAGTCGTGTTTCCTGATATCAAAACCATGGCGCGGACCATTGGCGTGATACCGTACGAATTATTAGTGAATATCTCGGCACGCGTAAAGCGTGTCTATTATTATCAATAACATATTATGTTTAGAAAATTTTTCCAACGTTTTCTATATTACCTCATCAAAGGTACGTTAGTAGTGATTCCACTGGCTGGAGCGGTGTTTTTAATTATCTGGTTAGTAGCTACCTTGGATAATGCACTGAACTTGACACATCTGATCGAAGACGAGCACGGAGCGCCACGTTATATTCCGGGAATGGGAATTGTGACCGTCATTGTGGTACTGGTGTTGGTAGGATTTGTCTTTACGACTTTGGTCACAGTGCCTATTCAGCAATGGATGGGGCGAATGGTGAATCGGATTCCGATTTTTAATACCTTGTATTCCTCTATTAAAGATTTTACAGAAGCGTTTGTTGGTGATGCCAAAAAGTTTAACGAGCCGGTTTTGGTCGAGATCAATGAAACTGGACTGAAGAAAATCGGTTTTCTAACGCAGCGCAATCTTAAAGCTATTCATCTGGAAGGGGAGGTATTGGTTTATTTTCCCTATTCGTACTCCTTTGCTGGGCAAGTGGTAGTAGTTAAGGCGGAACGAGTAACTAAATTGCATATGTCGGCCACCGAAGCGATGAAACTAGTTGTGTCTGGTGGAGTGAGCAGTCTAGATTAATACCTTTTAAGGATATTTGAAATGAGCAAATTCATAGATCGATTTTTTGGAAGCAAAACAGAAGTTGATGTCATTAGGATGGAGTTGCAAGCTCGACTGAGCTTTCAGTTAAGTCAAAGCGATACGTCGCTTCTGCTTGCGTATGCACAGGCCAATCGGTTAGGTGAATTAAGCGATTTCCAGAAAGAAATAGCAAGCTGCTCAATGTATACGCCTTGGTCCGTAGCGAAGGAAGTGCAGATGCTCCAGTATTATGTAAGGCATGTGCAGGCTATTCAAACCGAGGAGTTTTATTTACAATTCAATGCAAAGGTGTCTGATCATCCAGCGCGTATAGAACCGCTCATGCTATTTCCCTTAATACAGAATGCGGTGAAAAATGGCTATGCTTCTATGGCTAAGTTTCCGATCAAAGTGCGTATAAGTGCGTCCGAGGGTGGCATATTACTTGAAGTGAGTAATCGTGTAAACCATTATGTAGAGAATCAGGGCGAAGACGAACTCATCACGTATTATCGCGAACGTCTGCAATTGTTCCACCCAGATAGGCATGAGCTGTTCGTCAATAGCAATTCCCAAACGTTCAAAGCGACACTCTTTCTCAAATACGAATAGCATTTTTCCTTATTCCTCGTGATATACGATAATAGGAACCTTAGTATGAAAGGTAAGATTGTGCGTCGTACTATCTTTAAATAATCGGTCGAAGAAGTTTCGATTTCTTTTAATCACCGCAAGCATATCCACATTGTTGTCTAATATGTAGTTGGTAATGGTATGTTCTACGCTTTCCACTTTATCCAACAATTTAAACTGTACGGTATACCGCTTATGATCTTCGCACCATTGCTCCATATGTCTGCCGACAGTGGTTAGGTCAGATTGCGTCACGACATGTATACAGGTTGTCTCTGCGCCAACTTCTCTCGCCATAATCAACGCTTCGCGTAATGCGATCTTATCGGTCTCCTTAAATAATGTCGTAAATACAACGCGGTTGATACCACAAAAACGAGCATGTGGCGGTACAGCAATGACAGGTGTTTTAACCGAATTAATGACAGAAACCGTGTTTGAACCAATTATCCGATCCAGAAAACCGGATTGACCATGCGTACCCATCACAATAAGATGAAATTTTTGTTTTTTAGAGAGTTCACGAACCACAGAGGCAACAGGCCCTTCCTCAAATAGAAACGAGATGCGATCTTCTGGGAAACCAAAATCCATTGCCTTTTGCATCAGGTGCGGAGTGTTATTTAGAAACTTTTCGCGCTCTGTACTTTCTACGTTGGCATACATCTCACCCAATATCTCCGGTTGGCCGGGATGCACAGAAGCAAAAACAGGCGACATATAACTGTGAAGTACTTTCAGATTGGCGTCGACACTTCTGGCCAAATGGATAGCATATATAAAAGCATTATCTGCCAATTCTGAAAAATCGGTGGGGAATAATATGGTTCTCATATGAAGCGGTTTATAAATGTTATTTTAAATTTACATTATTTTTCTGTTTTAAATAGAGGTGTTGCAAAGACTTTATTATTTACCTATGCTTGTAGCGCCAAATATACTTTGATCGTTTTGCTCTACAGATGGAATATGCAGTCAACAGAATCTGTACAAGCGGACAGAGATAAATCGAAGAATAGGCGTAACTTGAAGATATTGATTTAGCTCGCTTGGAAATTATACGGAAATATGTCATGCGTAAGCATCCACCGACATTAAGAGTCGCGCTGGAGGGTTGTGTGGTGTCTGATTCGGAGCAGAGCAAAGCATTTATCTATAAAAAGTATTACGGATATGTGAAGGCGGTAGTTTTGCGATATGTGAAGGTGGATGTAGAGTCCGAAGAAATTATCAATGAGAGCTTTGTGAAGGTGTTTCGCAAACTACATAGCTTCGAACAACATCCGGATGATGAAGCACTGGAAAAAACCTTTCGATCGTGGATGGCGCGAATAGCGGTCAATACGGCAATTGATATGTTGCGTGTAAAGAAGCAGATGCAATTCATTGACGACGAAGAGGGCACCGAGATTGGAAATCTTTCCGTCAACATGACTTCAAGTCTGGAAGCAAATGATATTTTAAAACTGTTAGATGGTCTACCTCCCATTCAGAAAGCAATCTTTAATTTGTATGAGATAGAAGGTTACTCACATGAAGAAATAAGTAAGATGCTTGATGTACCCGAAAGTACATCAAGAACTTATCTTACCAGAGCAAAGCAAAAGCTACGCGTACTGTATAGCAAATTTATGGATCAAGAAAATATAAAATCCTAGTATCGGATTGAACATGAAGGAAAAGAAGAACAGTCAAGAAAAGGACATTGTTGACCGTATAGTCGAACAGCTCAAAGCGTCTACCGAATTGCCTTATGAAGAGGGAGCTTGGGAGCGCTTTCGAAAAGATCACTTAGGTCAAACTACGCGTAAACGTGTAATACCGCTTTGGGTGCGCAGTGCTGCTGCTTGTGCCGCATTGGCCGTATTAGGCTTATGGTATTTCCATGCTGATTCTGATCTTGATCAACCTACTTTAAGTTCGACTTCTACCGAGCAAGTTGCACCTTCACGGAGTGATAAACTGCCAACACCTCCAGCAGAGGAAAAAGCAGTAATTGTGCCCAATTCAGTGCCAACACAGTTGATGGAATCGTATCAACCTGTATATAGCGCAGCGCCAAACAGTCGGTTGTCTGCCATCCATGTAGTAGAATCTTGGATGATGCCCACGCAAGCTGCTTTAGTGGCACAATCTGTAGACATACATAATGATGTTAAGCTGTCAAAAAGTAAATTGTCTTTTCTGCCAGATACGGATGATTCAGAAGTGTCTGAGAGAGGGGATGGTGCGTTTCCATCTGTTTTTGCAGATAGCAAAGGAGTAACCACTACTGCGATGAAAGAAGTGGTAGGCGAAAGCAAACGTTTTAGATTCAGTGACAAGTTCAATGTGGGTTTGGTAGTGGCACCTTCATCTACCGATCAGAAAGTCAACTTTGGTGGTGGACTAATGCTGTCTTATAATGTGACAAAACAATTAAGCGTGCGAACTGGTGCTTCATTTCAACAGTATGAAGTGGGCGCGCTACGAGATCCATCGCAAGTAGCTTCGATGGAAGTGGCTGCGGCACCAGAGCGACCATTGCAAAACGACGTAGGTCTTTCCAGCAAAAGCTTGATGGCGCGTGTACCGTTGATTCCGAATGTCAATTCCGTGACTGGAATGGTGCGTACAATAGATATTCCGGTAGAAGCCAAATATTCTTTCTACAAGGGGTTGTATGCGGGGGTAGGTGTGTCGTATGCTGCCGTGTTAGGACAACAACGTTTTGCACATTATATTGAAAATGTAAATTCTAATCCTTACGTCGCAGGATTGCCAAGCAATGAAAGTGAAATGAGGGCGGCAGTGGAGCCTGTGGTACGCACCATGGAGTCGGCTAATGCAAATGTAAATTCGTCTGGCTTTGGTGGATTTGTAAATATGTCGGTTGGTAAGGAGTTGAAAGTTAGGCGTGGACCTTCAGTATCTTTAGAGCCCTATATAAAGTTGCCTGTCGGGAGCTTCAAAAGGGCAGATATGAATTATACTAATGGAGGTCTTCGAATAATCACCAACTTCTAAAAATCCTAACAAGAAAAAGTAGGTGACGTATCTAATCTATAACTGATCAATACGCACCCAACCCATACCAGCAGCAATTGCGCCTTGCACACCGGGATCACCATCTTCTAAAACAAAACAACGCTCTGGGTCAATACCTAGCTGCTTGGCAGCTAACAAAAAAGGTTCTGGTGAAGGTTTTCCATTTGGCGTATCGCCTGCGCAAACGAGTGTTTCGTATAATCCTTTTACACCAATCACTTCCAATGTAACTTCCAGCGTCTTTCTGGTGCCGCCTGATACCAATCCAATTTTCTTTTTTCCGACTTCTTGACGCAGATGCTGCATCACATGCGTTACGGGCTTGGTTTGTTGAATATATTCTGTCCGGAAAATAGTGGACTTGCGTAAGGCAAATTCGTCAGAGTCAAATCTTTTATCATACCGTTGGGCGATCAATTCCGCAACAGCGACTGTTGGCCAGCCAGCCGTTTCGTCGATAAGATCGGTATCCAAGTGGATACCGTACTCCAAAGCCGCGGCAGCGTATGCCGCTTTATGTGCAGACATATTGTCTGCTAAAGTGCCGTCTACATCGTACAATAGGGCATCGTACGATGCCGATAATTCTAAGAGCTTTTGTGTTTTGTCCGCTGAAGTCATTAACCTTTTTTTGCTTTTTTACGTCTTTCTTTTTCTGCGATAATCAACCCGAGCTCGCGACTCGTTTGTCCGCCAACCGAAGTATTCTCCTGCGCACGGCGAAACAAATACGGCATGACAGATTTTACAGGTCCGTAAGGCATATATTTAGCCACGTTATAACCTGCCGCTGCCAAGTTAAAAGATAAGTTGTCGGACATGCCGAGCAATTGCGCAAACCAGATGTTGGGATGGTTGTGCACGATATCGCGCTTATGCATCTCTTCTGCAAGTAAGCGCGAACTATCTTCGTTATGCGTGCCCGCCATCAGACCCATTGTATCAATATGATCTAGACAGAATAGAATAGCATCATTATAATCTGTATCGCTGCCCGCTTTATTAGGTTGTATTGGCGAAGGATAACCTTTTGATTTGGCGCGATCCCGCTCAATTTCCATATACGCACCACGTACTAATTTTGCACCTAAATGAAAGTTACGAACGGACGCGTAGGCAAAATCTGCTTTTAGCGAAGCCAACTTATCACGGCGGTAGAGCTGATATGTATTGTATACGATCGGTTTTTCTTGATTGAATTTTTCCATCATATCGCGTGCGATATCATCGATCGTATCTTGTATCCACGAATGTTCGCCATCGATCAAAACGGGAATCCCTGCTTCATGACAAGCTGAGCAGATACGTTCACAACGTTCTAAGACGCGTGTAAATTCAATTTTTTCCAGATCCGTAAGCGCTTGTTTGGCATCCCGCTTCGCGAATAGATCAAATCGGCCTAAACCTGTCGGCTTAAAAACGCAGAAGGAAATGAGCTTTTGCTGCTTGGCAAAAGCAACAGTGCGTACAATCTCTACACAGGTCTGATCAAAGCTAGTTTCAGATTCTTCACCTTCTACGGAATAATCGAGAATAGTAGTTACATTTCCTTCTCCCAATTCAAGAATAGAACGGTTGCAATCTTCGATACTTTCGCCTCCGCAAAATTGTTTGTAAATCGTGTTTTTGATAATGCCCTGAATCGGCAAACCAATCTGCAAAGAGAAGTTGGTTATGGGGGTTCCTACCTTAATCAGAGCACTGCTCGATACCATTTTAAATAGCCAATATGCTTTATTCAGATCAGCGTCACTTTTAGTTCTGAAAGCTGTCGCCGTGTCGTTAAAATCCAACTTAACAGGCGCTCCTAAGGTTTCCATCAATGTCGTGTTGTGTTTAATAATGCAAAACTAAGTAATTGTTGAATTAAAAGCTGGATATGCACGTAATTTATTTAATTTTGGATATGCAAAAATTTGTATTGAACGGCGAGTTTATTCATCTTATACAGCTTCTCAAAGCGATGAATTGGGTAGAGCACGGCGCGATGGCGCAGCACGTAGTCGAAGAAGGGATGGTACAGTACAATGGAACCGTTGATTACCGTAAAAGATTAAAGGTAAAGCGTGGTGACCAGGTAGAATTCGAAGGACAGATCGTGGAGATCGTCTAAGCACTTTATGATTGATTTTTAAGTTATGCAACAGATAGAAAGTTTGGGATATAAGGTGTACTTTGAAGATGACCTAGCGAGTTTACAACCTTTTATTACCGATGGCGGATATTCCAATGTATTGATCTTGGTAGATATCAACACCAATGATCATTGTCTTCCAGTTTTACAAGCTGCAATTCCGGATATTGTAGATTATGATATCATCGAAGTAGATCCTGGTGAAGAAAATAAGAATATAGATTTTTGTATCGGTATTTGGAAGACCATGCTCGATTTTGGTGCTGATCGCAAAGCGCTGATGATCAATCTGGGTGGTGGCGTGGTGACGGATATGGGCGGTTTTGCGGCATCTACTTACAAGCGCGGTATCGATTTTATCCAAATTCCAACTACATTACTGGCGCAAGTAGATGCTTCCGTAGGTGGCAAGACTGGGATCGACCTAGACAACTTCAAAAACATCATCGGCACTTTTACGCAACCTAAAGCGGTTTTTATCAGCGGCAAATTCTTGGAATCACTGGATTCAAGACAACTTTTATCCGGCTTCGCCGAAATTATCAAACATGGTTTGATTCAAGACAAAGCTCTTTTTAAACGCTGTCAGCAGATTAGTATTGAAGAAATCGATTCGCAAATCGTATATGATTCTGTTGGTATCAAAAACAAAATCGTTAAGGAAGATCCTACAGAGAATAATATCCGCAAGATTCTCAATTTCGGTCATACAATCGGTCACGCAGTAGAAGGTTATTCACTCGCGAATGATCAGAATCCTTTATTACATGGCGAAGCCGTAGCGATTGGTATGTTATGTGAAGCATATCTGTCTACGCAATCGGGAACATTACCTGAGGAAGAAATGAAAGAGATCGAACAATATCTATTGCGCACCTATCCTTATTACAGTATTTCCCCATCTATTGATGAAGAATTATTCCGCTTGATGCGCAACGATAAAAAGAACGAAGCAAATCAAATTGGTTTTGCTTTGCTCAATGCTATAGGCGACTGTACTTACAATAAATATGTAGATGAAGCAGGAATCAAAGCCGCGCTGGACTATTATCGGGGTTTGGAGGGGTAGTTTTTTAGTAATTGCCAAAACCATTTGTTAAAGTTACCAAAGGGCTGTATTTTATGCATACAAAAAAGGCTGTAACCTTGTTCGACACAGTTCATGGCAAAATTTTGTATCTTTAGGTTGAACAATGATTAAAACCGATTCAGAAATGGGCGCGCTAACATCAGATAAAAAGATTGAATTAATTCAATGGTTATCCACATTAGAAGATCAGGAAATCATTGAAAAATTGATAAAATTCAAGCAACAAGAAACGAAGGATTGGTGGAATTTGACTACAAGTGAGGAAAGATCGTCCATTGAAAAAGGGATCTCGGATGCGGATAGCGGAGAAGTAAGTCCGCATTCTACAGCAAGAAAGTTGTATGAGAAGTGGTTATAAAGTTTATTGGACTGCTAATGCGCTGGATGAACTAGCCAAAACCATAACGTACCTCGAAGAAAATTTCACAGACAAAGAAATTAGAAAATTAGTTTTACAGATTGAGAACACAATAGCACTGATTTCTCACAACCCAAGCATTTTCCCGAAATCAGAATTTAAACCCGTTTATAAAGCTATTGTCTTAAAATATAATACGCTTTACTATAGAGTGAATGAAAATAATATTGAGATACTTTCATTCTTCTCTAACAGGCAAAATCCGGCAAAACGGAATATATAAGTCGTCCTCACTTTGTAATCAGCATAGGCGAAAACCCATCCCCACTTTATATCACCAAAACAATTCATTCACACTTCGTGTTCTCTAAGGCAACTATACTAGAGAAGCAGATGAATAAATTATTTAAGACATTGATCGCCGGATGGGGCGCTCGTAAATTAGGTTTTGGTTGCTTTGGAACTATTATCGCCTTTATTGTAATCTATTATTTGTTGGGCTATTTATAGGGGTTTGCGATTTACATCGCTTTTAACAGGTTTTAAGCGAGAATAGAAAGCAGGCCAGCCGATCTTATTTACAGCAGCTAATTCATTGCCGTAGATAGGACTCAATTGCACTAGTGAGACAGCATAATTTTTGCTCAAGGTGAATTTCGTTGATGTACCCAAGTTTTCGTCTACGTCGTGCACTAAAAAATGTTCCATGTTAGAATCTGCCGCAATAGGCTGTCCAAAACGAATAATCTGTCCGAGATCGAACGGACAATCGCCTCGCAAATGGCTGATCAGAAAGCCCAACACATGTCCCCAATTATCTAATTTGCTTTTGATCTGAATCACCAATTCAATCCCAGTAACTCCTTCAGACACATTTTTCGAAGCAGAAAGACCGTAGCTATACGCAGTCATATATTCATCATTCGGAAAGTTTTTAAACATCAATACAAATACCGCAGGCAATTTTTGACTGGTCGAAGGATGCCGATACACTTCGCATCGTTGACCGATTTCCTTTTCTAAATGATCTCTGAAACGCTCTACACCGGAACGCATAAAATAGGGCTTTTTAAACAATGACATGACGTTTTGTATGGGCTATGTCTGCAAAAATAAGGATTGACTGTTATTTTTTCAGCGCAACGCTGTCATATTGGCCACATTTTTCAAATGGAATATTCCTTGCAGGGATACAATCAGATTAAAGTAATTATTGATAGATTATAAACATACAATAGAAATTATACATATGGCAGAGAAAGGTACGATTTCGATCCACACGGAAAACATCTTCCCAGTGATCAAGAAATTTTTGTATTCTGATAACGAGATTTTTTTAAGAGAGTTAGTATCCAATGCGGTCGATGCTTCACAGAAGATTAAGCGATTATCTTCATTAGGTCAGTTTGGCGGTGAAGTAGGTGATTTGACGGTAGATGTCAAATTTGACGAAGCAGCAAAGACGATTACGATCTCCGATAATGGATTAGGAATGACGGCGGATGAGATCAAAAAATACATCAACCAAATTGCATTCTCGGGAGCGACTGAGTTCATGGAGAAATTCAAAGAAGCAAATGATGCGAATGAGATCATTGGTCGCTTTGGTTTAGGTTTTTACTCCGCTTTTATGGTGGCCGATCGCGTAGAGATTCAATCATTGTCATACCAAGAAGGAGCAGAGCCAGCGCACTGGACTTGTGATGGTAGTACATCTTATGAGATCTCGGAAGGTACGCGTACACAGCGTGGTACGGATGTGATCTTGCACGTGAATGCAGATTCTGAAGAGTTCTTAAACAAAAGCCGTTTAGAAGAGATTCTGAACAAATACGCTAAATTCTTACCAGTTCCAGTTCGTTTCGGTACGAAATCGACTAGCGAGCCTGATGGTGAAGACGAAGAAGGTAAGCCTAAATACAAAACCGTCGAGGTAGACAATTTCATCAACAATACCAATCCAGCTTGGACTAAATCTCCGTCAGAATTGACAGATGAGGATTATTTAGCATTCTACCGCGAATTGTATCCATACGCGATGGATGAGCCATTATTCTGGATTCACTTAAATGTAGATTATCCTTTCAATTTGACGGGTATTCTGTATTTCCCAAAAATCAAAAACGACCTAGAAATTCAACGCAATAAGATCAAGTTGTACTCTCGTCAGGTATTCATTACCGATGAGGTTAAAGATATCGTTCCAGAATTCTTGATGTTGTTGCACGGTGTGATCGACTCACCAGATATTCCATTGAACGTGTCCCGCTCTTTCTTGCAGGCCGATGGCAATGTGAAGAAGATCAATACTTACATTACGAAGAAGGTTGCAGATAAATTGCAGGAGATCTACAAATCTGACCGCAAAGGATTCGAAGAAAAATGGAATGACATCGGTCTTTTCATCAAATATGGTATGTTGAGCGATGATAAATTCGCTGAGAAAGCGAATGAGTTCTGCTTGTTGAAAAATACGGATGGCGAGCATTACACCATCAAAGAGTACTATGAGAAAGTCAAAGATATTCAGGTAGATAAAGACGGTAACATCGTGTACTTATATACACATGATACGGCACAACAAGATGGCTTTATCAGCGGAGCAAAAGCAAAAGGATACGATGTATTAGTATTGGATGGTCCTTTGGATACACATATCACGTCTTACCTAGAGCAAAAAGGCGGCGAGAAAGTGAAATTGAAACGCGTGGATGCTGATGTTGCCGAGAAATTGATTGAGAAAGACGAGCAGATCGAAGCGGTATTGACAGAAGAGGAAAGCAAGCAAGCGACAGAATTATTCGAAAAAGCAATTACGCGCACGGATATGAAAGTGGAAGTGGCTGCATTGAGTGCTGGAGATCTACCAGTTTCTGTCACCATCGATGAGTTTATGCGTCGCATGAAAGATATGGCCAAAACTGGCGGCGGCGGAATGGGCTTCTACGGCGAATTGCCAGATCAGTACAAAGTGACTGTGAATGGTAATCATCCTTTGGTGAAGCGTATTTTAGAAAGTTCGGAAGAAGAAGGTGCGCGCTTAGCGAAGCAAGCGTTTGACTTGGCATTACTTTCTAGAGGCTTATTGACTGGTGCTGAACTGACTTCCTTTGTGAAGCGCAGCGTCGAGATGATTTAATCATCTGCAATTATGTGATTAAAAGGTGTTCTTCGGAGCACCTTTTTTTCGTTTATAGGAATTTTGATGGTAAAACAATTTTACAAATGCCCTGTTTTTAGGAAGTGTGTCGTATCTTCACTCCGGCACATTTATAAGCGTAAAGGATTAGAAATCGAACGAAGTTCATAACAATTATAATCAAGCAAATATGTCAGTAGAAAAATTTAAAGCACTGCACGAGCAGGACAAACCATTTGTACTAGGAAATGTGTGGGATGCGCATACGGCCAAAGCTGCCGAAGAACTAGGTTTCCAAGGATTAGGAAGTTCTAGCCACGCCATTGCCAATATTTTGGGTTATGAAGATGGACAAAATATCAGTGTAGACGAGATCCTTTTTGTGGTCGAGCGTATTGTAAAAGCGGTAAACATTCCGGTTTCCGTTGATTTTGAAGCAGGTTATTCTTCTGATCCAGAAGAGGTAGCCGCACATGTAAAGCAACTGGTTGAAGTTGGTGTTGTCGGGATCAATCTAGAAGATGGCGTCGTGAAAGATGGCAAGCGAGGTATGGAAGATCCGCAGGTGCTAGCGCATAAGATAAAAGCAATCAAAGCGGTAACGAATATTTTTATCAATGCACGTGCAGATACTTATACGACCAAACACCCTGATGCATTAGCCGAATCAATCCGAAGAGCACAAATCTATGCTGATGCTGGTGCGGATGGTATCTTTATTCCAGTGATCGAAAAGAAAGAAGACATTAAGCAGTTCGTGCAAGAAATCCAATTACCATTGAACGTCTTCGCAACACCAAACATTCCTGATTACAAAACCTTAACAGAACTAGGTGTGAAACGTATCAGCCATGGAGCAAAGCTCTATGAGAAAATCTTTAAGACAACAAAAGAGTTGTTGGGAGATATTCAGAAGGAGCAGGCTTTTGGTAAATTGTATCAATAAACACACAACAATTCATAAACTAAAATCGGTGTGCAGGTCAACTGCACACCGATTTTTTTTGTAATTATTTAGCCGAGGTGCGAGGCTGCGGCAATCTTTAAAATAAGATCGTCTTCTCAACAGATTAGATTGCTTTGTCGTGCCTCCGCGCAATGACGTAATTTTTAATAAATCGGTTTCCTTTGGAGCTGCCTTCGGCGGTCTTCGTACCTTATCACTATGATGATATGACTTTTTTTAAACAATCTCCGGTGCGCTATTCGTACCTTCTGGCGTAATAGGTGGAGCCATCGATATGCGCGTTTGGCTGAGTGCATTGGGAAAGTTTTCGTTGATGTATGCAATCATGTGCTCACGGACGTAGCAGCGCAGATCAAACGCGTGTCCAGAATTGCGACAGCTCATCAAACAGCGCAATTCCATTGTTTTTTCCTTAAAATCTGTGACCTGCAAGACGTTTACTTTGCCATCCCAAAGCACGTTGCTTTCCAACAGTTCGGTCAATTTGCCGCGCAATTTATCGACTGGAATCGTAAAATCAACATAGAGAAATACAGTACCGAGTATCTCCGCTGTAGTTCTCGTCCAGTTTTGAAATGGTTTTTCGATAAAATAATTGATGGGTAAGACGAGCCGTCGTTTGTCCCAAATGCTAACCACTACATAGGTAAGATTGATTTCTTCCACCTTGCCCCATTCACCTTCTACAATCAGCACATCATCCATACGAATGGGTTGTGTGAAGGCGATTTGCAAACCAGCAAGCAGATTTCCTAAGGACTTTTGTGCGGCAAAACCAATAATAATACCACCGACACCCACACCCGTAAGTAATCCGGCGCCGATTTTACGCATATTCTCAAAGCTCAACAACACAATAGCGATGGTGACGATGACAATTAATGTGATCAGCAATTTGCGAATAAACTCGATTTGCGTACGAATCTTACGTTCGCGTAGGTTATTTTCTTTATTGATATCGAATCGATGATAGAGATAATCTTCGAATATGCGAATGAAACGAATCACGACGATAGCGAATGCTAAAGTGATCAGAATTTCTGTGATCTTTTCTACCAAAGCATGCGTTTGCACAGTAAAACGTGTGAAAGGTAGCAAGGCATTGAATACGAGAAGCGGAATAAATACCGACAAGATTTTGTTGAGATGTCGAATGATAGATCTTATCACCGAGTACGCATTGCCACTTTTTGCTTGTTGGCGTACGATGGGCAATAGGATCGCTCGGATGGCAAACCCCAGAATGACGGAGAAAATAATAACTAATACGTTCCAGGTCCATGCCGGCATTTTGAACGCAAGTTCAGTGAGGTTGATTGTCATGTCTTTCAATAGAATAGCTTACCATTCTATAACAGACCTACTGCAAGGTGGTTTTTACATTTTGAAATAGCGTCCTCAAGCAGTACCTGATAAGCTTATACCAGTATAAATTCATGCTTATCCAAGTAGATCCAATAAGTCTTCCTTGCCTATTTTCGGAGTTTTGGCGCTCGAGGGTGAAATTAATGAACCGGCGAGATCACGTTTTTTCTGTTGTAGCTTCATCATCTTTTGTTCCACCGTATCTATCGCGATAAACCGTACTGCTGTGACGTGTTTCTCTTGTCCGATCCGATAACTACGATCAATTGCTTGATTTTCTACCGCTGGATTCCACCAAGGATCCATCAAAAAGACATAATCTGCCGCGGTCAGATTCAAGCCTGTACCACCAGCTTTTAAGCTAACCAGAAATACGCGGCGATCATCATTTTTTTGAAACTGATCTACTTCCATTGCACGGCCTACAGTCTGTCCAGTTAGATAAGAATACTTTATGTCACGATCATCTAATCGACCTCTAATCAAATCCAACATCCCCACGAACTGAGAGAAAATAATGACTTTATGTTGCGAAATAATGCTGTCTAATTGCTCCAAAATTGCATCAATCTTAGCGGAAATAGTCTCTTCGTAGCCTTCTTTTAGCAATGCCGGCGCATTGGCGATCTGCCGCAGGCGCGTTAATCCGGCCAATACATTCATGCTATTTTTTTCCAACTCGTCTTCGTCGAATTGATCGACATAATGGCGTAATTCGGCTTCGTAGGTGTCGTAAATTGTGCGTTGTTTCTCACCCAATTCACAGTAGATGATCATCTCTGTTTTCTCTGGCAATTCCGTAGCCACTTGCTTTTTTGTGCGTCGTAAGACGAAGGGCGCCGTATATTTCTGCAATTCTGCTGCACGTTTATGATCGTCAAAGCGATCAATTGGCGTAGAATAGGTGTCTCTGAAATACGTCATATTTCCGAGCAAACCTGGACAAGCAAAGGAAAGCTGACCATACAAATCATAGGTGCTATTTTCGATGGGAGTACCAGTCAAAACAAAACGATTTCTGCTTTTTAACTGTATGGCAGATTTATAGCGTATCGAAGCTGGATTTTTAATTGCTTGCGACTCATCTAAAATGATGGTATCGAAAGCGAATTTTGTTAACCTTGAAATATCCGAAACCATCACGCCATAAGTAGTAATCAAGACATCGAAATCCGACCACTCGGCTGGCGAAAGATCTCTTCCTTTACCATAAAGAATATGTATGGAAAGGGAAGGTGCGTACGTTTGTATTTCGCTCTCCCAATTGAATAGGAGCGAAGTTGGTAAAACTACCAGCGCCGTACGTCGATCCCCTTGATTGCGTTGTGAAAGTAATAATGCGATGATTTGCAATGTTTTGCCCAAACCCATATCATCTGCCAAGCAACCACCGAAATTAAAATTGTCTAAAGCAGATAACCACGCCAATCCTTGGATTTGGTACGGTCGTAGCTTTGCTTGTAGTGCTACGGGTACTTCAACTGCTGGAAACTCTTGTTGATGATGTAGCCGCTTTACAAAAAGGTCAACTTCGCGTTTTGTCTCAGGGGACCATTCGACATTGTCGTCTAAATTATGCAACTCAGCAAATCGTGCTTTGGGAATGTCAATATGCCCTTCTTGCACTGTTCCCAGTGCAAAGAAGTTCGTTAATTTATCGATCCATTCTTCGGGTAAAATACCGCGTGTGCCATCGTCTAAGGTGACATAGCGTTGCTTATTGCGAATGGCGCGATACAATTGCTTTATCGATGCATGCTGATCGCCATAAGTTGCTGTAATTTTGGCGTTGAACCAATCGGTACCGCTGAGTATCTTGATGTCGACCTTTGCCGTATGGATATTGAGCTTGTCCAATTTTAGGTTTTGCGCGCCTAAAATGCCTATACCTTCTTGACGCAGACGCTCAAAAACAGGTAAAAACCAATCGTTGGCGACGAATGCTTCGTGGTGCAGATAGAATAAATCACGTTCATGCCATTGCTCTCCGAAGTGCGGATGCTGTGCTGCCAATAGCGCTTTGAAGCTGCTTTCTAAATCTTCATCGCGCTCCACGAGGTAAGTATTGCCATTGGCATCTATTCCTTTAATTTGCCTTTTGGTGACCAGCGGAATCTCTATCGCTCCATAACGCACAACTGGTGTGAGGTAGACGAAGCTGCCACGCTGCGCCAAATAAATGATCCGCTCTGTATTTTGCTGTATTATCTGCTTTTCCTCTTTGCTGGCCGATCGGATGGTGGCATATTGGATCTCAATCGCTTCCTCCAGCGGCTCTAACACAGATTTTTCGAAAACTTCGTATTTTGATTCGTGAATCAATAGGATGTCGGGGCGCTTGCGGAAATATTCGATCAAGCGCAGCATATGCACATTGCCAATCAGCGAAAATACTTGACTTTTTTGTATGAAATAACGGTGCTTGATTGGAAGTGTTTTTAGCGGAAACTCCTGTTCATCCCAACGTAAGGTAGCGGTGAGTTCGTAAAATGGCTGCCGCTTGAATACGCGAAGTACGATCG
Organism: Sphingobacterium corticibacter; assembly: GCF_003076635.1. Lineage (GTDB taxonomy): Bacteria > Bacteroidota > Bacteroidia > Sphingobacteriales > Sphingobacteriaceae > Sphingobacterium > Sphingobacterium corticibacter. The sequence continues at coordinate 464,835 of NZ_QDKG01000003.1, read as the reverse complement.
TGGCTTGCAGCATTTCCAATCTAATTGGTCGAATGGATTTTGCGGTAATATTATCCGAAATTGCCCTGTCGTGGAGGTAGGTAGGTAGCGATAGTGGATTTCGCTGTATAGCGATCAAGGCCGCCAGATCTTCTTCCTCTTCTTTTTCTTCGTAAGCGCTCGCAAAATTACCTAATGCTACGTAAAACTTGACTGCTGCAGCACTTTGCTCTTTCCAAAGCATATTTGCAGTGTTAAGAAATTGAAAAGGTGCCTTAGGCTTACCCGATTGTGTCATGCTCACGCTCAACAAGTCAAATCGTAATTGTGCGTAAAATTTATGCAATCCCAGCACAAGAATACTTTGCTTTGCGGTATCGGTTTCTATTTCACGGTCAAAAATTTTCGGTAGAGGAATGCCACCCGCATTTTCGTTCTTCAAATCAAGAATAGCATCATTAGCTGGTCGTACTTGAATCGATCCTTTATCATATAGCAAGTTAAAATATGGATCAAGGTCAGTTTCCGATTCTAAACCATAAGGCTTGGCATACGGAACGAGCATTTCGCGTCGCGCCTCGCCATCAAAAAATACGCGGTAAGCGGTGATATGCATCACGGCATATATCGCTAAATATTCATATGGAGATAAATGTGATTGATCGAAAACTGGCGAAGATGTGCGTACGCTGATGCCCGCCGCACTTTGCCATAGTCGAATCGTCAGATCTTCTTCAAGATCCATCGCCGCAACAAATTCAATACCATGGAGCATGATATGTGATACACGCAACTGATACATCGCTGATTTGGCGAATGCCGTATCCACCGCAGGATAATGTTTCAATAATGTTAATTCGCTCAAATTATCGAACGAAGTAGCTTGCAATTGGTACGTGCCGTCAGGTAATCTCACGCTGTCAGAAGGTATTAAACCGTGAAAAATTGTTGTAATTCTGGCAATGTCTCATCTGATTTTGCCATATCTTTCACAACTCTGCCACGCTCTAGTGCGATAATCCGACTGGATACATCGACCGTGTGCGACAAGTCATGACTTGAAATTAGCATGGTTTTTTCGCCTGTAGCCGTTAGATCTTTAATAATATGCTTTAGTCGTATTTGCGTACTAGGATCTAGATTTGCAAAAGGTTCGTCCCAGATGATGACGGTCGGGTCTCCAATTAACGTCGAGATAATGCCGACTTTTTTTTGATTTCCTTTGGATAGATCGCGAATGTAGGTACCGCGATTCAGTACTTCACCTTGAAAAAAATCTTGGTACTTCTCTAATAACAAATCCACCTGAGTGTGCTCCACATGGCGTACTTCGGCAATGAAATGCAAAAATTCTTCAGGCGTGAGGTAACCGATCAAAAAGCTTTCATCCAAAAAGGCAGTAGTCCAACTTTTCCATTCGTCAGATCCCGATGCGTTCAATCCCTGATGTAGTACAGAACCAGTGGTAACAGGGATAAGATCTAGTAATATGCTGAAGAGCGTGGTCTTGCCAGCACCATTATTGCCCACCAAACCAATACAATCTCCCTGACGGATCTGTAAAGCAGGGATTTGCAAAACCGTCTGACCGTTGTAGACTTTACTTAGCTCCATAATATCAATTATATGCTGCGTCATATTTCTCGCTTACCTGTTTAAAACCTTTTAATTATTGTATTTGCACGTTTAATAGCAGCGGGTATTGAGTGAAGATATTTTTTCAAAATTACACCGCCATTTATTGATACTATCAGAGCGTAGTATTTCGATGTTTTGCAGCTGTAAGTTAGCAAATTCTTCGGAGTTAAATTTTGAATTGCGGCGTGTGATCATTAATGGTTTAGTATTCAGGTAGTATTAAAATGGATCGCCTGTCGTATCACATGGAATATTCTTGACGAGAATAGAATATTTTTTGCATAAAAAAGCTAATAACGGAACAAGTTGATTAATATTGCATCATTATTAATCTGATGAAAATTTTATGTTTAAAAGTGTCGTTATTGCTCTTTTATTAGCTCCTTTTTTGGCTGTTTCTCAAGAATTTACTTTTGGTAAACTTTCCTTCGAAGACTTACATTTCGATAGAAATGAGATTGATAGTACTGCCAACGCTGTTTTTTTGAATGAGTATGGTACTACTCGTTTTTCGTTCGAGCCCGAAACCGGAAAAATGAAATTGATACACAAATATCACGCTCGTATTAAGATATTTAATAAAGAAGGGTTTAGCGCCGCGAACATTATTATTCCATTGCACAAGAATGGAACAGCTTATGATGAAAAAGAGCGCGCTTACGACATTAAGGCATCCACCTTTAATCAGGAAAATGGTAAACTCGAAGAAACCGTAATGACCAATAAAGCGGTATTCACCGAAGATAAATCCAAGTACCAGGCACTCACTAAATTTACGTTGCCCAATGTGAAGGACAACTCCATCATTGAATACGAGTATACCTTCGAGAGTCCCTATTTATTTACTTTTAAAAGTTGGGATTTTCAAGGAGAGTTTCCGAAACTAAATAGTACGTATGTGGCCTTTATTCCGGGCAATTATATGTACAATGTGTCATTAAGAGGTTATCTGAAACTTACTGATAATAAAGCGGAAATAGCCAAAGACTGTCTACGTATAGCTGGTAAAGACCTGGATTGTTCTAAATTGACATATAGTCTAAAAAATGTACCGGCATTCGTAGAGGAAGATTATATGATTGCGCCGAGTAATTATATATCTGCAGCTCATTTTGAACTTTCTGAGGTTGTTTTATTTAATGGTTCATCAAAAAAATACACACAAAATTGGAAAGATGTTGATAGGGAATTGTCCAATAATAAAGAATTTGGTGGTCAGATGAAACGTAAAGATGTATTCAAAGATATTGTTCCGGATCTTATTCAAGGGGAAAATGATGATTTGGCGAAGGCAAAAGTCATTTTTGATTACATTAAAAAACAAATAAAATGGAATAATTACTACGGGAAATACAGCGAAACGAGCGTCAAAGAAGTCATAGAAAAACGATCGGGTAATGTGGCCGATATTAATTTTGCACTTATATCTGCGCTTTCTGCCGCTAATTTAGATGTGGAGGCAGTCATACTTTCTACCAGAGATAATCCTATTCCAAATAAGCTCTATCCGATTATGAGTGATTTTAACTATGTGATCGCGAAGCTTAATATTGGTGCCGAAAGCTACTTACTAGATGCCACCGACCCATTGCTGCCCTTTGGTTTATTGCCATTAAGGTGTATTAATGACCAAGGTCGCGTAATTCATTTAAAGAAGCCATCTTATTGGATTGATTTAACAGCTGGTAAGAAAAGCTTATCTACGTATAGCTTAATAGGTGAGATGAACGCTGATGGTAAAATTACAGCCAAGTTAACTACCTATTTAAATGGTTATGATGCGTTAAACAAAAGGAAGGATATAGCCAATTCCTCGTCGGTGGATGAGTATGTAGATAAATTGGCCGAGCGAATGGTAAACATTAAGATTAAGAACTTCAAAATAAATTATGTTGATAGCGTTGAAAGAGCATTGAGCGAAGTGTATGAAATAGAATTTAGTGCGCAGAGTGCAGAAAACGAGTATCAGCATTTTAATCCTTTCTTTATTAATGGCGTTAAAAAAAATCCATTCAAATTGAATGAAAGAAATTATCCGGTAGATCTAGGCGCTGCAAGTGAAGAACGAGTAACCATAAAACTTATCTTGCCCGAACAATATGCGGTGACGGAACGACCGAAAGATTTGGCCATTGCATTGCCTGATAAAGGCGGTAGGTATTTTTTACAAACAGAGATAGCAGATCGAACATTAGCGGTAAACCAACTGCTGGCATTCAATAAAGCAATCTATTCGGCCGATGAGTACCATTATCTAAAAGAGTTTTATAATCAAATTATTCAAGCGCAAAAAGCGGAAGTGTTAATCTCAAAAGATAAATAATGAAGGTATTCTTATGGTTTTCCATTTTTTTGTGGAGCATTTCAGCAGTCATATCGCAAGACCATTCGGCAGAACATATTTCGGCTGCTTTAAAGAATCGAGCCCATGCAGTCATAAGAGACAGTAAAACGGTGATCGATATGCGATCAGCCAATAACGTATCGATATCTATTCAAAAAACGATTACCGTTTTAAATAAAAATGGTGATAAGTATGGTACTTTGGGTTTGTTCTATGATAAGAATACTTCCATAAAATCGGCCAAAGGTGAGATTTATGATGAATTCGGACGGTTAGTCACAAAAATTTCCTTGAATAATTTCAAAGATGAAAGTGCGGTAAACGATTTTTCACTTTTTGAGGATAGCCGGGTAAAATATTATATGCCGCAAATCAATAGTTATCCTTACACCGTTGTTTATAGCTACGAAATCAGAAATAAGCAGAATTTGATTATTCCAGAATGGAATCCCGTTCCTGGATTTGATGTAGCTGTAGAGAAAAGTAGTTATCAGTTTGTTTGTAATCCGACAGATGAGATCCGTGTACACAGCAGAAACTATGTTGGTACGCCAGAAGAAGCGACGCTTGAAAAACAAAAGAGCTGGACTTGGCAGATAGAAAATGTGCCCGCCGTACGCCACGAAATATATGCGCCTAATCCCGATACGTATTTCACTTCCATCAAAGTAGCGCCTAAGAATTTCAGTTATTATAATTTTAAAGGTGTTTATGAAGATTGGCAAGGATTAGGCCAACTTTGCTACGATTATTTGTTAAAAGATAAGCGCATTCTGTCGCCGGAAACCATTCAAACCATCAAAAAATTGGTGGAGAACGATACCGATGACAAAGAAAAAGCCAAAAAGATATACGATCATTTTCAAAAGAAAACGCGCTACATCAGCGTGCAAATCGGTATTGGTGGTTTTCAGCCTATAAAAGCAAGTGAGGTAGATCGCTTAGGTTATGGGGATTGCAAAGCCTTGGTCAACTACATGCAAGCGCTGTTAGAAGTGGCTGATATACCATCTTATTATTGCATTGTCGAAGCTGGCGACGAAAAAACGGATTTAATACCATCCTTTGCTAGTATGGAACAGGGCAATCATGCTATCTTATGTTTGCCATTGGCAAATGATACTACTTGGTTAGAATGTACTAGTCAAGATGCACCTTTCGGGTACTTAGGCTCTTTTACGGATGATAGATGGGTTTTCGCCTACACAAAAGATGGTGGTAAAATGCTGAAAACACCAAAATTTGGTGCTGAAACTAGCACTCAAGCACGTGAAGCAATGTTAACCTTGTCTAAAAATGGGAAGATTAGTGGTGACCTAACCACTTATTTTCAAGGTGCGCAATTCGATAATCATTTTTCTCTTATTAAAAAAACGCCGATAGAAAAAGAAAGACAATTAAAACACCTGTACGATATCAATAATATAGAGTTTACTTCGGTAGATTTAGCAGCGAATAATGATATTCCACTTTTTACAGAAAAACTGGGCGTAAATATAGAAAACTACGGAAGTGTAACGGATAATCGGATTTCCTTCTTTCCGAATTTATTTAATGTGCAACGTACTATTCCATCGGTGCGCAATCGCAGTTTGTCTTTTGAAATAAAACGCGGTTATACTGATATAGATAGTATTTACTTCACTCTGGATGGTGAAATTGTGCCCATATTTTTGCCTAAGCAAGTAAAGATTGAGAGTAAATTTGGCAACTATGAGCTAATCGCGAAGTTAGTAGACGGTAAATTATTCTACTACCGGAAATTAGTGATTCAAGACGGAGTTTTTCCTCCAGAAGATTATGAATTGTACGAAAGTTTCATGCAAGAAGTGGCGACTAATGATAAACTGAGATTGACACTTAACTTAGGAAAATAATCCATTTTTTGTTTATGAAATCGCGGATTGCTGCGATAATTATTATTCACCTACTTGCTTAAAACCTTCCAACATCGCATATTTGCGCGCATGATATCGGCGCGCGATGATACGTAACCAAACATTTCTGAAACATAAACCAATCATTCCCAGTACCACAAAAATCAAACATGTTGTTTCAAAAGTGGTAAAGGCTTGTACAATTGACCAAAGGATTACGGGGATTAGTAAGGCGGGAAGCATCATAATCCATTGGGCAGCGCCCATACCTTGATAATTGAAAAACTGAGATTTTTCCAAATCGACTCGTTTCTTATTGTATGTGCCAAAATAGAGAATAATGGGCACGTTGACACCAAGATTGTATACGGCGGTGGAGAGGTTGATCATTAAAATTTCCTTGCCGAAATATACATACGGAATCGTTAAGATCATTCCGAAGATAATGCTGATGTAGAGCAATATCGACTTGGCTCCAAGATAATCTTGGATATTAATGCGCTGTGTATGGATGATTGAATAATAAGAACTATCCCAAGCTGGAACGAACTGACCGAAGTTTAACGTAAACAAACCTGTCATAAAGATGCCTACAAAAACCAGCATACCTTGACTACTGGAGCTGGAATTGTTATAGAATAATAATCCATATAGAAGGCCAAAAAATGCGGTTGTCAATAACGATTTTGTCCGCTTATTGCGCCACAATAATTTTAAATCCAAACGGATTACTGGTGCATATCGCCCCAGCTGATCTATCCATCGTATATCGTCTGTCTTTGTTGAGTTTTTTCTGCTATGCGCCCTGCCTTCGAGATAAAGCTGATGCCGCAAAGAGCGATATATCAACAAGTATGATACTACAATAAGCAGAATTGGTAATACGGCTAAGGAGGGATGAAGTAAAACCAATTCGTAGAAAGCAGCTATTTGATCTGAAACGGATAGGACATGCAGGTAATCGAGCAGTATCAGTATAGCGACTACCAAGACGATAATGCTCGCTAATCTCCAATGAGCAGACAAAGATTGTTGGATGGAGAAGTTGAAAAAATGTAGCGATAGGGAAGTCCCAATTACAGCGACAAGCCACCCTAAAATTTGAAGTCCAGAATAATCGCCAATAGACCAGCAGGCAATGGCAAACGGGATAAACAATAAGGGCGCTAAAAGATTATAGAATGTAAATAAACTCTTGCTGAGCAGGTAATGCGTAAGCGTATCGCGTGAAATTCGTTGGATCAGGAAGGGTTTTATATTTAAAATGGGTAGCTGCTGCATAAAGAAACGTAAACCTAATTCTGAAAGAAACCAAACCAGCAGATAGCGATTTACTTGTTGCATGGGAAATAGATGATCCGAGCTTTCATCTAATATATCGTACATGCTGTGTCCTATAGCCAAAAGACCTATCGCAAATAGCAGCGCAAAAAAAGCTAATAGTGTTTTAATCAGGATGCTATGGCCGACATTTGCAGAACGAAAAAGACTTTTCCACTCCAAAGCTAGAAATTTTACGAACATAATAGACGATTTACGGTGCGCGATTTAGAGTGATAATTTTCCCTTCGAAGATATGCAAAATAGCTAATTATTGGGATAGAATGGTCAACAATAATCTGGGTTTGGCGTTATATAGTGGAGAAACGTGTGGGCTATATTCCCTACGAGTACATGTATCTAAAAGAACATTAATAGCGCTATACCTATGGCAATTATTGGAGAGATTATAAAGAGAGCAATTAAAGTAAATGGTTTACTTAAAGGAGAGACTAGTCCAGAATCAGCACAGCTGGAAGTATTAAAAGATTTGCTAACACGAGCGCAGCATACGGCATTTGGTCGGCAATTTGGGTTTACAGAAATACTACAGTCAGCAGATCCGATTCAAGCATTTCAAGAACAGGTTCCGATTTTTGATTACGATAAATTGCATGCCGAATGGTGGCATTACCTAGAGGAAGGGCATGAGAATGTGACCTGGCCTGGTGGTCAGCGCTATTTTGCATTGAGCAGTGGCACGACCAGCAATAGTAAAGCAATTCCAGTCACAGACGACATGTTAGATTCTATTCGACGATCAGGCATTCAGCAGGTGTTGAGCATGAAGAATTTTGATGTACCAGCGGAGTTTTTTGAGAAGAATATTATGATGTTGGGTAGTAGTACCAATCTGAAAGATTATCATGGTTTCTTAGCCGGCGAGATCAGTGGGATCACGGCCGCTAATTTGCCCATGTGGTTTCGCAAGTTCTACAAGCCTGGAAAGAAAATCGCCGCAAGCGATACGTGGGAACAGCGTGTTAAGCGTATTGTAAAAGCAGCGCCTAAATGGGATGTGGGCACGATTAGCGGTATTCCGTCTTGGGCCGAGATTATGCTCAAAGAAATCATTAATCACCACAAATTGGAAACTATTCATGATATCTGGCCTAATCTGCAAGTATATACCACAGGCGGAGTTGCCTTTGGTCCTTACCGTAAAAGTTTTGAAAAACTATTTGCGAAGCCGGTTACCTATATCGATACGTATTTAGCATCCGAAGGATATCTGGCAACGCAAAAAAGACCAGACACCGATGCGATGTCTTTAATCGTGGATAATGGTGTTTTTTTTGAATTCGTACCGTTCACCCCAGAAAATATGGACGAAGAAGGCCGCGTACGTCAGGACGCGAAAGTACTTGCCTTGAAAGATGTGCAGGAAGGGGAAGAATATGTACTATTGATTTCGACCGTTTCGGGCACGTGGCGCTACATGATTGGTGATACGGTTATTATTGCCAATAAAGAATTGGGCGAAATTACCATTAGCGGCCGTACCAAACATTTTCTTAATGTAGTAGGGGAGCAATTGTCTGTAAACCAGATGAATATGGCTATTCAGCGTGTGCAAGAAAAGTTTGATTTATCTATTCACGAATTTACAGTAGCCACCATATCCGACGATGGAAGATATATATCCAAATGGTATTTGGGTGCGGATCATCAGGTAGAGCTGGCTGAATTGAGTGCATTTCTAGACGCGGAGTTGAGCAATAGTAATAAAAACTATAAAGTAGCGCGTAACCAGTCATTGGCTGAGGTGCAAGTGCATGTAGTTCCCGTATCACATTTTCACGACTGGAGTGCCAATTTTAAAAAATTGGGCGGTCAGACGAAGATTCCACGCGTGATGAAGGAGGAAGAATTTAAGGAATTTGAGGCGCATATCGCGACGCTATAATTTTAAAACAACAAAGCCGGTGATTATCGGCTTTGTTGTTCTTCTTGTTCAATATTCGTGGTGATATCTTTTTCTTCCGCTAGAATATCGTCCTTATCCGAAGCATTGCTCTGTTGCATTTCCTCAACAACCTGGACGATATCATCCGGTGATAGGTACAATCGTGCAATTTTATCTTTATATTTTTGCGAAAGGCCACTATGACTAAGAATAAAATCTTTGGTGGCTAGTATATATGGCGCCATGCCCCGATGTACGGCAAATGTATCAGCCACACGCTCTGCTTTGCGGATATAAGTTTTAGAAAGCCAATACAATAAACCGAACCGAGCAATGCCAAAAGTGCTACGCTGTTCGTAATCCATGATATGACCCAATTCATGACCAATCCAACCTATTAACACCTTGGAGTCGACTTGATGTATTGGCTCAATACTGTTTTGCAATTTGAAGACAGGATTTATCAGTATGTCATATGTTCGATTTTTGCGGGTGCCAAACAAGGTGCTCACTTGTGGTCTAGCTGCCATAATTGATCCTTTTAATGATCTCGTAAATTTAAATCGAATGCGTGTTGTTTTAAGTTCAGGGTAGTGGGCGAGTGCGCTAATTACTTCGTTGCGTATTACATTAGGAATTTCTTTGTCAATAGTCTCTGTATCTTTTATTATCATATTCCTTGAGGTATGTATTCGCTTATACGGGGCAAATTCCACTCCAAAACGCATTTTTCACGTAAAACTTTTTATAAAATGGCCTGTTAGTATTTATAGAAAACATTTAATGGGAATACCTATGAACGATAATAATAAAAAACCAAAAAACGCGGAAGAACGCGGTCAAGCAGAAAACGAAAAAGCAAACTACACGAGCTTTCCACCTGAAAAGGAAGATATAAAAGGAACTCAGCAAGAAGATGATCCTGATATCGAAGAGACGCAGGATGAAGAGGAGTTGGATGGGACACAAGGACCTCTAGCCGGTAATGCAGATGGAAATGTAGATCCTGAAAAGAAGGACGATTAGTATTTTATACCATGTATATACAAAGGCTATTTGCTTCAAAGCCATAGCCGTTTCTTTTAGGAAAGCATATTACTGAAACAGGTATTAATGCAAAAAGAAAGTCCGATAGAGTACATCTATCGGACTTTCCCTATACAGGAGTAATTTGATATTATTTCAAATTGTTGATTTCCTGTTGTTCTTTCAATTTAGCGATATTGTTTTTATCACTGAATTCTTCCGTTTTCTGTTGGAATGAATCTAAGATGGCCTGAATAGCATCTGCATTATGCGCGGTGCGCTCGTAGATCTCAGGTATTTTCTCTTCGATTGTTTTGTCGCCGAGTTCGATGTTATCGACCTCAATTTTTCCAATCTTTTCCAAAACAGCTTGCTGACTGTGTCTCACATCCTCAAGCTCTCTGGAAATCTTTTCCATCAACTCAAACTTTTTCAACTTGTCCATAATATATTCTGTTGTTTCTTAACAATAGAACAATTGGAAGTTAAAAAGGTTTTATTCGACTACAACACCCATATTACTAAATTTATCAATTCGTTCGTTAACTAACGTATCAATATCTTTAGACTTCAGGGTGGCAAGATCGCTTACTATTTTCGATTTCAGTTTTTCTGCGGCAGCTAATGGATCTTGGTGCGCTCCACCAAGTGGTTCTTCGATAATGCCATCTATTAATCCGTTTTGCAACATATCTTCTGCTCGTAATTTCAATACTTCTGCTGCTCGCTCTTTGTGATCCCAGCTTCTCCACAAAATAGAAGAACAGGATTCTGGAGAAATAACCGAATACCAAGTGTTTTGCATCATGTATACACGATCTCCAATACCAATACCCAATGCCCCACCAGAAGCCCCTTCACCAATAACGATACAGATGACAGGAACTTTCAAGACCGACATTTCGAGTAAGTTGCGTGCAATCGCTTCACCTTGCCCGCGCTCTTCTGCTTCCAAGCCTGGGTATGCGCCCATGGTGTCTATTAATGTAATGATTGGCTTACCAAATTTCTCTGCCATTTTCATCAAACGCAAAGCTTTGCGATAACCTTCTGGATTAGCCATTCCGAAGTTACGAAATTGGCGCTCTTTGGTGTTTTTGCCCTTTTGATGACCAATAATCATGACTGATTCACCATTGATCTTGGCAAATCCGCCTACGATAGCTTTATCATCACGTACCGTGCGATCTCCATGGAGTTCGACAAAATCGGTACTGATCATCTCTATATAATCAAATGTCTGTGGACGACCTGGGTGGCGAGACATTTGTACCTTTTGCCATCCGGTCATGTTTTGATAGACCTCGATTTTTGTTTGTGCCAACTTCTCCTCGAGCTCGCGAATAGTAGCACTCATGTCTACTTTCGTCTTTTCCGCAACCTGATTTACTTTCTCAATTTGAGTTTGTAGATCTGCTATTGGCTTTTCAAAATCAAATGTTGTCTCCATATAATTTGTTTACTATGCTTGCCGAAAAGCTAAGATAGTGATTTTAGATTAGTATTAAATGAGGGTTTATACGTTGAAGCGGAAGTGCATGATGTCACCATCCTGTACTATGTAAGTTTTGCCTTCTACAGCAAGTTTACCCGCCTCTTTGACTGCAGCTTCTGAACCGAAGCTTACAAAATCAGCAAATTTGATTACCTCAGCGCGAATAAAACCTTTCTCGAAATCGGTGTGAATTACACCAGCAGCTTGCGGTGCAGTATATCCTTTTTCAATCGTCCATGCACGCACTTCTTGTACTCCCGCCGTGAAATAGGTTGCCAAATCCAAAAGATCGTACGCTGCACGGATCAGTTTATTTACACCAGATTCTGTCAAGCCAAGATCGTCTAAGAACATTTGACGCTCTTCGTAATCTTCCAATTGTGCAATTTCTGACTCAATCTGCGCAGAGATTACTAAAACGCTAGCGTTCTCCTCTTTTACGGCTTCTTTTACACGCTCTACATAAGCATTGCCGGTATTAACGGAAGCTTCATCGACATTACACACATAAAGTACGGGCTTGCTAGTCAGTAAAGAAAGCTCTTCGATAAACTCCAAATCCTCTTCTTGTATTGGAGCAGTACGAGCAGATTTGCCCGATTCCAAATGAGTTTTGATTACAGAAAGGATTTCATATGTCTTCTTAGCATCCTTATCGCCACCAGTCTTCGCCATTTTCTCTACTTTTTGGATGCGTTTTACTACGGTATCCAAATCTTTTAGCTGCAGCTCAGTATCGATGATCTCTTTGTCGCGGATTGGGTCTACAGATCCATCCACATGGATCACATTACCGTCATCAAAACAACGTAGAACATGGATAATAGCATTCGTAGTGCGAATATTTCCTAAAAACTGATTCCCAAGCCCTTCACCTTTCGATGCACCTTTTACTAAACCCGCAATATCTACGATCTCAATGGTATTGGGAACAACGCGTTGTGGATTTACTAATTCTGTCAACGTTTTCAAACGATCATCCGGAACGGTAATTACGCCCACGTTGGGTTCTATCGTACAAAATGGGAAATTGGCAGCTTGTGCCTTCGCATTTGATAAGCAGTTAAATAAGGTAGATTTACCTACGTTTGGTAAACCGACGATTCCACATTGTAATGCCATAAAAGTCCTAAAAATTTGTGCAAAGATAATAATTTGAAAGACATTGTAAGATGCGGATAGTCTATAACCGATAAATACCTTTTTATTATTATAATTCGGACATCCTTTTTTTGTATTTTTGCGATTGAAATTATCACATGTTTGACCATCGAATGATGGTCTGCTTTTTTTGCTGCTGTTATGATTATGCGTAGTAGGTTTCTATTTTTTTGTTTTGCTCTTTGTAGTTTAGTGCTTCTGTCGACTGGATGTAATTCTACGTCTAGTAAAGCGTTGACGTCGGTGGTTTACGATTCTATAAGTGCAGATCCTGCTATATTGGCTCCGCCAAGTCTGCTGATGGATAAGTTGGATTCGCTAAAAAAAGGTTTGCTATATTTTCCACCTGTAGATTCGATCAATAAAATTGAACCGAAGGTTGCTCGCGCAATGTTGAAAGACTCGATTTATCGCGAGCTAAAGAAAAAACCAAAACATATCTATCTTACTTTTGATGATGGGCCGCTATTAGGTAGCTTGGCGATTGATTCTATTGTGACTGCGAAAGGCGTAAAGAGCAGCGTATTTCTCATAGGAAAACATGCTAAAATGAGTAAAATGCTGAGCAGATCTCTACAAAAGTATTTGGAGAATCCACTTGTAGAGGCTTATAATCATAGCTATACGCATGCTAATCACCGCTACCAGACATTCTACAGTGATCCTACTGCTGCATACACCGATTTTGTAAGAGCTCAGGAAGAATTAGGGTTAAAGCATAAGGTAGCACGTTTACCAGGAAGAAACATCTGGATGTTTGGTGATGTAAAGCGGTTGGATGGTCGAAATGGTGGTACTACAGCAGAGATGCTTCACGAGGATGGTTTTCAAGTTTTCGGATGGGATGTAGAGTGGCGCATTAATGGAAGAACTGGTGAGTCTGAGCAGTCTGTAGACATGACATACAAAGCGATGAAGAGCTATTTGGATAAAAATATAAGTCTGTATCCAAATAATGTCGTTCTATTGATGCATGATGATATGTTTCAATTACCAAAAGCGCAACATAAATTAGCGGCACTTATTGATAGTTTGAAGCAACATCCTGACTACAGCTTTGAATTCATGACAGATTATCCTAAGAAGTATTAGGAACTTTCGAATCATTGTTTTGACACAATGTTGCGTTTGTGTGTAATATTTATTTATATTTGATGGTATCCCGATATCCCAAATATGATGAATAGATCGTTTCTACACCTTAGCTGGTATTGCTTTTTTCGAGTGTTTCCTATTTCCTTATTATGTTTTGCGGTTTCATGCCAACAAAATTTTAACGATTCACCAATATCAGGCCTTCGTATTGACCAAAGTAAAGATGGACAAATTGCGTTGGGACAACCCGGCTTGTTAAAAGCAGATATAGCATTGGATAAGGCGATCGATTTTATATCTTTCGAGCTTAAGAATAGCGAAGGAATGCTAATAGAAATGGATTGGCCCTGCATCGCAGATGTGAAAGGCCAGCAGAATTATACACTTTCTCAGCAGTTTCAAGTTCCTACTACAGTGCGTTCTGGTAAATATTGGTTGATATTATCCGTGGAAGATGTTCAATCGCTCGAGCATAGAGATTCGATTTTGATCGACGTGGTATTAGATAATACCATCCCCATTATCGGTGCGCTAGATGTAGGTATAAACAAAAAAGGGAATGATCTTCACTTAGAAGCTGAACTAACAGCGATCAGTAAAATCGATCGCGTAGAAGTTCTGATTGAAGGTGAGCATTTTTCAAAAGATGTGAGCTTTGATAAACCTTCCATAAAAGATCAATTGACCATTACCTTTCACGAACATGTACACGTCGATGATGCGCCTGCGGGCGAATACACCGTTTTGCTGACTTTGTATGATCAGGAAGGACGAATTGCTAAAGCCGAAGGTGCGTTTACAAAATAAACGTACCCAATATTTAATAGCTTTGATTCACTAAACTACCTCGTTCAAAATCTTTGGTAACCGTAACTGCTCTTGGCATTCGCTCTTTCAGCTCTTCTACGTGCGATATAATGCCTACTACGCGATTTTCCTGATGCAAATACTGTAACGTATCGAATACGGTATTGATACTTTCGTGATCTTGTGTGCCAAACCCTTCATCGATGAAGAAGAAGTTTTTATCTGCTTTGTTGAGCGACTGGATATTTTCTGCTAGCGCTAATGCCAAGCAGAGCGACGCTTGAAAACTCTGACCACCTGATAAAGTTTTGACCGATCGGTGGTGACCATTATTCAAATTATCGATTACTTCGAAATCATTCGTATCACTAACGCTAAGGCTGAGTTGGTTCTTAGTGAGCCGATGGAATCGCAGATTTGCGATCTCGCACAAGCGTTGCATGTGAATGGTAGAAATGTAATTGACAAAACCATTGCCTCGGAATAGGTTGTCCATTATCTTGAGGTGATCTGCCCGTTTGCTGAGCGCGTCAAATTGCTCATGGAGCTTTTCTTTTTTGGCAAATTCTACTGTGAGATGTCCTAACTCGCGCTCCAGTCCACCAAAAGCTGCCAATTCTTCTTCGTAGGCCGAATGTTGTACGACATAGCGATCGCGCGTTTCTACAAACTTTTCTGGCGTATAATCGTCGTGCTGTGTACGGATGGTCAGATTTTCCACTTGACGCTCCAACACCTGCTGCTGAATATCAAATTCTTGAATCTCGCCACGTATTTGATTGACAGGTAGATCTTTGTCTAAAATTTGTTGGACCTGCGCTAAGTCATCGTAATGGTTGCTGGCTAATAATTGTGCAATCTCTGCGCGACTAGCGGCAAGTGTCTCTCGTAAAATGCCAAACTGCTCTTTAGATAATTGATATTGACCTGCAATATCCGCAAATGCATTCTTTTTTTGATTAACACGCCCCGTTAGCAGTTCGTAATCTTCGATGGTGCGAGCGATGTTTAACTCTGTTTGCTGCTTTAGGTTGATTAAGTCAGCTTCGCTGTAGCTTTTATACAGGACTTCGTCTAGCGTATGTAGCTGCTCGGAGTATTGCGCAATCAATCGTTTGGCTACTGAAATCTGCTCAATAATGGTTTGTAACCTTTTTTCAAATCGTGCTACCTCATCTGCCTTCTGGATAGATGCCGAACGAAGCTGTTTTATTTCGGATTCTAGATTCTGAATCGCTTCCTCGGTTTTTTTATTTTTCAGTTTTTGCTCACCAAATAAGGATTTGTCTTCGGGAGAGTACAGATCCCAGCGGAAAGTTTCTTTATGCTTGGTCATTTGTAATTCCAAAGCGCTAAGATCACTTTCGAGCTTTTCCAAATTTTCTGTCTTGTTCTGTGCGGTGTTGGAAAGGCGTGCGAGCTCATTAGTAAGTTGCTGAATAGCTGTTTGCTGCTCTGTATGTTTAGTTTTCTCTGCTGAAACATGTTCCATTTCTCGAATAGCTTGCTCGCCCGACATAGGTTGTGGGTGCTCTAACGCTCCGCATAGAGGACATGCTTCTCCATCCTGCAAGCTGTGTGCAAAATCGCCTAAGCGTACTTGTACTTGTAGATGTGTTTCTTGCTCTCGTAATTGCGACATGGCATCTTGCAGCAGGTTTTCCCGTGCTTTGATCTCCTCTTCCCAGCCTGCTTCTTTGAAGCCTTTGACTTCAAATTGCCGTTGGATAGCCTTTAATTCGTCTTGCAATTGTTTTTTCTGCAGATTGATGGACTTAATCTGGCTATCTAAATTGTCTTTACCTAAATACCAAGCTTCGATCTCTAGGAGTTCCGAAGCCTCAAATCTATTTGATTTTAGATCCTCTAACTTTAGCTCTGCTTTTGCTAATGACTCGTTGTTGTCTACCAGTTCCTGCTTTGACTTTTCTACGAAAGGTTCTCCTTTTTTTAAATTGGCCTGCTCTTGCTGTAAAATGGTTTCATTTTTACGAATATGAATCAGGTTTTGTAAGTCGATTTGTTCCTGACGCATGCGTTCGATCTGTTTGTAATTTAGCTCTACGACACGCAAACTTTCTTGTAATACATCAATTTCTTCTGAAAGTGTTTTGCGCTGTCCTTGAAGGTGCTCTACCCGCAAGCCTACAGCTTCTTTTTCCCTTTCCAAACGTTGGCGAGAAGCCATGGGCTCACGGAACAGATTGGCTGTTTGTTCGTAGATCTTTAATTCATGGCGCAATTGATCAATCTTTTCCTTTTGCTGCAACACATTATTGAGATCCCGTTTTTTGTCGGCCAACTCTTGATGACGCTCTGCCGCTTCTTTTAAGATCTGAACCTGCGTTTGCAATAGATCTAACTCTGTTTTGGACTTTGTGAGCTGCTCTCTATTTGTATTTAGTTGCTGCTCTTTCTCTTGCAGAACTTCTACAGATATGCCTTCAAATCCGGATAGAGCTCCTTTTAGATTTTCGAGTTTTTGGCTATTTGCGCTTTGCAGAGTTGAAACCTTTGGTCCTAAATCATAGCGGTTCAGCTGAAATATTTCTTTCAGCATCTCGGAACGTTCTTTGCCTTTTAGCTCCAAAAATTCTTTGAATTGACCTTGCGGGATGATGATGGTACGTCGGAAGTTAGCGTAGGAAAGGTTGGTTACTAATGAGCCATCGGCAGACTCCAAAGGAATCCAGCGATCCTGATCAGATACGTAAGCAGCGCGTTCGATGGTGCTGGTGTCTTCAAATTTGTTGGGTCTACGTCGCCATTGTGCGGTAAATCGAAATTTCTTGCCCTCAAAATTTAGGAAATCAAACACAATTTTTGCCTGTGCAGATTTAAGATTCAGCATATTGTACCCACGCTTATCTGTCTTATTCAGGCGTTCGGTATCGCCGTAAAGTGCGAGACTGATCGCTTCCAGAATGGATGATTTTCCCGACCCAACACTGCCGAAAATACCAAACAGACCTCCCTCGGTTAGCGCGGTAAAATCGATTTCCTGCTTTTCCTGATAGGAGTAAAATCCTTCAATACTTAAATATATAGGTAACATGTAAGCAATTTTGGGGTGTTAAGATTCTGACCTGTCTAGTTCACCATTAATTTCTTCAAACAACGATAGTAGTTCATCGTTAGGCTGTTGGCCATAGCGACTTTGAAAGTAATCTACAAAAAGTGATTTTACATCTTTCTCCAAGTCGGCAAGGGGTTTTTCAGTGGCAAGCGAGCTGGTACTACTTTGCACGATTGGTATAATATGTATGATGCCATCGTGTGCTTCTTGCAAACTTTTTAACTCGGCTGAGGTCATGAAAGTATCGCTGACCATGGTCAGCTCTACCAAGGTATTTGGATTATTCTGCAACCATTCTACTGCTGTAGTGATATCATCAAATCGTTTGCGTACTAGCGTTCGGCCTCCATGTAAGCGTTGCTGCGCATATTGGGCATTTTCGTTGGGCGCTAGATCGACTAGGATGACTTTTTTTTCTTGTCCTGCCTCGGAAAATGAATAGGCGAGAGGGCTACCAGAGTATACAATGGGCGACGATGCTGTTCCCAACTGGTGATGGCGATGTAAATGACCTAATGCGGTATATTGTATCTGCGATGGAATAGCGTCGGTGTAGATCAGATCTGCGTTTCCTATTTTGAGTGGTTTTTCGCCTTCTGGTTCTTCCAGCATTTCGCCACCGCGCCTCATCATGTATAAATGTGTTATTAATAGATTTACGCCATGTACGTCACAGTACCTAGCGGCAAGATCATGCCAATGCGTTGCTAATATTTCATGCAGTTTAATGTCTCGATCATCGCCTTCGCCAAGATATTGCTTCAAACGAAGCTCATTGGCATATGGCGTGGCAATGATACGCAATGGATAATTAAAACGAGGAAGTAGTAATTCTAGAAAACCCTTATCGGTGTGGGTTATGCTAAATCCTTGGGAGGTGGCTGATGCATTAAGCTGTGCATTGGGATAACCGACAAATATAATTCCGCAAGCACGGGCTAATGGATCGGGAGCATCAATTCTATCCGCAGAATCGTGGTTGCCAGCGATGGCAATAACCGGACGTTTTCCGTTATTCGTCAGCCGTTTTAGTGTACTATATAGCAATTCGATCGCGTCTACGGGAGGGCTAAATGTGTCAAATAGATCGCCAGCTACCAGTACTACATCTACGTCTTCTTGATCTGCTATTTCGCAGATTTCATTCAGTACGTCCTGCTGTTCTTGTATGCGGGAAAAGAAATCTAATCGTTTGCCCAAATGCCAATCTGCTGTATGTAATATGCGCATAGTTAAAGCTTCTTTCCGTGTAAGACCTTAAAATTACTGATTTTATTTTTGTCGGACTATTTTTGCTATCTTCGAAATCGTTATTAATCGTCAACAGTCAGTATTTATGCGTTTTATCTATTTGCTGGTGTTCTTCTTTGTCACCATCACCATAGCACATGCTCAGCTCAAGGCTGTTCATAAAAAAGGTAGTTATTCGTATTGGGTAAATACACCCGCCCAAAGTGATCTCAAAGCTGATAAATGGCCTATCCTTGTTTTCTTACATGGGCGGAGTTTGTCTGGCTCTGATATAAATCGTGTAAAGCGTTATGGCGTTTTGCGAGCCATGGAAAAGGGGCGTTCAATCGACGCGATTGTGGTCGCTCCGCAAACATCGAATGGGTGGGATGCTGATAAAGTGATGAATATCGTGGACGAGGTGTTGGAAAGCCATGGTGGCGATCCAAATCGTATTTATGTTTGCGGAATGAGTATGGGAGCTTATGGCACGATGGATGTGGCAGGCAAATATCCAGATAGAATTGCGGCAGCAGTGGCCATTTGTGGTGGCGGCACGCTGTCGCTTGCTTGTGGTCTTACGCAAGTGCCATTATGGATCCAACATGGCAATAGTGATCGAGTTGTGCCACTTTCCGAGTCGCAGAAAATATATAAAGCCATTAAGAAGTGCAATCCGGAAGCAGATGCTACACTAACCGTGGTGCCCGGAGGTACGCACGGCAGCGTAGAAAGCCTTTTTCATCAGGATGCGATCTACGACTGGATGTTTGGATATGCGTTATAAAATATAGACGTTCTGTTTATGTTTTTTCAGGGTTTTCCAAAAGATCTGTGACACAGCCCAAGACCTCGTGTTCGCTAGCCCCACTTTCGAGCATACTAAAGGCGATGTATGCGGCGTAAATCTCGCTGTTAAAGACTTCATGCTTATCGGCTAGCACTTTGTCTAATGAATCTTCACGAACTTTCACACCAATATGTTCCAGTTCATTGTGTAAGTTGGTCGATATGCTGTTGTGATCTTCTCCGCAAGCGAATCCTAATATAATATGTAGCACCAGTTTATCATAGACCTCCGGATCTATTCCGCTTAATTTTTTGACATATAATTTGTTGTCAAATCTCTTCTTAGCGCTGCATACAATCTTGTCCCAGATTAGGAACTCTGTTTTTGTCTGCATAATGATAGGTTTATATTATTGTAAATTTAGTAAAATATTCTAGATCAGCGCTATAATGATACACTTTTGTGATTATTCGTTTTCTAGTTCTTTTTTGTACGATTTGATGTTATTCATGATCTTCTCTGGTAATTCAGGGTATTTGATGTCTTTTCGTTGCGAAAGTACTTCTAGCAAAATTTTAGCCACAATGTATCGCGCCACCCATTTATTGTCTGCCGGAACGGTATACCAAGGTGCGTTATCCGTACTGGTATGGCGTATCGCATCTTCGTAGTATTGCATGTACTCATCCCATTTCTTTCGTTCGGATAGGTCACTTGGAGAGAATTTCCAGTTTTTATCCTCATTATTCAATCTTCTTAAGATGCGGTTTTTCTGTTCCTCCTTACTGATGTGTAAGAAATACTTGAAGATGATCGTGCCATTTTCTGCTAAATGCTTTTCGAAATTGTTGATCTGTTCGAAGCGCTTAGTCCAGAAATCGGTCGGCAGATGATCCGTATCTACCACATCGGGCAGGTGTTCGTCGGCTAAATTGTGTTGATGTACACGTGATACCAAAACATTCTCGTAGTGCGTACGATTAAACACACTGAATTTCCCTCTTCCAGGCAGGGCGATGTAATGTCGCCATAGATAGTCGTGTTGATACTCTATGGATGTGGGTATTTTGAAGCTGTGCACCGCTACGCCACGCGCATTGAACTTTTCGAAAACTCTGCGAATCAGCGAATCTTTTCCCGAAGTGTCCATCCCTTGTATACAGATCAATACACTATATCGGTCGTGTGCGTACATCACGTCTTGTAAATGGGCTAATTCTTTACGAATTTTCTTTAAACGAGACTTTGCCTCTTTCTTTTTGATCTTTGGTTTTATAGTGGTTGGTGCTTCAGTAATCAAAAAATCGTTCTTGGCTTGGTATTTATTATTGTATAGACTCATGCGTTTGTGTATTAGGTTTTTACATTATAGTTAACAATAGAACGACGTAATGGTTTGTATGTAGGTTTCGTTGCTGCGTATTTATCACTCTTGTTAGTGATAAATCAAATTATCATTAATATTGCTGATAAATAAAATTATCATTGATATTGATGATAAATCAAATTATCACTAATTTTGATGATAATTTATTATATTTGATTTTACAACTTATTGCTATGAAATACGCCATACTAACAGGAGATATTGTAAACTCGCGAATGGTCGATAGCCAACTATGGGGCGAACAGCTGCGATTGGTGCTATCCGTACATTCAGATAACTACGATATCTATCGTGGTGATAGTTTTCAGGCAATCATGCCGCTAGACAAAGCGATTGTATGTGCTATCGTCTTGATGGCTCGGTTACAGACGATAGATGGCATACGTGTGCGTCTCGGATTAGGCATTGGTGAAATAAATCCAGCTGCAAATACAGTCAGAGAATCAACAGGAGAAGCGTATATTCGATCTGGTGAAGCGTTTGACGATCTGAGACGCAATCTTTTTAAGATGAGCAGCCCGTGGCCAGAAGTGGATAAGAACGTTAATATTATTATGGGATTATGCACTGAAATTATGGGGCGGTGGACAGTCAATATGGCCGAATCTTTTGCGGCAGCAATAGAAAACCCCGATAAAAACCAAGTGCAGCTTGCTAAGTTACTGAATCGTAAACATCAAAGCCAACTAAGTACCGAATTGACGAAAGCGGGATTTGCTAAGATTCAAGAGAGTACCCATTATTGTACACAATTAATTATGAAACAATGCTAATAGTATTACTTCAGCTTTTGCTAGCGCATGTATTGGGGGACTTTGTATTGCAGCCAAAGTCTCTGGTCGAGAAAAGGAAGATACATATTAAATACTTGCTGTTGCATGTTGCTATACATACGATCGCGCTCATCATCATCTTTTCGCAAACATTAAAGGATCATTGGCATGGCGTTGTATTTATTATGGCAACTCACTTAGCGATTGATAGTTTGAAAATATGGTACGAGCACAAATGGCCAACCAAGCCGTTTAGGGCTTTTGTTTTCGATCAAATTTTGCATTTGCTGATGATCGCCATAGTCATCATTTTTTACTATCCTGACTATTTTCAACAATTACAGTTGTGGTCGCCAACCAATTTGCTATACTTACTAACATTACTGGTATTGGTATTTGTAACGCCAATAATCATGCGTGTATTTTTTAGCAGATGGGATACAGAACAGGCTTTTACGGGAAAGAAAACGGAAACATTATTGGATGCCGGTTTAGTTATCGGTGTTTTAGAAAGGCTGATGGTGGTCATTTTTATTCAAATAAATTTTTTGCCAGGAATAGGGTTTCTGATCGCTGCCAAGTCTATCTTTCGTTTTGGAGATTTGACCCAGGCAAAAAACACAAAATTCACTGAGTATATATTAGTGGGTACCTTTCTGAGCTTTACAATCGCATTATTATTAGGGGTACTATTGAAGTATGCTATGACAACAATAGTAACATAAACAAATATGTTAAATATGTATTATTTCTTTTCTTAAACACTTGCGTATAAAATAGTTGGTCTGTTTTTTGTATCTTTCATCATGTAAGTGTCAAAATAAACTAATTATGCGTATATCCATCCTTTGTTTTCTACTGCTACAAATGTGCTTGTGTCATGCACAAAAGGTCGATCTAAATGGTGTTAGGAAAAATTTCAATCAAGGTGTGAAGAATAAGGAGCTTTGTGAAAAATACCACGAGCACTTGCAAGAAACAGCCAAGACACCGGTAGAAAAAGGTTATGAAGCCGCTTTTCACATGTTTATGGCCAAACATACGGCAAATCCAATCAAGAAGATGAGTTACTTCAAAAATGCCAAGAGTATGTTGGAAGATCTGATAGAAGCGAATCCACAAGAAGTAGAGTTACGATTCATCCGACTGTGTATACAGTATTATTCACCAAAATATTTAGGATATCATAGCGAAGTGGAAAACGATAAAACATTTGTTATGAATAATCTGCACAAGATGTCGGACAAGCAAGCCAAGCAGTTAATATATAATTATTTGGACGGAGCGAAAATGTATACAGATAGTGAGCTAGCGTTATTAGGGCGGTAAAAAACAATAGATTTTAGCGCTATAATTTGTTTGTATTTATAGATCGTAATTTCTATCTTTGCCGATCAATAAATACAATTAACAAATTAATTAAATAACAATGTACGCAATAGTAAATATAGCAGGACAGCAATTCAAGGTTGCAAAAGACCAATATCTTTTCGTGCACCGTTTGCAGGGAGATGAAGGCGCTAGTATTGAATTTGACAACATATTGTTAGCAGAAGACGGTGGTAAATTCACTGTAGGTACACCTAGTATTTCAGGTGCTAAAGTTTCAGCTACGATTTTGTCTCATTTGAAAGGTGATAAAGTAATTGTTTTCAAGAAAAAACGTCGTAAAGGCTACAAAAAGAAAAACGGTCACCGTCAAAGTTTCACTAAAATCCAGATCACTGGTATTAGTTTGTAAGAAGAGAAGTCGAATAGACTTTGATAATAATTGAATTTTTAATCTGACTTAACGTCATAAATTAAGATAAGAAAATGGCACACAAAAAAGGTGCGGGTAGTTCCAAGAACGGCCGTGAGTCACATAGTAAGAGACTAGGTATTAAAATCTTTGGTGGTCAACAAGCGATCGCTGGTAACATCATCGTTCGTCAGCGTGGTACAAAACACAACCCTGATGCTAACGTAGGCATTGGTAAAGACCATACATTGTACGCTTTGACAGCTGGAACAGTTGTTTTCCGTAAAAAAGCAAACGATAAATCATATGTTTCTGTAGTTCCTGCTGAGCAGAACTAAGGATACCTTATTTCATAAAAAATAAGCCCTTGAACATTTTGTGTTCAAGGGCTTTTGCTATTAGCGTACAATACCCCTATCGTATAATCCTCTTGATTTTATTAGATCGTTTGATTAGCTTATGCAAAGAATCGTAATCTTCTTCCTCCAGATTATTATAAATCTTTTGCAACTGCTTGATGTGTTCTTCTAATACCTCTAATACATTCTCCCGGTTCTGCTTGAGGATGGGTGTCCACATATCTGGGGATGACTTAGCCAAGCGTACGGTGGATTCGAAACCTGAACCCGCTAACTCAAAGATTCTGCCTTGCGACTTCTCTTTTTGTAGCACAGTTAGCGCCAATGCAAAGGAGGTAATATGCGAAATATGTGACACATAAGCTGTGTGCATATCATGTTCTTCTGCATTCATAAAGACGGATCGCATCTCTAGCTGTTCACTAATGTTTTCGGCTATATCAAACGCGTCTTCATCGGTTTTAAACGCTTCTACATAAACCATTACTTTATCTCGAAATAGGTCGCGAATAGCTGCCTCAGGACCAGAATATTCCGTTCCGGCCATTGGGTGCGCTGCAATATAACGACCACGGTTTGGATGTCGCTCTATATGTTGTAATATATTGATCTTGGTCGACCCCATGTCGATCACGACCTGTTGATCCACTTTGTCCAAGATGTAAGGAGCAAGCTGCATAATCGCATCAACTGGAACCGTTAATACAAGTACTTTACATTTTGCAATGGCTGTCTCCAAATCGACGATCTCGTCAACCAATCCCAATTGAAGTGCTTTTTTCTGGTTGCTTTCACTTTTATCTACGCCGTAAATGCGCGTAGCGAAATGTGTTTCACGAAGCCTCATCGCGATCGATCCACCAATTAGGCCAACGCCGACAATAGCAATATTCATGTTATTTTGCATGGTGATGATTGGTTAGCTATTGATAAACAATGTTTGTATTCTTTCTATAGCACGATCGAAGGTTTCTTCGGTTGCACACAAGCTAATCCTAACGTATTTTGATCCGGCTTCGCCGAATATTCCGCCAGGAGTAATGAATATATTAGCGTCATATAAAACCTTGTCTGTTAATTCATAAGAATCAATATGTTGATCTGATACTTTAGCCCAAACGAATAGTCCCACTTGATCCTTCTGATAGCTACACCCTAGCAAATCCATGATCGCAAATACTTTCTCGCGTCGCTTTCTATAAATGTTATTTAGGTCATCATACCAAGATTGATCGAGTGATAATGCCTTAGCTGCCGCCGCCTGTACTGGGAAAAACATTCCCGAATCCATATTAGATTTGAAACGTAAAATCTCATCAATTCTATCAGCTTTTGCGACCATCATACCGACGCGCCATCCAGCCATGTTAACCGATTTGCTTAATGAATTAAGCTCGATTGCTACATCCATCGCACCCTCCACGCTCATGATACTCATAGGTTCTTCATTGAGTATAAAACTATACGGATTATCGTGGCAGATCAAAATGTTGTGCTTTTTGCCAAAAGCAATAATGTCCTTGAAAAATGACGCGGTTGCTCTAGCACCCGTAGGCATATGCGGATAATTAATCCACATCATTTTGACATCCTGCAAGCCATTAGCTTCCAAGGCTTGGAGTTCGGGTAGCCAATTATCGGCTTCCGACAAAGTATACGGAACAGCAGTAGCTTCACTTAGTCGCACAGCCGAAGCATAAGTAGGATATCCTGGGTTTGGAATTAAAACTTTGTCTCCAGCTTGTAAATACGTCATGCAAATATGCATAATACCTTCTTTCGATCCCATTAGTGGCAATACTTCCGTGGCAGGATCTGGCTGAACTTGATAATAGCGCTGATACCAATTTGCAATTGCTTCTCGTAAAATGGGACTTCCTTTATAGCTTTGATAGCCATGTACGTTGTTTAATGAAGCAGTTTTTACTAATTCTTCTACAACAGTTGGATGTGGTGGTAGATCTGGACTTCCTATGGCCAGATTGATTACGTTTTTGCCCGCCTTGTTTAGAGCATCTATTTCGCGAAGTTTTTTCGAAAAGTAGTATTCTTGGGTCTGTTCAAGGCGTTTTGCTACGGCTATCTGCATTTGTATAATATAATAATGTCTTTCGTAATGTATGCGTAAAGCACGAATGTATTAATTTTTTACGTTAATCTAATGGCCACTCTACAATTGATTATAGGGTAGATTACGAAGATATCTGACTATTTTTCTCGTTTGGTTAAATATCAAAATAATGACACAATGTTGTTGCTATTCGCATAAAACCAATGCAGTAGGTCAAATTTTGCTACATTTGTACAATTAAAATACTGAATGAAGACATATTTTAGACTATTATCTTTTGCTAATCCTATTGCAAAATATGCTATACCGTACATCATATGTACACTTTTCACAGTCGTATTTGGTACCCTAAACTTAGCTTTACTAGCGCCATTGCTACAAGTGCTTTTCAAAGGGACGGGCGATGAAGGAATGACGGCTTCGGAGGTAGTAACCAAACCATCAGAATTAACGGATATTGGCAGTTGGTTTACCTATTATGCTGACCGATTGTACTATGATCTTGGTCCTTACGAAGCGTTGAAGTACGTGTGTATTGTGATTGTGGTATCGGTGCTTATCAGCAATGTATTCCGATATTTTTCGCAACGCATCATGGAAAATCTCCGGATTCATACCTTATTGAACTTACGTAAGGCTGTATTTGATAATGTGATGGGACTGCATTTGGGTTATTTTACCAATCAACGTAAAGGAGATGTTATTTCCAAGATTGCATCGGATGTACAGGTCGTGCAGTTTTCGGTTACGGGTACTTTGCAGGTTGCTTTCAAAGAGCCGTTGCAGCTGATTGCTTACATGATTATGCTATTCGTATTTTCAGTGAAGCTGACTCTGTTCTCTTTACTAGTTATTCCAGTTTCGGCATTTTTTATTTCACGAATAGTGAAAACACTGAAATCACAAGCTACGGAGGCACAGCAATCGTATGCCAATATGATCACTTATTTGGATGAAGCACTTTCTGGTGTGAAAATAATAAAATCCTTCAACGCCAATTTCTTTGTCAAAGATCGCTTCAACAGAGAGAATCATCGTTATGCTAATATTATGCGTAGGATGGTGCGACGTCAGCAGATGGGATCTCCAGTATCTGAGCTCTTAGGTGTCATTATGGTGGCCGTTATTTTGGTATATGGCGGCCATTTGGTGTTAAGCGGAAGCGGAGAGTTGGGCGCGTCTGAATTTATCGCGTATATCGCCATATTTTCTCAAGTAATGCGACCTGCAAAAGCTTTGACCGATGCGTTTAGCAGTGTGCACAATGGTATTGCCGCCGGAGAGCGTGTGTTGGCTTTGATTGATGAGAAGAACGAAGTGAAAGATGCACCTGATGCCAAATCAGTGACAGACTTCACGAAAGGTATTTCTTTCGAGAAGGTGCATTTTGCATATGGTGAGCATGAAGTCTTACGCGATATAAATCTGGAGATTCCCAAAGGTGGCACAGTCGCTTTGGTAGGACCTTCTGGTGGTGGTAAATCGACTTTGGTGGATTTGATCCCACGGTTTATGGACGTTACTAGCGGCTCGATACGTTTTGACGGTACAGATTTGCGTGATTTAAAACAGGAAGATTTGCGTGCTATGATCGGTGTGGTTAATCAAGAGTCTGTTTTGTTTAATGATACAATCTATAATAACATCGCTTTTGCTAATACCGAAGCGACAGCAGAGCAAGTAGAAGCGGCGGCACGCATTGCCAATGCGCATGAATTTATTTTGAAAACAGAAGACGGCTATCAAACCAATATTGGAGACCGCGGCTCTAAGTTGTCTGGTGGGCAACGCCAACGCATTTGTATCGCTCGTGCCGTGCTGAAAAACCCGCCAATCATGCTTTTGGATGAGGCGACATCTGCTTTAGATACGGAATCTGAGAAATTGGTGCAAGATGCATTATATGCTTTGATGAAGAATCGTACGACGGTGGTCATTGCGCATCGCTTAAGTACGATACACAATGCCGATAAGATTATTGTGCTTGAAGGCGGATCGATTCGAGAAGTAGGTACACATCCTGAATTGATCGCTCAAAACGGATTGTATAATCGTTTGATCGAAATGCAGCAATTTTCTAATTAAGATCTTTGATGAAAAAAGTCTGGGATATCGCATGGAAAATAGTACTCGGGCTTATCGGTTGCGCCTTGCTGTTTATATTCTGGATGTCGCCGAGGTTGGGCGGTCTTATTTCTATTGGTAAGGATCGGGCAGACTCTACAATATATTCATTGACATTTGATTACGAGCAACCATCTTCTGTAACGCTTCACTATCCAGACTTGTCTCAGGGCAAGGCCTATACCTATTTGCGGGAAACATACCATTTAGATAGTATCGTACAACATTGCGAAAGAGATTTTGATAAAATTACGGCTATTCAGAGTTGGGTACAAAGTCGGTGGGAGCACGATGGCGAAAACGTGCCAGAATACCATGATGCTGCTTATATCTTGCAAGAAGCGGAGAAAGGACGCCGATTTCGGTGCGTCGAATATGCGACCGTGGCTCAACAGTGTTTAGCAGCATTAGGTTTCGCGACGAGGCAATTGAGTTTGATGACTCGCGATATTTCTGAAGTGAAGTGGGCAGGGGGGCACGTGGCCAATGAAGTATATATTGCCGACATCAACAAGTGGATTTTTATAGATCCACAATATGATGTAATTACCGTACGAGATGGTACGCCATTAAATGCAGTAGAGCTGCAGGCTTGCATCGCTGAAGGTCATGATTTTGAATTATTGAATCCAAATAATTCCATAAGTAAGGATGATTACAAACGATGGATCGCTCCATACTTGTATTATTTTACCGTATCCCTGCAGACAGGGCCAACAACAATCTGGGATAGAATCGTTGGAAATAAGCGTCAATTAACTTTATATCCGATAGGTGCTGTACAGCCGGCATACTTTCAGATGATGTTGCGCCTTAATACCGCTGTGTATACGCACGCTATTCAGGCGTTCTATCCACAAGTAAAACAATAACGAAAAGGAACTGTCTTAAAGCTGTTAGAATAGCATTCTTAGATAGCTAATATGCTGTTGGCACAACTATTTTTAGGGGATTTTTTGATACATTTGTATCTGTTAGATATTTAGGAGAGTGGTATGGACGCACAGCAGAAACTAGATTTTTTGATCAATAACCCAAGTTTGGATCCGCAGCTCAAAGCGATCGCTCTGAAGGTGCGTGATAGTGAGCGAATCAGCTTCGAAGAAGGCGTGTATTTGTACGAGCATGCAGAGTTGTCGTACCTTGGTGTATTGGCCAATCATATTCGCGAAGCGAAACACGGCGATATCACCTATTTCAATCGAAACTTTCACATAGAGCCTACTAACGTATGCGTGTACGATTGCAAATTCTGTTCGTATTCACGGATGATCAAGCAACGCGAAGAAGGATGGGAGATGGATGTGGATGGCATGCTTGAAGTCGTCAAGAAGTATGATAGCGAGCCGGTGACCGAAGTACATATTACAGGCGGTGTAGTTCCTAAGCAAAACTTAGCGTTTTACGCAGAATTTTTCCAGCGTTGCAAAGCACATCGTCCTGACTTGCATATTAAAGCTTTAACCCCTGTAGAATATTACTATATCTTCAAAAAAGCAAAGCTGTCGCATTACGATGGCATGAAATATCTAAAAGAAGCTGGGCTGGATTCCATGCCTGGAGGTGGTGCGGAGATTTTTCATCCCGAAATTCGAGAAAAGATAGCGCATGATAAGTGTACTGCCGATCAATGGTTGGATATTCACGAACAAGCTCATAAGCTAGGTATGCACACCAACGCAACGATGTTGTACGGTCATATCGAACAATATTGGCATCGTGTGGATCATATGGAGCGGTTGCGCCAGTTGCAGGATCGTACCCAAGGATTTCAGACGTTTATTCCATTAAAATTTCGGAATAAGGACAATCAGATGGAACATGTTCCAGAGGTTTCTGTAATCGAAGATTTGCGCAATTACGCTATTGCCAGAATTTATATGGATAATTTTGCGCACATCAAAGCCTATTGGGCCATGATATCTCGCGATACGGCACAGATGTCATTGAGTTTTGGCGTAGATGATATTGATGGCACCTTAGACGATACCACCAAAATCTATAGCATGGCAGGTGCGGAGGAACAAACTCCAGCGATGTCCACACAAGAGTTAGTAGAACTAATTCGGAACGTTGGTCGCCATCCTGTGGAGCGTGATACCGTGTATAACGTAGTCACCGATTTCAAGGACGTAACATTTGACAACGAACCTAAGAAAAACTATTACGCCTTACCGGTAGTAAATTAAGCGATATTGAAGAAGACATTTTATTTCATTAGACACGGACAGACCGACCTCAACCTTCGCGGAATTGTACAAGGCCGTGGCGTAAACTCGCCTCTAAATGAAATGGGCCGAAAGCAAGCAGAAGCTTTCTTTCAAGCTTATAAGCATGTTCCTTTTGATAAAGTATATACCTCTACCTTACTCCGCACACACGAGACCGTCGCCTCTTTTATAACAGCAGGAATTCCTACAGAGCAGCTAGTAGGTTTGGACGAGATCAGCTGGGGAATCTACGAAGGTAGAGAGCAGGATGAAACGATTATGGCTGGTTTTAAAGCTTTGGTCGATCAATGGCGGAACAATTTGCTGGATGTGGCTGTTGAAAATGGTGAATCACCCAATGCACTAGTCATAAGACAGCAGGAAGCCATGCAGCATATGCTTGCCCAAGAGGATGAAGAATTGGTGCTTGTTTGTCTCCACGGGCGTGCGTTACGCATTTTGCTTTGCCATCTTACGGAAATGGAAGTTTGCCAGATGGATTATTTTCCGCATACCAATACGGCGCTGTATATCGTAGAATATGAAGACGGTAAGTACCGCATCGTAGATCACTACAATACCCAACATTTAGAAGATTTAGAATTAGATGCTTGATAATATACGGATTGCAGTTGCAACCTACACCAATACTTTACCATTTCTTAAAGGATTGCAAACCTCATCAACTATCAGTAGTGATGCCGAATTGTTGATGGATTACCCTAGCGCTTGTGCGGAGAAAGTGATCCGAAATGAAGCTGACCTGGGTATTATTCCGATACAAGCATTGCTTGATATTCCCAACTATCATATCGTAGGAGATTACTGTATTGGTAGTGATGGTGAGGTGGATTCAGTTTTCATTTTTTCTAAAGTTCCTATTGAAGAAGTGAAGGTTTTACGCCTTGATCCGCAGTCGAAAACTTCAAATGGCCTAGCTCGTATCTTATTCAAATACTTTTGGCGTAAAGATGTGGATGTAGTCTTAGCCGGAGAAGCCGATGCAGAAGTACTGATTGGTGACCGTACCTTTGGACAAAAAAGCAAGCATGCCTATGCGTACGATCTAGGTGCTTGCTGGAAAGAATTTACAGGTCTTCCATTTGCATTTGCCGTTTGGGCTGCGAACAAAGAATTACCAGCTACATTTGAAACGGAGTTTAATGACGCATTAGCTTATGGGTTGACAAAAATGGATGAGGTTATCGCTGACTTGCCTACACTCCCTAATTTCGATTTCGACGATTACCTGAGGAATAAATTAGACTTCCGTCTGACAGATGAGAAACGCCAAGCAATAGCGCGATATTTGGAGCTATATCAAACTTTATAGATAGTCGAGTTATTATCTAAATAATACTTAGAAAGATACAAGCCCAACCAAAGAGTAGTAGCAAGCCGCCAAGAGGAGTAATTGGGCCTAAAAACTTCAATCCTTCGGCTTTCCAGTATTCTTTAAAGGATAGTAAGTAGATGCTGCCAGAAAAGACGATGGTTCCGTAAAAAATACCGAAAAAAGCCAACCGCGCGATGCGCAAATCAAAATCAAGACCAAAACCAATGACGAGCAATGTGATTGCGCTATACATCTGATAGCGCACACCAACTTCGAAAGAGGTAACTTTTTCTTCCGAAAGTATTTTCTTCAATGCATGCGCGCCAAACGCGCCGAAAACGATTCCTAAAAAGCCGAAAACGGCACCAGCCATTAATACTGTTGTTTGCATTTTGATGATCAATAAAGTGAACCTAAATTATGTAATATTCGTGATTTCGGAATCAAATATTCACAATAATATTGTTTAATTCTCTATTGAGATAGCCCATTCCTGAAAAAACCTAATTAATTTCAAAAATCGCGTAGTAATACGTTTTATCAGATGATCATTTCGGTGGCTTATCATATACCAGCAAAAATCCCCGATAATGTGATCTCAAGGATAACGTTATCAGGGATTTGAAAGATCATCGCCGGTTTACCGACCACGACTTACATTTTATTTTTTGTCTATTTTGTATAAGCGACCGCTATCTGTCACGGTGTACAACGCACCACCTTTACCTTGGGTGATATCGCGGAAGCGTTGACCTTCGCTAGCTAACAAACGTTCTTCGCCAACCACTTTGTTGTCTTTGATCACGATACGAGCAATGTGTGTCGAACTTAGTCCACTGATAAATAAGTTGTTTTTCCATTCAGGTACATTACTTCCTTTGTAGAAAGTCATGCCACTTGGAGACAATACAGGATCCCAATAATAAACAGGCTGTTCCATGCCTTCTTTTTGTTGAATGACTGGTGTACCGATCTGATCACCACTATACTCCAATCCATAGGTAATCACTGGCCAGCCATAGTTATTACCTGCTTTGATCAAGTTGATTTCGTCACCCCCGCGTGGACCAAATTCGCTATTCCACAATTCGCCTGTTTCAGGATGGAATGCCAAACCTTGTGTATTACGATGTCCGTAAGAATAGATTTCAGGCAAAGCATCTGCTTGTCCTTCAAAAGGATTTCCGGCTACTGCCTTACCGTCTGTAGTAATGCGAAGAATCTTTCCAAGTGCAGATTTCAAATCTTGTGACTGCGGACGAGTTTCTAAATCAGAACGCTCACCGGTGCTCACAAATAAGTTTCCATCTTTGTCAAACACAATACGGCCACCGTAGTGCAATTTGCCATCATAAGTTGGCAGCGCGCGGTAGATGACTTGTGCATTTTCGATTTTGCTGTCATCTGCAGCCAGTTTACCTTTTGCTACGGCAGTATGATTTCCATTCGCCGCAGGCTCAGAAAATACCCAATAAACCATTCTATTAGATTCAAATGATGGATCTAGCGTTAAGCCCAATAAACCACCTTGTCCATTATCATCTACTTTTGGTAAGCCGGTGATGGGCTCACTAACTTTAGCCGTTGCTGCATCTACAATACGCATATTACCCGCTTTTTCTGCGACTAATAGTCTGCCATCTGGCAATTCAACGATTCCCCAAGGCGATGTCAAGGCATCAGTAATCATTTTGCCTTCAAATGCGGTGCTAGTTTTCACACCCGCGATGCGAGTTTGTCCCTCAAATGCAGGTTTGTAGTCCGTATTCGCTTTATTTTTTTCAACAGGTGGATACGAAGTTGTATCACTACCATTGTCGGGATTTTCTGCCGTTGAATTGGTACCGCTGCACGATGCAGAAGTCATTAAGGCCACAGCTAAGGCTGTAGGAATCATAAATTTTACGTTTTTCATAATATGATATAGTGATGTATATGCTATTAATTGTATTCTGGTCTTTTAGGGAAATTGGCAACGTGTGCATATTTCGGACCTAAACTAACCAAGGTATGTTTCCACAGATCTTCACCATCTATTATGAAGGCTAAATCTGTACTGTATGAATTGTGTACTGCCCAGCAGTTTTGCTGTATTTCACGTTCTAATTGATCGGGACTCCAGCCCGAGTAGCCTAGAAATAACTTCACTTCTTCGGTGGATATTTCTCCTCGATTAATGAGCGTTATAAGTCGCTCAAAATCGCCACCCCAATACAAATTGTCAACTACATGCGTGCCGCTATGTAAGCGATCATACGCCTCATGAACAAAATAGAGCGTATTTTGTTCCACCGGACCTCCTAAGTACACGGGGAAGTTAGGATTTTCTACGCCATCGACAATATCGGATAAGACCATGAACGATCGGTGGTTTAAAATCAAACCGACGGTACCATCGTTGGCATCGTGCTCACACAACAAAATGACAGCACGTTCAAAGTTCTGGTCGAGCATGAAGGGCTCTGACACCAATAAGCTTCCTTGCTTTGGTTCGTATTCGCTAAACATACATGATCCTCCTTTCGCAGACCAAATTTATCGATTGTGTCTAGTAATCCCTAGTTTTTGACAATAAATTTAACATCCTTATGGGTAAAACAAGGTGCTTTTGATTAAGTTTGTGCATATCAACATATGTTTTGATGGCGATTATACGACAAGAATTAGCAGATCTTCGGGAGGATTATGTCAAAGGATCATTCGATTACGAAAATGCACTCGCTGATCCTATTCAGCAGTTTTCTGCTTGGTTGGATGAGGCATTGCGTGCGGAAGTGATGGAGCCAACAGCGATGGTATTATCTACGATTGATGAACGGCAAATGCCCCAATCTCGCGTGGTACTTTTAAAAGATATCAAATCTACTGGATTCAGTTTTTATACCAATTACCATAGTGCCAAAGGGCAACAGGTAGCACAGTACCCTGCTGTATCCTTACTTTTCTTTTGGCCAGAATTACAAAGGCAAGTACGTATTGTTGGTCATATCGAACGACTTCCAGAATCAGAATCTGATCAATATTTTCAATCTCGACCGCGTGGCAGTCAGATCGGAGCTACAGCATCACCACAAAGTCAGGTCATTCCAGATCGTTCTTTTTTAGAGGAGAGAGTTGCTGAGATTGGTGCGGAATACGCTGGCGATTTAACCATACCAAGACCTGCACATTGGGGCGGTTATTTGGTTCGTCCAGTAGAAATGGAATTCTGGCAGGGCAGAGCAAGCCGACTGCATGATCGAATAGCTTATGTGACAGAAAATCAAGCTTGGAAGATGCAACGTTTAGCCCCTTAATAAAGATGAGCGAACAAATAGCGCATTTACGCACTGTATTATTGGAGCAAGTCCATGCAGACGCTGTACAAGACGTACAATTAGCCGGTCTACAGCCTGCTTTATACATTCATTCAGATCATTTATTGGCGGTATGCTTGTTTTTACGCAATGATCCAGCGTTCTATATTGATTTCTTGTCTGATATTGCTGCCGTAGATTATTTTCCAGAATCGTATTTTGAGGTAGTGTACCAATTAGCATCTATTCCGCATCAAAGGCAGATTACATTGAAAGTACGCTTGGAGCACGATCGTGCTACGAACCTGCTTCCAGAATTGCCGTCGGTATCCTCCGTATGGCGCACGGCAGAATGGCATGAGCGCGAAGCGTACGATCTAATGGGGATTTTTTTTACCGATCATCCCGATCTGCGTCGCATTCTGATGCCCGATGATTGGGAAGGATTTCCCCTTCGAAAAGATTATCAAGATCCAGAAATCTATCACGGTATACCGGTAAAAGATTAACCATGAGTCGATACAACGAAGCTTTAGCACGTTATCAAGAAAAGATAAACTCTATTCAATCGCAGGAAATGGTGATCAATATGGGACCACAACACCCGTCTACGCACGGAGTTTTGCGTTTGGAGTTGATTACGGATGGAGAGATTGTCAAAGAAGTTATACCGCATCTTGGTTATCTGCACCGCTGCTTTGATAAGCACGCCGAATCCATGAATTTTGGAAAAAGTATTCCATTTACAGACCGATTGGATTATTTATCATCTATGAATAATAGCCATGCATTTGTGATGGGAGTAGAGCGTATGCTCGGCATGGAACAATCCATACCGAAACGCGTGGAATATATCCGTGTATTGGTTTGCGAGCTGAATCGGATCGCTTCCCATCTTATTGCAATCGGTACGTATGGAATAGATATTGGTGCATTTACGCCATTTATGTGGTGTTTTCGTGATCGCGAACATATTATGGCCATGTTGGAATGGGCATCTGGTTCGCGCATGCTCTACAATTATATCTGGGTCGGTGGTCTGTTTTATGATTTGCCCGTCGGTTTTGAAGCGCGCTGTCGCGAATTCCTCGACTATTTCAAACCCAAATTGGATGAATTGGATGAAATCCTGACCAATAATCAAATCTTCATTGCAAGAACGGCTAATATTGGCGTATTGCCTGCTGATGTAGCGATCAATTACGGTTGTAGTGGCCCTATGTTGCGCGGTTCTGGTATCAAGTGGGATTTGCGCAGAGTAGATGGTTATTCGGTGTATCCTGAATTGGAATTTGACATTCCGGTAGGAGAAGGGAAAATGGGACAAAAAGGTGATTGCTGGGATCGGTACAAGGTGCGTGTAGATGAGGTGCGAGAATCCGTCCGTATTATAGAACAATGTCTTGCGCGACTAAGCTCCGATTTCAAACGGACACCAGAGTTCGATCCGCGAGCGCTCGTCCCGAAGAAAGTCAATCTAAAAGCGCAAGATTATTATGTGCGTGCCGAAAATCCGAAAGGGGAGCTTGGTTTTTATTTCGTAACCCAAGAGCGCAGCGATATCCCAAGACGAGTGAAGGCTCGTGGCCCAAGTTTCAATAACCTTTCCGTGTTGCCTGCTTTAGGCAAGGACGTTCTGATTGCCGATTTGATCGCCATTTTGGGGTCGATCGATATCGTACTGGGAGAAGTAGATCGTTAATTATTCAATATCTAAGCAGTAATTATGCTACAGTTTGCTAATGCAAAAATAAACATCGGCTTGCATATCACGAGCAAAAGACCGGATGGCTACCATGAGTTGGAATCGATTTTCTATCCGATCAAAATTTATGACGGGATCGAAATATTGCCTTCCGAAGCGCTATCTATGCAAGTTTATAACTATGCTTTTCCGGTGGACGAAGATAATCTATGTACCAAAGCATATCGTTTAATTGCGGCAGATTACAATTTACCACCCGTGCAGATTCATCTGTTGAAGGGCATTCCTGTTGGCGCGGGTTTGGGTGGCGGCTCAGCCGACGCGAGCCGGGTTTTAATGATGCTGAATGAGCAGTACACATTAGATCTTACGCATCAGCAATTAGAATCTTATGCGCGTCAATTGGGCGCAGATTGTCCATTTTTCATTCGCAATAAACCTGTGTATGCTACTGGGATCGGAACTACTTTTGAGGAGATAGCGCTCGATCTTTCTGCCTATCATATCGTCCTTGTAAAGCCTCAGATCCATATCTCCACCGCCGCAGCGTACCAAAATGTATCCATTCGTACGGCGCAGGTAGATCTACGAGAAGCGATCCAACTGCCGGTGCAGGAATGGAAATATCATATTAAAAATGATTTTGAAGACGGATTATTTCGTCACCATCCAGAAATACAAAATTTAAAGTCTGCTCTCTACGATTCGGGTGCTATATATGCTTCCATGTCAGGATCTGGTTCGGCCGTATTTGGCCTATTTGATTCGGTACCAGACATCCACAAATTGCAATCTTTTGGAACCGTTTTTTTAGGCTAAAAAATTCAAACTTTTTACTCTCTAGGATGTTTATATCATGAGTTAAATTGAAAAGCTATGAGTATTTTAAATAAAACATTGGAAACGTTGAAAGATAAATTGGACGCAGAATGTACCGATGCTAATGTGGGTGGGTCAGAGCGTATATTATCTGTTATAGCTGGCGGATTTATTTTAGGTGTCGGTGTCAAAAACTTGTTCCGTAGTCCTTTGACTTCTTTCTCTGGTATTGCATTGGGCGGTTCTTTAGTTTACCGCGGTGTAACCGGGAAGTGTCGTCTTACGAGTGCATTTAATAAGGAAGAAGAAAAACCGGATACGACGGTCATCGAGCACCGTTATTTTGTGAAATAATCGATATTTTATAAACCCTTATGTTAATAATCCTATCCACCCAATGGTGTCGATGGGATTTTTACTATTTGGATATTAGCGCAAAAAAATGTGACATAGCAAAGCCATTAGTAGACATCACCAACGTCTCTACTAACGGCTTTGCTATTTTAATCCTTTTGTACTAGTCCTGCCACTAGAGCTTTCCATTGCGGATAAGAGCCGCCCAATTTTACGCCCAATCCGATCAAGGCATTTCGAATCGTATCTGCTATTCCCTCATTTTCATCGTTGATCAATTCGTTTCTGCCAGCATATTGAGCGGAAACTTCTTTATCCTGCTGTTCCAATACAATGGTAGAGGTGGCGATATTTTTGAAGAAATGTGCAATACCCTCATTCGGCTGCGTCGGGTCGGTGGTTGGTCTGAGCGTGATGGAAACTTTTTGACTTTTTGCAATGATTTCTTCCAAAATTTGCTCAATGCGAACCCAGTCGTAGCCGTCGCTGCTGGGTAATCCTGGCCCTAATATATCAATCTTAACTAAATCACCTTCTTGTGCTTCTCGCTCCAAGTGTGCGCCTTTACTGTCTGCCAATTGAAATACGGACGACGGTAATACGGCTACTTCATTCCAGTCGTTTATACCTAAAAGACGTTCTTTGGCTACTAAGAAAAATTCCTTTGCTTCTTCTGTAGTAGAAAATTCGGCAGATGATGAACAATCGACCCTTTTACCTTTTTTGTGCTCTGGTATCATAATTTTTCCTTTCGTTGAATAGTGATTTATTTATAGGTGCTCCACGTTAGATATTACAATTTGCATTCCCTGATGTTTATGAAAGCTATTTTTCGGGTATAATAACGGTATGCAATCAGGTACGAAAGATGCTATTATGTATTTATTCCAGCCCTAAGTGTAGCAATTACTTGGCAATAGCAGGTGATAGTCCGTATCCAATTATTATGTTACTCGGCAATCCTTGGATGCAGCTACCCACTCTTTACTTTCGCATCGCGGGCAGGTTGCGCGTTGATGCAATTCTGCTATTTCACCACAGGTGGTACAAGCATAGTGACCTGGTGCCGTTATCTCTACTGATTTCTTATTATATTCTTTTGGCAATATCGGAAGCCCATATTTGACTTGATCATTTTCAAAATAAAAGATACTCAATTTGCCGTTCGTTTCTAAAATGGCAGTCTTCACTTGACCCACATGAGATATGTTCGATTCTCTCATCTCTGCAAAAAACTCATCTTTGCCCAATGTTTGTGCCTCTTTTACATTTAAACTGAATTTACCATCTTCAATCACATAAATAGGCTGACCTTCGATAATGCTTTCCACTTTGCTGTATTTGGCTGCAAAGTAGGTAATGCTACGGTACAGTATCAGTGTGGAGATAAAGGCAATCAGAGAAGGAATGATGGCCATCTCCTGATCAATCATCGGATCTCCTGCTGCTGAGCCCAGCGCAATGATGATCGCCACTTCAAATATGCTTAGCTGGCGAATACCTTTCTTTCCCGTCAATCGCAAGAATATCAGAATAATGGAAAACATGACAGTGGTGCGGAAGATGATCTCGATAGCGTAACTGAAATCCAGATTATGCAGGAAAACATCGCTGAAAAATGTTTCGTGGTTCAGTAGTGTAAGAAATTTGGACATGTGCTAAGGTGATGTATATGTAGTATAACCTGTATATAGCTATTATGGTTTGTTGCTTAGTTGTATGAAAGCATTTGCTCTCTTTGCTAAGTTTATTGCCGGACTAATTCAATAATTGTCAATTCTAACCACGCACTCGAAAGGCTTTAAACTAATTATGCCTCCTAGTGAGGAGGCATAATTATGCAATACATGTTTTTTTGAGCGCTAAAAGCGTTGAGGATAAATTAATCGTGTCCTTCTGTTTTTACAATCTTATTGTAAACGCCTAACAATAGAAATGGGGCAGCCCACTGTCCTACGAATAATGCATTTTTATCTTTGCATAAGCATTTTAAAGTAAGTGATACGCCCATAGCTGCTACAGCCGCAATTAAAAATGACGTAGATGGCACCTTCGAAGTTGCCTGCTCAATTTGCTTTGTTACTTGTCCTTCGTTTCCTGTTTCAATAGCCATAATGTTCTTTTTAAAGTGGATTTTCGATCTATTTATATGAGTATAACAGTGTGAGTAAAAGAACGTTTCTTGTAATTACAAAACGGGTATATCTTCTTTAAGATTGTATATAGTACGGAGTAGGCTGATTTAAGTTCTTATTTGACAAGTAAGTAAGCAAATATGGAGCTTTGAGCTAATTGTTTTGATTCAATCCCATAAATCGGAATGGTTCTTTCGGTACCAGCTGTTCATTGCTTAGTCCTGCAAGATTAAAATTGCCATCGACTGCTAGCTTGAGCACTTTTCCCTGCTTGCTAAAATCTAGCGTTTTTAGATCAATCCAGAATGCGCTCGGAGCGTTGACCGTCTCAAAATAGTAGGTGAGATTTTTGTGGTCAGAAACAGATCTCCATCGGGTGGAGGAAATATTCGGCTCAGATGGAGAAGAAATGCCATAAGGTACGGAACAATTGCGAATCACACTAAATACACTCGCTAGTGAGTTTCTGGTATTATCCGTTTGTGGGATCGCATTGATATAATAGGATGCGCGTACATATCGATCTGCCGCACGATTGGTTCCCGGCAACATGATCGTGCCCGGTATGCCTTGCCAGTAAGCATTCAAAGCAAGTTGCTGATCAAAGACGGGAGAGTTCGTCATTACCGTATAACTTGGGTCATGATGTATCATTAATTTGCCGTCGATATATTCGAAGATGGCATTGTCACCTGTTTTATCGGATATGGATAAATGCAACGTAGTAAATTTATCTGTACCTGGTATCACATCGCTTACCACGACGAATTTCTCTTGCTGCAATACTGCAACGGCTTCATTTACTGTAGCAAAATTATCTAACACGTATTGTGCCCAAGCTGCGATAGTAAGTCCCTTTTCGCCCGATTTTGGTTCGAAAGCTGGATATTTTGACTCCGCTAACCACAAAACATTAGCTACTAAGCCTTTTTCGTTCATGCCGTCAGCAGTGGCTATAT
Source organism: Sphingobacterium corticibacter (assembly GCF_003076635.1). Taxonomy (GTDB): domain Bacteria; phylum Bacteroidota; class Bacteroidia; order Sphingobacteriales; family Sphingobacteriaceae; genus Sphingobacterium; species Sphingobacterium corticibacter. The sequence goes on along the minus strand of NZ_QDKG01000003.1, from coordinate 423,822 downwards.
CCCAAGCACTAGCCACAACACTTCCATATTTTGATGTCCATTGGATGGACGTTGGTCCAACTTCGCCACTGCGTTTTATTCCTCTTGGGAAAACCCACAAGTTAGCGGGAATTTCATCACGCCAATCCATACTTCTCGCCGTAATAATGGTCTCATTCGGACCTTTATACACTACTCGGGTACAAGGTATCGCTTGCACTATCAGAGAAGAGGTTGCTAACGTCATCAACATGCTTTTTAGTAGTTTCATACGGTATCTAATTGATTTTGTTTTTATTTGATTATCAGTACTATTTTATAGTGTTTTTTCTAAAAATAGAAAATATGTTAGTGCAATTACGTAAATTTTTAACAACCTAAGATAAATTTACAGGTTGAAACGTTGTGCCTGCGTGAATAATAAGCAAAGAAAAAGGCATCATCTCTTCCGAGTGATGCCTAATAATTTGTTGGAAAAAGATATTATTTATTTTTGATCTGTGGACTCCCAGTCCAGTGAACCTAAGAGTGCGTCGATGTAAGTGTATAATTCACTTAACTCCTGCGTACCGCGCGCGCCATAATCGTTTATCTTTTTGGCATTGCCATCTGCAAAAGTGATCGCTGTATTTACCGAAGGCAAATCAGTGATTTGGCGACCGTAATTATCTTGCATATCTTTAAAATTCATTTTCTCCAACTTATTTACTAAAACCATCCATTCTTTTTCTGGAAGATTAGCTTTATACCAGCCCTTCATTTTGTTAGGCAGATGATCCACTGCATCCAAAGTCACTACGCAATTTTTATCGATCTGCATCGTATAGACCGGGCAGGTGCCAAAGCATGGAGTTCTAGAAATCGTAATCATACTGATTTGATTTGCGTTGTCGATTCTGCCGGCACGTTGTGAACTACATGCGCAAAATAGAAAGGCAGCGACAAAAAATAGGTATACCGAATATCTCATAGTTGATGTGTTTGCTAAAGTAATTCCAAAAACGTTGCCAAAGCTGCTTAAGTACGACACGATTTCGTTTTTTGTTAACTAGTAAATATCCAAGTCATCACCTAGTATTAACAAAATGTTAAGTTGTTATTATATAATAATAAAATAAATATTATGATATCGTTAATTAACATAATGCTTGATGTTAGGGTATTATTAAGTAATTATTTTCGATACATCTTTTAACATTAAATTGATCTTTAGTTTAAATGTCTCTATTTCGAATTATCTCTTTTGTGCTGTTTATGGCTGCTTCAAGCGTGATGGCGCAAGAAAAACCTTGGTATCAGTCAATCAATATGCGTGGTTATGTACAAGCGCGCTATAACCGTTTGTTGGAGACCAATCCCAACTTGGGCTGTGAACAATGTGACGCAAGTTGGGGAGAAGGCGGTGGCTTTATGCTTCGTCGCGTGCGATTGATTTTTTCAGGCCAACTCAACGATCGAATCTATTTTTACTTGCAGCCAGATTTTGCTAGTTCAGCGCAAGGTGGTTTGCACTTTGGGCAGCTTCGAGATGCCTATTTTGATCTGGGATTGGATAGTAAAAATGAATTCAGATTGCGTATTGGACAGAGTAAGGTGCCATTTGGTTTTGAGAACATGCAATCCAGTCAGAATAGATTGCCGTTAGATCGGGCAGATGGTACGAATAGCGCATTGCGCAACGAACGGGATTTGGGAGTATTCTTTTATTGGGCACCCCAAGAAAAGAGAAAACTATTCGCTGATTTGATAGCCCGAGGACTGAAAGGTTCTGGAGATTATGGTGTATTTGCTTTCGGCGTTTATAATGGGCAAACAGCCAATAATCCGGAAGGCAATAAGGGCATGCACGTAGTTTCCAGATTTAGTTATCCATTTGAGGTCGGCGATCAGATTGTCGAAGCAGGTTTGCAAGGTTACACGGGTCGGTACATTATATCGCAAGATCGTATTAGCGAAGGCGTAAGTGTAGATGCGGATCGAGATTACTTGGATCAGCGTGTGGCCGCTTCGTTTGTATTATACCCACAACCTTTCGGTATTCAAGCCGAGTACAACATTGGTCGTGGACCAGAATATGATGGCTTACAGCAAGCCATTGATACTAAATCGCTATCTGGCGGTTACGTGACATTATCGTATATGACGCGTCTTAAAAATCAAATATTGATTCCATTCACGCGTTTGCAACAGTATAAGGGAGGAAAAAAACACGAGCAGGATGCACGTAGTTATGATGTAAAAGAATTGGAATTAGGCGTAGAATGGCAACCTTCCAAATATTTCGAATTAGTCGCGATGTACACGATGTCGTCGCGCCGCTACGAAGATCAGCAACTTCCTGATAACTTGCAGACCGGAAATCTGCTTCGGCTACAAGCGCAATTGAATTTTTAGAAATGCGAAATTTTCAGTTCTGGCAAACGGTATCGGCGCTCCTTTGTTATTTCAAATAGAGAAACAATTTATTTTACTATCTATAGAGGAGGACATACCATGTCAGAAGAAAATAACAAACAAAACGACGCAGAACAGCTGCCATTTGATAATGAAGAAATCCGCGACGAGGCGGAAGCTACTGGAGAAACCCTAAAGTACAACGAAGAGCAAGATAGTTTTGAGCTGGATACCGAGTCAGGCGATAGCGAGTACGATCACCCTTTACCGTATGATACGGCTGCACCCGAAGGGCAAGAAGATGGTGCACTTTACGATGAAGCCAATCCTTATGCGCAAGGTGAGTATCAGGAAAAGGAAAGTAAGTTAGATGGACGATTAGAAGAGTTGGATCGAGTTGTAGGCAATGAAGATCTACAAGTCGATCCAATGGATGAGGCGCTTAGCGCACAGCCAGAAGATTTTTCGAACGATTTAGATGCCGAAGGATATCCGAAAAAGGATGACGCCGATGGCGAAGATAATCCGATAACACAATAATAGACGTGTGCAAATATCTGAAGAACAGGCAAGAACAATACTATTGTTCATGCCTGTTTTTTTTGTAGCCTCGTGTCAAATTGGGACTTAGATGAAATGGTAGGTATGTTGTAAAAATATTTTCCCATCAAATGAAATCCTAATGCCAAAATGGAGCGATTTTTGCTGACTTCACTATGCAGCTACCTAATCGCAAAAAAATGCTATTTTAGAAAAATTCGAGAAAGCATTAATAGCCTGTTAGTGTAAAAACTTGTGTTAGAAGACTTACATGATTCTGATTGTTGACGATACCATAGAAAATATATATTCGCTGGAGCGATTACTTACTAGCAAGGGTTTTGAAGTAGATTCTGCCACTTCGGGTGAGGAAGCCTTAAAGAAGGTATTGAAAACGGATTACGCATTAATCATCTTAGATGTTCAAATGCCGGGAATGGATGGTTTTGAAGTGGCTGAATCGCTTGCCGGCTTTAATAAAACTAAAGAAATTCCTATAATCTTCCTGTCAGCCGTAAATACCGACAAAAAATTCATAACCCAAGGGTATGCTTCGGGTGGTATAGATTATGTCACTAAACCCGTAGATCCAGATATTTTGATCTTAAAGGTGAAGACGTTTTATCGTTTGTATGAGCAGACGTTGGCGCTAAATCGTACGGAGAAAGCGTTGCGTTTGGAGATAGAGGAACGTAAAAGAACACAGTATATGTTAAAAGAGCGCGTGGATCATCTGCGCTCTATACTAGAATCGTTGCCCCAAATTGCTTTTATGGCCGATGCTGCTGGAGAAGTAGAGTTTGTTAATAATAAGTGGTTCAATTATTCGGTCACGTCAAAATTATTCCCCGAAACACATCCCGAAGATCCTTATTTGTTAGATGCTTGGCAGCCACATTTACTTAGTGGTTCTCCCTTTGAAAGTGAGATACGTATTCGTGAATTAGGATCTAATACTTATCGTTTTCATCTATTACGCATCATTCCCATCAAAGAAAGCGATTCTGTCGTGAAATGGGTAGGCACCTTTACCGATATCGACGATCGAAAACATATTGAGAGAAAGAAAGACGAATTTTTAAGTATTGCGAGTCATGAACTTAAGACACCGTTAACTAGTATCAAGGCTTATGTACAGCTTTTGGAGAGGATACTGGAACCTCAAGAGCAAAAAAATGCACATAATTACATCCAGCGAGTACATACACAGCTCAACAAATTAAACGGTTTGATCGTAGACCTATTGGATATATCGAAGATGGAAAATGGTCGTCTAAAGATCAACAAAGTGCCTTTTCTTTTAGAGCCTATGATTGGTAACGTGATTGATACGATGTATCAAACTTTTGGAACAGGTGAGCTAACTGTCGAGCGTATTGGTGAACCAATAAGTAAGGAATTGATCGGAGATGAAATTCGGGTAGAACAAGTATTGACCAATTACCTAACAAATGCGATCAAATATTCACCCAATTCTGCGCGTGTAGTGATCAAAACGGAGCAGTCAAAAGATGAAATTAAAGTCAGCGTTACCGATTTTGGAATAGGTATTCCAGAACATAAGCATAAAAATATCTTTGATAAATTTTATCGTGTAGAGGAGTCTTCTGAACGTTTTCAAGGTTTAGGAATCGGGCTGTACATCTGCGCAGAGATTATCAATCAGCATCAGGGTACCTACGGCTTGCATAGTACGGTCGGAGAGGGCTCAACATTTTATTTTACCTTACCATCAAATTAATATTATGCCTAAAAAGATTATCCGAAATTTGCAGATAGGTTTTGGAGTCTCCTTTATTATATTGGTTACCAGTTCCATCGCTTCCTATGTCAGTATTTCGAATCTAATTGATAATAAGGCGAGTGTTGAGCACACCTATCAGGTTATTAATGCTTCTAATAAGGTGTGGACTGATTTGCAAGATGCGGAAACTGGACAGCGTGGCTATATCCTCACCGGCGATGAACGCTTTTTAGAACCTTACAATCAAAGTATGGTCACGTTGCCGATGGCGATCAAAAACTTACAAGATCTAATTGCTGACAATGACGCGCAAATGCAGCGATCAGACACGTTATACAAACTGATCGACACGCGTTTGAGCATTCTAAAGCGTTTGGTACGCACCAAGCGAGCCAACGAAACGATTACTATAGAGCAACTAGAGGAAGGTCGCCGATTTATGGATAGCTGCCGTGCAGTGATTGATCGTATTGTGGATGCCGAAAACCAATTATTGGAGGTGCGGACAGCCAATGTTTATTCTGCCTCGGATAACACCACGATGTTGATTATCGCCGCGGGATTAATCTCGCTGCTTATCACTTTCTACTTTTATACGCGTATTCAAAAAGAACTACAAGATCGAGAGCGATTGCAGCAGGAATTAGCCGATATGGATCGCGAGCTCCAAGGCAGGTTGGCCAGCGTTGAAAGAATGGCCGATCAGATTGCACATGGTAACTATAGTGTGAAGATCGATGAGCAGCATGATGACTTGCTGGGTAATCTCTCGCATTCGCTTAATGAAATGAGTGCCGCACTTCGCCAATCATTTGAGATCCTCAACAATAATGAGTGGGAACAAAAAGGTATGGCGCAGTTTCACGAAGTGCTTACTGGCAACAAAGAAAATGTAGAGTTAGCCAATGATGCCTTAAACTACTTAATCAGCTATAGTGGATTGGTCAATGGTGCTTGTTATCTTTTTGAAGATGGTGATTTGGTATTGACCAGCACTTACGGTTTGAAAGATGGTCTTCCCAAAACGCTGAAACCAGGAGAAGGCATGGTTGGTCAGGTATTTGTAGACCGCCAGCCCAAATTGTTTGAAGAGTTAGGACAGCAAGAGTATGTCGTGAATTTTGCTCACGGAACGATTAAACTGAACGCTGTACTCTGGATGCCTATTATATCAGATTCCAAATGTTTAGGAGTTATCGAATTTGGAACATTAGATGCCTTTAGTAAAACCAAGTTGGATTTCTTTGCAGAAGCTTGTTTTACATTGGCCAATGCTTTGATCTCGGCAAAAAGTCGCAAACAAGTACAGACCTTACTAGAAGAAAGTCAAGCACAAGCCGAAGAACTGCAAGTGCAGCACAACGAGATGCAAAATCTGAATGTCGAGCTAGAAGCACAGACGCAAAAGCTACAGGCCTCGGAAGAGGAGCTCCGCGTACAGCATGAAGAGCTCTTGCAGTCAAATCAGGAGATGGAGGAAAGATCCAAACTATTGGAAGAGAAAAATTTGCTGATCGCGGAGCGAAACGTCGAAATACAGCAAAAAGCGGAAGAATTAGCGCTAAGTACCAAGTACAAAACGGAGTTCTTGGCAAATATGTCGCACGAACTGCGTACACCACTCAATTCAATTCTGTTATTGTCTCGCTTGATGGGTGAGAATGCGGACGGCAAACTCGACGAAGATTACGCAGAATCTGCGCGCGTAATTCATAGTTCTGGAACAAGTCTGCTGACGCTGATCGATGAGATTCTCGATCTCTCAAAAATCGAAGCAGGGAAGATGGAATTGGAATATGAGTCAGTGCGCATAGGCGATATAGTGGACGATTTAAGGAGTCTTTTCTTACCGATTGTAACCGAAAAATCATTGCGATTTAATATTGAATTGGATTCGGATTTGCCACATAGTGTAGAGATAGATCGTCAAAGACTAGATCAGGTGCTTCGGAATTTGCTTTCTAATGCTATTAAATTTACGGCCGAAGGCAGTATAACGCTTACAATTAAACGAGATCCTGAAGATAATCATCATGTATTGTTCGAAATACGCGATACGGGAATAGGCATCGCCGAAGACAAGCAACAGCTCATCTTCGAAGCCTTTCAACAAGCAGATGGCTCGACGCAACGTAAATTCGGGGGCACGGGATTGGGTTTATCCATCAGCCGAGAGATTGCTAGATTATTAGGTGGTGAAATTCGCTTGCAAAGTGTAGAAAACCAAGGAAGTACGTTTACGTTAATCGTTCCGATCGATAGAAATGTAGTAGATGTAAAACCGGTAACGGAAGACTTATTAAACAGCATCTCCGAAGATGTTAAAGAGATCGAGTCGTTGGTAAGTGATTCTGCTAACACCTTTGCTCTGCCAGATATCCCTGCGGATGTAGAAGACGATCGAGATCATATCACAGCGGACGATAAGGTAATTCTGATCGTGGAGGATGATATTCATTTTGCCAAAGCATTATTGCAATATACCCGTCAGCAAAATTACAAAGGCGTAGTAGCAGTTCGCGGTGACGTAGCGCTTGACTATGCAAAGACTTATCAGCCGAAGGCGATATTATTAGATATTCAATTGCCGATCAAAGATGGTTGGCAGGTGATGAGCGAACTCAAAGGGCATTCCGCCACTAAGCATATCCCGGTGCACATTATGTCATCACTGGAAGTGAAGAAGGAAAGTTTGTTAAAAGGCGCCATCGACTTTATTCGTAAACCATTATTATCAGAACAGATTGGTGGTATGTTCAAGAAGATTGAAGATGCTTTGGAGCGTTATCCAAAAAAGGTATTGATCGTCGAAGAGAATCCCAAACATGCCCAGGCATTAGCATACTATCTAAGCAACTTTAACATTGCTTCTGAAATCAAAAATTCGGTAGAAGAAAGTGTGGATGCACTCTCTTCGTCGGAGGTAAACTGTGTGATATTGGACATGGGCGTGCCAGATCGCTCTGGATACGAAACCTTGGAAGCCATCAAAACGAAAGAAGGATTAGAAAATCTGCCGATTATCATTTTCACTGGTAAAAACCTGTCGCATGCGGAAGAGAACAAAATCAAGCAATATGCAGATTCTATCGTACTGAAAACAGCACACTCTTACCAACGCATACTGGATGAAGTCGGCTTGTTTCTTCACTTGGTGTCGGGCTCCGATCAGCAAGAGCAAAGTTCGAAAAATAATGGCTTAGGTGCATTGAATGATGTGCTACGAGACAAAAAGGTATTGATTGCTGATGACGATGTGCGTAATATTTTCTCATTGACCAAATCTTTAGAACAATACCAGATGAAGGTGTATTCGGCCATGAATGGCAAAGAAGCACTACAACAGATGCAGGAAAACCCAGATATCTCCGTGATATTGATGGATATGATGATGCCGGAAATGGATGGCTATGAAAGCATTCGTCGCGTGCGCGAAATGCCACAATTTTCGCGCTTGCCTATAATTGCGGTAACTGCAAAAGCGATGATAGGCGATCGAGAGAAATGTATACAGGCGGGCGCATCCGATTATATCTCAAAACCAGTGGATGCCGATCAACTCTTGTCATTGTTGCGAGTATGGTTATACGAGGGTTAAAATAGCGGTCAATATAGATTATGAATAATAAAAACAAAATTCTAATCATCGACGATGATCCGCGTAATATCTACGCACTTGAATTGACATTGCGCATGAAGGGCTATACGTCGGTTTCGAGCGCAAGTGCTACCGAGGGAATTGCTTTGCTTCATAGTAGCGATGATATCGCCGTCGTATTGATGGATATGATGATGCCCGATTTAGATGGTTATCAGGCGATTCGGATGATTCGCAGTACGCGTGGTTTTGAGTCGTTGCCTATTATTGCGGTTACAGCACAAGCCATGGTCGGAGATCGCGAAAAATGCTTGGCAGCAGGGGCGGATGATTATATTTCGAAGCCAGTAGATTTGGATAAATTATTGCACGTCTTATCCAAGATTATATAATTCATGGAGCACGCCATATTACGAGATGATGAACTCGATTTACTCTTCGAGGAGATCGCCGAGAAATACGGCTATGATTTCACGCTGTATAGCAAGGCTTCGCTTAAAAGGCGGGTAAGCCGCATTTGCATGATGGATAAGTTGTACAGCTTCGCAGAATTGCGCTACCAACTGATGCACTACCCTGATTACCTGCAGCGATTTGTGGAGGAAATCACCGTAAATGTGACCGAGATGTATCGTGATCCGAATTTTTATAAAACGCTGCGTGAAGATGTACTGCCACAGTTGGCGACTTATCCGTTCATTCGAATTTGGATTGCCGGATGTGCTACCGGGGAAGAAGTGTATTCAGTGGCTATTATGTTGCAAGAAGCTAACTTGTACGATCGCTCCTTGATCTATGCCACAGACCTAAACCCAACAGTATTGGAGAAAGCAAGAAATGGCGTTTTTTCCATTCGTCACATGAAACAATATTCTGAAAATTATATTATATCAGGAGGCAAGAAAGAGCTTTCGTCCTACTACATGGCGAATTATGATGTTGTGAAGTTCCATGATAAACTCAAAGAAAGGGTCGTATTCTCCACACACAATCTGGTGTCAGATGCATCTTTCAATGAGTTTCAACTCATTATGTGTCGCAATGTCTTGATATACTTTGAAAAGGAATTGCAGCATAAGGTGTTTAACTTGTTCGACAATAGTTTAGAGAAATTAGGCTATCTAGCCTTGGGATCTAAAGAAAGTATCCGTTTCTCGAGTCTTGAAAATATGTATAGAAAGCTTGGTTCAGACAAAATATGGCGCAAATTGCACTAAAAAATGATGATAAAATATGATTACAGGAATATAGGTATTTTAATGATTGGTGGGTCTGCCGGCAGTCTCAAAGTGCTTTTTGATCTGTTGCCAGATTTGGATGAAGATCTGGGATTTCCCATCATCATTGTAGTACATCGTAAGGCGGCAGCAGATTCGCAGTTAGAATCCGTTTTTGAAAAACATACTAAATTGAAGGTCTTAGAGATCGAAGATAAGATGTCTTTGGAACCTAACACCATATATTTAGCACCGGCCGACTATCATGTGTTGTTGGAGACACCTACAGAATTGGCACTGGATTATTCAGAGAAATTACATTATTCTCGGCCTTCAATTGATGTCACTTTTCAATCTGGAGCAGAGATGTTCGGAGAACGGGTGGTTGCAATGCTGTTATCTGGTGCAAACCATGATGGTGCACAAGGTTTAAAATATATCCAATCTGTTGGAGGTTTGGTCATCATTCAAGATCCTGAAACCGCTGAAGTGGATTTTATGCCCCGAGAGGCCATAGCTAAAGTAACTGCAGACTGTATAATTAAGCCAACTGAGATGGCGAAATTTATCAATAAGCTTGCAAAAACCGCAAATAATAAGTAAAATAACAAGATGCATAATAAAACAATATTAATTTTTGACGACGACAAACATATTTTGGATGTATGCAATATTATTCTGACAGATGCAGGATACAATGTTGCCGTATCCGAAACATCGCATGACATTATAGAACGTGTAGAAGAGACCAAACCAGACGCGATCTTGATGGATAACTGGATCCCAGAAATTGGCGGCATGAAAGCAACCCAATTATTGAAACAGCATCCCGTGTATAAAAATATTCCTGTTATTTATTGCTCTGCCAATAACGAGGTGCATATTCTTGCTGAGAAGGCAGGAGCAGAGGCGTACTTATCCAAGCCATTCAATATTTTTGATCTGGAAGAGATGGTCAAACAAGTGTTGGAGAAGCACACATAATCGATCATTTTCGTTCTAAAATATCTTGATACGTAACTTATATCTTACTGATGATGCTATCGCATTTTAGATGAATTTTTAGTATTATTGTATAACATGATGCGTATTATATTAGCTGACGACCACAAAGTCGTCAGAAATGGCATAAGGTTGCTTCTGGAGACTCAACCGGATATTAACATCGTCGCCGAGGCTGAGAGTGGTGAAGAAGTACTAGCACTGCTTAATAACAATTCTGAGGTGGATATTCTGCTCACGGATATGAACATGAATGGTATCGGCGGTCCAGAATTGATGCGAGCTATGAATACTAGTTTCCCTCATATTAAAGTTGTTTTTCTTAGCATGATCGATAGTGATCAGGAAGTGAAAGAAGTCATGTCTCTTGGCGCTAAAGCTTACATGCTAAAGAATGCCGATTACGACGAGTTATTATTTGCGCTATCGCACGTAGGTAAAGGCGGTCAATATTTGTCGTCTGAAATAAGTGTTCGGATGTTGCAATCCCTTGGCAACAAGCAAGTGAAACCACAACCCGAAGAAGTTTTGCGTGATTTAGATTTATCATCGAGAGAATACGATGTGTTGCAATTGTTGGTAAATGGATTTACGACGAAGGATATTGCGGAAAAGCTATTTATAAGCAAGCGAACCGTGGAAGGTCATCGCCAGAAGCTACTAGATAAAACAACTTCCAAAAATTACGTAGAACTCATCCGGTTTGCTATCAATCATCAGTTGATTGATTAGCTTCATTACCCGTTTTTCTCGAATTCTTAAGTACTTATTGACTTAATTATCAATTGAATAGTCATGTGTCTGTAAAAACGTGCGCACTTTGTTGATTGTTAAGGTAACTTGGTTTTCAGTCAAGCCCAAGTACTCCGCAATTTCACAGTTTTTATAACCTTCTATATGCATCATGAATGGTGTATACAAATCTGCGTCTATAGCATTCAATCCTGCCTCAAAGGAAAGTAAACGATCGCTGTCACTTGTCGGTCTTTGTGGTTCTGGTTCAGAATGATTGGGCAATGGTATCTGTTTATGAGACATAAATTGTCCTAAAGGTTCGATGGGCATACCGTCCGTTGGAAATGGCACTGCCTTTAATAAATAACGTGAAAAAAAAACGAAACTGCTGTCAAAAGCTCTTTTGATTGTAGTCTGTAAAGTATTCATTTTAATTACTGTGGTGGACAATGGCATCTTCATGTGAACCTTTATTAAAATGTGAAATGATTTATATCAATCGTACTCTCTTTTTGATTACAAATACCATGCTACCGATAAGTTATGCTAGTCTTTGCGGATCAAATAAAAGTATGTGCAAAATACGTGTTACATGTGGTAATGTTTTATATTTATTTACGTAAAATACTTTAAATCAATATTTTATATAATATCAATTGGGTTTAAATATTGCTTGATGACCCTTAAGGGTTTGTGCGAAAAACACGTGGTTTGACCCGTGCAATACGTATAAATCGCGCAAACAATCGTAGAGTACGTGATTATGCACACATTCAATTATTTGGTCGTTTTGTTAGTTGTGAGATAATGTTTAACTTTAAGAAGCATCGCACTTGTCTCACAAGCTTTGCGTAGCCAGATTATAAACGCGTACACATTAACAATCTTTTATGATGGCAAATTCCGCCGGTACTCAGTTGCGACAATTACTTACGCAAGAAAATCCGTTACAAATTGTAGGAACTATAAACGCGAATCATGCACTTTTAGCTAAGCAAGCAGGTTTTCGTGCAATCTATCTTTCTGGTGGTGGTGTGGCGGCAGGTTCCTTAGGAATTCCTGACCTTGGCATTACCACATTGCAGGATGTACTCATCGATATCGAACGCATTACTGCTGTATGTGATCTTCCACTGCTGGTAGATATTGATACGGGATTTGGCGCGAGCGCTTTCAATATTGCGCGTACCATTCGAAGCGTGTTGAAAGCTGGTGCGGCAGGCGTGCATATGGAAGATCAAGTGGCCGCCAAGCGTTGCGGACATCGCCCAAGAAAGGAAGTCGTATCTACGCAAGAAATGGTAGAACGGATTCAAGCGGCTGTTGATGCCAAAGAAGCAGATCCGCAATTCGTGATTGGCGCGCGTACTGATGCTGTAGCAGTTGAAGGAGTAGAAGCCGCTATTGCACGGGCGGTGGCCTATCAAAAAGCTGGTGCTGATTTTATATTCGCCGAAGCAGTCACCGAATTGCACGATTACCAACGCTTCGCGGATGCGTTATCTATACCGATTTTAGCAAACATTACGGAGTTCGGACAAACGCCTTTTTTTACCACGCAACAATTAGCCGAAGTAGGCGTCGATATGGTTTTGTATCCGCTTTCAGCCTTTCGTGCAGCCAATAAAGCCGCGCTAAATGTATTCGAAACCATTCGTCGTGACGGTTCGCAGGCTAATGCTGTTCCGAGCATGCAAACACGAGAAGAACTCTATCAAAGCATTAATTATTACGCATACGAAGACTACTTAAACCAAAAGCAGGATGAAGAAAAGTAATGAACAAGCATTTAAACCCAAAAAAAGTGTTGCGCTATCGGGTGTAGCGGCAGGCAATACCAGTTTGTCTACCGTAGGTAAGAATGGCAATGATTTGCATTATCGTGGCTACGATATTTTAGAATTGGCTGATCAAGCAAGTTTTGAGGAAGTCGCTTACCTCTTGATCTATGGCGAATTACCTAACAAGCAGGAATTGTCTGCTTATCAATCCGAACTACAATCCAAACGAGATTTGCCACAGGAATTAAAGGAAGTGTTGCAGCGTTTACCGAAAACAAGCCACCCGATGGATGTCATGCGAACGGCGGTGTCTGTTTTAGGAAGTTTAGAGCCAGAGCCAATCAAACCGACCGTGGAGCAAACGCAGCACATCATCGATCGTTTGATTGCATGTTTAGGTTCTGCCTTGTTGTATTGGTATCATTTTGCGTATCACGGTAAGGAAGTTCATGTCGTGACCGATGATAAGACGGTCGGTGCACATTTTTTACATGTGCTACATGGAGAATCGCCCAACAATAGCTGGACTAAAGCGATGCAAATATCACTGAATCTATATGCGGAGCATGAATTTAATGCTTCTACATTTACTGCGCGTGTGATTGCTGGAACAGGATCTGATGTGTATTCTGCTATTGCGGGAGCAATAGGTGCACTACGCGGCCCAAAACATGGCGGTGCAAATGAAGTGGCGTATGAAATTCAAAATAGCTATACCTCGGCGGATGAAGCAGAAGTCGATATTCGCCAACGACTAGCCAATAAGGAAGTGGTTATCGGATTTGGCCATCCGGTATATGTGACTTCCGACCCTCGCAATGAGGTCATCAAACAAGTAGCAAAATCATTAAGTGAGGAAGCAAATGAGCCGATTTTGTATGAAATCGCTGAACGCTTAGAAAGCGTGATGTGGGCCGAAAAGAAAATGTTTCCCAATTTGGACTGGTTCTCGGCAGTATCGTATCACCGCATGGGTGTTCCCACGGACATGTTTACACCGCTCTTTGTGCTAGCACGCTTGACCGGATGGGGAGCACATATTATGGAGCAACGCTTGGATGGTAAAATTATAAGACCCAGCGCTAATTATACTGGGCCAGAAAATCGTGCTTATGTACCTTTAGACAAACGCGGATAAGCTTTGCGTCAAACAACTACAACTACAACAAAATTTAACTACTTTCTATGTCTCATATTTCTAATGACAGACCTCAGCCAGATCAAGTGCTGGTAGATATTGCTCACTATGTTTTAACGTACGAAATCAAAAGTGATCTCGCATTAAAGACCGCTCATTATTGTTTTTTAGATACGATTGGGTGCGGACTCGAGGCCTTAAGTTATCCAGCTTGTACGAAATTACTCGGACCGATTATTCCGGGTACGATCGTGCCCAACGGTGCTAAAGTACCAGGCACGTCTTATCAACTTGATCCGGTGCAAGCAGCTTTTAATATTGGCGCTTTAGTACGTTGGTTGGATTTCAACGATACGTGGTTGGCCGCAGAATGGGGACATCCATCAGACAATCTTGGTGCAATATTGGCTGTCTCTGATTGGATTAGCCGAACTGCCGTCGCGGCCGGCAAAGCACCGCTAAAAATGCACGCGGTTCTAGAAGCGATGGTGATGGCGCATGAAATACAAGGCGTATTGGCGTTGGAAAACTCGTTCAACAAAGTTGGACTGGATCATGTACTATTAGTAAAAGTAGCATCTACGGCAGTAGCTGGACGATTGTTGGGGCTAACGCAGGATGAAATTATAAACGCTTTATCTTTAGCCTTTGTCGACGGACAATCCTTGCGTACCTATCGCCATGCGCCAAATACTGGAAGTCGGAAATCTTGGGCTGCTGGCGACGCTACTTCGCGTGCCGTACGACTGGCATTGATCGCGCAAACCGGAGAAATGGGTTATCCTTCGGTGTTAAGCGCACCAATCTGGGGATTTTACAATGTTTCTTTTAAAGGAAAGCCATTTCAATTCCAGCGCGCCTACGCATCTTACGTGATGGAAAACATATTGTTTAAAATATCGTTCCCAGCAGAATTTCATGCCCAAACGGCAGTAGAAGCAGCCATGACTATTCATCAGCAGTTAAAAGAAAATGGAAAAACGATTGACGATATAAAAGCTATCACCGTTCGCACGCACGAAGCCGCTATTCGCATCATTGATAAGAAAGGTCCGCTGCATAATCCTGCTGATCGCGATCACGCCATGCAATACATGATTGCTATTCCGCTGATTTTTGGCCGACTAACGGCATCAGATTATGAAGATGCCATCGCATCAGATGCTCGTATTGATCTGCTGCGCGACAAAATGACCTGCGTGGAAGATCCGCAATTCACCGCAGATTACCACAATCCAGAGAAAAGAGCCATTTCCAATGCGTTGACCGTGACTTTCCAAGATGGGAGCACGTTACCAGAAGTGGTGGTCGAGTATCCGATTGGCCACCGCCGCCGTCGCGATGAAGGAATTCCAAAACTGATTGCTAAATACAAAGTCAACCTCAATAGGGTATACGCGGGAAAACAGCAAACGCAATTATTAGACAAGACGCTGGAATACGAGATTTTTCGAAATTTGGCCGTTAATGAGTTGACAGATTTATTAGCCATACCTTATCCGGTACGTTGAGGAAATTGCTAAAATCGGTTTTATGACGGATTCCAGTTACTTTCAAATCCGTCGTAAAACCGATAATCTTGCACAGCTAGATCTCTTAAGGATTCCGGTACTTGCCATTGATCGCCGTACGAAGAAAATTCATCGCATTCCGAGACAAATTTTGCTAGTCCAACTTGGTCAAGGTGTGCAAATACACCACCTGTATGCGGTGCATACCCAATTCCTAATACTGAACCCAAATCACCGTCGATTGGTTGCGCAATAATACCATCCGACAAACAGCGAAAAGCATCTAATGCCACGACATGAAGCAGTCGTTTTCCTAAAACATCTAGATCAATAGTTGTAGCATTACTTGCCGAAGTTTCATCAAGCAGATTACCGCGTTTTCCGTTTTCATCGTAGGGATAAAAACCTGCCTTCCCTTTGCGCCCAGTTTTCCCTGCCGCTATCATCTCTTGGAGATGAGCGCAAGCCGCTTGTTGCGCGCCGTGTAAAGTGGGCAGTTGATCGTACACATGCAGCATCAGTGGCAGAGAGATCTCATCTAACACCAACAAAGGGCCAACTGGAAATCCGGTTTTTTTTGCGGCTTTCTCTACCGTTGAAGCTGGTATTCCTTCGAGTACCATCGTTATTCCTTCCAAAAGGTAATTGAAGAAAATGCGAGAGGTGAAAAATCCCGGCCCATCCTGTACCACAATCGGTATTTTGTTGAGTAAATGAATCGTTTTTAACGCAGCATTTTTCGTGCTTTCATCTGTTTCTTTACTTAAGATGACTTCCACTAGCGGCATCCGATCTACGGGTGAGAAGAAATGCAAACCAATAAATGCGGCTGGATTTTGGCTGGCTTGCGCCAACTGACCGATGGGTAATGATGTGGTATTCGAAGCAAAAACAGTTTGCGCTGCCAAATTAGGCGAAATGTCTGCGATGAGCTTCGTTTTCAGTGTCATATCTTCAAATACGGCCTCGATCAAGATATCGGCTGTAGTTAGATCTTCAAAATTTTCAGAAGTGTAGATGCGCTCTAGCAGCGCCGACTGCTTATTTGGCTGCATCTTTCCTTGCGCCACGAGTTTATCAGTCACTTTTTGCGCATAATTTTTACCGTGATCTGCTTTGGCTACATCGGTATCTAATAACGTGACCTGCAAACCAGCACGTGCCGATTCAAAGGCAATTCCTGAACCCATCATACCAGCTCCGATGACCGCCATTCGCTGAATTTCTCGCGAAGTTTTTTCCGCAATGCGCTTGGTTTGTTCTTTCGCTCCGCGAATGCCATAATAATTTGTTCGGATCATGGCTGTAACCGCTTCAGAATGAATAGATTTAAAATAAAGATCGTATTCTTGCTCAAGCAATTTATCGAATGCGGCACCGGATTTATAATCATCAATCAGTTTTTGTGTGGCAATCACGCCCGGAAATAGGAAATTGATTCGTGGCGGTGGAAGTTTCAGTTGCTGTTCGCTAATAATATACTTCGCTTGTTCTCGGATCGTTGCTGACTTAGCCAAATAAGATTTTATACGAGCTAATGCATCTTCAACAATTTCAACTTGCTCGTCCACAATACCTAAGGCTAACGCATCTGATATGTTATAATTTGTAGTTTGCGTGGCCAATCGTAGCGTGAAATCTTCATTCCACAATTGCAGCATCCGACTTATGCTGCCTAAGCCTGGGAGCATACCAAAGGCATTTTCGGGGAACCCAATCTTTCCACCAGCACCAATCGCGATACGATAATCTGCCCAGAGCATCCAAGCTAAATGGTTGCCAAAACAATTTTCGGGTACCAATCCAATCAGCAGTTTTTGATAGGTGCGAATTTTTTGAATACGATCGCAAAAATTCGTGAAATTATCGCTGTTATCCAATTCTTGCTGCACCGATTTTATCCATGCTTTATAATCAGGATCTTTATTAGAATCAGAATCGGTCTGTATAAGCTGGTAACACAAAGCGGTTACATCTTTTCGGCTCAGCCAATCATCAGCCAAGCGTACGAAAGCATATAGATGACCCCACGAAAGTGATTCGTCGGGTTGCAGTTTTAAAGCAATTGCTACAATACCACCCTCGTGATGTACAATTTCAAAAGCATCTTGATAGGTCGGAGTAGCCATATTACACAGATTGAGAGGTCTTGTTGGTTGTAGAAGTTTCGTATTCCACCTGGTCTATTGTCATCTTGGCAATAATTTCCAACATTATTTCTGATGTGCCACCAATAATAGTACCTACGCGCACATCGCGATACAATCGGGCGATTTTATAATCTTCTGTAAAACCATAGCCGCCAAACAATTGCAGGCACTGACTCACCACACGATTGGCCAACTCGCTAGCTTGCAATTTGGCCACAGAACATTCTTTCACCGCGTAAACTTGCTCTTGTTGGAGGTCGCAACAATGTTTTAAGAATGCTTTTTGAACGAGAATATCCGCTTCCATCTGTGCGATATTATGCCTCAACACTTGAAAATCTTTCAGCTTACGATTAAATGCGCTTCTATTTTGAATATAATCCAAGGCATATTCCAAAGCCGATTCCGCGGTAGATAAACTGTGGATAGCCGCTGTCAATCGTTCTAACTGCAGGCCGCCCATGAGATAGGTGAAGCCGCTATTTTCTTGTCCAACTAAGTTATTTACAGGAACACGAACTTGATCGAAATGTAATTCTGCTGTGTCAGAAGCATGCCAACCCATTTTATCGATCTTTTGAGCAGATACACCGGCTGCATTGCGATCAATGATGATTAAGCTGATACCTTTTGTTCCGGCTTTTGGATTGGTCTTTACTGCGGTAATAAAAAAGTCGCCATAGTAACCATTTGTAATAAAAGTCTTAGATCCGTTAATGATGTAATCGTCGCCGTCACGTACGGCCGTAGTTTGTATATTTTTGACATCAGAGCCGGCGCCAGGCTCGGTGATAGCAATAGCACTGATCAAATCGCCGCTAATAACGCCCGTCAAGTAACGTTTTTGTACATCGGCAGAACCATATTTCCACAAATAAGGAGCAGACATGTATTGAATCACTAAGGCAGATATGGTGAATCCACCCGAAAAACATCTGGAAAGCTCTTCGCAGAATATCATGGAATAATAAAAGTCCAGTTGCAATCCGCCCAATTCTTCTGGAAAATTCAAACCCATAAAACCCATTTCACCCATCTTTTTCCAAATGCTGCGGTCGATTTGGCCACTCTTTTCCCAGTCGTCTATATGCGGCATGATTTCCTTTTTAATAAAAGCGCGTAAGCTGTCGCGAAAAGCATGGTGCTCTTGAGTGCGGGCATTATTAATCATTTTATCTCGGTTTAGAATACAGTTACGGTAAGTTAATTAAATTCTAGGATATCGTGAGATCTTGTTCGTTAATAGACTTTTATACTTTTCGAAGTATGGTGTTTGAAATAGAAACAACATCTGATTTTTTTTAATAAAATTATAAATAGATGTGCGATTTGGTATTGAAAAGTTATTTCTGACTTTTTCAGTACGCATTCATATTTATGAATGCTAAATAAATTAGTATATTTGAGCGTCAACTTGAAAAACATGTCAAAAGGATTGCGGGAATATGCTATTGTCGATATTGAGACGACGGGTGGGAGTGCAGAACGGAGTAGGATCACGGAAATAGCAATTGCTATTCATAATGGCGTAGAGGAGATAGAGCGTTGGGAGAGCTTGGTCAATCCGCAGCAGCCTATTCCGCCAGCTATTTTTGGTCTTACCGGCATCTCAGACGATATGGTGTCTGATGCGCCACTATTTTCCGAAATAGCAGATACTATTTATGCCTTGTTGAAAGATCGCATCTTTGTGGCACACAATGTCAATTTCGACTATTCATTTATCAAACATCAGCTCGGCGAAGCGGGATGGCAATGGCAAGCTCCCAAATTATGTACGGTACGATTGGCTCGCAAGATCAAACCTGGATTACCTTCTTACAGCTTAGGTCGCTTGTGCGACGTGTTAAACATTCGCGTACAATATCGACATCGCGCTGGCGGAGATGTCACGGCGACCGTGGCACTTTTTAACCTGCTTTTGGCAGCAGATAGTGAGATGGTATTCTCGCAAATGCTTCGCAAAAATGGTGTGGTGCAACGTTTACCAGCAAATCTCTCACAAAATACTTTCGATAATTTGCCAGTGACGGCCGGCGTATATTATTTTCACGATAGATCTGGCAAAGTCATCTATATTGGTAAAGCCATTAATATTAAGAAAAGAGTTGCCGGGCATTTCAGTGGGCATAATATCCAAGCAAAACGGCAAGGTTTTCTGCAAGAGATTTATGATATTTCGTACGAACGCTGCGGTACAGAGCTCATGGCCTTATTGTTAGAGTGTCTGGAAATTAATCGGCTGTGGCCAAAGTATAACCGCGCGTTGAAGCGCGTAGAACCTAGGTTTGGGTTGGTGAGTTACACCGGGATGGACGGGTATCAACACCTCAGTCTGACAAAATTGCTCAAACATCAGACCTGCATTCAATCTTTTTATAGCCTGCGCGAAGGTGCGGCCGTGTTTAGAAAAATGATCAGTGATTTGGGACTGGATATTCGCTTTTGCCATTTTCCTTTGGAAGTACGGCTGCCACAAACAGCTAATGATCTTGTGCGAAGAATACAAGATCTACCAGATCAGGAATTGTATAATGGGAAAGTGGCTGCTGCCGTGGAATTGGCGAAGGCCGACACATCTAGCTATTTCATTGTCGATCGTGGCCGCGATGAACAGGAAAAAAGTTGTATTTGGATTGAAAACGGGAAGTTTTACGGTATGGGCTATATTCCTTCGGAGAGCCAATCCAATAGCTGGGCGGATTACAAAAGCGAACTGCAGCGGCATCATGGCAACGAATACATGATGCAACTGATTGAATCTTTTTTGGCAAAATCCAACAGTAGGCATCAAGTCATTACGATTGATGCAGAACAATTGGACGAAGCCGCGATTCTAAAGCCAGTGGAGCTTCGTATGAAGATGCTTTAGTGTGTAAAGATAAATAAATGTGCTAGTGATCTAAGAATACTTATAAACTTGCTTGGATCGATGCTATTCAAACTAAAATATTACATGCTAAACCGTGAAAATGCATTAAAATAGAGTAATTTCGACCATATCTATTACTAATTAACTGCAAGTTCACCCAATGAGACAACTTTTTATAGCTTGTTTAGTTTGCTTCGCTACTGTTGCCTTCGCGCAAGAGAAAGAAAAAACGAAGGAGAAAGCAAATTATGCATTAGCTGCCAAATTCTCTCCGGAGAAATTAAAGAAATTGATACATTCTACCACTGTATCTCCTAATTGGATTAACCATTCCGACCGATTCTGGTATGAGTACAGCTCACCAGCTGGCAAAAACTGGTATTTAGTAGATCCTGCCGCCAAGCGGAAATCATTGCTTTTTGATCACGACGATTTGGCTGCCAAGATCACGCGTATTGTGCGCAATCCTTTTGATGGCCAGCATTTGGATTTGAAAGACTTACGGTTCACCGACGACGAGAAACGCATCCAATTTGAAGTGCAGAGCACCAAAGATACGATCAAGAGCAAGGAGGAGATCGCGAAGCTAAAAAACAAATCAGATACCATTAAGAAGAAAGTGTTTCACCTAGAATACGATCTAGCATCTGGTGCATTGCGCGAAATCAGCGACCAAACAAAAGAAAAAAACACCCTTTCGTGGGCTAACTTCAATCCGGATACCACGCGTGTATACTTTGCAAAAAAATTCAATCTGTATTGGATGAGCAAGGCCGATTACGATAAAGCGGTGAAGGATGAGAAAGATAGCACGATTGTAGAACATCAATTCACTACAGATGGCGTGTTGAATTATGCTTGGGGTGGTGATGAATACAGCATTACTACTGGCGGCGATAAGGAAGAGGAAGAAAAGCGTAAAGCCGTTTACTTAAGCTGGTCGCCCAATGGCCGGCATTTTGTGCTAACACGCAAAGATGGTCGCCACCTAAGTCCATTGTGGGTTATCAACAATGTAGGAGCAAAGCGCCCAACGCTCGAAACGTACAAATATCAAATGCCTGGTGAGGTGGATTCTACCGAAACGGAACTGTATATCTTCGACGCACAAACATTGTCGCCACGACGCGTTGGCGTAGCTGCTTATAAGAATCAGACGATCGGTATTTGGAGAAAAGATCGCGACAAAAGCAGCTATATCGGCAAACGCTACGTGGGCTATTGGCATGGCAATAACGAAGAGTTTTACATTTCGCGATCAAGTCGCGATTTAAAACGCATCGACGTATTGGCCGTGGATATTAATGGCAACGTGCGTACGCTGGTGGAAGAACGTTCGAATGTGTATCAAGATATTCACAAACCATATTTGGTGAACGATGGCAAACAGTTTGTGCATTGGTCGCAACGCGATGGTTGGGGGCATTTGTACCTGTACGATATTCAAGGAAATCTGCAACGGCAGTTGACCTCTGGAACGTACAATGTAGATGATGTGCAGGCTTATCAATCGGCAGGAAACACGATTCTATTTACGGCCAATGGTAAGGAAAACGGAGAAGATCCTTATTTCTTACATTACTACAGTGTAAGCCTAAATGGTGGCACGCCCAAATTATTAAACTCGGGTGATTTTGATCACCAAATCACTACTAGCGAAAGCGGTAACTATTTCGTCAATAATTCATCACGCGTAAATACTACGCCAGAATCTAATCTATATGCTGCTAATGGTCGCTTGGTGATGAAGCTTGAAAAAGCGGATTTGTCTGCTTTGTTTGCTGCTGGATACAAATTTCCAGAGCCATTCACGGTCAAAGCTGGTGATGGCATTACCGATTTGTATGGCGTGATGTACAAACCTTTTGATTTTGATTCGACCAAAACTTATCCTATAGTAGAATATGTCTATCCAGGTCCACAAACCGAAGCGGTAAACAAATCCTTTGGTCGTAGCATGGATCGTATTGATCGTTTGGCGCAAATGGGCTTTATCGTGATTACGGTTGGTAATCGTGGTGGGCACCCTGCGCGTTCGCAATGGTATCATACTTATGGTTATGGCAATTTGCGCGATTATGGTTTGGAAGACAAAAAAGTAGCTGCCGAGCAGTTGGCCGATCGCCATCCATTTATTGATGTGAGTAGAGTAGGAATTACCGGTCATTCGGGCGGAGGATTTATGTCTACTGCTGCGATGCTCGTATATCCAGATTTCTTTAAAGTAGCTGTATCTGGAGCTGGTAATCACGAAAACAATATTTACAACCGTTGGTGGAGTGAACGCCATCATGGCGTAGGAGAGAAGATCTCTGCAAAAGGCGATACGACTTTTACGTACGACATTGATCGCAATTCGGTCTTGGCTAAGAACTTGAAAGGTAAATTGTTGATCGCCACCGGCGATATTGATAATAACGTACACCCTGCCAATTCTATTCGCATGGCAGAAGCGTTGATCAAAGCCAATAAACGATTTGATTTCTTGTTATTGCCAGGTCAGCGCCATGCTTTTGGCGATATGACCGAATATTTCTTTTGGAAAATGGCGGACTATTTCTCTCAACATCTGATCGGAGATTCAAAAATGGATGAGGTGGATATCATGGAAATGAATCGCGAAAAACCATTAAGTCGATAATCATACCAGACCGACTATTGTAGCACGACAATGGCTACTGACGATACAAATGCCCATCCAATTCAGGATGGGCATTTGTTTTGCAGTAAAAAGCACAGTACAGATAAAAATGACTGGAAAATTAGCTACTTTAGCCAACTATGAATATGGATTATCCGAATAATAAAAGACGCTCGAGGCAAATATTAATCTTCGTTTTGAAGATAGTATTAGCGGGAATCTTAATTTGGAGTCAGGTTCAATTCGAGGAGATTTATGCCTTGAATCCAGGGTCTAAGCGTGCTCGGAGTTTCCCGATGCAGATGCTGCTGGCTGCGTATACTTTTCTGATTCCGAGTATTATATTTTCGATCATACGATTTGGGTTTATAGCGATTTATCATGCACGTAATGCCAATAGGGCAGTTCGTGGTAACTTTGTTCTAGGAGTAAATCGCCTAACGGCAGTTGCCAATGCAATTTGTGCGATCATTGCCATCATGATCTTTTTCGGTATCAATCCATTGGAATTCGTAACCAGCTTAACGATCGTGGCTATGGCGATAGCCGTCACGTTCCGCGATTATATTACCAATATGATTAGCGGTTTGATCATTATGTTTTCCGATCAATTGTCCATCGGAGATCGTATACGGGTAGGCAATCAGCAGGGGCGTATCATAGATATAACGTTAGCCAATATCGTATTTCAAGACGAAGAAGATGATATGGTGATGGTACCTAACAATATGGTATTTACATCTACATTGACAAATCATTCTGCCCATCCATCCAGTTTATTTGCGGTGAAATTTGAGTTGCCATTAGATGTCGCCTTGCAGGTGGAGCTATTAGAATCAGCCTTGAGAGAAAGCTTGCAAGCACATCCCAATCTGCAAGACGGCGAAGAGATGGAACTCAAAGTAGTCGAGATTGGAAAAGATTACGTGAAGTACCGTATCGATCTGCATGCTGTGAGTAATAGCAATAAGCTACATCGACGTTTAGAGAACGAAATTCTTAAAGAAGTATTGAAGTTCGAGCAAAACGCGACCGCTGCTAAATCCGTCTAACTTTTACCTCTTTCACAAAGTGCTGTGCATCTTTGGTAAGAATGAGGTCCGCGCGGTAGCGTGTTGGTAGGATATTTTCATGAAGATTGGGTCTGTTGATCTCGTTCCAGATTCCGCTAGCCATCTTCTGGCTTTCCTCGGGCGACATATCGGCGTACTTGTGAAAGTAGGAGGTATTATCTTGAAAAGCCGTTGCGCGGAGCGACTCAAACCGATCAATATACCAACTGACAATATCTTCTTCTGCCGCATCTACGTAAATAGATAAATCGAAAAAGTCGGATACGAAAACTCCGTTGCCCGACTGTTTCTGTGAGTTTACTTGCAGTACATTGATACCTTCCACAATCAAGATATCAGGCTGCGCAATCGTCTGAAATTCATTGGGCACGATATCATAGACCATGTGCGAATACAAAGGCAGTTTATAGGTTCTATTTTCTGATTTCATTTCTGACAGAAAATTCAACAACAATCGTGTATCATAGCTTTCTGGAAAACCTTTACGGTTTAGTATTCCTTTAGCAATCAGTTCGGCATTGGGGTATAAAAAGCCGTCCGTCGTTACAAGATCTACTTTGGGGTTATCCGGTAATAAGGATAGTACTTTTTGCAAAACTCTGGCGGTGGTGCTTTTGCCCACCGCTACCGAACCAGCTATTCCAATAATGAAAGGCAAGCGTTTCTCGTCCCGACGAAAATAATCATTGCTCAGTGCATGCAAGGATCGGTATTGCTGAATATGTAGCTCTATAAGGCTGGATAACGGAAAGTAAATATCTTCGATCTCGGCGATATTCAATGGTTCACCTAATGCTCGGAGATTATCTAGGTCAGATGCAGCCATATTATGTGATCGTTTACCATTAAGTGTTTTCCACTCTTCTTTGGTGAAAGTGCGAAATGGGTTGGTAAACGTTTGCTCTTGTATCGAAGACATGATGTACTATTTTTGCTGGCACAAATATAAACCTCTAGATCTATATTTTTCCTAACATTTAAATCAAAGGGAAGCTAATAAACCATCTAAGATCAATCCACCTGTCGCAGGATTGGTAGCCAACGGCACATTATATAAGTCGCAAATACGCATAAGCATCTGAATATCTGGCTCATGCGGATGTTTGCCGAGCGGGTCACGGAAGAAAATAATACCGTCTACTTTTCCTTCTGCTGCTAATGCTGCGATTTGTGCATCGCCACCTTTGGGGCCGCTGAGCTTCAGTTCCACTTCTAAACCGGTTTGTCTCACATATGTACCAGTCGTACCAGTGGCTACGATATGTGCTTTGGAAAGCGAATCTTTGTGATCCTTTACAAAAGCCACCATTTCGGCTTTCTTACCATCATGTGCTACAAGAGCGATTGTCTTCATTTTTTTAAGGAGTAGGTATATAACTCATCTCTATCTTCCTTGTGCAAAACACCAGTAATTGGAGATTATTACAAGGTACTGTTTCCGGGAGGTTTATCCAAAAAACAAGTAAGAAACCACGATTGCTGCGATTACGCCAACCAATTCGGCTAGTAGGGCACAAGGTAGAGCATGTCGCGTATTTTTAATCGCTACGGAACCGAAATAAACCGCTAATACGTAAAAAGTGGTCTCGGTAGATCCTTGAATAACACAGGCTACACGTGCTGCAAAATCGTCTGCACCCTTTGCATTCATCAGGTCTATCATCAATCCGCGGGCACCGCTTCCACTAAGCGGTTTCATAAATGCAACTGGCAAAGCATCCACAAAATTCGTGTCTAGACCTACAAATGCCACAGCGTAAGCGACTCCATTGATTATGTAATCCATGGTGCCAGATGCTCGGAATATAGCTATGCCAACCAGAATAGCCACTAGATAAGGAATAATCTTTACAGCTACATCAAAACCCTCCTTAGCGCCATCTATAAACGCATCGTAGACATTAATCCCCTTAAAGAAAGCAAGGGCTATAAAGGAGATAAAGATACTCATCAAGGTCACATTACCGACCACGCGTGAAATCACTCCGATCTCTTCTGGACTTAAAGTATTGAAATAAAACAGTATTCCCAAAACAAAGAGCGATAATCCGCCTAAATAGGTCACTACTGTCCTGTTAAAAAGATTAATACGTTGGTATATCGATACCAATATTAATGCCGCTAGTGTAGAAAAAAAAGTGGCTATTAATATCGGAAGAAATACATCTGAAGGCTGCGCTGCACCCGCTGCCTGTCGATAAGCCATGACGGAAAAAGGCAATAACGTTAGGCTAGAGGCGTTGAGCACAATAAACATAATCTGCGCATTGGAAGCTGTATCTTTCTTTTGATTAAGCTCCTGTAATTCTTTCATCGCTTTTAATCCTAACGGCGTAGCAGCATTGTCCAAGCCTAACGCATTGGCCGAGAAATTCATTAAGATCGAGCCCAGCGCAGGATGATTTTTGGGTATTTCTGGGAATAGTTTGTGAAAAAACGGTCCGACAACACGCGCAAAAATAGTAATCATACCGCCGCGTTCACCGACCTTCATTATACCCAATGCAAAACTCATCATGCCCACAAGACCTATACTAATGGTGACGCTGGTTTCTGCACTTTTAAATAAAGCATCTACAATCTCTTGAAAAACCTCCGTGTCGCCGCCAATCAGTTTGATCAGAGCCACGACAAAGGTGATCAGAAAGAATGATACCCAAACGTAATTTAGCGCCATATATGTGTAGATTGTGCGGTAAATGTACACATTTTATCGAAAAACAGCCAGCTGCATTCAGTATAGCAAATATTAGGTAATTGCATGCAAATTCAACATTAAAAGAGGCTGATTACAACTACATGCAGTGATATTCTATAAGTTTGTAGATAGCAAGGTAGAACATAAACCTGGTGACAAACCTTGTTATAATTATCATCGACTTATACAAAACAATCACAAAATTGCTTATCAGATGGATTTCGAAGGAAATTTTACTGTGAAACGGAACAGGCAACATGAATTGTTCGCGAGTTCAGACTACACCTTGTTGTATTTAGATTCTTCAGGGTTTGTGATATCGTACAACGGAGACGTGGATCACTTTCTACCAATAGGTGTTAGTGACGTATTAGGAATCAGTTTTTTAAAATTGATTGGTATCAATAGTCCTTCCGACGAGATGCAAGAGAATATAGTCAAAGAACTTATTCTTAACGGTCGTAGTACGCTTCAAATTCAATTAAATGAAAAAAAGGAGGGTGTTTCTTCGTTTAGTGCTGATATTGTATCCTTGAGAGATCGTGCAAATATAGTTTCCGGTTTTGTGATGGTTATCATGCCTTCTCAGAAAAACGAAGACAATCAGGTCGTTGATATGATTAGTGAAATTAAAGATTATGCTATTTTTAGGCTTGATTCTGAAGGGAATGTTAAAAATTGGAATCGCGGTGCTGAGCGTATAAAAGGATATCGCGCTGAAGAGATTGTAGGGAGCAATTTTTCGATATTCTATACCCCTGAAGACCGTGATGCTGGGTTGCCATTTTCACTACTTGAAAGTGCAAAGAAATTTGGTAGTGCCAATACGATAGGTTGGCGTTTACGTAAGGATGGACGGAAATTTTGGGGAAATGTCACCATTACCGCAATTCACGATATGGATGGGGAAGTCATCGGTTTTTCGAAAGTAACTCATGACCTAACCGAAGAGAGAAATGCGGAATTGGCAATGAAAGAGCTTCATCGCCAACTACTGACCAAGACTCGCGACGTGGAGCAGTTTACCTTCGCTGCATCGCACGATTTGTTAAGTCCAGCAAATTCCATTATAAGTGTGGCTAGCTTGCTACGGGAAACCCTCGGGAAGAAAATAGACAACGAGGATCTTTTTTATTTTCAAGCAATAGAGAACTCAGCAGGTCGTATCATTCAGATGCTAAAATCTTTGCTAGATCATCTCAAACTTGATGGAAAGTCTACTAAACAGCCTTGCAATTTGGAGGAGATTGTTGAGTATGTGAAAATGGATTTACGAGTTGAAATTTTAGATACCAAAGCGATCATTAAGTACGATTCGCTACCAATAGTACTTGGACATACCACCTTTTTATATCAATTATTTCAAAATTTATTAAGTAATGCAATTAAGTTTCGTAAACCAGATGGCATTCCTGAAGTTCACATAAGATCGATCGAAAAAGATGATTGCTGGTTACTCAGTGTGAGCGATAATGGTATCGGTATTGCCAACAAAGATCTAGAAAAAATTTTCATCCTATTTCAACGGCTTCATTCCGAAGATTCATATCCAGGTAGCGGCATCGGGCTAACGACGTGTAGAAAAATCGTCTCACTACATGGAGGCGAGGTGTGGATAGAATCAAAACCCCACCATGGGACAACCGTCTTTTTTACGTTATCTCTTTAATAGCGTATACTTTACGTATGGCTTACACGTAGTTTGTGATGTGGAAAAAAAACAAAAAAATATCATTAATAGGTTTTTTTATTTTCTAATCTTTAAAGAATACAAATTAATAACTAATCTTTTTGCAAATTTTAAGATTTCTATTGGATAACGTGCAGTTCATATTATGGTCAAAACACTAAAAATGGTAATATGCGTTGTAGACGATGATCCTATATTTCATTACGTATGCAAGGTGAATTTTTCGTTATTGTCTAAGAATTTGGAATTAATTACTTTTTTTGATGGCAGGCAAGCTTACGATTATTTTATCGCTAGATCAGAGCAAGGAAAATCATTGCCTGATGTACTTTTAGTAGATATTAATATGCCAATCATGAATGGCTGGGAGCTAGTAGACCATTTAAGTAACAAACAATTGTTGCAGGCAACCAAGTTATATATCGTCAGTTCTTCCGTTTCGCCCGAGGACAGTTTTAGAAGTTTATCCAAGAAAGAGGTGACTAGTTATGTCACAAAACCTTTG
This sequence comes from Sphingobacterium corticibacter, assembly GCF_003076635.1. Lineage (GTDB taxonomy): Bacteria > Bacteroidota > Bacteroidia > Sphingobacteriales > Sphingobacteriaceae > Sphingobacterium > Sphingobacterium corticibacter. The sequence continues at coordinate 394,554 of NZ_QDKG01000003.1, read as the reverse complement.
CTCAAGGAGAATTTTGAAGCCATATGCCAGAGTGATAAGGATCAAATTTGAATATGGAGTTATAAAAGACTAAGTGCATAATAAAGACTACAAATAACTTCGACATGCCAAATCAATTACCCCTATCCGTTGCACCTTCTCCAAATAGTCAATTATTTAATTTAGTGAATGAGCAAGAGCTACGTGATATTGTTAATGCAGCAAGTACTGTGTTTGCGGCAAATTTCTCAACGATAGCTCTATTGGATGAACAATATCAATATAACTTCTACAATCACGGTTTCGAAGTTAATGCTATACCAATAGATGATTCTGTTTTACACAGACTACAACAAGGAAGCGACCTTGTCATTATAGAAAACGTCAACACAATTACACACCTTTGTGATTTGAGTCTAGGTAGTGCTTGTTCTCAAATTCAGTTTTATGCAGGAATACCTTTGCAAAACAAGAAGCGACAAGTCCTTGGTTATCTTTGTGTATATCATGACAAGCCGATTAAAGTAACAAATACAAAACGTCTATTACTAACCACACTCGCAGCTCAATTGACTGATTTACTTAATCATTCGGATATTATTGCTTCAATAGATGATAAGCTCACACAATGGGATGAACGTCTTATACGCCGAGAATCACTATTTAACAGCACAAAAATCGTTACACTATTGCTAGATAAAAATTTCACAGTTTTAAAATGTCACCCTCTTTTGACCAAATTAATTTGTGACAATTTGAACCGAGATATCCGAGTGGGAGATGATATTAGAGAGTACATTGGTGACTTGACCATCGATGATTTCGTGAAGAACTTCTATCGGGCGCTAGAAGGACAAAGTATTTCTGTACAATCAAAATCTGGTATATGTTGGGGTGGATTGAACTCTTATAGTCATTTTACACCTGCCTACGATTTGGATGGCGAATTGGTTGGTGTTTCGTATCACGCGCTTCCGATCTTTCCAGAAAATACCGACGAAAGTATCAAGCAGAAAGACGATCAACAATTACAATGGATTAATGATTTACAGTCACATCGATTCAGAGGTCCATTATCATCTATTTTGGGTATTACACAAATCTGGAAAGAGTTAGGCAGTACACCTCTCGATGCAGAGATCGATATGATTATACAAGCCGCTAATAAGCTAGATCGCGAGATACAAAGTGCTTTATTCAATTTGGGTAAAGACTAATGAGATTGTTGACGTCAGTACTTTCGAACGACTTAATTTGTATGCTATTAGTGATTTATAAGTAACAACCCTCAGATTTGGGTTTCTTACACTAACTAAGTGTTTTTTTGCAACAGTCTGTATACTTACTTCATAAAGTTGGTGTAAATACGGTTTACATACCTGATTTACACTGAATTTCTCTGTGTTTAAGTTCTAAATCTTAAATAATTGTTAAACATCGTCTCATGTTAAGTTTCATAAAAACTATTGCACTTTACTGCTGTTTTCTTAGCGTCGGTTAATAATTACCGTCCTTAAAAAAACATAAAATCATGGGAAGAATTAGCATTTTACAAGATTTAATCGAAATTAACAACGATCGAGTAGCGGGTTTTCATAAAGCAAATGACGATATTAAAGAGGAAAACATTGATCTGAAACAGGTTTTCTCTAAATATGCCGATCAGAGTAGAAAGTTTGCCCAAGAACTGAGCGCTGAGGTAGGTAGGTTGGGTGAAGACGTCGATACGGATAAAAGTGTTGCTGGCACATTGCACCGCGCATGGATTGATATCAAGTCGATATTTACATCTGGAGATCGTAAAAGTATTCTTGATGAGGCCGAACGTGGTGAAGATGCTATCAAGGCAGCCTACAGAAAGGCGTTGGAAGATGTGGAAATTACAGGTGATCTAAGAGAAATCTTAACCGTCCAAGCGCAAGAAATCAAGGAAGGACACGATACCATCAAATCCCTTCGTGACTTAGCGCATTAGTGTAAAGGCTTCACAGTGAGTGTATAATATAAAAAAATCAGAAACACCTGCATACTGAAAACTATTAGGCAGGTGTTTTTCGTATATGCTAAAAAAGCAAATGTAAAAAGTTTCAAATTAAATCACATTTAAGTGAAAATATGTTTATTATTATGATATATTTGTAATGAGAAAACTAATAACTAAGTTATTATGAAATTGAATAAGAGAGTGGGAGATACGCTCAACTTAGTAAAGATCGAATATCATACAGAATATAGTAATGCAAAGCAGCCGGACATTGTTGCTGAATATTTACATGCTTTATGTAGCTATTATGGTGAATTGATTGGTAAGAATATTTCTTTATCAAATCCGATTGAGTTTGCGGTCAAATATTATCGAATTTATCTACAGGGAACGCTATCAGATGAAGGTTATAAAGGTGATAATTCCTTGGAATCAATCTATTTGTACTTTAACAGCTTAATTACACATGAGTTAGAAAACTCTAAAATCCGGCAAAAAGAAAGTAAATTTTTACTTTGGCAACAATATAGCGCTGCGCTACTTGCAGAGTTTACTGCACAAGAGACTATCTAGTTACACTGTCTTATCATCATATTTTGCTATCAAGGTATTCGTTTAAGATTATTTTAGCATGCTCCCGAACCATCTGTAGCGCAACTATCACCACCGCTAACATCTAATCTGCGAGTTGGATTAGCCGATTGCCATTCAGAAAATGATTTGTCTAAGGTCTGAGTAAACTGTTCAGTAGCTTGAGCACCAGATATGGCGTATTTACGGTCAAAAACGAAAAATGGAACTCCTCGTACACCTAAACTTTGACCTTCTTGGATATCTTGCTTGATCTGATAGCTGTATTTGTCATCATAAAAAGCAGCTCTAATATCATCCACATTAAGACCAATGTATTCTCCCAGATCAATTAGAGTAGCTTCATCTGCCACATTTTTACCTTCGACAAAGTGCGCATTGAACAGCAATTCTTCTGCTTCGTGTCCCAAATTCTTTTCTTTGGCAAGCTGTATAAGTCGATGCGCTTTAAATGTGTTGACCATAACTAATTGGTCAAAACGAAAGTCTAGACCTACGCGCTTGGCATGATCGGTCACATGATGAAGCATACCTTCAATCTGTTCACGGGGCATACCTTTACGCTTTTGTAGGTAATCTACTTGATCTTCCACAGGCACGTCAGGTAGGTTGGGGTCCAACTGGAAGCTTTTCCAGACAATTTCTAACTGATCTTGATGTTCAAATTGTGCTAAAGCGGAATCAAAACTGCGCTTACCGATATAACAAAAGGGACACATGACATCACTCCATATTTCTACTTTCATACTTCTCCTATTTTATAAATGGCTACAAAACTTTCATCTAGCATAACCATACAATCAAAGATAACAACCATGAGTGAGGTATATATAAGCTGTATGTAAAATATAAACGAGCAGGAAACATGAATTAACGTAATATAATGATCAAGATTCAATAATTATTACTTTCCAATACTTCAGCAATCAGGTTAGACTCGTAACCACGACCGAGTGCATATTGAAACAGTTTGTGTTTTCTTTTAAAGTCATTCTCCTCCCGAATAAGGAGATCCTTTTTGCTGATTAGAGATTCTAATGTGGTAAAATAGTCGCTAGCATCGATCTCGGTCATCGCTATCCGGATCAAAGGATCAGATATTTGTTTCAGTTTTAAACCCTGTTTGATCTTTATTTTGCCCCAACCTTTCATTTTAAATTTGCCCCGTGCATACGCACGTGCGAACCGCTCTTCATTCAAGAAATTGTCTTCGATCAGCTGGCTTATAGTCGCTTCTACATCCTGCATATGCAAACCCCAGCTGTACAACTTGTCACGTACTTCTTGCTGCGCGCGCTCTTGAAAAGCGCAGTAGTGCTCCGCCTTAGCGCGGGCTTGCATTGGGGTATATATTTTTTTCGGACGTTCAGTTTCTGCCATTGCGAATCGCTTTGCTACAAAAATACTGGTTTCTAGGGATTGCTGCGCAACATCTGTAGTCCGAAATTTAACTTCCGATAGCACACTTAAAAACTATTACTTATGAAAACATACTTTGCATCCATAACATACTACGGCGTAATCCTTTTGACATCACTTATTCTTGCAAGTTGTTCAAAAGATGATAACATTGGAGGTGGCGACAACGGTGCTGGATTAGATGGTCTTTCCGGCACCATTTATTATGATTGGGCGAGCGATGGCATTATGCGGTTTGCCATGCCAGCTGGTTCTGGTGGGGCATTTATTCCAGACAATAGCGATCTCAACAGCTTTGATGTTTCACGCGATGGTCAAGAAAGGCTGACAGTGATGAATGAAAGTACTTTAGGTGTTTATCCGATTCGTTTTACGCTTAGCAAGATGTCTGATAACACCGTCCTAGAAAACTTCGTATACAATAGTCCCGGATTGAATGCGTATTGTAAAGGATATTTGTCGCACGACAAAAGTCATATCCTGATTACGTCCAATGACGAAGAAGATGGTCTGACCATCGTGCGCCGAAATGGTGAATTTGTAACCCGTTTACTAGATATCAACGGCGAACCATTTGATTTTAATGCGACGCGACTTTGGCTACCTGGCAACAGCTTGTTAATTACGCACAAAAATTACATTATCCGATTAGATCCACCGTATACATCTGGTCAATTGGTAAAAGAGATGACCTATGATGACTGGGGAGATCTGGACGTTAATCCTGCCGGAACACAGCTTTTGGTGCGTATTGGGAATCATTTACATACCATGGATATGAATGGTTCTGAGCCTGTGAAAATTACAGAAAGTAATTTCAAGGAAGCAAAAGGCATGTTCTCGCCAGATGGAAAGCATATTTTGGTCGGTTCAAACTACAGACAAACAGGTCCATTTGGTTTTGTGTGGGATTTAAAAATCATCCCAAATGATGGCAAGGTGTACAATGTAGATCCGGTAGCAGCGAATTCGCCTGGTGTGATTCCAGTGATTTGGCGCAATGATAAAATAGAGTCTGCTGGCGGACAGGTGATTTGGCGTTAAAACCCATGGATTGTTAATCGAATTGCGTAACTTAACTACTTGTCCATCACATTTTATCCTATGCGCATCTGCCTTTGGCATATCCTTTTTCTTGTATGTATGCTTTTGCGCTATTCGGCATTAGCCCAGTCTATGTCCGATATCAAGCAATACGGTGACAGCATTTACCAAAAAATTAAGGTACTTCCAGATAACGAAGAGAAAGCATTTGCGCTGTTAGATCTTAGTTTTTTTTGGGGCGATTACGATACGGCACAAGCATTTTTGTATATCGATCAGGCGCAAAAATTGCTTCCGAAAGACAAAGATCAAGCCTTCCAATTAGGAGTGATAGACTTCTATAAAGCGTCTGCTTATTTTGATGCCGACTCAGACAAGGCCAAACAGCTGTATATGGCCGCAGAAAAAAACTTGAATAAGGTCAATAATGAACGAGCAACTCGCTACCGTATCCGCTTGTGGTCTAGCTATGGTGCGTTATTGCAACGGGAAGGACGTGCTCGAGAATACGTTGAAGCGCTGATTCATCGCGTGATTCCAATGGCGACAGCCATTCGTGATACGACATTATTAGGTAGCAATTACCAAAATGTTGCCATGGCCTTGATGAATATGCAGGATTACAAGCAAGCAGATCGCTATTATAAGCGAGCGATTGATCTACTACGTCACGATTCAGCTCTTGATGAACATCGCTTGACGGCTTATGTCAATGCGGCACGCAACGCCATTTTTCAATCTCATCTAGATCAAGCCGAAGTATTATTGCAACAAGCTGCCAAAACGTTGCAATTAATTCCGCATTCGACCTACGGACCAATGTATTACACCGTTTATGGTAGTTATTGGAAGAGAAAAGGACAATATGGTAAAGCTTTTGCTCAATTTGATAAAGGTTTGGCTTCAGCGCGTGCACTGAAAAGCGAATCGCTAGCTGCAACAGTCTTGTTTGATCAGTATGAAGCTTTTCGAGATGCTGGCAAATTGCCAGAAGCCAAACAAGCACTGATGCAGGTACTACCATATGTAGAGAGCACCGCCATTTTGCGAAACAAACAGCGGATCTATTACAATCTGGCCACGATTGAAAGTGATTTGCAGCAGTACGAAGCATCTGCAGCTTGGTACAAAAAGTACGCCGCTGTGGTAGACACTATGTCGATAGATGCGAATGAAACGCGCATCTTGGAATTGGAAAAGAAGTACCAAACAGCAGAGAAAGAACGAGAACTGTTGCTCACACAAGAAAAAAATCAAGCACAGCAAATTACCCTAATTCGCACACGTGGATGGATCGTTAGTTTACTATTTTGTCTGATCTTGTTGGTGATGTTTGTCTTTATCGGATACAGCAGCATGCGTAATCGCAAGCAGCTAAATGCCCAGCAGGAAAAGCTGCAGATCTTTAATGCAATGGCACATGGTGAAGAGCAGGAACGTAGTCGTATTGCACGAGATCTGCACGACGGATTAGGCGGTATCTTAGCAGGGATCAAGCTCAAGCTTTCTGCCATAGTGGCACAAGCAGCAGCAAATGAGAAAACAGCCTATAAAAAACAAGACGATCCTTTGCAGGAATTAATCCATCAGGTCGATTATTCGGTAGACGAGGTACGACGTGTAGCGCGGAATATGATGCCTGAATCTTTGCGCACGATGGGATTGGAAGCAGCGCTCAGTGATTTGTGCCGAAGCATGCAACATGCCGCGCTAAAAGTAGATTTTACGGCCTCCAATTTGTCAGACAATTACGACCAACGATTCCTAACTGGCGTATACCGCATCGCACAAGAACTCTTGACAAACACGGTACGTCATAGTCAGGCTTCGCATGTTTTATTGCAATGCAGCGAAGATGATGGACAATTCTACTTATCCGTTGAAGATAATGGCCGCGGATTTGACAAATCAAAAGTCAGATCCAAAGGAATTGGATTACAAAATATTCAAAACCGAGTAGATATGCTAAACGGTGAAATGGACATTGATACCGCACCAGATCAAGGTGTTTCTATTCACATAACATTCCATACACATGTCTGAAAACATTCAAGTTATCGTAGTAGACGATCATCCTTTAGTCTTGCGCGGATTCGAATACATCTTGGCCGGCGCGATGGAAATACAGTTAAGTCGTTCATTTGAAGATGCCGGCGAAGCCATCGCTTATTTAGAAACCGCAGATGTAGATGTGGTGTTATTAGACATCAATATGCCTAATATGGATGGATTCGAAGCGATACAAATCTTACAAAAACAACATCCCGATATACAGGTTATTGCGATCAGCAATCTCAACGAAGCCAGCGTCGCAACACGTATGCTGCAACATGGCGCGGCTGGATATTTATTGAAAAATGTGTCTGCGGAAGAATTGATTGATGCCATTCAAGCCGTTTGCCGAGGTGAAAAGGTCATTGCACAAGAAATGCAGGAAATGCTTAAGCAAGCCGATCATACCGTGCCGATCGTGACGCGGCGCGAGCAGGAAATCCTTTTATTGCTGGCACAAGGATTGACCACCGGCAATATTGCGGAGAATATGTTCATCAGTCCGCTCACCGTCGAAAGTCACCGTCGCAATCTTTTGCAAAAGTTCAAAGTCAACAATGTCGCATCGCTCATCCATCGGGCTACCGAGATGAAATTTATATAAGCAGCTGCCGTGCTAGGGAAGCAAACAAAACGCAGCCATAGCATGTTGCTTCTTGTACTATGTTGACATTTACCGATAAAGGAATCTATTGCGAGCCAGGCCAATTTTATATCGATCCGTGGAAGCCGGTAGATTATGCCATTATCACGCATGGCCATGCGGATCATGCCAAATGGGGCATGAAAAATTACCTATGTCATCACTTTACTGTTCCCATTTTACAAAGCAGAATAAGTCCTGATATTTCGGTGCAAGGTATTGGATACCATGAAACGATTTCGCGGAATGGTGTCAAGATTTCCTTACATCCCGCAGGGCATATCATTGGATCGGCTCAGATCCGATTAGAATATAAAGGCAAAGTTTCGGTGGTTTCGGGCGATTATAAAATTCAGGAAGACGGTCTTTCTACACCATTTGAATCGGTTAAATGCCATGAATTCGTGACCGAAAGTACTTTCGGCTTGCCGATTTATCGTTGGCAACCCGTTGCGACGCAGAATGAGCAGTTGCAGCAATGGGTACAGCACAATCAAGAACAGCAAAAGACCTCGGTATTTGTCGGATATTCCTTGGGAAAGGCACAGCGCATCATGCAAGCGCTGAAAGATGCTGGACCATTATTTGTGCATTATTCCATTGGAAAATTGAATCGGGCTTTCGAACAGATCGGTGTGGAACTCCCGAAATATGAAATTGTTGATTTGCGGGAAGATGTCAAACATTTGGATCAGGGAATTGTGATCGTGCCGCCCTCGTTATTAGAATCTAAAGTCATCAAGAAAATACCATATATGGCGCACGCCATCTGTTCCGGATGGATGCAAGTACGCGGTGCTAGAAGATGGCGCAGCGCCGACGCGGGTTTTGCAATTAGTGATCATGCGGATTGGGAAGGATTGATCGAAGCCGTAAAAGCCACTGGCGCCGAACAAGTGCATGTGACGCACGGACAGACAGCGGTGTTTGCGAAATATCTCAATGAAATCGGCATCGCAGCTGATGTGGTGCCTACCGAATATGGACAAGAGGAAGAGGAGGAAAGTCCGGAAAAGAAGGAGGCGCAGTCATGAGAGCATTTGCAGACTTAATATTTGCTTTAGATAGTACCAACAAGACGACCGCCAAATTGGATGCTATTCAGCAATTCTTGCGGGATGGCGAGGAAAAAGATAAGTTGTGGTTTTTAGCGTTGTTTACGGGTAAGCGTCCTAAACGCCCTTTGACTACCACTTTGTTGAAGCTATGGGCGATGGAAGTCACACAAATTCCCGAATGGCTATTTTTAGAATCGTACTCGGCCGTGGGCGATCTTGGTGAAACCATTGCGTTGGTATTGCCGCCTCCCACGCAAACCGTGGAGCGTACCCTGTCGGAATGGATGACGGATATTTTACTGTTGAAAGATCAATCCGAAAGCGAAAAGAAAGCCTTTGTATTGCAAGCCTGGGATACCTTGCCCGCGCAAGAACGTTTCATTTTCAATAAGCTGTTGGGCGGAAGCTTCCGGATTGGGGTATCTTCCAAAACGCTCATTAACGCCTTAGCGCGTTTTTATGAAATGGAAGAAAGTGCCGTCGCGCATAGCATTATGGGGCATTGGAATAGGGAAGAAGTCGTATTTGATCTTTTGGTCAAAGGTCATTATAGTGATACAGAATTATCGAAACCATATCCTTTCTGCCTCGCTTACGCATTAGAAAAAGAATTACCTGATTTGGGCTATCGCTCGGACTGGCAAGCAGAATATAAGTGGGATGGCATCCGTGGGCAGTTTATCAAACGCGATGGTGAAGTCTTTATCTGGTCCAGAGGTGAGGAGCTCGTCACCGAGCAATTTCCCGAAATTGCTGAAGCGCTTGCTGAGTGGAATGGGAATTTCGTGATTGATGGGGAGATTCTAGCTGTTCGAGAAGAGCAAGTACTTCCGTTTAGTGAATTGCAGAAACGGCTCAATAGAAAAGTCATCTCCAAAAAAATGCTTTCCGATGTGCCCGTATCCGTATTCCTGTACGATTTGCTAGAATACGATGGGGAAGATTGGCGCGCTCGGCCATTGTCTGAAAGACGAGCACAATTAGAAAAATTAGTAGCACAAAATCCCGAAACTTCCTTACGATTATCGGAAGTAATCGCCAGTCGCGGTTGGGAAGATCTTCCTACGATTCGAGAAGATGCGCGTTCGCGCAATAGTGAAGGGTTGATGCTCAAGCATTTGGCCTCCCCTTATCATAGCGGTCGCAAAAAAGGCGATTGGTGGAAATGGAAAGTGGATCCGCTAACTATTGATGCCGTGTTGATTTATGCACAGAAGGGTAGTGGACGGCGAAGTGCTTATTATACGGATTACACTTTTGCCGTGCGCCGCGACGACGAATTGGTCACCATTGCAAAGGCATATTCGGGTTTGACGGATAAAGAAATACAAGAAGTCAGCCGATTTGTGAACCGCAATGCGACTGAAAAATTTGGTCCGGTACGCACGGTAAAACCCGAATTAGTTTTTGAGATTGCTTTCGAAGGAATCGCCCTGAGTAATCGTCACAAATCGGGTGTAGCGCTACGTTTTCCACGAATTTTGCGCTGGCGCAAAGATAAGACCGTGGCCGACATTGACGATATCGAAGAAGTCAAAAAGCTAATCCCTGCCAGCACCTAATCGCATGAGTATATCCATCAAGAAAAGTAGCCAGACCGATGGCTACGCGATTATCACGCGTTGGATGGCCGAAAAGGGAAACCAACCATTCAGTTTTCAGGATAAAACCTGGGCGGCGTATGCCAGTGGAAAAAGCGGTATGGTAGTCGCCCCAACCGGTTTTGGGAAGACTTTTTCGGTATTTCTAGCCGTGCTGCAAGATTTTATGAATCAGCCTGAAAAATACCGAGTTGGATTAAAGTTGATTTGGGTGACGCCGATTCGCAGTTTGGCCAAAGATCTGGCGCGCGCCATGCAAGAAGCCATCAATGAGATTGGTCTGGATTGGGTGGTGGATGTGCGAAATGGCGATACCGATGTGAAGCGCAAACAGCAGCAAAGCAAGCAAATGCCCGATATATTGCTCGTCACGCCAGAAAGTTTGCATTTGCTGCTGGCACAAAAAGCGAGAGACAAGTTTTTTAAATCATTGCGCTGTGTGGCCATCGATGAGTGGCATGAATTGCTCGGTACGAAACGAGGTGTGATGATAGAATTAGCGCTTGCCTATTTGCGCCATCATTATGGAAAACTTCGAATTTGGGGGATTACGGCTACCATTGGCAATCTAGATCAAGCGCTGGAAGTACTGATTCCTGCGCCACTGAAAGGAGTTAAAATTGTAGCGACCGAAAAGAAAAAAATCGATATTCAACCCGTTTATCCCGAGGAAGTCGAAGTGCTACCCTGGGCTGGGCATATGGGCAGTAAGCTCGTAGAGCAAGTCGTGCCCATCATTCTGGCCAGCAAGTCGACCATCTTATTTACTAATACGCGTGGTCAAAGTGAGATGTGGTATCAGTTGCTTTTGGAAGCGTATCCTGATTTCGCCGGGCAAATAGCATTGCACCACGGCTCCATCGATGGCGCGATTCGCGAATGGATTGAAGATGCATTGAGCGAAGGGAAATTGAAGGCGGTGGTTTCAACGTCGTCGTTGGATTTGGGGGTAGATTTCAAACCCGTAGATACCGTGATACAAATTGGCTCGAGCAAGGGCGTAGCGCGATTTATGCAGCGCGCTGGTCGGAGTGGTCATTCGCCTTTTGAGGTTTCGAAAATATATGTGGTGCCTACGCATTCCTTGGAATTGATCGAAGTCGCGGCTTTGAAAGAAGCGGTGAAGAATAATACCATCGAATCGCGCGATCCGATGGTGCAAACCTTTGATGTGTTGGTACAATTCTTAGTGACGATTGCCTTGGGCGGCGGATTTCGTCCAGCAGAAATGATGGCTACTATGAAAGATACACATGCCTTCTCGTACCTCACGGAAGAAGAGTGGTCGTGGTGTCTGTTTTTCATCACGCGCGGTGGACAAATCGGTGCGAACTACGAAGAGTTTCATAAGGTTGTGGAGAATGATGACGGATTGATGGTGGTGCCCAAACGGCGCATTGCGATGCTGCACCGTATGAATCTGGGCGTGATTGTCAGCGAGGCGATGATGCGTGTACGATTCACTTCCGGCGGTTATGTAGGCATGATTGAGGAATATTTCATTTCAAAATTGAAAGCGGGTGATAAATTCATTTTGGCTGGCCGTGTATTAGAATTAGTCCGCATCAAAGAAATGACTACTTACGTACGATTGTCCTCCGGCAAAGCCATTACGCCGAGCTGGCTGGGCGGTCGATTGCCTTTAAGTTCCAATCTAAGTCATTTCTTACGACAAAAATTAGCACGTTCAGTGCACCCATCTGCCAAAGAACAAGAATTACGCTTCCTGCATCCACTTTTTGCACGACAGCAAAGTTTCTCCCATATTCCGGCCGAAGACGAATTCTTGGTCGAATTGATTGTCACCAAAGAAGGCTATCACTTATTTATGTATCCTTTCGAAGGTCGGTTGATTCACGAAGTGATGGCGGCTTTGATGGCGTATCGCATTAGCCGATTTTCGCCAATCAGCTTTTCGATGGCCATGAATGATTACGGTTTTGAGTTATTCTCCGATACGGAGATCAAGCTGAGTGAGGATCAACTGCAATCGATATTAAGTGCGGAAAATTTGATGGAGGATGTATTATACAGCATTAACTCGACGGAAATGGCCAAGCGCAAGTTTCGGGATATTGCCGTAATTGCTGGCATGGTGGTGCAGACTTTTCCGGGTGCACAGAAAAATAATAAGTCGCTACAATCCTCTTCAGGTATTATTTTTCAGGTATTAGAAGATCATGATCCACAGAATCTACTGCTTCGGCAGGCTTACACCGAAGTGTTCAATCAGCAGTTGGAAGAACCGCGGTTACAAAGCGCGTTCAAACGTATAAATAACAGCAAGATTATCTTTAGATTTGCCACTGGGTTTACGCCGCTCAGTTTTCCGATCAAAGTGGATAGTATGCGGCAATCACTTTCTAGCGAAGATTTGGCGACACGAATTCGTCGGATGCAGGAGAGTGGAAGTCGACCCGGAAAGAGGCGATGAAGAACATACAAGAACAAGAGATTGATTTTGCAGGAGAAACGTTGGTGCTGACGAATCAGCGCGCTCTGTATTGGCCTGCCGAAAACACCATTATCCTTTCGGATCTGCACGTGGGCAAGGCGGCACATTTTCGTAAATCTGGTATTGCGTTGCCACAACAAGTGGCCACACGTGATATGGAACGCTTACAAAAACTGATTAATCATTATCAACCCCATAAAGTATTGATCACTGGCGATTTGCTGCATGCTGGCATGAACTCGGAGGTCGCGCTATTAAAAGATATTATTCAAGAAAACGATACGTGTGAATTCTTATTAGTAAAAGGAAATCATGATCGTCTTTCGGATCGAAAATTCGAAGAATTGGGAATACGCATTTTAGCGGATGGATATGCGATCGGAAATATTCATTTTACGCATGGCGATCGGCAGTTCTCTGCTGGTATGCATAATATCAGTGGTCATTTACACCCAGGTATTCATGTTGCTGTTGGTCGCAAAAGTACCATGCGCTTTCCATGTTTTGTCGTGTCGGAGACGCAATTGATATTACCTGCATTCAGTCTTTTTAGCGGATTAGATACCAGTTGTGTGCCCGAAGGGGCATATTGTTATGCCATCTACGAAGATGGTTTATTTGCTGTGAGTTGTTAATTTAATTATACGATGTTTATCCCATTACTTGTTCTGTCGATTCTTTTGATCGTTTTGAGCACCTTACCCTTTATCCAACATCAACATTGGGTGTTTCGTGTACCGGAATTTATGCGTTTACAATTGCTTTTTTTACAGCTAATTGTATTTCCGCTTACTTTTTTCTACGTGCAGATCAATGGCTGGATGTGGGTATTGCAAGGTGCTCAAGCTGCACTAATCGTTTTTCACTTATATATTTTTGTGCGTTACACCAAGTTTTGGCGAAGCCAACGAAGTAAAGATGTTGATGGCAAAAAGTCAGAACAAGTGCGCGTTATCGCCTGCAATATTTATCAATATAACACCGAATTTCAGCGATTTATTGATCTGATTGAAAAAGAAGATCCCGACGTGTTCGTTACGATGGAGAGTAACGCGGCTTGGGAAGAAGCGATGCGGCCGCTAGAAAAGGCTTATCCGAATTACCAAAAGGTGACTTTAGAGAATACCTATGGGATGCACTTATATACGCGCCTCAATATGCATCGCGTAGAAACGCATTATTTTGTATCCGACGATTTGCCAAGCATAGAAGCAGAGCTCGAAACAGCGGATGGACATCGATTTATATTTTTTGCCGTGCATCCGCCACCGCCAAGTCCCACCGAAGAAGACAATTCCAAAGAGCGAGATGGGGATCTATTGAGTGTCGCGAAAAAAGTCAGAGATTATGAATTGCCTGTTGTTGTTGTAGGAGATTTTAATAACGTGGCATGGGCAAGAGCTTCCATCTTATTCAAAAAAACAAGCGAATTGATTGATGCGCGCATTGGTCGTGGTATTTTGGCTACCTTTCATGCAAAATATTGGTTGTTTCGCGTACCTCTGGATTTGTTGTTCCATTGCACGGCTGTCTTTATCGATAAATTATTTATTTATCCTTCTATAGGTTCAGATCATTTTCCAGTTGGCTGTACATTTCACATCAACCTACACAGCGAGGTACAAGAGGAAGAGGTGAAACAGTTGGAAGAGGATGAGGAGGAAGTCGTAGAAGAACTAATCGAAGAAGGGAAAAAAGAAGAGAGCGATAATCGATAATGGCTCTCTTCTTATTATAAAAAAATCAGCGTTTAAGCGCCTTGCCCTAAGTTTATACTTAGTCCACCGTCTATTGTGATGGTAGATCCGGTTACATAATCACTATCCGCAGAAGCCAGAAAGATAGCCGCAGCTTTGATATCTTTAGTTTCGCCAGCGCGTTTCATCGGAATATGTTGTTCCTTTTCCTTTTTCACCTTTTTGTCATCCATGGCTTCTTGGTTCATACTGGTCAAGATCATTCCTGGTGCGATGTTGTTTACTTGGATTTGCTCTTGTGCCAACTCCAATGCCAAGCTACGGCTGAAATTTTTCAAACCACCTTTAGAAGCATTGTAATCACTATTACCTGCGGTTACCACTTCCTCGTGAATAGAACTCACGTTGATAATCTTTCCACCTTTTTGAGTAGCTTTACGTAGGCGTAAGTATTTTCGTGTACAATAAAATGGACCATACAAATTGGTTTTGATACAGGTATCGAATGTCTCGTTATCCATATCGACTACTTTGATATTGCTACCATTGACGCCAGCATTATTGACCAAAATATCTATCTGGCCATATTCATCAACCACTTTTTCAAATATTTTATTTACACTTTTCTCATCGCTCACATCCAGCTGATATGTGGTATGCACTACGTTTTGGGATGTGAGATATTCAGATGTTTCTTTGGCACTATCCTCGTCCGAATGGTATGTGATGATGACTTTAGCACCTTCTTCTCCTAAAGCTTCTGCAATGGCACGTCCGATACCTGAGTCAGATCCAGTAATGATAGCAACCTTGTTGTCTAGTTTTCCCATTTGTAAAATAATTATTTAGAAAAAAAACAAGTATTCTCACTTTTTGTTTTTCAACTAACAGGCTAAAAAAAATCCCTTGTTGAAAATAAGTTATGCGAAAAAAATCTGGTTATCCCGCTATTGAAGATCATGGCGTTATTGGTAATATGCATACCGCTGCATTGGTAGCATTGGACGGTACCATTGATTTCATGTGTTTTCCGAAATTCGATTCTCCTACCATATTTGGGTCGCTTTTAGATAAGGACAAGGGTGGGTATTTCGGTATCACGCCAGAAATGAAGGATGTTAATGTAAAACAAATCTATATCCCTGGTACAGCGGTATTGATCACCCGTTTCTTTTCGGAAGATGGTATTGTGGAGATTACCGATTACATGCCTGTTATTGAGGATTCCTGCTTCACATTTAATGCGATTGTACGGAAAGTAAAAGCGATTCGAGGGAATATTAAATTCAAGATGCAGTGCAAACCGCGATTTGGCTACGCCAAAGTAAAGCACACCGCAGAGCGGATGGAAGATGGTATTCATTTCAGTACGAAAGATAACGGCCAGTCTACAGTCCGGTTATCTTCTACAGTAGATATGACACTTCGAGAGCACGATGCCTATGCATCTTTCACACTAGAAGAAGGGAAGAAGAGTCTTTTTGTGCTAGAGACAGCCAAAGATGGTGATCTATCCCAGTTTAAAAGTATTGAAGAATATGGAATAGCTAACTATTTTGCGACCATCAAATATTGGCGTGACTGGCTGAAGCAATCGAATTATCAAGGCCGATGGCAAGAGATTATTCATCGATCTGCTATTACCTTAAAATTAATGACATCCATGCAATATGGATCGACAGTAGCCGCGATTACCTTCGGATTGCCCGAAGAAATCGGTGGCGATCGCAATTGGGATTACCGTTTTACATGGATTCGCGATGCCGCATTTTCCATGTATGCATTCTTGAAACTCGGTTTTAAAGATGAGGCAAAGGCATTCTTAGATTGGATTATCACCCAAGATAAAGACCGTGATCTCCATTTGTTGTATCGAGTAGACGGTACATCAGAGATGGAAGAACAGGACTTGACACACTTGGAAGGATACAAACAGAGTAAACCGGTGCGTATTGGTAATGAAGCAAACAATCAATTGCAGTTAGATATTTACGGTGAGTTGCTTGATACGATCTATATCTACAATAAAATGTACAAGCCTATTACCTACGAATTGTGGGAAATCATTGTTAAAGAGATTGCACAAGTGGAGAAGCGCTGGAACGAACCAGATCACGGAATCTGGGAAATTAGGAACGAAAAACATGAGTTTTTGCATAGTCGCCTGATGTGTTGGGTAGCGATCGATCGTGCCATCAAAATTGGGCAAGATCGTTCATTCCCGTACGATGCGGAGAGGTGGCATAATCTGCGCAATGATATATACAAAGATATTTACGAGAATTTCTGGAATGATGACATCAAGGCTTGGGTGCAATACAAGGATGGCAAAAAAACGTCTGATCGAATGGATGCTAGTGCTTTGTTGATGCCGTTGGTGCACTTCATCACGCCAGATGAACCACGATGGGAAGATACGATGAAAGAGTTAGATGAAAAACTACGTATCGACGTTTTAGTTTACCGATATCTAAACGATGAAGGAATTGACGGTCTAGGAGGGGAGGAAGGCACCTTTACCATGTGTTCGTTTTGGTATATTGAAGTTTTGGCAAAAATGGGTAGAGTAGACGAGGCCGTTGAAAATTTTGAAAAAATGCTGAGTTATGGTAACCATTTAGGCCTATTTGCAGAGCAAATCAGCAAAAAAGGAGAACATTTGGGGAATTTTCCACAAGCATTTACCCATCTCGGTCTCATCAGCGCGGCGCTGGAATTGAATAAACAAATTGGAAGGCAAACAGAAAGCCTTAAAAAACCGTCTTAAGGAAGTAAGATAACGTAGCATAATATGATAGAAAAATCTTTAAAAGTGGCGGTCGCGGTGCCATGCCAATTGGGCGAATCACCGGTATGGGACGATCGCCAAGAATGTCTGCATTTTGTAGATATACTATCTGCGGATATTTATTCTTATTATCCAGCCGATAAATCATTGAAAATTACCTCTCTTGATAATCCTGTGGGAGCCATCGCGCCGTGTCAAGATGGTTGCTTTCTTGCAGCCATGTCTACTGGAATTTATCGTATTGCTTTGCCACAAGGCGATGCCAAGTTCTTAGCGCAACCAGAACCACATGCACCCGAAAATCGGTATAATGATGGTAAAGTTGATCCAAGTGGTCGGTTTTGGATTGCCAGTATGCATACTGATGAAAAAGAGCATCGCGGTGCAATGTATGTGCTCTATCCAGATTTGACCTTCAAAAAGGTATTAGATGAAACAACCATATCCAATGGACTGGATTGGGATGAGTCACAAAGAAGATTTTATCATGTAGAGAGCGATAAAGCTAGTATACGGCGATTTACCTATGATAGTATTCAAGTCGGTATCACCGATCTAAAAACAGTAGTAACTTTTGATGAAGATGAAGGAGTGCCTGATGGTATGACTTTGGATAACGAAGGGATGATTTGGGTAGCACATTTTGGTGGTGGCTGTGTGACGCGAAGACACCCAGATACCGGTGAGATCTTGGCGAAAATTGATTTGCCTGTGAAACAAGTCACAAGTTGCGTTTTTGGTGGTAAGCAATACAATGATCTCTACATTACTACCGCGGCGAAAGGTCTTTCTGATGAAGAGCTTACGAATCAGCCGCAAGCTGGCTACACGTTTGTTCTGGAAAATTTACCATATCGAGGTATGAAAGCGAACAAATTTATTCAAATCGCTTAGTCTGACTACCTTATAATCATCTATCGAAAAGAAATTTTTTTAAAACACTAATACTTATTTATGTTAATTAGCAGAAAGATTCCAATGCGGTATATTTTCAACAAAATCCGCTTGGAACTCCTATATGTTATTATTATAGGATCAGTGGTTAAGTACCTAACCATTACATTTATCGATTATATACCGCCAATGCATATCTCTATACCTGCATTTATAGGTACAGCTATTTCTGTTCTATTATCGTTCAACCTCAATCAATCATACGATCGCTGGTGGGAAGCACGTAAAATTTGGGGTGGTATTGTCAATGATAGCCGTAGTTTGGTCTTACAGCTGCAATCGTTTATTTCAGCCGATCAAAAAGAAGTGATTGAACAAATCGCTATGCGACATGTAGCATGGTGTTATAGTTTGGGTCAAAATCTTCGCGGTCAAAACCCAAAAAAACACATCGAAGATCTAATTAGTGAGCAAGATATGCAGGGGCTCGAAGGTCAGTCCAATGTGCCCCTAACACTAATGCAACAAGGCGCATTGCAAGTGGCAGAATTGCGTAAGACAAATGACCTTACCGAATTTAGTCACGTACAGATCAATACCTCGTTCGTGCGGTTTTCAGATCATATGGGAATGGCAGAAAGGATAAATAATACGGTGTTCCCGGTGACCTATAGACTCTTTTTACACTTTATGATTTATGTATTTGTCGTGACTTTGTCCATCTCATTAGGAGAGATTGCCAGCTTATTTGAGTTGCCGTTGTTGGTGGTGAGCTCGAGTTGTTTCTTTTTATTAGAACGTACGGCTACGCACATGCAGGACCCATTTAGCAATCGTGCCCATGATACGCCGATGACGACGATCGCACGCAATATCCATATTAATACGCTCGATCTTTTGGGTAAGGAAAACAAACCAGATCCTATCCAGCCGGAATCGTTTTATGCGCTGTAAGACGATTTCAGCACCCATAAAAAAGTCCATTCTCTGTTAGGAATGGACTTTTTTATGGGTGCTTCTTTTTTCTAGTGCTTTAGCGCAGCCAGGATGTCTTCGTCTGAGGGGAGTGATCTGATTTCCAGATGGTCATCAGCCTTTTTTACATAACCTGCCTTTTCAAAGGCATCTATCCATCCTTGCATTGGCCAAAATTGCCATTTGGAAAAGAAACGATTAGCATTACGACATATACTTTCCAAATGATTCAAGGGCGGTTGATAAGAAGCATGGTACTGGTGAAATGCCAGCGCATCAATTGTTTGCAATGCTATCCCGTTATGCCTTGCCTGAAAGGCAAAATCTGTATCTTCGGCGCCGTAGCCTAAATACTGCATATCAAAACCACCAATTTTACTAAATACGTCTTTTGAACAGCCAAAATTTAGCGACCAAAACAATTCGTATGGATAGTTTTTGATTTCCTGACGCACAGGATCTGGAGCACTAATTTCCTCCAAGCGGTTTGTCCAATTTTCCTTTTCGTCAAAGGCTGCTGGCAGGTAGCGTACACGACCGGTGTATAAAACATCCGAATTACTTTCAAGCTGATTATAATAGGTTTCTAAAAAATATTTGTCGGGTATACAATCAACATCCAAAAATACATTGTAATTCACAGACGATTCTTTCATTGCTAGATTACGCGCAGCTCCTAGATTAAGACCTGTATCGGTCTGCAATACGATACTTCTTATAGAAAATGGATATTTGATATCCAATACCAAAGGTTGTTCGTTCATACATATGATTAGAACCTCATGCGGCCAAATGGATCCCGCAGCGATTCCATTTAGCATATTGACCAAAGCTTTGTCACGCTGATGGACAAGTGTGAGTATCGCGATATTTTCAGTTTTACGAATCATATGCATAAGGTGTTAATGGAATCTTCACTAATTTTTTTCGAAGCTTTTCTAAATGATGCACAATATTCGGGACGGCATCAACATCTGTGACATGCTCGAGTACTGCTTTATCCAATTTATGAGCTTCATCAATTCTATCATTCCAGTCGGTTTGATATATATCTTCTTCCAGTACCGTGATTGCACAACCGGATTGGCTTAGATAATAAGCTTTCCGGAGTTGTTCGTCAAAGGGGCGGCTAGCGGGTATGCAAATGATGGATTTATTTAGATCCACCAGTTCCATGATTGTATTGTGACCTGCATTGCAAATAACTACGTCACAAGAACTTAAAACAGCATTCGGGTGATCCAAAACGCCATGAAAAGTTACACCGTCAATGCTTACATCGGAATCTATCGCTCCAATAATATGCAAATGCATCTCACGGCGTAGATATATGCGTAGATGTCGAATAAAAAACAAATCTATATTCGTTCCGCCTTGCCCCAAAAATACGGCTACATCATTCCCCAACTGATCTTGATGTTTTACATGCGTATAGCGTGAAAAGCCGCCAGCGTACAATGTCTTGTGGTAGGCAGGATTGTCAAACTTCGAATCCAAAAAGGAAGGAAGTGGCGCAATAATTAGTTGCGCACTCTCATAGGCGAGACGATGTGCGATATCATTCCGTATACCATTTTGTCTGATAAGTACGGTGGGTATACCACAAAGCCGAGCTAACAAAGCTACTTCTGCAGAAACATCAATCAATAGGATAGTTTCTGGGTTTCTTCTAAAAAAGTCAATGATTATTGCATTTCTGTGCAGTAAACCTGAAACACGCAATGGCGCGTAATGCAAAAAGGATACGGGATCTAAAATATGGTGGACATCTTCTGCACCAGCTGTATCAATCGGTAGATGCACACAATTTACATTATCCGGTATTAGCTTACAATAAGGTAGTAAGTCACTACCTAAGAAAGTGATGTTCTGATTCGGAAGTCCCTTTGCAATAGCAATAGCACGCATAATGTGCCCCGAACCATGATGATGTACATAATAGCTATACTTATATGGCATGAGGCAAATATTTGGTATCTACTATCTCATGGAATAATGCTTCGTAAGCAGATACCATCTTATCCATACCTAGTTCTTTTTCGGCATAGGATCGACATGCAGATCTGGAGAGTTGACTCGCCTTAACGATACATTCGGCTAACTCATGCGTATTACATGACGCTGTTAGCGATCCAATATCGTCGGTGAGAATATGCGGCAATGCGCCTCGCGCAAATCCTGCAACCGGTGTGCCGCAGGCCAAACTTTCTGCTACGACTAAACCAAAAGGCTCATCCCAACACGGTGTGATAATACTTACCTCTGCTTGACCAATCAGCAGATTGAGCTGGTCGTGTGTACACAAATCTACCCATTCCGCATCTTTGCCCAATAAAGGCGCTACATTCGTATCAAAATAATGACGATCTGCAATTGAACCAGCGATCTTAATAGTTTTGCCTGCTAATCGAGCAGCCTCAATCGCGTAGTGAGTACCCTTATCTGGATGTATTCGACCAAACCAAATAACGTACTCCCGATCATTCTGCGAAGAGAAAGTCCATTTCTTTACATCAATTCCATTATTGATAACATGACATCCGGAGGGCATGTAAGGCTTCCAAGATTGTGCATTGGATTGAGAAACCGACACATAATGCATCTTATTTTTATCTTTTATTTTGCCAATTGCACGCTTCATTTCGAATATTGGCGGCGTGTGCAAAACGGTCACCATCGGCGTATTGATGATCGTCGACATGGTGATCGGAACATAGTTTAGGCTATTATTGAAGATTAAATCAAAGCTCTGATTATCAATGTCCTGCATGAGTTCCAGATAGGCGTGATGCGTGGATATGAAATCTTCTGAAAGCTCATGCGCGCGAAACCGACTGAAAGTCTCTCTATCATAATCCATATCGCTCATAATAGAGTGCAAGGGGAGAGCAGGATCTGAATGTTCACTGGCGAATAAAGTAACATCATGTCCGCGACGCATCAATAATGTAGTAATGTCGTATGTAAATGCTTCTAATCCACCCATAAATGGTTTACGGATAGGATGTTTCAAGTGTGCAATTATTCCAATTTTCATGTGATAGCGTTTTTCGTTTTATACTTACTGTACTGTTGGGGTTGAAATACCTCATCCCGACGTATGGTAGATTTGTAAAAAGCTTATTGTAGTGGATCGACAAGCCGAAAAAGAATAGTCAAAGTAGGTGCCAAGCACATGCTTATAAGAGATACAGGTATTTAGTTTACATAAATCAGGTACTTAGATCAGAAAGCCGTAAATTATCGCGAAACTACTTGCTAGTTTCAGTTCAGTGATTCATTTTTTAATATAGGTACCCCAAATTAACCATTGGTTTTATTTAGATTAGTAGAAATCTGATGTGTAAATGAAAACCAATATCGCAATCCATTTATTATTATTGATCATGACGATGACTGTATCATGCGGTCGGAAAAAAGTCGAATTTGCTACAGATAATATGATGGTACGAATTGCAGAAGTTGAAATAGAACCGAGCCATCTTGAAGCATACAAAGCGATTCTCATTGAAGAAGCTGAAGCTTCCGTACGATTGGAATCTGGTGTAATTACAATTTTCCCTATGTTCGAAAAGGAAAATCCAACTCTAATAAAAATTTTAGAAATCTATGCGAACGAGGAAGCTTACAAAGCGCATTTAAAAACCCCTCACTTTCAGCATTACAAAACTGAAACAGAGAAAATGGTTATCTCCCTAAATTTGTTAGATATGGACGCCATGGATAAAGAAACTATGTCGAACATCTTTAGGAAGTTAGGGCAGTAGATAGCTATAGAATTGTTTATTTTAATATCGTGAGTAAAGGAATTTTGATTCAAAAAACTTCTATCAAGGCACAAAGGTATGTTTGCCTTTCAATAATGCGTTGCGCGTTATTGTTTTTTATAATACTTTTTAGCTCATCTTTCGCTACAGCACAAGAAAAGCGGAATGCATTGAAAATATATCAGTTAAATGATACGATTTCGAATCTATTTACGGATGAAATAGATCGATTAAATATAAAAGGATATCACGGTGATTATCTTATTGTCAATTACAATAAATCTAAAAATCAGATAAAAATGACTGTGCTTGATAAGCATGATTTTGCAGAGGTATTAATACTTTTCGGCGATATAATTATTGGATTAACGCACAGTGAAGGCAGATCATTTGCATTTTTAGGTGATTCGTATATTTTTTTAAAGGAATTGTCTCAATTTCAGAAAATCGATGAATATGAGCTCAGTTACAAAATGGTGAACCAGAAAAAAGCCACGGCATTTAAAAAGCAAGGACTTATTAATTTTCCGACAACACAGGATTCGTATTCGCTTTTTTATCATTTTGACGGTGATAATCTAGTATACCGTAGTGCTGACATGGTATTAGTGTTCGACGATACTTGGCTGTAATGGAAGATCATACAAATATATAATTTTTATTATAATATATATTATGTTAAATAGGTAGTTGAAACAGCGCACCTATTATGTGCTGTCCCAATAAAATAAACGATTTCTAGATTTATGCTACCTGTTCGATTGTGATAGCTCCAACGGTTATATTCGTGCGTGGATCAATAATAATGGCGCGTCCGTTTTCTGGAAAATCTACTTGCAGATCAAATGGAATTTCGTCAGCAGCCTTTATAAAAACTTTACCAATATCATTCAGCTTAATATCTGAACCATAATGTTGCTCTTGAGTATTTACGTCGTATTTGTACAGCACCTCTGGAACTTTAATTTTTACGGTTTTGCTGTGATGTTGTAATAGATATAATTGCGCTGTATCCAGCGGTTTGTTGTCAAACCAACTAATATTGGCTTCAAAACTTCGTTCACTCAGCGTTGGATGTGCGGCGCTAACAATCGTATCACCACGAGAAATATCGACATCGGTACTTAAATGTACAATAACAGATTGCCCGTCTTCCGCTTCGGTAAAAGCTTGCTGATTGATTTCGATGCGTTCCACTGTGCTTTGTACGCCGCTTGGTAAGATGATGACTTCTTCACCAACGCGCAATCCTGATCCTAAAACTCGGCCTGCATAACCTCGGTAATCGTGTAAATCCTCCGTTTGAGGCCGAACGACCCATTGTACTGGAAAACGCCATCCTTTAGACAGTTTTGCTTGTGGAAATTCTACCTTTTCAAGATAATCTAGCAACGCTTCGCCTTCAAACCAAGTCATACGCTCCGATTTGTGTACGATATTGTCGCCCTTCAAGGCAGAAACTGGAATATAATCCACGTTTTCTAAGCCTAATCTAACCGCTAATTGCTCGTAATCTGCTTTTATGCTCGCGAAAACCTGTTGATCGTAGTCGACCATGTCCATTTTATTGACACACACTAGCACTTTTTTCATCGACAACAATTTCGCCAAGAAAGAATGTCTTTTGGTTTGTTCAATGACACCTTTGCGTGCGTCTACTAAGATCACGATGAGATCAGAATTTGACGTACCAGTCACCATATTACGGGTATATTGTATATGACCAGGAGCATCTGCAATGATGAATTTTCGGCGCTCCGTTTGGAAATATTTATAAGCTACATCGATGGTAATGCCTTGCTCCCGTTCTGCTTTCAAGCCGTCGGTCAAGATCGCCAAATCCACGGTACCATCGTTATTTTTCCGATTCGCTTTTTTAATCGCTTCTAACTGATCGTCGAGTACGGAATTGGTATCGTATAACAAGCGACCAATCAACGTGCTTTTTCCATCATCTACCGAACCTGCTGTTATAAACTTTAATATATCCATTATTGTTAGTACTGAGTATTGCGTAATGCGTATTGCGTTGGTTGATTATCTCTACACGGGCGATTTACTACGCGTACGAATTAAAAATATCCTTGTTTTTTACGCTCTTCCATGGCCGCTTCCGACACTTTATCGTCTATGCGAGCGCCACGTTCACTGATTGTCGAAGAGCGAATTTCTGCTATAATATCTTCTAATTCGACCGCTTCTGAATCTACCGCTGCTGTACAGGTCATATCCCCTACTGTTCTGAAACGCACGGATTTATGATCTACGATATCGGTTTCATCAATTTGCAAAAATGGAGCTGCGGCCATCCATTGTCCATTGCGTAATACGACATCACGCTGATGGCTAAAATAGATCGATGGCAAAGCAATATTTTCCCGTTTAATATAGTTCCATACGTCCAACTCTGTCCAGTTAGATATCGGGAATACGCGTACATTTTCTCCTTTATTGATCTTGCCGTTTAGGATATTCCATAATTCAGGACGTTGACGCTTTGGATCCCATTGGCCGAACTCATCACGCACGGAAAATATACGCTCTTTGGCGCGTGCTTTCTCTTCATCACGGCGTGCACCACCAATACAAGCATCAAAACCATATTTTTCAATCGTATCTAATAGAGTGACGGTTTGTAACGCGTTTCTACTCGCATTCTTGCCGGTTTGTTCGACTACTTTTCCTTGGTCGATGCTATCCTGCACATAACCAACGATCAATTGTTCGCCCAACTCTGCGACAAGTTGATCGCGAAAACTGATGGTTTCTGGAAAATTATGCCCGGTATCAATATGCACTAATGGAAATGGAAATTTTCCTGGTCTAAAAGCTTTCTTCGCTAAATGAACCAGTGTGATCGAATCTTTTCCACCAGAAAATAACAAGGCAGGATTCTCAAACTGACCAGCTACCTCACGCAATATATAAATGGCCTCCGCCTCTAAATGATCTAAATAATCCATTCGTTTTTCTTATTTACTCGTAGCATGTAAACCACATTCTTTTTTACTCTGATCTTCCCACCACCATCGTCCTGCTCTAAAATCCTGACCTGGCGCGACCGCTCTGGTACAAGGCTGGCAACCGATGCTAGGGAATCCTTTGTCGTGCAAGGGATTGTACGGCACAAAATTCTTCTTCAAGAAGGATTCCACCTCTTCCAATGTCCAGTGAAATAGCGGATGAATCTTAATCATCTGATTCGCTTCGTCCCACTCCACTTGTTCCATGTCGTGCCGGTTGGCCGACTGATCGGCTCGGATTCCAGTAATCCATATTTTATAACCTTGTATTGCGCGTTGCAAAGGTTCGATCTTGCGTATGTAGCAGCATTCCTTGCGATTTTCGACGCTTTCGTAAAAACTGGAAGGTCCTTTCAATGCCACCATCTGTTCTACTTCTTGTGTTTGTGGATAGTATGGACGGATCGGAAAACCATAGGTTTCCAGTGTCCTATTCCACACGTAATAGGTTTCTGGAAAAAGCCGACCGGTGTCCAAAGTAAACATATTAATCTGGCTTTGCACCTCGTATAACAAATGTGTCAGCACTTGATCTTCTATCCCAAATGAGGTCGAGAAAATAGTTTCTGCCGTATGATGCTGCTGCAGATACGCCAGTATTTCTTTGGCATCCAACCCCGCAATATCTCTTCTAATGTCTGCTATCATTTGTCCAACAACTCCTTTGTATGTGCGTTAAGCACGGTTATTTTTCGCTGTAAATCACCTTTCAGTCCATTGCGCATCTCTTGCATCAGTGCCAGCGTCTCATCGATCTCTTCTGGGATGAGCTCTTGCAAGAGCTCTTTAACCCGTTTGGCGATTGTTGGTGATTTTCCATTGGTCGATATACCAATTTTTAAATCACCTTTTTGCACGATAGATCCCAAATAGAAATCGCACAAGCTCGGCTTGTCCGCCACATTCAATAGAATATGCTTCTTCGTAGCGAGTTCGCGCACCCAGTTATTCAAAGATTCGTTGTCCGTCGCCAATATGGCCACATCAATATTTTCTAAATCAGCCTCTTCAAATGATCTTTCCGCTACGGTTACCGTGGTAAGATCACGCACAAATTCTTTAAACTCTGCACTAACCACTTCGGCCACTACGCGTACCTTTGCTTCTGGCGAATTATTGAAAATTGCCTGCAACTTTTCCAAACCTACTGGCCCAGCGCCAACCACCAGCGTTTGAATCTGGTGCATCTTTACGTAGATTGGGAATAAGGTATTCATGATGAAAGTACCGTTGTTTTTAAGCTTTCCATTACCTGAGCAAATTCTCGGTGCTTTGCCACGACTTCGCCTAAGACTATGATAGCCGGTGCACCAATTCCTGCTGACTGGACTTGTCCTACAATCGTATCCACAGTTCCTAGTACGATGCGTTCTTCTTGCGTAGAGCCATTTTGTATCACGGCAATAGGCAATTCATTCTTACCTTCTTGTTGATATTGCGCTACGATCTGCGATAGTTTTGCAAATCCCATCAACACCACCACCGTGGCAGTACTTTTTACGGCTAATTGTAGATCGTTGGACAATTGTGTTTCGGAGGTAGATCCTGTAATCACCCAAAAGCTTTCTGCAATATTGCGATAGGTTAATGGAATCTGTTGAAGACCCGTTAAGGATATGGATGACGATATGCCCGGTACTACAGCCGTTTCAATATTGTGCGCATGCGCATAATCCAATTCTTCTCCACCTCTACCAAATACAAATGGATCGCCACCTTTGAGGCGTACCACATAACCGTAGTTCATGGCATAGTCGACCAATAATTTATTGATCTCGTCTTGCGAAGTAGACAACCTTTCGGCACGTTTCCCTACATATACTTTCACACAGTCGGGCTTCGCATACTCTAATAGCTCGTCATTGACCAAGGCATCGTACAAGATCACATCCGCTTCGCGAATGGCTTTAATGCCCTTTAAAGTGATCAGTTCAGCATCTCCAGGTCCTGCTCCTACCAGTGTGATAAATGGTTTTATTTCTTTCATCCGATTCTCTTACTCGTCCTGTTTTTCAATTAGGAATTTACGACACGAAGCTCTTCTCTTCTTTCTACACCTTCCAGATAAAAGGCTGTCGCTTGTGTCAAATACGCTTCCGCAAATTCTTTAGAAGGCTCATATTTGTTGATTTGCAGTACTCTTTCTGTAAATGAGTTCGGGAATGAGAATAATTCTTCCTCTACAAATCTTGTTTCAAATTCTGCAATTACTTGCGATTGGGTGCTGGCGTTTACTCCTTTGTCCAGTAATAAGGCTTTAGCCGTATTGACGAATGAGCTATAACTATGGTAGATCGCATCTGCATATTGTCCTTTTTCCAAAGCCTGTCTGGCCCAATCAATTTTCTCTTCAGATTCAAATAACAAGGTCGCCACCAAATCAATCACGACGCCAGCACATTCGCCCACACCAATGGCCGTAGAGAAAGTACCTTCGTGCCCCCAATCTACAAATTCATCATCCGTAAGCGTGGTCAAATCAGCCAATGGTTTCAACAAGCGATAGAAGTAATCTTTAGTCTGCCGCTCGTAATACGCGTGGAATTTCTCTTCCGCTTCACGGTTGTTTTTATAATCAATTAATAACACGTCGACGACTTGCAATACGCGCTTCGTCGGAACTTTAATCACGCGCTCTGCCACACGACCCAATCCGTCGCCCAATGTACCGCCACCCAGCATCACTTGCGCTGCCGGAACAACTTTGCCATCTGCTTTAACGGAGCTACCGTGGAAACCGATATGTGCTAATCCATGCTGTCCACAAGAATTCATACAGCCAGAAATCTTGATTTTCAACTGCTTTTCATGGACAAAATCCGCGTGAAACTCATGGATATATTGCTCAATAACACGCGCCATTTCCGTAGAATTGGAAATACCTAGATTACAGGTGTCCGTACCCGGACAGGTTGTCACATCGGATGTGCTATCATGACCGGCACGCGCATAACCCAAATCATACAAAACATTATAAATATGTGGAAGCGATTCTTCGCGCACGTATTTGAATAATAAGTTTTGATCC
Source organism: Sphingobacterium corticibacter (assembly GCF_003076635.1). GTDB lineage: Bacteria > Bacteroidota > Bacteroidia > Sphingobacteriales > Sphingobacteriaceae > Sphingobacterium > Sphingobacterium corticibacter. The sequence continues at coordinate 365,556 of NZ_QDKG01000003.1, read as the reverse complement.
TGCGTGATGCGAATATCATCTGCGATATGATCTTTAATACCGTCCACCAAGATTCGTGCTTTGTCGGTCGGAATATCGCCTGTAAGTACCTTCACATATACGCCGAAATAACCTTCTTGCTTTTGCGCAAAGACATTTGTCTGTTTCCAGATTTCGTAGGCCAATGCATCTGCTGGCGTAACTGGCTCGACCGAGGCTGTTGGCGGCTCAGGCTGCGCAATAGCATCCAGATCGATTTCAAATTTTTTAGATTTTATCGCAGTCTTCTCGTCTTCTATCAAGCTCAAGACTTCGTCCAATCCTAATTTCTGGATCAAGTACTTGAATCGCGCTTTGTTACGGTTGTTGCGCTCACCATGTCTGTCAAATACACGAAGCGTAGCTTCCATGTAAGGAATGATCTCATCGGATGGCAAAAAGTCGAAAATCGCATGTGCTAAAATAGGTTGAGCACCCAATCCGCCACCCATCATGACCTTAAAACCTCGCACTTCTTGACCATCAATTATTTTAACCTTCGGTATAAAACCAAAGTCGTGGATATAGGAAAAAGCCGTATCATCATCGCTAGACGAGAAAGCGATCTTAATCTTCCGCCCCATCTCGGCACATATAGGATTGCGCAAGAAATACAAAAAGGTCGCATGTGCATACGGCGATACATCAAAAGGCTCTTTGGGATCAATTCCGGCGGTAGCCGATGCGGTAACATTCCGTACGGTGTTTCCACAAGCTTCACGAAGTGTAATATCGTCTTCGGCAAGTTTCGTCCATAGTTCCGGTGTTTTATCTAAACTTACATAATGGATTTGTATATCTTGCCGTGTCGTGAGATGCAGATTCTTACTGGCATACTCGTCAGACACGTCTGCTATTTTTAACAATTGCTGAAAAGTCAGCCGGCCAAAAGGTAACTTAATGCGCACCATCTGCACTCCGGCTTGTCGTTGCCCATACACGCCACGCGCCAGTCGCAAAGAGCGAAACTTCTCCTCAGGAATAGTTCCAGCATGAAAATCACGGATCTTTTGCGCTAACGCAATGATCTCTTGCTCAACGACCGGATTCTCCAGTTCTGTTCGAAAACTTTGCATAATCTCTTCTAAATTTCAGTACGTTATCTCTACAGTCATATAAGTATTACAACTGCCGTAATACAAATCTAAAAAAAATATAGACAAAACCCATAATATCTACCAATTTACTATATATTTGTTTTTATCATTATGGGTAAAAAGAGAAGAGTGGGCACTAAACACTATGTAGTTCAGTTACTTAGTTTGGTTTTAGTGCTATTTTTAAGTTCATGTGCGCCAAAAACGCAAAGTGGTGTAAATGATGAAGGTGAGTTAATTGGCAATATTTCGATCTCTGGAGCATTTGCCCTGTACCCCATTGCGGTTTTGTGGAGCGAAGATTTTAAGGAATTGCATCCAGAAGTACGATTTAATATTTCGGCCGGTGGTGCAGGCAAAGGTATCACCGATGTATTAACAAATATGGTAGACATCGGTTTAGTTTCTCGCGATTTGCACCAACAAGAAATCGACAAAGGCGCCTACCCTATTTTTGTAGCAAAAGATGCCGTAATTGGAACAATCAATCGTGCGCACCCCAACTTTGAGCTGATTGCCCAACGTGGATTGACCCAACGGGAATTGGTGGATATTTTCGTGACACAGAAGTATCGAAACTGGAATGATATTGATACCCGTTTTGTTGCAGAACCGATTGAGGTATACACACGATCTGATGCGGCAGGTGCTGCTGAAACATGGGCAAAATTTCTAGGGGTCAATCAAGAAGATCTCAAAGGAATTGGGATTTTTGGGGATCCAGGCATTGCGCAAGCAATTAGAGATCGGCCAAATTCCATCGGTTTTAACAATATCAATTACCTGTTTGATTTGAAGACGAAGCGTACAAGTGCTGGACTAGCGGTCGTTCCTATTGATATTAATAAAAATGGACAGATTGATCCCGAAGAGGGTTTTTACGACACATTGCCACAGCTAACAGAAGCGGTAGCGGCCAATCGATATCCATCTCCACCAGCCCGCGACTTGATGTTTGTGATTCATGACAAGCAACGCGACAATGTACTGCTAAACACTTTTATCCAGTTTGTATTAGAAAAAGAACAACAAGGATATTTATTAGAGAATGGCTACGTGCCACTAAATGACATTGCTATTGCAAGGGAGAATCAAAAACTTTTGAGAAGATGACGTATAGACTTTGGGTAGATAAATTGGTGCAGTATGGTTCGGCATTTTTGTTAGTCATCAAAGTATTGGTGGTCGTACTGATTGCCGCGGGATTGACGATCAAAGCTTGGCCACTTTTGCAAAATGAAAATTTGTGGGAGATCTTAAGTAGTAGCGTATGGTCGCCTCTGAAAGGCAACTTTGGCTTTTTACCTTTTATTCTTGGTACAGTTTGGGTCACACTTATTGCGCTCATTATTTCCGTCCCTTTATGTGTGATGGCGTCCATTTATCTGGTAGAGTTTGCTTCGGATCGTCTTCGAAAGTCAGTTTTACCGTTGATGAATGTGCTGGCCGCTATTCCACCTGTATTGTATGGCGTTTGGGGCATTTTATTTGTCGTTCCTATTCTAAGTAACTATATCGCGCCGATTTTCGGTGTCGAAACGACTGGTTTTTCGGTGTTTGCTGGTGGAATTGTGCTGGCGGTGATGATTTTCCCTATCCTGATCAGCATTATGGTGGAAGTGATGCAAACCGTCCCACAGGAACTGAAAGATGCATCCTTATCTTTAGGAGCTACGCAATGGGAAACCATTGTATCAGTCAATTTGCGGAAAGCTAGGCCAGGAATCGTGGCAGCGATTGTATTGGGTATTTCGCGAGCTATTGGCGAGACGATTGCAGTGCTGATGGTTTGTGGTAATGTACCACAGATCCCAACATCATGGTTTGATGCCGGTTATCCGATTCCTGCGTTAATTGCCAACAATTTTGGGGAGATGATGTCGATCCCGATGTATGATTCTGCGTTGATGTTCGCGGCATTGCTCCTTTTCGTTATCATTTTCGGATTCAACCTGATCTCTCGGGTCGTATTAAACAGATTGGAGGATCATGGCTAAGCACACGACCAGTAAAGCAGTAAGAAACCGCTTACGAAAGGAAAAGATCGCCAAGATCCTGATGCAGCTGTCCGGCATCACTATTACCGGTTCCTTATTCTTTATTGTAGGTACCATCTTATACAAAGGTTTGCCTTATTTGTCTTGGGAAATGATTTCTCAAGCACCGCAAGGCGGATTTTACATTGGCAAAGGTGGCGGTATTTTGAATGCTATTCTGGGTTCTTTATACCTCGCGCTAGCGTCAACCGGAATTGCGACACTTATTGGCATTCCAATTTCGCTATACCTCAATCTTTATGTGCCAAAAGACTCCTTCATTGCGCGCAGCGCCAAATTACTGTTTGATGTCTTGTTTGGCATTCCTTCTATCGTGTACGGCGCCATTGCGTTTAGCATTATGATTTGGTTAGGTATTCGTGCGTCGCTTTTAGGCGGTATCATTACGATTACGTTGTTGACGATTCCTATTGTGGTACGCACGATTGATGAATTGCTCAAGACCGTTCCAATTGATTTGACACAAGTGACATTTTCGCTCGGCGCTACACCCTGGGAAGCTGCGCGTGTCGTGCTTAAATACATTAAACCCGGTATTTTTACGGCTATTTTGTTGGCTTTTGGGCGCGCCATCGGCGATGTGGCCGGCGTATTACTCACTACCGGATTTAGCGATAATATGCCCAAATACATCGACGAACCAGCGGCGACATTGCCTTTGGCTATTTTCTTTCAATTAAGCAGTCCGATTCCCGAAGTACAAGGTCGAGCGTACGCGTCTGCTTTGGTATTGACTTTCATCATTTTATTCATCGTTCTATGCACACACTTACTAGCAGCGAAACAAAAGAAGCACAAACTGTGATCGAAACAGCGACGAAACCTTTGATTCAGATCAAGGATCTGAACGTACATATTGAGGGAAAGCAGATTTTAAAAAACGTGAGTTTAGATATTCCCAATAACTCTATTACCTCGATCATCGGTCCTTCGGGTTGTGGCAAGACGACCTTGTTGAAAACATTGAATCGCCTGTTAGATGATAGTAAAGAGGTGCAAGTTACGGGATCTGTAATCGTCGATGGCGAGAATATTTATGGCAAAAATGCAGAGGTCACGCATATTCGCAAAAAGATGGGCTTGCTCTCGCAAAAACCGTTTCCATTGCCGATGTCCATTTATGATAATATCGTTTACGGTCCACGTATTCATGGCGAACGGGATAAGAGTAAGCTAAAACAGATTGTAGAAACACAATTACGAAATGTGGGCTTGTGGGACGAAGTAAAAGATCGTTTAGGGACTTCTGCGACTCGATTGTCTATCGGACAGCAACAACGCTTATGTCTAGCTCGAGGCTTGGCCGTACAACCAGAGATTATTCTGGGCGACGAATCCACGTCTGCGTTAGATCCTATTTCTACGCAGACCATCGAGAATCTGTTGATCGAATTAAAAAAAGATTATACCATTGTATTGGTGACGCATATTTTGCGACAAGCACGACGTGTGTCGGATTATATTCTCTTCGTATACCAAGGCGAAGTAGTGGAATTCGGAAAGACCGAGGATATCTTATTGAATCCGCAGCAGGAACTCACCAAGCAATACGTAAAAGGATTTATATCCTAAAACAAGATCGGGTCTTACACTTCATGTAAGACCCGATCCTGTTTATCTTAGCTAGAATAAATCTCCTAATAGACTGATTTATTCTACAATTTCATCTGGTCGGTAAGGTGCTTCGTCATCAAACTCACCTTCCCATTTAGCGACTACTACTGTAGCTAAACAATTTCCAATGACATTCACAGAAGTACGCGCCATATCCATCAGCTCATCAATTCCTAGAATAGCGGCAATGACGAACGTCGGCAAACCAAACTGATCGGCTGTTGCGATCAAGATGATTAATGAAGCTCGTGGTACCGCCGCTACACCTTTAGAGGTAATCATCAAGGTAAAAGCAATCATTAATTGTTGTCCGAAGCTCAGATCCATACCAGCGGCTTGTGCTACGAAGATCGAAGCCAAGGAAAGGTATAAAGAAGTGCCGTCAAGATTGAAACTATATCCAGTCGGGATGACGAAAGATACAATCTTACGTGGCACGCCAAAACGTTCCATCGCGCTCATCGCTTTGGGCAAAGCCGCATCCGAACTCGTCGTTGCAAAGGCAATAGATACGGGCTCCTTAACAGCGGCCAAGAACTTCTTAATAGGTATTTTTAGATATAGCATTACTGGAAACAACACCAGCAAGATAAAGAAAATCAATGCTATATAAAGTGTAGCTAGAAGCATGAATAAATTCTTCAGAATGTCAACGCCTAGATGACCTACAGTATAAGCCATCGCGGCACCCACACCAATCGGTGCAAAGTACATGATGAGATTCGTGAATTTGAACATCGCTTCGGAAAGACTTTCTGTAAAATCAACCATTGGTTTACGCTTCTCTTCGGGCACCATCGCTAGCCCAATACCGAATATCACGGCAAATACCACGATCTGCAAGACTTTATTTTCATATACTGACTTGACGATGTTTTCTGGAAAAGTATCTCGGAAGAATGCCGCGAACTTATAAATACCGTGTGCTGAGTCATCGATATGTTCCAATGCGGCCAAATCGGAGGCAGAAACGGTAGAAGTAGATTGAGGCAATTCTTCGTGCGGCATATTCTCTACATCAATGCCTACTCCTGCTTGTGTAATATTAATAGCGGCTAATCCGATAAAAATAGCACAAGTCGTGGCACAGAAGAAATAAAGTAAAGATTTCCAAGCCATACGACCGACTTGCTTTAAATCGGAATGCCCCGCAATACCATATACGAGCGTGGCAAATAAAATCGGACCGACGATAGTTTTCACTAATTTGATGAATCCTTGACTTAATGGTTGCAACGCGCGAGCTACATTGGGAAAGTCGACACCTATAAATACACCAAATGCCATACTAGTTAAGATCCAAGTAGTCAAGTTGCGTCTAACCAATGCATTGGCGATGAGCACAACGGCAGTAATCCAGCGAACAGCCATCATTCCTGTTGTAGAAATAGGTACGATTTCGAACTCCGAAAGTAAGGTGATAATAGAAGCTAATGCAATGGTTATAAGTGTTACAAAAGCAATTTTTGATTTTTGCATGTAATGTGGTTGTTTAACCTTATTTCAGCAAAAATATAAAAATAGGCGCGTAAACCAAATGTTCTGATCAATTAAGGCTGTTTCACACAGCCTTTTTACATAGCACACAATTCCGTAATTTTGCAGCAATCATATGTCAGAAAAGCCACCATATTTCCATCCTTTGCCAGCAACATCCGAGTCGCTACCTGCTTTATTCACTTTCCCATTTAGCTACAATCCACATCCGTTAAGCGTACGTGCCGCAAACGAAGTGAAATCTTATCTGGCATATCAACAAGATTTCGTGCACAATTTTGGGCTGACGGAGCAGGATGCTGGCTTAGCTATTGGAAAGATGTTTGGTGTGATGGTGGTGAAAGATCCGGATGGACAGCTGGGTTATTTGGCAGCGGTATCAGGCAAATTAGCCAATAGCAATCAGCATGCTTATTTCGTGCCGCCGATATACGATATGTTGGAAGCAGAAGGCTTCTTTTTGAAAGAAGAGCAGCGCATTAATGAAATCAACCGCGAAATCGATGCGCTGGAGCAACTGGATAGTTGGAAAGAGGCGAAAGAGCAGTTAAGCGCCGTGCAGTTGCAGAATGAGCAACTTTTGCAAACTGCTCGTGCGAAGCAAAAACAGTTGAAAAGCGAAAGAAAGCGTATTCGTGCTACGTTGGATGCAAGTCAACTGGAAACTGCCGAGATTCTAGCGGATTTAGTAAAGCAAAGTTACCGCGACCAGCACGAATATGATCTGGTGAAGCGCGCCTGTCAACAGCGCTTAGTCGAAGCGCAGGAAAATGAAGAACATTGGCAACGAGCGATGCGTAAGCTAAAAGAAGAGCGTAAACAGCGCTCTTCTGCACTGCAGCAAAAGATTTTTGATCAATATCAGTTTCTAAATGCCGAAGGTAATACACGAAATGTCTTTGATATATTTCGAAATGAAGCGAACGGCGTCCCTCCTGCTGGCGCCGGAGAATGTGCTGCACCCAAATTGTTTCAATATGCCTATCAGCACAATTTTACGCCAATTTGTATGGCGGAGTTTTGGTGGGGCACATCGCCATCGCAGGAAGTGCGCCGCCACGAACAATATTACCCTTCGTGTCGTGGTAAATGCGAACCGATTCTGAACTTTATGATGCAGGGGCTGCGTGTAGAGCCGAATCCTTTGTTGCAAACGCCCGAAACGCCACCTGGATTAGATATTGTATTCGAAGATGCGCATATCATCGTTGTGAATAAGCCTGCGGAATTGCTTTCTGTTCCGGGTATACAAATCAAAGATTCGGTGTACAGTCGGATTTTGGCCTTGCGGCCAAATATTTCAGGACCAGTGATTATTCACCGATTGGATATGTCTACTTCGGGAATCATCGTTTTGGCCAAACACAAAGATGCGCATCGTATCGTTCAAGATCAGTTTATAAAACATCAGGTAATCAAGCGTTACACGGCATTGTTAGATGGGTGCATTCCAACCGAACAAGGGATGATCACGTTACCACTTCGCGTTGATCTAGATGATCGTCCGCGCCAGATGGTTTGTTATACGTACGGGAAACATGCACAAACGAAATATCAGGTAGTTGAAGTCTCTGCCGGTCGGACAAGAATTCATTTCTTTCCACTCACAGGTCGTACGCATCAACTGCGTGTACACGCAGCGCACAGCTTAGGTTTGCACACACCAATCGTAGGCGACGATTTGTATGGTAAGAAAGCGAATCGCTTGCATTTGCATGCTGGATATATTGAGTTCCGACATCCGGATTCTAATGAACAGTTAGTTTTTGAAATCGCTGATCCCTTTTAAAGGGCTATTTTTTATTTTTTTAGGTGTTATAACAAAAAAATAGCAGCCCGAAGGCTGCTACCCAACACAAACTAAGCGAAAACGCTTACAACAAAAACTAAGATATGTGTACATCTCCCTCAGGGACGTATAACTTGTATCAATAATAAAATGGGATGCCGATTCATCATTCTTGGCTTATCAAATATATGATTTTTACAATCAAATAAGAATATTAATAACAATTCATTAACAATTGTATGAAAATAATATTAAAATACCACTTTAAATAGGCGTGAACGCCGTTAAAAATTAAAATAATTCTTTGCATTATGGTAACAGATGTCGGAAACAATTTTTCCAATCCACTCTACATCGTTTGGCAACTCACCTTGTTCCACATCTTCGCCCAAAATATCGCAGAGCAACCGTCGGAAATACTCGTGCCGAGGAAATGATAAGAAGCTGCGCGAATCGGTCAACATCCCTACCAACCTACTTAACAAACCCATGTTGGACAAGGTGTTGATCTGTTTGGTCATGCCATCTTTTTGATCTAAAAACCACCAAGCGGAGCCAAATTGCACCTTACCAGCAATCGAGCCATCATTGAAATTTCCTACCATCGTAGCGATCAACTCATTGTCGGCCGGATTTAAATTGTAAATGATCGTTTTTGTAAGCTGATCATTTTTATCTAAGCGATTTAGAAATTTGGATAATGCACGAGCTTGACTAAAATCACCCATAGAATCCCAACCCGTATCTGGCCCAATCAGGCGGTGCATTCGCGAATTATTGTTGCGCAGCGCTCCCAGATGATATTGTTGTACCCAACCCTTTTCGTGATCCCACTGCGCAAAATAAACCAGCATAGCTGATTTGAATTGATGATTCTCCAATAAGCTGATGTCTTGATTCTGACGGATCTTATCAAATATGTCTGCGATTTCTTGATCGGTATAATCCTCGGCATAGATGTGCTCCAGACCATGATCTGACACTTTGCAACCATTCGCTGCAAAGAAATCGTGACGCTGCTTCAGGGCGTCGAGGTAATCGGTGATATTATCTATAGAGGTATTCGTAACGGACTCTAAAAGACTTACGTATTGATTGAATGCACCTATCTTGTCTACTTGCATGGCTTTATCCGGTCGAAATGCGGGAAGCATCTTAAAACGTGCCTGTTGCTGAGCAAATTGTTGGTGATACTCCAACGAATCTGTTGGGTCGTCCGTGGTACAGATTACTTCGACATTCATACGTTCCAGCAACCCATGCACTGAAAAAGCTGACGTTTGTAATTTTGAAGCCGTTTCTTCGTAAATCTTCTTAGCTGTTTTAGGAGATAACAAATCATTAATGCCGAAATAACGCTGCAATTCTAGATGTGTCCAGTGGTAGAGCGGGTTTCGTAAGGTATATGGCACGGTTTCGGCCCATTTCAAGAACTTTTCTTTGTCTGTAGCATCTCCAGTAATATATTTCTCCGCCACACCATTGGTGCGCATAGCACGCCATTTATAATGATCGCCATTCAACCACACTTGCGTGATATTTTCGAAACTACTATTTTCCGCTACTTGTTGCGGCATCAAATGATTATGATAATCAATAATGGGGTAATGCTTGGCAACTTGATGGTACAGGTCTTGCGCAGTCTGGGTACGTAGTAGAAAGTTATTGTCTAAAAATTTCTTCATCGGTTTACTTATCCTGAATTCATTTTCACCTATTCTGCAGGAATGGTGCGTGTCGAATGGCCATACGACAACGCACCATCTTGCTCTTGTTACCATCCCATAGGTAGTAGGTAGGGTATCGTAATTTTAGAAATATTGGTTACTAATGTTTTAATGGTAACATTTGTTCGACGAGATCACGATCTATTGCGCCGATGTTCAAATGAGTTTTATTATACGTTGTTTTTCCTTTTACTAGCTGCAAGATAAGTGATTGTGCTACGTCGACAGACTAAATCAGGGAGAATATTTACGCAAACGTTATCGCAAAACTACAAGCATAAAAAAAGTCCTTGCTGATCCAAATCAGCAAGGACTTCTTCAAACGTTTCAATAATTCACTTTCATAAAATGAATTATTGAAAAGCTATTATTACCAAATTACGATACGATCTTCTTTAGGGACATACATTTTGTCGCCCGGTTTGGTATCAAATGCCTCATGAAAAGCATCTAAATTGATGATCGGAGCAAATGCACGGTATTGTGCCGGCGAGTGCGGATCTGTCTTCACTTGGTTTACTACAAATTCATCTGTTGTCTTCGTACGCCAGATGGTAGCCCACGATAGGAAGAAACGTTGGTTTTGTGTGTACCCATCGATCAATCCTGGATTTCCTTTGTCTTTCAGATACATTTGCAATGCATCGAATGCCACAGAAGAACCACCTAAGTCACCAATGTTTTCCCCTAAGGTAAAACGACCGTTTACAAATACGCCCGGTACGGGCTCGTAAGTCTCAAATTGTGCTACCAAGGCATCAGCCGCTTTTTCGAACTTCTCGCGATCTTGATCTGTCCACCAGTTGTTCAAATTACCATCACCATCATACTGCGAACCAGAATCATCAAAACCATGTGATAATTCGTGACCGATTACGGCGCCGATACCGCCAAAGTTAACGGCTGCATCTGCTTTGTAATCGTAAAATGGTGGTTGTAGAATTGCCGCAGGAAATACGATTTCGTTGTTCAACGGACTGTAATATGCATTTACCGTTTGTGGCGACATGCCCCACTCCGATTTGTCTACTGGCTTACCTTGCTTCGCTAGGTTTTCCTCAAAACGCCATTTTTTAATATTGTTGATGTTTTCAAACAAAGAAGTGCCTACCGTTAGCTTAGAATAATCCTTCCACTTGTCAGGATATCCAATTTTCACAGTGAATTTGTTCAATTTCTCCAATGCCTTCTCCTGTGTAGCAGGAGACATCCATGCTAAACCGCGGATATGTGAATCAAATGATTTGCGTAGGTATCCTACCAGTTCTTCACAGGTTTGCTTCGCTTCTTCTGGGAAATAAGCGGCTACATACAACTTACCTAATAATTCGCCCACATTGCCATTTACAAACTCCAAACCTCTTTTGTCCAAAGCGCGTTGCTCTTTTTGTCCACGCAATTTCTTGCCATAAAAGTCAAAAGACAAATCTTCTAGATCTTTTGTCAAGTAACCTGTAGCACCATCCATTACATGGAAGCTTAGGTATTCTTTGATGATTGGAAGGTTTTGTTCATTGAGGATTTCATCCAATTCTTGGTAATATTTCAATTCGCCAATGATGACCGTGTCCGCTTTGAAACCCATCGTTTTCAAGTAAGCAGCGACATCCATATTTTTCACTAGGCCACCCAAATCCTTAACTGCAACTGGATTATAGCGTTTGTTCGCATCACGCTGCTCTTCCACAGTTTTAAGCTTAGCCGCGATAGATTTTTCGAATGCTACAATGCCTGGCCCTTTCAGATCGCGTGTTTTTTGTCCGAAAGCTGGAAATAAGCTATTGATGAACTGTTGGTAGTCCGCTAATGTCTCGGTATTTTTCGCATCTTCTTTCTGATAGTACGTACGACCTAAACCCAAGCCACCACCACCAAGATATACGGTATTGATCGCCGAGTTTTTCATGTGTGTACCCACATATCCGCCAAAGAAAGGATTGCCACCAACAGCGCCATATTTCACGAAATAGTCATACAGACCTTTCAGGTTTTTGACCGCTTGGATGTCTGCCAGTTGTTTTTTAACTGGCTCAATACCATGCTTATTACGCGCATCTATATCGACATATGAACGATATAAATCTGCAATCTTTTGTCCGTCAGTACCTTTGGCAAAATCTTTTGCCAAGGCATCTTGAAGCAGTTTCAATGTGTTAACATCGGTATTTTCCCGAAGTTCATCAAAGCTTCCCCAACGTGCTTTGTCTGAAGGAATTTCTACGGTTTTCATCCAGTTACCGTTTACAAACTGGTAAAAGTCGTCTTGCGGACGTACAGTCTTGTCCATGTGAGCTTGATTAATTGCTGGGCTGTCTTGCGCGCTGGCCATTCCGGCAGCAAGCATCATCCCTGCGAAGATCATCGTTTTCTTCATGTATGCTTCTTGTTTAGTTGTTTGTGTTTTAGTACTAATCTACGATTTATTTTTAACCGTAGATATCATTTAATTCTTTCGCTAAGCGTAATCCTGCTTTTAACAAGCAAGCTTCCATCGTATATTTATAGCGGTATATATATTGGTAGCTGAGATTTGTGTCCTTGGCTACATCGTCATAGATCTGGTTGGCTATTTGGTGCGATTCGTATAGCCAGTCCTCCATACTCGATTGAGTATATTTCGCGTAATTGTTTTTATCGAAGTCTAGCACTCGTGCATATTCCGTATAGCTGTATTTCTCATTGTCTACCAAATCGCTATCCCATACGCGGTGAATATTGCCTTTTCTGCCGAAAAATGTAATATCGATTTTATTGCCACCAAGATCTTCTTTGCGACTCACATGCATCGGCTGGTGTGCATCTGCTAATAGATGTATGATAAAGTACAATTGTTGTTGTCTGCTAGCTAAATCTCCTTTGCGGTTTTTTGCATCGGTACGTAGTGCTTCGTACGCTTTGTACAAGTTATCTTCTGGCGAAGCCTTAAGTTCTGTGACGAAATCTGCATAAGAAAGGTTGCCAGTGGTATTCACAAAGTGCCAAGAACCTGTTTTCTGCAGTTCCGGATCGGGATCCGATTTGATAAAATCTGCCCAGTTGGACCAATAGGCCAGCTTCTGATTGCCAATCAATTGGTAAATGTTTTTCTTTGCCTTCTTGCTCAGATGTGCTTCCGCAATCTCCGAGATGACACGATGTCCGGTCATTCCCCAGCCAAAAACCGCGTTACTGCTGCTAACAAATAGCAAAATAATTACGGATTTAAAAAAGTTGTTCATGTGTTGATGTTGTTATAGTGGTGTGTTGTTTATTTGAATATTTCAAAAGCATACTTAGCGGATGACCAAAAGCTGTCTAAGGCGATCATTCTCGGTTTGAAAAAGGAGATCAATGTAGGCCAATCGGCTTTTTCCATAATATTGGCACGTATACTTGTTTGTACCACAGCGAATTCTTTTCCGTATTCGTTTTGGGTATCGGGTAGCCAATTCCAATCTTCGGCTAATTCTGCGTGCAAAACGTTGCGATACTGTTCTAATTGGGCATACATTAACGCGCGTATACCGGAGTCAGGATGATCTAATTCGATCGCGATCCGAGCAGATTGATGGTCAGCTTCCATTCGGAAAAATAAATGTTTAACGCCTGTTTTATAATTGATCCAGCTCTGCTTCTCCGCATCTTCAAAAGGAATAACACGCATGTATTGCCCGTAAGCTGTCCAAAATGCTTCCTTTGTTTTCTTTACCTCGTCTTTCCCGTACAATACTTTTTTGCTTTTTGTAGTATGTAAAATTATCAATTCCACAGAAACTTTTGGAATCTTAGACTGTTTTTAATACAAAATGTTACAGGATGGATAAGAAACAATCGCTATTAGCACTTTCTGCTATAGCCATAGGAACGGCAGCATACCAGATTTTGAAACCGGTACGTTCAAATGTACCTGTCGTCGATGATTTTGATAAAACGAAATATATGGGCACGTGGCACGAGGTGGCAAGATTGGATTTTTTTTGGGAGAAAAACCTGCAGGAAGTGACTGCTACGTACGAGCTGCGTCCAGATGGAGCGATTTCCGTGCTGAATCGTGGGTTTGATACCGTCAAGAAGAAATGGAAAGAGAGCAAGGGAAAGGCGAAGTTTTTAGGTAAAGATCATATTGGCGCTTTAAAGGTCTCTTTTTTCGGGCCATTCTACTCAGGCTATAATATCATGCATATTGACCAAGATTATAAATATGCCTTAGTCTTTGGCGAAAATACAGACTACATGTGGATACTTTCGCGCGACAAAAAAGTGCCAGAACATATCAGACAAAAATATGTACAACACGCTGTACGTGCTGGGTACGCAACCGATCAACTCGTCTGGGCCGATCAGGATATAGATTAATTAACTGTGGATAACCACATAAATTACTAACAACGGTATTTGTGTGTACGTTTTACACTAAAATTAGCTAATTTTGTGTTTGATTTTGAAGAATTTCTTACGCAGTATTTCTAATGATCCATTTCTTTCGTAACCAACAGGGTATCGTGTATGCGGTGCAAGCCCAAACGGCATTTTCCGCTGAAACTATTAGTAAACTCAACTGGCTTTTTGGCAACGCTTCTATTCTAGAAGAAACAGAAATAGCACAAACCTACGTCGGCCCGCGTGCGGCCATGTTGACGCCTTGGAGTACCAATGCCGTAGAGATCACCCAGAATATGGGCATCGAAGGCATTATCCGTATCGAAGAGTTTACACCAGTTGCCCCAGATTTTGCGGACTTCGATCCGATGATCTCGCAGCGATATCCGGTCTTGAAGCAAGACTTGTATACGATCGACATCGCGCCAGAGCCTATTTTGGACATTGATGACATCGCAGCGTACAATGATTCCGAAGGTTTGGCATTGAATGCCGAAGAAGTGGCTTATTTAAATAGCCTTTCAGAAAAGCTTGATCGCAAATTGACGGATGCGGAAGTGTTCGCCTTCTCGCAAGCTAATTCAGAGCATTGCCGTCACAAGATCTTTAATGGTACGTTCATCATTGATGAAGAAGAGAAACCTACTTCCCTATTTAAGTTAATCAAGAAAACATCGGAAACGAATCCTAACAGTATTGTTTCTGCATATAAAGATAATGTGGCCTTCGTAGCAGGACCACAGTTGGTGCAATTCGCTCCTAAATCTGCTGATAAACCTGATTTTTACGAAGAGAAAGTATTCGATTCGGTGCTTTCGGTGAAAGCCGAAACACACAACTTCCCGACCACAGTAGAGCCATTTGCTGGAGCTGCTACCGGTTCTGGTGGCGAAATTCGGGATCGTTTGGCCGGTGGCCAAGGATCGATTCCATTGGCCGGAACGGCGATTTACATGACTGCTTATTCGCGTTTATTAGCAGATCGGCCGTGGGAACAAGCGGTTCCTGAGCGTCCTTGGCTGTACCAAAGTCCGGTGGAGATCTTAATTAAAGCATCGAATGGTGCTTCTGATTTCGGGAATAAATTTGGTCAACCATTGATCACTGGTTCTGTGCTTACTTTCGAACATGAAGAGGCTGGTCGCACTTTGGGTTATGACAAGGTAATTATGCAAGCTGGTGGTGTAGGTTACGGAAAATTAGATCAAGCAAAGAAACATACGCCAAAAACCGGCGATAAAATTGTCATTCTCGGTGGTGAAAACTACCGTATTGGTATGGGTGGAGCTGCAGTTTCCTCCGCAGATACGGGCGCGTTCGGTTCAGGAATTGAATTGAATGCCATTCAGCGTTCTAATCCAGAAATGCAAAAACGTGCTGCAAATGCAGTACGCGCGATGGTAGAATCAGATCACAATCCTATTGTATCTATTCATGATCATGGTGCTGGTGGTCACTTAAACTGCTTGTCAGAATTGGTAGAAGATACAGGTGGATTAATTGATTTGGATAAATTGCCTGTAGGCGATCCTACCCTTTCGGCCAAAGAAATTATTGGCAATGAATCCCAAGAACGTATGGGCTTGGTGATTGGTGAAGAAGATATCGCAGGTTTAAAAACCATTGCTGATCGTGAGCGTGCACCTATGTACACCGTGGGTGACGTGACTGGAGATCATCGTTTTACCTTCGCTTCGCAAACTACAGGTGCTAAGCCGATGGATTACGCGTTGGAAGATTTCTTTGGCTCTTCGCCGAAGACGATTATGCGTGATCAGACGGTAGCGCGTGATTATGCTGATTTAGCATATAGCGCTGATCAGATTCCTACTTACCTGGATCAAGTACTGCAATTGGAAGCGGTCGCAGCCAAAGATTGGTTAACGAATAAAGTCGATCGTTGTGTAGGCGGGCGTGTTGCAAAACAACAGTGTGTTGGTGAGTTGCAATTGCCTCTAAACAATGTTGGCGTGATGGCTTTGGATTTCAAAGGAAAAGAGGGAATTGCCACCACGGTCGGTCATTCTCCCGTAGCCGCCATCGTAAATCCAGCTGCAGCGAGCCGTACGGCTATTGCCGAAGCATTGTCCAATATCGTATTCGCGCCGATAAAAGATGGTATCAAAGGTCTTTCTCTTTCTGCCAACTGGATGTGGGCTTGTAATAACGAGGGTGAAGATGCACGTCTGTATCAAGCGGTAGAAGCTTGTTCTGAATTTGCGATAGCATTAGGTATCAATATTCCGACTGGAAAGGATTCGCTTTCTATGAAGCAGAAGTATCCGAACGGTGAATCGGTTATTGCACCGGGAACGGTTATTATCTCAGCAGCAGGTAATTGTAACGATATATCTAAAGTAATAGAACCGGTATTGAAAGCCGATGCTGGATCGATTTACTATATATCACTATCTCAAGATCAATTTAAATTAGGCGGTTCTTCTTTTGCGCAGATTTTAAACAAAGTCGGCCAGGAAGTTCCGGACATTAAGGATGCCGCTTTCTTCAAGCAAGCATTTAATACTATTCAAGATGCGATCGGATCAGGTTTGGTCGCTGCAGGGCACGATATCGGTTCTGGCGGTTTAGTCACTACCTTATTAGAGTTGTCGTTCTCTTCTATCAATGTAGGTGCACAATATGATTTGACGTCCTTGGGTGAACATGACAGCGTCAAAGCATTGTTTAATGAGAATATCGCTGTGGTGCTACAGGCTACTAACGATACCGCTTTCGAATCGGCATTTGCTGCAGCAGGAATTGAGTTGGTGAAGATCGGAACGCCGCAAGTGGGTGATCAGATCAGCTTTGCTAACAACAGCGATAGATTTGATTTTAGCGTAGCTACCTTGCGTGATACTTGGTTCAAAACCTCTTTCCTGTTGGATCAGAAACAATCTAAAAATGGTATGGCGGAGTTGCGTTATGAAAACTACAAGCAGCAACCATTAAACTTCGTATTACCTTCAAATTTTGACGGCAAGTTGCCACAGATTGATAAAACTGCACCAAGACCAAAAGCAGCTATCATCCGTGAGAAAGGATCTAACTCGGAGCGCGAGATGGCGCATGCAATGTACTTAGCTGGTTTCGATGTGAAGGACGTACACATGACGGACTTAATCAGCGGTCGTGAAACGTTAGAAGATATTCAGTTCATCGGCGCTGTTGGAGGCTTCTCTAATTCAGATGTATTAGGATCAGCCAAAGGTTGGGCTGGTGCCTTTTTATATAATGAAAAAGCCAAAAAAGCGTTGGATAACTTTTTTGCCAGACCGGATACTTTATCAGTTGGTATATGTAATGGCTGTCAGTTGTTTATGGAGTTGGAATTAATCAACCCTTCACATGCCGAGCATGGTAAAATGCATCACAACACATCGGGTAAACACGAGTCAAATTTCGTATCTGTCCGTATCGAAGAAAATAAATCGGTCATGCTTTCTACGCTTGCCGGTAGTACACTAGGTGTTTGGATTTCACATGGCGAAGGTAAATTTCACTTGCCGGAGGCCGAAAACCAATATCAGATCGTCGGTAAATATGGCTACGAAGCGTATCCACATAATCCGAACGGATCCGATTACAATACAGCGATGTTGTGCGACGAAACGGGTCGCCATTTGGTAACGATGCCGCATATCGAACGTTCTATTTTCCAGTGGAATTGGGCAAACTACCCTGCGGGTCGACAAGATGAGGTTTCCCCGTGGTTAGAAGCATTTGTGAATGCACGCAAATGGATAGCGTCGCATCCATCGGCATAACACAGTAGCAAACGAAACGATCTTTCCAAGATCATATGGATATAAGAAAGCCTCTTGTAAACCGTAAAAGGTTTGTAAGAGGCTTTCTTTTTGTCGTTTATGTCCCTAAATTTTTGCAGGCTGTAATTGCTGCTCTTTTTTGTATCGCTCCATTTCCTTTTGCAATTTGCTCAATGCGTAACTCACAATGGCTACGTCATCCAGCCAACCCAGGACAGGAATAATATCGGGCACAGCATCCAGAGGAGATACTACATAGACTATTGTACCAACAATAATAGACATATTCCACTTGTTCATCTTGTGCTTGCCGGTCAACGTATCTTTTGCCATGCTAACCATCAACTTAAAATCCTCCCCATGCGCTTTTAGATGAGCTGACAAGCTGTCTGCTTTATCCAAATCCTTTCTGTTTAATTGATAGGTTCTAAACACTTTATATAGTGCCAAAGCCTTTACAAAATACCTTGGTTTAATCATTATCGTCCTTTCTTGTTCAAAAATCACTACATAGAAGACAATAACTATGCCCAAGCAAAAACCAAAATAGGACACCATGTGTTGCTTACTATACATCAACGTTAATAATATTATGGCAGTTAAAAATATTGGAGTGGTAATTGGATCACTACGCAAAGGTTCTTATAGCAAAGCGATTGGTCAGTATTTAAAAGATCATGCGCCAGAGGGTATTTCAATGGAAACGGTAGAGATTGGCAATTTGTCTCTTTACAATCAAGATTATGACGAAAGTGGTGAACCAGCAGAATACGCACCTTTCCGGCAGAAAATTAAATCCTTTGACGGGATTATTTTTATTACACCGGAATATAATCGTTCGGTGCCTGGGGTTTTGAAGAATGCTATTGATGTGGGATCTCGGCCGTACGGCAGCAGTGTTTGGGATGGAAAACCAGCTTTGGTAATTTCTTCTTCCATTAGTAATCAAAGCGGATTCGGCGCTAATCATCACCTCCGACAATCCTTAGCGTATTTAAATATGCCGACTCTAGCACAGCCCGAAGTATACATCGCTAACGTACAAGAGTGTTTTAATGAAGAAGGCTCATTACTGAAAGAAGATAGCGGTCAGTTCCTTCAAAAGGTGTTAGCTGCTTACTTGGATTTTGCGAATAAGATTATTTAAAATTTTACTGTTTTGGCGAAGATGCTTGTCAGAACACAATAAACCAGCGAATTATATATTTTATTCGCTGGTTTTTTATTATTTATAATTGTTTTGTAATATGGTTCGATCTACATATGCAATATAGATGATCTGTTTAAGGAGTTGGTGGAGCAGCGTATTTCCAAGGTCTCACTCCCTCCAGCTCTGCTTTTCGCACAGCCCAAGCCATTACATTAGCCATGATAATACTATTATAGGCATTCCTGCTACCGGCGACGTACCCATTGCTGGAGTTTCCGAAAGGCTTTGGAAGTGGACGAGTGGTATTGGCATCGTACAAGAATGGATAGGCTGTCATGTTGTTAGCGCCACCAGCACTATATGCAACAAATCCACCGTCACCTACAAAAAACAAACTTTTCGTATTATGTATAAACATGGTTGCGCCACTTGTTCCTGCTGCTGCTCTGTTGATGGCTTGCTCTCGAGAATAGATGGTGATTTGATTAGCAGGTGCATTAACGATACCTAATGTTGATGGACCACGATCGTCGCCCCAAAATTGATTACGCACATCTCCAAATGGTCCATTCAGAATTACATCTGTAGGATTGTTTCCATCAATGGGATACATCGCTCCTGAGGCGCCAGTATTATTGAAAAATCCAATATTATTGACACCGAACAGATTATTAAAGAAATTTGCGCTAGTTTGATCATTGTTGGAGACGCTTTGGAGCATCATGACAACAATGCCTCTATCGTTGATAAAATCATTCAATGCAGTACCAAAAATGGTTGAGATAGAACTTACGTTAAAACCAATGATTACAATGTCTGGTCGGTTGGGAGCACCCGCTGCTAATCGGGTACGAATTTGGTTATCAAATGCACTGCTTGTGCTAAAAGTCATTCTGTTTTGTGCCGAATTAGCTGTCGCGGTACCTCCTTCCCAAGCGCCTCCTCCGGCGGTCCAAGAACCTATTTTCACCACACTTTGAGGTAAATCTCCAAAATTCTCCTTCGAATTTATAAATTGCCAAGATGGGCCTTGTTCCAACGCAAAACCGTCACTTGATCCACTTGATATATGAAGTACTCTCAAAGAAGATGGTTGATAGTTAAGGAAGATGTTGGAGGTTAGTCGTTGCCCGATCACAGGATTTCTGAAACTCGAAGTAAATGCCGGCCGATTAACCGCCCCGAAGTAGGTTGCGAGATTGCGATTGGCTAAAGCTTCAGGTACGCCAGTAAATGTTACTGGTAAATCATTTATGAAGATTTTGTACGTGCTCAGAACTTGGGCATCTACTGTAAAGAAACTTCTGTCCCATATATTTGTCGTGGAGCGGGTATTAAATATAGTTTCAGTCGGAACTACCTCGATTTGACTAATGCGATTCTCTCTAATATTGAATTGGCCTTTTTTAATGTACGAAGAATTATCAAATGTGGCATTTAAGTTATTGATCGTTGCGTACGTGGCTAACGATGTCGCATCAATTTTGATACGCAATTGTGCAACCTTGTGCTCAAATAAAATTCCAATGATATTGGCTTCTGCCTGCCCTGTTGTGGGTATGGTTATCTCACCTGTCGCATACATCAAACTTTTATCGATCGGAGTTTCAATTAGGGGATTCAACACATTTGCAGGTGCTGGTATTTCGTCCATATTGTTGTATGAATACGCATACCATGTATAGGTTACGCCTCTTTGTCCCTCTACGGTCGCAGGAGTGCCCGATCTAGCCTGTATCGTTCGCCAAAATTCACCCGTATTTCTATTGTAGATTAAAACCCGATATGTATAACCTTCTTGCATATCGATGACGGCACGATTGATAGTTTTTTTTATTGGATTTTGGATTTTATAGCTATCCGAAGAATCCTCGTTGGAAGCGCCAATCAATCCGTCTTGGATAGTGGTTAAGCTTGTAATAAATCCGGATTCATCACCAGAAAAGGTAGATGAATTGTTTTCCCAAGTATTTGCGCTACGCTGTGAGGTAATCGTGCTGATGTTTTCAACGGATGCCGTGATACCCTCCACACCAATTTTCAACTGAAGTAGCTCCCCAGGAGTTTCCACCAATTTGTCAGAACATCCAAATAAAATTAATATGATTAGGATGACTGTTGCAAAAATACTGCGTTCAATTTTCATCATTTTTGCTTTTTCCACTAAAAATTCCAAATATCCACCGTTTCTACGTCTTGCAAATCTGTAAGTTGTGGATTTGGATTCTCTCTTATTATCGATCCAGCAGCGATGGCGGTCTCCAAGGATACGTATGAAATTTCGATTGCAGGAGATTCATAGTTTTGTCGTTTTGGATTGTTGTTCATTTTTTTGTCGTTTAAGTTGTAAAATATGATGTTCTATGTTTTAATATTGTAATCTTTAAATGATAACTTTTTAACACATGTTATTTATGTGGCCATACTGTTGATTGATGAATCATGCTGAAACGCAAATGATATTGATTTTGTAGCATTTCATCTACAAAATAAAATAATTTAAACGACAATATTTAATTAATACGAATTTTTATTTTGTATAATTTTATTGTTGTAAAATAGAAGAGTTGAAGTTTGGTTATTTTATTGATTAAAAAATTTTAATTTTAATGTGTTTTTATTATTTCTTGTGGCTTAATAATAAAGTTCCTTTTCAGACAAATTCAATTGTACAAGCATCATCATGTAGTCTGGGTGGAAACCGATGCTGTGAGTTTGTTTAGACAAGAGAAAATCAATGGTATGTGGCTACTACTTGTAGCTAAATACATGAGGTGTTTATGTTAATTTCTCGAAGTGATCTTATTAAAAGATAATGCGGACAATTAAACCATTCCAAGTAATCTAGTTTAATATTCTTAATCCTAAAATCTTGAGGCTACGCCGCTGTCCATCCAGCACGGCGATATCCGGAAGATTTGCCCATTCGGAAAAGTGAAATTTTTCGAATAAGCCAATACTTGGTGTATTGTGCGCGAAGATATAAGCCAATAAGACATCGATGCCGAAATCGGGAGCTCGATCAATACAGTATTGTAGTATAGCATTGCCAAACTTTTGTCCGCGTTGCGCTTCATGTAGATAGATGCTAATCTCTACCGTGCCATCATAGGCGGGTCTACCATAAAAAGATTGGAAACTCGCCCATCCCACTATTGTTCCGTCGCTTTCTTTTTCAATGATCCACAGTGGCCTCTTATCTGTTGAATGATCGTGAAACCAGGGTAATTTGCTTTCTACCGAGACAGGGTCTACGTCGGCAGTGACTAATCGCGAAGCAATGGTTGAGTTGTAAATGGCAACAATAGTTGGTAGATCTTCTATTGTACTATCTCTATAGCGAAGCGTATTCATCAGGTAGGCAGATTAGCTGTGGATTCGGAGCATAGATTATTACTCACCATAGGTATGCATTCCGAACGCTGTAAAGCTTGGATAAGGGATCGGTTCAGCAGAGAAAGGTAGATGTATGACACCCGAAATTTTAATTTTCACAAATGTAATTGTATTCAAACATTTGTGAAAATTAAATCAGGAAAATTTGATGGCTAAAAGAGGTCTATTTCTCCATTTGATTTTGGATAGACATCATGCCGTCTCTATCTACGGAAGTAACTCCCGCAATTTTTTCGAAATAATTGATGGCATCTTCCATGGGCTTATCATCTGGAATGCTAATCGCTACGCCATTCAAAGCATCATATAGGTATACCACTTCTGCACCGAAGGTTTGTACCGCTTCTAGCAACTGATCATTGCCCGTGTCTTTATCGTAATAAATGACCAAATTACGCGATGCATCCAAACCTGGTTGTTCTTGTGCGCTATCATTATTCATGCGTTTGCTGCCGCAAGCCGTGCTCAATAGAAAGCTGGAAGCTACTAGTAATATTGTCGTAATTTTCATCAGTATCTGTCTTGTTGTTTGAAATGGGCATCATGATCACTAAGAAAAGTATGTCACCCTATTTCATAACAGTAAATTCCAATATTCGGTTTGCTTGATACGAAGAAATAATTGTCTTAAAAAAAGCCTATCGATTCGTAGCGAACGAATTAGTTTGTTCCAATGTGCTGAGTACCTGATCCAGCGCTGATTTAAACCAGTAGGTAAATTTTTCAGGTGACGTCCGAATTTCCTCTTGTAATTTGCTCACACTGATCCACCGAAAGTCTTGTACTTCGGCAGGATTAGGCAATGGTGTATCATCACTGTAACCCACAAAAACATGGTCAAACTCGTGCTCTATCAAATCATTTTCTACTTTGGCGTGGTAGATGAATGAAAAAAGCGCATTGATCGGACAAACTAATCCCATTTCGAATTGCAGTCTTTGAAGCGCACCTTGTTCGAGATCTTCGTGCAACTGCGGATGCGAGCAGCAGGCATTGGTCCATAAACCGCCGCCATGGTATTTGTCGGCAGCGCGTTGATGTATCAACATTTCTCCGCGGCTATTGAATATAAAGATGGAAAATGCGCGATGAAGCTCGCCGCGCTCGTGTGCCAGCAATTTGTCCATCTCTCCCACTGTCTGATCGTTTTGATCTACTAATACTACCTTATTTCTTTCCATACCTCGCTACTAGGATCTCGCTTCGTTCAGCGCTTCTTTATATGTCTTTAGTGCGCGCTCGCGCGCTTCTTTGTGGTCTACTATGGCTGTTTCTATCCGATCAGCGTAATGTGGATTCCAACGCTTGATATACTTCAGATCTTTGTCAAATCGCTTGGTCTGTGCATCGGGATTGAAAATCCGAAAATACGGCGCTGCATCGCATCCACATCCTGCTGCCCACTGCCAATTGCCATTGTTGGAAGAAAGCTCATAATCAAGCAATTTTTCGGCAAAATAGGCTTCGCCCCAGCGCCAATCAATCAGCAGATGCTTACATAAGAAACTGGCGACGACCATCCGAACGCGATTATGCATAAAACCTGTTTCATTCAGTTGTCGCATGCCCGCATCTACAATTGGATAACCGGTTTCTCCCTTGCACCATTTTTCAAACTCCTTTTCATTATTGCGCCAGCGAATATTGTCGTAAGCTGACTTGAAGCTGGTATCCACCACATGCGGAAAATGAAATAGGATCTGCATGAAGAATTCGCGCCAGATCAGCTCGGATAACCATGTATCATTGTTCTTGAGCGCTGTTTTCACACATTCGCGTACCGATATAGTGCCAAATCGCAGTGCTACACCCAACCGCGTAGTACGATCTTCTGCTGGAAAATCCCGATGCTGATCGTAATCACCAATCATTCCAGGAGTGAGTGATGGAATCTCGTAGTTCAGCACAGTCTTCTCAAAACCTAATGTTTTCAAGGAAGGAATAGACTTTTTCTTTGTCTGGTAAAAACCATCGAAAGTGCTTGGCGCTGTCGTATAGTGCTTGCGTTCTAGTGCTGCCCGCCATTTCTTGGCATACGGTGTATATACGGTGTACGGTGTGCCGTCATTCTTCAGAATCTCGTCTTTTTCGAAAATGACCTGATCTTTGAAATCGGAGAAGGTTACGTCCTCTTTAGCCAACATCTTTTGAACGCGTTTGTCTCTATTGATCGCTTGAGGTTCGTAATCCCGATTGCAAAATACTTCGTGTACGTCAAACTTTTGGATTAGCTCCGTAAAGACATCTTCCACCTTTCCATGATAGACATGCAGTGAGCTGCCTACTTCTTCCAATTTATCTTGTAGAGATTGCAGTGCTTGGTGAATGTAATCTACTCGTATATCTTTGGTATTCGGTAATTTAGATAGAATCTCTTGATCGAATACGAAGATCGGAACTACTGGGATATCCTGTGCTAATGCTTTGGATAAACCGACATTATCTTCCAATCGAAGATCTCTTCTAAACCAAAAAATATTGACCTTATCCTTCATCTGCTCCTTTCGTAGCTGGATCTTGGTCTACCCACAGTAGATCTTCAATATCATAGCCCACTTCCAACGCTAAGCGCAAATAATCTACTTTAACTTCTTCTGGAATCGTGGTTTCGCGAGAAAGTATCCACAAGTAATCGAAGTTTTTACCAGCCACCAAGGCATGCCGATAATCTTTGTCTAAAGCAATCACGTTGTAGCCCGCATAAAATGGTCCAAAAAAGGAAACTTTTAGCGCCGCAGTGGTCGGTTCACCGCGAAACTTTGCTTTTCCTTCGGCCGATTTCCACTCCTTCTCTTCTTTATTATATCCCTTATTGAGCACTTTAATACTGCCATCATCATTGGTTGAATAGGTCGCCGTAACGTGCGACAATCCTTTTTCAAATTTATGATCAAGTCTAGCAATTTCGTACCAAGTGCCCAAGTAGCGATCCACCTCAAATGAGCTGACAGGAGTAGCCGTTTTTGGTATATACGTCGTACTGCAACCGAGGATGCAAATAGCGAAAATAAGTATGAGGTAAGTCTGTAATCTAACGTTCATGCTGTTGATTTTTTTTAAAATACATCTGAAAATATTTCACAGGCACCCACAGGAAACCAAAACATTCGCCTTCCTCCTTACCCGTGTGTTTGTGATGTTGTTTGTGCGCACGGCGAATGGCCATCAGATAAGGATTCGTCGTATTCCGAAGGAATGATACCCGCTGGTGAATAAAAATATCGTGTACAAAGAAGTAAGCAAAACCGTATAAGGTAATACCCAACCCGATATAAAACAAATAATTGAAGCCTTGTGTGCTGCCTATATAGATCAGTGCAATGGCTGGAATCGCGAAGATCACGAAGAAATAATCGTTTTTCTCTAAATGGCCTTCGGTGCTGTGATCGTGATGATCACGATGCAATCGCCATAAGAATCCATGCATTACATATTTATGTACCGTCCAGGTAATTCCTTCCATGATCAGAAAGGTGGCCAACAGGATTAAAAAATTCATAGTTGCACAGTATTATGATTAAATTTTTTGTCTAAGACTTGATGTCTATAATCGAATATGTTTTTCAATTTCTTTTTTACAAAAAGCTGATGCGCCAGTGTACCCAAAGGGCCAAATGGCAGTTCGTAGCGTACATGATCGGTGATCAAAACGCTATCGCCTTCCGGAGTAAAGGTATGGGTATGTTCCCACAATTTGTATGGTCCGCTTTCCTGAAAATCGATGAAGCGCTGCAAAGGCACTACGTCCGTTATACGCGTACGCCATTTAAGCGGAATACCCAATATCGGACTTACCGTATAATCAATAATTTGATCTTTGTAAATGGACCGATCTTCCACCTCACTTTTGACTACGAAAGCCATATCCTTAGGTGTTATCTCGGCCAGATTATGTGGTGAAGAAAAGAATGCCCAAATTGATTCAATATCTCCTTTCACATGTTGTTCTCGGTATATACTATAGATCATGTAATTAGATTTTTCATAGTAAATGGACTACATAATAGCCATTTTATACGCTACATAACTTTGCATCATCAACGACATCTTTTGGCCATTGGGTATCCGGACGCGCTCACTCATGATACGCTGCGCAGGCAATCGTTTGATCTTTTTGAACAAAGAAAGATAATATTTGTACGCCAGATAAACTCCGAAGCGCGCCGAAACGGGTAACTTTTTGATGCCCACCAAAGCTTCACGAAACTCCGTATGAATGTCGTCTTCAATAGTAGATTTGATCGCATTATCGAACACGGCCATATTTACATCAGGAAAGTAAGTACGTCCTAATACTTGATAATCGTCTTTCAAGTCACGTAAGAAATTGACTTTCTGAAAGGCAGATCCGAGTTTCATCGCGTATGGTTTCAAAGTTTCGTAGGCAGACTTATCGCCATCGACAAATACTTGCAGGCACATCAATCCTACCACTTCGGCCGACCCCAAGATATACTCCTTGTACTTTTCGGTGTTATATTCTGTCGGGTTTAAATCCATTTCCATGCTATGCAAGAACTGTTCGATCAGTGCCCGATCAATGTCATAACGATGTACCGTCTCTTGAAAAGACTGTAGGATAGGATTCAACGAGATCTTCTCATCCAGCGCTTGATGCGTTTGTTCTTTAAACCGCTCCAGCAATTTTTGCTTATCGTATGTATGGAAACTGTCCACAATCTCGTCTGCTAATCTCACATATCCATAAATAGCATATACAGCCGGCCGAATGCAATTATCTAAAGCCAGAATTCCCAAGGAAAAGCTGGTGCTATATTTTTCGGTGGTGGCTTTGCTTACTTGGAAGCTTAATTCATCAAACAGCTTTTTCATAGGTGTGTGTATTAAGTTTATTGACTTCAGAAGCGACAATCTTACCAGAAATGATAGATGGTGGTACACCGGGACCTGGCACAGTCAGCTGTCCTGTATAAAATAAGTTTTTCAGTTTTTTGTTTTTGATGGATGGCTTCCACACCGCTGTTTGCGACAAGGTATTGGCTAATCCATATGCATTACCGCCATAAGCATTGTAATCTTGCATAAAATCAGAAACGCAATAGCTTTTTTTGAAATCGATCTTTTCCAGCAAATTGATTGTTCCTGTGTGTTTTTCCAATCGCGCGATCATTTCCAAGAGGTAACGTTCCCGAGTCGGCTCATCATCCGTAACTCCCATAGCCAGAGGCATCAGTAGAAATATATTTTCATGGCCTTCTGGTGCAACCCTATCATCTGTTTGCGATGGGCAGCACGCATAGAATAATGGTTTTTCTGGCCACGATTTATCCACGTAGATAGAGTCTATGTGTGCATCCAGATCATTCTCAAAAAATAAAGTATGATGTTTTAGATTGGGGATACGCTCATTAAATCCTAGATAATAAATCAAACAAGAAGGCGCAAAAGTACGGCCAGCCCAGTATTTTTCGTCATAATTGCGGAGTGATGGTGCTAATAAGGTTTCGGTATGGTGATAATCTGAAGACGCGATTATCACATCAAAGGCATGCTCTTCGCCCTTTATTAATAAAGTCTGCACCGAACCATCTGCACAGTTTATGGCTTCTACCGGTTGATTGAAATGAAATACTGCACCCTGCTCCTCCGCAACGGATTTCATTGCTTTCACCAATTCGTAAAAACCACCTTTTGGATACCAAGTGCCTAGGGCGTAACCGCCATAGTTCATCAAGCTATACATGGCTGGAATATTACGTGGAGAAGCGCCAAGAAAAATGACCGGAAATTCCATCAAGGAAACCAATTTCGGATTCGTAAAGTATTTTTTTACGTACTTCCTAAAACCCGACAGCAAATCTAGTCGTAGCGCACTGCCGGCAATCTTAGGCGACATGAATTCAAACCAGCTGTAGCAAGGCTTGTTTACAAAATCCCGCATACCTACTTCGTATTTGTATTTGGCGGCTTCCATGAATTCGTCGAGCCGCAGTCCCGCGCCCGGTTCGATCTGCTCAAATAAGGCTTTCATCTGCGCATAATCGCGTGGTATGGCCACATTATCTCTGGAGAAAACCATTTCGAACTGCGGATCCAAAGAGATTAACTCCAAATAATCGGTGGCTTGTTTTCCAAAGTCTTGAAAGAAATTGTTGATGATATCAGGCATCCAATACCAGCTTGGTCCCATATCGAAAGTATATCCGTTCTCCGTTTGGAACTGGCGTGCACGACCTCCAGGACCAGCATTTTTCTCAAACACATGCACCGTATGACCTTCGGCAGCGGCATAAGCGGCAGCAGATAATCCAGAGAAACCGGATCCTATAATGGCAATCCTTTTTTTCATTTTATAATCGTGGTAGATTTTAATTGTTGATAAGCTTGATCTAACAGCTTTTCTGCTGGTGCATTGCGCACATATATAGGATGATGAAAAGCTTCTAGTTTTTGCAATAAGCGAATCAATTCCAACTTCTCTTCGTACAATAGATCTGCCGACACAATTTGCGTAGCCTGTCGGATTTTTTGCATTTGCTCTTCTAAAATGTGTAAGCCAGCATCTGTAATCGAGATCATTTTGCTACGTCGATCTGTTGCAGAATCTTGCTGTGACACCCAACCGTTTTTTACCAATCGATTAATGATTTGCATACCGACCGGTTTATCTTGGATATTTTTCTTTATTAAAGCCATTTTGGTCATCTCGCCAAAAGCCTTTAGATTGATCAGATAAATATAGTCTTCTTGAGTCGAAAACTCGGCATTAAAAAGCACGGAGCGTGAGTAATTCTTAGCATATCGACTCAAATGAACTAGTAAAGTGCTAATCACACTCTCCGGCGATCGCCCACTTTCGATGCCTGTCCACGTTGGCATTTGCTGCTGTTTTGTATTCTGCTCATCTGCCACCCAGCTTTTGAAGCCGTGCAGATCACTTGTATATCTTTCATCTGATATGCGTGCGCGCTCGAACTCCGATACCAATTGGATTACATCTTGTATTAAGTTATAATTCATATTTGCTCTGTTTATGGATGCGTCGAAATTGCATGACCAAAGTATACTATTAAACTGTTTTCCTTAGACTGATGTCTTAAAAACCATTTATCAGCCGATTTGTTTGATTAATATAGTACAATAATAAACTTTAATTTCGACTTCCTCTGGTTGTTTATGTCACAATTACGCTAAGCGAAGTTTTTAGATACTATCTTCTTCACACAGGAAACAAATATCCCAACTTGTCTGTTGCTTATCACGCGGATGTGATAGATCCGACTAGCACAACAATACCTATGAAAAATAGCGACGAAGCGACTAAGAGCGCATATAAATACATAGACTGTACCTGCAAAGGTTACAAGCGAGTAAAAGTGGGTAAATCGTATCGTTACCAAAATCTGCGTGGTGCATACATTACCAACGAACGAACCTTGAAGCGCATTCAAGCGTTGGTAATCCCTCCTGCTTGGAAGCGCGTATGGATATGTCCTGATCCCAAAGGCCATATTCAATGTTTCGGATACGATGTCCGAGATAGGAAGCAATACATCTATCATAAAGAATGGACCCAAGATCAGAATGATAGCAAATTCCAAAAAGTGTTGGAATTAGGACCTTATTTGCCGAAGTTACAACGAAGAATTAATAAGGATTTGAAGTTGCCTGAGTGGACCAAAGACAAAGTGGCTGCATTGGCATTGGTCGTAATCAAGCGTACGCTGATGCGTGTGGGAAATGCGCGATATACCAAGGCCAATAAATCGTACGGCCTTACTACCTTAAAAAAATCGCATGTAACCTTATCCAAAGAAGGCGTCACCATTAGCTACGTCGGGAAGAAAGGTGTACCTCAATTACATGTGGTGAATGACAAGAAGTTATACAATTTTGTAGCCTCATTGTCGGAGATCCCGGGTAAGAACTTGTTTCAGTATCTGGATCCTGCCGCACCGAAAGGAATTAGAAAATTGCGTGGTCGCGACGTGAATACCTATCTAAAGGGGCAGAATTCGGAGCATAAGCTTTCCGTGAAAAGTTTTCGAATCTGGGGTGCGACCATATTAGCAGTCAAATTGATGGCAGCCATACAGTCTGAATACGAATTGAAAAACAGCCAAAAGCTGTTGAATGCCATTATTGATCAGATTGCAGGAGAATTAGGCAATACACGCGCTGTAGCCAAGAAATATTACGTACATCCTCTGATTCAAGAAATGTTCTTGGATGGTACATTTTATAAGAAAGCAAAGCTTAAAGTTGGCGCGCGCCGACTCACCATTCCGCAAGCGGAAGCTATTTGTCAGCGGTTGCTGCGTTAGGCTCATTTAACGAGCCTAAATGTGGCACATCGCGGAGATCGTAAGGCGTTTCTTGATAGACGAAGTAGTTGAGCCAATTATTGAATAACAAATTAGCGTGTCCGCTCCACCGGACTAATGGCGGATTATTTGCGTCGTCGTTTCTGTAATAGTTTATCGGTAATTGAATCTCGCTACCGCGCTCCACGTCACGTAAGTATTCCTCGTGCAGCGTCCACGGAGAGTATTCGGAATGCCCCGTTAGGTAAAACTCTCGACCGCCACGTGAGCAGACCACCGCAACGCCTGCTTCATCGGATTCTGCTAAAATGGAAATCTCGTTTTGTGCTAAGAGTTCCTCTTTAGCAATCGTGGTATGCCGACTATGGGGGATATAAAATTCGTCATCGAAACCCCTAAACAACGGACTGCGATTTTCCGTTGTGCTGTGTTTGAATACACCAAAAAGTTTGTGATCTAATGGAACTTTTTCTACACCATAGAAATGGTGCAAAGCGGCTTGCGCTGCCCAACAGATATACAAAGTCGAGGTTACATGCGTTTTGGCCCAGTCAAAGATTGCTTTCATCTCATTCCAATAACTCACCTCTTCAAACGGCAACATTTCTACCGGCGCCCCCGTGATGATCATTCCATCATAGAAATTCTCGGTTACTTGGCTAAAGCCTTTATAAAACAGCTCTAAATGCTCCTCAGAAGTGTTTTTAGGCGTGTGCGTATCTAGGCGTAGAAATTCTACTTCAACCTGCAATGGATTATTAGATAGCAAGCGTACAAAGTCGGTCTCGGTGGTAATTTTCAAGGGCATCAGGTTTAAGATCAAGACGCGCAAAGGCCTAATGTCCTGCGTGCTAGCGCGTAAATCACTCATCACAAAGATGTTCTCTTCTTTGAGAAGCTCAATAGCTGGTAGATTGTTTGGTATCTTTACTGGCATAACCCGATTGTTCCCTAGATGTACTTAAAAAGCAAAAATAGCAAGAATACGGTAGAATAAAAAAGGATTAAGAAGGGTTTGAAACCACCTCGTCCTGTTTATACAATCGGATGTCCTTTATCAGATCGTCTACAATCATCTCGGGCGTAGCCCATGACGTGATTAAGCGCACTACAGCCTGAGTTTCGTCTACTTGTTGCCAAATGTAAAACTGATATTTTTCTAACAATTTTTGAATGAGTGGCATGGGCAAGATCGGAAAAAGCTGATTGGACTGCGGAGCTGAAAGAAATTGGTGGCCGGAATCTTGAATGGCTTTCGCGATCTTCGCCGCCATCAAATTAGCATGTTGCGCTAGCTCCATATACAGATCGCCTTCAAAGAGAGAAAGAAATTGTACTCCGAGCAAACGACCCTTGGCAAGTAGCGCGCCTTTTTGCTTCATGACAAATTCAAATTCCTGACCGACAGCGCTGTGATTAAAAATGATTGCTTCGCCCAATAAACCACCATTTTTAGTAGCCCCTAAATAAAACACATCTGTAAATCTGCTTACATCTTCCAACAGCAAATCACTGCCCGGCGCCATCAATGCATGGCCTAAGCGCGCGCCATCCAAGAAAAGCAATAAATCATTGGCTTTACATTGTGTGTACAAATCCTGCAATTCAGTTTTCGAATACACCGTGCCCACCTCGGTCGTGTTGGAAATGTATACTACACGTGGCTTTACCACATGCGGTTTCAGCTGGTATGCTAGCAAGGTTTTTTCAATATCGGCACTCGTGATCTTACCATTTTTTGTAGGCACAGCAATCACCTTATGCCCAACGGATTCAATAGCGCCCGCTTCGTTAGTAAAAATATGACCCGAAGCCGCACTGATCACCGCTTCATGTGGTCTTAGCAAAGAAGATATGACCAACAGGTTTGCCTGTGTACCGCCGGACACGAAGTGAATCGTTGCCCATTTGTTCCCCAACTTTTCTTTTAGAATCTCCTTGGCCTGCAAGCTGTATTCATCTTCGCCATATCCAGCCTGCTGTACCAGATTGGTTTTTGTTAAGCGTTCTAATATCGAAGGATGCGCGCCCTCAGCGTAGTCATTTTTAAAATTGTACATATGGTAATGTGCCGTCATCTATGGCGCTCAAAGTTGCAAAAAAAGACCGGACAATATCTTATGAAACTGGACTAAAATTGGCAATTATCTGATCCGCAAATTCGCTTGTCTTTAACAAAGTGGCATTTTCCATCTGATTATAGAAATCTACCGTGACGGTTTTTCCTTTGATCGTTTTGGCGAGTGCTTCGGTAATCGTAGTAGCTACATCATCCCAACCAAGGTATTCAAATAGTAAAACACCACTAAGGATTACAGACGAAGGATTCATGGTGTCGGTATCGGCAAAACGCGGAGCCGTGCCATGTGTGGCTTCAAAGATCGCATGACCAGTTTGGTAATTAATATTCGCGCCCGGCGCAATACCAATACCGCCAACGATGGCCGCCAAAGCGTCTGATACATAATCGCCATTTAAGTTGAGGGTGGCTACTACCGAATAATCGCGCGGTGCTAATAATATTTGCTGCAAGAAGTTGTCGGCAATCACATCTTTGACGATTAATTTTCCGGCATCTTGTGCTTCACGTTGCTTTTTATTCGCTTCCTCCTGCCCTTTTTCTGCTTTTGTTTTCTCCCACTGATCCCACGTATAGACTTGATCGCCGAACTCCTCTTCAGCCAGCTGGTAAGCCCAATTTTTAAATGCGCCTTCTGTGTATTTCATAATATTGCCTTTGTGTACAATCGTTACAGAAGGCCGATTTTGTTCTAGAGCGTATTGTATCGCGGCACGTACCAAACGTTTGGTACCTTCTTCCGATACCACTTTGACACCCAGACCTGTATTGGCGCGAAAATCATAATCCAGCTTTAGATCGTTATTTAAGAACTGTTGTAGACGTTTACTTTCTTCGGAGGCTGAGGCATATTCTACGCCGACGTAGATATCTTCTGTATTCTCTCTAAATATCACCATATCGATGTATTCTGGATGCAGTACAGGGGTTGGTGTGCCGGGATACCATTTTGTTGGGCGTAGACAAACATATAAATCCAATGCCTTGCGCAACGCGACATTGAGCGAACGAATACCGCCGCCTACCGGCGTGGTCAAAGGCCCTTTGATACCCACGAGGTAATCACGAAATGCTTGTGTGGTCTCTTCTGGTAGCCAGCTTCCTGTTTCATTGTACGCTTTTTCGCCGGCCAATACTTCTTTCCATGCAACTGCTCTTTCATCACCATATACATGCGATACGGCTTGATCGAAAACACGCACTGCAGCGCGCCAGATATCGGGTCCAATACCGTCGCCAATAACAAAAGGAATAATGGGATGATGCGGTACTTTCAAAGATCTGTCCGCATTTAAGGAAATTTTTTCAGCCATAATGTACAATTTTTAACGTGGTTCTAGTCGTCTAGCAACCAAAACAATACCAAACTGTACAATTTGAAAATCTTATTTGAATTGAATGGTTTTTATCGGTGAGATCCGGCTAATCAACATGGAAGGAATGATCAATACGACAAATACAATGGCTACTAGAGCCACATTGAGTGAAAGGACTTCGTACCAAGAGATCTGTACTGGCACAAAGGAAACATAATAGATGCTGGGATCTAATTTGAAAAACTGTGTGCTGCGCTGAAAAAAATACAGTAGAATAGCCAATACATTACCAATCACCAAACCATAACCAATCAGGTATAGTGAGTTATACAAAAATACTTTTCGCAGTTCAGTGTTGCGCATTCCGAGCGCTTTCAGGATGCCGATCATGCTAGAGCGCTCCAAGATATTGATCAACAAGGCCGATATCAGATTGATCAGCGCAACGATCACCATCAGTACAAAGATTACGCTATCATTCATGTCTAATAATTCCAACCAGTTGAAAACATCCGGCATCTGTTCGACTACGTTAGTGGTCGCCATGTGTATAGGAAGCTCATCTTCTACGACGCTGGAAGTGAGTGCCAGTTGCGTGAAATCTTTGATCCGTACCTCATAACCGCCTACGTCTTCTGGCGCCATATCATTGATACGACGTATGAGATCCAGCGATCCGATGATGTACATCTTGTCCAACTCTTCCGAATGCGTAGTATAGATCCCTTTAACCTCCAGTTTGCGCTTGCGCACCGGATGCTGTACGAAGTACATGATAAAACTATCGCCAACTTTCAGATGCAGCCTGTTGGCCGTTTGCTGAGATATCAGAATTTGGTTGTTGGCATTCTCTGCTGCAAAATTAATGGTATCTCCTTCTACAAGCATGCGCGATAGAAAATCTTGGCGATAGCTACCGTCAATACCTTTGATCAACACACCTTCGACTTCTTGATTGACATGGATAATGCCGGCTTTGGTAGCAAAGGGATAGATATTTTCTACGTTGGGTAGTTCACGAATAGAATCTAATTTAGCCCTTGAAAGCGCGATCGGCGCATTCTCGTACGAGGTGGAAACATCGTTTTTGACGATCATAATATCACCAAAAAAGCCGCGCTGCTTGTCGGTAATCTCCTGCTTAAATCCTTTCAGAATGGCGACCGCCATAATGATCGCCAAAATCGCCAAACTCAGCGCACCGATCGTCACTCGAATGATCATCTTCGAGAACGTTCTATGGCCGAAAACGGTGATCCTTTTGGCTAAAAAATAGGAGAAATTCAAGCTGAAATTATATTTTGTAACTTCGCAAAGTTAATAAAAAATGTCATCCCTGAATGACGCGAAACAAACTACAAAAGATTTAAAGATACGATGCGAATTATATTTATGGGTACGCCCGATTTTGCGGTAGCTTCTCTTGATGCACTAGTACAAGCAGGCGAACAGGTCGTGGCTGTAGTCACTACACCCGACAAGCCAGCTGGGCGCGGTCAAAAAATGCACGAATCTGCGGTAAAACAATATGCCGTTGCGAACCAAATCCCAGTTTTACAACCTGAAAAATTACGCAATCTGGAATTTTTAGCGGATTTAAAGTCTTATCAGGCCGATTTGCAAATCGTGGTCGCTTTCCGAATGTTGCCAGAGGTCGTATGGGATATGCCTCAACATGGAACGGTAAATGTACACGCCTCACTCCTGCCAAACTATCGCGGTGCGGCTCCGATCAATCATGCGGTGATGAATGGGGAGAAAACGTCGGGCGTGACGACCTTTTTGCTGCAGCACGAGATTGATACCGGCAATGTCTTACTCCAAAAAGAAGTTGCTATTGCGGATACGGATAATGCCGGAGACTTGCATGATGCATTGATGAGCGCTGGTGCTACGCTTTTGTTAGAAACGGTTAATGCTTTGCGTGCTGGAACGCTCCAGCCGACTCCACAGGATGCCATAGCAGGAACGGATTGGAAGCACGCACCAAAGATATTTAAAGAGGATTGTGAGATTGACTGGGACAGACCGGGTAAAGATGTGTACAATCAGATTCGCGGATTGAGCCCTTACCCAACCGCATTTACTAAATTGCATAATAAGGTACTTAAGATATATGAAACTGTCCTAGTGGATGAAATGCCTACAATCGCCGCAGGTGAATACGAAACAGATGAGAAAACATATTTACGATTTGCCTGTAACGATAGCTTTTTAGATTTGAAATTAGTGCAGATTGAGGGTAAGAAAAGAATGACCGTAGTCGACTTTCTACGAGGATACCGTTTTCCATAACACTAGAATAGAAAATATATGTAACTTACCACATCGTATAATAGCAATACAGATGGAAGAACATAAACCGCTACCAATATTAAATGCCGAAGAGGCACGTGTATTAGGCGTGCTTTTAGAGAAAGCAAAGACCACGCCGGAGTATTATCCGCTTACATTGAATGCTTTACAAACGGCGTGTAACCAAAAAACATCGCGCCGGCCTGTTGTACAATACGACGAAAATACGGTTATTGTAGCTTTAGACAGTTTGCGAAAGCTTGGTTTGGTGTCTACTGTAGTAGGTGGCGGCAGCCGGTCGGTGAAGTACAAACACAATTTGGCGATACAATATCCACTGTTGCCACAAGAATTAGCTATTATTTGCTTGTTACTACTTCGTGGGCCATTAACGCCTGGAGAGATCAACAGTAATTCGGGGCGTTTGTACGATTTTGAATCCATTGATGAGGTGGTGCAGCTCCTAAGCAAATTAGAAAACACTGAACCTGCTTTTGTACAAATAGCACCAAAACGTGCTGGACAAAAGGAGATTAGATACATTCAGCTGCTAACGGAGTTTAATGAAACCGAATACGAATCCGAGCAACTGACTACCCGATCAGGATCGACCGAACAAATAGAAGCGTTGACAGATCGTGTGGCACAATTGGAAGAGCAACTAGAAAAGTTGCAGTCGGCTTTTGATAAGTTGATGAGTGAACTAACCTAACCAGAAACCAATACACATACTGTTATGAAACTATTTTCATCCATGTTGACAGGATTATGTTGCTTTGCGACCTTCGTGAGCTTCGGACAAAGCATTGAGCCATTAACGCAAAAAGCCAATTGCGGTTTTAGAGGATTAGACACCTTCGGAGAACGCGTGATTTGGGTAAGCGGTACGAATGGCACGGTGGGCAGATCATTGGATAAAGGCAAATCCTGGGAATGGATCGGTCCCAAGGGGTATGAAGAAACTGATTTCCGAGATATTGCAGTCTTTAGCAATTATGAAGCGGTGATTGTGAGTGCGGGTGCGCCTGCGGTCATTTTACGTACCATGGATGGCGGAACATCTTGGACAGAAGTCTATTACAATGATGATCCAGAAATTTTCTTAAACGGAATGGATTTTTACGGTGATCGCGGTTTTGCTATTGGCGATCCGATCGATGGATTTTTCCAATTGCTACAAACGACAGATCGAGGCGAAACTTGGGAAGATGTTTCTGGTAGTTTATTGCTCTTTGCAGAGCCCGGTGAAGTGGGATTTGCAGCTAGCGGCACAGGGTTGCAGTTACAAGGTGATAATCTTTGGATTGGCAGTGGCGGATCTTTTGCTGCACTGTATCGTAGAAATGAAAAGAAAATGTTGATGCATAAGATGCTGACTCCGATTATCAGCGGAGCCAGCAGTCAGGGAATTTTTTCATTGAGCTTCTGGGATAACAAAAGAGGTGTAGTGGTAGGTGGTGATTATATGCACGATATATGCAATGAACATAATGTATACCTCACCCATGATGGTGGCGAAAATTGGATAACGCCAGCCAAGCCTGTCGGCGGATTTAGATCCGCAGTGCTGCACGTGAACAAACGAAAATTAGTAGCAACGGGAACGTCGGGTACCGATATCTCGACCGATGGTGGACAGCATTGGAATACCATTTCGACAGATAGTTATAACGTTCTTGGAAAATCCCGTACTGGGAAAAGAGTGTATCTGGCTGGCAGCAACGGACAAATTAGCGTACTTCAATGGAAGTAGGCACAATAGAAGCGTAAAAATAAATATGAAGTACTATATCATAGCGGGTGAAGCATCAGGCGATCTACATGGAGCGAACTTAATAAAAGCATTAAAAGAAGAAGATAAAGAAGCAGAATTCGCCATCGTGGGCGGCTCGCTGATGGAAGCCGAAAGTGGACAAAAAGCATTGATTCACACGTCTCAGATGGCTTTTATGGGCTTTGTAGAAGTGGTGATGAACCTATCTTCCATTGCCAGAAATCTTCGAGCTGTAAAGCAAGATCTTCTACGCGTGCGTCCAGACACGGTGGTTCTGATCGATTTCCCTGGTTTTAATCTAAAGATTGCCGACTTCGCGAAGAAGAATGGCATCACCACAAGCTATTATATCTCGCCCAAGATTTGGGCGTGGAATCAGAAACGTGTCTATAAAATCAAAAAGGTAGTAGATCACATGTTCTGTATTTTGCCATTTGAGGTTGATTTTTATAGGGAATACCACTATCCTGTCGATTACGTGGGAAATCCATTGCTGGACGCGATTTCCAAACACGAGGTCAATACAAGTTTTGTGGCCGACAACGGACTATCTCCGAAGGAAGATATTATCGCGCTATTGCCAGGCAGTCGCAAAATGGAGATTGAACGCATCTTGCCGGAGATGGCGGAGTTATATCACAAATTCCCTTCGCATCAAGTGGTCATTGCTGGTGCTCCAAATTTTGATGAAGCTTACTACAAGCATATTATTGGCGATATGCCGATTAAGATTGTTTTCGATCAGACCTACGATCTTTTGAAGCATGCGGTTGCTGCGGTTGTCACCAGTGGTACAGCTACTTTGGAAACGGCTATTTTGCGCGTGCCACAGGTCGTGGTGTATAAAGCGAACCCGATCAGTATCGCCATTGCACGGAAACTGATTAAGGTGCGTTTCATCTCTCTGGTGAACTTGATAAATGATTATCTGTCTGTGCACGAACTTATTCAAAAGGATTGTACAGCCAGCAATATTGCGGATGAAATCGGCGAATTGATCACTAATCCAGCACATCGCGCCAGCGTACTGGAAAACTATGATGTATTGCGTGAGAAACTAGGTGAGCCAGGCGCATCTGCCAGAACGGCTAGTAAGATCGTCGGTTATCTGCGCGAAGTAAGATAAGATTGGGTCTAGTTTACGGTGTATTTAATCAAACGTCTTTGCGAAGCCGAGGCACGAGGCTGCGGCAATCTAAGAGTATGTTGCATTAAGTTATTCGTAAAGATCGCGTCGTTGCCTCGCGATAACGTTGTAGTTTGGGAAGCCATAGCTATTCCTTCACGTCTTTGCGAAACCGATGCACAAAACTGCAGCAATCTATAAGCTTTATTAACTATATCAACTATATAAACTCTCTTAACAAATTATTAAACCTATTCCCATAGCATCAGGTCTAAATGTAAAATTACACGCTTATGAAACGCTTAATTGGTTTACCATTGCTGTTTAGTATGTTCTTGACCGTTTGCCTCACGTATAGTCAAGTAGCTACAGCACAAGATAAAGAGGAAGAAAATCGTATCGAAGAGCATATCGGAAAATTGGTTTTATCAAAAAAGAAAAGCAAGAAGTTTCGCAACAAAGGTCGTGATTCTATCATGACCTTGCACATCGATACACTCATTATGAAAGATCGCGCTTCGCTGCAATTCTATGGATTGAAAGATGTACAACTGAACATTGGTTATGCCGAAATCGGAAAAGATGTGGTCTTTTCAGGTATTGGCAGTAAGAATAATGCATCAAACTTCGATATTGATGTCAATTTTGCCAAATTCCAGTCATTGTATGTCATTGCGCGAGGGATAGACGCCATGAATGGTACGCGCACGCATCCCAATGGTGACGGTGGTAATGTCTCTGTTCATTACGATCCAAACGGATTAGTGCCACAGCAAGAAGATAGTAAATCCAAACAACATTTAAAGATCGATGCGAGTGCAGGTGGTCGTCGTGTAAATCCGCCAACGGATGTTGCACTGGTCATGAGTCGCATTGGAATGGGTGGCCCGCGCATGGGCGGTATTCCACAAGGGCAAGTTTATTCTGGATCGCCTGGTCGTGAGGGCAAGGTGGTGGTAGAAGCTCTTCCAGAATAATAGATAGCTGTTTACCGTTGTGCGTTCGCAAAGATTATCGTACTTTTAAACATGAAAGTTTTAGCATTTGGCGCTTCTAATAGCTCCAAGTCCATCAATCAGAAATTCGCGACCAGCGTATCAAAATACTACAAAGAGGACGAAGTCGAAATCTTGCATATTCATGATTTTGAGATGCCGATCTATTCGGCAGATCGAGAAAGAGAAAATGGCGTACCTCAGCTAGCATATGATTTTGCGTCACGTTTGGATGCAGCAGATTTGATTATCATTTCTTTTGCGGAGCATAATGGCAATTACTCCGCAGGATACAAAAATCTAATTGACTGGGTAAGCCGTATTAAAGGACGAAAACCCTATCAAGACGCCCATCTGTTCCTGCTTTCCACTAGCTTCGGTGCACGTGGTGGCCAAAGCGTCATGGAGATTGCGCTGGCGCGTATGCCACGTGATGGTGGTACGGTTATAGAACATTTATCGCTCCCGGAATTTCCTGCTAATTTTGAAGATGATAAAGGAGTTACAAATGCTTTGTTCCGAAGTCAACTAGAAGCCAAGGTGCGCAAGACCAAAAGGGAGATGCAGAAAATATTAGATTCTAAACAAACATTATGAAATCACGTAAAATAATTTGGTTCGTTGGCGCATTAGTCCTTTTGTTAGGCTATTTTATCTACGATAGTTACAGTCAGCCCAACATAAAAGATCTTCCGGGAGATTTTGAAGAAGTCGCTTTTGTACGCAATGAGCAGAACAAGGGTGGAATTGTACGTGTGTATGCTGTCACCGTTGGTGATCAAGCTAAGGCACAATATGAGCAATGTGCCGACCTCTTCCCTACCAATGATTATGGTAGTGTGACCAAAATTTACTTTTTTGATAAGGGAATGCCGTATCCTACGGAATTGACGTTGGACGAACCGCATTTTGATATTCAAAAGTACAGCGCACTACGTATTGTCAAAAGATACGGCTCCAAATAGCAAACCGAATTTTCATCGTGCAAGATAAACCTTCTTTTATTGACATCCATACGCATCAAGCTGATCAACCATCATCGTCTGTTTATCGCGTGCGCAATATTATAGTAGATCAGGATGATGTGCTTGACGAAGCCTGCTCGGTGGGTATACATCCTTGGTATATACGTGATGATGGAACTGCTCAGTTAGTTACTCTTCGCGAAATGTTGCAAACTAACCCTGCCATTCTGGCTATTGGAGAATGTGGATTGGATAAGGTGACGGAAATTGACTGGCAGACCCAAGAATTGGTTTTCGCTACGCAATTGCATTTGGCCAATGAATTTGCAAAGCCAGTGATCGTACACTGCGTACGTGCCTATCAAGAAGTGATCCAGCAGGTCAAAGCCGCAAAAAACACCACTCCCATCATCATGCATGGATTCAAAAAAAGTAAGGAACTGGCGGATCAGCTATTGCAGCAAGGATTTTATCTATCGCTTGGCGCAGACATCTTAAAAGGTCGTCAGGATCAATTGATCAGCAGTATTCCACTTGGCAGGCTCTTTTTGGAGACCGACGATTCGGACATACCGATCTCCCAAATTTATACGTATTTTTGCCGCGTTCGGAATTTGAGCATGGACGAATTGCAAGCGCAATTATGGTCTAATTTTGAAGAGGTATTTAATTAGTATTTGCAATAAGAATGAAAGATGTATCGTGGCTTTCTCGTACGGAAGCTTTGATTGGCGGCGAAGCCATTAAAACCCTGAACAATTCACATGTAATGGTGCTTGGATTAGGTGGTGTAGGATCTTTTGCGGCGGAGTTCGTATGTCGCAGTGGTGTGGGCAAAATGACGATTATAGATGGTGATACCGTAGATCCTTCGAACAGAAACAGGCAGCTTCCGGCATTGGCTACGAATCATGGCGTTTCCAAAGCACAAATCATGCGAGAGCGTTTGCTAGCCATTAATCCTGAGCTCGAGTTACAGGTTTTTGAAGAATTTGTAATACCAGATCGCATCCCTCATTTTATCGATCTAAAGCCAGATTATATTATTGAGGCTATTGATAGTATCACACCCAAGTTATTCTTGATCCGTTCGGCTTTTGCCGCTAAAATACCTTTTATTAGTTCGATGGGCGCTGGCGGTAAGGTCGATCCTACCAAAATACGCATCGGTGATATCAGCGATTCGTACAACTGTAAGCTAGCCCGCCACATCCGTAAGAAACTGCGTAAGCATGACATCGAAAATGGCGTGAAAGTAGCTTTTTCGACTGAATTACCAGATAAAGCATCTTTGTTGTATACCGACGGGAGCAATTACAAAAAGTCGGCCTATGGCACGATGTCTTATCTGCCAGCAGCATTCGGTGGTGCTATTGCTTCTGCTGCTATTCGCGATTTGATTCAGCGATAATGTAGCGTATTGGCTGTAGTAAATCAGAAAGGAAATACGTATTTTTAACATCAGTCGGCTGGCATCCTATCGGTAGGATATACCGAACATTTACTACATGAATATAAACGAAGAAATTCCTCAATTCCTTTCTGGAGGTGGCGAGATGGGTGCACTGATCCGAAGTATGGATTGGTCGAAGACGGCACTAGGACCAGTAGAAAGTTGGCCGCAGAGTTTGCGTACTTCTGTCAGTCTATGTCTTTCTTCCACTTTTCCAATACTAATCGCTTGGGGACCAGAAACCATACAAATTTATAATGATAGTTATCGGCCGATCTGTGGTGCTAAGCATCCCGAATCAATGGGGCAGAATTTTAGAATTTGTTGGGAAACCGCTTTAGAGGTAGTAGGTGATGCTTTTACGCGCGGCGAGCAAGGCGAGGGAACGTATATCAACGATCAACGGATGTTTTTAGATCGCTACGGATACCTAGAAGAAGCCTTTATGACGTTTTCGTTTGCGCCAATTCGTGATGAATCTGGTGGCGTAGGAGGAATTTTTCATCCGATCACCGAAACCACCGTCAAGATTCTTAGTGGCCGCCGTACCAAGGCTTTGCGTGATTTAGGTGCAGCATTAGGCGAAGCCAAAAGTATCCAAGATATCGAGGATGTGACGCGCAATCTACAACCTGATTGCGCACTGGATTTGCCGTTTCTGATGCTTTACCAAGTAGATAGTCAGCAAGATCTAGTTAAATTAATCAGTTTATCGGGCTTGCCAAGAGACGGTAAACTTACTCCTGACAGCATACATCTTCCAGAAAATACCAGTAGCTGGCCTTTACAGGAAGCGAGACATAGTGGAGCGATGGTTGAGGTCAAAAATCTGACCCGTATTTTTGGAGAATACGAATGCCAGCCGTATCCCGAATGCCCAACATCCGCGGTTATATTGCCCATTCGCATTAGCGGACAGGAAGAAGCGTTTTGCTTTTTAGTTGCGGGCGTCAGCGCTCGTCGAGCGTTGGATAGTGATTACTGGAATTTCTACGAACAGCTAAAAAACACATATAATACGGCATTTTCTAATGTATTTGCCTATGAGCAAGAATTGAAACGTGCCGAAGCATTAGC
Source organism: Sphingobacterium corticibacter (assembly GCF_003076635.1). Lineage (GTDB taxonomy): Bacteria > Bacteroidota > Bacteroidia > Sphingobacteriales > Sphingobacteriaceae > Sphingobacterium > Sphingobacterium corticibacter. The sequence goes on along the minus strand of NZ_QDKG01000003.1, from coordinate 321,719 downwards.
AGAGATAGATCGTTCTAAAACTTTGTTTTTCAGTAATGTAAGTCATGAGTTTCGTACTCCCCTTACCTTGATGTTGGGTCCGCTGGAAGATATCTTACAAAATGAGACATTACCTACCGACCTACAAGCGCCGTTAGAATCGACACATCGCAATGCGCTACGTTTGCTCAAGTTGGTCAACAATCTACTGGATTACAGTCGTGTAGAAGCGGGTCGCACGCAAGCCGTTTATCAAAAAGTCGATCTGGGAGAGCTCACTATTGATTTAGCCAGCAGTTTTCGATCGATTATTGAAAAAGCAGGCATGAAGTTGATCGTTGATGTTGCTCCGATTTCCGATGATGTATATGTCGATCGGCAAATGTGGGAGAAGATCGTGTTGAATTTACTCTCGAACGCCTTTAAATTTACCTGGAAAGGAAGCATTCAAATCTCCATCAGCGAGGCTGAAAGTTACGCTTATCTGCGTGTTAAAGATACCGGTACTGGAATTCCGGCGAAGGAATTGCCACACATGTTTGAGCGTTTTCACCGAGTGGAAAATGCTTCCGGACGTACACATGAAGGATCTGGCATCGGGCTTTCTCTAGTACATGAACTCGTATTGTTGCATGGTGGTGATATCCGTGTGGAGAGCCAAGAAGGTGTAGGCTCAACGTTTATCGTTCGCATTCCTATGGGAAAAGAGCACCTACCTTCAGATTTAGTTTCTAAATCGGACGTTGACGCAGATACGTCTGCCTTGAAAGGCGCATTTATACAAGAAGCAGTCAGTTTGTTGGAGCAAGAAGATGATACTGATTTCCATTCGCCGCCTGTCACTATTTTAGAAAATCCAGAAGAAGAAACGCATACAATGAATATGCGCATTCTGGTGGTGGATGACAATGCCGATATGCGCGCGTATCTCAAACGCTTGCTCACCCCGTATTTTCACGTCGACATCGCGACCAACGGTGCTACCGCTTGGAATAGTATACAAGCCAACCTGCCCGATCTGGTATTGAGCGATATCATGATGCCAGTAATGGATGGTAAAGAATTGCTACAACTCATTCGCAATCATACGCGCACTGCGCGCTTGCCGGTAATCTTTCTCTCGGCGCGCGCCGGAGCCGAAGCGCGCATAGATGGTCTAGAAGCTGGTGCGGATGATTATTTGGTAAAACCTTTTGCGGCAGCAGAACTGCTTACCAAGGTGCGCGCTCAAATCAAGATTATGAGCGTACGCAATCAGGCGGAGCAACAATTGCGCGCCCTGATTACCAATGCTCCTGTAGCTATTGCGATCTATCAAGGATCAGATTATATTATTGATATGGCGAACGATCGTATGTTGCAGTATTGGGGGCGCAGTGCTGAAGATACGGTGGGCAAGCCGCTGTTTGATGCTATTCCTGAATTAGTAACTCAGGGCATGCGAGAGATCAAAGATCACGTGTATCGCACGGGCGAACGTTTTATATCATCAGAATTCCCACTGAGCATCAAGCGAAATAATGTGGTGGAAACCACTTATCTAAATCTTACCATCGAAGCGATTCAATCGGACAATCGCATCATTGGTGTAATGGCTGTGGCCGCTGATGTGACGACTTTAATCAATGCTCGAAAAGCATTGGAGAAAACGTCGGACACATTGGTATTGTCGATGGAAGCGGCTAATCTTGGTACCTGGCGAACTGATTGGGGTAGCAATAATCTATTCTTCTCCGACATCGCTTACCGCTTACATGGCATTCCTACTGGAATACCTTTATTATTTGACCAGACGATACCAATCATCGTTGCAGAGCATCGTATGCAATTCTTAGAAGCGATCCAAAATGCAGTCGATGGCAAAGGTCGCTTTAGTACCGAGTACCAGATTCAACCCGCAGATGGTTCTGCTCGTAAGTGGTTGCACTCTACCGGTAAAGTGGAACTTGACGAGAACGGTGAAGTCGCGGGCATCATTGGAACTTTGTTGGATATCACCGAATCCAAGGCAGATAGCCAACGGAAAGATGATTTTATCGCGATGGTGAGTCACGAACTGAAGACACCTTTGACGGCCATGAGTGGTTATGCGCAAATCCTACAACGCAAAGCACAAACAAATGCCGACGATTTTGCTTCCGATAAATTAGATAAGCTCTTCTCTCAACTAAAAAAGATGAATACCCTAATAAATGGGTTTCTGAATGTTTCTCGTCTAGATTCTGGTAAAATCCATTTAGAACCAAAGCCGTTTTGCTTGCGAACCTTGATTACAGAAACCATTGATATAGCCAAGGATGTATCCGATAGTCATGAAATTAGCTATGAAGAATTGGATTCAGTGATGTTATCTGCCGATCGAGAGAAAATTAGCTCGGTTCTGTACAATTTGATTAGCAACGCGGTGAAGTATTCACCTACTGGTAAAAAGGTAGTCGTAAGCACACGCAAAGCAGATAGCATGATCATCGTGAGTGTACAAGACTTTGGAATGGGTATCAAAACAGAAGATATTGATCATCTATTTGACCGCTATTATCGCGTGAAAAACAAAGGCATGGAAAATATTGCTGGCTTTGGGATCGGTTTATATTTATCTGCCGAAATCGTACAGCGACATTATGGTCGTATCTGGGCAGAGAGTATTTGGGGCGAAGGATCTACTTTCCACTTTAGTTTACCCATCAGCTAATAATAGCATACGCAAAATATCTTCATTAACAACATGTTACACTCCCCGATTTATTTCTATGTCGGGTAGTTTGCCTATACACGCATACCACAACTTGTACGGATGACATAGGTATTTCACGCAGTATAAGCGACAGCTTCAAACGTCTTTTATATCTATTTAAAAGCGATGTATGCTTTATCGTGGGTAAAATGCTCGCATTAGGGGGTATTATACGTTAAAACTGAGAGCCATAATACCTGAATGCATCTCTCTTACTCAAAATTTTTGTCTTTGGCATCGCGTTTGGAATAGTCCTATCGTAAAACAATATCATTCACACACCAAAAAATAAAGGCTATGGATACTATCGAAACAAAAGCAGCAAAATTAGGGTTGGAAAAAGGATATTACCTATTGTTAATGGCGATTCTAGAAGAAGAAGCTGCCGAAGACATGGATTTAGCAGAAGCGAGCTAATTATCTTTTGATTATCATCAAACGTAGCGTCCGCAGCATGCCCACTATAAAGGGCCATTTGCGTAAGCTCAACATAATGCGAAGGTCATTCTGAAAATTAGACTGACCGTCTAAAAATTGAAAGACGTGCGAAGCGCGCGCTTTCCGAAACAAATCAGCAAATAACGTGTGCCCAGGGTATTTTCCTTGGGCTAATACATGCAGCAAAATTGCATCATAAAACTGTTCTTTATGCTGCTGAGGGAAATTAAAATTTGGCCAGGTACCATTTTTGAACGATTGTAAAATATGATTTATGGTTCGCCTCGCATTGGTGAACGTATAGCCAGTAGATCCGCGCGTATCCCCTCCTGCTGACCCTAGAAAAGTCACACGGCCATCCCGTCTTTTAAAATGGTGATCCGTCATCGGAATGACACCATGCTCCTCTTCCAAAATTTTATACTCTGTAACTCCACAAACTTCCCGCAGGTATAAATCTAACTTTTCAGCATATTCAGCGCTAGAGATCAATGTCTGGGAGAAGATCGTATATTCCACGAATATTTCGTGCTGAGAAGCAGGTAATGCGTAGATAAATGAAGTTCCATGCTCTTGGGTAGTGCGATAATCCATCATAATCGCTTCATCATTTTGCCAAAAGACTTGCTCTGTACGAATTTTCCAGCCCGTAAAATGCTGTAAGAAATACAGGCTCTTCGCCTTTAACACAGGCTTTTGATAGACTGTCTGAAAAACATAATCCGCGACAAAATGCCCCTGATCAGTATGGATCTCGCAGTGTGCATCATTTTGATCAACATGCTTTACTTTAGCTTCGACGATAGTGACATTGTCGTATTTACCCAATTCTGCCAAGGCATGCTGCCGATAGGCCGCAGCATCAAAGCTGTAATACGCATATTCGTCTAGTTGCAATGGTATTTTGTTTCCCTCGTTGGAGACCACAGCAAGCTTATTCCATTTTAAGTGTGGAAAATCGGGTACAAGATCGTCTGTTGTTGACCAAAATGATATGCGTTTATTTGGCGTTTTTACCAGGGAATCGCCGATGAGTAAGATAGATTTATCCTTCCAAAGTTGTTGTTTTAAACCTTCTAGTAGCAGGGTGACTCCAGTGATGCCAGCCCCTAAAACGGCGATATGATAATTGGTAGCGGATTGCTGCATTTCCGTAAAACGTTGAGAAGGATTAAAAGTTTGTGAGATTAACTATCAATATGCCGATCAGAATTGAACTAGGTGGATTTGAACAAACCATGGTACATCTTTACCAAGGCAGGAGATTTGATCTGCGCTTTGTTTTCTACGATGTAGTCTCTATCCGCATCCATTTCATCATAATAGTTCAAGAATTTTGGACAGTTACTTTGTACAGAGTATCGCAACATGCGAATTTCGATATTATTGGGCGACGCTTTCACGGCAGCTTCAATATTATCTTTACCACGCTGAAAAGTCTTCCATTTGCTGATGGGGCTTTTGGTATGATTGGCCCATATAGTTTGTATAGCTCCTAGATAAGCTCTCTCGGTAGATGATAAATCTTTCTTGTCTGAGAGGTTGTCGATTAGATCTTTGCATAATTCGCTATCAGCAACTACGTCTGTATATTTATTACGAAGATCTTCCAAGGTATTCGCCCATAACATCAACGGAAAGAAAAGCAAGCACAACAAAGTCTGTCGAATCATAGTAGATGGAAATGCAGCTTGTGCCGCTTATCAAACTTAGGGAATAGTTTCGAAATAGTGAAAGATAATGATATATTTGGCCTGCGGCTTTGCAGCCTAATTAATAACAAAACTACACCAACAATTGCTTTAGTCTATTATGTCTTCTTCTTCCCAAAAACATGGTTCGCTTTTCACTATTTATGATGTTCTATTTCTAATATTGGGTGTCTTATCGGCTAGTTTTGCGCTTAAAAGTTTTTTGGTTCCTAATCACTTCCTGGATGGCGGAGTCACCGGAATATCGTTATTATTACATGAAGTGTACGGTTGGAATCTGGGCATTGTATTAGTCTTGCTAAACATTCCGTTTATCGTGTTATCATTTGCTAAAGTAGGTCGTAATTTTGCGATACGCAGTAGCTTAACAATCATCTTGATTGCTTTGACCATGCATTTCCTATCCTTTCCAGAACTTACGCACGATCGTCTTTTAGTGGCGATGTTCGGTGGTTTTTTTATGGGAATTGGCATCGGTCTTTCGATGCGTGGTGGCGGTACGTTTGATGGAATGGAAGTGTTGGCCTTGCTAACTTTCAAACGAAGCAGCTTTACCATTACCGAAATCATCTTAGGGATGAATATGATTATATTCATTATCGCTGCCGCATTTATCGGGATCGAAACAGCTCTATACGCAATCCTAACTTATCTAATCGCGAGCCAGACCACGAAATATGTGATCGAAGGTATTGAAGCCTACACGGGTGTAACGATCGTATCCTCGGATAGTGAAGCAGTGAAACGCGCGCTGGTATTATCGTTGAATCGCGGTATCACGGTTTATAAAGGTGAACGTGGCTTTATGAAAGAATCTTTTGAGCATAGCACAGAGGTAGATATCATCTTCACCATTGTAACCCGGTTAGAAGTACGCAAACTGCGCAATATTGTACATGCCATCGATCCCAAAGCATTTATCTTCACACAAACTGTGCGCGAACCTCAGGGAGGAATCGTCAAGGAAATCGTAAAGCACTAAGCTTTACGAAATGCTCCCATGATCTTTTTGCCGAGGAATACGGCAAATAGCGCAACTAATCCCGCTATCAAACCGATTAATACTTCGGTTATTATGCTTGGTAGATTAGGCAGTATGCCGTGAAAGAAGTCTACATTGTGTACGAAGATGCCGCCAGAAACCAAGATTAAGGCTATGGTACCGATTACGCCTAAGGTTTTGATGACAATCGGCAATGCTTTTACTAGCACATTGCCCAGTTTCGCACGGAATCCTTTGTTATCCGATTTTTTGATTAAGTGATAGCCTGCATCGTCCATGCGCACGATGAGAGCTACGATTCCATAAACGCCAATCGTAGCCAAGAGCGCAACAACAGAAACGGTCACGACTTGTATCGTTGTGCTACGATCTAATACTGTACCCAGCGCGATAATCACAATCTCTACAGAAAGGATAAAATCGGTGGTGATAGCAGAGCGTACTTTAGCCTTTTCCATGGCAGCCGCATCTACAGTTGCTTCCGCTACGACTTCGTGACCGGCTTTTTTGCGGTGAAATAAGAATTCTACGATCTTCTCTACGCCTTCATAAGCTAGGTAAAATCCACCCAAAACCAAGATCACCTGAATAGCCACTGGAAAGAAAGCATTCAATAGCAATGCCACCGGTACGATAATCAGTTTGTTGATAAACGAACCTTTGGTAATGGCCCACAATACCGGAATTTCCCGATTAGCCAAAAAGCCGGTGGCTTTCTCGGCATTGACCGCGAGATCGTCGCCCAAAATACCCGCTGTTTTGCGTGTTGCGATCTTACTGGTTACTGCGACATCGTCCATTAGCGCGCCGATATCATCTAATATTGCAAAAAATCCTGAAGCCATAGGTAGTATGTATATTGGGACTAAATGTAGGTAATATCTCGCGAAAAATCTATCTTGTCATCATGAAACCGACGATACAAATAGAATATTGTCCGAAATGCGGATGGATGCTGCGAGCGGCGTATATGGCGCAAGAATTACTTACCACGTTCGTGGATGATGTACATGGTGTTACGCTTATTCCAAGCGGCGTAAGCGGTAGATATCAGATCCGTATTAACGAGCGCGTGGTATATGATCGTAAACGGGAAGGTGGATTTCCTGAAATCAAAGCGCTCAAACAATTGATCCGTGATGAGGTCAACCCAGAAAAATCATTGGGGCACTCTGATAAAAAAGACGATAAACAAGATTGATCAGCGTATTATTGCGCAAACTTATCAATAATGTCTTTGGCCACTTGGGTAAAATAGCCCCCCGAATGAAAGCCATTCCAAGACATGGTCGTGGTTTCATACAGATCAGTATCATACCATTTGTCTGGCGTTATATATCCGATGTATCCACCATTGAAGCTCGTGATCATCAAGTGTAGACCGCGCTCTTGCGCGTAACGATCTAACTCCGTCATGATCTCCCCAGAAAAATCAGCCGGCATACCCAGCATCAAAACGTCACCGATCTTAGTGATTTTTATGTAGGTTGGGTACGCCCCAAAGAAAGTACGGAAAACCCAAGGTCGTAAAGCATAACTTAAGCTAATCCGTGCAGATTGCTCTGGCATTGGTACTTCTATATAGTCGCTCACGAGCTGATCAGTTAATAGTCGGTAACCATCTTGCTCTCTATCTTGCATGTTTGAATATAAACCATGCGCCATTCCTTTGGCCCAAGCAATGTCAGAGTCGCCCTCACTCAACGCGCCCATACTTCCGACAGCGCCGGCCATAAATAATCCGAAATGCCCTTTCTCGTTTTCGATTGAATCAAGCAACATACCTGGATAATCACGCGATAACTGCAAGAATTTTCTGTTCAGGACGGTAGGATGCGCACCATAAGTCACTAATTCCGCTTGCGTACTGTCAGCCCGTTTAAATATCAAATTTCGAATCCACGGATCTATCAGACCACCTTCTACCGGAAGCCGATTGCGAATATTGTCCGTATCCTCGATCTCATCAAAATAAATCTGTGCAGGTTCTAGCTGTGCTGTAGACTGCACAATGGCATCGTGGAATTGATTGGCAAGTCTGATTTCCGTGTCTTCATCATACGCTCCGGCGAACAACCTGCCAGCTAGTTTTAGTCCCCAACCGCCTTGTCCGTGGTGCGTATGAGTGGCGCTCAAATGCACATTAGATAGTGAAATGTTGTTTTTCTGAAGCAATGCTTCCAGTCTATTGGTAATATTGGGTGGAATGATCAGCATATCCGCCGAGAGGAAATAAATCGTAGTGCTTGGATTTTGTACAGCGATGACGCGTACATAAAGTGAATCATGAACCGCTTCATAATGCTTCCCCCAGCGATTGCCATAGCCCGCCATGGGCGTGGATGTGGAAGGTGTGATATTGACTTTTGCCCAGCCTACTTTCGTCGCACCATCTCGCTCAACAAATTCCTTTTGGCTAATAAACGTTTTCCATGTCTTAAAATGTGCTGTTTCGTTCATTGGTGTACGATCGATTCGCTCGACCAACGCAAATAGAATTAAGAAGACCGAAACCGCGGTAATCAGGAATATTTTTAATGCTTTTTTCATCATAAAAGGACGTATTTGATTCTTCAATGCTTAATTTCGGACAGCGAATCACAGTTAGCATGAAGAAAGGTATTAACAGGCATTTTAGGGTTTATCGCTACGTATTCTACAAAGAAACCCTCGTTGATTTTAAGGAACAATTTTGGTCATTTCTCGGCGCATTTATCGGTATCGGAATCATTGCTTTGCTGCAATCCTTCCAATTGCCACACCTCGAAAGCATATTTTTAATCGGCTCATTCGGCGCATCCAGTGTATTGATTTATGGCGCTATTCAAAGTCCGTTGGCGCAACCGCGCAATCTCGTTGGCGGACATGTTGTCTCTGCCTTAGTAGGCGTTACCGTGGGTAAAATATGTCCAGACATCATCTGGATTACCGCGCCCTTAGCGGTTGCTTTTGCCATTGTCGCTATGCAATTTACACGCACTTTGCATCCGCCAGGCGGAGCGACTGCGTTGATTGCGGTAGCGAGCGGCACGAAAATATCCAGTATGGGTTATCTGTACGTACTTAGCCCTGTGCTATCCGGATCTATCATTCTTTTGGTCGTGGCACTGATCTTCAACAACATCACTTCTAAGCGACATTACCCCGTAAAACGATCTCGGCTGAGACGATCACGTCGCCGACAAATCAAAAAACGCTTTCAATCCTAAAGATTGAAAGCGTTTTTGTTATTAGTTACTGCTAAAGTAAGCACGTACATTTTTACCTTCCATCCAGTTCATAAAGGCGCGATTCACAACTTTATTTCCGCCAGGCGTTGGATAATCTCCTGAGAAATACCAATCTCCCAAATGGTTTGGACAAGCAATATGTAAGTTATCTAACGTTTGGAAAAGCACCTCCACTTCTGCATTTAAGTGGTGTGGTTTGATGATACGCGCAATTTCGTCTGATATTTCCTGCGCTTCAAAAGGTTCGTAGATCGCTTTCACGTAATTTTCTACCTCGTCTTTTGGTTTGTTCAGTGAAGCCAAACATTTTTGGTATACATCTTCAATGATATGTGCCAATCCACGCTGTTTCAAAAGAGAAATTGCGGCTTCGAAAGCGACGAATTCACCCATTCTCGACATATCGATACCATAACAATCCGGGTAACGGATCTGTGGTGCCGAAGATACAATCACGATTTTCTTTGGATTCAAGCGATCCAAGATCGTCAAAATACTTTGCTTTAATGTGGTACCGCGTACGATAGAATCATCAATTGCGACGATAGTATCTTCGTGATCGCGTACGATACCATACGTGGTGTCGTATACGTGCTGTACCATATCCTGACGGTCGGCATCTTGTGTAATGAAAGTCCGCAATTTTGCATCTTTCACATTCAATTTCTCAAAGCGAGGCTGAATGCTCAACATATCGTCCAATTCCTTGTCCGAGATTTTATCAGCACGTTGCAACAGTACTTCTTTCTGATGTCTGCGTACGTATTCTTGCACGCCTTCCATCATCCCGTAGTAGGATACTTCTGCCGTATTAGGAATAAAACTAAATACGGTATTCTTGATATCATGCTGTACGGCGTTGAGTACCTGCGGACAAAGCAATTTACCTAAAGCTTTACGTTCTTTGTAGATATCAGCATCCGACCCACGAGAGAAATAGATGCGTTCAAATGAACAAGACTTCTGAACGGCTGGTTCGCGGAACATTTCTTGCGTGATCGTGCCATCTTTTTTGGCGATCAAGGCATATCCCGGTTTGATTTCTTGCACACTTCCCAATGGAATATTGAACGCCGTCTGAATGACTGGACGCTCCGAAGCCACTACTAGTACCTCTTCATCCTGGTAATAAAACGCTGGACGAATTCCTGCCGGATCGCGCATCACAAAAGCATCTCCATGACCGAAAATACCAGCAATGGTATAGCCACCATCCCACGTCTTGGCTGAGCGGGTCAAAATTTTGGAAACATCCAAGTTTTTACCAATCTGTCCACTTATTTCGATATTCGAAAAACCGTCGCGCTTGGCCTGATCGAATAATTCTTGATTTTCTTCATCTAAGAAATGACCAATTTTTTCTAAAACAGTTACCGTATCGGCCTGCTCTTTCGGGTGCTGACCCAGATCGTAAAGCTGTTGGAGTAGCTCATCTACGTTGGTCATGTTGAAGTTACCGGCTAACACCAAGTTTCTGGTCATCCAGTTGTTCTGCCGAAGAAAAGGATGACAGCTCTCGATACTATTTTTGCCGTGTGTACCGTAGCGAAGGTGCCCTAACAATACTTCTCCTGTAAAACTCACATTGTCCTTCAGCCATTGTGGGTCTTTGGATTGCTCAGGGTAAGCTTTGTTTACTGCGGCAAATTTCTTTTGCACATATTCAAAAATATCTGCTACTGCGGTAGATCCCATCGCTCTGTATCGTGAGATGTAACGGTTACCCGGTTTTACATCAAACTTAATCGTCGCTATTCCTGCTCCATCCTGACCTCTATTATGCTGTTTCTCCATCAAAAGATACAGTTTGTTGATGCCATAATAGGGCGTTCCATACTTTTCTTGGTAGTAAGAGAGGGGTTTTAATAAGCGGATCATGGCAATTCCGCACTCGTGTTTTATTGCGTCACTCATAGTTCCTTTTAGAAGTGACAAAGGTACAGAATTATTGTACATAATCCTGCAAACAAAATGCGTAAAACCACGGGAATAAAGTTGAGACTAGAGGATACTGATTTTGTGACTAGTTCTATCGGCGAGTCGATCTTTCCGATGGCTGAGATCTGGCTTGTCCATTCGCTGCCATGTCATGTAGCTATTCACCATTTTTCCGTTGGATAAAATGGGTCTGGTAGACTTTAAATATAAAATATCAGCTTCGAAAGTGACGTCACGTTCCACCGTTTTGCCGATCAGTGCTGGTGTGACGGAAGTAATGACATCGTGAATCACGGTGGCTTGCCGATTGTCTATATAGTATGATCCGCTAAAAAAAAGAAAATTGCGATAGTTGATGTTGGAGTATTTGACACTATCTTCTAATAAAGATTCATCTTTATCATCTGTACCAGATATCTGCACAGACATATACCCATCCGCAGCATAAATTAGTATGCCGTTTGGGTTATTTCCAAGTGGGAAAAATGAATCAGCACCATTGGTGGATATCTCAATATAAGATAGCAACTTCCATGAACCTGTCAATTCATTTTTTATTGATGTCATAGTTTGATGGCTTTATTAAATGGTCTATGCCCTAAGATAACGGAATTTTATTTGAATTAGTTTACCCGTATGCTGAAAATACTTTATATGACTTCCACATGATGTGCTGTACCATACCCGAAGATGCAACTATATGTCAGATAAAAATTTCGAGACTGTTATGTAGCATCTGTAATTGGTAAAGCGTTCACTTAGCAACTGAAAAAATAAAATAAGCATCAAAATGTACGCTGATATGAAAAAAATACACAATCCACTACTCATATTATTCATTATTGTACTGTTCGGTAGCTGTTTGAAAGACAATAATGTCAGCCAACCATTCGCGGTGCTGAATGTCATTAACGCCTATACCGAGGAGCCGCGCCTTACTTTTGCATTGGATCGTAACAATTTTCATACAGGCGATTATTCCACAGCAAGAAGCTTCGATATTGCTATTGGAAATCGACAATTTTCATTTAGGGGTGCAGCAGCTCAGAATCTAGTCGACACGACTTTCAAAATCGAGCCTTATACCTATTATTCTAGCTTTGCCTTTGGTACGGCAGCTGCGCCTAAAGTAATTCTTACGAAAGATTCCGTACTTCAAGATTTAGGTGCTGCGGCGGCTGTACGCTTACTTCACTTGGCGAATAATGTGGGAAGCGTACAAATCTATCAAGGCGATGAGGTCATCGAAGATATTGCGCCCCGTAGTCAAGAAACGGCAACTTCTGTTGCTGAAAGCCAGATCTTTGTACCAGTAAAAGCAGGAAGTTATACCTATTCCGTGCGTGACCAGTCTGGGAATGTTTTAGCTACTTCGCAAAATATAGATCTCAGAGCAGGCTTTCATAGAACATTAATCTTACTAGGGACGCAGGGAAATACAGCTAATCCATTACGATTGGCTTCTAATTAATCTTGAAGAAGTCCGAAAGCGATGCTATTACTTAGTGTAGCGTAGTAGCATCGCTTTCTTCTGCCTGCTTGTGGTAGCGCTGCGCGATAATGGTGACCACCAAAATCTGAAAAGCATGGAAAATCATCAGCGGTAGGAAATACAAACCCGCAGAAGTACTGTTGACAAACAAAAACTTTCCAAATACGCTGCCATGGGTTAAGGATTTTTTGGAACCACAAAACAATGCCGTAATACGATCTGCCCGATTGAACTTCAACACTTTCTTGTTAATCATATCCACCATAAACCAGATCGCAAAGAATAAACAAACCGTCCCGCCGAAGACAGCAAGGAGATACGTGCTATCAATGGTGTCGAAAATACCACTAACAAAAGATTCCGCAAAGCTACTGTAGACAATAAGTAAGATAACCGCTTTGTCGAAATTAGAAAGTGTTTTGTTGTATTTGGCAGCCCAAGCGCCAAGAAAACGTTGTAAAAATAAACCTAGTACAACAGGAAGGATAATCTCTTTGAACAAGCCTAAATAAACATCTCCAAGTACTTCGACCTCTCCAAAATCCAGAAACAGTTGCATCCACAGCGGCGTTACGATCACGCCGATAAGTCCGGAGATACTGGCATTAAAGATCGCGGCTGGAATGTTGCCTTTGGCAATGGACACCATCACCACCGAAGAAGAAACAGTAGATGGCAAGGCTGCTAAGAAAAAGAAAGAAAGCCAAAATTGCTCCTGTAAGGCTGTCTGCACCAGTGGGCGGAAAGCCAATACTAGTAATGGAAATAGTAAAAATGTGTAGCTCTGCACGGCCACATGCAACCGCCAATTTTGTAAGCCGTCTTTGATTTTTTGGAAGCTTAGTTTCAATCCGTAAAAGAAGAATATCAAAGCTACACCTACCGAGGTGGCCGTTTCTACCAACTGTCCTTCTTGTATCAGCACCAAATCGGGGAATATATAAGCAATCAGGATGGAAAGAAATAGAAATAATATAAAGGGATCGAATTTTAATTTCATGTTGTTTTTGCGTTGGAGGGCAAATATAGTAATTATGACAAATTTGTAAGGAAGTCGGCCTTATACTGCAAACTATGTAATATATTTGTAATACCATGAGTACAACTTCATTTCTATCAGACAGGATAAATAATTTATCTGAGTCAGCAACCTTAAAAATGACCAAATTAGGTCGTGAATTAGCATCACAAGGAATCAATGTGATCAGTCTTAGCGTGGGTGAACCGGACTTCAATACGCCGGAGCACGTGAAGGAAGCCGCAAAGAAGGCATTGGATGAAAACTTTACCCGTTATTCGCCCGTACCGGGCTATCCGGATCTTCGCCAAGCTATTGTAGAGAAGCTGAAGAAGGAAAATAATTTGGATTACGATATCTCACAGATTGTCGTGTCTACCGGTGCGAAACAATCATTGTCTAATGTGATCCTAACGTTGATCAATCCAGGTGATGAGGTGATCATCCCTACGCCATATTGGGTTTCTTATTCCGAAATGGTGACTTTGGCAGAAGGTAAATCCGTCTTTATCAATACCGAGATTGAGTCTGATTTCAAAATTACGCCAGCGCAGTTGGAAGCGGCGATTACGCCAAACACCAAGTTGTTTATGTTCTCCTCCCCTTGTAATCCAACAGGTTCGGTATACAGTCAGGACGAGTTAGCAGCTTTGGCGAAAGTTTTTGAAAAACATCCAAATATCTTCATTATCTCGGATGAGATCTATGAGCACATCAACTTTGGAACTGCACATGCTTCTATCGCGCAATTCGATGCGATCAAAGATCGCGTGATTATCGTGAATGGTTTCTCGAAAGCTTTTGCGATGACGGGATGGCGTTTAGGATATATCGCGGCTAGCAAGGAAATTGCGGCAGCCAATGATAAACTACAAGGACAAACGACTTCGGGAACATGCTCGATCGCACAACGTGCGGGTATCATGGCTTACGAACAAGGCTTGGATAGCGTGAACGAGATGAAAGAAGCTTTTGCACGTCGTCGTCAATTAGTATACGATCTATTGCAAGATATCCCAGGTGTGAAAACCAACTTGCCAGAAGGCGCTTTTTACTTCTTCCCAGAGATCAGTTCATTCTTTGGCAAGAAAGATGCGAATGGCAATGTGATTAAGGATTCGGCAGATTTGGCTTTGTATCTATTAAATGTAGGTCATGTCGCGACTGTTGGCGGTGATTCTTTTGGTAATAACAATTACATCCGCTTGTCGTACGCGGCGTCGGATGATAGTTTACGCGAAGCATTACGCCGTATCAAAGAGGCGCTTGGCAAATTGGTTGATTAATAAATCAATCCGCACTGCGGTGCTTTTTAAATAGTATAAACGGTGACGGCGGGTTCAGATGAACCCGCCGTTTCGATATTACCTAATTTAAGACAATATAAGGTAGTATTTGTCAATAGGTTATCGCCATCCACCTCCCAGTGCTTTATAGAGCAATATTTGATTGATTGCCCGTTCTTTCATCACGCTGACGGCATTTATCTGCGCATCTACGGCTTCTTTTTGTGCCGTAAAAATGTCCAAATAGGTCACCCGACCAGCGAAAAATAATTCGTTTGCCGCATCGATTGAGGCATTCAAGGCTTCTACATTGTCAATCACATGCACCGCACGATCTTCGATTGCTTCTTGCGTTTGCACAATGTTAGATACTTCGTTGAAGGCATTCAATACGCGTTTCTCATATTCCAAAAATGCGACGCCATAATTGGCTTGCATCATAGCATACTGCGTTTGCAGGTTACGCTGATTGAATATTGGCATCGTGACGCTACCCAAAATACCATACGTCACCGAGCGATTTACATTGAACAACTGATCCAAATGGAAACTTTGCAAACCTAAATACGGGCTCACCGCTACCGAAGGCAAAAAGCTGAGTCGGGCTGCTTCTTGCTCATTGGCCGAAGACAACATGCTGAAGTAAGCTGAGCGTATATCTGGTCGATTGTTTACCAATTGATCTGGGGTACCTACCTGCAGCGTGTCAAAGAGTGGCCAAGTCGATTTGTCTTGCGTTGCTCGCGCAATAGGCTGATAAAAACGGCCGATCAACGAATTGATGTGATGCTCATACATCACGATCTCTTGTTTTACTAATGCACGACTTGCTTTCGTACCAGCCAATAATGCTTTGAACTGCTGCACGCCTAGCTCAGTTGCTTTACCGAATTCCTTTTGTATTTGCATCAACTCCAATACATCTTCATGCAATTGGATATTTTCATCGTATACCGCGACCTTACGATCTAGCGCCATCAATTCATAGTACGTTTCTGCAATGTTAGACACCAATTCGGTTTCCAACAGGCGGCGGGCTTCATTTTCCGCCAAGATCGTTTGAAAGGCTGCTTCTCGCCTATTGCGCAGTTTGCCCCAAAGATCCAGTTCCCAAGAGGAACGCAGACCGACAAAATAATCGGGTATAGCAGGCTCTGGAATTTTTTCTTTATCGGTCAAGTTTTCCGAAAAATTGGAATCGTAGTTACCAATTCCTTCTTCGGTATAATGACCGTATTTGACTAATCCCGCTTCTGCCGCTGCCTCCAATTGTGGCAATAAGGCTGCTTTGCGCTGTTTGAAATACGCTTGTGCCGACTCGATGCGGCGAAGGGCTTGCTGTAAATCCCGATTTTGCACGAGTGCCGTATCGATTAAGGATACCAATAATTCATCTTTGAAAACTTCTCGCCACGGCAAGCGCGCCAAGTTTTCGGCCGAATCGGCCGCAGCATCATTAAAGGAAGCAGGTGTAGCCATTTCCTCTGGCTTCGCCATTTTCTTAGGAACGGTACACGAAGAGATAAACAAACCACAGAAAATTAGTATTCCAATAATCTTAGTACCTGTAGCACCGCGTTTTTCTTTTGGTTTTTTGGAGAATAAAACCACCAAACCAGGGATAATAATAACACCCAGCAAGGTACCGATCACCATACCACCTACAGAGGCAGTACCGATACTACGGTTACCCAAAGCACCTGCGCCTGAAGCCAACATCAACGGAATTAATCCGGCAACGAACGCAAAAGATGTCATCAAGATCGGGCGCAAACGCGCAACCGCACCTTCAATTGCACCATCTAAGATGCTCGCGCCTTGTTTTTGCTTCAAGATGGCATATTCTACAATTAGAATCGCATTCTTACCCAACAAACCAATCAACATGACGAGTGCGACCTGCGCATAGATATTATTCTCCAGTCCGAATAATTTTAGGAAGATAAACGCTCCAAAAATACCCGCTGGGAGACAAAGAATTACCGGCAGTGGCAATAAGAAACTCTCGTATTGCGCACATAATAAGAGGTATACGAACACCAAACATAAGGCAAAAACGTACAATGCCTGATTGCCGGATATTTTCTGCTCTCTGGTCATCCCCGACCATTCAATACTAAAGCCTTGCGGCAATGATTCAGCTACTTTTTCGACCGCTTCGATGGCTTGTCCGGAACTAAATCCAGCTGCTGCTTGTCCGGTAATCATCGCCGAATTAAACATGTTGTATCTGGTAATCTGCTCCGGGCCATAGACTCGTTTCATCCTGATGAATGCGGAGTACGGAACCATGCTATTATCTTTGGTCTTTACGTGCATTTGCAAGACATCTTCTGGACGGCTACGTGATTGCGCGGTGGATTGCACCATCACCTTGTACATCTGTCCGTAACGAATAAAGTTGGTCGCGTAAAAACTTCCCATAAGCGTCTGCAAGGTATTCATGGCATTTTCTACTGAAATACCCATTTTAGCAGCCAAATCGTAGTCAATCTCCAACAAGTACTGAGGGAAATTCACATTGTATGTTGACGTAGCTGATTCAATAGCTGGATCTGCATCCAGGTCTTCTAAAAAGGTATTCAATACTTCTGCCGTTCCTTGCAAATCATCATTACCGGATTTGTCCAACAAGCGCAACTCGAAACCCGATGAGTTACCAAATCCAGGGACTGTAGGTGGTGGGAAAAACTCAATTACCCCGTCACTGATATGCGCCGTCTTTTCTTGCAAGATGCGGATTACATCATTCACAGATTCTTTTCGATCATCCCAGGCTTTCAGGTTAATCATTCCCATACCATAAGACGAACCTGAAACCTCGGTTATAATACTGTAACCTGCCAAAGTGGATACCGTTTCGACCATATCCAAGTCACGCGCAATTTCATCGACTTCGTCAAGCACACGCTCTGTACGATCGACCGTGGCGCCCGCAGGTGTGGTGACAGCAACGTAGATCATTCCCTGATCTTCTGTGGGAATAAAACCAGAAGGCAAAATGGCACTACTGCCCCAAGTGGCGATAAAGAAAATCACCAACAATCCTAAAGTGATCGCACGGCGACCGCTGGTTCTGATCAAGAGATTTTTGTATCGGCCCGATATGCGATCATACACTTTGTTGAAACCTCTGAAAAAACGATCCAACCAATTGTTCGTCTCTTTCTTATCGTGTGGCGAGCGCAACATAATTGCGCACAAGGCCGGCGTCAAGGTCAAAGCATTGATCCCTGAAATGACAATCGCTGCTGCCAAGGTTAATGAAAACTGACGATAGAAAATACCTACAGGACCGTCCAAAAATGCGACGGGAACAAACACGGCAGACATGACCAAAGTAATAGCAATTACGGCAGATCCTACCTCTTTCATCGCCGATAGTGTGGCTTCAAAAGGTTGCATGTGTTCTTCTTCCATCTTAGCATAAACCGCCTCGACTACCACAATACCATTATCCACCACAATACCGATGGCCAATACCAAAGCAAATAAAGTGAGTAAGTTGATCGAGAAGCCCATCATCTGCATAAAGAAGATCGCTCCGATCAGACAAACTGGTACGGCTAGAATCGGAATCAACGTAGCACGGAAATTCTGCAAGAAAATAAATACCACTAAAAACACCAATAGAAAGGCTTCCACCAAGGTTTTCAATACACTGGATATCGATGCATCTAAGAATCGAGACACGTCGTAACCCATTGTATAAGTCATTCCAGACGGGAAGGAAGATTCTTTCAGTTCGGCCATTTTATCCTTTACACGTTGGATTACATCCTGTGCATTGGAGCCTGGCAACTGTTTCAACATGATAGAAGCTGAAGGTCGGCCATCCGTTTTGGACATCATTTCGTAATCCAGAGAGCCAAATTCTACGTTGGCTACATCGCGGATTCGAATAATAGTACCATCTGCGTTAGCACGAATCGGAATGTTTTCATATTCGGATATTTCCGAGAATTTACCGGGATATTTCAGCACATACTGCTGCATATTGACCATCTTATCCGAACTAATACCCGTTTGTCCGGGAGCGGCTTCGATATTTTGTCTTCGCAAAGCTTCAATGACCTCATCGGTCGAGATCGCATAGGCCGTCAGTCGTGAAGGTTTTACCCAAATACGCATCGCATAATCGCGCATACCCATGATCTGAGCAAAGCCGACACCTTCGATACGTTTCAGCTCCTTAAGAATGTTGATGTCGGTGAAGTTGTAGATAAAGCGTTCGTCCGCCGTCTCATCATCTGTAAAAACGTTGAGATACATCAACATACTGTTGACTTCTTTCTCGGTGGTTACACCGGCCTTGATTACTTCTTCGGGCAACTCATCCAATACGGTCGTCACCCTATTCTGGACGTTTACAGCAGCGATATCGGGATCAACACCCACTTTAAAAAATACTTGAATTAGTGTCGTACCGTTGTTGGTAGTGACGGAGTTCATATACGTCATCCCGGCCACACCGTTGATGGCGCGCTCTAGCGGAATCGCAACGGCATTGGTACTTACTTCGGCATTGGCACCGGTATAGTTTGCGGCTACCACCACCGATGGCGGTACAATATCCGGAAATTGCGTAATCGGAATCGTAAATAGGGCTAACAAGCCCAAAAGGGTAATAAATATGGATATAACCAGCGATAGCACTGGTTTTCTTATGAAATTTTCAAACATGCTTAGATCTTAGTCTTGTTCTACAAACTTGGCTGGTTTCGGATCGATGGTCATGCCATCACGCAAACCTTGCAGCCCTTCAAACACCACTTTGTCATCTTTATTCAGTCCTTTGTTGACGACATAAAAATGGCCGACACGTTGACCCGCGTCGAATGGTGTCATCTTGATGGTATTATCTTTCTGTAGTACATAGGCGTATACCTTATCTTGTATCTCTACGACCGATTTTTGATGTACGAATAATAGATTTCCTGTAGCTAGCGGCACCGCGATCTTACCGGAAGCACCGTGGCTTAGCAACAAATTTTCATTGGGGAAACGAGCACGAAGTGAGATAGATCCTGTTTGCGACTCAAATTCACTTTCTACAATCTCCGCAAAACCTTTGCTCGGGTAGCGATCACCATTAGCAAGGAGCAATTGCACTTCTTTGCGGTAGCTATTCCGATTAAAGTTTGGGTCTTTGGCCAGGGTAAGGTATTCCGCTTCAGAAATATCAAAATATACGTTGACCTGACTAAGATCTGATATGGTAGTTAATAGGCTTCCCTCATTTAATAAAGAGCCTTCTTTAAGTAAAATACGATTGATACGGCCATCAAATGGTGCGCGAATCTGAGCAAAAGAAAGTTGGGTTTGTGCTTGTTGTACCATCGCGTCCGATTCGGCGATCTTCGCCTTGGCAGCACGTAATTGCACTTCTAGTAGCTCGTATTCGGTCTCACTGACAATGTTTTTATCCACCAATTTTCTGGTGCGTTCGATCTCTAGCTCGATCTTTTTGGCATCTGCCTGTGCGCTGCTACGTAAAGCCGTTGCTTTGGCCAATTCGGATTTGTACTCGTCCGAATTTAGGCGAAATAGCACCTGGCCTTTTCGTACTTGTGCGCCTTCATCCACATGAATACTTTCCAAAAATCCGGTCAAGCGAGACCGCATTTCCACATTTTTATAAGCTTGTATATCGGCGATATACTGCTTATAAACAGTGGTATCCATTTCAATAAGATTGGTAACAGGGATGGATCTACCTGTTTTCTTTGTCTCTGTTTCACTCTGATTGCTTGAGGCCGAGCAGGCAGCCATCATAGATAGGCTCGACATACCAATCACCCAAGCAAAAATTCTATTCCTCATAAATAATTACGGTAAAAAAACTAAAATGTACATGGTTCGCCCACGCGCACTGTGGGCAATAATAAAATAAGAATCTGGAAAGAATTTAGAATGGCCTTAGCCTGTAGAGAAAAGTGTAGTAACCCGGGATGGATCGCATCTTAGATACGTAATCTGGGTGATCATGTTGCCGAAAGTTGTCGACATCAGAAAATAAGTAGCCAGCAAAAAATAAAAATACGGGAAGTATAGCAGTTATTGTCTGGCTAATATCCCGAAAATCTTCGTACACAATTTCGGGATCTTCGGGATCGCAAATAGGATCACCGTCGATATGCATGATGTCTTCTAAGATAAATTCGACTAGGGTATCGGTCACCATTTCTGATTGCCCAAATAGTATTTCCATATGCCGACTCTTATCAAAAGTAAGCATATTGAGAAAACTAAGTAACGACAGAAGATGAATTATCTTAGTAACCATATCAATAGCCAAATATAGTGTTTATCGTACACTACTACTCACAGATTGTTTCGATAAGTAAAGGATATGATGAAAATCCTATATAAATTTTACATTGCAAACAAAGATTTACTGATTATGTCTTATATTTAGCGTAAGTATTGAGCGTATTTGAAACCAATTGATCAGATATTGGTTATAAACCTAGTGAGTATGTGGCGTAAGAAAAAACTATCTCCTTCCGATAGCAATACATCGAAGCATCCTTTTATCAGACAGAGATCTGAGAAAGAAAATGCAACATCGGTGTCGTTGACACGAGCAATTGCTAGGGAGCTGATTGAATCCGGGAAAAAATTGAATTAACATTATCTTAATATTATGCACACATGCAAGGACTAATTTTGGAGCAATAGAGCACATTACATGTCTAAAAAGTACAATCCAAGAGATATTAGTTGGTTAAGTTTTAATGGTCGTGTCCTACAAGAAGCGGCAGATCCGAGTGTTCCACTATCGATGCGCATTAAGTTTTTGGGAATATTTTCCAATAATTTAGATGAATTCTTTCGGGTAAGAGTGGCTGGGTTAAAGCGTGCTTCGGAGATCAAGGACAAGACAGCAATGTCTTCTTTTTTTGACGATCCATCAGTGATTTTGGAAGAAGTACATAATATCGTCGTGCGACAACAAAAGAAGTTTGACCAGATCTGGAAAAATGTCCGGAAAGAAATGGCCAAACAAAATACCTTTATCACTTCTGCAGACGAGCTCAGTGAGGAGCAAATCGCTTTCGTCAAAAACTACTACAGCGAGAAAGTAGAAAGTAATATCATCCCGCTATTGCTGGATGATGTGCGCCCTATGCCCTATCTCCGCGATAAAAGTCTTTATCTTGGTATTGCCATGAAAAAATCGCAATGGCTCTACGAGACAAAGTTTGCGATCATTGAGCTACCTACTCGCGTAGTTGGTCGATTTCTAATCGTTCCCTCCGAGCGCAAAAACGACAAGGTGGTTATCTTGTTAGAAGACGTAATCAAAGTCAATCTGCCGCATATCTTTTCTTATTTTGGGTTTGATGAATTTCATGCGCATGCCTTTAAAATTAGTAAAGATGCAGATTTCGACTTAGACAATGATGTCAATACCAGTTTGGTAGAAAAAATCACAAAGGCTGTCAAAAATAGACGTAAAGGAAAGCCCACGCGTTTTGTTTTTGACAAAAATATGGATACGAATCTGGTGGAGTTTTTAATCAAAAAGCTCAACTTAAGTAAGAAAGATAGCATCATTCCCGGACAGAAAATCCATAATTTCAAACATTTCATGGATTTTCCTGATGTGTTTAAGACTTATACCAAGCCCGCTGAGCGTACTTCTTTTGATCATCCTGCTTTTGTAGAGGGAAAGCGTATTACTGATGTGATTACGAAAAAAGACGTGTTACTCTCCTTCCCGTATCATACTTTTGATCCTGTCATTGATTTGCTTCGCGAAGCCGCGATGGATCCCGATGTGAAGTCTATTCGCGTGACGATCTATCGCATGGCAACAAATTCTAAAATTGCTAATGCACTTATCAATGCGTCGCGCAACGGCAAAGAAGTAACTGTGATGGTAGAGCTGCGTGCTCGATTTGATGAGGAGCACAATCTCGAATGGAAAGATCGATTCGAAATGGAAGGTATTCGTGTATTATTGGGTATCCCAAACAAAAAAGTGCACGCCAAACTATGTGTGATAAAAAAGCGTGCAAACGGAAAAACCATTCAGTATGGCTTTGTAAGCACGGGAAATATCAATGAAAAAACAGCAGCACTGTATGGTGATTATTGTGTGATGACGAGCGATCGCCGTATTATGGCTGATATCAATAAGGTCTTTAATGCTTTGGAGAAGCCAAAAGTAGATCTGGATCATCAGTTATCTGCTTGCAAACACTTGTTGGTATGCCCTACTACGATGCGCAATAAATTGGTGATCTATATTGATAAAGAGATCGCTGAAGTGCGCGCTGGCCGCAAAGGACACATGATCGTGAAGGTGAATTCACTAAGCGACAAGGATTTGATTAAGAAACTATATGAGGCTGCCGAAGTTGGTGTAGAAATTGACTTGATTGTACGTGGTATTTATTGTGCGATCAATCAAAAACGTTTTAAACAACCTATTCGAGCAATCAGTATTGTAGACGAATATTTAGAACACGCACGCGTCATGTACTTCTACAACGGCGGTAAGGAAGACATCTACATCTCCTCTGCCGACTGGATGACTCGTAATTTGGATCATCGCGTCGAAGCAGCTATCCATATTACCGCTCCGGACATTAAAAAACAGTTGAAAGATATGCTCAACATACAGCTGAAAGATAATGTGAAGGCCAGACTACTGGATGAAAATCTGAGCAATGAATATGTAGAAGATGAACAGGAATCTTATCGTTCGCAGTGGAAAATCCATCAATACCTTAAAGAATTGACGTAATAAATTACTAAAAATATTAGTATATTTGTTTCATAAAGATGCGCGATATGAAACACTATACCAAAGGCAGAGGTGCTCAATACAATCCACAGAATCGTTTTTTTACGAATGAATATGGGCAGCACCATGTGGAAGGTATTGACGAATGGGAAGAAGAACCTACGCGCACTTTTCAAACAACGGTACATCCCAAAACTTTAGTGAATAAGGTCGAGAGTCCGGATGTGGGCATGGCCTACTCCGCCAATCCTTATCAAGGCTGTGAGCATGGTTGTATATATTGTTATGCGCGCAATTCGCATCAATATTGGGGATATAGCGCCGGTATTGATTTCGAAAGTAAGATTTTGGTCAAAGAAAATGCACCCGCATTATTCAAAGAATTCATTAATAAAAAATCTTGGCAAGCAGATACTATTTCACTCTCTGGTAATACCGATTGTTACCAACCCATCGAACGCAAATACCAGCTTACTCGTCAGATACTTCAAATCGCCTTGGATCACGGGCAACCTATAGGTATCATTACCAAAAACAGTTTGGTAAAACGTGATATGGATATTTTGGAAGAGATGGCAAAAAAGCAACTGTGTGCTGTTTATCTGTCGATCAACTCACTAACAGAAGCGACGCGGCAAAAGCTAGAACCTAGAACCGCGACAGCACGCGAACGCCTTCGTACCTTGGAAGAACTGAGTGCGCGAGGAATTCCTACAGGAATTATGTGTGCACCGATTATTCCGGGATTAACGGATCATGAAATACCAGCCGTATTGCAGGCAGCCAGCGATCATGGTGCGCGTTGGGCAGGTTATACTATTGTACGACTAAATGGAGAAATTGCGGTGCTTTTTAAAGACTGGTTGGAAAAGACTTATCCCGATCGGGCAGATAAAATATTACATCAGATTGCCGCTTGCCACAATGGGCAGTTGAATAACAGTACGTTTGGGAATCGTATGCGTGGTTCGGGAAATATTGCCCAAATCATCAAAGACAATTTTAAATTACATGCGCGAAAATGTGGACTGAATCAGGATACCCACACCTTTTCTAAAACACATTTTAGACGATCTACATCTTCCGATCAGCTTCGTTTATTTTGAGCTGATCGGAAGATGTCAATATCGCCATATACCGTATCTGCTGATTAAAAATTTGGCTGAGCAGGATTTCTGGTATTCAGTGTATCTGCTGTAGGCATCGTATCACGATGAGCTGTATCTGTCGTTGATGAAGGCTCTTCGTGTGGATCTAATGTACGATCTTCTGGCATGCGTGGTTGTTCTGCTTCTTCACGAGGATGATTGTTACAAGCGCTTAGTGCCAACACACCAGCTGCTAATATTCCTAATACATAGTTCTTTCTGTTCATAATCTTATTTTATTGTTCAGAGAAAAAACAGCATACACGATTTCTTGTTTAACGCATACAAGCTTTTAGGTATTTATACTTGTACTGAATCTTACATGTAAAAAAAATTAATTGATAGATATTACATAAAATTGCATTAAAATTAAATTTATAGTTAATTTTAATGCTGAAAATGCTATTTATCTTTTACTAATATATTAATGCCAAACTATTTTTTACCCGCAGTGAAGTATATTGTACTTTCACTAGTATGTTTTATATTATCCAAACCTTTGATCGCCCAAGATTCTTTACAGGTACGTCTTGGAGGTGCGCTGCGTTTCAATTATTTGTACAATTCTTGGGATCAGCAACAACGGGATCAAGGCGGAGCTATCCTCTATGATGTATTACTCCTAAATGTAAAAGCGGCTTATAAGAACGTGTTGCTAGACGCTGAGTATCGACAGTATGCTGCTTCTTTTGGAGGTGGATTTTTAAAGCATGCCTGGATGGGATATGAATTTCGGGAAGGCGAACAGATTCAGGTCGGGTTGGCATCTGTTCCTTTTGGACTCCAACCCTATGCCTCTAACAATTGGTTTTTCAATATTGGCTATTATGTGGGCTTGGAAGATAATTATGATATGGGTATTCGATACTTGCGCCGAAAAGAACATTGGGATTATGATATCGCTTTCTTCAAAAATGCAGAAACGTTGGATGTGGGTGGCGATGTAGAACTTTCATATAGCCGTTTTGCCTATGATGTCGTAGGGCGCAATAAAAAGAACAATCAGGTGAATGGTAATCTTGTTTATAAGACGCTGGGAACGGTCAAACAACGAATCGGTATTTCCGGACAATATGGTGGGATATATAATATGGATACACAAGATGTAGGTAATCATTATGCTGGCGCATTGGCCTATGAGGCAGATTACCGAAAGTGGAATCTCAAAGCGAGCTTTGTACATGCCGTGATGAATCCTCGAAATGCTGAGGGCGAATCCAATGAAGTGATTGAAATGGCAGCCTATGGATCTGCCTACGAAGTCGCGACGAACTTTAATCTGTATACGTTTGGTGTGTCTAGACGTATGGATATAAATCGAGGAATATTAAAGCAACTTACTGCTTATAACGATTTTGGCTATATGCAAAAAGCGCGTAGAGCTTTTGAAAACTCTTATATGAATGTCACTGGTGTGCGCGCTAATATAGGTCCAGTAATCACCTACGTAGAATACGCTGCTGGATACAATCATTCTTGGTTCGGCGGCAATTTTGTCGATGATTTTAGCCGAGGTAATCCAGATGCTAAATTACAAGGGAGGTTCAACATCAACTTAGGTTACTATTTTTAATAACGCCCTATATACACGCTCCCATTACTCCTCTTGATGTTTTCTGACAGATGAACAATCTGGTATAGATACCGCGATCAACACATTGATCGTGACGTGGTAATAATCCGATATTTTCAATAAAATTTCCAAAGGCGGCTCTGCCGTACCATACTCATACTTCGAGTAGCGCGCACGCGTAATCCCAAGCTGCTCAGCTAGCGCTCGCTGTGACTTGCCCGCTTTGGATCGTAGATAGCGTATGTTTTCAGATAGATACAACATTGTCCTAATTTGGAACAACAATAATACTAATATTTTTAGCTAAACCAGGTAAGTTTGTTAAAAATAATAGAAAGGATCATGATGGAACGCGCCATTGTACATATGGATCTGGACACCTTCTTTGTGTCTTGCGAGCGCTTGAAAAACAGTGAGTTGTACGGTTCACCTGTCATCATTGGTGGTGGTGATCGCGGTGTGGTCGCATCTTGTTCTTACGAAGCACGTTATTATGGCGTGCGTTCGGCTATGCCGATCAAAATGGCCTTACGATTATGTCCGGAAGCCAAAGTCATTAAAGGAGATATGGAAATGTATTCCCAACTTTCGCACACCGTTACCGAGATTATTGAAGAGCAATCGCCCGTGGTAGAGAAAGCAAGCATTGACGAACATTACTTGGATATAACAGGGATGGATCGTTTTTTTGGAGCATACCGCTGGACAGAAGAGTTGGCACAGCGCGTCACCAAGGAAACAGGCTTACCGATTAGCTTTGCCCTTTCGGTCAATAAAACCGTAGCGAAGATTGGTACGGGCGAAGCCAAACCAATTGGTCGCAAGCAAATCGAAGCCAATAACGTGCGGCCATTTCTCAATCCGCTATCCATAAGAAAGATTCCAATGGTGGGCGATAGTACTTTTCAATTGCTATCCCGCATTGGCATTCGCCAAATACACACCTTGGCCGATATGCCGGTCGAAGTGCTCCAGCAAATGATTGGAAAAAATGGACTGGATCTCTGGAAAAAAGCCAACGGAATAGATAGTAATCCAGTGCAACCTTATTCCGAACGGAAATCCATTTCGACAGAAAATACTTTCAGCACAGATACCATCGACTTGGTAAAATTGCGCAGTATTATCGGTAGTATGGTCGAAAAGCTAGCTTACCAGCTGCGTACGGAACAATGGCTTACCTCTACCGTGGTGATCAAGCTACGCTATGCAAATTTTGATACCGAAACCAGGCAATGTCGCGTGGCTTATACCTCGGCCGATCATACCTTGTCGTGCTGTGCTTTGGAACTTTTCGATAAGTTGTATAACCGACGTATGCGTATTCGACTGATCGGCGTGCGTTTTACCAACTTGGTGCGCGGTAGCTTACAAATCAATCTATTTGAAGATACACAGGAAATGGTGGCGCTCTACCAGGCGATGGATCAGATAAAAACACGCTTCGGATACGATAAAGTAAACCGTGCTGGAGGAGTTAAGAAATTGGAAAACCCAAAATACAGTAAACAGGAAAACCCCGAACATTAATCCGGAACGCTTATGTACCTCAATTGCCGATCTTACCACAGTCTTCGTTACGGAACACTATCCATTGAAAAGCTTGTAGAGCAAGCAGCGGCGGCCGGCGCAACATCCTTGGCGCTTACCGATATTAACACCGTGACGGGCATTTATGAATTTGCGCAGAAATGTCATCAAAAGCATATTAAGCCCGTTGTGGGAATGGAAATGAGAGAAAACAACGAGCTTTATTACATTCTGCTCGCTAAAAATAGTCATGGCGTCGGTGCTATCTGCCAATTGCGCACCACACATAACTTGGAAGAAACGGGGTTGCCCGCAAAATGCCCTGCCCTGCCCGATACGGCGATTATCTACACCATGAGTCAAGCTCCTGCAGTATTAGGTGAACACGA
This sequence comes from Sphingobacterium corticibacter, assembly GCF_003076635.1. GTDB lineage: Bacteria > Bacteroidota > Bacteroidia > Sphingobacteriales > Sphingobacteriaceae > Sphingobacterium > Sphingobacterium corticibacter. The sequence continues at coordinate 293,494 of NZ_QDKG01000003.1, read as the reverse complement.
ATACATCGGTGTACAACCGCATGAAATCAATCTATTGATCCGCCCACAATGGCAGCGTTATTTTGCCAAGATGGTGATCTTGGCTCCGATCACCATTAGTGACGAGGAATCATATCAACTGCACCGGATTTTGCGCGCGATAGATCGCAATGTATTGCTTTCTAAGGTCAGTAAGGAAGATTGCTGCCGTCCAGACGAATATTTTCTACCAGTACAAGATTTACGGGCTATTTTTCAAGCTTATCCGCAGATCGTAGCGAATACACAGCAGCTGTTAGAGAGCTGTTCTTTTGACTTTGAATTCACAACACCTAAAAACAAGAAACATTTTACGGATAGCCGTGAAAGCGACCGATTATTGCTCACAGAGCTCACTGAGAAAGGACTGCTTCGACGATATGGGGCCGACCATACGCTGGCTCGGCAACGTGCCGAACGGGAACTCAAAGTGATTGATGAGCTTAATTTTAGTGGTTATTTCTTAATCACCTGGGATATTGTGCAATACAGCAATAGCCAAGGTTTTATGCATATTGGTCGTGGTAGCGGTGCCAATAGTATTATCGCGTATTGCTTGGGCATTACCGATATCTGTCCGCTAGAATTGGATCTATATTTCGAGCGATTCCTTAATCTAAATCGTAAAGTACCACCCGATTTTGATATCGATTGGGGTTGGCAAGAACGCGATATTATTCTGCGCTACATCTTTGATCGCTATGGCAAAGATCATGTGGCTTTTTGCGGTACCAACATAGCATTCAAATACCGCTCTATCTTCCGAGAGCTAGGCAAAGTATTTGGTTTGCCCAAAGAGGAGTTGGATGCATTGGCTACGCAATCCATGGATCAGCACGATACCAACTCCGTAGTGCGCAAAATACATCATTATGCCAATATGCTAGAACAATATCCGAATCAACGGAGTATGCACGCCTGCGGTATATTGATTTCGGAAGCACCGATTACGCAGTATTCTGCACTGGAATTGCCCCCCAAAGGTTTTCCGATTGTGCAATTTGATATGCATGTGGCCGAGGGCATCGGATTGGAGAAGTTTGACATTCTTAGTCAGCGTGGCATCGGCAGCATCAACGACGCGGTGAAGATTATTGCGCAAAATCGAGGCATTACGATTGACATTCGCAATACGCAGATTTCGAAAGAAGAAGCACAGTGCAACGATCACCTCGCACGTGGACAAACGATCGGTTGCTTTTACATCGAATCGCCTGCGATGCGTGGACTGTTGCGTCGGCTAAAGTGTGCTGATTATCGTACCTTGGTAGCTGCCTCATCCATTATACGACCTGGAGTAGCGCAGTCGGGCATGATGAAAGAATATATTTTCCGACACAATTATCCCGATCAGTTTGAGTACATGCATGAGGTATTTCGCGAACATCTGGGCGAGACGTATGGCATTATGGTGTATCAGGAAGATGTGATCAAGATTGCGATGCACTTCGGCGGCTTGTCAGCCGCAGATGGTGATGTGCTGCGTCGTGCGATGAGTGGCAAAGGCCGCTCATTAGAAGCATTGCAACGGGTGCGAAGCAATTTCTTTGATTCTTGCGCCCAGAAAGGACATGATCCACAGCTCAGTCAGGAAGTTTACCGACAGGTAGAGTCGTTTGCAGGCTATTCCTTTTGCAAGGCACATTCGGCTTCTTATGCGGTAGAAAGCTACCAAAGTCTGTACCTAAAAGTGTATTATCCGATGGAGTTTATGGTGGCTGTGATCAATAATCAAGGCGGCTTTTATCGTACGGAGGTATATATTCATGAAGCGCGCATGTCGGGCGCCACGATACAAAATCCTTGTGTAAACCATAGCGATATCATTACCACTTTGTATGGTACTGATGTGTATTTGGGGTTTATGCATTTGCAAGGCTTAGAATCCAAATTAGCCGATCAGATTGTTGCTCAACGACTCAAACATGGCGCATATATTTCGTTAGAGGATTTACTTCGTCGTGTACCCATGGGCATAGAAAGTATACAAACCTTGATTTTTATCGGTGCACTTCGCTTTACGGGAAAGAGCAAAAGTGAGTTGTTGGTGCACGCGCGTTTGTTGTTGGTCTCTTTCAAACCACAAACGCAGCAACCGGTCTTGTTGCATGAGCCCGCTCGCGAATATACCTTGCCTAAACTGGAGCGATCTGCCTTTGAAGATGCTTTTGACGAGATCGAATTATTGGGGTTTCCTACCTCCTGCTCGCCCTTTGATCTGCTGCAAACTCGTTATCGTGGTACCATAATGGTCAACGAGCTGACTCAACATCATAAAAAGCAAGTAAAGATGCTGGCTTATCTGATTTCGAGAAAACATGTGCCTACCAAACGTGGAACGATGTACTTTGGCACTTGGGTGGATGTGCAAGGAAACTATTTTGATACAGCGCATTTCCCAGATTGCTTGGCCGAATATCCTTTCAAAGGTGGCGGATGTTATTTGCTACTTGGCACAGTCGAGGTAGATTATCACTTCCCGACCATCACGATCCATAAAATGGCCAAAATGGCATTTATTCCTGATCCACGCTATGCATACGATCAGAAAAGACAGTATGATACCCAACGCAGAATACAAGAAGATGTAAGTATGACAAATCGTAAGCCTTATCCCCAAGCGCACGAAGTCAATTTTCCGCGACAAAAGATGTGTTAACTTTAGGTAAACTCTCTGTAAATTTTTATATATTTAAAAATTACCAATAGCAAGAAACTAACCCTATGACTTCAATGGTCAATTAGTTTAATTATGTATAACTAACTTATATTCAAACTTAATCATTACATGAGATATCTTGTAATGATGCTAACAGTCAAACTAACCATATGTACCGAATAGTCAAATATTTACTTTAATTTAACAATTCACCATAGGCTTAATCAAACTTTTAACCCATTTTTACAACCGTATTAACATATTGTAAACATTCATTCACTACTGTAAAATGAAATATAAAATCAAAGAGGCAACGGGCAAGCTGGGAATTTTGATGCCAGGACTGGGCGCTGTTGCGACTACATTAATTGCTGGAGTAGCTTCGGTAAACAAAGGATTATCTTTACCAATTGGATCAGTTTCTCAAATGAGTCGCATCCGATTAGGGAAAAGAACAGAAGATCGTAATCCATTGATCAAAGATTTTGTGCCATTGGCAGGCTTACAGGATATCGTGTTTGGAGGTTGGGATTTATATGCCGACAATGTATTCGAAGCAGCTAGCAAAGCCAAAGTATTAGAAGCACATCAATTGGAGGCTGTACGAGAAGATTTAGAAAAAATCGTTCCGATGAAAGCGGTATTTAACCGTGATTTTGTCAAAAATCTAGATGGAGACCATGTGAAGACTCAGACGACACATCGTGAGTTGATCGAAGCACTTCGCGCAGATATTAAGACATTCAAAGCGGAAAACAACCTAGATCGTGTAGTTATTGTTTGGTGTGGATCGACGGAAAAATACATCGATGCAGAGGATATCTTTACAGAACTTCCAAAGTTAGAACAAGCCTTAGACAATAACGACGACCGTATCCCACCGAGCATGTTGTATTGTTATGCGGCGATATTAGAAGGTGTGCCCTATGTGAATGGTGCTCCGAATCTAACTTGTGATGCTCCAGCTATCGTAGAGCTAGCATTAGAAAACAATGTAGCTATTGCAGGAAAAGATTTTAAAACCGGACAAACCTTGATGAAAACCATCGTAGCGCCTGGATTGCAAGCGCGTGCTTTGGGTGTAGAAGGTTGGTTCTCGACCAATATCTTAGGTAATCGTGATGGTTTGGTATTAGACGATCCAGATAACTTCAAGACCAAAGAAGTGTCTAAATTATCGGTTTTGGAAGAAATATTGGATGCAAACAAAAACCCAGAACTTTATGGCGATCTTTACCACAAAGTACGCATCAATTACTATCCGCCACATGGTGATAACAAAGAGTCTTGGGACAATATTGATATTTTTGGTTGGATGGGCTATAAGATGCAGATCAAAATTAATTTTTTGTGTCGCGACTCGATCTTAGCTGCTCCTGTTGTGCTGGATTTAGCACTTTTTATCGATTTGGCTCAGCGTTCTGAGATGTATGGTGTACAGGAGTGGTTGTCATTTTACTTAAAATCTCCACAGACTGCACCGGGACTTCCAGCAGAACATGACATCTTCAAGCAATTGATGAAGCTTCAGAATACTTTGAGACATATTAAGGGCGAAGATCTTATTACGCACTTAGGACTAGATTATTATCAAGAATTGATAGAAAGCATTCAGTAAACCTATTGTACATATAGATATTGGGAAGGCGAAACATGGAGATTTAGCATACATATGTTTCGTCTTCCCTAGTTATTAAACTAAACCAATAAAGAAAAGCCAAATGGAATTTGCCATTATAGCTGCCGGTCAAGGATCGAGGTTAAAAAATGAAGGTATCGAGCTGTCAAAGCCCCTCCTTCCGATCTGTGGCATAGCTATGATCGAACGATTAATTAGGATCTTCGCCAAGAATGGCGCCGCTCGTGTACACGTTATCGTCAATAGCGCATCGGTTGACTTACGGGATTTTCTGGCGAATAATGATTTTGGAGTTCCTATACATCCTTATGTCTTTGATACCGAAAGTTCATTACATAGCTTGGGCGAACTCTTGCAGGCCAATCCATCTTGGACAGAATGTGTGGTAACCACGACGGATACTATTTTTTCCGAACGTGAATTTGCTAACTACATCACACAGTTTCGTGCACGGAAATCAGCAGATGCCTATATGGGAATTACCTCTTTTATAGACGATGAAAGCCCTTTGTATATTGCCATGGATGAATCTCATCAAATTGAACTTTTTTCAGACGTAAAGACACAAAATACCACTCTAGTTTCTGGTGGTATCTACGGATTGCGTGTACGTGCAGCGCAGGTTGCACATGAACAGATCCAATCAGGACAAAGTAGAATGCGTAACTATCAACGAAGTCTTTTAGAAAAATCATTGGTCGTGGAAGGTCATATCTTCCACAAGATCGTGGATGTAGATCATCTATCCGACCAAAAACAAGCCGAGGCTTATCTGATGGAAATTGGCGAATGTGGCAAAAATTAAGATGAATATACTGGCAATAAATAGAAGGAAGAACTTCTCTCCTAACCACATTGGCAATGATGCCGCAATCATGCGCCTTGTTTGCGATGAACTGATCTCATTCGGTGCTGAAGTTAGATTATGCGATGAAGAATCTTTTATGCAAATGGGCATCACTGATATCGATGGTATCATTAGCATGGGTCGTAGTAGGTCGTTATTATTACGCTTACAGCAATTGGAAGATAGCGGAATGCCTATCTTCAATTCGTCGCATAGCATCCGAAATTGCTTTCGGAAAAATATGACGGAGTTACTAGTGGCAAATGGTATTTCTTATCCAGCGAGCATTGTGCAGCAGACACATCAGCCTTTATCTACTGATGTTTTATCATTGGCTGCGGATGGTCTGTGGATCAAACGTGGGGATTTTCATGCCATTCACAAAGAAGATGTGACATTTGCAGCCACCATTGCGCAAGCACAGAATATTATTGAAGAATATGCCTTGCGGAATATCAAAGAAGCGGTCATATCGCGTCATCTGCGTGGTGACCTCGTTAAATTTTATGCAGTTCGGGGAACGTCGTTTTTTTACAGTTTCTATCCATACGAAGTGAAGCATCATAAGTATGAGGAATATGAACAAATTAACGGCCGTACGAATCATTATAACTACGATGCCGAACAGCTTCATCAATTGGCCGATCATTCGGCCGAAGTTTTAGGTGTGGAAATATACGGTGGGGATGCCATTATCCAGAATGATGGTAGCATACATATCATTGACCTAAACGATTGGCCAAGCTTTGCGCCATGCAGAGAAGAAGCTGCAAAAGTCATTGCTAACTTCTTATTTAAGAAACTATCTACCCAGAATGGAACAAAAAAATCCGCAACATTTAGTGGGAAATCATAATATTGACCAACCTATCGAGTCCGAATTCGAGCAATCACTCAAATCTTCCGATACCGAAGAGCGTATCGATATCTGGTTTTATCGTCCAATTGGCTTATTCATCGCCAAAATATGTGCACGTGCAGGCATTAGTCCCAATGCGGTCACCATTACCAGTATTTTCATCGGCGTTGCAGCTGGTATTCTTTTTTACTACCAAGATCTTTGGATCAATATCATCGGCATGTTGCTGCTTGTATTTGCCAACTCGTTGGATTCTGCGGATGGGCAACTAGCGCGATTGACCAACCAGAAAAGCCGCTTTGGACGCATTCTCGACGGCTTCGCCGGAGATTTTTGGTTTGCGGCTATTCATATTGCTTTATGCCTTCGGCTGATGGATCAAGGCTGGTCTGCCTGGATCTGGATACCGGGAGTTTTGGCGGGTGTAGCACATGTTTTCCAATCGGCCATGGCCGATTATTATCGCAACGTCCACCTTTTCTTTATCAAAGGTGAGAATGGAAGTGAGCTGGACAATGTGCATGATCTACAAATAGATTTTGAAAAATTGAGTTGGAAAAAAGATACTTTCTCGAAGTTCGTGTTGAACGGATATATGGGCTACACGCGCATGCAGGAACGGCTTTCTCCTTGGTTACAAAAGCTATTAGCCGTCATCAAAAGCAAGTATAAAAATGGATTGCCGCTAAATCTTATTCGAGATTTCAGAGCGCAAAATAAGCCATTGATGAAATACACCAACATCGTGCAGTTCAACACGCGGGTGATATTTCTGTTTTTATGGATTTTTATCGATCAGGTTTGGCTATATTTCGTATTTGATATTCTGGTACTTACTCCCATTCTTATTTATATGGTGTATAGACAGGAGCGCGTTAGCAAATATTTCTTTTCAGCGATCGAACGTAAAAGCATGTATGAGCACGAAAACGCTTTATAAAGTCGTATTTATCCTACTGGGCATCGGTAGTTTGGTCTACATGGTGTATGCATTAGGTATCGAGAATATTTGGGCTAATTTGCAACAGACCGGTATTTGGTTTGTTCCGGTCTTATTAAGCTGGTTTGTCATTTATTTCATGAATGCATTGGCTTTTCGCGACATTATTCGAGAAAAAAATCACGAAGGTGCTAAGATCAATTTTGGTCGCATTCTTCAGCTTACGATCTCCGGATACGCGATCAACTATATCACGCCTTTTGTCGCACTTGGTGGCGAACCCTATCGCATCATGTCGCTCACGCCTGCACTCGGAAAGGCAAAAGCCAGCTCTTCCGTGTTGCTGTATGGTATGATGCATATCCTTTCGCATTTGGTGTTTTGGGTGTTATCTATCGGCTTAATTATTTTTTATTTACCTGTTAGCGCCACAGTAATCGCGACTTGCGCCGTTATTATTGCTTTAGCTGGTGGATTACTGTTGTGGGTATCACGGATTTCAAAGAGCGGTATTCTAACCAGTGTATTTCGAGTGGCAACCAAATTACCGTTCATTGGCAAAGCGGCCAAGCGCTTGCAGCAGAAGAATGAAACTTTATTTACCGAGATCGATATGCAGATCAACGATTTGTATCAGCATCGAAAACCAAAATTTTACTCCTCCCTATTTTGGGAATTCTTCGCAAGAGTGATTGGCTGTGTAGAGATTTATCTGATAGCGCGAGCGCTAGGATTGGAGATGAATTATATAGAGGCCATCATTGTAAGCTCAGGATCTTCCCTATTTGCTAACTTGATATTCTTCTTCCCTATGCAACTGGGCACACGAGAAGGAGGCATGGCATTGGCTATGTCTGTTGTGGGCTTTTCGGCTAGCGCCGGCGTATTTATCGGATTGGCTACGCGTATCAGAGAATTAATTTGGATTGTTATCGGATTGCTACTTACTTTACTCGTGAGAAATAAAACCGCTCCACTAGAAGTGGAAGAAAATCTCAAAGAACTATCACATGAATAATACTATTAAAGGCCTGCTTTTCGATTTCGGTGGTACCTTAGATTCTAAAGGAGATCATTGGTCTACCATCTTATGGGATCTCTACGTAAGGCTGGAAATAAACGTGACGCAAGAGGCATTTTATCAAGCTTATGTGCATGCAGAACGCAAAGCGGCACTGGAAAGAATAATTCTGCCAGATTTCAACATGGAGCAAGTGCTTCTAGCGAAAGTAGCAACACAATTTGAGTTTTTGAAAGCCCTAAACTACCGTTTAGATGATGATCTGATCAATTCAATTGCCACTAGTGGATATGACTTTGCTAAACACCATATTGCAAAAGCGAAGATTGTACTTTCTTTACTAGCGAATAAGATTCCTATGGTGATGGTCTCTAACTTCTATGGTAATTTACAGACTGTACTCGAAGATTATAAAATAGATCATTTCTTTGATACTGTTATCGAATCTGCAGTGGTCGGTGTACGTAAGCCTGATCCTCAGATTTATCGATTAGGAATAGACGCGATAAAGTTGGAAGCAAAAGAATGCTTAGTGATTGGCGATTCGCTATCCAAAGATATTGAACCGGGAAATAGTTGTGGTTGCCAGACGGCTTGGCTCAAAGGCAATAGCCTGGAGCATGATGTGGATTCGGACGTTAAGCCAACGTATACGATTTCGGATATTAACGAAGTGTTGGACATTGTATTTGAAGATGGGGATCTGTCCACGAAAAAATAATCTATATTCGTAAAAAGATCGTAAACCATTGCTACGTATGAAAATCAAATCCTTACATCACATTGCCATCATCGCTTCCGATTACGAAAGATCCAAAGAATTCTATACGCAGGTACTCGGATTTGAAATCATGCAGGAGATTTATCGAGCAGAACGAGATTCTTACAAATTAGATTTAGCCATCAATGGACAATATCTTATTGAGCTTTTTTCGTTTCCCAATCCACCCGCACGACCAAGCAGACCAGAAGCCACTGGGTTGCGGCATATTGCCTTTGCAGTAGATGATATACAAGAAGCCGTGGCCTATTTAGCTACTAAACATATCGTCGCCGAACCCATTCGTATCGACGAGTTTACGGGTAAGAAATTTACCTTTTTTAGTGATCCAGATGACTTACCCGTAGAGATTTACGAAGGATAATCCGCAAACCTAAAAGCAAACTACACACATGTAAAGCCCTATGTTTAGTACTGGTCTTCATCCCTATTCTTTGCGATATAATTTAAAATAAATGTCACGCGTTCCCTTACTGATGTTTTTGGTAGTTCAATGACATCATATCCGAATGCTATATACGTTTCCTTCATCTGCTGGAACGTGAATTCCGCTTCCTTCCAATCTTGTTTCCGTTCTTCATCTGTGTGATAGATTTCTTGCCAAGGCGGTAAGATAAATACGGATTTAGCGTATCGATAATTGGCTACTTGATCCAATATGCTTGTGGATATGGCGATATTTTGCATACGCATGTAGCAAATGGTGTCCAATAAACCGCGATCAAAAAAACAATCCCGAGAATCCAGGTCATGTAGCACCTGCTCATACCTTTGTATGGCTGCACGGTACATTAGTTCAGCATATTTTTCCTTGTCTTTCCAAGGGAGGCCATCTTCTCCCAAATCTATCTGCTCTTTAATAATTCGACGTGCATCTTCTGGCACGGTTCTGAATCCTTGTCGATTTAGTTCCTCGATGAGTGTAGTTTTTCCGACGCCTGGTCCGCCCGTTATAATATAGAAATATGTTGATTTCATGGAATTTTAATGATTTAATTAAGTAGATGTGATACTTTATCGATGCTGAAAAGATGAGACGGATTGTCTCTAATAGAATTCTAAAAGCTTGTTTTTGAGATAAACAGCTACAAATTATAGTTGGAACTGGTTTGGGTAAAGCTATCATTAGGCACGGGGTAAAAATAAATACCTAGAATGATACACAAAGATGGACATTAAGATGCGAAAAACAAAGCAGGGTGAACAGTACACTACCTTAGTGCGATGAAAAATATTCAGGTCTACTAATCATGACAAACTGGTACGCGCAGCAAATCCGAACCATAACTATATAAATTCAGAACAGCGCGAGTTTCCCAAACAATAACCTTGCAACCGTTGATGTTTTCTGATGCAGGTGCGTCTGCACGAATCAAATCAAGATGGGTATTGATGATAGTCCCTGCGGTAATATTACGATCTTGTTGCAGGTATTTGATTTTGACATCTAGTAAAATTTTATCGTCAAATAGCCGGCCATCCCAAGAGATTTCCTGTTGCGTCGTTTGCATAGCGCCAGATACATCGCCTTGATTATCAATAGCGAAACCACCATTTTGAAAGGTTGCCGACCAGCTGTTGCCCAATTGTATTCCAGGCATGCCAAAGCTAAAACCATCTCCGCTTGACAGATTACAAGTTAGTGCTAAGGTCACGCTATCCCCCTTGGTCTGAATCACATTAAAAGTGCCTGTACCTGCTACAGATGGAAATGTTTCGTAACCATGCAAATGCATGACGGATTTTGCTGTACCTGTGTATGCTTCTTTTGAGGTACGTGAGACGAAATCATCTTTAGATATAGCGTCGTCGCTCTCTTTACCACACGAGATTAGTGTAAACGCAAGACAAATCATAAAATACCCAATCTTATACATAAGCTTCAGACTAAGATGTAAATATACCTTCATGTACCTTGCACCTCAATACTGGAAAACCAGTATTTATTGAAAATATGAGTTCATGATATGGCACAAAAAAACCGACCTCCTGCACGGAGATCGGTCGAACAACACAAATTAAACCACATCAAACGATGCTTACCACAACAATTTTACTTCTACCCCATCGGGGTTATTTTCAAAACCTAACAAATAGGTTTTAGAGCCAGCATCCCAATTGTTTACATCAAAAGTTTCCTGACCATTCACCAGTACGCTTTTAGGCTGTTTTGGCAAAAGTACTCTGGAAATATTGGTGGTTTCTATCGGGCTTTTGGCGATATAGCTATAGGCACTTTTAGTCACCCGTTCCTCACTAACACGACTAGCTCCTGCCAAGACCTGCGGTCTATTTTTGTCTTTTACCAGCGCTACATTGAGGTAATAACCTTGCTCGCTAGGGGCGATGGTACGCTTCGTATATACCGGAAGCGTGGGATCAAAGAGATCAATCAATTGACCTTCCAAGGTATACGAATCGGTGCTATTACTTTCGTCCATGACGGCCACTAACTCATACATGCCACGTTGTAGGTAGAAATGATTTTTATACGCGAGCTGTGCTTTGGTAGCTGCATTATAACGCTCTTCTACCGCTTTCAACAAAGGCGTCGCTTTATTTGCCGCAAGCACATATTCTTTCGGATCGTAACGCAGGATATGCACGGCACCTTTTCCATAGACATAAACACCTTCTTTAGCGCCAGCTTCGATTCCCATTTTCTCCATCAGATGATCGGACGGAGCGGCATAATTATTTCCTTCTGTATTCCACCATTCTTGCACCGTTTGAAATGGGTCATTATCACGACCACTGTATACCAGTTGTCCACCATGCTGCACCCAATCTGCGATTTGTTGGTGTGCAATAGCATCCAGTGGCTTCATATTGGCATAAGTCATGAGCAATACCTTGGTTTCTGCCAAAGCAGCTGGATAACCCAGATTTTCGATATGTACGGTTTTCACTGGAACGCCTTTTTTTACAAAAGGCAAAGTCAGTCCGTAGAAGTTCGCTAGCTGCGGATCATCATATCCAGCATGGGTTGGAAATCGCTGAAACATCAACGAATTGCCCATCAAGACCGAGACGCCTGCACTTCCCGACAATTTATTGTCGCTTTTAGGCATATGATTCAACGAATTGACCATTACCTGCATCTGCGTAGCATATGGCTTTGGAATTTTGGCTTTCTCCTCGCTGTTGGCAGATACGCGATACAAACCTTCGTAGATGCGCTCCGGCCATGGCATGATTTCAAAGTCAGCAATGTTCGGATAAAGCAATTGTGCCGTGAACGTCGCTTGATAGTTGCGCTTATAATCATCCCAATCTTTTGCACGATCTTCGATCGGATCGGTCAAGAAAAACATTTTACGTCCCGTCGGCGCTGTCATAGATTCCATCGAACCATATTCCAGATAAGCGGTTTCGAATACGCGTTCGCGTTCTTTCCCTTCAAAGAAGTTGGGCTCTCGCGAAGTACCTGTCCACACTTGTGCAATATAGCCATCAACCACAGGTAAGGAAGCCAAACTCGCTTCTGGCGAAACAATCATCCACTGCGAATAATTGACCAGCGAATGCGTCGGCACATAGCATTTTACATCCATACCTTTGCTCTTTCCATATTCTTTGGCGTAGGTGAATACCTTATCCAATGCATTATAATACAGCCAATATTTCAATTTATTGGCGAGGTACGTGTTTTCGGGCGATTCGTGCTGTGCACGCCAATCGAAACCATAATATTTCTTCCATTCCCGCTTAAATGCTTCACTGTAGCCCGCTCTGGCCCAAAATTCTGGCTCTTCCAAGAAGATCGCATCAATCCCAGCATCGATTACGGGCTTGATGTGCTCCTCATTCATATACTGAATGAAATTGTCTGTTGGCACCAGGTATGGCACCATATGTCCGTGCCATAAGGTATCTTGCTTTTGCGTTACCTGACCTTCATCCAAATGCATTTTGCCATCCCAAGCGCCCGTGAAATAGTCTTGGTATTCGCCCCACGCGATTCCCGTCATGAAGTGAATGGTATAACCACGGTCTTTCCACGATTTGACACGATGCGGAAACGGCCATTTCTTGCGTTTATCCGAAGGATTGCCTTTCACACCGTAGATCATCACGGCGTCTGCGCGGTTATCGATAGTGGATCGCCATTCGCTCGATGTTTGAAATGTCGTCTTTACGCCATCGGGCTTTTGCTGCGCCCACAGCGGACTAGCCGCTGCGAGAAAGATTCCGAAAGTCAAGGATAGAGGCTTCCAACGGATTTGCTTATTCATTTTATGCATACCTTATTACGTTTTAGTTCACCAACACTTCTTTGGCTTCATTATAGTTCCAGCGTCGTACACCACTACCTACCGGCGTGTCATAATTTATTCGCGCGGCAGCGCGAATAAACACCGTTCTTCCGCTCGGGATCTGTCCATTGGATGTAACAGTAATAGTTTGACCAAATAGAGAATTGAAATCACTACCAGAATAATCAATACGCGTAGACCAGCGCTCATCGCGTGCGCGATAACCAATACTCGACGAGTAACTCACGAAAAACTGAATATCCGTCATGTTGAGCAGATTGTCGTTGTAGTTGCCCATCGGCTCTACTTTCGCTTTGAAATCGGCTGGATTCACACCGCGCGTCACGCGCACTTGTGCCGTAATCTTACCATTGCTCACGGTGGGCTCTCCCACCCATTCTACTTGCAAAAATGGCTGCACTTCCATGCGTACACTGTGCGTATTTTCCAGATCCATCACGATGCTTTCATCGGCAATGATGGCACCATCTGTTCCGCGACGTTGTAAGGGGATAAATGGACCATCGACGGTGATATGGTAATTACCTTTAAAGAGTTTGGTGTTCTGAAATTTGCCATCTGGCATGCAATAGAAATCTGGATTGTGCTCTACATTGTCACCCCAGCTCAATTCAGTCAGCCGTACACGTGTCCCTTCCGATCCTTGATCGGTCAATACGGGTTTTCCCGTTAGGACGTCGACCACCTCACCGTTTAACGTGACATCGGGTGCATCATAATTATCCAACTCAAAAAAGCTGCATGCACTATTGCTCATCAATATGGTGATTAACACCAATCCTATACTGTATTTTATATTTATGCGTCTCATCGAATTATCGGTTAGGTTGTTGGTCAATCAATGGAGATTTGGCTACCTCGCCTCCCGGGATGGAGAAGTAATAATCAATCGGTTGGTAACCAAATGTTTTGGATGACACCCACTGAAAGCGTGTGTCAAAGAAGTACTTGCCTTCTTGCGTCGAGAAGAAAGGATATAAGCCTCGGAAGCGGTAATTTTCGTTGTTACTGTAGAAGTTTTTGTCCCGCGTTTCGCCCCAGAAGCCATCGCGTCCTTCGTAATGGTTTACGCGCCAGCGGCGAATATCCCATTTCGATTTATGTTCGAAAGCAAGTTCTTTACGACGTTCTTTACGTACGATATCGCGCCCAGCATTATCGGGAGTTAGCGAACCGATCAACAAGCTCGCACCAGCACGTTCTCTGATCTGATTGATATTATCGGTTGCGACTTGCAGTAAACTGCTTCCATCTGGCGATGGTGCACCAGCCAATTCTAATTCAATGGCTGCTTCTGCCGCCGTGAGCAATATTTCCGCATAGCGCATCAGAATAAACGGCTGTGCTGATTTACCTTCGCCTGTTTCGATGTTTGTCGTGGTTTGCAACCATTTGCGAAGGTATAAGCCGGTTAGAGTCGCTTCCCCATTATCGAAAAAAGGTCCATCCTGTCCAGCTGCGGTCATGGTTTGCCCTTGGTATTGTAGGGTTTGCTGTCCGTTGCCTTCACGAGGGCTTAAGTACAAGGTTTTGTTAGATCCATTGAAGATCTGTAAGTTTTGATACCGCTCATCGGCCGTGTTGTACGCATAGTTGGAGAAAAATGGTTTGATCGGTGTTTCTCCGGTATACACGCCAGCGCGCACATCGATCTTGCGCGTACGAAATTCGTCGGACGGAAAGATCACATAAGCTCGTAAACGTGGCTCTGCATCTTGGAAAAACTCTAGCGGATTGTCATACATCACATAATCGCCCGATGCATTGTTGCTACCCGTGGTGACACGAATCTTTCCATCGGGATATCGTGGAAATCCTTCAAAAAGTTCCACAAAATCCAGCGTCGGACAAGTACCTGCAGATAGCGGTGCTCGGAATGAAAACGGCATATTGTAGGCATCAAATGCATGGGTGAGCGTCGGAAACAGATAGCGTTTCACATAGATGTTCTCTGGACTACTTAAATCTGAAAACATGTCGACCATATTCTGGTACTGCGCCTGCTTATCACCTGCAATCCAACGGCGACGGTATAGTGCAAATCCGCCATCTTGCATGACGCGACGAGCCGCTTTATACGATTCTTCGAAATAGCGACGGGAAGCAGCTTGCCAGCGGGATTCTTCAAATCCAATAACACGTACTTGCGTTTTGCGTCCAATGCCCGTCAATCGACCGGATACCGTTTCATTGTACTTCGCCACGCTGCCAGCGTATAACATGGCTTGTGCTTTGAATGATAAAGCCACGTATTTGTTAGCGTAGCCTTCTTGCGGACTACGCTCTTGTAGCAATTCGATCGCTTGGTCGAAGTCGGCCAATACCTGATCCCACGTTTCTTCTTCGGTAGCACGTGCTACTTCAATCTCGGAATCATTGGCCGGATACTGAATCACTTTGGTCACCAACGGTATTCCTCCAAAACGCTTCGCCATCGTGTAGAATACAGTCGCTCGGATATAATAAGCTTCGCCCAGATAGTGATTATACAATTCATCACTAAAGTTCGCCTGATATTGCGGCAGCGTTTCTAAAAGGTGATTGGCATCGCGAATGAGCTCAAAAGCTTGCCCCCAGTAGGCGGTGCGTTCTCCCGTGAAAGCGGTCGTGATGCCATCTCGGTTTACGGCTTCGCCGGTACCATCGATACCGATAGAATTGAGCCAACCGTTATTCTCGAAACCCCATTGGCCCATGTATTTAAAATCTTCGAAAGGCATGCGGCTGTACATCCGCGCCATATAAATGTCTACACTGGCCGGCGTGTTGAACAATTCATTATCCGTAACGATGTTTTTAGGGATAATGTCTAGCTTCACGCAGGATTGGCTCAAGGCAGCCAGCAGTGCTATTGCTATAAATGAAATAATTCGTTTCATATTCTTCAGTTCTTGGTCTGCTCTACATTAAAAATTTAAGGATACGCCCATCGTGTAGGTCTTATTCAACGGATACATCCGTCCTAAGTCGCTGTCTGGATGCTCTGGATCCACAAATTTGACTGCGGTGATGGTAAACACGTTGTACGTGTTGGCAAAGACACGAAGACGCATATTTGGATAGCGCGCAAAAGCGGGTAATGTATAGCCTAATTCCAAACTTTTAAGACGTAGATAAGCGGTGCTTACGCGGTTAAACTCTGAGTTTGGTCTTGGGTATCTTCCGGTGTAGCCATAATGTCCTTGTACCCATTCGATCGAAGGATCGTATGGATCTGCCGTGGGATCTAGTGGATGCCAGCGATCCAGAAATTGCGTCAGCGTACCGCCGCCATTGCTGCCCCAAATAGAATACAACGGTTCTTGGTATTGCATGGATCCCAAAGCCGAACCTTGGAACAGCATCGCCAAATCAAAGTTTTTGTAGTTGGCCTGAATATTCATACTGTAGTTCATCCACGGTGTTTGGTCGAAAGCAAAAGGATGCTCATCCAAACCACTGATCTCACCATCTCCGTTCCAATCAAGGTACTTGTAATCGCCAGGAAGCTGATCGCGTTCGGTGTAGATCGGATAGGTACGGATATCATTCCAATCCATAAATCGACCATCAGAAACGTAGCCAAATTGCTGTCCTTGATAGCGCTGATTGAGATTGTCATTGCGCCATTTGTCGTAGGAGTTGCGGTACGGTCCATTTTGTGCGCCAAATAAATATTTGTTCCGTGTAATGGTGGCGATGGCTTTCAAGCTGTAGCCAAAATCGCCGATCTGGTTGCGGTGGCGAATCTCTAAATCCATCCCGTAATGCTGATCGCTATTCACGTTTTCCAGTGGTGCGGTCATACCAATAATGGTTGGAAAATCACCCGTTCGGCGTTGGAATAAGCCGCTTCTTCTACGATCGAAGTAATCTAAGGTGAAACCGAACTTGCCATTCCACATATCCATATCCAAACCGATATTGAAAGTTCTGGCTTGATACCAAGTTAGCATGCGGTTGGCAATCGCTTTTCGAGTTACGCCGGTGACGAATTGATCGCCAAAAATATATCCCGGTGCATATTGGTTATAGTAACCGTTTTCGGCATTGCCGCTGGTCGCTGGGTAATTATACCCCGCAATCCAACCAAAATCCCAATCTCCGGCCAAGTCATCGCCTAGCAAACCATAACTCGCGCGTACTTTGAATTGGTCAATGAAGCGCAAACCATCTAAAGACTTGAAAAAAGGCTCTTCAGAAATACGCCAAGCGGCAGATCCTGATGGGAAAAATCCCCATTGATTCTCTTTCGCAAAGCGAGATGAGCCATCATAGCGGAATAAGAACTCCGCAATATAACGTCCTTTGAGATCGTAATTTACCCGGCCGAAGGCCGCTTGCTTGGCTTCATTGTAATAATCGGTAATTCCACCCGACATACCCGTCATCTGCCCTTCTTCGACACCGGTCAATAAGATGTCGGAACCGAAGGCCAAGTTTTTCATGCCAAAAAAGTTGTCGCCATCGTTCTTTTGAGTTTCCCAACCGATTAAGGTGTTTAAGGTATGGCCATTGCCGAAGGAGCGCTCGAAGTTTAGAGTAAACTGGCTTAGGATCTGTTGCTTCTCGAAAAACTCGCGACGCATCCGGTTCGGACTACTCAAATCAAACAGCTTTTGGTTGTACGTTCCGGTAATCGGATCTAGCGCATATTGGTAATATTCGCGACGAAATGTGCTATTGTTATCTCCGCGGTAATCGTAAGACAATAATCCTCTGGCGGTCAATCCCTGCAAGGATTCTGATAAGGTACCAAAATCAAAGTTCAACGCGGCGGATGATTGAAAAGTCTTCATCTTATTCTTTCGATAACCGGCGATGTCCGAATAGATCATCGGCACCGTATTCTGTTCTAAACCGATGCCTTCGTAATTGATCAACGTTTCTTCGGGATCGGCGAATGCTGGAAATAGCATGCCTTGCCCCCAGTAATTGCGAATAATATCGACGGCACTATGGTAAGGATTGTTCTGCACGTCGGACATGCCAGCCAAATTAAGCTCTAGTTTAAGCCCTTTGGTGATCTCGGTCGTCAGGTTAGAACGCAAGTTGAATTTATGGTAATTCAAATCGCCACTGCGAAAGAATCCTTCCTGAAAATTATAGCCAGCACCTACATAGTATTGGGTTTTTTCCGATCCGCCCGACACGCTCACATCATGCGCAGTTTGCGGAGAAACTTCGGAGAATATCAATGAAGTCCAATCGGATGAACGCCGTGTTCCGTTGCGGAAATCTTCGAAATCTTTTTCGGTATATACCCAGTTGCCACCATTGATGTTGTTCATCGATCGCTCATTATACAAGGTCATAGCTTCTGCTGCGGTGGCCAAAAATGGCATGTTGGACGGCCGTTGAAAGGTGTATGATCCATTGTAACCAACCGACACCGTTCCTGCTTTTCCTTTACGCGTAGTTACCAACATCACACCATTTGCCGAACGAACTCCGTAAATGGACGCTGATGCATCTTTCAATACCGACACATCTTCGATATCGTTGGGATTAAGGCGTTGAAAATCCTGAATGGAGCGTGGAACTCCATCTATAATCACTAACGGCGCTCCCATACCACGGATATCAAAATTAGCACGATATGCGCCCGGTTCGGCACTTTGTTGCCATACACGCACACCCGCTATTCGGCCGGTCAGCATATTTTGTGGGTTTTCATTTCGCGTAGCGCGCATTTCCGTTCCCTTCACGCCAGAAACCGCACCTGTCAATGTCTGCTTTCGTTGCGTTCCGTAGCCGACTACGACGACTTCTTCTACACTTTGATCTTCGGCTTCTAAGCTGATGTTGATCGTAGAGCGATTGTTCACGGCAGTTTCTGCCGTTTTAAAGCCGATGTAGCTGTACTGTAGAACGGCATCGGCAGGTACGTTTATCGCATAACGCCCTTGCGCATCTGTGCTCGTTGCGATCTGCGGAGTAGTGCCTTTCACGACGACTGATACGCTGGCTAATGGCTGCCCCTGCGCATTGGAGACCACGCCGCGCACAGCGGTTTGGGCTCGAGAAAAGAGCGGCAACAGCATAGCCAGCAGCATCAAAACTTGCATCACCTTAGCGACGCCTCTTTTTGAGATTACCTTCATGGTTAACTGGTTTGTAATTGGTTATATCACTTATTTAAATTAGGTCTTTAGGTTTTTTGACTGATGTTTAGTCAGCCGTAGTGAGATGATGCTGGCTCAATAAAGCGTATTGCGCGGCATAGGTAAACATAAACATGCCTTCGACGCCTTGGCCATCTCGATCACTGCCCCAGCCGGTCAGTAAATTGGTGGGCAGATAACCATTGTTATTGAACCGCTCAAAACCGTAATCTAGGTTACGTTGAAATGCGTTGAGATATGCGCTATTTTGCTCATTCAATCCGGCAGATTCCTGGTATCCACGGAGTAGAATGCCATTAAACCAATTTTTGAACCCATCCGTACCAAAACTGTGGTACTGGGGCACATCTTTGCCCAATGTTGCAAAGCTGGTGAAACTTTTCTGCGAAAGATCGCGCACATCGCGAGCGTAGGCTTCGTCGCCCGTAGCTCGGTAAAGGTCTGCTCCGCCCGAAAGCATGGTGCCACTATTGTAGGTAAAAGCTTCACCAACAGCATCCTTCAACGGCGTGTGGGCGCGATAACGCGTGCCATTCACCATCGTGTATTGAATATCACAATTCGGCACACATCCGCCCATCATGTCACTGTACACGCCATTATTATTGAGCAAATGGGATTTCTGCCAAGCGTAGGTTGCTTTCGCATAATCGAGGTAATAATCGGCTTTGTTTACTGATTTTGTCAACCGCGTTTGCTTGTCGGTCGGATCGATATAGCGCTTTTCAATCTGTTCGGATTTTCCTTTGTATAGATCATGCAACCAGACCAGAGGTGTGATGAGTGGCCCATTGCTACAAGCGTGCTTGGTGGTGTAGCCTGGTCCCCAAGGAATTCCACCATTTTCTCTACCTTGCTCATCAATCGTCGTATCCCAGCCATCCAATACATATTCTGTTAAGTATTCTGCTTTTTGCAAGTACGCTTCGTTGCCTGTGAGCTTGTACGATTCCAGCAGTTCGCGAATTAGCCACATCTGATCGTCGTACACATTGAGTACGCCGGTTACATTGGCTTGTCCTTTCTGGCTCACCCGATCTACCGCGTATACAGACCATTCTTTGGTTTGAGTATAAGACACCAATTCGAATGTCCCCAAATAGTAATCGGCGTTATCATATAAATCGTCCAAAAGCTGCACATAGCGCTGATAATGTTGATCGTATAATGTTGTTTCGCCTGCTTCTTTTGCTTTCTTCAGGCCGGCTAATATGGCGTTGACCGATTCAATTCCAGCAGTGTACATCCAGACTGATCCACGTTCATCCGATTTTACTTGCGTGAATGGATTATAGAAGCGACGCATCTCAAAAGTTTGTGGATCAAATTGTTTTTCGATGGTGATATCGACTAGTGCTATGGAACGCTCCAAATTGCGTAAGGCCATCTCCATAGCAGAGTCGTCTATAGTCTCTTCGACTTCGACAGGCTGTACGGTGTTTTGAGAGCAGGATGACATCCCACTGCTAGTCATCGCCACACCCATAAGCGCGACACGAAAAGCAACTTGAGCAATACGGTTTAATTGCATGATGTTGAGAATTTGGTTTATAATTTTAGTTAGAGCTCGCTTGGTTAGAGTGAGCCGATCATAACGTAAGCAATATAGAGCGCTAGGGGTTAATTTATGGGTTAAAATGGGCTTAATAACATCTGTATAAAGTGTTAACCCTACTAAATAATGCAAAATCAGAAGTTCGAAATACTAGAATTTCCAGCTTAATCTTATCCCTGACGTAATCTTTGCTAAAACGTTTATTGAGTTTTTTATTTACATTTGATGTAACAACACTACCGATGCCGCGGGCTCAAAAGTCCTCGATAAACTCTATGATGAAAGCAACTACTCTACCATTACGCGTATTTCTATTTTTGTGTCTTTCTAATTTTCTATTTTTGGAAAATATTTTTGCGCAGGGAATCGAGTTGACTGGCAATCATCAACCCATAGAACAGCGTTCTTCCATCCGACTATTCGAGCAAAATCATCCGAACTTTGAGGGAGTTTTGAAGATCAACTTTGATCTACACATCCGCGATGACGGCACTTCTGGTTATTTGATTCGGCTGAAAGATAAAGGTCATAATCCGACCTACAATCTCTATTTTGATAAAGAAGATCAGGAGGCAGTTTTTCGGTTTAATGAGGAAGGTAAAAGTAGTCTAATCCGGCTGGCTATTAGCTTAGACAAGCTACATGCGAAGAGATGGCTTCCCATTGAAGTGGCTTACGACTTGCTGAAAGGAAAAATCTCGCTTACGGTAGACAATCAAGCCACGGAAAGCGTTCGCGCAAGACAGCTCAATAGCTATTCGCCAGCGATCATATTTGGAAAAAGTGATTACTTGATTGATGTTCCTTCTTTTTCCATCCGTGAGCTGGTCATTGCAGATGATCGCCAACAGCTTCGATTTCCCATGAGAGAAAGCACTGGTTCGATCTTGCATGATGCTTCGGGCAATGCACATGGCAAAGTATCCAATGTGACTTGGTTACTCAACCGAGCCTACCATTGGCAGCGTAACGGCGCAATGTACTCCAGTCGAAAATCAGGATCGGAATATGATGTAAAGCGGCAATTGGCCTATTACTTTAACAGCGATTCGTTATTTATTCATCATCTACGCGGTGGTTTTACGGAAGCGATTCGCTTTACCAGTCCTTGTCCGGTATTGATTAAGTTGGGCAATAGTTTTATCGATTCTACCGAAAATCGATTGTACGTATACGAGACGTTTTACGAACATCCGCACGAAGGTCCCACGGTTGCTAGTCTGAGTTTGGACGATTATACTTGGCGAGTCGAGAGTGATGCCTATCTGGGCTTGGAATTGAATCATCATGGCGCACATTACTTGGCCGAACAGCGTGCCTTGTTTGTTTTTGGCGGATTTGGAAACATGTTGTACAACAACGATATGAGACGCTACCAGATCGATAATTCTGATTGGACTGCCGCGCAGAATATTTCAAAAGACGAGATACTACCTCGATATTTCACCTCGATGGGTTATGGTGAAGTAACTAAAAAGATGTACTTGTTTGGCGGCATGGGGAATGAATCTGGTCAGCATATTGTCGGTCGAAAGTATTTCTATGATCTCTATGACTTGGATTTAGCAGGTGGTCGGACTAAAAAACTATGGCAATTGGATTGGAAAGAACATCATTTTGTCCCTGCTCGCGGATTGGTGATTCCCGACGACCGATGGTTGTATCTATTAGGCTATCCAGAGCATGTTTCCCATTCGCTGATCCAGCTGCGGCGTTTTTCGTTAGCAGATGGCAGTTATGAACAGTTGGGAGATTCTATACCCATCTATTCTGATAAAATTAGTACACGCGCCAAGCTCTATCATGATAAAAATCTGCAAAAATTAATCGCGATCGTACAGGAGTCGGATGATGATATCCGATCCAAGGTTTCGGTGTATGAATTGGATTTCCCCGCCATCAGTCAATCGCAACTACATGCTTTTACAAAGTCGACCAAAACAGAGGTTAGCTGGTGGATTGGCTTCAGTGTCGTCATTATTACCGCGGGAACTATCTTACTTTACCGAAAAAAGCATGTTACAAAACAAGCTTTGCAGCCCGAAGAAAGAAACGTCTCCCAAACGGCATTACCAAAAATAGACGTAGAAACTGCTATGAAAGCGCCCAGCTGGCAGCACCCCGATAAAAATAGTATCTTCTTATTTGGCGATTTTACGGTGCTCGATCGGCGAGGTAATGATATCTCGCATCTCTTTAGCACGAGATTGCGGCAGGTCTTCTGTTTGATTCTCATACATAGTGATGCGGCTGGCATCAGCTCTACTTTATTGAGCCACCTAGTATGGCCAGATAAACCTAAAGATAAAGTAAAAACTTCTAGAGGCGTAACTATCAATAATTTGAGAAAATCTCTAAACACCGTAGAAGGTGTAGAGATTGTTTATAAAAATGGACATTATCGCGTAGCTATTTCATCTCCTTGTTATTGCGATTACGCGGTTTTACGTCACGCAATGTCTAATAACCATGACTTGATATCCCAAGATATCAGCCAGCTTATACGAAGAGGCTCATTCCTGATGGGATCGGACGATCCACTGTTTGACGAGACCAAAAGCAAATTGGAAAACGAACTCACAATGCGCTTACAAAAAACAATGCTTTTGATGGAGCAGCAGGAAAACTGGAATTCATTATTTGCTGCTGCCGAACTATTAATGGTACTAGATCCTATTCATGAAATGGGGTTAAAGAAAGGGCTGACTGCACTGCAAAAATTAAATTCAACAACACAAGCCAGCCGTTTCTATAGTCGTTTTACGGATCAGTACCAGCAATTATTGGGGGAAACCTATCCTGTTAGTTTTGCTGAGTTAATAACAAGATAGGCATTGCCAATGAGTTATTGATCCGTATTCCGAAAACGTTCGAAGAACTCATACGTACGCAGCATCTGATCGATACGCTGAGCGACATTTCCCGAACGGGTAATTTCGTGATCGGCATCTGGATGGCGTACGTATTCTACATCTCTGCCGAGGTATTTCAATTCTTTGTACAAGTAATCGCTCTGTGTTGGCCCTGTCCGATTGTCATTTTCTCCATGGAAAATGAGCAATGGTGTACGAATTTGAGTGGCGTACGTAATGGGTGATTGCTCTTCCAAAACTTCCTTAATGCCATCTTCCCAAGGGAAACCGCCAAAATAGCGTTTCAGCATCGGCCATACATTACCACTGCCAAAGAAAGTGTATAAATCGTATACGCCACGCTGACTGGATGCCGCGCGGAAACGTGAATCATGTGCAATGATCCAAGCCGTTAGAAATGCGCCATAAGAACCGCCAGTCACGTACAAATTATTGGTATCTACCCAACCTTGGGATACGACTTTGTCGACTGCCGCAAATACATCCGAAGAAGGACCTTTGCCCCAATCCCGATAATTCGCTTGCAAAAATGCTTCACCATAGCCGTTGGAACCACGCGGATTGCCATACAATACGCCGTAACCTTTGGCTACAAAATACTGGTACTCGTGCCACATGCTGCCATCACCTGGGCCAAACATGGAAGCCGGGCCACCATGAATTTGCACTAAAAGTGGACTTTTCGCCGTTGCGCTGCTTTCCTGCGGTTTGAGCAACCAATATTCTACTTCCAGGCCAAGCTCATTGGTAAACGTAAACTTTTCAGGTTTGGCAATGGATTTCCCAGCTAGCCAAGAGGAGTTTAACTCCGTAATAACTTTTGGTGCTGCGAAATTTGCTTGAGCCACATACAATTCCGAAGGATTAGCAAAAGTGGTTTTGGCGAAAACCGCCTGATTTTTTCCAACCCAATAGTCGTTAACACCTTCATCGACCGATGTAAGCACCGAAACTTTACCAGAAGCTAAATCCACTCGATTCACGACCTTACCTCCATTACTGAACGATACGAAATACAGTTCGGAATCTTTCACACCAAATTGTACCTGCGCATGATTTCTGTCATGCACGATGGCTTGGCTTTTCCAATCTTTGGTGTCATAGACATACAATTGACCTTGTGTTAGTGAGTTGGCTTCTACCCGAGAGATGGCTATTTTCTTGCCGGATAGAGAGACCGCTTCCAATTGATAACGGTATACGCCATCACCTATAATGCGTTGTTGTGTGCCATTTTTAATATTAATCAGCACGATATCAGAGGTATTTATCCGATCAGGATGCGCCAAAGTATCGCGATCTACACTTGCAATCACTTGATCCGATGATAGAAAAGCGACGCGTTGATAAGAGCGGAAATCCGAAGTAAGCGGTTTAGAAGCATTTTCACCAGTCAAATCAACGGTATACCAATGCGTGAAGTATAACTTACCCGTAGTCGAACTTTCCGTCTGAAATTGTAATTTATTGGTCAGCTTGGCGAGGTTTTTTTCTTCGTTCTGTAGCAGGTAAGCTGCTACCTGTTGCGCATCGCCATCTGCATCCGGCGAAGCCGAAGGTTTTCGTAAAGATTGATTGTTGGTGTCGCCAGGTCGTTCGTATGACCATTCAGGAAGCAAATCCTTTGGGTTGAAATCTTTGCTCGTTACCAAATCTTGCAAGGTCAATCGCACGGCCAATAAAGCTTGCTTGCCATCGGCACTAAATCGCACCTGCTCCACAGGATATGGAATGCGATGATGAAATGACGCTGTATCTATCGTTGCATTTGGATAGGCATACAGTTGCTTGTCTTTTCCTTTTCTTTTAACGATCGCCCACCGTTTACCGTCGCTTCCGTAGCTTATCTGATCAATCTGTTTATCGTGTTCTTCTATGCTGTTTTTGTCTTTTAAATTTTGTGTAAACCATTTCGTTTGATAAGCGTATCCACCTGTTGCAGCCGTGTCGGCAATAATCTCTTTGACCGCATACGCTACCTCGCCCCCATCTGGACGAACTTGTAGGTCGGTGATGTTTTTAATCTTCGTAAGATCGCTGATTCGTATGGGTTGTTCTTGCGCATTTAATGGTTGGCAAAGTACAAAACCAATGATAACGTAGAATAGATGATAAGTTTTGATTTGGATCATAATGATTGTTTAGTGTCGGCTGCTGTTAATTTCTGAATGAGTGTTTGCGCCGATAATCTAGCTTTCTGGTCAATAAACTTTGGTTCTGTATCGTCGCCAATCTCATAAACCAAGGCTTCGGCATTATAGTTTTTATAAAAATAACTATAAGCGGTGAAAGTCGGTCCTTCGTAGTACAATGGTTTCACATGTGGCTCATAGCCGGGAACGGCATTACGCAACGTAGCAATCCATTCGGGCACGAAACCTGGAAAACGACTCTTTAATTGAGGATCTACTGTATAGTAAATATCGCGTGCGGTTGAGTGAAAATCTATCGCGAAATACAATTCTCTACCTTGTGCTTTGATCTCTTTTTGGAAATAATCGCGTAGCGCTTGTGTTTCTGGCTGGTGAAATGCATCCCAATCTCGGTTTAGATCAGCGCCATTAGCATTCGCGCGCCAATGTCCGCTATCTACCCCATCCGGATTAACGACTGGAATGAAATACAGGTAAAACTCTTCGCGAAACGCGCGTGCATCGGGCGTATCGCCCAACAAATAATCGACAAATCCAGCATAGGCATAATGCCCTGTGATTTCAGGTGGATGTTGCCGCCCCATCACGATCACACGTTTCTTGCTATTTGGATTGCCAGCACCATAAACGTAAAGCGGCGCATTCAGCGCCGTTTTGCCCACTTCCGTTTTGACGAGTTTTAGGGTTGGATTTACATTCTCTAACCAAGCGTAGACTTTCTGCGAAGGAATATTCTCTTGCGCGGCGATCCAAGTGCGATTCGGACTTAGATTTAAGCTGAAGCGAACAGCCTTTGTTTTATCACCTTCCTTAATGAACTCCAAGTCCTTTACTTTCTCCCACACATCTGTGTTACGACTGATCTTTGGGTCATAGCGATGATAGAAACCAGAGGCGTAGTTGATCTGTACTTTGATCGTGGTGTCTTTGGCCGACCACACCTCAAATCCGTACCACGGACTTTGATTGATCGGGGTACGTTCTGGCGAAATCAGTAATTGATAAATACCATCGTCGGATTTAGATACCGCGTTAAGTCGCGCACCTGCAGATTCGTTACTGAAAAATACACGTTTATCGCTACTGAAGCTCTGCTTTTGTTGCTTGTCTACCGGCTGGTTTTCAGTTGATTCAAACGCAATCGGATCTTGCCCTTTGAAGGTATTATTCGACCAACCGAGACCCACTTTTGATCCGCCTTGGTTCTGCGAGCCATTGAATAAGCTGTCCAATACCACACCCAAACGTTCACCTTTTACATTCTTCGCGACGATGATTCCCTTGTCGTCAATCAGAAAGTTGGCTGGAATTGCACGTACGGCGTATGCTGCCGCAATATCGCTATCCCAATAACGCAATTCGGATACATGCAACCAAGTGAGTTTATCGTCTTCAATGCCTTTCAGCCAAGCATCTTTCTTTTTGTCTAAAGAGACGGCATAGATCTGAAAACCTTGATCCTTATATTTCTGATAATTAGCCACGATATTTGGGTTTTCCCGGCGACATGGCGGACACCAGGAAGCCCAAAAGTCGATCAGTGTGTATTTTCCTAAATTGTCGTACAGTGCGACCTCTTTTCCTTGTTGATCTGCTGCCACGATAGCTGGCGCTTTTTTACCGACCGCTACCTGACGCACGACTTCAATAATCTTGCGGAGATCGTTGGTATAGCGGGATTGCTGTTGCGCCGGACTCAGCAAAGAGATGTTGCGCTCTAACTCTTCGGGCGACAGCTTATATGACCAATCTCTGTACAAGACGTAACTGGACACAATCTCATCGGGATGCTGTTTGATAAAATTACTAATGTCGATATCCTTTTCCTTTTTGTAGGATTCGAAAAGTGCCTGACTTTTCGATCCGCTCACTTTTATGCTTTCGCCATTAGCAGCATCTCCATCCAATGCGATAACATTGGCACCTTTGTCTAAAAATACATAACTCGGCAAATCATCACGGTTTAGTGAAACACCATATAAATCAGGCAGCGGCAATCGTGTACTGAACGAATATTTCTTCTTGCTTACTTTTGCCGAATCAAGCACTGTAAAAGTTTTGTTCTCAAAGCGATGCAGATAGACGTATTCGCTATCTGAATTTTTCACCGTTCCTTTTAATTTCAGTGCAGTATCTTGTGCTTGCGCTGAATTCCAGCCTGCCAAACTCAAGCCAGTCAGGCAGCTGATACAAATGGTATATATACTTTTTCTCATTGTCAGTGTGTTTATCTAAATAATGGATTTGTTGCTATCTCCGTGTTGGGCGGTGGAAAAATATAGTTTTGTGCACTCGGCTCCACACGCGGTGTTTGAATATTCGCGTCGCCCTTCGCTGGAAGTGCTTGTAGTTTACGTAACAGATCTTGCCCGCCAAATCCTTCTCCCAATAGTTCAATTCTGCGTTCATGCGCTATCGCAGTAAGTAGGCGACTTTTATCATTGGCGATATCCGCTGCTAAAGTAAAGCTGGGATCCGAGCGGCGGTGCACTGCTAGCAATAATGAGCTAGCTAAATCCAGCTGCCCGCCCTCTGCTGCTGCTTCCGCGTAATTCAATAAAACTTCCGCATAGCGGATCACCGGAATGTAATCTACAAATGGCGATGCCTTGGCATATTTCCGCAAATATTGACGACCAGCAGTCGTTTGCAACAAGTTGCGTCGTACATCCGTTGCACTCCACTGTGCACTCCCTAAAATACCAGTAGGATTCAAATAATATTCCCGGTTTACCAAATATACAAAACCAATGGCAGATTGACCAGAAAGTGCATCTGTCGGTGTCATCGGCATACTAAGAATGGATTCCGTTGTCGTGTAATTACTACTAAAAAGAACTTGGATATCGCTTTGAAGCGCATGTGCTACGCCGCGTTGCGCCGAAAATGGTGCGGTGGTTTGAGGAACGATCTTCGCCGCTTCTTCGATTACTTTTGGAAAGTTTCCTGTAGTAAGATACACTCGCGTTTTCAGTGCGGTAGCGGTATTTTTATGAGCCCGTGTGGTATTCAGCATGGCAGTTGTATAATTATCAGGCAGAGCCGACTCTGCATCGTTCAAATCTTGTATGATTTGTGCATATACTTCTGCTACCGTACTGCGAGCCAGCGCATTATTAGCCGTACTTGTTTCCGCTTGCAAACGCAACGGTATACCGGGCGAAGCGCCTTGATCTAGGGCATACGGTTGCGCAAACACCGTAATCAGACTGAAATAAGATAATGCGCGTAAGAATTTAGCTTCCCCAACATAAGCGGCAGCGGCCGCTTCGGAAATGACTGTCGTATTTTCTAAACCTTGAATAACGATATTAGCAGAATTAATAGTAGTATAAGCTGCCGACCATAGGTTGTTGATGTCGTTGGAACCTGAACTATAGGAGTTATTCCAACTGTCAAATCCTGTAAAACTATTCAAGGTTACATTGATAAAATCTTCTCCGCGCACATCCTGATACATCAGGTAACGTCCGCCGTAGAGACTGGCCGCCTTAAGATTACGGTAAATACCATTAACCAATCCTTCAATCCGTGCTGGTGTGTCGAACACGTTACGATCAGATATGGTGGTTTCGGGTACAGGATACAATCCAGACTCACTCTTACACGCCTGCAATAGAGTGGTGGTGATAGCTATCCCTGTAATATATTTCTTGAGGTTATTTTTTATTTTGAGTTGCATGTTTTCTAGCTATTAAAATGAAACATTGAGTCCAGCGGTCCACGTACGGCCTTGTCCGATGGAGTTCTTCTCTACACCCATCGAGGTGACGGAGTTACCATTTGAAGAAGATTCTGGATCGGCACCGGTGTATCCAGTGATCAGAAATAAATTAGATGCTTGCGCGTAAAGACGAATGCTTGACAGACCTAAACGTGCAAACGAAGCTGGACGGATGGTGTATCCTAGTACCACTTGCTGTAGTCGTAGAAAATCGGCTTTCTCCGCGTTGTCCGAGATCGAGAATCCTGCCGAACCATTGGAGATCACGTCATTGTATACCAAACGTGGAATATCGGTCTGTTGCCCTACTTCTGTCCATCTGTTCAATACTTCTGTCGAGTTGTTAAAGAATCGTTGATCTAGTAACGTACCACGCGTGCCATTCATCAATTTGTTCCCACCACCATAAGTGAAGTGTACCGTCGCATCAAAATCTTTATTGCGGAAGCTATTGTTGAAACCACCATAATAAGTCGGTAAAGCATTGCCTAGCACTTGATAATCTGCTACCGTAATTGGATTGGCTCTGCTGCCGTCCAGATACGTCCAGTTGCTCTGTCCTGGCGCCACTACAGCACTATATTGCACACGCTCTCCATCTCGATTGATAAATATTCTGCGTCCATTTTCTGGATTCACGCCATCGGTTTGCGCACCATATAGACTTCCAACAGAATAACCGACTCGCGTAACATTGTTGGCTTCGGTGGTGGTGTGTGTATAACCAATAATATCACTATTGCCTTCGGCCAATGAAGTAACTCTGTTTTTCACGAATGTAATGTTGAACGCTGCATTCCAAGAGAAATGCTGATTGCGGATAATATCACCGTGAAGTGCAACTTCCAGACCTCGATTGTACATACTACCCACATTCTGGGCAATGCTATTATTTGGTATTCCTTTGGATGGCGCTTGTGGAGCGCTTAAGATAAGTCCATTGACATTATTCCTGAAATAATCGATCTCCACATTCAATCTACGCTTGAATAAGCTCGCGCTCAACCCAACATTGGTCTGTTCAGAAGTCTCCCAACCCAGGTTTTCATTTCCCGCTTGAAATAAATTCCATGTAGATATACCACCATATAAGGCAGAGTTAAATAAATTCAAGGCTTGAAAAGCGGTCAGATTACCATTACCCACTTTGCCCCAGCTTCCGCGAACGCGTAAATCCCCAAGAATATCACCCAGTCGCTCGCTGTAAAAGCTTTCTTCGAAGATAGACCAGCCGGCGGATACTCCACCGAAGTCACCGTATTTATTATTGATACCTAAAGCGGAGTTGCCATCGCGACGGAAGTTGGCTGTTAGGAAATAGCGTCGATCATAATTATAGGACGCCCTCGAGAACGTCGATCGGAAAAATTGTTCGGTCAGCAACCCGCCAGCAGCAGATATGGTGGCCCAACTTCCTTGAAAGCTTTCGAAAAATGGATCAGCGGCATTGTTAAGCGTGGTGTTCCAAATATCATTCTCATACTTCTGGATATCATAACCTACTAGTAAGCCGAGCTCATGTTTCGTGCCGAAGGTACGATCGTAATTCAGCGTGTTAGTGAAATTCCAGTTGTTGCGCAGACCACTCAGATTGGTAGCCGTACCACCGTTGGAATACGATGCCGATCCGATATTAGGACTCAAATAAGTCTTGTTGGTGGTGATGTTTCGATCAAGTGCGTAGGTACTCGTAAACTTCAATCCCGGTGCGAGTTGTAGCTGTGCATGAATATTTCCGATGATATGATCATTTGCCGTCGTATATCTGCTGTACTCAAATAAAGCTTCTGGATTATATAATGTATTAGCAAAAAGATTAGCTCCTGGCCCAAGAAGTCCGGTAGTACTCAGATTATAGGTGCCATCTGGATTGTAGGCAGATACATTGGGTGGTAAGGCTAAGGCCAATCGTGCTCCGCCAATCAAAAACAATTGACTATTGGCCAATGATCCCGAGTTTTGTGCTTGATTAAAGGTTTTATTGTAGTTTAGGTTACTTCCTACAGAAAACCAATCATTCACTTTGTGCTCTATATTAAAGCGTAAGCCTTGGCGATCAAACTTATTCCGAGCAAAGAATCCTTCTTGATCAGAAAAGTTAGCAGACATATAGTATTGCGTTTTTTCAGTAGCTCCGCTGATGGACAAACTGTGATTTTGGCTGAATCCCGTATTATACACGTGATCATACCAATTGGTCTCTACCAAGTTGCCGGCCTCATCATATTGAGGAAAAAAAAGTGCATCGGCCACGGCTGGATTATTCTGATTTCCGGACAGGAATTTACTGTTGCGTACGGCTTCATTTTTAATGTCAATGTATTGCGTCGCGTTGAGTAGCTTAGGTAATCGCGCAGCGGTGACGACGGAAGCCCAAGCATCATAATTCACTTTGGTCCGTCCTGCTTTGCCCTTTTTAGTCGTTACTAATAATACACCACCAGCCGCACGAGAGCCGTAGATTGATGTAGAGGCTGCGTCTTTCAACACATCGATGGATTCGATATCCGCCGGATTAATGTCTGCCAATGGATTGTTAGGCAAATTCGTCGTACCGATGTCACCACTTACGACCGGGATTCCGTCGATTACTACCAACGGATACGAGCTTAAGGAAATCGAATTGACACCGCGTACACGAATAACGGGCGGATTGTTGAGCAGCCCGTTGGGCAATGACACACTTACGCCAGCCGCTTTTCCTAATAAGGCTTGATCAAAACTTTGTACGGGAATATCTTTTAGACTTTCTCCTGAAATGTTGGCCGCAGCACCGGTAAATTCACGTTTTTTCTGCGTACCATAACCGACAACGATCACCTCATCTAAAGTACTATTGCTTCGTACTAGTCTAACGGTATCGCCGGGATTATTGATGGTAGCTGTCTGTTGGTCATAACCAATGGAAGAAATCACGACTCGGGCTGGTAAATTTTGTCCAGTGACAAAGGTAAATACACCTTGGCGATTGGTTGTCACCGAATGGGTGACACCGTATAAGGTCACCGTAGCTCCTTCGATCGGTGTACGATTCTGGGCATCGACAACGACACCTCTAAAGTTGGCATTTACGATGGTGCGGGGCGAATCTTGCGCTTTCAGTACCTGTGGGAGATCGCTCAGTAGGAGAATCAGTACGCCACATACATACCGCAAAACAATTGTATGTTTCATAATTTCAATAAAGAATTTGGAGAGCAGGCAGAATAACCAAGTTTATTCGCTTTGTGCAAATAACCAAATGATATTAAGACACTCGGTTTAAGAAAATATTAATGATGAATCCGGAACGGATAGGACTACCCTATCGCGGAGACGGTAAATGGTTTGGGGTGCTTTATTAGCAACACATTCGCATGCTTGGGCGGCACGAAGTATTTATGGCAAAAATAATTGTGTTCAAGTAAGATTGTAGTGATGTTTCTGTTTGCATATCTATCAATTTTGTGAGACTTCAATAAGCATCATATAGACTACCTATCGAATATCATGCAGCAAATATATATTATTTTCCTATATATTCTATCATTTTAGTAGTTTTTTAAAATATTTTTGTCTTAAAGCATAGATTACCTCCTGAATTGTTGCGCTAGATATGCTCTGATTCGTCATTCTTAGCCGGTTTTGACAACAATACTCCTGACTTAGGTCTTCGTAATATCAAACTCGATTCGTCCAAATCTTCTGTCAAACTTCCCGGTTGGATGGTTTCATACGTTAGGTTAAATCGTTCGCTGCTGCCATCGTTTCTTTTCCATTCCACAATTTTGCAATGGCATGCTGCGTTTTCAGGAGTATTAAAGATGGGATGTAACATCCCTCCTTTTCCCAGTTTAGTATAGATATTCCGCGCACCGATGATATCATTATTGTCATCCGACTCAAAGCTCCATGTCGAAGATATAGTATACATAATACTGTCTTGTGGATGCAGTTTAGCCAAAGAATGACTAGGATTTATTAGAGCACCATCTTTCCCTTTCTCTACATAGGAATGAATGGAAAGCGTGCCTGGAGAGGTGAATTCTACATAACCTTGATGATTTATGGTGGCGCCGTGTCGTTGCATCATCAGGCGATCCCCTACTTGCTTGATGACCACGATATTCGTTGCGTAGCGGCGAAATCTATTGGCTTCATTAGATCGCGCTTGTGGCGCACCAGTCTGATATAACCAAACGCCAGTCACCGCATCTACTTCCTCGGCGGTTGGTTGATATGTTGTCCATATGGTCTCAGTCTTTGCTCGGCCTGTTGAAATCCATAAGTATATATTAATTCCTGTAAAGAGTATCAGAAGGCCACTCAGATAGATCGGGAATTTTCGTCTTGATTCGTTTGTTTTCTTTTCAACGGTTTCTTCAGGGTGGGCTTCGGCAAGAAGTAGATTCGGATCGGAAGGATCATTTTCAAAACCTAAGCGACCTACGCCATACAGATAAATATAGCAAGCATCCACCAAGTGTGCTCTAGGCTTTTTTACCTGTCCAAAATAGACATCTTTTATCTGACCGCCCGTAAGATCATATTTACGATGTGGGTATTGCACCGACTGCTCTAGTACGGAAGGTTCTGGGTAATCTTGATGTTGTCTTTCTCGAGCGGTATAAGGCAAGTTGACGGTAATAGCGCTTAATTCTTTGGCGATAGCGCTATAATTTTCTCGATTGGTATTACATATTATTTTTTGTTCGTGTCTAAGCTCAAACTGCTCAATGACCTTTCTAATTAGATAATATATTTCTTCTTTTCCCGATAAAATCTTCATAATCTACAGCAAGCGGTTCTTTTTTGTCAATTTCCGAAAAAATATCATTTTTCGGAAAACGGTAGTTAAAAAAATTACTTTTCGAAATAATATAAAAACACTGATTTAGTATTTAGCCCTGTAGCTTTACCCCATATTCGCCAAGAATAGTAGACCATTTTATAAACTTTAACCACCTGTCTCTATGCTAAGTATTATTGGTATTGTCATGCTTGTCTCTATTGTTGCCCTGATGATGAGCAGATATTTTTCTCCATTTGTCGTATTATGTACCATTCCCATTATAGCGGCGCTATTAGCAGGATTTGATTTTGCACAGATTACCGATTACTACAAAGCGGGGGTGGCGAAAGTATTCGAGATTGCGGTGATGTTTATCTTCGCCATCATTTTCTTTGGAATACTCAATGATATCGGTTTGTTCGACCCGATGATCTCTAAGATTTTGCAGCTTACCAAATCCAACAGAATCGCGATTACTTGTGGTACCGTAGTGATCGCAGCCGTAGTACATCTGGATGGATCCGGCGCTGCCACTTTTCTCATTACAATCCCAGCGCTTTTACCTTTATACCGCAGGTTGAATATGAATCCCTACTTATTGCTCATGCTCATTGGTATTAGCGCAAGTATTGTCAACCTGATTCCTTGGGCTGGCCCGACTGGACGCGCCGCTATTGTGTTGGGTATGCAACCGACAGACATTTGGAAACCACTGATACCTATTCAATTAATAGGTGTTTTCCTAATGATTGTAGTCGCTTATATATTCGGTCTCCGAGAGCAACGACGTGCAGCCCAAAACCCGCCACTGCACGAAGCGCACGGTGTGGGAGAGCAGATCAGACAGAAAGAAAGAATTCATGGTACTGGGAATACCAAGATCCCTTTATGGATCAACTTACTGTTAGCCATTTTGGTGATTTCCAGTCTTTTCTTCGACGCTCTCCCATCGAGCTTAGTATTTATGATTGGTACTAGCATCGCGCTTGTCATCAATTACCCGGCAAAGAAAATGCAATTGGAAGTGATACAAAAGCATGCGCCAGGCAGCTTACTCATGGCTATCATCATTGTTGCTGCGGGCGTGCTATTAGGTGTTTTAAATGGTACAGGAATGTTAGAAGCAATGTCGCATGATTTGTTAAAGATTCTTCCAGATGCGTCTATTCCTTATTTACATGTCATTATCGGATTTCTGGGCTTACCACTGGAATTAATTCTCAGTACCGATGCGACTTATTTTGCCCTATTTCCTGTCATTTTAGAGGTTACGACACATTACGGCGTCGATCCATTGTCGGCTATGCATGTGATGATGGTGGGTAATATTGTGGGCACATTCGTCAGTCCATTATCGCCAGCAGTTTGGTTGGCATTAGGATTATCCGGCCTTGATTTGGGCAAGCATATTCGCTATTCATTTTTCTATACGTGGGCTTTCAGCTTGATTTTAATAGCCTTTCTGTACATACTCCAAATTGTATAAACAGATTCTTTTCATACACCAATTCTAAATTCTTATCGTATGCATACATTCAATCAAAAGTTATGGATCATTTTTGTGATGCTATGTTTTGCCAATTTGCCTCACATGATCGCTCAACCAGGTGGCCTAAATAGTTGGTATCACTTCAACTTACAGGGCGATATTTCCGACAATTGGCGATTCTCTGCTAACGTACAGCAGCGTTTTTACGACGTCCCCGTTCAAAACAGTAGACTGAGTTTAATCAATGGTTCGGTAGAGCGCCGTATTAACCCCAATGCGTATGTGGGCGGTGGTTATATGTTTTTACTTTTAGAGCCCTATAATAGCCTAGGCGAAAAGTTTTCTAGGCCAGAGCATCGTCTCTTTCAACAGATCACTTTTAATAATACCGTGAGCCCCCGCTATAACATTGCACATCGTTTTCGATTGGAAGAACGCTATATGTTCAATAGTGATTTTTTTGTCTTCCGAGCCCGTTATTTATTTAACTCCTTTTGGAAACTGGATCGAGCGGAGAATTCGGTTTGGGGTCTCATCTTTCGTCACGAGATTCGAATGAACTTGGAAAGAGAACAACCTTTCGATAGTTACCGTATCTCTACACTTCTAGCGAAAAGGGTGAGTCCGACGCTATCTATAGAGCCGGGCGTAATTGTACAATTTAATGGCTATCCGGCACCTACTGACTATTATTTGACCGTGAGTGTGCGTAAAAGTCTAAAAAGAAGAATCAAGACGTATAAGCCAGATTAATGGATGAGCTAGGTTGCTTTTACTCCATCTAAATCCTATATTTAGAAAGATAATTTAGACCATCGTAAATCTTCATATGCCCTTTTCATTCCGTAATCAACTGCTAAAAACCTTTTCCTTATGCTCAATAGGCTTGGTTATAGGCATGTCTTCGTGTAGCTCCGCTAAGTATCAAACGTACGAAGATGAACGTCTGCGTTTACAACAATTGGCTGCTACAGATCTTTCTGCGAATGTGGCAGAATTCAACTCGTATGCCGATCGTCCAGCATCTGATGGACCTTTTGATGCAACGAACAATGAAGCTTTTTTACGGGAGAATATACCGTTGTTCAGCAGCTCTAATACAGATATCAATCGTGTATACAATTACCGCTGGTGGATGATGAGCAAACATCTTAGACCATATTCGGATCCGCTGGATGGTAAAGATTATTGGGTAGTGACGGAGTTCTTTGGCGACAAACCTTGGGCTTCCTTGAGCGGAGCGATCACCTGCCCTGCTGGCCATCAATTTTATGATGTGCGCTGGCTGCGCGATCCCAAATATCTGCAATCGTACGCAGAATATTTTATGGCTGGCTCGGCATCCCGACTCAATCAACGGGAAAACGGAAACTTTCTAACCTACATGAGTCGGCCAGAAAGCCATCATTTCTCTAGTTGGATGGTGGATGGTGTTGACGCGTATTTGCGTATCCATCCCAATGCCGATTGGATGCACGAGATGCTTCCTCATTTGGAGCACCATCAGGCCGTGTGGGATAGCTTATTTACCGTGCAAGCCGATGATGCAAAAACGCAAGGTTTGTACAAAATTCTAGATCTATACGATGGGATGGAATTCAGTCTCTCGGCCGTGCTGGGATTAATCGAAAGCCAAGGAGCTTACGATCTATACACGCGCGACAATTGGAAAGAGTATTATCTTGGATGGAATACGACCGGTAAGGCTGCAGAATCGAACTATGCAAAGCAATACTCTACCGCATATAGAAAAGGTTATCCAGATTTTTATCTGGCCAGACCTT
Organism: Sphingobacterium corticibacter; assembly: GCF_003076635.1. GTDB lineage: Bacteria > Bacteroidota > Bacteroidia > Sphingobacteriales > Sphingobacteriaceae > Sphingobacterium > Sphingobacterium corticibacter. The sequence goes on along the minus strand of NZ_QDKG01000003.1, from coordinate 256,000 downwards.
CGGTCAACAGTTATGCGTATGGCAATCTAAACGCATTAAGCACTTTGCATGCTTTGGATAAATCGGGAGGCTCAGAAGCACAGCGGAAATCGGAAGTGTACAAGCAGCGCGCTACCGCGCTGCAACAACAGGTGATGGACGTATTATGGAACGAGGAAGATCAGTTTTTCAATACCTACAGCGCTGGAGATAACGCTTTTGGAATTCGTGATTTTGAGGCACGCGTACGCGAATCCGTCGGATACACACCTTGGTATTTTAATATGATTCCTGAAAAAGAACAGGCACATTACGCTAAAGCTTGGGATCTTTTCGGCGCAGCCGAAGGTTTTGCAGGAAACAAAGGAATGACGACTGCCGAAAAACAACATCCGTATTATAATGAGCAGGCTTATGCTTGGAATGGTCGAGGGTGGCCATTTCAAAATTCGGTCGTATATAAGGCATTTGCCAACTACTTGCGTAATTACAAAGAAAAGATTACCGAAGCAGATCGTCAACTATTGTATCATCACATCAGCCAACTCACGACGTTGCACGATCCGGCCAAACCCAATATTGGCGAATGGTATATACCGAGTGATGGAGAGCGAATTGGCGGCGAGCAGGATTATTTTCACTCCACCTACCCCGATATTGTAATTGAGGATTTAATTGGTTTCAAGGCGATGCACGAAGATCAATTCGTGATTGAGCCTTTGATCCCTGCCGAAGAATGGGATCACTTTTATCTCGGAAAGCTCCGTTATCACGATCACGATGTGGATATTGTCTGGAAAAAAGATTGGGACGAAGCTAAGTCGGGCGATCAAAGTATGCTCTGCGTATGGGTAGATAATAAGTTGGTCGCGACAAGTGAAAATCTGAATAGTAAGCTTACGGTTAAGTTAAAGAAATGATCAAAGACATTACAAATTCAAAGCATTTTTGACACAGATGGAGACCGAATCACTTTTGAAAGATGATAATATTGCCTGACTTCAATATCGTAGCCAAAGGAGAAATTTCCGCTGCATTTTTAAATCGGGAAATAAAGACCTTTCACGGAGCTTGTGAATTTATCCGTCATTTACTCTACGGACGCAATAGCGACAAATCTAATTTGCTATGTGTTTTCAATGATAATAAAGGTACTTGTAGTACCAAGCACGCGGTGTTAAAACGGCTAACGGTAGAAAATAACTTGGCTGGCTTTGCGCTGATGTTAGGCATATTTAAAATGAACGCGCTCAATACGCCCAAGATTGGATCGACACTTTTTAAGTATGGATTGGAGTACATTCCTGAAGCACATACTTATTTGAAATACGACCAAAACTATTTTGATTTTACGAGAGAAAATGCCGCTCCAGAAGATTTTCTCGATGACTTAATGTACGAGATAGAGATCAAACCTGACGATGTGCATCTGCGAAAAGTTGAGATACATCGTGATTTTTTGCAAGAATGGCTATGGGAAAGGCCAGAAATTCCATTTTCTTTGGAAGAGCTATGGCAGATTAGAGAACAATGTATTGCGGACTTAAGTGATAATTAAAATCGAGAATGAAGATTAAACATCTAATACTACATACAAATCGCCTATCCGAGCAGAAGCATTTTTACCAAAATGTATTGGGCTTCGTTATAGACGAAGAGTCTGAAAATGCATTCAGTGTGCAAGTTGGTTGGACCACAATTGAATTTCGAGCCAGTGCAGAAGCGCATCTGTATCATTATTGCTTCCTGATACCCAGCAATAAACTAGAAGAAGCGTTGGAATGGATGGAAGCCAAAGTGGACATCATCGATACGGGAGGTAATGAAAAAATAACTTTTTTCGAGACATGGAATGCGCACTCCTTTTACTTCTATGACGGCGCAGGTAATATTGCAGAATGTATTGTACGGCACGATTTGGACAATACCTCCACCTCACCCTTTCGATTATCGGATTTACTTTGTGTCAATGAGATTGGAATGCCGACAGACGATATCATATTTTCGGTAAAGGAGTTACAAAACACCTGTGGTATTCCATTATGGCGCGGAGATATGGAACGATTTGGTGCTAGCGGATCAGAAGAAGGACTATTCTTATTACCCAACTACCGCAAAAAAGATATTTGGTTTCCAACCGATATCAATATACAGCGCGCGCCATTCTCCATCGTATTTGAAAACAAAGGCAGTGAGTACAGTTTTGACTATATTGATGGACAGATCGTCGAGTTAAAAACTATTAAATTATGAAAATCTATTTGTGCGGATTGATCAGCTTACTGATGTTACTAAACAGTTGTGCAACGAAGAGAAACGCATTAACAAGCGCAACTACAACCAATTCGGTCTCCGTATTGGCAGAAGAGCTATTCGACGTTAGTCGTCATCGTCACATTCCCGTAGCCTATTACACCAACAGTAAAAAGACTAGATCTAGTGCGCAAAAAATAGTAATCATTAGCCATGGTTATGGGATGAACCGAGGTGGTGATTATTTGCTATACAGTTATCTTGCGAATTCCTTAGCTGAAGATGGTTATTATGTAGTGAGCATTCAGCACGAATTGCCCACCGACGATTTGATTGCTACGGAAGGAAATATAATGGAAAATCGAATGCCGCATTGGCGCCGTGGCATGGAAAACATTCACTTTGTGCTAACAGAATTGAAAAAGACCAACAAGAAGCTGGATTTCGATCACGTTAAGTTGATTGGCCATTCCAATGGTGGTGATATGTCGGTACTCTTTGCGCATCAACATCCGGAAATGATTCAAAAAGTGATCTCACTTGACAATCGACGGATGCCATTGCCACGCGTAGCTAGTCCTAGGATATATACGATTAGATCGAACGATTATCCAGCAGATGCGGGAGTTCTTCCTAGTGATCATGAAGCCACCCAATTTGCCATAAAAATACAATTTACGAACATTAACCACAGCAATATGGATGATGATGCCAACGCTGAGGAAAGAAAAGTGATATTAGACTTAGTGCATCAATACTTGAATGACTAGTGTATATTTGTATACTTGATTGCTATATTAATCTATAATCATAAAACATTATTATCCATTCCATTTTATGGCCCTTCACTCCCTATTATTGAGCTTATTCTGCGTATGTTTTGGTTTATCAAAGACTGCTGCCCAAACTTTGTACAGCAAAGCTTATGGGAATAGAACTGATCCCGCAGTTATTTACATACATGGTGGCCCACGCGGCAACTCCACTTTGTTTGAAGGTACGGCAGCAGAACATTTGGCTGAACAAGGATTGTATGTCATAGTATATGATCGCCGCGGAGAAGGTCGCTCTGGAGATCCAAAGGCCACCCTTACATTTCAAGAAGCATTGCAGGATATCAATAAAATCACCAAGCAATATCATTTGAAACGCTTTAGCTTGATTGGGCATAGCTTTGGCGGATTGGTCGCGACGCTATATACCGAAGCGCATCCCAAAAAGGTAGAAAATCTCGTTTCAGTAGGCGCTTTGTTCGCTCAACAGGAAAGCTACGACCACATATTGGATAGCTGCACTGTATTGGCCAATAAGGCGAATGATACGGCTGCATTGAATAAGATTGGGGAAATTAAAAATTTGGATACGAACACGGCTGATTATCGCAAAAAAACCTATGAAATAGCCTCTCATTTTCGCTTTTTCAGTATGCCAAATCCTACACCCGAATCCATTGCGCTGCGTGATGCTTACGAACATAGTGTTTTTGGGAAAGACAATATCCGCAATGATGAAGCACCGTTATTATTCTACAAGAATGAAACACGTGTAAACATAGACACCAAACGAACACTACAAAAAATAAAACAATCGGGTGTCCGTCTTTCGGGTATCTACGGTCTTCAAGATGGTATTTTCTCTAAAAAACAGATCGCGGATCTGCAAACTCTAGTTGGACAAGATGCTTTTTTTACGATCGATAATTGCTCACATTATCCTTTTGTTGATCAGCGTGGTGCTTTCACAGAAACGCTGCTGCACATCGTAAAAGGAAATTAAAAGTAGATGGTCATCTCAGAAAATAAAAGTCTTTAACTTTTTAGCCGTTGCATCAAGGGAGAAACGACCCAATTGTATACATAGCAACCTAAACAAATTTCAAAAAATGCTTCAAGCGAGGCTGCTACGATTAGGGTAACCCCAATAACCAAAGTGGCCACTGGCCAGCTTAGCAAAAGAAAGAGCAACCACGAGGTAGAAAAGATAAATCCCAACAAGGCAGCAAAGCGTTTGGGCGGCAAAAAGATAGGCCGCGGCGTATTGCCGAGACCTTTGGATAACTTCTGTGCAGACCATTTTAGTGGTGACATACTATACGTAAAAGCCCTTATCGCAAAATCAATCACTAGAAAGCCCATCACAATCTGTGATCCAGACCATAAGGCCAAGATGCTCAACACCAATACCTGCGCAGCAATTAATCGGATCACTCCCGCATCACCGTACAGCCTTTTTGCATTATCATTTACTGCTCCCATATTTTCTATCTTTTTAATTTGATCAGGCCTGTTTGCTGATCAAGTTAGAAAATATTCTTCTTATTAGTAAGAACGTCTACCCTGCCAAACTATCTTTTCTATGGTATTTACTAAAATATCAATCTCCCGATGCGTATTGTAGAAAGCAATTGACGGCCGAACAGAAGATTCATATCCGAGTCGGCGAAGAATAGGCTGTGCGCAATGATGTCCTGTGCGTACTGCAATACCCACATCATTGAGCGCCACTCCCACCGCTTCATTACTTATGCCTTTCAGCGTAAAAGAAAGTACACTGGCTTTCTCTCGCGCTGTACCAATTAACGTCACGCCGGGAACTTGTCGTAGTAACTTGGTAGCGTATTGCAACAACTCATGTTCGTACTGGCAAATAGCGGGCAGTCCGATACCTTGAACATATCTCAAGGCAGCACCTAATCCCACCGCATCTGCAATATTGCCTGTGCCGGCTTCAAACTTATTGGGCGCGTCATGGAAGGTGGTATGCTCAAAACGAACATCTTTAATCATATTGCCACCGCCTTGGTAAGGCGGAATGGCGTTGAGTAATTCTTCTTTACCATAAAGTACTCCAATTCCCGTAGGACCAAAGATTTTATGTCCAGAAAACACAAAGAAGTCTGGATTGAGATCTTGTAAATCGATAGCAATATGCGATACCGACTGCGCACCATCCAATAGCACTTTTGCTCCAGCCTGATGCGCCAGATCGATGATGCGTTTGGCCGGTGTCACCGTTCCCAAGGCATTGCTAACATGCGTGAACGCCACTAATTTGGTATTAAGATTCAGCAACTTTACATACTCCTCGACAAGCAAGTTGCCATCATCATCGACTGGAATCACCCGAATCTTAAAACCCTTACGCTTACTTAGGAGTTGCCAAGGCACAATGTTCGCATGATGCTCTAAGTTGCTAAGAATAACCTCATCTTGTGGCCCTAAATTTTCCTCGCCCCACGTACTAGCGACCAAATTAATAGCTTCCGTTGTGCCACGCGTGAAGACGATTTCGTTGACAGATCGTGCATGCAAAAAGTCTTTCACCACATTGCGAGCATCTTCGTATGCATCTGTGGATCGCGCAGCTAGTTCGTGCGCCGCACGATGGATATTAGAGTTTTCGTGGGTATAAAAGTTCGCTATTCGATCAATCACGACCTGTGGCTTTTGAGTGGTCGCTGCATTATCCAACCATATTAATTGGTGACCGCGGATACTTTCCCGCAAAATAGGAAAGTCATTCCGGATGGCGTGCACATCAAATTCCGACGTTGTGGTTGGTTTTCGCTGATTACTATGTGTAGCACCGCTAGCGGGCACATGCTTCGCGACTTCCTGCGTTAAGAAATAGAAAGCAGTCTCCGGACTTGCTTTCTGCAACGACGATGCCTGCCCGACCGAATCAATTCTCTTCAAGCTTTCGGCTAAATGCCAGATTGGTTGCTCGTAGGTTTCTTGAAAAGGAAGTTTCAAAGCAAATGGATCTGCGAGTCCCGTATTTCCATGGCCTACATACGATGGTCTATGATGCGTCGTTGCACCAGCAGTCGGATTCACTTGATTCGCGACATCTTCGAAATCACTAGTCCATTGTATCGTTTCCGGACTTGGTCTTGCCTGCAATGGCTCAGAGATATCGCTCACGTTAATCAGCTTTTCATCATGCGACTGTAGCAGTACCTCCGGCGCTTTTACATCAGGCATCCCGTTTTTCGGAGAACCAGTTGGTAGCTCATTGAAGTACCTATTTGCTTCGGCAGTTAAGAATTTTTCGAAATCACTTGGAGAGTTAGCCATATGTATTTACGATTTATTAACGCCATCAGTGCTATTTATAATTGTATTCGTGGTAGTTGGTGATATCTACATTCTCTAACACCGCCACCGCATCATCCACCAAAATCACCAAAGAGCAATACAGGGATATTAAATACGTAGCAATCGCCTTATCATTGATCCCAGTAAACTTGACCGACAATCCTCTGATCAGCTCGCCCGGCAAATTGGGCTGAAATAACCCCACAATACCTTGTCGCGATTCGCCCGTTCTAATGAGGATCACTTTAGTTTTGCCTTTCACAATGGGCACCTTATCACTTGGAATGAGTGGCACGCCACGCCAAGTCAGAAACTGCGAGCCAAACAAAGAAACTGTCGGCGGCGGCACACCACGGCGCGTACATTCTCTACCAAAAGCAGCGATAGCCAATGGATGCAATAAGAAAAAGCCGGGTTGCTTCCATACTTTGGTCAGCAACTCATCTAAATCGTCGGGCGTGGGCGCCCCCGCTCTGGTCTTGACAATCTGCTTGGTCGCTACATTGCTCAAAATACCATAATCTTTGTTGTTTATTAACTCACTTTCTTGGCGTTCTTTGATTTTTTCGATCGTAAGACGGAGCTGTTCGCTGATCTGATTGTACGGTTTGCTGTATAAGTCTGAAACGCGTGTATGCACATCGACCAAGGTATTTACCGCGCTGAGGTTGTATTCTCGGGGATTCTCATCATAATCCACATGTGTATGTGGCAGGATGCTTTCATCCCTGCGGGAGCAATCCACTTCGATGCTATCTTCGCCCACCACTTTATTGAGGCGAAACACGCCTGATTCGACCGGAATCCATTCCAACAGATGCACTAGCCATCTCGGCGAAATGCTTTCTAATTGCGGAGCGGTTCTGGTAGCGATAGCTAAATGCCTTGCTGCTACATCACCTAATGCAGTTTGCCCTTGTTTTGATTGTTCACTCATCGTATCTAATTTTAATAATGGCGTACTAATTTGAATTAATAGTGTGTGTGCTTACCAACGATCAGCTACCCCGCTGCATTATTCAGTTTCGCGCTAAGTTCAGTATGTGGTAACAGCAATACCCTTATGGCTAGCGTATTACATCCTCTCAAGCTTCACCTAAGTTAATAATTATTCTTTCAAAAACAAAAAACAATTTAATATAGAAATAAATATATTTCTTACAGGGGTTCTTTCATGCCAAAGCATACGACTAGTATTAGTAAAAACTGGATGATCCGTATGTAGGTTGATAGAATATTGCACGAAATTGAGACGATTATGATAGGTAACTTTCCTGAAAATGTGCAGTTTTGATAAATACGTACATAAACCCTTTCGTGACGAACGCTATCCTTATGAATAAACTAGCCTCCAGTACCCTTGCCTTCCTGTGTCTTGCACTTTCCGTGCAGGCAGCCGACATCAAAATCAAAGTGACCAAACGCTATATTAATTTCCCCATATCGCAGCAAGTTGATCGGCAAGTTATGAAGATGTTGGTCGATGGTCAGGAGGATCGGAAGTTCAATATCCGCCTAGCGAATGGAGATCCAGAATATTGGGTTTTCACAGATGTATCGGCCTACCAAGGCAAAACAATTACCTTGAGTTACGATGGGGACGAAAGTGCGCTTAGCCAAATTTATCAGGATGATAAGATCGCAGGACAAGATTCCATCTATCAAGAAGTTAACCGGCCACAATTTCATTACACCACAAAACGTGGTTGGGTCAATGATCCAAATGGGCTGATATTTTACGAGGGCGAATACCACCTCTTCTATCAGCATAATCCATACGAGAAAGAATGGGAAAACATGTCTTGGGGACATGCGGTGAGCAAAGATCTAGTGCATTGGGAGGAACTGCCCGTAGCATTGCATCCTGACAAAGTGGGCACGATGTTTTCGGGTTCGGCCGTGATTGATTATGATAATACTTCTGGATTTGGAAAAGATGGAAAGCCTGCGATGGTGGCATCTTACACAGCAGAAACGGGCGAAAGACAAGTGCAATGTATGGCGTATAGCTTGGACAATGGACGTACTTGGACGAAATATGCCAACAATCCCGTCATTGATAGTAAGGAGAAATGGAATAGCCGCGACACCCGGGATCCAAAAATAATCTGGTACGCACCGAGCAATCACTGGGTGATGGTGTTGAATGAGCGTGATGGTCAATCCATTTACACCTCTACCAATCTGAAAGATTGGAAATACGAAAGCCATACCACGGGTTTTTGGGAATGTCCGGAATTGTTTGAATTGCCGATCGATGGGGATGAAAACAATAAAAAATGGGTAATGTACGGTGCATCCAACACGTATATGATTGGTTCGTTTGATGGCAAAACATTTACGCCGGAAAGCGGCAAGCATCAATTGGGAACGGGAACTATTTACGCGGCGCAAACCTTTTCCAATATTCCAGAAAGCGATGGCCGTAGAATTCAGATTGGTTGGGGGCGCGTAGCGCATCCGGACATGCCATTCAATGGCATGTTTCTTTTGCCCACGGAGCTAACGCTGAAGAAGACTAATAATGGAGTTCGCCTGTTCAGCCAGCCTGTCAAGGAAGTCGAAAGCCTATTTACTCCCGTACAACAATGGTCTAATCTCAAATCTGATCAAGCCAATGAAAAGCTGAAATCCTTTTATGATGCCAAGCAACTACGCATCAAAACCACGTTTAAGCTATCGCATGCGACGGATGCGGGATTTAACTTGTTCGGACAGCGCATCATCGGGTACGACATGAACCATAATACGATCAATGGGGTTTTCTATTCGCCCGAAGATATGACGAGTATGGAGCTAACAGCGGATATCTTTATCGACAATACGTCTATCGAGGTGTTCATCGATGGCGGTCGATATTCGTACTCCATGGAGCGCAAACCAGATCGTAAGAATACGGAAGGTTTCCATTTCTGGGGAAATAATATTGATGTGACTAACCTAGAGGTATTTGAAGCGGAATCTATTTGGAAGTAAATACATCACTTTTTTGGGGTAAGTTATAGGGGATTGCTGGGCCATTGAGTCAGGATTGATTCACCATTGCTTAACCTTTTCTGTATCGTTAGTGTAACTCACATAGGCATTTTACGTATTGGTACTGTATTGATACTATATCACAACTATACCTACAAACGAGAGATACATGCCTATCTAAGGTTAAGGAGATGCCGATCAATGGACGGTCTTGGCTTACCTCCACACCGTCATTGCGAGGAGGTACGACGACGCAATCTAAAAGTGGATCATAGACAACAAACATTTAAACCTGCGACACAACATAGTTTTAAGATTGCCGCAGCCTCGTGCCTCGGCTTCGCAATGACGTGGTTTTGTAAGATTCTCGCTTACTTCTCTTCGTCATTGCGAGGTGACACGACGACGTAATCTCAACCACTTAATGGAAACAAATCAGAGATTGCCGTAGCTTCGTTTTTTAGTTAATAAGGTTGAGAGAGTTGATAGGGTTAATAAGCTCGATAGATTGCCGCAGCCTCGTGCCTCGGCTTCGCAATGACGTTTCCTTTAGTTAATAAGGTTAATGAAGCCCCAAAAAACATCAAAGGTTGCCCATGATACAAACGGGCAACCTTTGGCATATTAAAAAAAGCCTATTATTACTGCTTCTCCAACAATTTCATCAAGCGATGAAATATCTCCGTGTTCTCATAGAAACCAATAAACGACTGCGCGCCGGGGCCGTACGCCATCACGGGTACGAGCATACTGCTATGATCGTTGGAGGCGAAGTTTCCTTGAATGCTACCTGTTGCGGCATCGGCATCCAGTAAACTCAACGCACCAGTTTCATGGTCGGCCGTCACCAAAACCAAGGTATGGCCATCGGCATCCGCGAAGCGCAAGGCCTCTCCTACGGCTTGATCGAAATCCAATGTTTCGGTCGCTACATACGTCAAATCACGGGCATGACCGCCATAGTCGATCTGCGCACTTTCGGCCATGATAAAGAAACCTTTGTCGCGCTTGTCTAGTTTATTGATCGTGAGGTTCAACAATTGCGACAGCACAGCACCTCTGCCCTCTTTTACGGGGCGTGTGAGTGAGTCTGGCAAAAAGGTAATGATCTTTTCGGCGTCGGATTGCTGATAATCCGCCACACTATTTACCAAGCTAAATCCGTTTTTGGTCAGCTCGTTTTTGAATTGTTCGTACGACTGTTTAAGGCGATAAGGTTCGGGCGTACCGCCGATCAATAGATCTACCGTTGCATTCGTCAAAAGCGTACGCGAAATGGCTTCCGAAGCATTGCGATCGGGATTTTTGGCATAAAAAGAGGCCGGTGTGGCATCCGAAACATCGCCGGTAGAAATAATTCCGGAACGCATGCCCAAACTTCTGATCCGATCTGGAATAGCGGGCAAGGCAGTTCCGTTGGTATCTACGCTCAGGTAGCCATTATAGGTTTTAGTTCCTGTCGCGATGGCCGTGCCGCCGGCGCCGGAGTCGGTATTGCTTGGGCTATACGACGTAGTCGATGAAAATCCAATATGACGCATATGGTGGATATTGGATTGGCCACGATTGGCAATTATAGCCGTTTGCAGATGGCCTAATCCCATCCCATCGCCAATGAGCAAAATCACATTGCGAATTTCTTTGTTGGTACCATCACTTTTGTAGTTGGGCGTATACACCTCGTACGGCTTGTCAAGCTGAAAACGGGAAGCATTCAACTCGTCTAGGTATACTTTCAGCTTCGCTGGATGATCAGTATTGAGCCAACTCACACCCATTTTCTCCAGTACCAGCCAGGTATTCACATTATCTGCTGTACCCCACAGGCGAAAAGAAATGCCCCACGCTTTGGCACGTTGCGCATCTTCCATGATCTTTTGCATTTCGGCTTTTGGCGGAACAGCTTTGCCATTCCATTGGCTGTAAGCCTTCAAATCTTGACTAATCATCCCCAAATGCTGACGCTGCGCTTCGGTGTAGTCTACGTTTGGTCGACCATCAAACAAGATCCAAGATGGAAACTGAGAGAATAATTCTGCTGACGGCATATTGCCACTAATTACCACACGTACTGGATGCGCCGATTTATGATTGTCGAACATAAAGTCGTACTGCTGCAATAGCTTGATCAATGCAGGCATCAATCGCTGGTAATCTTCTTTGAAATCTAATAAGAGCTGTAGATTTTTGTTCGCATCGGCGAATGGATGATTGTTATTGGCGCGGTATAATGCTGCCAAGGGTTGCAGATACAATTGCTCCAGTGTACGCCCTACTTGAATATCTTCTTTGTCGTGCGCCGCATACAGGCTATCCTTACGCAAGTAAAGATCCACCTCGATGGATTCCATCCCGGCATGATACGCCGTCAAGAATGGGATGGCTTGCTCATAATCATTATGACTGTGGCCATACACCGTTAACGGCCCAGCGGCTTTATCCGCAAACATCAATTGCTCGAAGCGTTGGCGCATATCGGGCGCTTCTTGCGCCACCAACTGCTGTTGACTACCTACCGCAATCCAACTTAATGCAATCCACAAAAAATTCTTCCTCATGTGTATTATTCTTAAAAAGCTATGCGCACCCGATACGTCGTAAAACTTTCGGGTTTGCATAGCTTAAAGTTATTGATTCTAATTTTGTTTACCAGCCTTCATTTTGTGCAATGCCTGCATTGCTCACATCTTGCGGCGGAATTGGCCACACGTGGTGCACAGCAGGATTGTAGTTACGTGCCGGCCACACGGTGATCGTGGTGAAAGTAGATGCTGGATCAGTCTTGGTCACGTGCTGTCTGCCTGTTGCGGGCTTAGCATATGCGGCTTGCGCATCGCCCCAACGTACTAGATCAGAGTGACGGTCGGTATATTCTCCGGCAAACTCCGAGCGGCGTTCGCGTTTCAAATCGACCATTGTTGCGCCGGTGATGGCCGCTAAACCAGCACGATTGCGTACGAGGTTAATGCCTGCATCGCCATTCTGCCCTTGCATAATTTGAGCTTCCGATTTCATCAACAAAATATCCGCGTAGCGTACCAAAGGAACATTTAGATCCGAGGTCGGGTAATCGCCATTCGGATTCAAATGCTGGGAAATAGGATATCGAAATGGCTCCATGTATTTCTTGAACTGAAAACCAGTTTGTGAATTGGATGAATAATATTTGCGCTCCGCACCAAATAGCGTGTACGTGTCATTGAACTCCAAAATAGTGGCTTTCTTGCGCTCATCTCCAGCTTCAAAAGAATTGTACAATTCTAATGTAGGGTGAAAATATCCCCAACCATTGTACAGACCATAGCCGGTGTTTTCAAACAAGACTGCTGGCAAGATGGAACCGCGCACCTTGTTGGACACGACCGAGAAGATGTACTCTGAAGAGTAATTATTAGCGATATAGAAAACACTAGCAAAATCTTCCTTAGGATTGTCGGTATCAATCAGTTTGCGACCAGAACCTGAGTTGGTGACTAGATCACAGTATTTCGCTACTTCAGCCCATTTCGCTACATCGTAACGTGCCCATTGCACATTGGCTTTGGCCAAATACGCATAAGCCGCATCTTTACTCGCGCGACCCAAATCACTTGATCCATAGGTAGTAACTAATGGCAACATCTCTGCGGCACGCAAAAGATCTGCTTCGATCATAGCGAGGTTTTCGCTCACGTGTGCCGGACGCTCAAAACGAGTCTCTAGCATGTTTTCTTCGGTCACGATCGGAATCCCAGCACGCTGATCGCCATAGTATTGCGCTAAATAGAAGTAAGCGTAGCCACGCATGAAGTAAGCTTCGCCTAATACGCGCTGTTTGGTCGCTTCTTGAATCTCCATCGCAGGCACTTTACTGATAATGGTATTGGCCCGTTGGATGATTTGGTAAAACTTCTTGTACATGGCATTCACACGGCTTTCGTTACCATTGGCCGTGAAGTTGCGCACAGCAGCCGAACCCGCATCGGTACGTCCAGTGACCATATCGTCTGACGCATTGACGTACCAGAATAATCCGCGGCCAAACATAGCGTCGTCGGTAAAGTGCTCGTACAATCCATTCGAAGCAAAGATAGCGTCTGCTTCTGTTTTCCAATAATTGGCATCGGTGATCGTACCTTCTGGGGTAAGATCGGTAAAGTCAGTCGAACAAGACTGCGCGGTAGGGCCCATGCTTAGTAAGGCCAACACGATATATTTATTCATTTTTAATGACATGATGAGTAATTCTACAGGTTAAAAGTTAACATTTAATCCAACGGTGTAGGTTTTCGCTAATGGGTAGTTAGCCACATCCAATCCTACGCTGCCTACTTCTGGATCGATACCCGTATACGAGGTAAATGTGAATGGATTTTCCGCCGCGATGTACACGCGCGATTGGAATTTGCCTAATGGCAAGGTATAACCTAGCGTGATGTTTTTGATACGGAAGTAATCGCCACTTTCTAAGTACCAGTCGGATGCTGTACCGAAGTTATTGTTCGGATCCTGACGGGAAAGAATTGGAATATCGCTATTGGTATTTTGTGGTGTCCAAGCACCTAACACACGGCTATCTAAGTTGTAACCGTTTGAGGCTGCATTGTACGCGGTATATTTATATCCGTTGAAAATCTTCGAGCCCGATACACCGTAAGTCAACACGTTCAAATCAAAACGCTTGTAATCTACGTTGAAAGAGAAACCATAGGTGAACTTAGGAATAGCGCTGCCCATGTATACGCGATCATCATCGTTGATACGTCCATCACCGTTGGTATCTACAAAACGTAGATCGCCTGGGCGAGCCTGCGGCTGAATCAGCTGACCATTCACGGCATGTGCATCTACTTCGGCTTGTGAATTAAAGATACCGGCACTTGGGATCAAGTAGTAAGAATACAAACGCTGTCCCGGTGTAGAGCGGTATGGCAAGACCACACCACGCACATTATCACCATGCTGGATAAAGTCGTTGAAGTAACCATCGAGGTTCAGCACTTTGTTGGTGTTGACACTAATGTTGGTTTGCATGCCTACGCGCCATTCACCAAAAGTATCGTTATAACGCACCGATCCTTCAAATCCTTTGTTTAAGATATCACCAATGTTAGAAGTTGGTCCTTGAGCGAAACCAGCATGTGGATTGGCATCATTGGTGTATACCATACCCAAGGTTTTCTTTTCGTAGTAATCAGCTGCTACGGTAATCTTATCCATGATGGTCATATCTAGACCAATGTCGAATGATTGGGAAGTCTCCCACAACAAGTTTGGATTAAATTGCTTGTTCACCGCAAAGTGACGAACCAACTGCCCATCTGCTCCTATTGGCGTCAGCGTACCTGTAGACAATGGAATGTTGAACGCATAGCGATCTACCGATTGAATGTTACCAATCTGTCCCCATGATGCTCTCACTTTTAAGTCATTGATGATGGAACTGTTGAAGAAAGGTTCGGAAGAGATTTTCCACGCACCCGATACAGATGGGAATACATCTGAGCGATTTTGCGACGACAAACGAGAGGTGCGATCTTTACGAATACTAGCTCCGATGAAATAGCGGTTGGCATAGTTGTAGTTTACACGCGCAATGGCCGAAGTCAGGGCATCTTCCCAAACGGCACTGGTAGGCAATGTTGGCAATGATGCAGCGTTACCGATGTACTGATACCAATCATCCTCACGCTCAAAGCCCATTCCTTGTACGTAGAACTGCTCGTAACGCGTTTTCTGCGCAGAATATACCGCTACCACATCTAAGTTGTGATCACCAAAGCTTTTGGTGTAGTTCAACTGCTGATCCCAGATCCAACGGTCTTCTTTGGATTCTTCGTGCGTCAAATAGTTATTTAAGTTAGCCCGCCCGATTTCTGGAATTTTTGGATCAAAACGTTTCAACGAATAGCGTCTCATGTTCAATCCAAAGTTGGATTTGAAGGTCAATCCATCTAGGATATCCACTTTCACGAAAGCATTTCCGTTCAGGTTTAAGGTTGGGTTATTGACCGTAGGTCGCAATAACAAGGCTACTGGATTGTAGGTGTCACCATAGATACTAGAGAAACCAGACAAATCGCTTGGTACGGTCCCGTGGAAGTTGCCTGCTTCATCATAAACCGGTGCGGCAGGATTCATATAAATCGCATTGATAATAGCACCGCTATAGCTACTGGTCGTGTTTGTACCACGTGTCGTGGTTTGGTTCACGTAGAAGTTTTGTCCTACGGTGACGCGATCATGCAACTGGAACTCGGATTTCAAACGGTACGCAAAACGCTTGTAACCGGTGTTTAGCAACATCCCTTCGCGATCGTGGTAACCGAATGAGCTGCTATACGTAGACTTTTCGCCACCACCAGAGATCTGCGCATTGGCATTTAAGATATTTCCGGTTTGGAAGATTTCGTCCATCCAGTTAGTACGCGTTACTTGTCCCCAAGGGTTTTGCTGCGCATCGTGCCCCGCTTGCAAGTTCAAGCCGCTAGTAGCATATGCTTGATTGTAGGCTTGCGAATACTGTTCTGCGTTGAGCGCTGTTGGTAGGTTGCTTGCTGTTTGCCAGCCGCGGTAAAGATCTACATTCAATCTTGGCGCACCAGATTTACCACTTTTCGTGGTAATCACGATCACACCAGAAGATGCTTGCGCACCATAAATTGCGGCAGCAGCCGCATCTTTTAAGATATCTACTTTCTCAATATCATTCGGGTTGATCGGGCCGCCGTAATATGGCATTCCATCAACTACATACAATGGCTCCTCTGCATTTAGCGTACCCATACCCCGCACCATTACTTTTGGATTGGCGCTGGGATCACCTCCTGGCGACATGACGGTAAGACCCGCCACATTGCCCTGCATCATATCCGCGATATTGCTGAGCGGACGATTGACTTGAGCGGCAACGTTGGGCAAAGAACTTACGGCTGTGGTCAAATCACCACGACGCTGCTGACCGTAACCAACCACGACAATCTCATCCAATTCGGATTGTTGTTGCTCTAAACGGATCAACATAGAGCTGCTCTCGCCTGCATTCAACGCTTTGGTCGCCATCTCATACGATTGGTAGCCCACCATACTCACGCGAATGCGGTATTGCGTTGTAGCGTTCACGCCTTCCAAGACGAACATACCTTTGGCATCGGTAGATACCTGAGCCACGGCTTTTCCGCTGGCGTCTACCAGTTGCACATTGGCGCCTGGAATGTACGTGCCCGTATTGTCCATAATCGTACCGCGTAGTTGGCCGGTAGATTGTGCCCAAGCATTGGCAGCGAGGAAGAATGCAACTCCACTCATAGCTAGCCGAACATTTCTAAAAATGCTTCTCTTTTTCATCTATTAATTTGTTGTTTGGTTTTTTATTTCGGTAGGAACTGTTTGATTTATAAGATTTTTATGACTGATGATCAAGCCATTTGTTGTTTCTTCGCAGTGTAAATTGTTCATCTGGCAGATCACCCGAATCATTGCGGCAGCGGACTCTGATTCTAGAAACTCACCAGTAAATGTCAATCCGTCGAGATCTAAGTCTGTTGTGCTAATTTGGACTTGTTTACGTACCGCAATGGTTTCAAAAACCGATTGTAGTGGTGCATCAGCAAATTCCAAGGTGGGTTCTACGGGTATGACTTCTGGTGCTACTGTTGGTGGTATACTGGTAGGCTTTATTTGCTTTGCTGGGATGAATACAAACCTTTCATTTTGGCGATCGATGGATAACTTATCCCCAGCTGCTAGGTATTGATCTGCCATGGCGCGACCAGCTTGAGCTGCTTTCTTCACCACGATTTCGCCCGATAAGAGCGCGATATCAATTTGTTGCTTCGATGTGGCATCGATCATAAAGACCGTACCCAATGCGGTCGTACTGTACTTATCTGTCCACACGACGAATGGACGAGCCGTATCGTGTGCCACCTCAAATGTGGCCTTGCCTTGCAAATGAAGTACGCGATCTGACTCACCGTAGTGACGAGCGTAGGCGAGCTGTGCACCGGCGGATAAGGTGACCACAGAACCATCTTTAAGACGGGCGATGCGATCCTGTGACGTGGTATTGCGTACGGTGATCGTATCTGTTGGTTGGGCATTCGCTTGTGCGAATGAAGCACTTGGCTCTTTCAGATTTTGATAGTTGAAGATCACTCCCGCGGCGCCAATTAGCAGCAAAATAGCTGCGGCAGCTGCCCATGGCTGGAAGATGCGACGCGGTTTCTGCTCTTGCACATCAATCTTAGCATGTACTTGGCGCAATATGGCATCATATTCCGGATCGGATAGCAGATTGACCTGTTCTTGCTCCTTATCCTCGGTAAAAGATTTCTTCAGATCACTTTTCAGATCACTTTCGTGTATCTCTAGATCTGCTAATAGATTTTCTTTCTCTCTCTGGCTCAACAGTCCTTTCCATAAAGCAGTAATACGTTTTCCAATCTGGTGTTTCATCATGAGTAAATACACCAACGTTGCCCCTTTGGGGATGCCTATTTAGGTTAAGTAATGATGAACAAATTGTAAAGTGAATATTTAAAATTGCAACAGAAAGAACAGTAAGACTACCTCTGGAACATAGGATGTATAGTGCTGCATGACGTGCATCTTGATAGCTTTGTTGGATTGTTTCAGGTAGTCGGACACCGATTGCTGGCTGATGCCCAACAGGGCTGCGACATCTGCCTTGGAGCGACCTTCGTAGCGACACAGCTTAAATACTTCTTTTTTGCGGGCAGGAAGTATTTCAATAGCGTCATCGATGAGTGCTAGCTGTCGGTTGAGTTCTTCATCGTCGTTGGCGCTATCGGCCATGATGGCCAGATGTGGATAGTCGGCTACGTACTCGACGGTTTCTTTGAGTTTCTGGCGAATGCTATTCAAGGATTTGTTATAGCTCACCACAAAGAGCCAACCGCCAACGGATTCTCGGGATTCGAACTTAAAACGATTCTGCCAGAGGGATACGAATACATCTTGGAGCAACTCACTGGCCAGTTCTGGCGAATGCACCAACTTCAAAATATTCGCGTGTACCTGCTTGTGGTAATGCGCGTACAAACGGTTGAAGGCGCTTACATCGCCTAACACCAGTTGTTGTACATCTTGTTGTTCTAGGTAATCGCTTTTCATACCGATGTGTCTAAAATCCCTAATGGGTTGGGAATTTTGGACAAAAATATCTAAAAACGATGGGCGATCATCCGCTGCTTATGTTATCAAATTATTAAAAAAGAAAGTAGCTCACGACATCCTTCTCCCTAAATTTTTTCTTTACTACGCCTTTATTAGGTAGAAAATAAAATTTTGGCAGATGTGCTGTGAAACTATTTAAAAATTTGAAATTAATACCGATAATCCTTGCGGTTTTTATCGAATAAATCTTAATTTGCATATAGCATATTGTTATGATGCTATGTGTACACTCCCGTACAAATCAAAAACATAGAAATAAAGTTATAGATGATAGAAACTTACGAAAGCATGCTTCAAAGCATTGCGGAACGAAATCAACACCAGCCAGAATTTTTACAAGCAGTGGATGAGGTCATGGAAGACGTGATCCCTTATATGCAAGAAAATCACCAAGATTGGTTGCAGGCGAAAATTGTAGAACGTATTACAGAACCCGAACGCGTGGTTAGTTTTCGTGTGGTGTGGTTGGATGATAATCACCAAGTACAAGTAAACCGTGGGTATCGTGTACAGATGAACAGTGCTATTGGCCCATACAAAGGCGGCTTGCGCTTCTCCCCGACGGTTAATCTCAGTATATTGAAGTTTCTGGCGTTTGAGCAGGTTTTCAAAAATAGCTTGACTGGATTGCCACTGGGCGGCGGCAAGGGCGGTTCTGATTTTAACCCGAAGGGAAAATCGGACAATGAGATTATGCGTTTTTGCCAAAGCTTCATGACAGAGCTGCACCGACATATCGGCTCGGATACGGATGTACCTGCTGGTGATATTGGTGTTGGCGGCCGTGAGATTGGTTTTCTTTTCGGTCAGTACAAGCGTTTGCGCAATCATTTCACAGGTGTACTGACGGGTAAAGATACGGCTTGGGGTGGTTCTTACATTCGTCCGGAAGCAACGGGTTATGGTCTTTTGTATTTTGTACAAGAGATGCTTTCGCATCAGAAAAAAGATATTAGCGGACTAGTTGTGTGTATCTCAGGTGCCGGCAACGTCGCGCAATATGCCGCAGAAAAATCTATCGAATTAGGTGCCAAAGTAATTACGCTATCTAATAGTTCGGGAACGCTGCATGATAAAGACGGTTTTGACGCTGAAAAATTAGCCCATATTGCTACATTGGGCCGCGAATTGGAAAAATACACCTCCAAATATCCATCGGCTACTTTTCATGCGGACGAGAAGCCTTGGCAATTCGCCTGCGACATTGCGCTTCCTTGTGCTACGCAAAACGAGCTAGATGGCGAAGATGCTGAGCGCTTAATAAAATCAGGATGTATATTGGTGGCAGAAGGTGCTAATATGCCATCTACGACCAAAGCGATTCATTTGTTTAAAGAAAATGACGTGTTATTTGGGCCAGCAAAAGCGGCCAATGCCGGCGGCGTGGCGGTTTCTGGTTTAGAAATGTCACAAAATTCGATCGGTCAATCTTGGTCACGCGAAGAGGTCGACGAACGACTTAAGCAGATCATGCAAAATATTCATGAAACCTGTATCCAATACGGGGATAGCAAAACGAGTATCCCCAACTATTTAAAAGGAGCAAATATCGGCGGATTTATCAAAGTCGCTGGTGCAATGATGGATCAGGGCGCTGTTTAGCAAATTAAAAACCATTTTACTACAAAAGGCAGATTATGTTATTGAACAATCTGCCTTTTGTACTTTTTATGGGGCGTCGATGCTGCTTCGGCTCTTTCAAATACCCATACCTACTTAGTTACTGAACGAAGTACTGATCTATTAAAAAAATAAACGCATCTTCTTCGGAGTCGTATCGGTCTACCAATCGCTTCCAAGTTTCTGCTGCAAATTCAAGTTTATTGCCAAAGCTATCTTCATAAATGCGCTTGTTGGCAATGCCCTTTTTTAATGTAGCTCTATCTAAGCCCTTAGTATATTCATATGCATCACCGAAGGTTCTGCGAACGCGTATGTTCTGACCGTTGATGGTCTCGTTTCGCTCTATAGAACCGAAAATATCCTTTTTCTCTTCTAGTTTATACCCTTGATTGTCTTCAATAATAAGTCTGTCGAGTATATCAATTTTGTATTTGGCTTTGTAATCTTCACTCCTACGATTCTCACGGATCAAGTCTAGAAATATCGTACGTTTCTGATTGTTATTGGATAGAATACCAGGATACTGATTCACTAGGTATTTCTTTTCGTAGGTGATTTCGTTGCGTTGATTATCCTTAAATACGAGATCGTCAAAGATGTTTTTCTTTAATGTTGCCCTATAACCACCGTCATTGCTTCGATACGTTAGGTCTCCAAATATATCGATATCTATTGCCTGTCTTTGGGCAAATAGTCCCCAATTTATACCTGCGAGAAATAGGATTAGCGCGAGTTTTTTCATCATAATCGATTTCTCTTTTCGACTCTATTTTCAACCCTTTAGTTTAATGATTTGACGAGGGAATTTATTAATTATGTATTAAATGTATGCAACTCATTGAGGATAGTGAAGTTACAGGTTATTATCTTGTTCAATCACAATCTTTTGGTGAGAAACTTTTAATACAATTTTATGCCCCGGATTAAAGCCGCACGAGGAAAGCCATTGGCCAGCGATCAAGATTTTAGGATCATAACGTCCATTTCGTAATTGGCTTGCAACGTATTTTCGACTTACGGTAAGTTTTCTTGTATGGACGCTATCTTTGGAGCTCTTCATATATAGTAGATTACATAGGTATGTATGCTGACTAATTAAAAGGTATTTTAATAGCTATCCAACTACATTTGAGAATATATTATGCCGATAGGCGTATAATTTAGAAGGCTATTTGGTTACATTCATACAATTATTGCTGTTTAGCAATACTCTACCTAAGAGAAGATATTTTATGAGTTATCAAGTAAAGAATGTACATCAAGGCAGGAATATTAAGCGTTTTCGCGAAATGTTGGGTATCAAGCAAGATGCCTTGGCAGTTGCGTTGGGCGAAGAGTGGAATCAAAAGAAGGTTTCTATTTTAGAACAAAAAGAGACTATTACGTTGGAAACTGTCAGTCAGGTAGCGCTGATTTTGAAAGTTCCTACGGAGGCTATTCAAAATCTGGATGATGAATCGGCTCTTGAGATCATTACGAATACCTTTGCGACGCGAGAACATATTAGCCATTCCACTTATCAGCCTCCACAATTTAATCCATTGGATAAAATTGTGGAACTGTACGAGCGGATGCTCCATCAGCAACAGGAAATGATCGATCGATTGGAAAAATTAGTCGATAGAAAGTAGCTTTGTGTCGTACTAGAATGGTTTCCTTCGGAGCTGCCTTGGGCGTTCGTCGTTCATCCTCGTAAATGACTAAATCAACGTCTTTGCGAAGCCGAGGAACGAGGCTGCGGCAATCTCGTATCATTCTTCACATTATTCTACAAGGGAGATTACTTCGTCGTGCCTCCTCGTAATGATGGGGATATCGTCTTTGCGAAGCTGAGGAACGAGGCTGCGGCAATCTATTGCCATGCTAGGTGTTATACAATAATGAAGATTACTTCGTCGTACCTCCTCGTAATGACGGGGATGTCGTGCCTCCTCATAATGACGAAGGTATCGTCTTTGCGAAGCCGATCAACTATCTAAGCTAAACCTCTCATTTTCCTCGTAAAACACATTCTCTGCTAGTGCAAATTGATGCGCTTGCGATTCGAAGAAATGCATCATATAGCCGGCGGTATTCACAAAAACTAGTAGATCCCCTACGACTGGCATCGCTTGAAACTTGATTTTGCGGAGTAGAATAAATTCTTGTTCCAAACAATAAGCACCTACCAAATAACCAAAGGTTTCTTGTTCACCATCGTAAGAGTCGATTGAATTCTGCGGCAGATGAATCGGATCTAATAGAAAATCGGCGCTAGAACTCTTCATCTGAGTACGATTCATCTCCAATCCGATTAGTAGGTTTCCATCAGAATCATGTTTGCGAAATGCTACGCGCGCTACGGTGATACCCGTCTGATCCAAAAGTGATCTTCCTGGTTCGATACGCATTTCAATCTCGCGATCTCGCAACAACTGATGGATGGGCTGGTCATATCCTTGTACGTTACTCGCCAATACACTTTCTAAAAATCCTTCTTTGTGCACTTCATTGTAGTACGGATACACTTTGGCTTCGCCATGTAGCGTATCTTCGATCTTCACGATTCCTAAAGGATCATTACGATACGTCAATTCAGAGCGCTTATTTAGTAGGGCGCGCTTGAGCTCGGTATGAAAGTTTTCCCATTCTGAGCGATCTGACAAATAATTTACGAGATAACCACCGCCAATATCCAAGTGGAAAGTTTTCACGTTTTGCGCTGCGAGCAAATCAATGAGCTGGATACATTGTCCGATAGCGGCGGCACGTTCTGGAATGGAATAGCCATTCAGATGGAAATGTAAACCCACGTAGTTAAGCATCGGGTGATGCGCTAAGTTCTCCAATATCAACTTTTGAGCATGCGAAATGGAGAAACCAAATCGTGTGTGCAATGTACGGTCATCCATCGTAAAACCACCTACACGCAGGCTAATGTTGGCCTGCTTGCCCGTACTTTCGGTGACCTTTTCCAACAAAGCAAGTTCATCCAGATTATCGATGATGATCGTCACATGGTTGTCTACCGCCAATTCCATCAATCGCTGCGTTTTTACGGCAGCGGTTGATATTAGTTGCGCCGGATTGATGCCTGCTTCCAGACATTGCGCGAGCTCTTCAAAACTAGCGGTATCGACTCCTTCGCCAAGTTTTGCGGCCTGTTTGGTATAGGTAACGCACTTATTCGCTTTGCGCGCAAAATAAACACGGTGTTTTAGCTGGTATTTATCGAATATAGACTTGAAGGCACGAATATTTTCCTCAAAAGGTACTAAAGATTGTACGTTAAGTGGCGAACTAAATTTTGCTACAGCATCATGTAATAATGATGCATTGGCCACCAAACCCTTGATCCATGGGTGTATGATCGGTGTAAGCGGTAGGTGATTATTATCTTTCTTGCTGTGCGTAAGTGTCATGTGTGTCGATTAATTGTAGAATCCGGTCTGCCCAGGGGCTAGCCAAATTGTTTCGAACCCTAGAAAGAGAGTCATTATCAAATAATATGCCTTCTGTCGGCGTACCATAGAAGAAAAGCGGAATCTCCTGATTATCAATTTTAGCCGTAGTTCTACCATCTTGCTTGATAGCAATGCAACCTGGCTGGTAAGTACCATTCTCAAAAATCTCGATCAATCCACGTTCAAGTAAGCGATCGTACAATGGAGAATTTTTTCGAACAATTTCGCTGCGCGCAATACGGCCATCGATCAGAAAGGATACAGTGTATTGCTCTTCTTCTGTTCCGATTTCAAAATTTTGTTTGTCGGTATCGTAGCTAATCTGTGATTGCGGAGGAATCGTAAACTGAATAATCCCAGCTTCGGCCAATGCGCTAATCTTTTTCATATTGGCGATTGGTGGCCCAAAACTGGTGCGGCAGCATGCACTCCACAATTGTTTATCTAGATATTGGTGACTTTCTGCTGTGAATCCACCAAAGTTATATAACTCACCAATCTGCGGCGTTAGTTCGCGCCATACAGCAGTCGCCGCCATGTATGGATGATGCAACTCGCCCTCCTCTGCCCTTTTGATGCTTTCATCAAGATAAGCTTTAGTGCTTTGGTGTCGGTCTCCTAAGGACTTCATTACTGGAAACAATAACTGATCTATCGAGAAAATTTCATCAGCAAGTAGACCGTTGATATATTGTTTTACTTTTTCTTCGGAAGATGTTTCTAGTAATGTGCTGTAGTATGCAAACTGTATTTCTTCATTAATAATTGGTAATACTTCTTGCTGAAAGTCAATTTTTCGATCGGATCTTTCATCCACTAGAGTTTGCAATACTTGCTTCGTGTATGCACGAACGGCATAACGCGAATCTCCGTATATTGGACCGCGCGGCTGAATAGGTAAATTGCTTCGGCTAAAGGGATAAATAACAGGCTCTTCGCCAGATGGAATGTATTCGCCTAACTCATTAAAAACACCACCTCGCCCTTCGGTCAGCTGCAAACAGATATCTATAAAGGTAAGTCCGAGTCCCATAACAGCTACTGACTGTCCTTTTGGTAAAACATCTAAGCGATTGACCGGATAAGCGCTAGCCATATACTCAAATGGCGCCGTATCACCTGTGATCTTAAATGGTGGAACATTTTCGTAACAATGCCCCGTTGCCAATAAGAGATAATCTACTAACAAAGTGTCATCGGTATTTGCTAAAGAAATCTTGAATTGATTGGTGTATGACACGTCTTGCACAGCTGCCACAATAAGCGATATAGTGACCTGCTGAGGCAGGGATGACTGCAGCTGCATGAAGATATCCTGTAAGTAAAAACCAACTAACCCGCGCGAAGCAAAATCCGTAGGAGTTACTTCCGAATCGGTTGTCTGATATTTGGCGATCCAGTCTCGTAGAGAAAGCTGTTCGCGTACCTGCTCATTGATGTCATCACGTAGCCATCCATCAATATTGCCGATACAGTAATTAATGAGCAAATCATCAGG
The DNA here is from genome assembly GCF_003076635.1 of Sphingobacterium corticibacter. GTDB lineage: Bacteria > Bacteroidota > Bacteroidia > Sphingobacteriales > Sphingobacteriaceae > Sphingobacterium > Sphingobacterium corticibacter. The sequence continues at coordinate 230,954 of NZ_QDKG01000003.1, read as the reverse complement.
TTGATAGACCGAATAATTGTTACCACTGCCAAAATGTGGGTTTTCATTAAACCAGATAACATGTATAGGCTCTTCATACGCCTCTTGTTGCACGGTATGTAGCAAGCGCTCCAAGGCATACATCCCCTTTGGGCCACCACCAACAATGCCAATACGTTTCGCGTCTTTATGATTTGTATGGCTATGGAGCTCCTCAATATTGGTAATTAGATGGCTAATAAGGCTCGGTGCCTGTTTCGCTTCGGCAGACAGATGTTCTTTTTTCCAAATCATACGCTACGCCCTAATCTTTTTTTAGACCATGTTTTTCTAACCATTCTGTTGAATAAATGGTATCCAAATAGCGCTCCCCATTGTCTGGAATAATAGCCACAATCTGCTGTCCGGGCAAGAATTTTTGTTGATAGCTAGCGATCGCCTTGACGACAGCACCAGATGATCCACCCGCCAAAATACTTTCCTGAGCAAGCAGTTGATGACAACCTGCGACGCATTCTGTATCGCTCACATGTACGACATTGTGTACGTGATCTTGTTTTAAGAAGTGTGATTTGCGACTTGCGCCCATTCCTGGAATGAGACGTGGACTTGGCTTGTCTTTGAAAATCAAACTTCCCTCTGCATCAACAGCTACAATGCGCGTATGCACGCCCATTTGCTGGATCGCATCTGCAAATCCACGCAAGGTACCACAGGTACTGGTCGGGATAAATAAGTAATCGGGTGCCGCCCCGAGATCTTCTACAATCTCTTTAAAAGTTTGCTCGTGTGCAGCCGGATTGTCCATATTATGGTACTGATCTGGCCAGAAGCTATTTGGAATAGCCTGTAGTAGCTCTTCGACCTTTTTCAATCTAGAATTAAGATAACCTCCCGTACCATCATCTGTAGACACTTTCACAATCTCTGCGTTGAAGGTGCGCAAGATCTTCTCTGCTAATGGATTGATGTGAGGATCGGTTACTAAAAATAGTTTTAATCCATAGAAATGACAGATTCGTGCCAAACCAATTCCCATATTACCAGAGGTAGATTCTATAATCACGCTATTAGCGTTTATCTTTCCAAGATTCATCGCATGGCGAATGATATTATGTGCCGTACGATCTTTGATGCTCCCGCCGGGGTTTAGCATTTCTAGTTTGCCATATACTGTTGCATTCAATTCTAAAAATAGTTTATTGAATCGGACGAGTGGCGTATGGCCAATACACGATAAGATATCGTTTTTAGTTTCTTTAATTTGTGTGAGTTGCATCGTGACCTCCCTTGCTAAATTGTCTATTTTCCATTCTTTGTGATCACCATATCGCTTCTTGGTAACGAACGTACAGAAGGTTGCATCAGTATTTGATATTTGCGAAAGCAGCCTTCCAAATTAAATAACAAATTTATGTGATGTAGGTTTGGGCTTAAAGAGGCTGTATTAGTACGGTTTCTTATAATAAAAAAGTGCGGATTATACATATAATCCGCACTTTCTACGTTGACCTGTCCCCTGCTCAGGGAAAGCAGAATCTATAGTTTGTTCAACCAGGTTTCAACCTCTTCTTTGGTTTTACCAGTTTCTTTTTGCAAACGGCCGATCAACTCATCTTCCTTACCTTCTGCGTAAGTCAAATCGTCATCAGTTAGTTTACCATATTGTTGTTTTACTTTTCCTTTAAGCTCGTTCCAACGGCCTTTCCATGTTAATTCACTCATGATATCCTCCTTAAATTTGTTTAGTATTACAACAAGCACACTGATATTATGTTTGCTTGAAAACACAAATTTTTGAGTGAATTATGATTTAGCTCAGAATTAGCGCGCTGGCACCTAGAATAGCCGCATCGGACTCATCTAAGCCACTGAATATGATTTTAACCTTATTGCGGAAAATTGGTAATAGATTTCTTTCCATATGCAATTTCGCAGGGTTTAAAATAAAATCTCCAGCACGAATCACACCACCAAATAATAAAATAGCTTCTGGAGAAGAAAACATAACAAAGTTGGCCAATGCTTCACCTAATTTCTGACCCGTATAACGGAAGACTTCTATAGCGATAGCGTCTCCTTGAGAGGCACATTCAAATACGGTTTTTGAGTTGATAGCATCTTCAGGGTAATTGTTGAGCATAGATTCGGGGAATTCCGCGCGCATTTTTTTAGCTGTGATCGCGATACCTGTTGCGGAAGCATACGATTCCAAACTTCCTTCCGACCCAGTGCTCCAATGCTTACGACCGCCAGGTTTTACGATGGTATGGCCCAATTCGCCCGCAAAACCATCATGCCCATAGATCAAACTGCCATTGGCTACGATTCCGCTTCCAACACCCGTCCCTAATGTCATCATGATGAAATCTTTCATGCCTTGAGCAGCTCCAAACAACATCTCGCCTTGTGCAGCAGCATTCGCATCATTCGTGATTTTGCAGGGAACACCAAATTTTGCTGAGATTAATTCTCCAAATGGAATAACGCCTTTCCAAGGAAGATTTGGCGCATACTCTACCGTACCTGTATAGAAATTACCGTTTGGCACGCCAACACCTATACCTGTCAAAGCTTTCCCCGACAAATGTTTTTCTAACAACGGAGTTACCGCCGCATATAAGGCGTCAATAAAATCATTTACTTCTTTATGAATATTGGTTCGGATAGATCCTTTATCAAGCACTACACCTTGATCATTCACTAATCCAAATTTTGTATTGGTTCCTCCAATATCTATCCCAAGAACTACACGTTCAGCCGATTGCACTACAGACATTTTTTTTATTTCTTGTTTTTAGGGGATACCACTTTCGAGTATCTCAATGGCTAATATAGGTACTTTGTGTGATTTTTACACACTTGAAAATGGTAAAATAAAAAAAATGATACGCGCACACCGCTAATCCCTACGAAGAAAATTCCACATAGAATTGTCTTTATGCTGTTTCTTATCTATTATTAGGTCATCTACTACCTTGTTCAGTACTTCATCGTAATCACTAATTACATTATCGGCGAGAGAGACTAGCTTTTGAATATTTCCGGGAGACGCATCGTCCATTGCTTGGGATATCGAGGATACGTTGGCAGGTTCTATTCGCGTGTATTGTCGTGATTTTTTGACGGACCGAAATAATTGTCTTAGGAAAAAGTCATTGCTTTCGGAGGAACTGCTAGTCATAATGTCTACCAAAGCGGGGCCAATGGAGATCGCCCATTTCTTTTTAAAGTCTTCGTAATTGTATACATTTTTGGCTGCACCAGTTCCTAATGACAGAATATGAACATCGTCAATCTTAAAAGTATCGTAGGTTTTAAGCATTTCCAGAAGTCCACTCAGGGCTGGATTATGTGCAAATACACCACCGTCTAATAAGGGGAATCGCGTACCCGCAATGGAGAAGATTTCGGCTACGGAGAAAAAAGTGGGCGCTGCAGCCGTCGCGCGACAAACATCTTTTATATAGAAATCACGCGTGTCGCCATGTGAAATTGCTTTTTGCTGTCGAAATATATGATTCTTACGTAATTCGATATTATATGCGGTCATGATAGCCGGTTTGAGCAGTTCGCTCAACTTGACATCACCAAAGTACTTATCTAAGATAGACTCTAAAATTTTAGCATCATATAATTCTGTCAGGAAGCCAAACTTGCTAAGAAAACGACGCCAGCGTGTAGTGGAGAATATAGCAGGGCCATACTTTAAGTAAATGTCTAAAGCTTCTTTGGCATAAAAGCGCGGCTTAGTGGCGTCATCAGGATGCGGACATAACAAGATAGCGGTGAGAATACCTCCAGTACTAGTGCCTGCAAAGAAATCGAAATACTCGGAAAGGTGTGCTTCGGGATTGCCGGTTTTCTCTTGCAATCTTTGCTCCATGGATAATAAAAGCATTCCTGGAATTATCCCCCGAATCCCGCCACCATCGATCGATAAGATCCGCTTCATACTATGTGTTTTTCGATAAAGTTAATAAATATGAATTAGATCTGTGTACGTTACATGCCTATATATTAAATATAGTACAGGAATGACATGAGTTACTTCCTTCAAACAATCCCAAGACGCATTGGTGTGTGTTCTGTTTCTCGATTTTTTTTAAATTGTACTATCACATTGATCTACTATATGATAGCTCATCTAAACTATGGCAATATGTGTGTAATATTGGTTGAGGGAATTATTACATGGGAGGTAAAATATTGTAAAACTGGTTAGGTAGAACAAGTGCGCTACTAGCAAATTAATGCTAATTAGCCATGCTTTACGCTTTTTCGTCTTTCCTGTGATGAAGAATAATTTTATATTTGCGCTACAATTACAACTAACATTCGTTAGTATCAAAGGTGTATCAACTGATACAAAATGACAAAAATGAACCCTCTTGAAAGCTCATCTTTTAAGAGGGTTTTTTTATTAGATGGCATATATGCTTTAACCCGCACATTCCCCAAACTCAGCCTTAAACCTCCTTCGGATCGAACCCTGCCCTATGCTTCCGTTAAGATTCCTGAAGGTGAAATCTAGATCGGAGCATATGAATAATCAAAATAAGCCGATCAGAGAATTCTTTAGATGGATATTGTCATTTGCAGTTTTTCTGATCGTAATGCTTATGGTATTCTATATTCTGAGTTATTTTCTAATACTTGCCTGTGTATTGCTGATAATATTTATCGCAATTGCATTCTTATACCGATTTATTAAAAGATAAACACTCCCAACATCATCGTTTGAAACTTCCCCGGTTTCTGCTTGATGTTGGGATATTGAAGTTATTTAAGGCTCCAAGTACTACTTCTACTTTTTCCTGTATTTTTTAAGTATTCTAATTTGCTAAGAAAATTCGATGTCACACTTGCTCTTGAGAATTTCAATAAGTTTTTTATCTCCTCGTTATTCGCTGACTTATGTTTTTTTAGGTGCTTGAAGAGCTTTACGTGCTTTTCACTATTAGTAGTCGCTTTAAATTTTCGCGAAACGTCTAAAGCAATATCACCAGCTTCCGTTGTCGTAATAAAAACGTTTTGATTATTTGCTTTTAATTCGATGTAATTAATTAGATCCTCATTGTTTAATGCCTTCTCAATCTCTTTCCAAGGATCACGATATTTCTTTTTGAGATCGCGTTCTAATTCGGAAATACTAACAAAACCTACTTCATGAAGCTTATTCAATAATAGAAGTTCTGTAAGAGAACAGTCCTTAAGTCGATTTTGTGTTAATACGAAGATGCCAGGCTTGATGTATTCAGAAGGCATTCTGACTTCAACATTATTTAAATTCTGCTTCCAAACTGGAAAATCACGACCATACTTTAAAGAGTTTAATCCAATGCGAAGAACTCCCATACCAGCCCTATCAACTAACTCAAAAGTCATTAGCAATTTTGCTAAAATTTTATTACGATGTCTTGGTTCATGAAATGATATATTTTCCTCATTTACTCCTCCATAAAATTGTCCAGGATTAGTTATAATTAACTCATCGCCTGCATAATTTATAGAAACCATCCCATCTATCGAATAATCTCTATGCACTACAGAATTTAAAAATGCTTCATGAAAGGCTTGACTGTCTAATAGTGAAAAATGATAAATATTTGCCTTGTATTGAAAATCCAAAGTCTTATTAAGTTCCTCAAAATGTCGCTTCACTTTTTTAATTGAGTTCCAAACGCAATCATTCCAAACTTCATTCACGAGTAACATGCCATTAGCAGTTTTCCATGAGAACCTATATTCATAATTGCTTAAATATTTCTCTATCGCTTCCGATGTGCCCAAAAATAAGAGACCTGAATAATTCAGTATTCCGTTTTTAGTACCGCCAATACTCTCAAAAAATGATACATCATCTAGATGCTCTAATAGAATACCCCGTCTTCTGCAAAAATCACTTTTTGCTTCACCTAAAGCAGTTTTATTTATCAGAGACAACCAATCTGACACATCAATTTCTTGACTACTCCAATCATAGGTTTGTAAATTATGAACTAAAGTCTGGATTTGGTCGGGCTCAGCGGGAACACTTGATTTGCCTTCTCGCACGTAGACTTTCCCTGAAGAGGTGCTTACTAACGAATTCTTATTTTTCTGAACGCTTATAATAAGGTATTTTTTCTTCTCAAATTCGAAGCTAGTTATTGATAAATTGATTTTGGGCTTGATTCTACCTAATAAACGTTCCTTAGTTACGTCCACGTCAACATTATCAAATCCAACAAGCTGATCGACGTAATTTGTTGATGTCAATTCAGAACTATCTCTCACACCTATTATCACGTGACCTCCAAAGGTATTTGCAAAGGCTACAATTTCATTACATAGATCTTTTGAGTTAAACAATGCAGCAGAATCCTTGAAGTTTTTAAACTCTATTACTTCACTTTCTAGCGCTTCTGAAGGCTCTATTTTTAGTAAGCCAAATATTCGATTAAAATCCATTTTATATCAGTAGGTAGTATGGCATTCCTTTACGAATTGCCGCTATTAAGATACGCCAAACAAATAAAAACGCCAATAGTATTTTCATACTACTGGCATTTTTATCTTTTCAGTTTGTCATAGTTAAAGCTATGGCAACTCTTTACGTCATAAAAACTCCTCTGTCTTTTCTATACTCCTTACAATCGTATTAAAAATCCAACCGCTTTGGAGTTTGGCTAGCCTGCAGATCGCTTAGGCTTCGATGTTGTCATCATTTTTGATCGATAGCTCGTTCCTCGCATTTCAAAAATGTCACCAACGGTCTTCGTATACTTTCGTATATATCGCTGAATCGTGCTAGCACACTTCTCTTCAGCGACCATCGCTCAACTCGCAGTCGGCGAGCAATAATCGGTTAATGCAGATTAATAATTATTATCTAAATACTAAGTAAAATGCATTTAAACTATCTCATTGATTAAATAAAAAAATATAAATCGCTGTCGGTTTGAGATCGTGCTATTATTGCATCATCATAATGAAGAGCAATCGCAAACATATCGATCAATCTACTCAGATCTCCGCACTACAAAGCGAGGTGTCTGTTTTGAAAGACATGTTGACTATGATGCAGCAGATTATTGTTACCCAGAATAAGCAGATTTCTGATATTCATAAAGCATTTTTTGATTCCGTAAAAAAAGGAACAATCTAAAGAAGATAAAGTAAAACTGATGAAAAGATCAATTTTACTAAAAGATATAATGGTTTAGATCCTTTAATCACGATAATTTTACAACTCAGGACTACTCAAATTTCCTAGCAATTGATTGTATGACTTACAGCATTGCGCTTCCCTAAATTCCAATAGGCGATTTTACATATTATGGTTTCTCCTATTAAGAGATATACTTTTTTTATCTGATGTTTAAGTATTTCTTTACAAGAAAATGTCAAGTGCTATTTTTTTTGAAAATTCTTCTTTTTGGTAAAAAAAATATTTAATCTTTATCACTTTGGAAATAAAGCTATCTTTATTTCCGCCAGATCAAGATTTACATTATAAAATCTATATCCGCAAATTGCCTATTTAAATAACCTATGACATTATTATTGAATTTTTTAAAATTATGGAATCAGTACTCGTAACGCTTAGGAGCTTTTCTCCTTCTTATCAAAATATCTTCGATGAAAATAGAATTCCGAGAATGAATCTCGTTAATGAAATAGAGGACATGTTTGAGAAAGATTGTAAAGTAGTTGTAATAGAGGGAAAAGAAGCGGGTGGTAAGACAGATCTAATGTTACAATTTGCTCAAAAACACTTATTCGACTCCATAAGTTTTTTTATTAACCCTTCTTATAGAGCGTCATACAGGCAGGATTATTTAATGGAGGATATCGGTAGACAATTATATTTTTTCAACAAAAACGAAGCGGCGCCCGCGGAATTCGACATCAATGAATCTGTATTTAATAAGTTGACATTTGATTTGACAACTAGTCCAGGAAGAAAAAACAAGCCTGTATACTTCATTTTGGACGCCCTGGATCAGATAGATAAATCTGACTTTGAATTACTCAAAAACATCCTTCAAAATTTACCTTGGAATACTAATAATTTTTATTTTTTGATATCAGGAAATTTAGAAGAATTAAGAAAAATTCTTCCTATTCCTTGGTTAAAAAACTCAAAATCTCTACGTGTCCCAAGATTTACTGAGTCAGAGACAAAGAAGTTATTTGAGTTAGATGATTCAACCGAATCTCAAATTTTCCTACGTGAAGTTCATGATACCTGGAAGGGACACCCTGAAAGCTTGACTCAGGTAAAGCGGATCATTGATAGCGGTATATCTAAAGATGATTTTCTTAAAGATTTTAGTATCTCCGAAAAAAATGACTTATTAGATATTGAATGGAAGAGAGCCAATATAGATGGTTTAAATTTAGAATCTCTTAAGGTTTTTCTCATTGCTGTTCTTGCTTTCGACGATAATGTAAGAGGCACAAATAGAATTGCCAGCATCTTAAATGTTACTCCAGTTGACGTCGAGAATGCTATTGGAGAAATTTCATTTTTGACTAAGAATGAGGATAACGTAACATTTGTTTCAAACTCATATAGGCAATTTGCAATTCATAAATTAGGTCAATTTGAGAATGAGACCAATAGTAGGCTTATAAATTTCTATACAACAGTTGACGACTTAAATTCAATTCTTCATTTGCCTAATTTGTTTCAAAAGAATAATGAATGGGGAAACATAGTGCAATTATTAACTGTAGATAATTTGGACCTAATCATCTCTAATAGCAAGTCCTTTTCTGACATAAAAAAACAAATTAATTACGGATATAAAGCGGCAAAAAATATAAAAAATGCTTATGGTGAAATATTTAGGTTTTCGCTTCATCGCAGCGTACTTACTGGATTACAATCAAGCGATATCAGAAAAAATAAAATTAGGTCATACATTGTCCTTGATAGGCCTGAAGATGCTTTAAGTATTATAACGAATTCTGTCTTAAAGGAAGATAGATTGAAAATGCTTGTTTTTTTCGTTCAGTATTCTAAGATAGAAAAGAAGGAAGTGGATTCCGCAATTATTGGCGAAATCAAGGATCTTCTATCTGATGTAGATGCAAGCTATTTGAGGGAAAATTTGATGGAAGTTGCCATTGGTCTAGCGTACTTTTTACCGAATGAAGCGATTAATGTGATCGAAAAAGCTCTAAATCTTAAATCTGATAATAACTCAATAGAGTGGCTAATGGGGATTATAGGTATGATAGCCCATAAAAATCAAGACATTCAGAATGAAGACTCGCTTAGCATGAAAGACGATTCTGCGAAAAAGGAGTCCTTTGTGGACAAATTTGCGAAATCTATCGGTTACGGAATAAGCGACGTAATGCCAGAGGAAATAATCGATGAAATTAAAAAAGTGGAGAAGGCTTCTGATCGTATTTTTCTAATGAGAAAATGGATAAAAGGTAATCCCACTTGTTATAATATTAAAGAGATTATGGATTTTACATTAAACTTATTAGCTCAGGAATCTTCTTCGATCAAACCTTCTACAGAAACATTATTTGATATAGTTTTTCCGCTAAAGTTTTTTGTAAAAGAGGATCTTGTTAAATCTATGATTAGGAGAGTCGATGAGCTTATGCTCAATATAAATTCACCAACTGTGGGAAAGGTCATGCTTCATATTGTTATTGTAGAGGCACTGATGAATGTGGATGTTGAATTAGCAAATAATAGAACTATAGATCTAATTTCGTTTGTTGATAATCAGGGTGATGTATGTATACAGCTAGAAAGCTACTCTAATCTATTAAGGATGTACAGCGAAATGAGAGTAAACCCAAGACTTAATCTTGATGATATACTCTTAGATGAAAATTTCCTTAAAAGTGAAATGGATAAACTTTTGGATGTATTTTTAAAATCAATTGCGAATCAGTATGAGGAGATTGAAACTACATTGCAAATTTTGTCAAAATTCGATCTCGGATTTGCACTTAACATTTCTTCTAAGCTTAATACTTTAAAAAGAAGAGAGAGAGCATATTTGTGTTGTTTGGAATCTTATCTGGATAATGAATTTGTAATTTGGCAATATGATGATATCGAATATCTCATAAATCAGATATCGTCTATAAGTTTAAAATCTGAAGCAATAGAACATGTTTTTATTCGTTTGTACGAATCGATGGACACATCTAAAAACAATAAGAAGTTTATAATTGATTTACTGCCATTAATCGATAATATTGGAAATCATGAGGCTAGGTGTCGTGTGTTATCTATTAGTATTATTTTGTTAGGTATGCCTCAAACAAATAATCCTCAATACGTACCTCGATATGATGGGTTAATAGAAAAACTCAATAGGTTCTTATCAAATCACTACTCAAAAATAGAAAACCCATTAAAAAAAATTAAAATGGGCTACAAAATTGCATCGTCGCTAGGTGGTTATCAGAAATGTTTAGCTGAAGATTATTTTGATTTAGCGGAAAGTACATCGAAGGATACTACATTTGAGGATGAGATACATCTTGGCTTACTGTGCGAATCTATACGAATAACCATTAGAATATTTTCTGGCCTCGTAAAGCGTAATGATCTAACCCATCAGAAGATATCTTCATTGATAACACAGGTGCCTACTAAAGGTGAGCAACTAATGCTCTGGGCTGAATTATCAGTACGCCTATCTTTAGCGGGTAAGACTGATCTTGGGAAGCAAATAGTGAGTTCAAAATTATTGCCAACGTTGGATAGTTATAAGAAGGATTGCAACCACGATGATTTTTTCAGAATGTTGACACGAGTCGCTTCAGCAATCCACTTATCCCAGCCTGCCACATTAGAATTATACTTGAACTCTATGAATACTGAGGAAAAAGAGATAATTCTACCGATTATTTTTGCAGTATTACTCACAAACTGTCATGAAAGAGATCCATATGACGGATTAGGTGGATCAGCTCATTTCACTTTTCAAACTGCAATTGATTATTTAGGACTTTTAGAGTATGCAGAGACAGATTCTATGATTTACCATTACATTAGGAATCTTTCTAGAATAGCTAAAGCGAATCCGACAAATTTTACGCGTATTCAAAAAGGTGATTTATATTTAAAATTAACAGACTTGATCAAACGTAAGCTTCCTAATAAAGATAAGGGAATAAAACACGATGGTTATTTATTAAGTGCTTTAGCTTGTACAGAAGTCTTTAATAATTCAAGCTTAGAAAAAATTAATAAAAAATTATCTGAAATTGAAAATCAGGTGCCTGCTATTGAAAATACTACTGATAGAGCTGTGGTGTTTCTTAATATTGGATCTGAATATGAAACAAATAAAAAGAAGAGAAACGAATTATATAAGTTAGCTTTTTTAGAAATAGAAAAAATCCCATCTATAAAAGAAAGAATATCAATGTATGAAGCTGCTCTCGAGCTTGTTTCTAAATCATCTATCGAAATGTTTAATCAATATATAAAGATAGTCGAAAGAGATATTTATAAATTGGATGATACCGAGCAATATCCAACATTCAAAAAGCTTGTCGACCTTGCTTATAGATGTGATAAAAACATAGCTCAGCGATTAATCTCGAATCTTGATACAGACCCTGCAAGGAAAAAAATGTCCGAACCAGCGAATGATCATTTTGAAAAGCTTGATCTTGAAAACTCGGCTCAAACGGATTATTCCAATATTGGTAAAATTAAGGAAAGAAGTGAAAAATCTAACCTAGCTTGGAGTTTGTTAGGACAACTTAATTCTGACAAAAGAAAGTCAAGAGATAATGCTGAAACTATTTCTTTCCTACATTCCGCATCAGTTATGCCGTTTTTCTTTTCAATACCTTTGTATGAGTTTTTTATTGAGAATATTATTAAATCTGACGATAAAGACAATTTACTTTTATCACTTTATGATTCGGCGACTGCCAATGGCAGGTTATGTTATAACTTGATTTGTAATATATCTAACAAAAATTCTAGCGCAATGAATTATCACATCGGTACAGGGAATAACAGTATAATTGTTAATCCCGGGATGCAAGACGAAGCATTCTCTTTTATTAAGAGCTTTGTTAAAAATAGTGATTCTAGAGAGATTTATATAGTTGATCCATATTTTTCTAAGAGAGATATGCATTTTTTAAAGAAGGTAGACGAATGGTGTCATAAATCGTCAACTACGGTTTTAAGTAGTATAGAGGCAGAACCAGACGAGGACTTTACCAAAGGTTCATATAAAGATGCATGGTATGAAGAATCACTTGATAATCCTCCAGAGAATACTTTCATCAGAGCACAGAATCAAGGTAAAAAATCTCCTTTTCATGATAGATACCTTTTATTATATGATAAAAAAATGGGCTTGCGATTAGGGGCGTCGATCAACGGAATTTCTGGAAAAAAGACTTTCGAAATTTCAAAAATGATATCTACGGAAGTTGAAACAGTATACGAGACAATTATACGACCATTTGCTCATCAAAGACTAAAAGAATTTATGGATCAAACTATAAAATACGAATCATTTGATTTTTGAAATGGCTTTTATCCAATTAAAAGAGGCTGTCAAAACTCTGCCAAAAAACGTATATTATTTAAAATTACGTTGAAATGAAGAAGAGAAAAAGGCCTTTAAATAACAAAGAGCAGCTCCTTGAAGCTGCTCTTTGTTATGCGGAGAGGGAGGGATTGGTTTAGGCGCACATTCCCCAAACTCAGTCTTAAACCTCCTTCGGATCGAACCCTGCCCTACGCTTCCGTTCGAATGGCTATAATGCAAAAAATCCCTTGTCTTTCGACAAAGGATTTTTTTGCGGAGAGGGAGGGATTGGTTTAGGCGCACATTCCCCAAACTCAGTCGTAAACCTCCTTTGGATCGAACCCTGCCCTATGCTTCCGTTCGAATGGCTATAATGCAAAAAATCCCTTGTCTTTCGACAAAGGATTTTTTCTGCGGAGAGGGAGGGATTCGAACCCTCGATACGGTCATCCCGTATACAGACTTTCCAGGTCTGCTCATTCAACCACTCTGACACCTATCCGTGAATGGAGTGCAAATATAGTATTTATCCCTATTGAAAACAAGCTGAAAATAGATTTATTAGTTGTAAAAAAATAAGATTCTATACTCTTCAAAGTAATTTCATAGAAGAACAGTAATCTAAAGCGCTTCGTCTTCTTTTTCCCATGCAGTAAGCATCTCCGTCAAAATACGATATTGTTGTAGATACGCTCCACTTAATGCTGGGAAACGCTGATGAAAACCCAAGAAAGCAGATTTAGCTTTTGTATGACCACTTAATGCAGCGGTGAATAATTGATCTGCTAATAGCATTTTATCATCATTTAAAACATCATCTGCAGCTTTGTATCGCTCCAATACTTTTTTGATCGTATTGTCGTCATATAATATCAAGTCGTGATTCACCCGTTTTTCCCGCATTAATTGGCTACCATTATAGGAAAATTTCTCTATCGTCCATACGATTTCGCGCGATTTAAAATCATCACCGATAGGCAACTCATATAACTCCTGTACGAATAACGTATCCTGTTTAAACGCCAATCTAGAAATCGTCATAGCACCCCAGAAATCGATTACGGTATCAGTTTCGCATTCTGCTAGCACGAATTCGGATAACACATCTGGTTGCTGCTCATCCATTACGTAACCGCAAGCTACTATTTTCTTCCCATTAGAATAGGTAAATACCTGATTTGGAGCAGAACTGGTATATATATTTTCGGGACATTTGCAGTCGCTCGCGTTTGATCGTTGCGCTTGATTAATTTCTCCCTGCTGTGCTATAACCGGATTATTGAGTAATACAGCGAAAAATAACGTTGCTAGAATAGGAACAGATATAGAATTCATGTTCAAACTATTTAAAAACCTTCGATATCAACTTACCGATGGTGGCAAAATCATTAATATTATTTACGGATCTCGATTCTTGCGCAATATCGCGTTCTTTAGAGAACGGATATATTAGAATATAGTTGTTGTCCACCGCCTGTCTATTCAAATAATCCGGTACGGCGTGCATTTGTGAAGCATAGCTAAATAAATTGCGATCGGCCATCACAATAATGAGTCCCTGATCGCGTCCAAGATCTTCCGCCTTTTGCTGCGCCTCTTCCCAAGTCGCTATTTCGCTCATCTCAGCTTCGATATTGGACTTTTTCAGAATGCGTTGTAGCACAGCAATCATGGCCGCGGTGGCATAGAATTGCATAGTAGCGCCCGAGTTTTTGGCGATATTCCAGATCCGAAGTAATGCGTAGAAGAATCCGGGTTCACGATCCGCTCCCGGTGGAATCAAGACGACATAATTCTTTATAGTAGAAAGCGGCTGAATCGCATGATACAACATCAGATTGACATGCTCATTTTTGAGATATCCATTATACAAATTATAGATAAATGAGGGTGTAAAGCCACGCTCCTTCTGCAATCCGATGATCAAATCTGTTACCTCATTTTCCTTGATCACGTTATTAATTCCCGATACGACCGAGCTATCATAACGCTTGATTGGCGTAATCAAGGTGTCGGCAGAAGCCCCCAATTTCACGGCATTATCCAAAATCTTTTCCGCATTTTTCAACGAAGATTCTTTGGTTTCCTCGTTGATTACGTTCATCACATACACGCCTTCTTTTGTGCCTTTATTCTTAATCAGCAGACCTAGATTGATCATCTTTTGCGTCATCTCTTCATTATTGATGGGCATCAAGATCTTCTCTTCTTGTCCATCACTATCCGACACGGTTTTCTCATTCTCTGCTTCCGCAATGCGTTGGGCACTGGACATCGATACGAATGAAGAAATGGTACAAGAAACTAAAATCAGTAGAATACTGCCGTTGAGTACATGTTCACTAAGCAATCGAATAGGTTCGCCATTGGGTGATTCGCCCAAAATTATATTGTAACCGACGAGTACTGCTGCCAACGTAGCTGCTGCAGATGCGGAACTCATACCAAAGATCAACATCCCTTCATCTTTGGTAAAGCGGAAAGTTTTTTGTGTTAAGATCGCTGCCGCATATTTACCACCAATAGAAGCTACCAACATGACTGCTGCAACACCGAGTGTTTCCCAGCTACTAATGAAAGCGCGAAAATCAATTAACATACCCACGCTAATCAAAAAGAAAGGTATGAACAGGGCATTTCCGACGAATTCTACGCGATTCATCAGCGGTGAGGTGTGCGGAATTAATCGATTCAAAGCCAATCCGGCAAAAAATGCCCCAATGATAGCTTCTACTCCCGCAAGTTCTGCCAAAAGCGCTCCCAAGTAGATAATCACCACAACGAAAATGTATTGGGAAATTTTATCGTGAATTGTTTTGAAAAACCAACGAGCAATGATTGGAAATACAAAAAGTACGATCAACGAAAAAAGAATCATGGATACGGTAAGCTGCACCCAAAATGCCGTTCCGACTTCTCCTTGTGTCATGCCGACCACAACGGCTAACACTAGTAACGAAAGCACATCAGTAATCATGGTACCGCCGACGGTAACGTTTACGGAGATTTTCTTTGTCACCCCCAAACTGCTGACTAATGGATATACAATGAGCGTGTGCGAGCTGAATAAACTAGCGAAGAGAATGGAGGTTAACAAGGAGAAATTGAGTATGTAATATCCTCCTAAAAGTCCTAAAGCAAATGGTACAGCAAAGGTATAAATAGAGAAAGTAATACTTTTCCATTTGTTCTTTTTGAAGTCGCCCATATCAATTTCTAATCCTGCTAAGAACATGATATAAAGCAATCCCGTCGTACCAATTACCACAACGCTGCTGTCGCGCAGCAAAATATTGAACCCATTTGGCCCGACGATTGCACCCGCAATAATTAGCCCTAAAAGATGGGGTACTTTAATTTTATTTAATAGAATCGGAATAAAGAGAATAATCACCAACTCAATTAAAAACTTGATGATAGGATCTTCTACCGGCAAAGTGAATCCGTGTATAGCTAAGTTTACCATGTTTTATTTTGATCTCGGCGTTAAAAGTACGGAAAATACTAGTTTGCAATTGTCTGCTCCGGTATTGCGTTTCTGTCCACGTAGCTGTCGGCTGCTTATTTCGGAAAATGACAATAAAGATGCTGGGCTGGCACTTTCCCGATCTTGTTCTTTCAAGGTTAGTTCATTTCTATTTGCAGAGGCTGTCGCCAAATAGGTTTTTGGAGACTTTGCCTTTCCTGCAACTTCTAAATAAAGACCCGTACTATCTGAAAGAAAACTCCAATGTTCCGTGCGTTGATCGCCTATTACATAACCACGACAAGTGGTCGATATACACACCAATCTACTCTCCCATTCTCCAATCAAAGAATCTGTCCATGCGGCATTCATGATGATCGTGTCAAGTTGAACCGTATTGATTTGCGACAAACTATCTCGCATCCGTACAAGAACTTGATAATCTTTGGTAATGGAGTCGATCTGTTTTTCGCGTTCTAAAAGTGCCGCCTCGCGTTTATCTAATTCGACAGATTTTGAGTTATCGCCACCGCAGGCCGATAGGAAAATAATAACAATTGCAGATAGATATAAAGATGTCTTTTGCATCGTAAATTTCGTTTGGATTTGATAGAATATGGTCTACCTGATTAACTCGGAATGACTCCATTTGTTTTTCTGTTGCCATAATAATATCGCTATGACTTTCATCGCTCGTTTGAAAATACGAATCGTTCCCATTTTGAGCTGCCACGTGATCTGGAAATATCGTGTAAGCGCACATAGAAACAATAAGTCTAATAAAATGAGTAAACATACAGAGATCAACTTTTGGTGGTAAATCAACAGCAACGTTTTAAGAATCGCCATTATATTTATAGCACAATAATATTGTAAAAAATATAAATTTTACCATAATAAGGTATTTTTTAACACTAATTAGGAACTTTACTGAATTTCACTTAGCAACTCTTTGATCAGTGAGCTTATTTGAGCCACCATGCCTTTCTTACGATACTCATCGGAATGTTAGATTTCTTTTTGTAAATGATCGTTCCAACGATAGCAAGAAAAATAGTTGTAAACCGAAATACATTAGCATAAACTCCACCTAAAGCTGTGTCATCCACATTAAAAATCAACCAATATAGATTCATAAAACAGTGTAAAAAGATGGCCGTCCAAAGGTTAAAGTTCCATTCAGTATAAATCCATGCAAACAAGATAGATCCTAGAAACGTAATCATAAATATTCCAGCCAGTTCAGTAATATCTGTACTTTGATAGAGGTGAGCTACGCCAAAAAGCAGTGAACCTAGAAAAATAGCGGGTAGAAAACCTAAGCGTGTGAATCTATACAGCATACCAAATAGAAAACCTCTATAAATAAGCTCTTCGAAAAACGCCGATGAAATGGTATTTATAATAATGGTTTCAACAGATAAACTAGTCAGTTCAAATTTCAATGTAAAAGCGACCAACATCGGCAAAGTGCATAAAAAAGCGAAGCACACGCCAAGAAGCAGATTGCCATTTAACCCTAAATTTCTAGGTATATCAGGGATGCTTTTCCGCAGCAGAGCTGTCGTTAGGAATAGCGGAATAATAGTTATACTATAAGCAATAACATGTCCTAATGCTTTGGATTGTGTCCAAATCGTAACTTGTTTTTGGCAGAGCGAAAAGAGAGTACTGTCGACTAAAAAATAAACAATAAATCCGATAGCAAAGGTTAGATAGTAGGTACGTTTATGCATATTCATTTCGTATTTCAGGCAAATGTAATCTGCCTGACCAATACGAAATAGTCAAAAGGGACGACTAGCAAGCTTTAGGGACGAGTGTTCAACTTTTTAAGAAATGAGATAGTTGTACTAACATATTTTCTAGAAACACGAAGAGGCTTATCCACATTTTCGACCGAAATCTTGTAGCCAGCGCTATTTCCTTTAAAACTGACGACTTTGTTAAGATTAACCACTAATGAACGATGCACTTGTTGTATGCCATCAGCATGCAACTGTTCTATTAATTTGGTCAACGAAATTCTAATCATTTTATGCTGCAACATGCTGTTCTGGTAGAAATAGAGTTTACAATAATTATCAGCAGATTCGGCATACAAAAAATCACTGCAGCTAATTTCTAAACTATCCACTGCATAATCAGAGGCAATGTACAGTTTTAAATCATCCTGATCGGATGATGCAAACTCTTTTGTCACAACCTCGCTCCTGCCTATGATTTCAACTTTTTTATTATTTAGATAAATATACCTTCCCAACAGATAAATGATCAATATCGGAGCAGATAATGCCAATGTGTATAAGAGCATATACATATAGTTTTCAATAGACATGGGAATCTTGCTGATAAAGATCGTATTGTAAAGGTATGACAGCAGCGAAATGATCAAAAGTATTTGTGTCATTTTAAGGATTTCTAAACCAAGAGTCCATGTCTTTTTTTGTTTAGGAATCAGTAGTCCAACAACTAAGAATGCTATAGTGGCTATAAAAGCATATGGGAAAAGCAGTACATATTTGTATTCGTGATTGAATTGGCTGGTGCCAAATGGTTGATAGATTAACAAAAGAATGTAAATTAAAACTCCCGCAAGTGCTGATGTCCAAACAAGCTCCTTGCGAGTTTCACAATTAGGATTTGGATAGGTGATTCGTAGCATATGCTCTAAAAATTGAAATTCGTTTATGATTTACTTTTTTGCCGAAATGGGCACTTCTAATTTAAGAATAAAAGTGTGCATAAATGAGTTTTAGATTACTTTTGGAACTGTTGCTTCAGGCTTAAAATCACATTTGATTGACATTATATTGCACGATAGACTTTATGATATTGCTTTCTACGGAGCTAAACTCAATGAAATAGGCGAAGTTTGTAGTTTTACTTGCTTGGATCATGTGTCCTTTGCAGGCGCCGAAATTACCAGAAGATGTGATCTTTTCTAGGTTTAGATGCTCTAATTTCTTTTGACTATTTAAGTATAATTGCAAATCATCTTTCGAGAGTGTTTGCGATTTTTCTACTAAATGAAAGGAAAAATCAGTGTGTAGTGTATTATTGATTTGATCCCAATGCCCCTGATGCCACGCTATTAAAAAGTCTTTTACCAAACGTTTTTCGGGACAGTTATCGCAATCTGTTGGAGTAGTAATTTTCATATGGTATTTTAGTTTAATGGCAGTTCCAATTATAAGGTTCTATTTACTATGAATCTTCTGTGTGTTGCTTCAGATGGAAAACCGTACCTGCTGGATCTTGAATCCAGTGCATATTATCAGGCAATTCTTCTAATTCGTCGCAGGTGTTTATTAAATTGTCATCGAGGTATCTTTTGGTTTGCACCACATCAGTAACTGTTAGTTGTAGCCAAGTTTCGGAATGGGTATAATTATCGACACAATCCAGCCATATTATATTATGTCCAAATTCTACTTTATGCGTTCGAGATACGGTTTTATGATTAATCGGTTGTTCACTTACAACTAATTGAAGGATATTCTTATAGAAAGATACCGTTTGATCATATTTTGCTTTCGGAATTTTAATTGCAATATTTACCCCAGCTTCAAATTTTGGATTCATTTCAAATCATGTTTTAAGTTATGTAGCATGGATCGTAGATAATCCTGTCTAATAACAAACATAGATAATTCCTTTCAGCTCAAAATTGTCATAGGATAAGAATGTCATATCACAGCTACACATGATCAGGACACCCGTAGCTTCTGAGGTCTAGATATTCATTGATCACCTATTATCGCGTAACCACGTAACGGCTTTCTGTACTTTAAGATCCTTGGAAAGATCCTCAAAATGATCTCCTCGGGTAATGATAATATCTGGAACAATGTTTTCAGAATAAATTCTTCCAGAGCGATCGGCAGGGTAATTCACGGCTAAGTTCAAACCAAGATCTTCAGTGAGTGGAAAACCAGTGCTGATGTTGGAGATATTCCGATTCAATTAAAGAGTTTTATAAAAGAAATCATTCGGCCTTCTGGCTTGTCGATAAGTGATGTTCGACGTACCGTTGAAAATGCAGAATATGGTGGTGCTTCATTTGTATTGGACGGTAAAAGAACCCTATTCCGAGTAGCTAAAACTACAGCGAATAAAGAAGGACAATTTGTTGCTTTGTATAATCGATCGGCTACTACAGGCAAAATAGTCCCTATTCATGTAGATGATGGCTATGATTTTGTTTTGATCGCGACCTATAATGACCTACACCGAGGTGTTTTTGTTTTTTCCCGTGATGTACTATCAGACAAAGGAATTTTAAGCTCTGAGAACAAAATAGGTAAGCTTGCTTTTAGGATATATGCACCCTGGGTCGATACTAAGAACGCACAAGACACTAAATCGCAGCAATGGCAGTGTCACTATTTCTTAGCATTAGATAGGCATACGACAGACGATCATGATAGTCAGAAAGCCACTGTAGAAAAGTACCATAATGTGGTTGTTGAAAGCTTTTTAAGACTTTTGTAGCCATCTGAGTAAGTAATCAAGACATTGTATGGTGTCAATTACGATGGTTCGTGTAATAAATCCGTGAAAGACGAGGTAAAATTAAATAATACCCCTATTTTAGGAAGGTAAACCATCGAACTATGAACAAAATCTACCATTTCTCCTTATCGTTGTGCTTATGGCTTCTGTTGGGAGCGTGCTCGGCGCAAGAAAGCTTTAGAAATCCAGTGATTTCTGGGGACCTTCCCGATCCTAGCGTTATTCGAGTGAATGATACATATTACGCTACTGCTACATCTTCCGAATGGGCACCTTTTTATCCTTACTTCAAATCCAAGGATTTGGTAAACTGGACACAAATCGGTCATATCTTCGAGGTACAGCCCGAATGGACAATTTCCTCGTTTTGGGCGCCAGAGCTTTATGAGTTGAATGGAAAAGTATATTGTTACTACACCGCTCGTCGACGTAGTGATGGTATCAGTTGCATCGGTGTGGCCGTCGCGGAAACCCCCGAAAGTCCTTTCATAGATCACGGCATCATTATAGAACACGGAAAGGAAGCCATTGACGCCTTTGTTTTTGACGATGATGGACAATTGTATATTACTTGGAAAGCATACGGGCTAGATGATAGAAATATTGAAATTGTAGGAAGTAAATTATCCGCTGACGGTTTACGCTTAGAAGGTGAGCCCTTCTCTATGTTACGCGACGATGAGGGTATTGGAATGGAAGGTCAATATCATTACAAGGAAGGCGATTATCATTACCTAATCTATGCTGCGCGAGATTGTTGTGGTCCAAAAAGTAATTATGATGTAAGAGTGGCTCGCTCTAAAAACTTTGCCGGTCCTTATGAAAAATACGAAGGAAATCCAATCTTAGTTGGTGGTACCGAATATGTATCGGTGGGACATGGAACTGGAGTTAGAGGATTAGACGATGAACTATATTATTTATGCCATGGTTATCTTTCTGGCGACGATGTATATCAAGGTCGACAGCCGATGCTGCAGCAAATAAAGATGAATAAAGAAGGTTGGCCATATTTTGTAACTGGTAAAGAAGCGGCTAGAAACCAGGCCATTGGCAAAGCAACTCAGAAACAACAATCGAAAAATTTTGAAGATTCTTTTGATGGACAAAAACTGAAGCCCGAATGGACTTGGAATTATCCATATGCTACTAATCAGTGTGAAATCAAAGATCAGCAACTTCAATTGAATGGCATTCCGACATCAGATAATCAGTATGGCACCGTCATGTGTGTGCGGCCAATAACGTCACATTATAGCTTCGAGACCATGGTGACGAATAAAAACGCCTCGTCCAAGGGACTAACACTTTACGGAGACCACAAAAACCTTATATATCTGAGTGTACAAGGCAATGAAATATCATTAAAATCGGTACAAGATGGGAAAGAAATGGTGTTAGTTAAAAATGACGGCCATACAGCCTTTCTGAAAGTCGAAGTGAGCCGTGGAGTTTATTGCGATTTCTTCACCAGTGTAGATGGTAAAGATTGGAAAAAAATAAATCAAGAAGTGGTTGATGCGACACCGCTTACACGTTGGGATCGTGTTGTACGCCCTGGACTTATCCATGCTGGAAGTGGTGACGAACCTGCGATTTTTGATTATTTTAAGATAAGTAATTTGTTGTAATTCAATGTCGTATGATAAAACAGCAAATGGTTGAAGTTTTTGACTTCAGCCATTTGCTGTTTATTATAGTACCGCTTTTAGCTTTGTTAAAACTTGTTCGACGAACTCAATTCAAATAGGTAGTCAACATGGCGCGCAGAGCTTCGACATCCACCGAATAGGTCATAATCTTTCCTTCGTGATCAAAAACAAAAATATCACCACCCGAATTGCTCATTTTATACTTTTCCCAGATACCATTTTTATCATTCAGTTCGATGAGATTAAGCCAAGGATAACCATCACGATTGGCCGCTTGTATTCCGTCATTAAGTGACCTTTCTCGTGCGACACCTACTATTTCTAAACCTTTGCTTTTAAAATCGTCGTATAGCGAGATCAATTCGATGCCTTTTTTGCGGCAAGGTAAACACCAAGATCCCCAAAAGTGTACAATGGTCACTTTACCATTTAATAGTTCCGATAGTCGATAAGTTTTACCATTGAAATCTTGCGCTTCAAAGTCAATATATTTAGCTCCTTTAAAGATGCTATTATGGGCTTTTAAATACGTGTCAATTTGGTTCGAAAGCTCACTGCTGGCATAATTAGCTTGATATTGATTCCAATACAAGGATTCCAAATCGGCCATCGTTACTTTTAAAAAGGTTTTAGATTTACTTCCAGCAAGAATTAGTAATTTGTTTAAATCGCGCAGTCCGATCAGATCATTCCTATTGCGTACATTGTCGATCATCCAAGCTAGATAATCTGCATACTGATTCTCGTATTCTTTTTCCAAACTATCCAGAACCTCCATTTTCTGCAAAACTATTAGATCAGTATGCCTATCCGAAGATTCAACAGGTTTTTTTCCTGAATCAGCTGTGGGTTCGAGGAGGGATAATAATTGATTCTCAGCCTCATTGATCATTTCTTCTAGCTGCCAAAATGGGAATTTCTGATTCATCAGTCTATTATACTGATCGAGTTGATTGTTATTTGGCGTGCCACTGAGTTTATTTTTTCGATGTATTTCCAAAGCGTACAGTTCCATCGTAACGGATCCTGATTCTGCAAAAAATACGATAGGCTTGGAAAGACCTTGAGCAAGCTCATCTGCGAACACTAACTCATAACTCTCGATCTCCTCACTATTTAGTTCAAAAGAAAAAGCCCCATTTTTTACGGAGATATTTTGTAAAGGAAATCTTGGATCATCCCCCTCTTTTATGAGAATGAGCTCTGTGCTATAAGGCCGGTCTATTACGATTCCTGAGACCCTACATATTCGCGGCTCACTGAAACCAATTTTACCATATACCGAAGGAAGTGTAAGGAAAATATAGCTGATGAATAGAATATAGGATTTCATTGCGTTTAGATGTATATCAGTAAGGATTTTGGGCAAACCGCATTTAAATCTAACTAATATTTGCTACAATTTCACCATGGCGAGATGTTTTTTTCGTTGGTTTGCATATTTCGTTTTACCATTATGAAGAATACTTGTAAGGATTGTCCCTGCTCTTGTCCGGATCATAATGCAAGCCCGGGCTCAACCAATATAATAAGACGACTCGGGAATATCGGTAATTGAATGGAGCAAGCAAAAATACACCAATAAAGATCGTCACAAGGTACAACCACACATTTTCAAGATTTCCTGTCAGAATGTAGGTTGCTACTGCAATAGTAATCATCTGTGCCACATTAAAAGCGTAGCTGACAAACATAGAGACATAAAAATAGCCGGGTTCACGCTCGAATTTGAAATCACAATGCGGACAGTTCACATTCATTTTTTGCGCTTTCAACCCATACATAGAATTGGCAAATATATCACCACGTCTACATTTTGGGCATTTGGCGTGCAGCGCTGCGTTAAATTCGGTCGGGACTGTAAATGTCTGTGGATTGCCGCTATTTTTTATATTTTCCATGATCTTATTTTTTAAAAGTCTTTTTTCTAAACTCATCCGGTGTTATTTCTTCATACTTTTTGAAAAATTTGGTGAAGTAAGAATTGTCACTGAAATTGAGTTGCAATGAAATTTCGCTGATCGATAAATCCAAGTTGACTAATAATCGCTTCGCTTCCAACAATACACGTTTGCGGATCACCTCTCCTGCAGACATACCCAATAGATCATTGCATAAAGCATTGAGATGATTAGGCGTAATGTAAAGCAATTGCGCATAATCTTTCGGTAGCCGTAGCGTTGCGAAATGGGACTCAATTAATCTTTGAAAGTTTTTCAATAGCAGATAGTTATAGTTTGGAATGTAACTTTCTGAGTTTTGTACGGCAATATCTGATATCTGCATAAACATATCCAAGAGATGCACTCTAATATGATCTTCGCTGAAGTTGGTTTTCTCGTTTCCGATCCGAAGCACTTTTTCAAAGCCCATTTTGATCGAGTCTTGATTATCCAACGGAATTTGTATGACAGAATCCTTGATCACACCTTGAAAGAAGCTAAAGCGCTGTATGTAATCAGACAACAATAAAAACGATTGAAAATAGTTTGTTGAGAAGTTAAGCACATAGCCATCAGCAGGCTCTTCAAAACTCCAGCTATGGACTTGACCAGGAATCATAAAATAAATTTGCCAAGGTCTTACCTCAAACTGTTCGAAATCGATGGAGTGCGTGCCGCTTCCCGCCGTGAATAAAACTACATGAAAGAAACTGTGTCGATGTGGATGATGTAAATGTCGATGTGTTTGCGAATATGAACCGAACCTACCTACATAAATATCATCGTGTTGAAAGCCGCCGATACTTGGAATGTTGTAAATAGGAATCTCATTGTTCATGCCTCAAAGTTACGGCAGAATCGCTACAAAACGTGGTACTCTTTACTTAGATAATGGTATTTTTCAACGATTTGTCTGGCTTGTACTAATAACTTCCAATGGTTTGTCAAAGAAATCATCCTATTTATCATCGGTATTCATAGAATCAAAGACTAAATTTAGATTTTTATCGCAGATGACAACTCTTAATAGCGAATCTATACGACTGTTTGAAGTAGTAAAAAGGTCGTAAAACAAAAAATGTGGTCACTTTTTAGAAGAACACCACATTAAAGTTGCATATTTTTTGCCAAACTTGGCGTATATCTAGCCTTCTTGCGGCGTGATATCTAGCAATTCAATATCGAAAATCAACGTACTAAAAGGCGGAATTTTACCCGCGCCACCTTCTCCATACGCTAAATTATAAGGAATAAAAAAACGGTATTTTGAACCTTTCTGCATCAATGGCAACGCAATCTGCCAGCCGGGAATCACGCCATCCAGACCGAAAGTGATGGGCTCACCGCGATCATAGGAGTTATCAAATGTAGATCCATCTAGTAGTTTTCCGATATAATGTACGGTTACTTCGTCTTCCTTTGTTGGTTGTTCGCCAGTGCCTGGTTGTAAAACGACGTATTGTATGCCCGAAGAGTCTACCACCACACCTGCTTGTTTTTTATTTTCTGCAAAAAAACGATCGCTTTCTTCTTTGAATACAGCAGATTTAGCTTCTTGCGCAGCCATTAATTGCTGGCGAATAATTTGTTGCACTTCTTGTTCTCCGAATAAACTTGCTTCGCCAGCTAATGCTTTCGAGAGTGACTCGCTGACAATTTGAGCATTGATAGGTATACCAATAGATTTAATAGAACGAGCAATGTCTTGACCTAAATCGTAGGACAATGAATCGGCACCTGATTGTAATTGTTGCGCAGAAGAGTTGAGCGCGAATAAACCTATAAAGGCGGCTCCAGCAATAATTTTCATGTATTATTTATGTTTTTCTATAATATCGGCAATGATCTGCGCGGTATTATCTGGGTAATCAACCGCTACCCGAGATTTACTGTACAACCAAGACTCGATATCGTATTCGTATTTTCGTTTTAAACTTTTGATTACAGGCACGCCCATCTCTCGTAAAGAAGCGGCATTCAGATGCTGCTCATATTGATTCTTCATGGGAATGACCAATAATTTTTTGCCCAAATATAAGGCTTCTGCTGGAGTCTCAAAACCAGCGCCGCATAATACGCCAGAAGAATGTGCCATGCTTTGTACAAATGCGTCGCTATTGATAGGATTGATGTGTACGTTTTTTACGACAAAAGGTTTCTTATTGTGCTTAGAGAACACCTCCCACTTAACATCCTCAAATCGAGACAAATGCTTAAGTAAATGACCGTCATCGTACGATGGCAAATACACGGTATAATGACCGCGATCAGTCACGTCCAACTCGCGCACAGATTGACGAATAACGGGCGTGTAAATTCGGTTGGAGTAGGATTTGAAATGAAAGCCATAAGAAATGGATGCTGGGGCATAATTTTTCATGATGAATTTGCCCAGCGTATCTGTTTCTGCAGGCTTGGGACTCAATGGATCGAGCGCCCCGATCTGATGGCTCAAACCGATGCACGGAATATCTTTGAGGTGACACGCCCACGCCGAAATAGGTTCAAAATCATTAATCACTAAATCATACTGATCCACAGGTAGGCTATTGATTTCCTTCGAGAGTTTGCGAACAGTGGAACTCATAAAAGTACGCCACAGATCTACCCCGCCGTGCTTGCCAAAGATAAAACTGAGTCCATGGAGCTTGTGTTTTACCTCAAAAGGCAAAGTAAGATCGGCTTGAATGCCACTGATCAACACATCGACTTCACCATGCTGCTGGAGGCATGGTATAATATCCATGGCTCGAGACAGGTGGCCATTGCCTGTTCCTTGTACAGCATACAGTATCTTCATAAAGTGATTTTTTTATGCCCAATTTAATAAATTCTGATCAAGCTATCCGAATACAACCGTATTTTGACAAAAGCCATAACACCGGCTTAATATCGGGTTAACAAGATGTATTTATAATGAAGTGTCGTACGTAAAGCTCTTAAGCTTATCCTGCAAAACCCTCGCAATCATGTTGAAATATCGTTTTTGCTTGTATCCCATCACCCACTGTATACCTTGCACGGCATTGGTGCAAAATATCTCATCGGCTTCTTTCATAATATCAGGACTGATTTGCGCTTCCACTACAGGAATGCCTTCTTCAGCCGCCATATCCATTACCACTTGTCGCATTACGCCCTGTACACAACCTTCGCTAATGGCGGGTGTATAGAGGGTTTTATCATAATACACGAAAATATTAGAAGTCAACGATTCGCATAAATATCCTTCCTGGTTCAGTAAAAGTACATCGTCATAGCCAAATTTGTTTTTATACAAGCCAGCTGTCACGTACACTAATGCATTGATAGACTTCAATTTGGACAATTCACTGTATGCCTTTTTATATTCATCGTAAAGTCCTACAATTAATCCAACTTTCTTGTCTTTGGTTGGCGTCGTTAACAGGTCCGCTTGCAAAGTGTATGCTGATTTATTCGTTTGGGGTGCATACAGGCCATCGCCAGCACGGTAGACAATAAGACGGATGCGGACATCTTTGCCCATTAAATTGTTCTTACGAATCAATTCTTCGGTCTTGGTGCGAATAAAATAAGCGTCGTATAGTACGTGATCTTCGATGTGCAGCATCTGTAAAGATTCTTGCAATCGTTTCACATGTTGTGTAAGAAAGCGAATGTCGCCATCTCGCCAAAGCATGGTTTCAAAAACACCGTCGCCATAGCGAAAAGCCCGATTTTCTATAGATAGGATCGGGCTATTTTCTGCGACCAGACTACCATTGGAATTTATATAGTGTATGGGCATATAAGTTTTATGTAATAGAAACTTACTCTTCTTTCGTCGTGGCGTATGCACGCCACTTGTCCAATGCCGATTGAAAATCTGCTGGCAATGGTACTTCGAAAGCAACCTTTTGTTTGGAAGTCGGATGTTCGAATCCTAAACTCCGTGCATGTAGCGCCTGTCTTGGCAAAAGCGAAAAGCAGTTGTCTACAAATTGTCTGTACTTAGCAAATACAGTGCCTTTTCTGATACTGGCGCCACCATAAGCAGCATCATTGAAAAGCGGATGGCCGATAGATTTTAAATGTGTACGAATTTGATGTGTGCGTCCTGTTTCTAACACGCATTCAATCAACGTCACATAGCCCAATCGCTCCAATACTTTGTAATGTGTGACAGACCATTTTCCTTTTTCTGGATCATCGTACATTGTCATGATTCGGCGATCCTTTAGTTCACGACCAATATATCCAGTGATGGTACCATCCTCTTCAATATCTCCCCACACCAGCGCGACATATTTACGATCGATACTGTGCTCGAAAAACTGTTTTGCCAAGTAGGTCATCGCCCATTCATTTTTAGCAATCACTAACAAACCTGAAGTGTCTTTATCAATACGATGCACCAAGCCAGGTCTGCCCGTATTACCAGGCATCGTAGGCAATTGGTTCAAATGATAAGTAAGCGCGTTGACCAGCGTACCGGTATAATTATTGAAACCTGGATGTACCACCATGCCAGGATCTTTATTGACCAATAGCACGTCATCATCTTCGTATACAATATTCAAAGGAATATTTTCTGGATATACTTCAGTGTCTCGCGGGGGATCTGGGAACACCACAGAAATAACATCCAAGGGCTTCACCTTATAATTGGATTTTACCAAATTATCATTTACCAGAACAGAACCAGCATCAATCGCATTTTGAATGCGATTGCGTGACGTATTTTCCACACGATTCATCAAAAATTTGTCTATCCGCAGTGGACTTTGTTTTTTGTCGGTGACAATTCTGATGTGCTCAAAAAGCTCTTGCTCGTCGTGTTCTTCCTCTAAGTGATCAACCATGCTGCAAAAGTACCTATTTTTAGAATATATAAAGGATGTAGAAAGAAATAGTACCTTTGGTTGATGTCTTTGGATTTCCATTTCAATAGCCCAGTCGAAGTACTTGATCTACCTCTTCTTCGCGAACGCAAAGTACAGGTCTCGGTGAAACGGGATGACCTCATTCATCCTTTTATTTCGGGAAATAAGTGGCGTAAACTCAAATATATTCTTGCACAAGCACGTGAAGACCATAAAAACACCTTGGTAACTTTCGGCGGTGCTTGGTCCAATCACCTATTAGCGACAGCCTGCGCCGGAGCCAAATTCGGATTTAAAACACATGGTTTTGTACGTGGAGAAATGGTCAACAATCCAGTATTAGCGATGTGCAGATTGTATGGAATGGAGCTAAACTTTGTGGATCGTACCGCGTATCGCGACAAAAAAACACTGTTTGATCAAAACTTTCTAGCACAGGATGCTGTATATATCGAGGAAGGTGGTTTTGGTGATAAAGCTTTGTTGGGATGTGCGGAGATTGTGCAAGATTTATCTCAGGAATATGATCATATTTTTGTAGCTAGTGGTACTGGAACTACGGTAGCTGGATTAGCAACAGGCGTTTTCGAGCGTAATTTATCAACACGGGTGCATAGCATTCCGGTGCTAAAAGGTGGGGATTTCTTAAAAAGTGATGTGCAATCACTTGGTGTAAATCCAGATAATATTACCTTTCATTTGGATTATCATTTTGGTGGATATGCTAAGCATACGGCAGAATTACGTGCTTTTGTGAAAGAATTTGTACAAGATACCGGCATCATGATTGAACCAACATACACAGGCAAAGCTTTTTATGCTTTGTTTGATCTGGTAAAACAAGATTACTTTGTGCCTGGCGATCAGGTAGTCATCATTCATACCGGCGGCCTAACGGGATTTTTGGGCATGTACGACAAATTTTAAATCGTTTTAAAGAAATCATGCTTAATCGCTTTTTTGCTTTCATTGTCTTTTTATTGGTTACTACAACGCTGTATGCGCAAGCTGATAGCTTGAGTAATACCCAAGATACCCTGCATACGATCAGCAGAGCAGATACCATTCGTGGAGATCAAGATGCCTATGATATTGTCGATGCATATCGAAGCATTTTTCCACGTAAAGACACCGCAGATGTGCCAAAACGAAGATCTGGTGTGGCTTATCTACCCAATGTTAATTATAATCCGAGTATTGGGGCGCAGATCGGCGCAAAGATGGTTGCTGGTCACGTTTTTGGAGACCGAGAGAATACCACGATGTCTGTATTTGCGACCGCACTATCGGCAACTACACGGGGTATTATCGTGGGTTACTTCAATCATGACATTTATACCACAGAAAATAAGTGGAACCTGAAAGGCAATATCAATATTGCACGCATGGTTGGTTTAGATTATGGCTTAGGCATCGGCAGGCCACTGCCAAGTCCTACGCCAGATGAACTGATTTTGAATAACCCTGAGCGTTCTAGATTTACGTATAATTACAATGTTTACAACTTCAATGAACGTCTTTACAAGCAATTATTACCAGGGATGTTTGTGGGAGCTGGTGTCTTTTTTGAATTAAAACGCGGTATTTCCGTAAACAATGAGGAAGATATATCACCCAATCGGATTTATAGTGAGTGGAATGGCTTTGATGATACGCAGAATAACAATAATGGCCTAATGCTTAACTTTCAATACATGACGCGTGATAATCCCAACAATGCGTATAAGGGAATCTATGCCGATGTAGTATTGCGATCCAATCAAACTTGGATGGGAAGCCAGCACAGCGCCTATCAGCTGGTCACCGATTTTAGAAAATATTGGAATCTCTCGAAAGATGAATCGAATCATGTGCTGGCTTTTTGGAGCTTAGGATCTTTTAAATTGGGCAATGATTACTTACCGTATCTGGATCTTCCCGGAACGGGTAAAGACGCGTACGCAAGAAGCGGTCGCGGCTATACATTTGGTTACTTCAAAGGACTTTCTTTTTATTATACGGAATTAGAATACCGTTTTCCGATTTTGGAAAATCGGTTTTTGAGCGGTGTTGTTTTTGCAAATGCACAAACGGCAAACGATCAAATGGGAACCAAACTTTTCCGGTATTGGCAACCCGCTGGTGGAGCCGGCCTAAGGGTCTTATTTAACAAAACTACACGTACTAATCTGTGTATTGATTACGCTATGGGGAGATTTGGTCAGCGTGGATTCTTCTTAGGTTTAAATGAAGCCTTTTAATTTTAATGATCACTACTAACTAATGATGCAATCTCCTATAATCCATCTTTGGCGCTCTGTCCTATTATGCTGTCTTGCAAACCCATTGTTTGCACAAACGGAACAAGATAGTACGCGGCATGAAATCGCGCCAGTGAAAATCCGTTCTTACTTTAGCAGCCAACCTTTCTTGGCGCATACCTCGTCTGCGAAAGTGATTACACGCGATCTGCTGACGGCACAAATGCCGGGCACCATTTTGCCAGCGGTCAATACCACACCAGGTGTACGCATGGAAGAGCGCTCGCCTGGTAGTTATCGTTTGGCGTTGCGCGGAAGTATGTTGCGTTCTCCTTTCGGCGTGCGAAATACTAAAATTTATATCGACGAAATTCCACTAACAGATGCCGGTGGCAATAGTTATTTGAATAGTTTAGATCCGGTGGGATTGCAGCAAATCACCATCATTAAAGGACCAGATGGTTCGCTATTTGGCCCAAATTCTGGCGGTGTGGTTCGCATATCACCTTATGGATTTGATAGTTTCGATCCCGCCACACAAGTGTTGCTTTCTAGCGGATCATTTGGTACGCTTAACCAGCAATTGAGTCACCGACAACAGGTGAGCGATACGTATCAATTTTCATTCGATCAAGCATACATGCGGTCTGATGGCTACCGAGATCATACTGGCATGAAAAGATTGTATCTCCAGACAGCACATCAATGGCAGTATCATCCAAAAGCAAAGCTTAAATTCTTAGCCATCTATTCTGATCTATCGTACAATACGCCGGGCGGACTCACGCAAGCACAGTTTGATGCAAATCCGCGACAAGCACGACCAGCTACGGCTACCATGCCTGGGGCGGAAGATCAACAGGCCACAATCTATAATAAAACCTTGATATCCGGTCTAGTACATGAATATAAAATTAGTGATCAGTGGCTACACAGCGCCTCCGTATTTGGTAGTTTTACAGATTTCCAAAATCCATTTATTACCAACTACGAGCATCGTGATGAGCGCAATGCAGGTTTTCGAACCTACGTTTCATATACACCGGAGCAGAATGATTGGATCAGTTGGCAGATGCAACTGGGTATGGAAGCACAAGCCGGTTGGTACAAAATTGAAAACTTCGATAATCTCGCTGGTGTGAAAGGTGATCCGCAAAGCTTTGATGATTTGCGAAATGGTCAACATTTCTACTTCTATAGAGCCGCCGCTACCATCTTACAAAAGTTGACCGCTGAAGCATCTATCGGATTGAATTATAATGATATTCGTTTTACGCAGCGATTTCCAGTCGTTGATAATAACCGTGGTGACATTAATTTTGGTGCGACTTGGATGCCAAGATTGGCACTCTCCTATCTGCTTACGCCACAAGTCGCGGCACGGGCTTCTGTATCTAGAGGGTATTCACCACCGACCATCGCTGAAGTTCGATCGTCAGACAACCAAATCAATGCTGATCTACAAGCGGAAGGTGGATATAATTACGAAGTGGGCGTTCGTGCTGAAACGAAGAATAGACGTTGGTTAGTAGATCTAAGTGCCTATCACTATCGACTGAAAGAAGGAATCGTACGACAGCTTCGGGAAAATGGTGCAGAGTTCTTCGTGAATGCTGGAAACATCAATCAACGAGGCATTGAGTTGTTATTGATGGGACAGCTGATCACGCCGCGTTCAACAGGTTTTATTCGTGCGATGAATGTATCCGCCGCACTGACGTATCAGGATTATAAATTCCAGACGTATACCGTATTGGAAGGCGGAGAAAATGTGGATCACAGTGGCAATAAGGTCACCTCTATCCCGACCTGGATATCAGTCAATTCGCTCAATATGCAATTCCCACATGGCACAGGAATCAATATTATGCACAATCATACTTCATCGATTCCATTAAATGATGCAAATACGGCTTTTGCCAATGGCTATAATCTGCTCCAAGCAAAAGCACATTGGCAGATTCCGACCGGTCGAGAATGGCAAATACAAGTGTTTGTGGGCGGAGATAATCTGCTCAATCAAACCTACAGTTTGGGTAACGATATCAACGCCTTTGGCGGAAGATATTTTAACCCATCACCTACTAGAAATTTCTACGGCGGCTTAAGCGCAAGCTTCTAATCAGCCAACAGATTGGCAGCTTTCAGTAGATGCTCCAGATAATGAGATTCAAGTCCGAAGAAGGTTTTCAACTCCCTTAATTTGGCTTGGATCTCTTTTTGTCTAGCCGGATTAACCTTTTTTCGCAGCCCAACAATCAACACATTTTTAGGTGTATGTGCATCGGATATGAACTCGACCACCTTGGTTTGGTAACCGTGGTATTCCATCAACAAAGCACGAATACTATCGGTCAACATCTCGGCATGGCGCTCCATAAAGATACCGTGCCGTGTCATAAAATTAAGCTCGTTTTTTGCTTTTACACGTTCTAACTCTCTCCGTACCTGCTTGTGGCAACAAGGTGCTACAACGATGAGATTCGCTTGATGTTGAATTCCTTTATATATCGCATCGTCAGTAGCTGTATCACAGGCATGTAATGCAATTAAGATATCCATCGGCACGGCCGGTTGGTATGCTTCGATCGTTCCTTCTACAAATTGCAAACCGGTTAAGGCTGACTTTTCAGCAATCTGATTACACAGGTCGACCAAATCTTTTCGAAATTCTACACCAACCGTTTCAATCTTTTTAGTCGTTTGCTGCATGAGATAATCATGTAGCGCAAAGGTTAGGTAACCTTTGCCTGCTCCCATATCTACGATGCGGAGGGTTTCACTTTCGGGCAATTCAGACAAGCTCGAACTTAAGATCTCGATATAGTGATTGATCTGCTTCCATTTGTCCTGCGCATTCTTATATACTTTTCCATCAGTATCGGTCAATCGTAATTCGTGCCAGTACGCGCTTTTGGTATCCGTGATCTTGCGCTCTTTCTGTTTGTTATGCGCCAGATTAGGCGTACAGCAATTTTCTGCTGCTTCTACGCGGTAGCTCCATCCTCTCTTAGGATGCCACTGCAAGAAGATATTTTCTTGTTGAAGAAATAAAGAAATAGAATGAAACTCTTCTTGTTCACAGAAAGCTACAAGCATCTCCGTGGCTACAATCACATCGTAGTTTTTCACGATATCGCGTCGGGCATAACGATATGTGAAAGATATCTGGTAGTTGTTTTTTATGCTGACCGGTTTTAGATACAGATTTTTTAGATCCACCTCTGCCCCCTTGTAACTTCCTAACGTTGCTTTCACCAATTCTGTACCAGATACATGCTTTTTCAGTAGCTCCAATACGTCCGACTTCTGTATGAATTTCATATAGGGCAAAGTTACTATTAATTATAGGCTCTTCCTATGTTAACACGTAGGATATGACCGCAAATAGTGATATGTTTGTATATGCACTTACCTACAATAAAAGCAGTTTTCTTCGATATCGATGGTACTTTGATTAGCTTTAACACGCATGCTGTACCGCAATCTACTTTAGATGCTATAAGAGAGTTGAAAAAGAAAGGAATCAAGGTAATCGTCTCTACCGGTCGTTCCATCAATAATCTGGATCATATCAAACATTTGGGGTTTGACGGCTACAGCACCTTTAACGGTGGTTATTGTGTCGTTGCCGAGAGTGATACTATTTTGCATCGCGCTACGATGGATCCTACCGATGTAGAGCGATTGATTGCGTATAGCAAAGAAACACCGGTGAGCTTCTCGCTGATGTCAGAACAAGAAGTAACCATCCATCACGTTACGCCGGAAATTGACATGATGTATGAGGCGGTGAATCTTCCAACTCCGCCACTTACGAATTTTGATACCTTGGATACGGGCAGCATTTTACAAGTGAACGTATTTATTCATCCCGATAAGGAAGCCGAATTCATGGCGAACATTATGCCTAACTCCATCGCTACGCGTTGGATAGAGACCTTTGCAGACGTAAATCCGGGCGGACAAAGTAAAAAAGTGGGAATAGAAGCGTTTTGCCGCCATTTTGGACTTGATGTCTCCGAAACGATGGCTTTTGGTGATGGTGGTAATGATATTGAGATGCTAAAATATGCTGGTGTAGGAGTTGCTATGGGAAATGCGAACCCAGCGGTAAAAGAAAATGCTGATTATGTGACTGACCATGTGGATGAGGATGGAATCTGGAATGCCTTGGTTCACTATCAAGTGATCTAGTCCGATCATTCAACGCACAAATTTAATTTACTCGGATACTGATACAGCATCCGAGTAAACTACGACATCTATCCTATCGTAAAACCATTTTCGATAATAACACCTTTTTTGATGATCACGATGCCATCTACGATGGAATATTTCTCAAAATCCCCATCTTGCAGTTTTCCACC
The DNA here is from genome assembly GCF_003076635.1 of Sphingobacterium corticibacter. Classification (GTDB taxonomy): domain Bacteria; phylum Bacteroidota; class Bacteroidia; order Sphingobacteriales; family Sphingobacteriaceae; genus Sphingobacterium; species Sphingobacterium corticibacter. The sequence continues at coordinate 195,418 of NZ_QDKG01000003.1, read as the reverse complement.
ACCTTTGATGCGGACATCATTGCCAATGCGGCAATTCTTATCCAAGATCGCATTCTCAATATAACAGCGTTCGCCAACCCCAATCGGAGGTGGTTCTTGGGTGTGGTATAGCTCAATCAAATCGTCGAGCTTTTCATAATAATCTGCTCCCATCATATACGTGGTGCGGATTACCGTACCAATACCAATGCGTGAACGAATACCAATCACTGATCGGCTTATTTTGTCCGCATGTACAATACAACCATCGGCCACGATACTGTTGTCTACGGTTGTGCCACCAAATTTGGAAGGCGGCAACATACGTGCACGTGTGAATACCGGATTATCAAATAAATTGAATTTCGGGATATCATCTGTCAATCCAATGTTCGCCTCGAAAAATGAGCTGATCGTACCAATATCCGTCCAGTAATCTTCGAACTGATAGCTCATCACCCGATTCACTCCGATCGCATCTGGAATGATGTGCTTCCCAAAATCCATCCCCGGATTTTCTTCCAGCAATTGTTTCAGCACGCCTTTTGAGAAAACATATATACCCATAGAAGCAAGGTACTTACGCCCTTCATTCTCCAAATGCTCCGGAACATCGGAAGCCCAGTCAACCAACAGATCGGTTGATGGTTTTTCGATGAAAGATTCAATTTCATTTTTCTCATTGGCTTTCAAAATACCAAAGCCTGTTGCATCATTGGCCGTGACTGGAATGGTAGCTAAGGTTACTTCTGCTTCAGACTCGACGTGAAAGTCGATCAATTTGGAATAATCCATTTGGTATAGTTGATCACCCGACAGCACGAGAATGTAATCGTAATCGATTCCGATCAGATTTTTTTGTGTACGTCGTACGGCATCTGCTGTTCCTTCGTACCAACGATCCCCTTCATTCGTCTGCTCTGCTGCAAGAATATCAACAAAACCGGTACTGAATACGCTGAAGTTAAACGTGTTCTTGATATGCTTGTTAAGCGATGCCGAGTTGTACTGCGTCAATACAAAAATCTTATTGAATCCTGAGCTCAAGCAATTAGAAATGGGAATATCGACTAAACGATACTTACCGGCAATCGGAACTGCGGGCTTAGATCGCTGATCTGTCAATGGATATAGGCGTGTACCACGACCGCCACCTAGCACAATGGAAACTACTTTATGTATCATAACTTCTCTTCAACAAAACGGTTGTATAATTTTTCGTACTTCAAGGCAGATTGCTCCCAAGAGTAATTTAACTTCATGATTTTTTTGCGGATCTGATCCAACTTTTTCTTGTCTTGAAGGATATCTAACGCACGGACGACGCAGTTGGCTGCATCAGTTGGATTCGCTTCATCAAAGACAAATCCGTATCCTCCTTCTGTAGCTACGTCCATCACGGTATCGCGAAGACCACCTGTATTGCGCACAATCGGTATCGTACCGTATTTCATCGCGTAAAGCTGATTTAGTCCGCAAGGTTCCACGCGCGATGGCATCAGCAAAAGATCCGCCGCAGCATACACTCGGTGAGCCAACTCCTCATTATAGCCGAAGAATGTAGCCAACCTACCTTCATACCGCGATTTCCGTGCTTCCAGCTGTGCGCTAATTTCCTCATCGCCAGATCCTAATATAAATACACCAAAATCCTCATCAGTGTTTGCAAAAATTTCATCTATGATCACCGGAAGTAAGTCGGCGCCCTTTTCAAAAGCAAATCGACCGATAAATACGATAAGCGGCTTCGCAAAATCAACCCCGTAGGCTTTACCCAACCATTTCTTATTCGCATTTTTGCCCGATCGTACCGTGCTAACTCCATAGTTTTTATCTAAACTACTGTCTGTTTCTGGATTCCAAACCGTTTCGTCAATACCATTCACAATACCTTCGGCCTTGCCCGATTCCATTTTAAATAGGTCTTGCAAACCATTGGCCTCTTCAAAGAGCTCTTGTAAATATCCTTCGGATACCGTGTTGTATGCCGCGCAACATTTAATGGCAGCTGCCATCGGATTAATGACTTCATTCCACTCAAGCAAACCCCATTTCCAATCATCGTACGCTGGTAGCAATGGACTTTTATTCCAATCGATCCAGCCTTGATATTGACCGTTGTGTACCGTGAATATCGTGGTAATGGCTGCCAAGCGTTCGCGAAACGCTAAACCATGTTGCATCAGAAAAGGCGTCAATCCCACGTGATGATCGTGACAATGTACCACATCTGGAAGCGCTTCTTGCTTATTCAGAAAATCTAAAAAAGCATGTTGAAATGCTATCCACTGCTCGGCTTCATCTGGGTAGCAGTATACTTCTGGACGATCTAATTTGCCCGGTATCCGTATGAAATACAGCGGAAACCCCAAACTTTCATTTTTCTCTTTTAGTACTTCGTAATCAAATAGCTCGTCACCTTGCTTAATGTTACCTGTAGCAATAGAGATTGTTTCTTGATTTTGTAGAAATGGTCGATCGTACCAAGGCATGACGACAGATGCGTCGATGCCCATCGTACGTTGGTACTTAGGAAGTGCGCCAACCACATCCGCTAATCCTCCCACTTTTGCCACAGGATAACATTCTACACTCAAATGGATAACTTTCATCATCTTAGTTTATGCGCTTAACTTTTTTAGTTTTCGTCTGCTTTTGCTTATATACCACACCAGCCAATGGTGGTAAATCTATCGCGATTGAATGATCGCGATGCATCCAATGAATTTTCTCGGATTTTGATGCTGTTGCGCTGATGCCACTACCGTAATAATCGTGCTCGTCTGAGTTAAAAATAGGTTGCCAAATACCTTCTTGAGGAACGCCGATACGGAATTGTGATCTCACCACGGGTGTTAGATTCAAGACAACAACTAAATCATTCTCCCGATCATGCCCTTTACGGAGATAAACAAATACGCCTTGATCTCGGTCGCCCATCTCTATCCATTCAAATCCTTCGGGGCTAAATGCTTTTTCGTATAATGCGGGTTCTGATTTATAGAGTGCATTGAGTGAAGCCACTAGCTTTTTGACACCTTGGTGTGGCGCGTACTCCAGTAAATGCCAATCCAACGATTGATCCACATTCCACTCGGCTGTTTGTCCGAATTCTCCGCCCATGAAAAGTAACTTCGTTCCCAGAAATGTAAACATGTACAAGTACAAAGTCCGTAGATTGGCCACGCGTTGCCAATCATCACCGGGCATTTTGTATAACATCGACTTTTTACCATACACGACCTCATCATGCGAAAATGGCAACATAAAGTTCTCATGAAAACCATATACTGTCGCAAAAGTCATCTTATCGTGTGCGTATTTACGATTGATAGGATCTTCTTTGAAATAACTCAAGGTATCATGCATCCAGCCCATCATCCATTTCATGCCAAAACCCAATCCACCTTGATAGGTTGGCCGACTAACGCCAGCCCAAGAAGTGGATTCTTCGGCAATGGTTTGTACATCGGGAAAATGGGTGTATACCGCTTCGTTAAATTCTTTTAGAAATGCGACGGCTTCTAGATTCTCGTTTCCACCAAATTCATTGGTTTCCCATTCACCATAGTTGCGCGAATAATCAAGGTATAGCATTGATGCGACGGCATCGACACGCAATCCGTCCACATGATATAGATCCAGCCAGAATAACGCATTGCTAATTAAGAAGGATTTGATTTCATTGCGACCATAGTTGAAGATATAGGATTTCCAATCGGGATGATATCCTTTCTTTGGATCAGCATGCTCAAATAAGTGTGTACCGTCGAATTTGTATAAACCGTGCGCATCACCTGGAAAATGTGAAGGCACCCAATCTAATATGACGCCGATATCTGCTTGGTGCAATGCTTCGATCAGGTGCATAAAGTCTTGTGGACTTCCATAGCGGGATGAACAGGCAAAATAACCTGTAATCTGATAGCCCCAAGACGGATAATACGGATGCTCCATCACGGGCATAAATTCTACGTGGGTGAAACCCATTTCTTGAATATAAGGTACCAAACGAGCGGCAATTTCTCGATAATTCAAAAATCGATCTGGTTCATTAGCATCACGCATCCAGGAGCCTAAATGCATCTCGTATACAGAAATGGGCTTATCCAAAGCATTGTGTGCTTGGCGTTTTCCCATCCAATCGTTGTCTTCCCAGGTGTACCAAGTGGTATCCACTATGGAAGCGGTGCGCGGCGGTACTTCCGTGCGGATCGCGAATGGATCGGCTTTTTCCAGCTGCTCACCACTGGACGTCCCAATATGGTATTTGTAGGCAGTACCGTTTTCTAATGTAGGGATAAAACCTTCCCAAATGCCGCTTTCGTCCCAGCGTACTTTCAACGGGTGCGATGCCGAATTCCAGCCGTTGAAATCTCCAATGATGGAAACATAATTAGCGTTGGGTGCCCACACCGCAAAATATACACCGTGGACGCCATCGACTTGAGCGGTGCGTGAACCCAGTTTTTCGTATAATTTATAGTGTTTTCCGGAACGGAACAACATAATGTCGTAGTCGGTGAACAAACTAAATGCCACCACAGGCTCTCCCATATTTTGAATTTTATCGTCTTGTGCTTAAAAATATACTCTCGTAGGATGCCTTTTTACTACATTCCAACATGATAATCAACATCGGAATGAAACGTTTGTTCTACGCCTGATAAACTATTTTCTTAAATGCAGGATCCACTACGATATAGCTGCCTCGCTCGTCTTTCTCTACGGACGTCAAAACGCCATCCACTTTCATTTCCAACACTTCTACAGAAAGACCTATTAAGTAAATCTTATACTGCGAATGATACGAGGTGTAGTGCCCTTCGGCTAATTGTGAAACTTTTAGGGAGTCAGATGTTCCTTCTACTATAAAGTGTTTCCAGGAGTACTCTTTGTTCTCGTAGCCGAATGTTTCTCCTTGATCATCATATAGATATGAGTTAAATCGACCTTCTGCATAGAACAGACGAAGAGTCAACACCGGAATCTTTGTTTCAGAGGTATATTGCATAATTGGGTATTCGGGAATTATGCTTCCTCCGCGTACGAAGATGGGCATTTCATCTAAAGGTGTTGCCACCTGATGCTCCTGACCACCAGTGTAAGCCGTATCGTCGAAGTAATAATACCAATCACCTTCTGGTAGATACACGGTTTTGCTGCTCTGACCCGGATTGAGCACAGGAGAAACTATAATATGATCGCCGAAGGCGAATTCTTCCTCTCGTCGTAAGTTTTGTGGAATGTGCTGTTCTAGCATGGCAATAGGTCGCAAAATTGGGTCGCCATATTTGTGTTGCTGCCAGAAAGCGGTGTATATATAAGGTAAAAGCTGGTATCTTAGTTCAATGAATTTCTTACAGATGGCTTCCCATTCTGGTCCGAAACTCCATGGCTCGCGATCGCGTGTGTCACCTGCGGAGTGCACGCGCATAAATGGGGAGAATACACCAAACTGCATCCATCGTGTGTATAATTCACCATCTGGATTTCCTGTGAATCCGCCGATATCCGTACCACAAAACGAAAGACCGGATACAGAAAGTCGCTGTAGCTGCAGCAATCCAATGCGTAAGTGCTCCCAAGTGGCTATATTATCGCCCGTCCACACCGAAGAATAGCGCTGCACACCAGAATACGCAGCACGAGTAATCGTGAATGGCCTTTTGTCGCGATAAAGCTTTTTCAGCCCATCATACGTGGCGCGAACCATTTGCATACCATAGATATTATGTGCTTTGCGGTGCGATCCGCGATAGCCATCATAGTGATGGCGTACATCGTCTGGAAATGTGCCACGGCCAAAGACGGCAGGCTCATTCATATCATTCCAGAAACCGGCGACACCATCTTCTACTAGACCTTTGTACAAGCCGCCCCACCACTCGCGCACTTCGGGATTGGTGTAATCTGGAAACTGACAGCGGCCTGGCCATACAAATCCTTCCATGAAATAATCATCACCCCGACGGCAGAAATAGTTGTTGGCTTGGCCTTCTTGGAAAACCCAATAATTCTCGTCGACTTTAATACCGGGGTCAATCATAACCACCGTTTTGAAACCGTCGGCGGCGAGATCAGCGATCATCTTACGCGGATCGGGAAAATATTTGGCATTCCATGTAAAACAGCGATAACCATCCATATAATCTATGTCCAGATAAATGGCGTCACAAGGAATCTGCCGTTTGCGAAACTCGGTAGTGACATCACGCACCATTTTTTCTGGATAATAACTCCAGCGACATTGATGATAGCCGATCGCCCATAACGGCGGCAAATAATGGGTACCGGTTAGTTGATGATATCGACGCACGACATCAATCATTTGCGGTCCTTGTATATAGTAATATTGTAGTTCGCCACCTTCCGACCAGAAACTGGTCTGGTCTGCTTGTTCGGCAGCAAAATCAAAATAAGTCTTAAAAGTATTGTCGAAGAAAATACCATACGATTGACCTTCGGTAACGCCAAGGTAAAAAGGAATGGTTTTATAAAGTGGATCTTGGTTGAATGCGTAAGAATAGGTATCCGAATTCCAGTTCTTGACACGGTGACCGCGCAGGTTGAGATTGGAAGCTTTATCTCCTAATCCAAAAAACACTTCGTCCTGCGGAGCAGACTTGGTGCAGTACACGTAATAGCCACCAAAGTCCGAGTTTTCTTCCCAATGCATGGCTTTCGCATCTTGATTCACGACCTTGCCTTCGGTATCGGCAAAAGAGATATGAAAATCAGCTTTACGAATGATACAGGCAGTCCGAGCGGTAGTAATTTGATAACTATCCTCACGTTCCTCCATTGTGTAGGATGTCGGACCGTTCGATACGTTCACCGTTGCATAGGAGAAATCGGCTAAAAAAACACCTTCTGGCGCTAAACGCACCCGAATGATCTCGTCCGAAAAAAGCTTGATTTCGACTTTGGCTTTGCCATCGGTAAAATAAAAGGACGAGCCTTCTTTCACAAATCCGGTGACTTTACCAAGGTATTTCTTTTCAATAGTCGGAAGTTCTAATACCGGATTGTTAACGTGATGTATCTCTTCTTGCAGTTCTGCCGGGCTTGTATTGGCATTTGTCTGTTCTAACTTATCGTCTTTGGGCGTCATATCTGTCATCTTATCGCAGTACAATTTTTCGAATTACTGCTTTAAATTACGACTTATTTGTAAAAATGACACTATCTGAATCGATTCATTTTGCAAAATTCAATCGATTCAACGTTAGGATTTTTAGCCGAATAATAATAGCCATTCGCCGATAGGCAAAGCTCATTAACCTAAAATACCTACCACATCGTGATAGGTACTCCTATTATTGCTGATAATACATCGAATTATTAACTCAATCCCGATATTATGTACCACTTCTTACAAACCATTTCGCTCCAGGTGCTGGAATACGCAGATACTTTGACAAACGCCTTTTTGGGTATCTAAAACTATTTCTTATCGGCTACAGCATTGATCGTTTTCTGCATTTGCGCCATCATAGAACTCAGTGCTTCTAACGAAGGCTCTGGATTAGGCTCTGGTAATTCTGTACTAATAAATGCCTTTGCTTTCCATACTTCCAATACATCGGCAGATTCTACCCAGTAAGGTTCATACGATTTGTTGTCAGATACCAATCGCAATCCCTTTTCTTCTTTAAATTTTTGACCGATCCGTTTGTACACAATGCCATCCGATTTAGAAACGATTACGTAGGTCTGTCCTACTTTGACATCCGTCCAATTTTCCACGTATTCGGCGATAATAATACTACCTGTTGGCAAGGGCAACATCGAATCTCCTTTGATCTCAAAAGCGCGATACGTACCTTGATTGAACATTGGTAAAGAGAAGCGTGGTAATTCGCGCACATACTCTGGATCACCATAGCCATTCATATAGCCTGCGCTTGCTTTGACGGGTACCAATTCTATATTCTCATTATCATGTTGATCTACCGTGATGCTCAGGACACGCAAGTTGGCTGCATTGCCGCGAGCAGTAGGTTTCCAATGCTCATCAATGACTTGATCAATCAACTCATCCATCGTCAGCTCAAAGAAGTCTGCTATTTTTTTTAGCAGATCATATTTTGGTTCTGCGCGATCCTCTTCATAAGCTCCTACAGAAGCTCTTTTAATGGCTAGCGCATCTGCAAACTGCTGTTGAGTAAGACCTTTCTTCTTGCGTAGGTATTTGAGATTGGTAGATATGTTTGACATTTTTTTTAGTAAATTTTTGAAAGACTAAATTTATTAGTAATATTGTGCCAATAAAATTAGTAATAATATGATAGACTACCAAATTGGAGTCTGCCAATTGACAAACAAAATAGCAATATGTATAAGATAGTCATCCTTACCGATAGCAACAGAAGATATTTAGAAGTGCTTATGACGAATAATCTTTTGGATGTTTTGCATCATATCAGTGTGGCACAGCAAACGCAGATGAACCTAACGACGAATTTGTCGAGAATCGTGTATGAGGAAACGTACGCGACGGAAAGTGGTGCAGTCGATCGATTAAAAGAGCTACAAACTTATACTCGTATGCAGCGCGAACGCTTGGTAAGACGGCAAAATCCAAACTGGTTGAATTTGCACCCAGTGACAAAGCCGGTGGTATCTATGTATAACTCCACGCACTATGCAAGCTAGATACGTGGAGTTATATACGTTAATGCAATAAGTAATAAGCCTGTTTATGGCATTACTTCAATTGTTTTGGTTGCGCGATGTTCTTTACCAAACATATCGGTCGCACGTACTTCAATCTCATGCTTGCCTACGGCTAATTTAGGATACCTCACTTTCCATAAGTGAGTTGATGGTACAGCATTGGAAGGTCTTTTACCTGATTTCATAACTTCTTTCGCTTGATCGTACGATAGTGTTTTAAAGGCGTAATCTGGATCCGCTTCTTGTACATACTCCATATCTTTCCATTTGCCGCCATCCACCCTGTATTCTACCTTATCTGTTTCTTGACCTACAAAGAAATTAGCGAACAAAGCATGACTCCTTACAAATTCCTCTGCGACCTTCTCTGTTCCTGTTAGTGCAATCTGATAGGTTGCTGGTTTACCCGCTACCTTATAATCAAAGGCGTACTTGTTGTTGTCAATCGTCAGCGTAACGTATCCTTTTGGTGTACCATCTCGCATCGTAGAAACCGGCACACCTTGCTCATTCATTTCTCCAGAATACCAATCGCCCGAGGTCGTACCTACGTTGTACTCATGATGTGGTTTTTCCCGCTTCCAACCATCCTCTTTTTGGAAATATACCTGAGTTTGAAAATGCGTGTGTGCAGAAAGTGACAGTGTATTTGGAAATGGTGCTAAAAGATCCATAAAACGCTGACGATCTTCCGAGCGGAAATGTGTAGAAGACTTATCATTCAGAAATAATGGAATATGATAAGCCACAACAATCAATTTTTCCTTTGGTACTAATTTAAGATTATTAGCTAAAAAGGTCAATTGATCGTCTCTAAAACCGCCTGTGTAACCTTTACCCGTTGCTGGATTAGGATAAATAATATTATCTAAAACAATGAAGTGGACATTCCCGTAATTGAAAGAATAATTGGCTGGACCAAAGTTCTTTTCAAATGTTTCGTCAGACAAGGAATCGACCGTCACATCGTAGTTCATGTCATGATTGCCCATCACGTTGAACCATGGCAAGTTAAGCGCTGCCATCGTGGATTGATAGTCTGGATGTAAACTCAAGTCGTCTCCTACCAAGTCGCCTAAGCTCAATCCAAAAGAAATATGATTTGTGGCCTCAATATCTTCTATGATTCCTTTCTGGAAATAGGCCAAATCTCTCTTATCGTACGTTTGCGGATCGCCAAAGACAAACATATTGAATCGCTCAGATTCATCCTGTTTGTGCAAAGCAAAATCTACTGACTTTGGGAGTTGTCCTGTCGGTTCCGAACCCGCATATTTTAGTTCTTTTGGCGAACCCTGTGGTTTGTGTATGTAATAGAAGTGGTGCAGGTTGTTTTTATCTTTTGGAAAAGTATACCCACTAGGTTTGATGACAAAAATGATATTGTCATTACCCACAGGCAGTTGGTACTCGCCTTTGTTGTTGGTGGTCACGACTTCCTGACCATTACTTACCGCAACGTTGGGCAAGCGAGTTTCCCCTTTGTCCATCTTGCCATTACGGTTGCTGTCTTCGAAAACCACACCCGACACCTGATTTTGTGCGTATGCGCCTAGCGAAAGACACAATCCTACACTCAAAAGTACACTTGAAATATTCATTTTGAAATAGATAGTTTGTTTGCAAAACTACCATTTACCCTATTCGCTATGCGCTCGGGAACATTAAGAAATTGTGATATTGCTGTAAATATAGTATTAGATCGATAGTACTATCTTCTTACTTCGGCATACGCTGCAAGCGCATATTGAGTGTGAGCATGAAATAGCGACCTAATCGGTTGTTACGGGATTCGAAGATATCGTTGCCCACATACTCAGTCACTACACCCACATTTTTATTTTGGTCTAACAAATCAAAACATTCTAGCCTCAATAGAGCCATTTTGTTTTTCCAAAAAGAAAACTCTACATACGTATTGATGATCGTAGGGCTCACATCGGTGATATCTTGCACATAACCCCGAAAAAGTTTTTGAGACATCTCTGCGCCTAGCATAAAGCGATTACTCAAATACCCTCTGCCCCCCAAGCTGAATAAGGCGGAGTGCGCCGCAATTTTCTGCCGGCGAGGCAGTTCAAAGTTGGCTTGATTTAGTAAGTAGTTTGCGTTGAATACGGACTCAAAATACTCGTCCCAGCTATAGCGCAATTGTAGATTTTGGGCAAATAGGTATTGCCGTGTTAGGCTGCGCTCGGCATTGACAAAAACGATATTATTAAAATAATCTAGATTACCAGTTGTTTCAAGATTAAACTTATCATTAAATATTGGTGTATTGAAGGTATAGTAACTTTTCAATTCATAATAACCGTCGGTATTCACAAAAGAAACCTCTTGAACCGTCTCGTCAGAACTGGCTGTTTTGGAGGTTACTATTTTGTTGCTGGTAAAGTTATACGCAAAATTCAGTTCTAAATATTGGCCTTTACTTGCAATCGATTTGCGTAATATAGTCGAAAGTCGATTGACAAATTCGGCACGTAGTAGAGGATTTCCGACGATAACCAAGCGGGAATTGGTGTTATCTCTAATCGGTGCAATTTGCAAGAAGTTGGGTTGACTATTTCGTCCATTATAGGTAAACTGCCAATCGAATTCATCCGTGAATCGATACCGCATCATAGCTGATGGAATTAGATTGATATTGTCATATCTGTATTGTAAAGTATCGTTGGCAACTGCGCCAGATAGTCGTAGAGGTTGGACTCCAAAACCTAAATTGGCACGAAATCGCTTATTCGGCTCGTATTGATATAGTAACCCTGTGCGGTTACTCGCAAACAGATACTCATAGTTAAGTCCGAGCGAATCGATAATCGGTATATTAGCTTCGCCAGGCATACGGACGCGGCGCGACATCTCAATATTTGTGAGGTCGTATTCGTACGAAATTTCGAGTAAACTATGATCAAAAAATGGTTCGACGTATGAAATGGCACCACGGATAGATTTGGTAGCATCATATTGATTTACTAATTGCTCCTGATCGAAACGACTGATCATCGGTGCAGTACCCGTGGTATCGTAAATAACGTATTGTTCCGATACATTTTCTACCTTATCATGTCGTTTATATCCTACTTGAATGTCTCCAACTAGCTTACGCCTAGGATCTTGAAAATGCTTAGAATATAATGCATTTAGCTGATACGTAGGCCGTTCAATCGTAGATGAATCTTGATACCAACCATCATTTCTAAGGCGAAAATTGTTGAGTAAAATATTTCGCTTATTATCCCGGACTGAGCGACTCAAAGTCATAGATGGCGTAATTTTCAACAAATCCTTATTCTTGAAACGGGAATTTAGTTCAAAATCAAATTTATGAGTTCTATCATCACTCACGGAGGTAAAATCATCTGCCTTCGTAATTTGATAACCATCATAAGTGGAGCGCAGCAAAGAATTACCTTTAGTTTCGTTCTTTCGCTGCGAATATGAATAACTTCCCGTTAAAGTACTTCGCTGACCGACATTGTCTGAGAAATTGACACCAAAGGAGTTAACGGTGTTTAGACCATCCGCCTGATCAGCATAATCTCCAATATCCGAAAGGCTGGCAGATCTACCACCAGCGCCATCTGGAGAGCCAAATGTAAATAAACTGGTATTTGTATTGTTTGCGGAAGCAATAATGGAAACTTCCTGTCCGCGATCAAACTTATTCAATCCTACGCTACCCAGATAACGGTCATTGGTACCGCCACCAGCAGTAGCTTGTCCAAACATAATCTTCTTGCGATCTTCATGTAGAATAATATTTATGACCTTTTCTGGCGTCGTATTTTTAATCCCTTTGATCTCGGCTACATCACCATAATGGTCGATTACTTCAATTTGCTTAATATAATCGGCAGGCAGATTACGTGTCGCGGTAAGCACATCACCACCAAAGAACTTGCGACCATCAACCTGTACCGAAGTAATGACTTGACCGTTGTAAAATGTGGTACCATCCCGCAGAACGTTGAATCCTGGTAGTGAACTTCGTAATACGTCTTCTAGCAAAGATTGTTTCATGTAAGAAAAGCCAGACATATTGAAAACTGTGGTATCGCCTTTATGCACAATCGGAACCGTGCGCAATACCTGTACTGGATCGATAAAAGAAACGCCAGCAACCAATACGACTGGCGATAAGACCAAAGGACTAGGATCGTGTTCGTACAAACTGACAAAAGCAGTTTGACGCTCTTTGCCCAACATAGAATAAATTAGTTTGACTTCTGATCCCACCACGCCTCGCAAACGATAAATTCCTTGTGCATTCGTTACCGTGTATAAAGTATCTTGATCGGTCTGCAAGTACACATTCACACCTTTTAGTCCAATTCCTAAAGAATCTATTACTGTACCCGTAATAACTTTACCTCGCACTTGGGCCTGACCCTGACTTGCAAGACCTACCAAAAATAGTAATGATATGACTAAGATTAAATGTCTAACAGGCACGCGCACAAACTAAAAGGCAGTGACACAAAATATTCGTTAACCGATAATTGTAAGTTAACACTATAACGCTGTATCCTGAAATTATTGTGTCAAAAAAATCCTACACGGTAAAAATAAAGCTTTTTTTGACATCTTGGGTGCTCCATAATGTGGTAGCGGTATACAACTGCATGTTATAAGAGATAGTATGACGAACTTGTTGAGTGACACGTGTTATAACCTAATAGATGAAAAGTTTTTTGCTAAGAAGAACAACTTTTGTCTCCATATCGTATGATAAGGAATGGTCCTCAGAACAAACTATTTGTAGTAGCATAAACTTGGTATAATTGACCTATTCCAAACAAAAGATCTCTGCGCGTGTTCCAGCATTAGTCTTTAATGACACCTATTGAGAAGCACACAAATACTATTAATAATAAAACTACTATGAAAAAGAGAACTACCTTATCGATGGCGTTAGCCTCGTTGGCTGGGGCCGTAATTACTACTTCTTGTTCGGATGACAACAGCGTCGACAATGACATTATGGGGCCAAATGTTGAGTTTTACGCGATTGATGGCGACAATCATTTGATTCGCTACAATGCGCAAAACGTGCGTAACTCAGTTCAAGAATGGACAATTACTGGAACAGAAAGTAATGAAAAAATCCTAGGCATCGATTTTCGTCCAGTGGGTGGAGAATTGTATGCGGTAGGTAGTAGCAATAGAATTTACACCATCAATAAGGAAACTGGCGCAGCTACAGCGGTTGGATTAGTTCCTTTCACACCAGGAGTGGATGCTACCGAGGTTGGATTTGACTTCAATCCTACTGTAGATCGTATTCGCTTGGTTACAGCAAATGGTCAAAACCTACGCTTGCACCCAGAAACTGGAGTAGTAGCTTTCGTAGACGGCGAGTTGAATGGTGTGGCTAATGCAAAAGTAACAGCAGCTGCTTATACCAATAATACATCTGATGCAACAACTACAGACTTATATGTGATCGATGTGACAACGAATAGATTATACAAACAATCGCCGCCTAACGATGGTGTATTGGAGTTAGTTGGTGATTTAGGAATGAATATTACTGCTGCTGGCGGTTTTGACATCAGCGCTGATGGCCAACACATTATGGCTTCATTGGAAGTAGATGGCAGACACAGTTTATACAGCATCAACCTAGAAACAGGAAAAGCGACGAGAGCATCTAGCAATTTTAGCAAGCCGATTATGGGCTTGGCTTTCCCAACGATGTAATCATTAATCAATACTATAAAAGAACCACGAATGCGATCGCATTCGTGGTTCTTTATTTATCAGCTAAGTGTTAAAAACATACATCAGCTCGTTTATCACTTTATTCTAGACTTAACTTTATAATATCTTTGCACCCATGTCTAGGATCGAAAAATTACAAGCAGCTATCGCCCAGGAACGCGAACAGCTCCTACACCATCCATTGTATGCGAGAATTACTACTGTAGAAGATTTGCAAGCTTTTACAGAAGGACATGTGTATGCCGTGTGGGACTTTATGTCTTTATTAAAAGCTTTACAGATACAACTCACCTGTACTTCCGTGCCATGGTTTGCCAGTAGAATGCCAAATACACGCTACCTGATCAACGAAATTGTGTTGGCCGAAGAATCTGACGAGTATATTGATGGTCGTAGATTAAGTCACTTTGAAATGTACTTAGATGCCATGGAAACGATGGGTGCCAACGTAAAAGGAATCGAAGACTTTGTGGTTCGTGCAAAGGCGTCTTCCGACATCCAAAAGGCAATAGTTGACTCTGAATTAGATGCTCGTATCAAAGACTTTTTAAATTTTACTTTTTCGGTTATCCAAAGTGGAAAATCCCATCAGATTGCGTCAGCATTCACATTCGGTCGCGAAGACTTGATTCCAGATATGTTTACTTCGATACTTAACGAGTTACAGGCCAAATCGCCAGCTGTAGATATGTCCAAATTTATTTATTACTTCCAGCGCCATATCGAATTAGATGGTGATGAGCATGGTCCATTGGCGATGCAAATGATCTCTGAGCTGGCCGGCGACGACGATAAGAAATGGCAAGAAATGCAAGATATCGCCCTGCAAGCACTGCAGGTTCGCTCCAAATTGTGGGACGCTATTGCTGATCGCGTCGGGTAATTGCGGATTTTACGTGCTATTGATTCACAATACGTGAAGTAATGAACGACATTACGTAATCTACCCAACTGCCAGATATTTGGCATTGGCTTTGCAAATCCTTAGGAAACGAACATATAATCACTAAGGATATGAAAGAAGCAAACAACGAAGAGAACCGCGCACAAGCACTAGGATTAGATAGAGGCGAATACCTATTGTTACTAGCCATCCTCGATATCCCTGAGGGAGATACCAACGAGCAACAATTTTAAAATCATAACATACATCAGAGAAAAGAGCTTTTGATCAATGATCAAAAGCTCTTTTTATTTATAATGATATGTAAGCTGGGCATAGGAAATGCGCCAAATTCAACATCTCAATCTATTTAAAGGATCAACTTCCCATGAATGGATCTGTTTTACTATGATTCCCAGTATCCACATGCCCAGCATAGCGATAATGCAGTGCCGGATCTTTTTGATGTTCTACTAATAAATCATACCAGCCATTCGTTTTCTCACAATTAACCGCAAAACCTGTTGATCCCTTTTTCTGGATAGTAGTTTGATGATCGTACGATAAATCGGATACTTTCCAATCTCCGCTCCCGCCTGCCAATGCAATTTCTAGCGCTTCAACTCCATGTTGTAAACTAATATGCGCTGCCGCGGATGGAATATGCTGCGTCGAACCCACGAATGAACGGTAAAATCCGTTCGGACCATGCAGATCCAGATGATATCGTCCAGTCGAAAAACTCTGTAAAGGCCAGCGGTATGTGATAGATGTGCCATTTTGAATGGTAAAATTCCAAATCGCTGCTGGGTTAGCATCATCCTGATATGGAGCTAGCGCTCGCACACAAAGTGGAACTGCCTTGTTTTTTTTAACAAGCTTTAATCGACCGTGATAATGCATCTCCAACACTATTTCTTGTTTTGCGGCATCCAATGATAGATTGACATCGACATCGTAGGGCAATGCATTGGCTGATTTCGTCCCTTTTTCTTGCTGCGGAAGTCGTGGTGATACGATACCTTGATGAATGTTTTTTAATTCTGCTTGGGAGAAAGCTGCTACATCTCCAGGCAATTGCTGTATGCTTGCCGCATAAATACGCGCCACTTCGGCGTCGCGATCTACGGATGTTACATTCGGTACTCTGTCGTTGGATGATGCTGGGCGAAAAGCCGAAGTCAGATCGCCACAAACTGACCTTCGCCAGTCAGACAGGTTGGTTTCCAATACTTCTTTGCCAAATTTTCGCCGAATAAAGTGCTCTAGAAATTGAATGTTGGAAGTGAGATCAAGTACTTCAGAATTCACCCAACCACCTTTGCTCCAAGGAGAAGCAATAACCATCGGCACGCGAAACCCTAAGCCAATTGGACTGTCTAAGGATGCTTCTGGCTTTCCAGTTCGCACTTTCTCCTGTGCTGCCGTCACATATTCTGAGCGGGTATCCATGCCATCGGGATTTACTCCCGAGAATGGTCGGTCGGAATGTGCTGGCACAAACGGTGGCACGTGGTCAAAATAACCATCATTCTCATCGTAGGTCAAAATGAAGATGGTTTTTTTCCAGATTTCTGGATTCTTAGTCAGAATATCCAACGCTTCGGATACATACCATGCGCCAAACCATGGCGAACCGGGATGGTCAGAAAATCGACAAGGTGCGACTAACCAAGATACGGTTGGCAAATTGTCGGCATCGACATCTTTTCGAAACTCGTGAAAGATATCGCCTTTGGGTACTTGCACTTCCTTCTCTCCTTCTTGATCTTGGTATTTTAGCGAAGCTAATTGGTGGTAATCTGGATCGGCTATATTGGTACAAAAAGCTTTCCGATGGATGTTCTTACTAAAAGAGTTGAGCTTCTCAAAATTAGCAGCGGAATAGGTTTCTATGTCGCGCGTGAGCCGATCGATTTGCTGCGTCAATATAGTAAACTGCTCCGATTGCTGGTCGCTTATCTTTTCTAGTTCTGCTCTGGAAGATATTAGCGTATTTTCCATCCAGCGCCGATGCGCTGGATGAAATCGTACTTTATATTGCTCGTGAAACTCCAGATTGTTATTGGTGAAATTGGATAACCAATCTTCCTCCTCCCCTTCAAATCCTACGGGTAAGCTCAATTCGTTTTGATATACATTCCATGAAATACCTGCCTTTTCTAATCGTTCGGGATAGGTCGTCCAGGACACATCGCGGTAATTGATCTGCCCATTATCCACGTGCGCCACTGACTCTGGATTGTGCGGCTCTTCGCGAACCGTGCCAGACCAAAAATACGACCTGTTTGCACTCGTGCCCGTTAGTGAGGAGCAGAAATGTTGATCGCACACCGTAAATGCATCCGCAAAGGCGTAGTAAAACGGAATATCTTGGCGCGTGTGATAACCCATCGTCAAAGGCAAATGCTGGTACGCTTTGTTGCCGGCTTTTTTAGCTTCTAGCCAAGTATCGAGCTTGCCATTATTCCGGGCTTCGACCATATCTTTCCAGCTGTGTGGCAAAGAGCCCATCCAAGTGGCCTTCGTTTGCTCAATGTCTAAGCGAAATGGCCCGTAAGCTTCACCTTGCGCATTCTTTTGCACCCAAACAGGTAATCCGTCGCCGTCGCGAATGGCGCGCGGATCGTTGAACCCGCGAACCCCACGCAAGGTGCCGAAACAATGATCGAATGATCGGTTTTCTTGCATGAGGAATACCACATGCTCGGCATCCAAATACGTCGTGCCCGCTTCGACTTCAATGGCCAATGCACGTGCGATGGAACTCGGCAAGAATTGATAAGCAGCCGTTGCGCCACCCAACATCGCTGCTTTCTTTAAAAATGCTCTTCTACTATCCATGCTGTTTTTCTGTGTAAGATACCATTATTTTGTCCACCATGTTTCCTGTTGAATGGCATCATTGCCGTTAAATTGTCTTTGGATCGCTGCATCTACCTGTGCTGTATTCTGATTGTATTCTTTCTGCGGATACATCCAACGATAAGCGGTACGCACATTGGCTGCTTTGCGCATCGTTGGATAACCGGTGCGCAAATGATCGAAGTAAGCTGAATAACCACCTTGGTGAAAGGACCTCAAATATTTCTGCATCATAATACGTTCGATACGCTGCTCCGTAGTCGTCGCATTTGCTAAATTAACAAGCGGCAACTGCAAATAAGCATCTACACGCTCGGCACTGAAGTACTGACCCATATTTTTGGCATACTTCGCGTAGAAGTTGAAAGCCGCGCGCACGCCAGCATTATAATACGTAACCGCATCGCCTGGAATCCATCCGCGTACAACCGCTTCTGCTAAGATAAACTGTTGCTCGGCGTACCCCATCAATACCATGGGTTCGCATGTAGGGTCGATGGTGTAGCGATCATGCACTTTTGAAAGTCTTCCAGCAATGGCTTTGTCGTTGACCAAAGCATAAGGTACAATCGGGTCGCCGCCTTCATAAGCGGTGAAATCATCTAATGCAGCACCGGCCTCACGGCCTAAGCGGGTTTGTGACGCAATAGCGAATAAGCGTGGATCCTGATGATCTTGCAAACGACGAATCAAGGTAGAATCCATATACATGCCTGATCCGTAACCGCTGGAGTTAAACTCTGGATAGCGATTGTCTTGCTGATCTAGGTAAACCAATTGTCCATCATCGGCATCGGATTCCAATAACATGCCGTTGCCCGCAATTTGTGCAAACTGCTGCACAATATTTAAATCCGTATCAGCGGTTTTGCGAGACAGGGTCATCAGCACTTTCAGACGGAAACTATTAATCAGTTTGCGCCAGCTGCTCGAATTGCCACCATAGATAATATCACCTGCGATCAGATCAGGATTAGCCTGTAGCAATTCGTCGGCCTCGGCTAACTCTCCAAGAATACCCACAAAAACAGCCTTTTGCTCATCGTATTTGGGTAAGTACAGCCCGGCTGATTCTCCTTGCAACGCTTCGCTATACGGGATATCTCCGAAGGTTAGCGTCAGGTTGTAGAAATAATAGGCACGGAAGAATTTGCCTAAAGCCAAATAAGTTGGCTCATCAATAGCGGAAGCTTCCTCCATCATTTTGGTCACATTGCGAAGATGGTTGTATTGATCGAAACTGCCGCGCTGCCAATTATAAATCTGATTTGCATTTTCTCCATCAGTTTGAAGAATCATCTTGAGCGTGTATAATGGCGAAGTACCTCTCCAAGTATTGAAGGCATTCCACTCTACATTAGTCAACAAGGCTTGTGGATGTGTGGATGAAGCATTGTTCGGGTCAATATTAACCTCCGTCAACTTTTCGCAGGAAGACAAGGTGGTTAGCAGCAGCAAGCTGCCGATGGTAATCGTATTTCTAAGCTTTTTCATGATTCGAAAAATTAAAAAGTAAGGTTAAGAGATACACCAAGGTATCTGGTAGATGGATCTTGCAAGTTGTCGTCATTACCAATACCGAAATCTGGATCGATGTATGGTATGTTTTTCCAAACCCATAGGTTCGTGCCGAATACGGATGCATCTAACGCTTTGAATTTGCTTGATTTCAACCATTTATTTAAGTCATATCCTACAGAAAGTCTACGTAATTTCACAAATGAACGATCATATACGTTGGCAAATGTGCTGCTTTCGCTCTCCGTAACACGTGCCTGATAAGGATAAATCTGCGACCAAGTCTGCCAACTTACCGCATCAGTAAATGGTGCATAGGTACGCGTATCTTCCGTGATGTTTCCTTGCACATCATACTTCACTTCGCCTCCTGTAACAATGACGCCAGATGGCCTATAAACATTTTGCCCTGCATCATACTCTTCCTGTCTATACTGTGTCGAAGATGGATGCTTACCGCCCCACCACATTTTTTCGATCGTTTGCGAGCGCATTACACCACCAATAGATCCGTCGATATCCATTTGTACGCGAATGTTTTTGACCATAAAAGTATTGCTGAAACCAAACTGCCAATCTGGATTGAAATAACCCAAATAACGTGGGAAAGGATCACGAATCGGCATACCTGTGGTGGGATTTAGAATCAACTGACCATCCGCATTTTTCTGCCAAACTTGATCGTAATAGGCGTCGGCACGATCTCCTTGATAGAGATTACCAAAGCGCGCTTGATCGCCGTAGATCGATTGCAGTCTGCGTACAGAACGCGTCCAGTTGACCGCTGTACGCCACGAAAAATTATCATTTTCGATGATCCGAGCACCCAACATTACTTCCACACCTTGCGTACGATAGACATTGCCATTTACCATTCGCGTAGCGAATCCAGAAGCATCGGAGTTTTCTAGTTGAATAATCTGGTTGCGATCGCGCATATCATAATAGGTCACATCCATATTTAGGCGATTCTTGAGGAAGGCAAATGCCATACCCATTTCCCAGGTATTGGATTGCTCGGGCAAAATGTTAGGATTGATGATACCGCTTGGATAACTAACCGATGGCGTAGAACCATATGTCAGCGCTTTGTTGTACACCGCGCGGATACTGTATGGATCTAAGGCAGACGATACCGAAGCCCAAGAAGAATAGAGCTTTACGTAATCAATTGCACGTGGCATCGGGATATAGTCAGACACGATCGTACTGAAGGACGCCGACGGATAGAAATAAGAATTGTTTTCGGCCGACAAAGTCGATGACCAATCATTACGACCAGAAAAATTCAAATACGTGGAGCGAAAAATATCGAAATTAACGGACGCATAGGCACTTCTGGTAATAGATGTATGATTGGCATTGGTAGCGCGTACTGGACCTTGGGTGTTACCTAAATTGTAAATGAAAGGTACAACCAATCCATCTGTGGATTGATACGTATTGGACAAGGTACGTTTGAAGGTTGATGCACCAGCATTAATATTCAAGCCAAAATTGTCGCCAAATTGATCGCTGTAGGTAGCCAATACATCGGCGTCGAAGTTCAGCTGCCCGTTGTTCCACATTTTGTAATCTCCATTTCGCGAATCGCCGTAATTCATGTATGATTTCGGACTTTGCATATCTTCGAACGTGGTTTTTTGACGAGCTGCAATACGTCCTTGAACGTTGAACTTGGGGGTGACTTGCCAGTTCAATCTGGATTGTGCGTGTACCACGTCTTGGTCGAATACCTGATTTAGCTCATTGGCAGCGAAGTAAGGGTTGTTGTACCAAGCATAATTGTAGTTGGCTTGGCGATATCCTTCCTGTCCGGGAATGTACAGGTTGTTAGCCAAATCTTGTCCGTTTACATCATTTCCCATCCAAAGTAAGATGGTGTACATGTGGTTTTTTGGTCCGTAACCATACCGTGGGAAGTTTGGCGACTTCACCTTGTTGTAGGAGAAGTTGATGTCCAAATTCAACTTCGGTGTAAAACGATAATTGGAATTGATGTTGATACCACCAGAATTCAAGCTTGTATTGGGCACTTGACCTTTCTGATAGGCATATTTACCGGATGTAAACAAGCTTAGTTTTTCTGACTTGTGCGATAAGGTAAAGTTATTCTCAGTCACGATACCCGTTCCTAAGAAATCACGCAAATTGTCGTATGATCGCCATTCGATCGGCACGCGTTCGTAGCGCGATTTGTCGTCGTAGATCGTTCCACTTACATCGCCATACCAAGGAATTACAGTGCCAGTTTGTTTGTCGCGGATAGGACTATTCCATTGTGGCAGCAATAATCCGGTATTTAACTTTGGTCCCCATGTCATGTCGCCATCGGAAATACCGCCATCGGCACCATCCCAAAATTCGTATTGGCCGTTCGATCCGCTACCAAATTCGGTTTGAGATTCTGGAAAGACGGTAAATCCAGCGGACATCATGTTGGTGGTTCCGATCGTGACTTCCAAACCTTCTACTTTCGCATTTTTGGTGGTGATCATAATCGCACCATCCCGACCGCGAAAACCATAAAGTACGGAGGCAGCAGTACCTTTTAATACGTTGATATTTTCAATATGCTGTGCTGGGATGTCAAACAATTCAGATTCGACGGGGATACCATCTACCACGATCATTGGACTGCGACCACGTAAATTGAATGTCGGTGCTTGGAAGATACCGGTGGGATTATTCACAATCAAACCGGCCACTTGACCCGTTAAAGCTGTACCGATATTCATTGTTTTTGCTTCTTGTAGCACTTCGGTATTCACTTCTTGTGTGGCGTAGCCCAGCTTCCGCTTTTGCTGCTTGATACCGATCGCGGTCACGACTACTTGATCCATTTCATTAAGCGCAGGATCTTTAAGCACGATGATGGCACTACTTCGTTTGCCATTAGAAATAATGACAGCGCATTCATCTTTCGGCAACATACCGACATAACTAACAGTAATGCAATAATTACTGTCTGTTGGAAGATTCTGAAAAAGGACACGACCATCGGCATCGGTTGAGCCCAATCGCTCCAATTTGAGATTGGCATTGTGAATTCGCACGGTCGCACTGGAGATCGCGCTGTTTTCTTTGTTCTGAACGAGAACGACGAGTTCGCCCTGCTGTTGTGCTTGCACGGTGGATAATAGCAAACTTAAAAATGCACCGATGAGCCCAAATTTCAGAAAGGGCTTGGGATTGAGTTTTGTACGCATTGGTTTGTTAAATTTGATCGTTTGTTTGGAAATTGGATGATAGAGATACGGCATACGTAGCGGTATCTTCTTGATAATTAATTTGTATTTCGTGGGTCAACATAATGTGCTTGATGATGTCGTCTAAGACAACTTTATCGGTATAATTGCCGTAGAAAGTCATGCCTTCTAAGTCGCTTTCCGTATACGAGAATTGGGTTTGGAAATGCGCAGAAAGCGTGTCGAATACTTCCTTTAATGGCGTATGGTGAAAGGCTAACATGATAACTTCTACCTCTTGTGCAGTTTCTTTCTTCCTGCTGGCTTTTGGTGTTGGTAAGATATTTGGCGCTAGGTGCAATCCTTTGCTATCCCAGCTATCGCCCGGATTTAGTGCCACGAGTAATTCCCGATTGCCTAAGCTAGAATTTTTGGTGATGGCCACTTTTCCAGACAGAAGCTCTACAATGGGAAGCGATTCTTCGCGTAAACGGGTAACCCAGAACACCGTTCCGAGTGCCGTAGTATGGATATTTCCAGTGATGACAGAGAATGGACGCGATGCATCTTTAGCGACATCAAATCGTGCTTTTCCGCACAAAGTCACTTGGCGATTATCCACTTCAAAATTGTCGAGAAAATGAATGCTACTCTGTGGTGTCAAGGTGACATTAGTGCCATCGGAAAGCATGACGGATCTGTTATCTGTACCATGATTGTGGTATACACGTAGTCGATTTACATCGTCAGAAAATTTGGATGCCAAAAGCTGTGTTACTGCGGGGTGTTTGTTACCTAGGTCATGACGTAATACAAAGAAACTTGCTACGCCTATGCATAGTAAAGCTGCTGCGGCAACGTACTTTGTTGGCCATTGGATTCTTTTTACACGCACTTCGTTTGGTTGTGTAATACGATCAATACGGTTTCTAAGTTGCAGCAGATCTTCTGTGGTGGCCGATTTGTCGGAAACTTTCAAAGATGCGATCCAATGTTGTAGTTGGACTTTTTCTTCGGCAGTACACTTTCCTTCCAGATAGCGCTGGATCAACTGTTGTAATTCGGGTGATTGTTTGGACATACATAAGGTAGTAGCTCAAACAGTGCGATCGTACCATAGAAATGGTATTAAGAAAAGATCAACTTTATTTTAATTTAAAAACAACTATCGTAGCAGGAAGTACGAGAGCATCGGCAATAGGAAAACCGTATCATGCACCTTCTTCTTGGCTAGTTCTTTCCTGACCTGATCAAGTGATTTACAGAGTTGGTTTTTGACGGTTTGATTGGATATGCCGAGTAAAGAAGCAATTTCCTGATTGGAATATGATTGATAATACTTCAATTGGAATATCCTACGCATTCGGGGAGGCATCTGCGTTACAGAATTGTCAATGTGTTGAATCATCGATTCATGACTTTCCTCTATATCCGCTTCTTCCAACTGTTCATGGTCGACAGTTTGTAATAAAGTGAAATGGGCGATATGTTTATCATTGACACCCACTTTTCGGAAATGCTGGAATATCTTATGGTAAAGCGCTGAAATCAAATAATTTCGCGGTTCAGAAGTAATGTTGATCATGGATTTTCGCTGCCACAGATCGACAAATAAATCTTGTACCACATCCATCGCTTGATCTTTATCGCCCAACTTGCGGATGGCAATATTCAGTAATGTTGCTGCGTGTGCTTTATAAAGAAGATCAAAATCGAAATCACATGATACCATGACGTGCTTTTGTATGGTCAGCACCAAAATTGACCTATTAGTATTATATGCGGATTAAGTACATATTAACTCTTGATAAATACCAGGTATTACGCCAATACCTCATAAATGATTAAGACACCTTCTAACAAGTTGCATGGGGTTGATAATTATCGAATTTACCGCGTACAAAAAAACAGAGAACCCTTAGTTTGAATTCTCTGTTTTTAGTTTACGTTCAGCAATTAATCTAATCGGAGCATAAATATGTACACAGCAACTAGAAATAAACAAGTTCTTATGGAGTAGGCGGTCCGGCGTATCTCCATTGTCTAATTCCTTGCAATTCGGCTTTTTCTACAGCCCAAGCCATTATGTTGGCAATTACGACACTATTATAGGCATCTCTTGAGCCTGCAGAATAACCAGAACCAGCATTACCGTAAGCTTTCGGTAATGGTCTCTTCAAAACTGTGTTGTAATTAAATGGACAAATAACAAAACTGCGACCACCGTTGTAAGAAACAAAACCACCATCGCCAATGAAGAAGAAATTTTTAGTATTGTGTTTGAACATCGTCACGCGAGGTGTAACCGATGACCTATTGATGGCATTACCGTAGGAATATATCGTAATCTGAGATGGAGGCAAATTTGTAAGTCCTAGTGTTGTACCAGCATCTTCGCCCCAATACCGACCGCGAACATCTCCAAAAGGACCATTTAATATTTTATCAGTAGGATTATTTCCTTCAATAGGGTACATCGCTCCAGCACTACCGCTACTTACGGTACCGATATTTGATACTCCAAACATCGTGTTGAAGAATGAATGTGTATCGTTACTCGTAGCATTTTGTAGCATCATGATCACAACACCATTACTATTCAAATAATTGTTCAGAGACCTAGCTACTGATGGCCGTATATTGGTCATATCGTATCCTATGATTACGATATCGGGTCTATTATTGGTGTTTGTAGCTGCTAGCCGTTCTGCTAAGCGATTATCAAAAGCCGTAGTAGCGGCATATACCATACGATTTTCATCGGCATTTTGAGTACGATTTCCTCCCGCCCAGCTTCCTTGACCCGGAGACCATGATCCCATTTTAATGACACTTTCCGGCAAATCGCCAAAATTCTCAGAAGCATTTAAAAAATCCCAAGCAGGTCCTCGTTCTAATGCATAACCGTAGGATGCGCCACTCGAAATATGCAAAATCCTCAAGGGAGAGACTTGATAATTAAGATTCAATACGCTAGATAAGCGTTGGCCGATCGCCGCATTTTCAAATTCAGTTGTAAAGGTCGGTTTATTAGCTGCTCCGTAATAAGTTGCTAGATTTCGCTGTGATATTTCTTCTCTTACCTCATCAAATTTTACTGGGAGGTCATTTATCACCACGTTATATTTACTTATTGATGCCGGGTCAACAGTATAATACGTTCTTTCCCAAGTATTGTCAGGAGATGGATTATTAAAAATAATTTCTGTGGGTACAACATCTATTGTATTCATTTGATTGCTTCGTACACTAAACCTGCCTTTCTTCAAATAATCGTTCCTATCGAACGCCGCATTTAGATTATTGATCGTAGCAAATCTAGCCAGAACAGTTCCGTCAATCTTTATGTGTACTTGAGCGACTTTACGTTCGAAAGTGATACCAAGTATATAATCTTCTTGCAAGTTTGAAGCTATAGTTATTTCACCACTAGCATACAAAAAATCTCTGTTAATAGAGGTTTCAATAGATGGGTCATTGATGTTTGATGGCTCTGGTAGTGCCTCGCTATCGTTGTAAGAGTAAGCATACCACAGGTAAGTCTCACCTTTCTGTCCCTCCATTGACAAAGGTGTACCTGCCGTACCTTGGAGAGTACGCCAAAGTTGTCCGTTATTTTTGTTGTATAAAAAGATTCTGTATCTGTATCCATTTTGCATAGGAATAGCAGCAGGACTTATAGTCGCGGATCTATCGGAAAAAGATAATATTTCTGATGTTGGCAGCACACTTTCGACAATAGTGCCTACGGAAGTTTGACTCATCACATGGTCTACATAAAACCCACCTTTATCATCGCCCATACTGATGGTAGAAGTACGCGAAATATTGCTAAATGTAGTATTTGTGGCGGCTCTAGCATTGGCATAGTTAGCGACAACAGTACTTTCGGTTATACCCGCAACATCGATTCGTAACATCATGTCACCACCTACCTTTGCTACTGGATAGTCCTTCGAACACCCGACCAAACTAATTGTACTTATAAAGCCAAGTATATAAATAAGTCCTTTCATAATATTTAATTAAATACTTATGTATCAAAAATTCCAAGTCTGCTCCGATTGTCTTTCTTCCCATTCCACGACATAGGGTGTATTGTTGTTTTCGATCGTAATAATGACAGTCGACCCTGCTGCTAAGGCAGATTCCATGGCGACTATAGTTATCGCAATAGATGGCGATAAGTAGTTTCTTTTAGGTACTGCTCTCGTAATTTCTTTATTTAAATCCATTTTGTAAGATTGATAGTTACTGTTTAGAAAAAATACTTTTATTTATATGTTTAAACATGTAAACTTAATGAGTGTTAATTTACATGCTTGCTTATTTTCCTTTGAGTGTGTGTTGAAAATATTTTAACCACAATAGTCATTAACCGACGACAAATATCTGTAGTCTGTTGATATTCTACACCTACATTCGTTAATATAATTTCATTTTGTAGGGCTAAGACTACAGTACGCAATCTGCCTTCATACTATTTTAAAAGCTAATTTTTCTACTAACTTATATAGGAAAATAACAGTACATTATTCAATTCAGAATATTTAAAATTTCTAAACTAAGTCTAATTAATTTCTATTTTATTAATCAAAACATTATTTAGATGCTATATAAGCAAAAAAAAGTCGTTATGTATTTTGATGAAAAATCACATACAGTGGTTTATTGTGTGATTATTGTATGATGTGGGATAATTACAACGTGATTGATAACGGAATAATAATATTTGATATGCGAAAGCCACAACCAGTCAGGCTTACACAAAATTTTTAGTGTTTAGAACGGATTTGTCTGTGCTGGGGTCACCATTGAATGTATTATCTTATAAAAGAATAGTTGCATTTCAAATTGTATACAAATGTATGCTAATAAGTGCTATTGCAGTTTTACTACATCAATAGTCCGTGGGCCGTAGATCATTCGACCACGTCAATTTTAAGGTGTCGGTGGCCCCGCGTATTTCCACGTTCTAACTCCATTAAGCTCCGCTTTTTCGACAGCCCAAGCCATCACATTTGCTATGAGCATGCTATTGTACGCACCAAATGAACCGGCGGCATATCCATTTCCAGAATTCCCGTAAGATTTCGGTAGCGGACGCTTCGCAACTGCATCGTAGTTGAATGGACAAATTGTGTTGCTGCTACCACCATTATAGGAGACAAAGCCACCGTCTCCTATGTAAAAGAAGTGTTTCGTATTATGTTTAAACATAGTAACTCGGGATGCTACAGATGACCTATTAATGGCATTGCCGTATGAGTAAACTGTAATCTGAGATAATGGAAGATTTGTAATGCCAAGCGTTGTACCAGCATCTTCGCCCCAATGCCTGCCACGTACATCACCGAATGGCCCATTCAGTATTTCGTCATTTGGGTTAGTACCCTCGATTGGGTACATCGCTCCAGCAGTACCACTGCTGTTTGTTCCAATATTGGATACACCAAACATCGTGTTGAAAAAAGATTGGGTATTTGCGTTAGCAGCATCTTGAAGCATCATAATAACTACCCCTTTGTCATTTAAATAATTATTTAGTGCCTGCGCTACTGCTGGTCTAATACTGATCATATCATATCCCAAAATAACTATATCTGGTCTATTCGTTGTATTTGTTGCCGACAATCTATTTGTTAGTTGGTTATCGAAAGCAGTAGTTGCCGAAAATAATAACCAATTTTGTGATTTATTATCTGCTTGATTACCTCCAGACCAACTTCCCTGTCCAACTGCCCACGACCCCATTTTTATCACGCTTTCTGGTAGATCACCAAAATTTACTTTCGAATTTAAAAAATCCCAAGAAGGACCTTGTTGAAGGGCGTATCCAAAAGATGTATTATTTGAAACATGCAAAATTCTTAAAGGTGCTACTTGATAATTCAAGTTCAAAATACTGGAAAGACGTTGACCAAAAGCGGGTGAAGTGAAATTTGAAGTAAAATTAGGCTTATTGGCTACACCATAGTATGTTGCTAAATTTCTGACAGAAATGTCCTCACTTACTTCGTCGAATTTAACAGGTAAATCATTTATAACAATTTTATAGCTGCTTACAGCGTCAGGGTCAACAGTATAATAACTTGTTTCCCAGATATGCGTTGACGATGGCGCATTAAAAATAGTCTCGGTAGGCACGACCGTAATACTATTTATCTGATTATTCTTTATATCAAAAATTCCCTTTTTTATATAATTACTATTATCAAAAGAAGCATTGAGATTATCTATTCTGGCAAATCGAGCTAGTACAGAGGCGTCAATTTTAACACGCACTTGCGTCACTCTATGTTGGAAAGTTATACCTAGATTATAGTCTACCTCAGAATTTGCGGGAATACTTATCTCACCTGATGCATAAAGAAAATCTTTCGAAATAGCTGTTTCTACGGTTGGGTTACTGGCATTCGTGGGTTCTGGTAACTGATCGCTGTTGTTGTAAGAGTACGCATACCATAAATAACTTTCACCCTTTTGCCCATCGATTGACAAGGGAGAACCTGCTGAGCCTTGACTTGTACGCCATAGTTGACCATTTGCCTTGTTGTACAAAAGCAGCCTGTATGTGTATCCAGTTTGCATTGGCTGGGCAGCTCTGTTGATAGTTGTTGAGCGATCATCAGATAGCTCTTTTGGTATTGACGTCGACTTTATAGCATCTTGATTTGTTGAAAAATCTATACTAAAACCATTTTCGCTTCTAGGTATGTTTTTCGAGGCTCCAGCTGTTGTTGTTGTTAGATCTCGAACATTACGAGGATCTGTATTAGCATCAATATTCAAGGCTTCCGATACCTTGAATATCAACGCGTAACATCATGTTTTCGGGTTGTTTTTCAAGTTCTTTCTTAGAACAACTGACTAAGCAAATAATGTTAACGATAATGAATAGATATATGAAATTTTTCATTTTTGATTTTAGTAATTTTTAGCTACCTAAAAGTTCCATGTTTGGTCTGTTTCTCGTTCTTGCCAATCTGTTACATCTGGAGTTCCATTATTTCCTACCCTTACGACTACTACCGATCCTGCTGAAAAATCAGATTCCATGGCGACATAAGACAATATTATACCTGGAGATACATAAACTTTTTTCCGTAAACCTTTCATGATGTTCTTTTATTTATTGAAACCGATCTTACTGTATTGATTATAGCATCATCAATATCCTGCTATAATATTTTTAGTATTTACTTCCGTGTCATTCTTGCTTTAAAAATTCTAAAAATTAGTGAAGAGAAAGTTATTCACGATTTTTAGTTAGCAAATATGTGTAGATTGCTATTAATAAATGTCTTGTAGAGACGCGAGTAATTTTAGTTTGTAGATCTCCAACTACATAGTGTAGTTACTGTTGTGGATCGGCTCCACCCTATCTCATTTTCGGTCGATTATTCATAAACGCCTTATTATGGAAAACCGTAAACAATTGGTGTGCTTGGATGTTATGTTTGGAGTAAATTTCTTCAATCTATTGGCTAACATTCTATGCATAAAAAAATACCTGCTCTAAAGTCTCTTATGAGTCTTCCTATATTACTAATTCTAGTCATATTATTATTACAACTTAACGCTTGTTCGTAGTTGAAGATCGCTAAGCAATACTTATCGTACGCAGTAGCAAGTGGAATAATGCAAGAACCAACAGTAAGTATCGCTAGGTATGGAAATAACTTTGATCGTTAAGGAAGAAATGCGACTGGATTAATTGTTTCTTACAATTCAAATCCAAAAAGACTTAGGTTTGCACTAAAGGACGCTTCAATGCCGACACAAAAAATCGCCGTTTGTACAGCGAACTGCATAAACGGCGACTCAAACAAACCTATTATATAACTATTTGATATATAGACTACCAGCCTGGGGCAAAGTTTAATCCGAAGTGACCAAACTGCGAACGACTACGTAATAATGGTACGGCGTAATAAGGTTCTAATATCATTGCGCCAAATAAATTAACACGCATTGAAATACCTACACTATACAAAGGTGCGCGCACCTGTGGATCGTACTCGTATATTGATTCGCCATTTGGATTATTGACCGAAATACGATCCGAATCATTCTTGCTCCATCGTACGGTATTGCCGCGACTCCATGCTAGTCCTGCATCAAAAAAGAGGTTGAGATCAGACCAGAGGATTCCCGATTTGAACATCGCTAAACCTTCCGGCCCGGTGAATGGCAGTCTAACCTCAAAATTAGCTACAGCCATACGCGAGCCCACCAAATCATTAAATGTGACGCGACCAGAAAGATCTTGAATACGCTCATAACCACGCATCAGAAAAGGATAACCGATGTACAATCCTTGAAAGCGATCTTCGCCCTCGCCGACACGCATATAAGAATAGACTCGTGCAGCTAAAGTAATCGGTTTGATACGTTCATAACGTCGATAATCGAAGTTGTACACTTGGAAATTGTATTCGCCAAAACTTTGTCCAACCGTCATCCGATAGCGGTAACCTTGCAAAGGTGCTGCAATTCCAAAGACGGTATTGTCGCCGATAAAACCAGCAGTAACCTGCGGCATGGCAAAAGATTCTAAATTTCCTAATCCTAATCGCATAGCATCGTCGGCACTCATACCACGGCGATCGTTAATACCCGTATTTCGACCGAAACGCCAATGCTCCGCTCTAAAACCATAACGAGCGTAGGCTGCCCCCACTTCAAAACGGTGATTGCGATTGAATGGATAGGCGACAAAGCCCTCAAGTTGTGTCTGAAATTGACGCATGAGGTATGTGTTTTCGACCAACTCGTTACCTGCACCTAAATCTTGTACATTAAACTCGGTGAACCCATAGCGAAAAGGTATGTGAGAAGCAGAGAATCCCCAATTCCAGCGGTTTTGTTGATTAATATAGGCGACTTGCCCACCAATATCATAGATTTCGCCATTCACATTAAGTGCGCCCATGATCTGATTATAGCCCAAAATATCGGAGAATGTCCCAAATACTCCACCGGCCATGCCTGCGCCATAGCGATTACCTACGGCTACGCCCATACCTGTATTAGCGAGGTAGTCCAATTTAAATTGCGGCCGATAAGGTGTTGGATTAACCTGCGTAGAAGAAATACGTTGATAGGCGTTAAAGTTTCTCAAATTATAGTTCACGATATCTACGCCACGGTCTTCATCTGGAAATAGCATGGCTGCTTTAAGATCTACCACTTGATGATCCACTGAAACTGGATTAAAATCTGCAGCATGAGCACGGTAAACGCTGTATTCATTATTTTTGAAGAAAGAATACACAATCTCATCTTGTGCCGAAATACTCATGGCGGGCGAATACTCTGTAATACCACTTATACCTGTAAAGTAATCCGTGAGTCGCTCTACTTGTGTAGATGCTAACGTAAGCCGATACATATTGCGAAAGCCATCGTTATTCGATAAGAAGTAGACTGCTGATCCATCTGCCGAGAAATGTGGATTGAGGTTGTTCGCTCCTGGGAAGATATCTAGATTTCTGAAAGTACTTTCCTGTAAGTCGTAGATCGCCAAATTCATCGGAATATCAACCGAGCGATTGTCGGATTGCAAAGCCACACGATCAGTACTGAATACGATGTACCTTCCATCACGCGAAAAACTAGGCTGCACATCGGAGTAATAATCATCCATCAATTGCACCAATTTCTTGCTAGAAAAGTGGTAGGTATAGATGTCACTTTGTCCATTTTTGAGCCCAGAGAAAGCGACCGTTTCCCCATCGGGAGACCAGGTGATATTGGCAAATTGTGCAATGCCCTCCATCTCTACCAAGCCCACCTGCTTTCTCTTCTCGACATCGATGATCATCAGCTTATTCTTACCTTGGTTGAATACGCTAAAAGCGAATCGTTTGCTATCTGGCGAGAAGGCACCCGCAGATTCGATAAAGCTAAAAGCATCAATATCCTTATTGGTCTGCCGACTACCCAGTTTTTTCAGTACTTGACCGGTATTTGCATCGGCTAGAAAAAGGTCGATACCAAATAGATCCAACTCCGATAGAAAAGCCACATATTTGCCATCTGGTGAAATAGCTGGCGATACATTCATTCGGCCGGCATTAGATCGTGTCAACAGTGGTGTACCGATTGGGCGCGTGGTGGTGTCTTTACCAAGCTTACGATACGTATCTTCCATGGAGTTCTTCCAAAGCGTAGAAATGGTTTGCGCATCGTAGCCAAACACGCGTTTCATCCCTGTCTCATAACCGTATTTGGCCGATTCAATAAACATGGGCATAATCACCGTATCGCCATACGTAGCGCCGATGAATGCCAGAAATGATTGTCCATATCGGTATGGGAAGTAACGGTGAGACTGTTGCGTCATCTGTTGTAAGGAAGGAAAATCCTTTCTCGCATATGCATCACGCATCCACATCGAGGTGAATGCATCTTTTTTACCGATTGAGAAATACTCGGCCATACCTTCTACC
Source organism: Sphingobacterium corticibacter (assembly GCF_003076635.1). Classification (GTDB taxonomy): domain Bacteria; phylum Bacteroidota; class Bacteroidia; order Sphingobacteriales; family Sphingobacteriaceae; genus Sphingobacterium; species Sphingobacterium corticibacter. The sequence continues at coordinate 162,128 of NZ_QDKG01000003.1, read as the reverse complement.
ATCCAGAGTGGCAAATTTCCCACGTTTTCGAGTCGTGTACTATCATTACCTTCGATCAGCATCCGATACTGAAAAGCATGCACTAATTCGTGCCCCAACACATGACGCGTCTGATGATTGGATTGTGCGATAGGCATCACAACACGCTGCTTGAATGCTTCGGTGAATCCACCCGTACCTTCCCCAATTTCACCTTGTGTAGCCGTTGTCTGTTGAAAGTCGGGATGATTATTATAAAATATAATGGGATTTTTGCGCAGGAAAGTGTCTTGAAAAACTTGCTGATGCATCTCGTACCATACCTCTGATTCTTTGGCCAACCAATGCATCATCGAATCATTATTTAAGTAATAGTAAACGTTGAAGTGAGGTGTATCATACACCTTGAAATTCAGCTTCTTATAGCGCATCTTGTTCTGACCAAAATACTGACTCCATCCAACAGAAGGTGTAAGCAGACAAAATACAAATCCCAAAAGCACAGGGATAAAGGAACGATGGCGAATCATATCATTCATATATTTAATAATATAAGGATCGACCTGTGGCAACAGATCAAATAAAGTGCACTATGTACTACACAGCGAGCTCACGAGAAAACGCTATTATAACTCTGGCCCGATAATATCAGGAAAAGTGATTTCCTCAAAGTCTGGCATTTCCATATCAAATTCATCCAACTCTGTGCTAACTGAATCCGTTTGCACTCGAATCCGCGGACTAGGACACAAGTAAGATTTTTTAATATCCACACTGGCTTCAGGAAATTTACCAAAGGTCACACCCAATTCAGGATGTTTATACAATTGCTCCATAAATGAAGCATAAATCGGTAAGGCCGTTTTGGACCCTTCACCATTAGCCGAACTGGTGAAATGTATGCTTTGCTCATCACAACCAACCCACACGCCTGCTACCAAATCTTTGGTAACGCCCATATACCAGCCATCCACATAATCGGATGAAGTACCTGTTTTGCCACCGATCTCGTTGTCGTTTTGAAAAAGATCCCATTCCCATAATGCTTGTGAGGTGCCTCCTGGTTCTTCGATCGTACCGCGCAACATGTAACTCATTAGCCACGCATTTTCAGGCGAGATCACCTGTTTTTGTTCTGATTCAAATTCTGCAATTGTCCGACCATTAGAGTCTACTATTTTAGACACCAAAATAGGCTCAGTGCGCTTGCCTTTATTCATAAATGACGCATAAGCGCGAACCATCTCAAAAACAGATACATCATTGGAACCCAGACCCACCGAAGGCACAGAAGCCAGCGGACTCGTGATACCCAATTTGTGCGCCATCTTCACCACATTATCCCAACCGACGTCGTTCGTAATTTGTGCTGTTACGCTATTAAGCGAACGAGCCATAGCCCAACGAAGCGACATCTGCTGATGCGAAAAATTCCAATCGGCATTCTTCGGTTCCCAGACCTCGTTTTCATTCTTGTCATTGACAAACTCAATCCGTACAGGCTTATCTTCATACTTATCGCAAGGTGCCATTCCCGACTCCAATGCGGTCATGTACGCAAATGGCTTGAAAGTAGAACCGGCCTGACGCTTTGCCTGATTTACGTGGTCAAACTGGTAAAAACGATGGTTTATGCCACCGATCCATACCTTAACTTCGCCCGAATACGGATCCATAGCCATCATACCCATATTAAGCATGGTCAGATAATGCTGCAAAGAATCCATCGTAGATAGCTCGCGCTTTTCCATGCCGTTCCACGTAAAGACATTCATCTCTTTGGTTTGACGCAGGATATCGAACACTTGTTCTTCGTTGTTGCCGTGCTGCGCCATCAGCGTTTTATAGATAGGGAGATTTCGCGCTTGATCTTCCAAGAAGTTGGGCACTACTTCACCACTTTTATCACGCCAAGGCATCTTACCACGCCAAACATTATCAAACCGATTTTGCAGTTCACCCATCTTTTCAGCCATATTTTCTTCTGCGATGCGCTGCATACGCGAATCGATGGTGGTATAGATTTTAAGGCCGCTAGTGTAAATATCTATGTTATTCTCTTTAGACCATTTATCCAACCATTTCTCTACTGCACTGCGCAAATAAGAATCATTGGAACTGGACACCTCACTATAATTAAGATTTAATCCCAACGAATCTTGCACAAGTTGCTGATGCTCGGCTTCGCTTAAATAACCTTCCTTCAGCATCTGTCCGAGCACCACATTTCTACGATTGAAGGCGTTTTTCGGATTTCGTATTGGGTTGTATAAAGTAGTCGCTTTTAGCATTCCGACCAAAACGGCTGCTTCTTTTTCTACAATCTGCGACGGGAGTTTATTAAAATAACGAAGCGAAGCAGACTTGATACCGTAGGCATTATTACTAAATGACACCGTATTTAAATACATGGTAATAATCTCCTGCTTAGAATAGCGGCTTTCTAGTTTAAAAGCGGTCATCCATTCTTTGTACTTCGTAATCAGGATACCTATACCGGGAATTCGACCTAATAAGCCTTGTGACTCTTGATAACGCGTTTTATAAAGATTTTTGGATAATTGTTGGGTAATGGTACTACCACCGCGGTCGCTACCGCGCAATGTAGATACAATGCTGCCAAGTAAACCACGAAAATCTACTCCACTATGCTGATAGAAGCGTACGTCCTCGGTCGCGATTAAAGCATCTAAAATAGCTGGAGAAATACTATCGAATGCGACTGGGTCACGATCTTCCTGAAAATAGCGGCCAATCAAAACAGAATCGGCGGTATATAACTCCGAACTTACGTTTAATGTAGGTAAGACAATATCAGTCTTGGTTGGTGAATAACCAAACAAACCCAAGAAATTGAGCTGTATCGCACAGGTGACTAAAATAACGGTATACACAAGAATTAGTATCCATCGCAAAACCTGATTTTTTACTCTTTTAAACATGTGGTAAAAATGGGTAATTAGTTTGATAAACAGCGATCCAATATTAAAAAAATATCTGCTCTATTCCAGTAATTTAAGGCTTTTTAACTAATTGTCCCAGTCATCTTATCTGAAAGAGCGCGATATAGCAATAATTGTACCTAAAAAAGTATTTTCCACATGCAACTTAACTATTGTGGTATAAATTATCTATTTTTACTCCATCAAACGTATCCATCTAATGTTAAAGCAGACCTTACAACAAAAACTTTTACAAAAACTATCGCCCCAGCAGATTCAGTTTATTAAGCTATTGCAGGTGCCGACAGTTTCATTAGATGCGCGCATAAAGGAGGAGCTTGAGGAAAATCCCGCCCTGGAAGACGGCAGTCTTACCAATATGAGCGAGCCAGCAGAAGAATATCCAGATCGCGATCCTGATGATACTTTTGAAATGGAAGAGCGCGCTACGGACGACGAATTCAGCGTAGAAGAATACATACAAGAAGACGATTTTAATGACTACAGCTCATCTTATTCAGGAGATGATGAGGATGACCGCAAAGAAATTCCAGTGGCCATACAGGATTCTTTTTACGAAAACCTTCGTAACCAATTGGATCTTTTGGCTTTAAGTGATAAATTATATCAGATTGGATTACAAATCATTGGCAGTCTTGATGATGATGGATACTTAAGAAGACCAATCCATTCTCTAATTGATGATTTGGCTTTTTCGCAGAATGTAATTGCCGAAGAAGAAGATGTGTTAGAGATCTTGCAAGTAGTGCAAGAGTTTGATCCTGCTGGTGTAGGTGCGAGAGATTTGCAAGAATGTTTGCTAATCCAACTTCGAAAAAAAGATACGACCAACCCAATCATTCAAAAGGCGGTGATCGTGATTGAAAAGTACCTGGAAGAATTCATTAAGAAGCATTACGATAAAATTGAGAAGCAGTTGGGCGTGGATTCGGTAGAGCTTCGGGAAATCTTTGGGGAGATTTTAAAATTGAATCCGAAGCCAGGTGATTCGGGCGCTGTAGCGGGCAAACAATTGCATGTGATTCCTGATTTTCATATTTCTAACAATGATGGAGTGCTTCACTTGACATTAAATGGCAGAAATGCACCCGAATTGCGCGTATCTAGATCTTACCAAGAAATGTTTGCGCATTACGAAAAGGCAGAAAAGAACGACAAGAAGATGAAGGATGCAGTTCAGTTTGTAAAACAAAAGCTGGACTCTGCCAAATGGTTTATTGATGCGATCAAACAGCGACAACAAACACTGTTAAAGACCATGAATGCGATCATGGAGTATCAATATGATTATTTCTTGAAAGGTGATGATCGCTTGCTCAAACCTATGATCTTAAAAGATATTGCTGAGCGTATAGAGATGGATATTTCGACTGTATCGCGCGTGGCTAACTCCAAATATGTTCAGACTGAATTTGGCACATTTTTACTAAAGTCCTTTTTCTCAGAGGCGATACAGACCGATTCTGGTGAAGAAGTTTCCAATAAAGAAGTGAAGAAAATCTTGGAAGAATGTATTGCTAACGAAGATAAGCGCAAACCATTAGCAGACGAGAAGCTAACAGATATTCTGAAAGAAAAAGGATATTCTATTGCACGTCGCACAGTGGCCAAATACCGTGAAGCAATGAACATCCCTGTTGCGCGTTTGCGTAAAGAACTATAATGCTCATAAGTATTGGATGTTAGCCAAGCGCTACATCCAATACCATCATCACGACAAATCCAAGCACAAATCCTAATATCGGCACATCGGAATGCCCTTCTGCTTGAGTTTCTGGCACCACTTCTTCGATCACTACAAAAATCATGGCACCTGCAGCGAAAGCAAGTGCATAAGGAAGCACCGGCACAAAAAAACCGACAGCCAACACACCCAATACCGCAAAGATCGGCTCTACAATTGCGGATAATTGCCCGTAGGTAAAGCTTTTCCAACGGCTCAACCCCATTCTTCGTAGCGGCATGGCAACTGCCACCCCTTCTGGAAAGTTCTGCAAACCAATACCAATTGTCAATAGTACCGCTCCCGTAATTGTAGCGTCACCCAATCCGTAAGCCACACCACCAAACAGTACGCCTACGGCTAATCCTTCTGGAATATTGTGTAGTGCAATGGCAATTACTAATAAAGTCGTACGATGCAACGACGATTTGGGTCCTTCAGATTTAGCAAAATTGATATGCAAATGCGGCATCAACTTGTCGAGACCAAAAATAAATAAGGCTCCTGCCACAAAACCAATCGCCGAAGGCATCACTTTTTTGAACCCCTCGCCTGCACTCATCTCAATAGCCGGCTGCAGCAGGCTCCAGAAACTTGCCGCAATCATCACGCCGCCGGTAAAGCCAAGCATCATGTTTAAAAACTTGCGATTGATATCTTTGAAGAAGAAAACCAACGCAGCTCCGAGCGCAGTAACGCCCCAGGTAAATAAACCAGCAAATAAAGCCGCCATCAGCGGATCTAGCGCGGCGAAATAAGAAACTATATCATCCATTTTGTTATCGGGGTGCCAATTCTGAAATCTGTACGATTACAAAGAAAACAAAAAAAGTGAGTCACCTCACTTTATCGCATAAAAAAAGATTATGCTAGTACATCTACGTACGATGCATTTTTATCAAACTCCGCCTTTGCAAAAGGACATAAGGGTACCACTTTCCAATTTTCTGTTCGCGCGATAGTTACTAATTCACTTACTAATGCTTTCGCTATCCCCTTACCACGCGCAAAAGATTCAACACCGGTGTGATCTATAACAATTTGATTATCACCCTGAGATACGTAAGTTATCTCACCATATTGTACATCATCTTCTAAGGCCAAAACAATTCCGTTTTTACCTTTATTTATATGTTTAAATTCCATAATTATTTTTCCAAATAGTCTGCTAATGAACGCTTCAATATGTTATTCCAACCCGAATCAAAACTATCTACGGTAAACGCATCTCCGCCATCTTTATGATTAAGCAGGTGTTCGTGTACCAATCGCACAGAGGTAATAGGTCCGCGTGGGATCAGTTCCCAAGTCACGACGGACTCGCCAATCTGCAAATCCGGATAGCTCCAAGTGTATTGCAAACGCTTTTTGTCTTTTGCATCTAAAATTTTACAACGATGCAAATACATGTTTTTATGCCCTAATTTGTTAAACTCAAATTCAGTGCCTTGCTCCGCTAAGAAGTTGGGCACATCATAACACCACTCCCGAATTTGATCCGGTTCGGTTAATGCCTGCCATACACGTTCTACTGGCGCATTGTAGGTAACTTCGAGGTGAATAGTGTCTAGATGCATCTGTTCAAAATTTCTTATTAAAATACAAATTTTATTCGAGATTTACAATCATTGTATATTTTTGTGCAAGGCCACATACATACATTAAACACATAAGCTCTCAACAAGTTTTAGCTACGCGTATGTCCATATAAACGATAATTTGATATCTTTATAACATGACAGCATCCAATAATTCTCCACTGCACGTTTACGGCATCAAAAATTGCAGCACTGTAAAAAAAGCACTGGATTGGCTCACACAGCATGACAAACCTTTTGTATTTCACGATTTCAAAAAAGAACAAGCCACGGTTACTCAGTTGGCCGCGTGGGAAAAACACGTTTCTTACGAAACATTATTGAATAAAAAAGGTACGACTTGGCGAAAGCTCGAGCCCGAGGTGCAGCAGCAAATCGTGGATGCGCCGTCGGCGAATGAAGTACTTGCCGCGCACAATAGCATGATTAAGCGTCCGGTCATCGAACATGCATCGGGCTTGATCGTTGGATTTGACGAAAAAACTTACGAAACAACCTTATAGAAAACCGCATACGAATGAATAAACTATTATCCTGTGTAGCGATGGCTGGGATGGCCATTAGCACTTTAACGCTACAAGCACAGCAGACTACAGAGTCACTATACAATTATACAGAAGCTTTCCATCCAATATTCTATAACAATAATGGCTCTGCATATCGCTCTGCGAGTGGTCGTCCGGGGCACAGTTATTGGCAGAATGCCGCAAGCTATGATTTGAAGGTTCGTCTTGATGATCAAGCAAACAGAATCTCAGGTCAGGTGACCATTACCTATACCAATAATAGTCCGGATGCTTTGGACTTTATCTGGCTGCAGTTGGATCAAAATCTTTTTGAGCCAAATTCAATCGGACAGGCAGTCATACCGCTATCCAATAGTCGATACGGCAGCGCTGGCAACGACTTCAAAGGTGGCTATGAGATTGCTTCTGTTGGTGTGACCGGGCAAAACGACACTAGATATACGATCAACGATACGCGTATGCGTGTTGATTTTGCTAAGCCATTGGCCGCAAACGGTGGAAAGACCACTTTGACTATTGACTATGCGTACAACATCCCGATGTACGGCGCAGATCGTACCGGAATATTAGAAACCAAACAGGGTAATATCTACGCGATCGCGCAATGGTATCCACGCGTGTATGTCTATGACGATGTGCAAGGTTGGAATACACTTCCTTACACAGGGCCAGGCGAGTTTTATTGTGAATACGGAGATTTCAATCTAGAGATCACCGCTCCTGCTGATCACATTGTAGTGATGGGTGGTGAATTGTTGAACCCACAAGACGTATGGACGAGTGACCAACTGACACGGTACAAAGACGCGCAAAAGAGTGATAAAACGGTGATGATTCGCAGCGCTGCTGAGGTAGCCAATAAACAATCTCGCCCAAGTGGTAAGAAAGAACTCACTTGGAAATACCGATTGGAAAATGCACGTGATGTTGCGTGGGCATCTTCCAAATCATTCATCATTGATGCAGCGAAGATCAACCTTCCGAGCGGCAAAACATCATTAGCCATGTCTGCTTATCCAGCAGAGAGTAACGGCGGCAATGCTTGGGAGCGCTCTACAGAATACACCAAAGCATCGATCGAATATTATTCTAAGAAATGGTTCGAATATCCCTACCCTGCGGCCGTGAATGTTGCTTCGAATGTAGGTGGTATGGAGTATCCGGGTATTTCATTCTGTTCTAGCCAAGCGAAAGCGGGTAGCTTGTGGGGTGTGACGGATCATGAGTTTGGGCACAATTGGTTTCCGATGATCGTAGGTAGCAACGAACGCCTACATGCATGGATGGATGAAGGATTTAACACCTTCATTAACGATCTTTCTACAGCGGCATTCAACAATGGCGAGTATGAGCGCCGGATGGGCGATCGCAATAGCATGACGGCGGCTTTTGCCGTACCGGGATTGGAGCCTATTATGAGCTCACCTCAAAATATGCGTGAGCGCAACTTAGGAATTCTGGCATATTACAAACCTGGTTTTGGTTTACGCTTATTACGTGATGAGATTATTGGTGCAAAACGCTTTGATGCCGCCTTCCGCGCCTATGTACATGCTTGGGCTTTCAAACATCCAACACCAGAAGATTTCTTCCGCACGATCGAAAATGAAACAGGTGAAAATCTTGCTTGGTTTTGGCGTGGATGGTTTCAGCACAACTGGCTGTTGGATCAAGCAATCGATGAAGTACGCTATGTAGAAATGTCGCCCGAAAAAGGTGCCATTATCAAGATTAGCAACTTGCAAAAACTGGCTCTTCCGGTGGTGATAGAAGCGACAACCGAGAGCGGAAAAAAAATACGTAAAAAATTGCCTGTGGATATCTGGGAACGAAACAAAAGCTGGTCATTTGCGTTAGAAACTACAGAGAGATTGACGTCAGTCACTATCGATCCGGATCACGTGTATCCAGATGTTAATCAAGAAAACAATACTTGGAGAGCCAACTAAAAATGAAAAGAACGTATTTATCAATTACCATTATGGCAATTGTGTTCCTGACCTCTGGGCTAAGCGCCTTTGGTCAGGAACTAAAAGGCGTAGTGTATGACCTCGAAAGCAGTAATAAGCTGCGCGGTATACTAGTTAAAAACCTAAGTACAAATAAGCAAACGGAGACCGATAGCGAAGGTAATTTTAAAATCGAAGCAAAAGCTAATGATTATCTCCGGCTTTCGGGCGGTGGCTACGAAGCGGATACCATCTTCATCTATGAACAAGGATTGCGCCGTGTATATCTGGTAAGAGATCAGGAAACACTAGTGATCAATGAAGTATACGTAACCCGTTTATCCGACAGTCGGCTAGCATCCGAAATTGCGCGCGCCAAGAATGATGGTAAAGCTGCAGAAGCAAGCCAGCAGCGCGGCGGACTTCGGGTCTCTCCTTCCCGCTTATTTGGAAGACGCGGCAAGCAAGCACGCAGCAATTTGGATATCCTGATTACAGAACGCGACAATCGCACGGTAGATCGCGTGTTTACCAATCAGCTGATTCGATCCATGACGCCACTTACAGATGATGAGATTCCGCTATTTCGCGATGGCTATCGACCAAGTTTGTCATTTATTCAAAGCGCCAGTCCGGAAGACTTAAGAATCTATATCAGTGAATCTTATACACAATATCGTAAAGAAAACCCCAAGTAAATAATAGCGCATCGGGAGAAAATTGAAAAAGATATTTGCAATTGTCTTATAAAAACGTACCTTTGCATCACTTCAAACAACGAAGGTTACTTCGAAAATAAGAAGTTCGATTCCGTAGCTCAGCTGGTAGAGCATTACACTTTTAATGTAGTGGTCCTGGGTTCGAATCCCAGCGGGATCACGAAAAGCCTCAACGAAAGTTGAGGCTTTCGTCGTTTATAGCTGGGATGAGAACCCAAGGGTTCGATTCAGAGAAGGCTCAGGATTAGTGTGCGGGAATTGTGGGACTGAGCCACTCCCAGCGTGATCACGAAAAGCCTCAACGAAAGAGTTGCTTTCTTTGTTTCCGCCCGATTCATGAGTTTAGCAACTACCTCCTCATCATCTGGTTACAGCTCTGCCGTTCCAGTCGGTCATTTCGCAGGTTCCAACAATCTGTGTATTATACTGCTCAATGTCTTTAGACCATCCAAGCAGCGTCAGCAGTGCGGCAACGAGTAGAGGTAAGTATTAAAGTAGTTTCATAATCAAACATCATCGAACAAAATATTGCAACTGTCTACTTACCATTGTCAGCCGGTACAGTATATGAACTAGGAACCCATGTTGCATGAACTCCCACAGCGAAGGTAGCTTGGATATTTATTCCTATAGTTTTTTCCTTGTTAATGTAGGTCATTCGTTCCGCTGTGTTTTCTATTAACTCGTATCTCTCTCCAAAAAAGACGCTGAGTTCATCTCGGAGATTTTCCTTTGGAGTAAATACTATGACGCTATTATCTACAACTCCATTTCTCAAATTATAATAGACCCTATACTCGCGTTCTCCCTGCCCCATAAACCGTACTTGTGAAGCATCCTCGCTGATAAATTCTCTAGTTTCCTCATTTCTTATGGTCTCACTATATACACCGTACTTTAGTACAGGTTCAATGATGTCGGTAATGTAGGGCTCAACTCTGACGATGGCTGTAAATGTGCGACTTCCCGACTTAGCTGTAACTTCCGTCTCCCCAATATGCTTTGCAGAAAAATTACCATTCTGTCCTATAGTCCCGACAAACTCATCACTTGAAGACCACTCTACATTAGAAGCGCCTTGCAGGTTAAAAACAAATCCCTCATCGTAGTGCAAGAGAACTTCGGATTGATTGAGTTCGAAAGAATCATCTTTGGAACAGCCTAGGAACAGTAACAGTAATGAAATAAGTGTAGCGAATTTGACAGCGTAATTCATAATTAGATATTTTCAGCAAATATAGGAAATTAATTCACTCGGCACTTACGGTTTACCATTCCATGCTTACTTCCTTGATAACTGTTGAACCAGGGAAAAGGTCTTTCGTGTAGTATGCATATTCATTACTTATGAAAACGCGATATAAACCATCTTTACTCTCGAAATATTCTCTACCATTCTCAACCTTTCCTAGATAATTATATCGTTCTTTATAAAAGGTCATCGCACTTTGAATGACACTGTGCTCAAATTTAAGATTTATATGGGCGCCGGTCATTACTCCTTGGTAGGTGATGTAACCTACGGTGTTTTCAAGATCCCCTTGGCCGTAGTAAACAAGAAAAGTATTGTTTTCAGAGAATATTTCGCGCTTTTCATACTCTTTTATACTCTGGACACTACCTCCAAAATTGACGTATGGCTCTACCATACTGGTAACATATGGCTCGACAACGACACGCGCAATAAGGGTTTTTCCGTCTACTTCCGCTGTGATCGTGGCTTCTCCGATGTGTTGCGCGGTGAACTTGCCAGACTCATCAACCGTCCCCACAAACTCATCACTACTGAACCACGTTACATCAGAAAAATTTGGGACTCTAAACTGGACATCTTCATCATATTTAATTACCGCTTCACTCCTGCTTAATGCTGGGACAGGCTGCGGATCGTCTTTGGAGCAGGCGACAATGGAAATGCAAAGGAATAGGTACGTGCTTATTTTTAGAAAATTAGTCATGGCATCATAATTTTCTATAAATATAGGAAAATATTTAGGACAGACTGATTACCTCACTTTCCAGACTACTCCACCTACAGTAATTTCAGTAAATTACTGATAGGTATAATCATAAGTTATATACATCCAATCGCTATAGACAGCATTGCTTATTGTCCTTATTTTTTGAGAAAGGAGTTGATCTTTGTCATTATATTGTGATACTACTTCATAATCAAAGTCCAAGCCGATTCCATCTCTAAAAGTTTTTTTACTAACCCGACCCTTGTTATCATATTCATAGGCAGCGGTATAATAAACCATTCTAGCACCTGTCTCTAAGCTATGGTAACTTTTCTTAGTTAAACTACCACGATCGTCATAAGTATACGTGTGGGTAACCCATGGTTTCTTATCACTTCTAAAATAATCGATAGTGACAGGTAGCGATTTGGCATCGTATTTATAAATAGCAAACCAATTATCAGTATGTATCTCAGATATCTTACCTTCTTTATATGTGAAAGTATGTGTATCCATCAAGCGGGAATTAATCCAATCTTCTTCTGAAGAGATCGATTTATCCATATTATAATAGTATTTCTTAGTAAACTTGGAAGCTCCTTGCTCGATGTTACAGTGATTGACAGTTCCGTCAGTGTCGTACGTGAAAACTTTAGTGATGGGATAGCCTGAGCTATTGTCGTAACTGTAAGTCTCATAAGTCTTACTACTCAACAATTTACCAGAATTATCATACTTCCAATATTCCCATTCTTTCTTACTTGTACTAATGCTGCCATTTGTGTAGCTCTGATACCATGACTTTACTTCGATCAATTTACCGGGATTGTTTTCTTCTACGATAACAGGATCTTTTGAAATGGCAGAATCCTTGGAACAACCGCCTACTGCAATGATCAGTATTGCCATTGATAGTACACATTTCAGTGCTTTCATAATTTCATAATTTCAGCAAATATAGAAAAATAGGTGACACTAGCCATTACGGTTTACCATGGTATCTTAACTTCCTCTGTTATTGTAGAACCAGAGAAAGGATCCTTTGTGAAGTGAGTGTGTTGGCTACTTAAAAACTGTAAATCTATTGATGGATAAGATGTAAGTGTCTCCAAAACAGGTAAGCCCCCCCCCACGCATTGTTTTATATCTTAAACATTTTGATGGCTACTATTTTAAGTAGATTTATGTAGGGTTCTTGGGGTTATAGTGTAAACATCTCCGTATTCAACGCGACATAAATTTTACATTCAACCTGTAATTTCTCCTCATCGGTCAAATTGGTTCTATCTAAAAATAGCTTTTTTATAGCCCTTTGAGATCTCGCCGGTTTATGCCCAAATCGTTGTTTAATCGCTTCACCTTTCTTAAATATGATTAGCCTAAAGTCTCTTTTCAGTTGTTCACCAATTTGTATCCACAGATAATTATCAGTTTCTCCTATAGAAGACCCGAAAATGCATATAATTTGTGCAGAATTGATGTAATTAACACATTTTCTATCTACCTGATGCTGTTGAGCCTGATTCCCGACAGATTTTATTAGTGCCTCTAAAATTTCTCGATTCGTTCGAAAGTCAATCTTCCCAAGTTGTGTTTCGTCATTGACGCCAAGAATAACCCTATCGTCAGTGTATCCATGAATGTGTTGAATATCACCAAACTTCACTTTGCCATGCGTATGTGAACCAATGAAAGTGTTAGAATATTTATCATTTAGAATTCTCTCCATTGTTCGGGTATAGTTAAGTGTGATAACATCAACTTTCCAAGTTGTAGCTCCGAACCGCTGTTTAAAATTAATCAGCTCTTCCTTAAAACCAAGGGCTAATGATGATTCTGGTGTATATAAATCGTTTAATAATTTACTTGTATCTGCATTTTTATGCTCGAATTTAAGCTCTTCAGCTTCCAAATAATCGCATAGTTTGTCAACAATATCTTCATAAACTCTATCAAATTCATCGATATCATTTAAATTCTTTGTAAACATTCCAAATGCTAGCTCCAAATCCGACCAATTTTCAAGGTCTAACTTTATATTTTCCTTTAATTTATTGACGAGGACATCATCCGATTGTTGTTTTTCATAATAATTGTAGAAATCTGAGTATCGCGTTTTTAAGCCCAAGTTTATATCAAATCCATTTCCAATTATGTATAATATATTCATTTATTATTTAAGCGTTGATTATGTGATTAACAAATATAAAATTTATTAAATGCTCACCGCCTGCGAACTGAGAATATGTGTGATAATCAGCAATTGCATCGCAACGGGATTCGAACTAAGTATTTACAAAAGCAACTGTAATAATATTTGTATCGAATATTATGACAGTTGAGAAGCAGTTTCCAGAACTAATGGTGAGCTGAAAAGTGGCATGCGATTAGAATTATCCAAGATGTAGCGAAACAACTCCTGGATAAAGATAGAGAAAGCATTCATGAGGCGACTGCTTTGCCAAAATAAAAACCATGACAGAAATGATGGCGGGTGTTTTAAGGGGTATTAACCTTGCCGAATTCCTTTCAACCTAATCGGGCTTTACAGTATGCTGGCTGTTTAAATAAATTTAAAACTTAATTATTTTTCGAACTTGAATTTTACAATGTTTACTCTCTCCTGAATCTTTTTCTCTGTTTCTGCCTGTATCACATTGATGATCAGATTTGGGTCAATATTTAGTATGTATGATAAACGTAGTACTTCAGAAACGGTGAACTTTTCAGGATCTGCCAACTTCACAGAGTAACGTTCAGAATTAATGCCTAACAATTTAATAATCTTTGTTGGATACAATTCAGAAATATCATACATCTTTTTGATCTTCTTGGTTTCAAACATTGCACCTATAGACGAAAGATCTTTTTCGGGACTTTTATCGCTACTCTTCCAATCAGCCATATTAATATGTTTGTGACTAAAGTCGTCAATAGATCACTATTCATTTATAAAAAAGAACTATTAGTAAATTTAAAAATACGAATAGTTGTTTTTTAAAGACTTTTCACTACATTTGGGTATGATAGAACAAAGAATTATTTTAGCGATTACTTCACAAAATATTGAAGTCTTCGCACTTCGAGTCTCGTCTTAGAAACATGAGAAATTTCAAATGGATACGAGAGGTAAGTTTAGTGCTCACGTCATAGGCGTGAACCTGCATTTCCGTATACAAGTCTTCTCAGGGCTACTAAGACAAAAGTGGGTTTCACTCGTTATTTTTTCCCTCCCACTTCCAAGACTCATTTAAACGCAATTAATTAAATGAGATCAATATGGAACCAAAATTATCAGCAGAAACCGGACACGCTGTCCATTTCAAGGAGCTCATCCATCAAATGGTGCAAAAGTTTGAACCGCTTCAAATCTTCAGCTTTTCGCAAAACAGCTATACTAGTAATTCCCAAAGTTGCTTTAAACCGAGCAAAGTCGATTTTAAATGCCATTATTGCCTGCTCGTAATTACAGAAAGTGCAACCCGGATTGATTACGAAATGCAGGAGTTCGTTAATACGAATTATCGAAAAGGCACAATGACCATCCTCTGCCATGGCAGGCAGTCTGTCATGGATGCAGTACAGCAAAACAGCCGCTTTTTCATATCGGTACTAGCTACTGGAAAACTGCTTTACAGCAAGGATGGAATGTTAGATTGCGTTCCAGTAGCACCGTTCATACCAACAAACGGTGCGACAAAGGCTCTCAAACATTATGATCACCGCATGCCTTTGGCAGATGGATTTTTGATGTGCGCGTACGAATGTTTGGATAAGGAACAGTTCGAGATTTGTGCTTTTATGCTCCATCAGGCCGTAGAACAGGCCTGCATCTGTCTGCTAAGCGTTCATATCGCCTACCGTTCGGAGTTTCATAACCTTTACCGCCTGCTCCGTTTGTGCCAGTGCTTTTCTGAAAAGCCGTTTCAACTATTTCTTTCTAGTCCCGAAGATGAAAGACTGTTTGATGTAATGGCAAAAAGTTATGCTGGTTCACGCTACAAAGATGATTTTTCGGTTTCTCGGCAGGATGCGGATAGCCTATACCAACGAGTCAAGTCTTTCCTTGCGTTGGTTAAAGAAATGTGCGCTGATAAAATAGAATTGCTAGCACAGAATGCTGCACTTCATGCAGTCCTAAAAAATAAAGATGCTGTACAAGTCGGAATTACGGAGCAGATAGAGTATTGAATTTATAGAAAAGCATATAAAGAAAATATCGAAACATAATCGTGCGTCTTGAAAACGATGAAATAAAGGATCGAATCAAAGTTGTATTTACTTCATATAGTCGTCGTGCAAGCCGCAATTCCTTCACATCAAAGGCGTGCTTCATTGGCTATATATTGGCTTGTAATAGCCATGCTCAAGTACTATAATAGTACACTCTTAATACATTTACACTGGGGAAAAGGTGAAGTAATGGCGCATCTAACGTGAATCTATCCCCCATCTAGGCTATGTTATTATTGCATTTCTAATACTATTTACACTAGGTATTCTTTTTAGAAGAATATAATATGCCGCCTCTTATCCTATTTATCGTCATGGGAGAAGCTTCATATAGGTATATCGGGCACGTGCTGGATAAGAGAAGTAAAATGAGGAAACGGCAAGGCATTACGCAGAGCGAATAAATAATGCCGCAATTACTTTGCTCGTGTTGTCTTGCATCGTTGTGAACAATATTTGACTTCATCCCACACCTTTTCCCATTTTTTGCGCCACGTAAATGGTCGCCCACAAGTCGCGCAGGTCTTTTGCGGTAAGTTCGATTTATTAACCCCTCTCATCCTTCCACTGTTTTTTCATGGTTGCATATTTTTCGTTCGCTTCGGCTTGTTTCCATCGTTCATAGAATACGTCGGCTGCCGCTGCTTTCTCAAGATCGCCTGTACCACGCTCCAGCATCGCGTAATCGTTTTGCTCGTCATATTTCTTCCCGCCTTTGTAGTTTGCATAGCGCCGGGCTCGCGTATACCCCATCTGCAAATACTTGCGCGCCATGTCAGCACCTACCAAATCTTCTGCTTTCACATATGCTTCAAATAGTTCAAATATTTTGTCGCTGCTTTCTAAAGCAATCTGCTCTGTTTTAAATCGCCAATATTGTCCAATTTCTGATTTGTAGGGTTCGCAAATCAGCACACCCTGCTCCCCTTTGCCTACGCGATATTGTTCTGGATTTTGGCGATAATCGATATCTGATTTCCAAGGGTAACTTTCCTTGTCAAAGTTGAGATAACTGGGTTTGCGGTTTTTTACCATAGAATTGGTCGAATCAGGTTGTTTTAATGCGTATTGGCCCTTTGATCTGGTTTACATCTACCGGTTCGCCGTGCTGTACGATCACCACTTTCCCTTGACGATGCAAGGCAATGGCAACCTCCACCACATCTTGCATTCGATCGCGCCAATTGTCCGGATAAAGCTGACGCGCCACCTCCGATGGACAAATACTTTTATCCGCACCGCGCGCAGCAGTCGTAGACAAGATGGCTTTTACAATTTCAGGATCGAGTGACATAGAAACTCAACAAAGAACACACGTGATTGGTTTCGCATTTATTTTGCGATAAAATTTCCTCTTTAATTGTAGTGTGAAGCTGTGTGAGTAATTATCTTGCTGATGCATAATAGTTGAGTAGTTCTTAAAAGTCGGCTGCATGCGTAGAAATCAAAATGTTAAATATTACAGACAGACTTGTCTGTTTATAATATTATTTATACGTTTGCTTATATAATAGCAAAAAGCATGAGCAGTCCGCGAGAAAGAATCATTAATACCGCTTCCATCCTGTTTCACCAACAAGGGTACAATAGCACTGGAATCAATCAAATTATTAGCGAAGCTAATGTAGCCAAAGCAAGCTTTTACCAGCACTTTAAATCAAAAGAAGCCCTCTGCATTGCCTTTTTAAATGCCAGACATGAATACTGGTTTTCTGAGCTGTTAAGCTTTGTCGCAAAGGCTGAGCATAGCAAAGCAAAACTGTTGAACGCCTTTGATTTCATCATCCAGATGAACCAGAAAGAGAATTTTAGAGGATGTAGCTTTTTAAATATCCTGTCGGAAATATCCAAAGAGCAAGATGACATACTTTCTGTGATACAGGCTCACAAAAATGACTTAAGAAGCTTTTTTGAAAAAGAAATTGGAGACGAATTATTATCCGCGCATATCTATCTCCTATTTGAAAGTGCCATCATCGAAAGTCAACTTTTTAAATCAAATGAATTGGTCGAAAAATCAAAAAAAATAATAGATAGTTTAATTTAAATTTTACAGCAATGGAACAGAAACACCCTTTGCCTCCATTCACCGTGGAGACCGCAAAACAGAAAACCCAAATGGCAGAAGACGCTTGGAACACTAGAGATCCGCAAAAGATTGCTTTGGCGTATACCATAGATAGTGAGTGGCGCAATCGCGACGTTTTTGTAAACGGACGCGAAGAAATTGTGCAATTTTTAACTGGTAAATGGGAAAAAGAGCTGGATTACAAACTGAGAAAAGAATATTGGGCTCATACCGACAACAGGATTGCCGTTCGGTTCGAATACGAATACCGAAACAAAGAAGGCAAATGGTTTAGAGCTTATGGCAATGAAAACTGGGAGTTTGACGAGAATGGACTAATGAAAAGACGTTATGCCAGCATTAATGATCTTGAAATAAAGGAAACGGATAGATATTTATAACGCTAAAATGTATTCTGCACAGAAAACGTTACATTGCGATCTAACCTGATAAGCATGAAGCAAAAGAATTTTTCCATCATTACTTTATGCGCATTGTGTATGATCCTTTTAGCCCCTGCCGGAATGAATGCCATGGCACAGAAAAAATTGAACGTGGTGGTCGCTGGCCTAAGTCATGACCATGTGCACCTCATTCTGAATAGTTATGAAAAAGGTCTTGTAAACATTGTAGGAATTTCGGAACCTAACATTGACTTGATAATAAGGTTCAAGCGGCGGTATGTACTGGCAGATTCGCTATTTCAAGGTGACTTATCTACCATGCTCAAAACGCGAAAACCCGATGTCGTATTGGCTTACAATGCGATAAACGAGCATCTGGCCGTCGTGGAAGTAGCTGCACCATTGGGCATATCCGTCATGGTAGAAAAGCCTTTAGCAACAACAGTAAAGCAAGCGGAGCGTATGGCGCAACTGGCCAAGCAACATAATATTCATTTGTTGACCAATTATGAAACGACTTGGTACGCCAGTAATCAGGAAGCGTATCAGAAAATCAAAAACAACAGAGAGATCGGAAAGATCAGGAAAATGGTGGTACACGATGGGCATCAAGGTCCAAAAGAAATCAATGTAAGCAAGGAGTTTTTGAGCTGGCTAACAGATCCCGTACAGAATGGTGGCGGTGCGATTGTGGATTTTGGTTGTTATGGTGCCAATCTAATGACATGGCTCATGGATGGCAAAGCACCGATAGCAGTCACCGCGATTACGCGACAGCTCAAGAAAGACGTATATCCGAATGTAGATGATGATGCGACTATTCTTTTAGAATATCCGGATGCAACCGGAATTGTAGAGGCATCGTGGAATTGGCCATTTTCCATTAAGGATATGGAAGTATTTGGCGAAACGGGATATATCCAGGCGGTAAACCCAACCAAGCTTAGAATCAAGGCAAATGAAAATGCTCCTTACCAAGAATCAACTGCCGCCTCTCTCCCAACTAATCAAAGCAATCACCTAGATTATCTAGCCGCGGTATTAAACCGCGAGATCGATCCTGGACAGGATTTATCCAGCTTAGAAAACAATCTGATCGTGGTGAAGATTCTTGAAGCAGCAAAAGAGTCGGCCAAGACAGGCCGACGCGTGCTTATGAAGTAGTGAACTATTTTGTGATTTCTTTCATTCCCTGATTCGCTTACATGCTTCCGTGATTTGCTTACATAAGCCTTGTATGATTTGTTGAATTTTGAATTATGATAAAGAAACAAATTGCATTGGGCAGTCAGGGATTGACAGTGCCAACGATCGGTCTAGGTTGTATGGGCATGACCGGTTTTGAAGACGGACACATGTATGGTGCAGCTGATGAAAAGGAAGCCATCGCGACCATTCACCGTTCGCTGGAGTTAGGTGGCAATTTTTTGGACACCGCAGATCTTTACGGCCCATTTAAAAATGAACAACTAATCGCGAAAGCTATCAGCGGAAAGCGAGATCAATTTATTTTAGCGTCGAAATTTGGTTGGGAAATCGATGACAACAATAAAATAACTTGGGCTATCAATGGTAAAAAAGAATATGTGAAAAAGGCCATCGAGCGCTCGCTAAAAAACCTGAACACGGATTTCATTGATCTATATTATCTACATCGATTGGACAAAAACACGCCAATCGAAGAAACGGTGGAAGCGATGAGTGAGTTGGTCAAAGAAGGAAAAGTAGGCTACCTCGGTCTATCTGAAATGTCTTCGGAAACCATTAAGCGCGCGCATGCTGTACATCCAATCACAGCAGTACAGAGCGAGTATTCTTTGTTCGAAAGAACAGTAGAATCTCGAGGCGTATTAGAGACGTTAAAAGAGTTGGGTATTGGCTTTGTGGCGTACTCCCCACTAGGTCGTGGATTTTTATCGGGTGATATCAAAACGTTGGATGATATACCAGAGGATGATTTTCGCCGCGCGATTCCCCGCTTTCAAGGAGAAATGTTCGAAAAAAACATGGAGCTGGTGAATGCGATCAAAAGCATGGCGGAAGATAAAAACATTACGCCGTCGCAGTTAGCATTAGCTTGGGTTATCCGCAAAGGGATACTACCTATACCGGGTACAAAGCGTCGAAAATATGTGGAACAGAATATAGCAGCTACGCATATCGAGCTTACCTCGTCTGATCTGGAGAAGCTGGAAAGTATTGTACCGCTCGGCACAGATACAGGTGCGGCATATGACGATTTCAGTATGGGATTAATTGATTAGATTTGAGTATGCAATCGATCAACTCCATATCCGAATTTCACCGCTTGCTTTCTTTGCCAGAACCGCGGCATCCTTTAGTGACGGTGATTAATCTCACTGAAAGTATTTTCTTGGAAGATGATATCTGGAATGGTTTCGTAAATCGCTTTTATTGCGTAGCACTGAAACGCGATGTGAAAGGCAAGATAAGGTATGGACAACAGCACTACGATTATGATAAAGGAGTATTGAGTTTTACTGGTCCTAATCAAGTGCAACAGCTGGATCTGCAAAATATAGAATGCGGATCCGGTTACCTGCTCATCTTCCATCCAGACTTGCTCTTGCAACACACACTGGCAAATAGCATTCACGCGTACGGCTTTTTCGATTATTCTGTGAACGAAGCGCTACATCTTTCTGCGGAAGAAGAAGATAATTTAATCTGTATCTTGCTCAAAATTGACCAAGAGTGCCAGCATATTGATAAGCATACGCAAGATATTATTCTAACGCATATCGAGAGTTTATTGAAATACGCTGATCGGTTTTATGAGCGGCAGTTTTTGACTCGGAAGAACAATAACTCGGGACTGCTCACTAAGTTCAAACAACTACTAGATGAGTACTTCAAAGACGATGTCAATGCTTTGCTGACGGTACATTATTTAGCGGAGCAAATGAACCTCTCCCCCAATTACCTTAGCGACCTGCTCCGGATGCATACTGGCCAAAATACACAACAGCATATTCACGAAAAGTTGATCTCAAAAGCGAAAGAAAAACTATCTACAACAAGCCTATCGGTGGGCGAAATCGCCTATGCCTTAGGTTTCGAACATGCGCAATCTTTTAGCACGCTCTTCAAAAAGAAAACAAGCTTATCGCCATTAGAATTCCGTCAAACATTCCACTAATCGGTGCTAAATATCTGTCCACACCAAATTAGGATCGGATATTGTGGTAACAAAGCAGGCACAAAATGCTTTATGTACCATCACTAGACATTATTTTAAATGAATACACCTGTTCCTGATTACCTAGCCGACCTTTTGCGAAATTGTAAAACCGCCCACGGTGGCGAGTTGGCCGATTATATTCCAGAGCTTGCTTCGGCAGATCCTAATAAGTTAGCCGTCGCACTAATAACACTAGATGGTTTGCTTTATAGCGTTGGCGACGATGATTACGAGTTTAGTATACAATCCATCTCGAAGGCATTTACCTATGCCTACGTCGTAGAAAAGCTCCGACTGGAGGCTGTGATGCAGAAAGTAGGCGTTGAGCCTTCTGGCGAAGCATTTAACGAGATCTCGCTCGATCAGACAGATGATCGGATAAAACCCAAAAATCCGATGATCAATTCGGGTGCTATTACCGTACATTCTTTGATACCAAAAGCAGAAAACGATTGTCGAGCAGAAACCGTTCGTCAGTTTTTTAGTCAGTTGGCCGGACGTGAATTGTCTTTTGATCTTGCTATTTTCCAATCTGAAAAAGAAACGGCTTTTCGAAATCTATCGATTGGTTACTCCCTACGAAATTTTAATATTCTGGAAAGCGACCCGGTCGAAATCGTAGAAAGCTATTTGAAACAATGCTCAATCAATGTGACGGTGAAAGATCTGGTTAATATGATGAGTGTTTTGGTCAATGATGGCATTCTTCCGAGAACTGGTGAACGCATTTTCAGCCACAAAACAGTACGCCAAGTATTGACGGTCATGACCACTTGTGGTATGTACAATGCGGCGGGTGATTGGTTGGCCAATGTGGGGATCCCTGCCAAAAGCGGTGTATCAGGCGGTATTATTGGTGTGCTTCCTGGTCAAGTTGGACTTGCGGTTTTTTCACCAAAACTAGATCGCTTTGGCAATAGTGTTCGTGGTATAGATATTATGCAGCAGATGTCTCGCGATATGGGTTTGCATTTGCTCGAAGGCGTTCCATCTTCGCGCGTGATCGTCAATGATCATGATGTCGAACAAATTCGACCTGGGTTAAAAGTGTACAAACTGCATGGCGTTTTGCAATTTACAGACGCCGAACGTCTATTACGTAAATTACAAGATGAAGAGCAAGACGGCGGCACCATAATCTTAGACCTAAGTCATATCTCCTTGGTAAACGATGTAGGCCGACGCATGTTATTAGATGGTATCGACCGGTTGAGGGCGGATGGACACAATGTTGCTTTGGTCGATCCTGAAAACATCGTACCTCATGCAAAAACGCCATCAGACTTCGAACCACATGTATATCAGGATTTGGAAGATATAGCTAAGTAGAACTTATCATTCTGTCAAAAACAAAAAATGGTAGTCAGCTATTGCTCACTACCATTTTTTGTTCTTATTAAAACTCAGTGATAACTAAGCTTCGTCAAAAGTTACTTTCACCAAGTGTTTGTCAATTTCCCACTGGCCAGTTCCTTGCTCACCAATCACATCAAATAATTCGATGATACGGCGTGCTACGTATTCCTCTTCTACTTGCTCTTCTAAGAACCATTGTACGAAGTTAAACGTCACGTAATCTTTCGATTTCATACAAACGTCAGCAATATTATTGAACTGCTCGGTAACGAACATTTCTTGCTCCAAAGTTTGCTCAAATACACCACGGAAAGACTCAAAGTCTGTAGGTACGTTGGTGATTTCTGGAGAAATGGCACGACCACCACGATCACCAACATATTTAAATAATTTCAACATGTGCGCACGTTCCTCGTCAGATTGACGTGCGAAGAAAGCTGCTGCATTATCAAAACCTTGATCATCACACCAGCTAGACATCGCTAGGTACAAAGCAGATGCATGAGCTTCCACCTTAATCTGTGCATTCAATATGTTTTCTATTTCTTCTGCTAAAGAAGATTTTAATTTTAATAAATCTTTCATGTTATATCTATTTTATAAAAACTAAATACACCGTGATAACAGGATGTATCTCGCTTTTGTTTGATACAAAGATACAGCGGCAGGAAACAATTAGGATAAAAAAAATACAATACGAATTCAGTCTAAATTACGCTTTAGATCTGTAAGTTCTTTAGAATCAGTATAATTATAAATGCGACTTAGGCAATCACACAACCACGACGTAAACAGCGTTTTACTTCGCTATTGAGCTGAATCATAAACTTAGTACCAGCAAGAATTTCTCTGAGATTGAGGATGTCAGATACGTTTAGCAAATAACACCGTTCCGTACGGAAAGGCATCACGATTTCAAAATCATATGATCTAGAGGATTCAGATAGCATCGCTTCAATATCAATCGCATCAATGCGTTTCTTGAACAAGAAAAGATCAGAAATCTTGAATGCAGTTGTTGTTCCCTGAAATTCTAACCAATAGCAGTTCTGACGGCTACATTGGTATACCACACCGTGTTCTGTATCGAACACCTTTTCTACGTTTGCTAAGGGACAGATCATATTTATCTAACTGGAACAAATCTAAATACTATTTGGAATAAATCCAAATCGTAAGATCTTATTTCCGTAAAATAAATAACATCTATACTGATAGATAATCGACGTAAACGTAACCCTCCAATAAATCAGTAATCCTAACCAGACACCAATTTTGCCCAGTCAATCCCAAGATCTGAACACGATCACCATGTTTCAGTTCGGCAATCACAGGCTGATTGACGCCTGGTCCACGTCGTAAAGCTACAAAAGGTTCGTCTACACAATTGATGCTAACGACTTTCAGCTCTTCATCGGTTTTTACGCTCAACTCGAGGGCTAGATCTTCAGAAATATAATTGGGATCAATGCGATTGTACAAATCCCAAGCCTTGTGCTTGGCATCTACCGAAGAAGTAACACCTGAAATGTGCAATACATTGTTCTCCTCCTGTATATTCAGCTGATCTACTTTTAGATCATTCAAAAGATTAATTAATGCGGCGTATTTAGAAGTTAGTGGCATAGATAAGCAATTGAGAAGTAAATAAATTAGTCTTTATCGAACAGATCATTCACTTTACGGCTGGCTCTTTGTACCGATGTATCTACTGCTGCGCCAGTTTTGCGTGCTGCTTTTTCAGTCGCATCTACGGCACGATTAGCTGCTTTCTTGGTGTTTTCCCAAATGCCAGTTGCTTTGTCCAAAGCTTTTTGGGCTTCGCTCTCCGCTTTGGCATCGCCCCGTTTTTTAGCATCTGCCAGATCTCGCTTCGCTTTTTCCATAGCGGCTTCCGCTTTGTCCAATTCTTCTTTTGCTAGTTGACTCGTGCGATCGGCACTTTGCTCTACTTTTTCGATAGCATGATCCAAGCGCTGCCCAGGTGTGGCAGATATAGTATCTGCATCCTTCGCAACAGAATCATCCTGTTGTTGACTTTGATTGCACCCGACGAGCATAGTCGCAGATAGTGCGGCGATAAAAAGGGAAGATTTATACATGAGCGTAAAATTTAAGTTTACGCTCATATTAAGGCAATTTCTATACCAAATATTAGTCTTTGTAGATGGTGCCTTTAGCAGCCTCTAGTGTGTTTTTGAGTAAACCCACTATCGTCATTAAACCGACACCTCCGGGAACTGGAGTAATCCAAGATGCCTTTGGCGCTACATTTTCATAATCCACATCACCAAATAACTTGAAGCCCGATTTGGTTTCGGTAGAGGTCTCGCGGTTGATACCGACATCGATCACGACAGCGCCTTCTTTAACCATATCAGCGGTGACAAAGTTTTTCTTGCCAATCGCAGCAACGACAATATCTCCTTGCAATACTTCTTCACGAAGATTTTGCGTGCGACTGTGGGTTATCGTTACGGTACAGTTTCCTGGTTGAGTATTGCGTGCTAGCAAGATACTCATCGGCGAACCCACAATATTACTTCTCCCTACGATAACTGCCTTCTTGCCTGCTGTATCAATGTTATAATGTTCCAACATCAACATAATTCCGTACGGCGTAGCCGGAATGAAGCAAGGCAAATTGCGCTGCATTCTACCCAAGTTTACGGGGTGAAAACCATCCACATCTTTGCGGTAGTCGATGGCTGCTGTAATTTTTTCTGGATCAATATGCGGTGGCAATGGCAATTGCACAATTAAGCCATCGATCGTAGCGTCCGTATTGATTTCTTCGATTTTAGCGATCAATTCCGCTTCGCTGATTTCTACATCATAGCGAATATTTGTCGAGTCGAATCCCACCATTTCACAATTACGCATTTTACTGGCCACGTAAGTTTCGCTTCCACCATCATTCCCCACCAAAATAGCGACCAAATGCGGTTTACGACCTTTTTCCTGTAAAAATTCGGCAGCTTCCTGCTTAATATCTTCTTTTATCTTGGCCGATACGACTTTACCGTCTAGTAATTGCATATTGTATAATTTATGATCTTAAAATTTTAGATTAGTCCAATTTGAGCACCGCCATAAACGCCGATTGTGGAATCTCCACGTTACCTACCGAACGCATGCGTTTCTTTCCTTTTTTCTGTTTTTCCAGCAACTTACGTTTACGGGAAATATCACCACCATAACATTTAGCCGTTACATCTTTACGTAATGCCGAAATGGTTTCGCGCGCAATAATCTTAGCACCGATGGAAGCTTGAATACGAATTTCAAACTGCTGACGAGGCAAAAGTTCTTTTAGTTTTTCACAGATCTTCTTACCAAAATCATACGCATTGCTTCGGTGGATAAGCGAGGATAGCGCATCTACCGGCTCATCATTCAATCGAATATCCAAACGAACCAAATCCGATGTGCGATAACCTATTTGATGATAATCAAACGAAGCATAGCCTTTAGATATTGTTTTCAATTTATCATAAAAATCGAATACAATCTCTCCCATCGGCATTTCAAAAACCAATTCTACCCGATCCGACGTCAAGTACGATTGATTGACGATCGTACCACGTTTCTGAATACATAGAGACATGACTGGCCCTACGAAATCAGATTTGGTAATGATATTGGCTTTGATATACGGCTCTTCGATGATGTCGAGCTTACTTGGATCTGGAAGATCAGATGGGTTATGCACCACGATTTCTTCCTTATCTTTCGTCAGATAAGCTTTGTACGACACGTTGGGTACGGTGGTAATCACCGTCATATTAAATTCGCGTTCCAGACGTTCTTGGATAATCTCCATGTGAAGCATTCCCAAAAATCCACATCGGAAACCAAATCCTAAGGCCGCGGAAGATTCGGGTTCGAATACCAACGACGCATCATTCAATTGCAAGCGATGCATTGATTCACGCAACTCTTCGTAATCTTCGGTATCTACTGGATAGATACCGGCGAAAACCATCGGCTTTACTTCTTCAAAACCTTGAATAGCAGAAGCACAAGGACGATCTTTGTGCGTGATGGTATCTCCTACCTTTACCTCTCTGGCTTCCTTAATTCCAGAAATAATATAACCTACGTCACCCGTTTTGATGACGTCTTTAGCAACTTGATTGAGCTTCAACGTACCAATCTCGTCTGCAAAATATTCTCTTCCTGTAGCCACAAATTTCACTTTGTCGCCTTTGCGGATTTCGCCGTTTTCTACTTTGAAATAGGCCATGATACCGCGGAAAGAATTGAATACTGAGTCAAAAATCAAGGCTTGCAATTCGCCTTTTGGATCGCCGACTGGCGCAGGAATACGATCAATAATGGCATCCAAAATAGCTGGAATACCTAATCCTGTTTTTCCAGAAGCTGGAATAATATCTTCGCGCTTGCCACCGATCAAATCTACGATCTGATCTTTCACTTCCTCGGGCATCGCCCCTGGCAAATCCATCTTGTTTAAGATCGGAATAATCTCCAGATCGTGCTCTAGCGCCAAGTATAAGTTTGAAATTGTTTGTGCTTGTATACCTTGCGACGCATCTACAATCAGTAAAGCGCCTTCGCAAGCTGCGATAGAACGTGATACTTCGTACGAAAAATCGACGTGGCCCGGCGTATCAATTAAGTTGAGCGTATATTTTTGCCCGTCGCGGATGAAATCCATTTGGATTGCATGACTTTTGATCGTGATGCCCCGCTCCCGCTCCAAATCCATGTTGTCCAATAATTGCGCTTGCGCTTCGCGCTGCGTAATGGTGTTGGTGAATTCCAACAATCTATCGGCCAAGGTGCTCTTTCCGTGATCAATGTGCGCGATGATGCAAAAATTGCGTATATGCTCCATACTAGGTTCTACAGTCTCTCTTTTTATAATCGGCAAATATAGTTATTTCAATGCGCTTTTTTGCATGCTTGATCCAGCAATTAAGCTATCTAAAAAATAAGTAATTTCGTGCATCATTACTAATAAAGATAATATGAAGACTACACTGGCAAAGCCAAGAACATATGTGCCGCATGATCTACCCATCGTGTGGGAGAATTTGGATCTTTTATACCATGAATTATTGAGCCGCGAAATCAACGATTTAGCAAGTTTAGAAAAGTGGATGCTCGATCGCAATGAACTGGAGGCTGTACTACAAGAAGATCAGGCTTGGCGCTACATCCAGATGACCTGCCATACCGACAATGAAGAATATGCAGAAAACTTTCGCTATTTCACGACGGAAATTGAGCCTAAAATTGCTCCTATCCAAAATGAATTAGATCAGAAGCTGATGGCTAATCCATGGACGGCTAAACTCGATCAAGATCAATACTTCATCTATCTGCGTAAGGTCAAAAAAGCTTTAGAGATCTTTCGTGCCGAAAATATTCCCCTATTTACGGATATACAACTGAAACAACAAGCGTATCAGGCGATCGTAGGCGGTATGACCGTGAAGCTCCAAGGCGAAGAATATACAATGCAACAGGCTGCCACACGATTGTTGGATACCGATCGCGCCGTTCGCCAAGAAGCTTGGGAGGCTATTAGTGCGGTGCGCTTGGAACAGGCTCAAGCCTTAGAAGATATTTTTCAGGATTTGCTGCGTCTTCGTCATCAGGTGGCGCTGAATGCTGGATTTGATAATTACCGTGATTATATGTTTGTGGCTATGGGCCGTTTTGATTACAGCGTAGCCGATTGTGAAGCTTTCCACACTGCTGTCGCTGATCATGTCGTGCCAGTAATGCAGGAGTTAGCTGTAGAACGCAAACACAAATTGCAATTGGATACGTTAAAACCTTGGGATACGCAGGTAGATCCGGATAATCTTGCGCCGCTAAAACCTTTCCATTCAGGTCAAGAATTGATCGACAAAACGGAACAAGCTTTTGCAGCAATGCACACTTATATGGGCGAATGCATCACGACCATGAAAGCGAATGGGTTATTCGATGTAGAAAGCCGAAAAGGCAAAGCGCCAGGTGGCTACAATTATCCGCTTTACGAGTCAGGAGCACCTTTTATATTTATGAATGCGACGGGTACGATGCGCGATCTCACCACGATGGTGCATGAAGGCGGCCATGCGATCCATACCTTTATTAGTGCAGAGTTGGCCATGAATGATTTTAAAGATGTGCCTTCGGAAGTAGCAGAATTGGCCTCAATGTCGATGGAGTTGTTATCCATGGAACAATGGCATCACTTCCTTCCAAACCCGGATGATCTCGCTCGTGCCAAGAAAGAACAGATGGACGACGTGTTATCTACCTTACCTTGGGTGGCTACGGTAGATAAGTTCCAACATTGGCTATACACGAATCCAGAACATACGCCAGTGCAACGCACGGAAGCTTGGAAGAATATTTATGCAGAGTTCGGGCACGGTTTTGCCGACTGGACGAGCCACGAAGAAGCAGAACAATACCTTTGGCATAAGCAATTACACATTTTCGAAGTTCCATTTTACTATATCGAATACGGTTTTGCGCAATTGGGAGCTATTTCTGTTTGGAAAAATTACTTATCCGATCGTGATAAGACACTAACGCAATATCTTGCTGCATTGAAGCTAGGTTACACACAACCTATTGGTAAAATATATGAAGCAGCAGGGATTCGTTTTGATTTTTCTTCAGAATACGTGGCCGATCTGGTAAGATTTGTTAAATCTGAGCGAAATAAAAATTAGTTGGCATCACTATTGCTTTTTAAAGCTAATTTGAGTAAATTCAAATTGGTTATTAAATCGTATAATTATGAAAAATTGGTTGTGTGGGTTGGTCTTGAGCGGGTTTCTTTCCAATTTGGTTGCGCAAACTCCATCTGTGAATAGAACTGAATCATCACCAACCGGTTATGTTTTAATTGGCATTCTGTTGCTGGCTATCGTTATATTTATGTTGTACCGGCGACAAAAGAGAAAATTCAACGATTAATGTACATAATAAAGGGCTTTCATTTGAAAGCCCTTTTTCGTGATCTATGATCCTATTACCGCTTATTTAGCATCTGGCAACAAGATAAATTTGAACAACTTCGTCTCGTCCAAATATTTGTTGGCTACTGCTTTCACCGATTCCACGGTTACGTTCTGAATATCCTCTTGAAGGTTGATAATCGATTTGAAATCCTCCTCATTACTGATTACCTCATTCAAGGAATTAAGCCAAAAACTATTTTCTCTCAAGTTGACCTCGTGCTGGCGTCTTTGCTCGATAAAGAATTTATCCAAATCCACTTGCGTCGGTCCATTTTCTTTCACCTTCCGAATTTCATCTAATGCAGACTGAATTAATGATTCGTACCGATCTACACTAGTACCAAATCCGATATGGAAGCCGTATCGTCCACTTGGCTGTTTACGATAGCTCGCACTAGCACCTGTGCCGTATACACCACTTTCGTCTTCGCGCAAACGCTCAATCAATTTGATAGACAAGACCGATTCCAGTGCGTCCATATTTAGGTTTTCCTTTTCGTTGAAGGCATAATCACCATAAAATGACAAACGTACTTGAGCCTTTTCTTCTTTGCCTTTGTTTACGATTTTCTCAAAACCTTTTTCTGGTTCTACAATTTGAAGATCTTTTGCAGCATTATCGCGATTGGTCGTAGGCAGAGAGGCTAGGTACTGCTCAATATATGGCGTGATTTCCTCTTCAGTAAACGAGCCAACGATCATAAAAGTGAAATCCGAAGCATCGGCAAATCGCTCTTGAAAAATACTTAACGCTTTATCTTTGCTGATCGATTGTATATCGGCCGCATTGGCTGGGACACGACGTACATTATTGCCATACAAACTCTTTTGAATTGTTTCGCTGAATACGAATGAAGGATTGTTTTCGCGATTTTCCATCGATGATACCGCGCGGCTAATGGTACTTTTGAACACATCATCTTCGATACGAGGTGCTGTAAAATAGCCATAAATCATTTCGAAAGCGGTTTTCAAACCTTCCTTATCTGCCGAACCAGTTACACCTTGCGTGCGCTCTCCGATAAACGGACTGATATTCGCTTTCTTATCCGACAAATATTTCTGTAGCTCAACGGTAGTCATCTGCCCTAACCCGCTGCTATTTACTAGGGAAGCAGCATTAGAAGCATCAAAATAATCGGCATCAGCATACAAAGATGTACCACCTGGACCAAAGGCATGGATCAAAATTTCATCATTTTTAAACTTGGTTGGTTTTAAAACTACCGTAGCACCATTACTCAATTTCCATGATTTTGCCTCGATCACATCGATGTTTTTACGATCTACCACCGTACCTTTTGCAGGCTCTGCTGCGAGCAGTGGTAAGTCTGAAACTTTATCATCATAAGCCGTTAATGTTTCTTGATTCACTTCTTGAAACCAAGCGTTTACAGCTGCTTCGTCTGGTAAGTTGGCTTTTTCCTTATCAGGAGCTAGGTATAGAACATCGCGATTCTGATCTACGTAATATTGCTTGCCGATCGCTTCTACCTCACTTAAAGTCAAAGTAGGTAGCAATTCTTTAGTGATCCGATAGCTATCCTCATCGCTCAAAGCGGGATTGTCTTTAAGAAAATGATTTAAGTAAGCATCAACATAGCTGTCTGAACGGCGTTTGTCGCGCTCGGTGTAGGCGCGTTCATTATTTTTTTGCATTGATACGATTGTACGAGCAAACTCTGATTCCGTAAAACCGAATTGGTCTACACGATCTAGTTCGCGTACGATAGATTTAAATCCATCTCCAATCGCACCGGGCTTAGCTACATAATAGGCAGAGAGATTATCTAATCCGCCTAAAAACTCGCTAATACCGATACCAGCTTGCAAGAATGGCGCATCAGCAGATTGCATCAGTTCGCTTAGTCGGCTGTTGATCATCTCATTGTAGGTAGATTTGAGCAATGAGCGACGGTAATCTCCTACTGTTTTAACTTGTTCTTCTGGATGCTTTATGAAAATCTGACCCACGGTATATTGCATTTCGGGATCGGTAACTACCATAAACTGATTTTTGTTTAACAAATCAACCGTGTACTTCTCACGATCCTGCGGAGATTTCGGCTGTTTCATATCACCGAACAGGCGCTTGATTTCCTGCTCGATCATTTTGGGATCAATATCTCCGACTACGATGATAGATTGCAAATCGGGGCGATACCATTTCTGATGAAACTCACGAATGGTTTCTGGTTTAAAGTTTGTGACAACATCTTCCGTACCAATGGGCAAACGTTCCGCGTAGCGAGAACCATTGAGCATCAACGGAAAATATTGATCGCGCATTCGTTGCTGTGCACCACGCGATCCGCGCATCTCCTCTAATACGACACCACGTTCTTTATTTATTTCTTCTTCGTCCAATAAGGCATCCTGTGCCCAATCCCGCATCACCTGCAAGCCGTTTTTGAGCAATTCTGGATCATCAGAAGGGATAGGTAACTGATAGACCGTTTCATCAAAACTGGTGTACGCATTGAGATCACTACCAAAACGTACTCCAGCACGCTGTAAGTAATCTACTAACTCATTTTTGGGGAAATGTTTCAGCCCATTAAAGTTCATATGCTCTAAGAAATGGGCTAAGCCTAATTCTTTCTCATTTTCTAAGATAGAACCCACTTTAACCGCAAGAAACATCGTCACGCGATTCTCTGGTTCTACGTTCTTGCGGATGTAGTATTGAAACCCATTTTCTAATTTGCCGGTAATTACACCATCATCAAATGGTAAGGGTTGCGTCCACGATGTGGTATCCTGTGCCAAAATTTGCAAAGCTTGCGGATTCAATCCCGTAGATTCTGTAGCAAGCGATCTCGCATTTGCGCCCAGCGCTGGCAACAGAAATGCTAACGCTAAAGGTTTAAGTATTCTCATGTTTGTTTGGTTGTAAAATTGAAGGAGGCAATTTATCGAAAATACCGAAATACTGCAACATGCAAAAAGGCATTCAAAAAAATGAATGCCTTTTTGCAAATATGATCGTATTAGTGTGATTCGTGCCTAACTATAAATTTGTTATTGAGACATCAGTTTAGCAGCCTGTTTTTCTGCTACAATCTTACGCAATGATCTTGCGGAGAATCGGTGTGCTCTATTGATGTAGCAAATCTCAATTCCTGCCTCTTGGCAATACTCTTTTCCGGTGAAAGTTATATTTTCGTATTCACTGCCTACAAAGCGGATATCTGTTGGCATCGTTTGCAACAAATCCATTAGATCGTCGTCATTTTCAAAGGGAATAATCTCATCCACACTCGGATTCCCCTCTAATTGTATGAAACGCTCAACGAGCGATTGCACAGGTTTGCTTTTGCGTGCAGAATCTACTTGCCCGTCTGTACAAAGACCTACGATTAGATAATCACACTGTTTTCGTGCTTGCGCCAAAAACATGATTTGTCCTGCGTGAAGCATATCAAATGCACCAAATGTAATTCCTATTTTCATCACCTATCCCTCTTTCTATCCTTTTAACAACACTTTCTTAATATTATTCTGCAACGCTATCGGCTCTTTGAATGGCAAGATTGTTCCTTCCATTTCACCTTGCTTCTCAAATACTATTTGTCTTAGTGCAGAGCTGGAAAACCGATTCTCGCGACGGTTGAAATATAATTCTATGCCCTTTTCTTCACAGTAGCTTCTTCCAGTAAAGTTTTTGTGCATGTACTCATCTCCTAATATGCGCACATGAAACTTAAAGGAGCGTAGTATATCTTCCAAATCCTGCTCCGTTGCATATGGTATGATCTTGTCTACATGTTTGCAACCTTTCAATTGAATGTAGCGTTCTACTACCGTTTGAGTAGGTTTATTTTTCTCCGCTCTATCCAAAGTTGGGTCTGTTTGTAGGCCGCAGATTAAATAATCACATTGATCTTTCGCATCTTCCAGCATTTTAACGTGACCTGCGTGCAGTAGGTCAAAGGATGAGAATGTAATTCCGATTCGCATAATATTTCCTAATTATAGTATCTAACAATTTTCCTTATATCTTGATCAGGCATTGCGCCTAGCTTTTTTTATTCCTTGGGACCCCCTCACCTACAAATCCACCAAAAAAGTTGATCTACTTGACCATTATCTTTATAACAAACCTTACGCCACAAAGTTTACGGCACAACAGTCGGAAAATATGCTTTAGACATTCCGATGACGAACCGGAAATTAGAAAGAATGCCTTGGCTATATACTACACACAGTTTTATAGACAATCTATCACATTTCAGCATCGCACGAACTGTTTTCGGGGAATAGTTAAACAGGTATTACGCTCACTAAATACCGTACATTACGCAATTTGCACCCAATTTTTATCATCTATTAATTGCACACTTTGCGTACTTATTTGAAAGTGTTCTTGTGACTTGATGAACACTCCAAAAGGAGGTCAGATTAGGATATATCCGAAGATAGGAATATTTACTACAAGCAATAGGAAAATTATATAATGATTACCGACGAACAAATTGCCAAAACATATGTTATAACGCAAGATAAATCTCGCAGGAGACATAGGCTTTCATAGACAATAGATCTATAGGATCAAAACCAAACGGATAAAGACACTAACATTCACATGGAAACAAAGGTATTAACGGGATCACCCTACCCACTGGGCGCCACCTACAATGGTGAAGGCGTAAACTTTTCTATTTACGCAGAAAATGCAGAAGGTGTAGAATTATGTTTATTTAATAAAACCGACGACCCAACAGAGAGCGTCAAAATTCGCTTCAAAGAACGCACACATCAGGTTTGGCACGCCTTTATTCCAGGAATACAGCCTGGACAATTATACGGATATCGCGTACACGGACCATTTGATCCAGCATCCGGTCATCGATTTAATGCGCATAAGTTATTAATTGATCCTTATGCCAAAGCCATCGCAGGCACCTTAGAATGGGACGACTCGCTATTCGGATATGAAGTTGGCCATGAAAAAGAAGATTTAAGTTTTAGCAAATTAGACAGCGCGCCATATATACCAAAGTGTGTGGTGGTGGATGAATCTTTTGACTGGGAAGGTGTAAAATCACCAAAAATTCCGATGCACAAAAGCATTATTTATGAAACACACGTCAAAGGTTTCACCCAAATGCATCCAGATATTCCGGAAGAAATACGCGGAACTTATTTGGCTATGGCGCATCCTGCAACTATTGAATATTTGAAAAATCTGGGCGTAACTGCGATCGAATTGATGCCGATTCATCATTTTATCACCGATCGCCATCTTAAAGATCAAGGTTTAACCAACTATTGGGGTTACAATACGATTGGTTTCTTCGCTCCGGATGTTCGTTATGCTGCGAATGGTATACAAGGTGAGCAAGTCCGCGAATTTAAAGAAATGGTCAAAGCATTGCACCAAGCAGGTATAGAAGTGATCCTTGATGTGGTGTATAACCACACAGGCGAAGGTAACCAAATGGGACCAACGCTTTCTTTCCGCGGAATTGATAATGCGGCGTATTACCGTTTGACCGAAGATCCACGCTATTATATGGACTATACTGGTACGGGTAACACGCTAAACGCGATGATGCCCAATGTTTTACGGTTGATCATGGATAGTTTACGCTATTGGATTCAGGAAATGCATGTCGATGGATTCCGCTTTGATTTGGCATCTACATTGGCGCGTGAACTGCACGAGGTGAATAAATTAAGTTCCTTTTTTGATGTGATTCATCAAGACCCGATCATTTCTCAGGTCAAATTAATTGCCGAGCCTTGGGATATTGGAGAAGGTGGTTATCAAGTGGGCAAATTCCCAGCTGGATGGGCAGAATGGAATGGTAAATACCGCGATTGTATGCGTGATTATTGGATTGGAGCAGATTCTATGTTGGGTGAATTTGCGGAGCGCTTTATGGGCTCTTCTGATTTATATCAAGATGATTATCGCCGGCCGACTGCCAGTATTAATTTCATCACAGCACATGATGGTTTTACCTTACATGATTTGGTGTCGTATAATGAAAAGCATAACGATGCCAACGGTGAGAACAATCAAGACGGAGAAAGCCACAATAGATCGTGGAACTGTGGTGCTGAAGGACCAACGGAAGATAACGAAATCAATGCTTTACGTAGCAAACAAATGCGCAATATGCTCACCACGATGTTGCTATCACAAGGTGTCCCCATGATCGTGGCGGGAGATGAATTTGCACGCACACAAGACGGTAACAACAATGCCTATTGTCAAGACAATGAGATCTCTTGGTTGGACTGGGCAAATCGGGATGAAAGCTTACAAAACTTCACCGCGCAATTGATTGCGTTCCGCAAGGCGCATCCTTCTTTTTGCCGCCGTAAGTGGTTTCAAGGCATGCCGATCAAAGGAATCGGTTTAGAAGATATTGCTTGGTTCTTACCAGAAGGTGACGAGATGAGCGACGAACATTGGCAAAATGACTTTGCGCGTTCTTTAGCGGTATTCTTAAATGGTAATGGTATCCGCTCCCTCAACGACGATGGCGAAAAGATTACCGATGACCACTTCTATATCCTATTCAATGCGTATCACGAAGCAATTAATTACAAATTGCCTTCAGACAAATACGGAAAAGAATGGACGAAGGTGATCAACACCGAATATGACACCATTGATGAGCACGATACTTTTTATCCCGGAGATGAAGTAACCGTACAAGGTCGCTCCATCATCGTACTGAAAGCAAATAGCAACCTTTAAAGCAAGTAGTTGTGAATACACCAAATAGACATCAAATCGGTGTTCGTCCCACAGCCGACGGCACCCATATTTCGGTATGGGCGCCAGAGGCAGAAGCGGTGCAATGCCAAGTGGAAGATCAAGAAACGCTTATCACACTTGATCGGAAAGAATACGGTTATTGGGAAACCAAGACCAATGCCTTGAAAGCGGGCGATCAATACCAATTTGTCTTAGATGGCGAAGCTTATCCAGATCCTGCCTCGTACTATCAACCAGATGGCGTACATGGCGCATCGCAAGTAGTAGATCTGTCGTTTAATTGGACGGACGGAGAATATAAAGTGCCAGCGATGAAAGATTTGATCATCTACGAACTGCATATAGGCACTTTTACTAATACACACGATTTCCAAGGAACGATCGACAAATTGCCTTACCTTAAAAAATTGGGGATTAATGCGATTGAAATCATGCCGATTGCACAATTCCCTGGCGAACGCAATTGGGGTTACGATGGCGTATTCCCTTTTGCGGTGCAAGACTCGTATGGTGGGCCAAAAGGATTTCAACAGCTCGTTGATGCGGCGCACGCCCAGGACATCGCTATTGTATTGGATGTAGTATACAATCACTTCGGACCAGAAGGAAATTACGCACCCAACTACGGCCCTTATTTTACCGATAAATATGGCACACCTTGGGGTAGCGCAATCAATTTTGATGATGCTTATAGCCATGGCGTGCGCGATTTTGTACTGGCAAATGTGCGTATGTGGTTTGCGGATTATCACGTTGATGCCTTGCGGATCGATGCGGCTCATGCCTTAAAGGATTGGAGCGCCTCGCATATTTTGCAAGATATTCGGAAAGAGACCAATGCTTGGATCGAGGAACAAGAGCGAGATCATTATCTCATCGTGGAATGCGACCTAAATGACAAACGTTATTTGGAATCTTTGGAGAAAAATGGCTTTGCGATGGATGGGCAATGGGTCGATGAATTTCACCATGCTTTACGCGTAGCAGCTGGTGGAAAACCCGAAGGTTACTACAGCGACTTTCACGGTGTCGCAGATTTGGCGAAATCCTTGCAGCATGGGTATGTATATACTGGTCAATACTCTGAACATCGGCAGAAATTTTTCGGAACGGATACTATTGGTATTACGGGAGACCATTTTGTGGTGTTTTCTCAAAACCATGATCAGACAGGCAATCGCATGTTGGGCGAACGCTCTAGTATGCTTTTCTCCGCCGATATGCAGCGATTAATGGCACTCACCGTGATGGCTTCACCGTTTGTACCGATGTTGTTTATGGGCGAAGAGTGGTCGGCTTCTACCCCATTCCAATACTTCGTACATCATAGCGATGAAGAGCTGATCGAAGCCGTACGAAAAGGTCGCAAAGAAGAGTTCAAATCATTTCAATCGGATGCCGAAGCGCCCGATCCGCAGTCGGAGACCACTTTTGCCGATTGTGTTTTGAAATGGCATGAAGTAGATTCAGGGGTACATCAGCAGATGTTGGCTTATTACGAAGCCCTAATCAGTTTCCGCAAAGCAAATAGCATCCTTCGTCAAGTAGATCGATCATTGGTTACCGTCCAATACGATGAATCCAAATCGGTCATTGTTTTAAGTTATGCCTTTGAAGATCAATTAATGGTCGGGTTACTCAACTTTTCATCAGCAGCACAAACGGTGAGTTTAGATAGTGCTTACTCGTGGGAACGGATTTGGGATACTTCTGATCCAGCATGGGGCGGCACTGGACCAACAGCTGATCTCTTTAATGGCGAAATTACAATTCCTGCAGCTACTGGCGTTTTCTTTCAACAACTATAAATTATTTATTTAGGACTTTGTCATGCCTCATCCTCACAATACGTATCGCATTCAATTCCATCAGAATTTCAATTTATCCAATTTGGAGCAAATCACGTCCTACTTACAACAATTAGGCGTTCATACTATTTATGCATCTCCGTTATTAGCTGCTACGCCGGGTAGCACGCACGGTTATGATGGTATCAGTAGTCACCGCATCAACCCTGAGATCGGCACGAAAAATCAATTGATCCA
Source organism: Sphingobacterium corticibacter (assembly GCF_003076635.1). Taxonomy (GTDB): domain Bacteria; phylum Bacteroidota; class Bacteroidia; order Sphingobacteriales; family Sphingobacteriaceae; genus Sphingobacterium; species Sphingobacterium corticibacter. The sequence goes on along the minus strand of NZ_QDKG01000003.1, from coordinate 123,676 downwards.
GCTTAAAAAGAAACTAAGCCAGCATCAAATGGCGTGGTTGCAAGACATCGTGCCCAATCATATGGCTTTTCATCCGGACAATACGTGGTTGATGGATTTGTTGGAAAATGGCATGGATTCTGCCTATCAATCGTACTTCGATACCAGCTTTAGCAGCGAGCTGATGGACGGCAAGATGATGGTGCCTGTATTAGGGAAATCTTTGCGTCAAGCATGCGAAGAGGAAGAATTAAGCATCCAATTTGATAAAGGAAAATTCTTAATTCAGTATTACGATCAGTCTTTTCCACTCGCTCCATCTAGCTACACGTACCTGTTACAGGGATTGTCCGATGATAGCGATAAAAATGATGATTTGGCGGAGCTGATGCAACGATTGCAAGGAGAGCCTAGTTCGGAAATGTCAGCACAAAAAAACGTGTATCAATCCCTGGCTAAATTATTTGCTGGCGCAAAAGCCCGTAACCAATTACAGCGACATTTAGCTCATTTCCGATTGGATGCAAATGCAATGAGCACCTTATTAGAACAGCAACATTACCGTCTTTGCCATTGGCAAGAGACGGATAAGCAGATCAATTATCGACGATTCTTTACGGTGAATGGTCTGATTTGTATGCATGTAGATCGTCCAGAAGTATTTGCAGATACGCATTCACTCATCAAAGAATTAGTAGATAAAGGTGTTTTCGACGGACTTCGTATTGATCATATTGATGGATTGTACAATCCATCCAAGTATTTGCGCGATCTGCGCAAGCTATGCGGTTCTGAAACCTACATCGTCGCCGAAAAAATCCTAGAAGCGGGCGAAGAATTGCCAGAGGAATGGCCGATTCAAGGGGCGACAGGGTATGAGTTTTTGTCCTTATGCAATAACGTACTAACGAACGAGAAAAGCGAAAAGTTGCTGACGTCGTATTATCAAGAGCTGACCGGTATCACAGCGGATGTGCTTACGCTACAACTCCAAAAAAAGGCCGCCATATTGCAAAACCATATGGGTGGTGAAATGGATAATCTGTACCATTACCTGCTTCATCTGGAGCTGCTACCCGCAGAAACCTCCCTCTCGGTGAGCGACCTGAAAGAAGCTATTGCTGGCTTTTTGGTTTACTTTCCCGTGTATCGTTTGTACGATGAGCAATTTCCACTAGCAGATACGTCTGTAAAACTTATGGATTCTGTCTTCGAGCATATGTTAAAAGATAAGGCGGCGAAGAAAAAAGCGGTAAAAGCACTTGCAGCCATATTCGATACGGCGCAAAGGAGTGACGATGGCGAAATACGCAAAAAAACTACGTTGTTTTTTGCACGATGCATGCAATTTGCAGGTCCGGTAATGGCCAAAGGTGTGGAGGATACCTTGATGTATACCTACCACCGACATATTGGTCGACATGAGGTCGGCGATCATCCGGAGAATTTCGGTTTATCGAAAAAGCAATTTCACCAAGCAATGCTTGATCGACAAGCCAAATGGCCAGAAGCACTGAATGGTAGTGCTACGCACGATACGAAGCGCGGGGAAGATCAACGCGCACGACTACAAGTGCTTAGTGCCATACCTGAGCAATGGATCGAAGCGGTGAAATGTTGGGAAGCAGATATAGCGGACAGCTACATGCAAGATTTACCACATGCGAACGATCGTTATTTCTTGTATCAGACCCTATTTGGTTCGTATCCTATGCCAGATACACCGTATGACGATTATGATACGCGCTTACACGCTTATCTAGAGAAGTACTTAAGAGAAGGCAAAGAACGCTCCGATTGGGCTGCGCCCAATGAAGCATACGAAGATAGTTTCAAATCTTTTGCCAGCTATTTATTGGATAAAAAGCAGGTATTCTTTCCGAAATTTCACGATTTCTTGCTGAAATATCTTGATTTTGGTATCAGTAATTCATTGAATCAGTTAGCGCTAAAATTGACCTGTCCGGGTATTCCTGATATCTATCAAGGTTCGGAATTGTGGGAATTGGGATTTGTAGATCCAGATAACCGTCGGCCAGTAGATTATGCGCTGCGACAAACATATTTGGAAAAAATCAAGGCTTCCCCGTTACAAGATCAAACTTCTGTATTGTGGGAAGAACGGCATTCAGGCAAAATTAAGCTAGCGCTACTACATCATTTATTGCGAATGAGAGCCGATCATGCCGATGTATTTCGCGATGGCCTGTACCAACCTTTGGAGGTGTCTGGCAAATACAAACGTCATGTATTGGCATATGCGCGCAAATATCGCCAAGACTGGGTAGTGGTTGTTATCCCATTACACCTTGCTGCTATTGCTAAATCAGCTTCCGAAGATATTCGAAAATTTGATTGGGAGGATACGCATATTATCTTACCAGAAGATCAGGAAATCCATTGGCAACATGCATGGTCTGATGTGCGTACAGATGCAAAACAGATGGACATCAATACGCTGTTCGGAGATTTACCGATCGCTGTGCTACAAGGAAAATCTACCGTTAACAAGCGCAGTGCAGGCGTCGTATTGCACATCACATCGCTCCCATCCGAAAATGGAATTGGTGATTTAGGTAAAGAAGCTTATAACTTTGCTGATCAATTAGCTGCTGCCGGACAGCGATGGTGGCAAGTATTGCCACTCGGGCCTACCGCAAAAGATCAGTTTCACTCGCCCTACAGTACATGGAGTGTGATGGCTGGAAATCCATTATTAATTGATCTGGAACAGCTTGGGATTATTCCACAAAACGGTCAATCATTATCAAAGAAAAAAAAGAAGTCTAAGCATCAGAGAGTAGATTTTGAACAGGCAGCGGCTTATAAAATGTCCCTTTTGCAAGCTGCCTTCGACCAATCGGATGTGAGAAGCGACCGCCAATTTCAGCAATTCTGCAAAGCAGAAAGCAAATGGTTGGATGATTATGCGCTGTACGTTGTCTTGCGCGAAAAACAGGGAGATGTGGCCTGGTACTCTTGGGACGAAGCTTATCGCATGCGTGATTCAGACGCCTTGGAAAGCTTTACCAATCAGCATCAATCTGCCATCTTGTTTCAAAAATGGTTACAATATATATTCGACAAACAATGGGCAAAATTACGCCGCTATTGTCATGCGCGCGATATATCCATTTTAGGTGATATTCCCATTTACGTGAGCCACGATTCGGCTGATGTGTGGGCTAATCCGTCACTTTTTGCACTGGAAGAAGATGGCAGTCTCAAAGCGGTAGCAGGTGTGCCGCCTGACTATTTCAATGCAGATGGCCAATTGTGGGGCATGCCGGTCTTTAATTGGGAAGCACACAAAAAATCAGGTTTCAAATGGTGGATAGCACGCATCGCGCGCAACGTTGCTTTGTTCGATATGGTGCGGCTGGATCACTTTCGGGCATTCGCTGCTTATTGGGAAGTGCCCGCTAGTGCCGAATCTGCCAAGTCAGGCGCTTGGAAAAAAGCACCCGGAAAAGCTCTTTTTGCCAAAATCCGCCAGGCATTAGGCGAGCTGCCCTTCATTGCAGAAGATCTGGGTGACATTGACGATGCGGTCTACGATCTTCGCGACGAGCAGCATATGCCGGGCATGAAAGTATTACAGTTCGCCTTTGGCGATGATATCGCATCATCGCCACATATCCCACATCAATATGAGCAGAATTACGTGGTGTATACCGGTACGCATGATAATAATACAACGCGTGGCTGGTACGAGACGGAAACGGATGAAAGCCTGCGTCAGAATATTAAGCGCTACGCTGGGCAACAAGTTAATGCAAACTCAATCAATGAAGCCCTGCTCCGATTAGCTTACGGCTCTACCGCAAATATGGCCATCGTACCCATGCAAGATATCTTAGATCTGGATGAGCGTGCTCGAATGAATACGCCGGCAACGACCGAAGGAAACTGGAGCTGGCAAATGCAATCGGGAGATTTTGACGAAAGCAGAATAAAAGAGCTGAGAGAAACGGTTAAAGTATTTAATCGCGGATAATCCTTGGTGCATTATCCGCAATAATGCAATATGGGATCTACGTTAGTAACCTTCGCATAATCCACGGATGGAATGTGCCGTTCGTGGCTTTCATACTGCCATGCGCGATCTTGTCCACGTTTGAACGTGATAATATAATTGATGCCCAACGGTGGTAGCGGTGGTTGTCGCCGATGTACATAGATTCCAACCCGTACACAACTGCTATTGTCCAATTCCTCGTTGTGTTTACTATCTACGAAAGACAATGCTTTGGCAATTGCCTTATCTAACACCGTTTGATTGTTATTCATGCAAATCCTTTCTTTTATTACAGCATATAGTATACCAAAAAAGTAGTCGGCTGTGGGCGTACCACATACCGACTACCCAGTCGTATAGACAACATTAATAATCACTCCTAATTATTTTTTTACGGATGGCCATAGCCACCGGCTACGCCAACAATTTGTCCGTGTGAGTAGCTTGAGCTCGTATCTGCTAATAGTACGTATACTCCAGCTAACTCCACCGGCTGCCCTGCGCGTTCTAATGGTGCCGTTGCGCCAAATTCTGGAATCGCATCAGATGGCTGACCGCCACAAATCTGTAATGGCGTCCAGATTGGACCTGGTGAAACACCATTTACGCGAATACCTTTAGGTCCTAATTGTTTGGATAATGCTTTGACGTAAGCCACATTCGCAGCTTTTGTCTGCGCATAATCAAAAAGATTAGCCGACGGATCGTACGCTTGTACCGACGAAGTCGCAATAATCGCAGAACCGGGTTTCAAATGCTTTAAAGCCGCTTTGGTAATCCAGTACGGAGCATAAATATTGGTTTTCATCGTCAGATCGAAATCACTAGAATCAATATCTTCGATGGAATCGTGGCTTTTTTGTTTACCGGCATTATTAACCAATATATCTAATCCGCCCAAATGCGCTACGGCATCTTCCACTAACTGTACGCAGAAAGCTTCGTCTGTGATGTCACCCGGAATGGCAAAACCTTTCTGTCCTGCTTCTTCGATATAGCGAATCACTTCTTGTGCATCTTCTTCTTCATGCGGCAAATAATTGATAGCCACATCAGCACCTTCACGAGCATAAGCAATAGCCGCTGCGCGGCCAATCCCAGAATCGCCGCCCGTGATTAAAGCTTTACGACCTTTTAACTTCCCCGATCCTACGTACGATGTCTCGCCGTGATCTGGAATTGGATCCATCTTACCGGCTAATCCCGGAAATGGTTGTTGCTGTTTTGGATATGGTGGCTGTTGAAATCGGGTAAGTGGATTGACTAATCCTTGTGTTTCTTTATTCTCCATGTTTTTCAATTTTATGTTTGTACATCATAGTATACGAGTCTCTGAAACAATAGACGCTTTTGCTTCTCGAATGTTTTTGAGATAGTACAGATCACGAAGTCACCTCCTCTATTTTGCGGCATGTACGCCAGATACAGGCGTAATACTACCCGTATACGTTTTAGATGGTTGAATTCTCAAACTATTGTAGGTAGCAACTGTTGGTTTCTTGATGATATAGTACAAGCTTCATTAATAATAAAGTCTGTCAGGAATTTTTTATTAATAACAAGCGCTCAATAGTAGAAAAGAGATAAGGAAATACACTTTCAAAACCTAATAAACATATGGCAATTGATAAAAACGGAAGAAACCCGAAGAAAGAACAGATGGATGCACACTTGGTGAATAACAATATGACCAACATGACCACCAATCAAGGGTTAAATATTCATGACAACAACAATTCGCTAAAAGCCGGAAAACGTGGGCCAACCTTACTAGAAGACTTTATATTAAGAGAAAAAATCTTCCACTTCGATCATGAACGCATTCCAGAGCGCATAGTGCATGCTCGCGGTAGCGGCGCGCATGGTGTGTTTCAAGTATACGAGTCTTTAGAGAAATATACCAAAGCCGATTTTCTACAAAATCCAGCGAAAGAAACACCCGTTTTCGTGCGTTTTTCGACCGTTGCTGGTTCAAAAGGATCGACCGATATGGCACGCGATGTACGTGGATTTGCCGTAAAGTTTTATACCGATGAAGGAATTTACGATTTAGTCGGGAATAACATACCTGTCTTTTTTATACAGGATGCGATGAACTTTCCTGATCTCGTACATGCGGTAAAACCAGAGGCAGATAATGAGATTCCCCAAGCTGCCTCTGCGCACGATACCTTCTGGGATTTTGTATCGCTTATGCCCGAATCGGCACATATGATGATGTGGGCGATGTCAGATCGTGCCATCCCGAAGAATTATCGTACGATGGAAGGTTTTGGAGTGCATACCTTCCGCCTAATCAATAAACAAAATGAATCACATTTTGTCAAGTTTCATTGGAAGCCTTTGCTAGGTATGCAAAGTGTAGCCTGGAATGAAGCACAGAAAATTTCTGGATTTGATCCCGATTTTCATCGTCGTGACCTGTGGGAAAACATTGAAGCCGGAAACTATCCCGAATGGGAATTGGGCTTACAGATCTTTACGCAAGAGCAAGCAGATAGCTTTTCCTTTGATGTGCTAGATCCTACCAAGATTATTCCAGAAGAATTGATTCCTGTACAACGCGTTGGTAAACTCACCTTGAATCGCAATCCAGATAATTTCTTTGCGGAGACAGAACAGGTTGCCTTTCATCCAGGTCATATTGTGCCCGGTATAGAATTTTCAAGTGATCCACTTTTGCAAGGTCGTTTGTTTTCTTATACAGATACACAACTCAGCCGCTTAGGAAGCACTAATTTTCACGAATTACCAATCAACAGATCGGTCGCTCCTGTACACAACAATCAGCGGGACGGACACATGCGCCATGATATTGCAAAAGGCAAAGCCAATTACTTTCCGAATAGTATGGGTGGCGGATGCCCGTTCCACGCGATGATACAAGGGCAAGGTTTTGATTCTTTCCCTGAAGAAACAACGGAAACCAAAGTACGCGGCAGGTCGGATAGTTTTGCGGATCATTTCACACAAGCTACCTTGTTTTATAATAGCCAATCTGAGCCAGAAAAATCGCATATCGTCAGCGCGTTTAGCTTTGAATTGGGAAAGATAAATCTCGTTGAAGTACGAAAACGCTATTTGGGAATCCTTTCGCAAGTAAACAAAGACTTAGCAAAGCAAGTAGCAGACAATTTGGGACTGGAAGTGCCAAATGGTTTGGCGGAAGAAACCTTGTTTTACGCCAAGCAGAATCACGCAGATTACCCAATAACCCCAAACAAGCCCGAAGTAGAAAAATCAGAAGCATTGAGTATGGAATTCAATAAAGTGGAAAGTATTAAGACAAAAAAAGTCGCTGTACTTGTAGCGGATGGTGTTTGTGAAGAATCTTTGGAGAAATTGACCATCCCATTGGAAGAAGGTGGTGCTACACCGGTATTGATCGGGCCTAAAGTAGGTTCCGTAAAAAGTAAACAGGGCAATATACTCGCGATAGAGCATAGTTTCTTGACAGAATCTTCTGTTTTATACGATGCATTATTTATACCAAGTGGCGATGGATCAATTAAAGTATTATCCGCAGAACCAGATGTGTTTCAATTTGTTAATGAGGTGTATAGACATTGCAAGCCGATGGCTTTTGGTGCTGGCGCAGAAGAAATTTTAAGTCATACCTATATCAAAAAAAATGATGACGATTGGGGAATCTTAGTAGAAACGGCCGATCAGCACTTAGACGAGTTTGTAAAAACGGTGGCGAAACATCGGATCTGGGCACGTGAATGTTTTCGAAAAGTGCCTGCATAAATTTAAAAAGCAGCATGATGAAAGGGAAAAATAAGCAAAAACTAGGAATTGGTAGGAATCTCGGCAGAATAGCGCTAGGCGTATTTTTTGTGTATGCCGGCATAGCACATCTCACCTTTGGCCGTCGAGCCTTTCGAGCGCAAGTTCCTAATTGGATGCCGGCAACAAAAGATCAGACAGTGCTCTGGTCTGGTTATGTTGAGATTCTACTTGGATTACTTGTACTCTTTCGGGGACATCGCGACCCGAAAATTGGTTGGATGATTGGTGCCTTCTTGCTGGCTGTATTCCCAGGCAATTGGGCTCAATATAAAAATCAACGAAATGCATTTGGTCTCAATACTGACACAGCACGCTTTATCCGGCTATTTTTCCAGCCGCCACTGATCTGGCTAGCATTGTGGAGCATGGGCGCAATACACACATCATCGCAGAAACGAATTGAAATTTAAACTTTTAACAGCATCAATATGGCAAAAATAACAAATAAGAGTAACGGACAGCTAGTAGATATTCATTACCAAGATCAAGGATCGGGTAAACCCGTCGTTTTAATACATGGATGGCCACTAAGTCATACATCGTGGAATAACCAAACTACCGCACTGGTGGATGCAGGATACCGCGTTATAGCTTATGATCGTCGCGGTTTTGGTGATTCAACTACTGGAAGTGCGTACGATTACGATAGCTTAACTTCTGATCTACATGCACTGCTGGAAGAGTTGGATTTGAAAGAAGTTACCTTGGTCGGCTTTTCAATGGGCGGTGGTGAAGTGATTAGATACGTCACTAATTACGGAACAGATAGAATTGCTAAACTCGCTTTGGTCGCTTCGATCATTCCATTGGTAAAACAAAAGGATGATAATCCTGATGGCGTGCCACAGGAAGATTTGGATGATATCTTGGCCAATTTGAAGGAGGATCGCATAGCTTTCTTAAAAGAGTTTCACCAACAATTTTATAATGTAGACAAAAAACCTGATGCAGTACCGGAATCTCAATTAGACGCAGATTTGGTTGTATCATCTGCAGCCAATGTGGAAGCTACGATTGAAGCGGCGAAGGCATGGATGGATACTGATTTCAGACCTGAAACAGCCAAAATAAGCTTGCCAACACTAATTATTCATGGCAAAGCAGACAGCACCGTGCCGATTGCTACTTCAGCAGAACAAGCTGCAGAACTAATCTCCGGAAGTGAATTCAAGGTTTATGAGGATGCGCCGCATGGACTGAATGTCACCCACACTGAGGAATTAAATAAAGATTTAATTGAATTCTTAGGATCTTAAGTCTCAAAAACAAACTTAATAATACAAATAGAGCCGAGATAAAATTATCTCGGCTCTATTTGTATAAATGCTGTGATGAAAGATATTTTTTCTATGCCGTCATCGCGAGAGAACGAAGCGATCTGTTTTCCCTGTGAGTACATATAGTTAATAAGATTGACAGATTGCCACATCCTCGTTCCTCGGATTCGCAATGACGCCTTCTACTTAACTTATCTTTTTCCTTTACATCTTCATCGCGGCTTCGGAATGAAATATCACTCAAACCGGTTTGGTTTACGCGGCGCTAATAACCGCGTTTTCTACTGTCGTTAAGAATTCGTCAACGTCGAATGGTTTCGCTATAAAGGTATTAGCACCCGCTTCATTCGCGACTTGCAAACCATCGCGACTTGCAGAAATACAAATGATAAAAATATGCTTAAGCTCTTCACTAGCGCGAATCTTTTTAATTAACTGATCGCCTGTGACTACCGGCATCCATAAATCTACGATTAGAATATCGGGTTTGAACTCGATCATCTTATCGTAAGCGTAAATGCTATCCGTTTCGGTGATGGTGTCTACATCTTCCAATTCCAATACCATTTCCAACATATCGGTTATGCCCTTATCATCATCACAAATGAAAACTTTTTTCTGTGCCATAATTATCTGCTATCTATATATTGCAGCCGCCTAATACTACACTTCTTCTCTTTCAAAAATGCGATTAACTTGTCTGTACTTCTATAGACCAATTCTCATACCAGAAAGTTTACTTTCCGAAAAAATATAATTATAGAATAGGTAAACTAAATATTAGCTGTCTGTTGACAGAATCTCGTACGATCTCTGCCGCTTTGATTTGCTGTATCCACTGCTCTAAAACGGTAAAGCCAATAAAATCCTGTGAAGTACCAGTATCGGTATTGGAGATAACAAATTGCAAAACATTATCAGTTAACACACATGTTGTACTCACCATATGATGCTGCAAACTTCCTGAAAATTGTGCAGCACTTTGAATAGCCAAATTAAAGATAGCATAGAAGAGCGGGGCTTCTACACGCGCAGCGGTAATGATTTCGTAATTGTACTTGCTTTTTGACTCATTAATCAATATTTGATTCTGTTTAATAACTTGCCGAAATGCATCCGACAACTCTGAAGCTTCAGAGCATACTCTCTCCTGTTTAGTTACCTCAACGACATCCACTATTAGCTTCTCAACACTCTTTAGTGCATCGGACACCACAGTAGTCCATTTATTTTGTTCCTCAGGGTTCATATCAGTACGAGATCGCATGTATTGCAATCCTAACTTCGCAACCGAAAGTGGGTTCCGTAGATCGTGCGAAAGCGCGCGACTCCATTGTTGTAACTTTTCGTCGGCTAATATTTCTTTGCTTTGTATATTGTCAACGTGCCAATTCGAAAACGGATTTTCTACTTCTTGCATGGTGTGAATCATATACTCTGTTTCGCCATTCGAATTCGGGATTGGCTGCAAATGGATATCTGCATAAAGCTTTTTACCAGTCTCATTACCATTCATAGCGACAGGATACGCCGTCACATGAAATGGCTTACCTTGATTCCAAACATCAGAAAGCAAGCTCGCAAGATATTGCTGATCTCTGTCGAGCAGTAGATCTGGAAATTGTACAATTTCATTCTCATTAGCATATCCCCATAGTGCTAGCATGCCTTTATTAATAAATCCTATATGCAATGCCGCCGACGTGTATATAGCCGTTGCCACGCTAGATTGACGCAAGGTCTCGAGCATAATTTTTTGTTGATCACTCATATATTTATTTTGCACCGATTATACGGATGCAATATTCACTTGCAGTGTATGTAATTCTTCCTTTATTCCTTCTAAAAACTGACTTCTAAATCGCTCAATTTGTCTTACATTTTTGACACCAACCTGAATAGAAATTTTATAGGTATCTGGCTGAATATCTTTTGTGTACACCTTGATGGGAATGGATTTATCTACAAAACGATCATTTTTCAGGCGGTTACGCAATCGCTCTTTGACATCTTCAATATTATTGCTACCTGTAATCGATAAATCCAAATTTACCCGAATATCTGTGGATGAGAAAGTCCAATTGACTAAGCGTCCTGAAAATAGGTCCGCATTCGGAATAATCACTTTAGCACCCTGGTCTGTTAATAGTACGCTAGAGCGAATACCGATTTCTAGCACCTGCCCTTTTTTATCCGCTAACTCGATGTAGTCACCGATCTTGAATGGTTTTTCGAAGACTAATATTACTCCGGAAACAAGGTTGTTGATAATGTTTTGCAAACCAAAACCAATACCTACTGTGAGTGCGCCGACAATCACCGTCAACTTATCTAATCCTAAACCTAGAATACTGATTGCAAAGAAAAAACTAACAACAACCAAAATCAATCGAAATAACGGAAACAAAGTCATTCGCTTCATCTGCAGCTCATCCGAAGACGGATCATTCAGTAGATGCTTCAAATTCTTTTGCAACCAGTTGGAACCCCACAATACTAGGATTGCCAACAAAAGGTTCGCGTAATTGTACGTTATACTACCTAAGGCGTGTTCTTTGTAGAGCACGCCTTGTAGAAAGTTTGCTGTGCGTGCAGTAATATTTAAATTGTTTACCACTACGATTGCTACAATAATCAAGCAGATTAAAGAAATCAGCCTATTCAGGCTGTTAAGCATGCGTTGCAAATCAAATCGACGTATAAGATTTTCCCTCGAAACTTTATTATAATGCTGGTCTAAATCTTTCAGCAACATGGTGCCAAAAGCACGCAAAGCTAGCGCTTGAATAAGTCCAACGCTAGCAGCGATACTACTGATACGTGCTAAATATACGTAGCCAAAGATATTGCTGATGATAGAGACTGTGAAGCCAAGCAAGATAGCCCACTTAGCTACTGGACGAATATGATTGGCTGGTTCACCTTCTTTCGTCGGTTGTCCTATTCGCCATGTAACGATTAGTCCAAATACATTCAACACGCCTGCAATCAAACGAATCCACAAAGCTTCGGAAATGATCAGATTGGCTACGATCAGCAATAAAAATACACCAAATACCACATGAACGGCATTTCTCTGTACCGTGGAAAACTGACTATAATGTAAGCCATACAGTAGCATAAAGATGATGAGATAACTCATCTGTATGATGAAAATAGGAATCACATAAGCAGTTAGCGGCAATAAGATTAAGAAGAAAATAAGGGATTTGACCAATGGAATCCAAAGTGGAAAGTGCTTAAAGAGACGCCATCGTTGTTTGGTGCTTTCTTCTTCTCTACCTAAGCGGAATGTCCAATATAGGTATCCTAAAGTGAGTAAAATCAATAACAGCCGACTGCTCCAAGCGGCGTAATCAAAAAACTGCTCCAACGGTTTATCGCTATCCAAATTATTGCGAATAGAGGTCATCACACGCCGTCTTGTTGGCATTTCCATCGTGGCGCTATAACTAGAATCTTGCGCTAAGGTATCTGTCAACACAGGATTCGTCAGGTTTTCACGAATCTGTACCACATTGGCCAAAAGGCCATCTAAACGCTGGTCAAGACGCATGAGTGAATCTTCGATACCCAATTGCAATTCATGTAAAACGCCATCTACACGGTTGCTGTCATTATTAGCTGACGTGCTTTGCTTTTGTCGTTCTAGTTGCAAATCTTGCCTATATCGGCTTATCTCCCGCTTTAACACGGTAATGTCTCGCACCTTTTCGTTCAAGAAGACGGTAGATGGTTGTATAACAGTATCTAAAACACCTACATTATTTCGTAAGGTATCTTGATCCGCTTTTGCGCTATCAATCTCCTGCGTCAAAGCGACGACTCGCCCTTGTAGGGCATTTAATTTCAGATCAACGACTACAGGTTGTTCCTTAGATGCTTGTTGTGTAGTATCTATTAAATCATTTCTAACAATAGTGGTCGTATCGGAGCTGTTACTATCATCAGATATGCTGTCTTGTTGGGCATATAGTGGCAGTGCCGACCACATCAATATACCTAAAAACCATGTATGCATGGCATGGTAAGTCTTTTTCGTCATAGCTCTTGGTACAACAAATCTTGTAGAGACATGTTTGATTCTTATATGTTAACTCCTAAATGTCGCAGCAAATATGCGTATTTATATTACAACCATTTTTGTTTTGCGCTGTTATGATGAAAGCACGGTTTTATAAAACCTATTTAATACACATCTATGAACAAACTTAATCCGACCTCTTTACAGGTTAACGTATATATCAAAAATGGTTATGCTAACGCGATACCAGATCACGAAGATGTACCAGATCCTAACGAGCGCGATCATCCTACTCCACTGGAGGAAGGCGATCCAACTATCCATATGCCGGAGATTCCCGATCGGGGATTTCCGGGCGAAGACGAGCGCGTTTTAGAAGATTTTTTAGCCGTATAATGAAGGATCAGAAATATGATAGAGACAGAAAAACAAAAATTAGAATCTCAGGCCTTCTACAAGGATGCCTTGCAATTAATTTACGACAATGACTGTCAGTTTATGTTGGGCGGAGCATTCGCGATGTTTCAATATACAGGCATCTTTAGAGATACAAAAGACTTGGATATCTTTTGTAAAAGCAGCGAGTATCCCAAAATTTTAAAAGCTTTTGCCGAAAAAGGATACCGCACGGAGCTGACCGATGTACGTTGGTTAGCCAAGGTATTTCATGGTGAATATTTCATTGACATCATATTTGATACTGTCAACAACATTTGCACGGTAGATGATGGCTGGTACGAACGGGCGAGCGAAGGTGAGTTCGCTGAACTGCCCGTCAAATTTATTCCTGTAGAGGAACTGATCTGGTGCAAACTGTATGTACAAAATCGGGAACGTAATGATAGCGCTGATGTGAATCATATCCTATTGCGCTATGGTCAACATGTTGATTGGAAGCATTTGTTGTCGCGAATGGATCGGCATTGGCATATTTTATTGGCACAATTGCTCACCTTTCAATTCGTATATCCCGCAGATTATCGCTCCATCATACCAAAATGGTTGTTTGATGAATTAATCGCACGCGCGCAAGAACAGTATGATCTTCCGGCACCGGTAGAAAAGGTCTGCCGCGGACCGCTAATTGATCAGACGCAATACCAGGTAGATATTAAAGAATGGAATTATAAATCATATACCATTACGACAATATAGTATGAACGCAAAACGTACAGCAAAAAGAGTAGCCGCGATGGCGGATATACATATTAAGATGAACGATCGCGGAAAGATGAAAACGATCTTTGAAGAAGTATCTCACGAGGCGGATGTATTGGTTATTTGTGGTGATCTCACCGATACAGGCGACGAGGATGAAGCTGCAATTTTAGCAGAAGATCTTCGGGCTTTGCAGATCCCGGTAGTAGGTGTCTTAGGCAATCACGATTATGAGAAAGGAAGGCAAAAGATTATAAAACAAATCCTGATGGAAAACAAAATGACCATACTTGACGGTGAATCTACGGTATTAGCCGATATCGGTTTTGCAGGTGTGAAAGGTTTTGGTGGTGGTTTTGATCAATACATGCTTTCAATATTTGGGGAAGATATGATGAAATCTTTCGTACATGAAGTGGTAAACGAATCTTTACAACTCGAACGGGCTTTAACTCGCTTAGATCAGGAGCACCCAGAGATACCAAAGATTGCCTTATTGCACTATGCACCGATCCAAGAAACAGTAGTTGGTGAGCCCGAAGTGTTATTTCCATTTTTAGGATCCTCTCGCTTGGCCGAGCCGATTAACCGTGGCAATGTGTTCGCCGCGTTTCATGGACATGCACACGCGGGTACTCTTGAGGGAAAAACCAAAGAAGGAATTCCCGTATTTAATGTCGCGATGCCTGTCTTGCGAAAGTCGAAATCAGATAAGTGTTATTATATGTTAAAAGTATAGATACCTATATCTCTCGTTATAAATGCGTAATCGAAATAAATTATAATTCCGAGCTAATTTCTGGAATATTTTGGCCTTAAAGTTGTAAATACTGGCTAAAAGAAAACGATACACGTACATGAACGATATGATTTTTAATGAGCACTTTGTTCGATTTGAAAAAAAATTGAAAAGAACATTGTCGGGGAAGTTGCGAGAGAAGTTCATTCATAATGATATTATTACAAAAAGATCTCGATGGGCAACAAACGCCTACCTAGGCGCATTGACAGCTGGAAATCCGGAAGATTATTGCGAACAAATCGCAACCTCTATATTACTCGACGGATTGGACAGATAATTACTAAAACATCAATTAGTAATTATCTGCGACTATCCTCATAGATAACTGCTATATGAAAGAAGAACGTGAACCATCACAGACAGTTACGCCAGATTGGAGCACCAAAGATATTAGTCCTCTTTTTCATGCCGCACTAGACGCAAGTGTTTCTGGTATTATTATTACAGACAATAACTTGCCAGACAACCCTATTGTATATTGCAATAAATCATTTGAACGCATCAGCGGTTATGATCGCAAAGAGATTATCGGTCATAATTGTCGATTTCTGCAAAGAGATGATCGAGAACAGGAGATGCGAAAAAAACTGCGCGATGCCGTAAAAGAAGGGAAACATGCAAACGTGGAGATTAGGAACTATACAAAAGCTGGCGAATTGTTTTGGAACGAATTGTATATCTCTCCTATTGTGGATGATGCTGGAAAGGTATCTCATTTTATTGGAGTTCAAAATGACGTAACTGATCGCAAAAAGGCCGAACAAGAGCTACACCTGCAGCGTGAGCTCATGGAGCAGAAAATAAATGAACGCACTGCGAGTTTGCGATTGAGTGAGGAATATCTTAAAAGCATCGTGGAGACGGTGCGTGAAAGCTTGCTAGTGTTGGATTCTGATTTAAAGGTACTTACAGCCAATGAGGAATTCATGCGCACTTTTAAAGTTAATCGGTCTGAAACAATCAATAAGAAATTGTATGATTTGGGAAATGGTCAATGGAACATTGATGCTTTGCGAGAATTGCTGGAAAAGATTCTTCCCACAAATAATCCAGTGCTTGACTTTGAAGTGGAACACAACTTTCCACATATCGGTCAAAAACTGATGTTGCTTAACGCGCATCGTATAGAATTGGAAGGTACTTACAAAGATCGTATCCTATTAGCTATTGAAGATATTACAGATCGGCGCGCCATTGAATTGCGTAAAGATGATTTTTTGGCCGTGGCAAGTCATGAACTGAAAACACCACTTACCACTGTGAAAGGATATTTACAATACGCGACGCGTTTGCTACCGAAAGACTCTGATGCCAAAATCATCGATATAATGGACAAAGCGAATGTCCAATTGGATAGACTGAATAGATTAATTGCAGAGTTATTGGACGTATCTAAAATACAATCGGGCAATTTGGAAGTGCATCGCGAGGCATTTGACTTCAATAATATGGTGGAGGAAGCTGTCGAATCCATGAGTCGAACAACGGATAGCCATGAAATTATATTTTCTGGTGGTATTGAAGGATCTTACGTGGGTGATGAAGCGCAGCTCAGCCAAGTCGTTAAAAACCTTCTTGCTAACGCAGTAAAATATTCGCCCAAAGCTCGAAAAATAGAAGTTTCTCTGTCCGTAATCAGCAAATACATCAAGTTCTCCGTTCAAGATTTTGGAATGGGTATTAGTCTAAATGATCAGAAAAAGATATTTGAGCGTTTCTATCGCGCTCGCCATATTCAGCAGCATTTTCCAGGCATGGGAATAGGATTATATATCTGCGAGCAGATTATAGAAAAGCATGGCGGTACCTTGTGGGTAGATAGTGAAGTGGACAAAGGCTCTACATTTAGCTTCACACTTCCTATCAATACAGAAGAAAATTCAACCGCATAATTTAGCGTTTGGCTATATTCTCTTTCTTGTACCAAGCCACGATCAAGCGATTCATCATGCTATAGCGTTGGGTACCTTCAGGCTGATTGTTGTGTTGCAAATAGTGGTTATATATTATTCCAGAAATGTAATTAACTGGACCGCTATAATTAGACCAAAAATCTTGTTCTGATTGCAAATCGCGCACAATTGCGGGATCCAACTTCCTAAAATAGGTATTAAACAGTTGCGGCTTTGCATAGCGCATAGCTCCGAGCAAAGATTGAACGGCCGCATAATGTGCACTATAAGCATACCACGGATTCGGATGTTCGGACAGCACTTGGTATGCAATAAAATTACACTCATCTTCAAAACCAATCCCCATTTGATGCGACAATTCATGCGCTACCGTGAATGGAAAACTTGGCCAAGGAATCAATGCATTCACCTGTACTTCGTGCGTAAAGGGATTGAAATAACCATTTACCGTAAAATAGGAAGCTAATGTGCTAGATACAGGATGCTTTGCGCTAATATGCTTCTTACTTAATATAGTGTTAAAAGTCGTATCTGCCAACATCACATGCTCCAACGGCTGCATGTTACGCGAATTGGCGATCAATTGGACATCTACTTGCTGCCGCAAAACATTAGCTCGCCGAATCAGACTATCTAATACTATTTCATAATCTTCAGTGCTGATATTTGCTACATCCAACGCATAGTTCATCGCCAATGGTTGCCGGTAATAGTTGAGTCCCCAACTCATATAAAAGATGTGATGCAGCAATAAAATCGTGCAAACAAACTGTAGCCCTGACCGGCCAGCTTGCTCCCATTTTTTGAGAATCAAAAATCTAATTCCTCTGACGAACAGCAGCAACAACCCGATCACTGCAAACCCATAGAAAAGATCACCTAGACTGAATGGAAGCCAGCTAAACAGGATCGTAGGCAAATAGCTGTACAGCGGATAAAGGTTTCTAGAGTAAAGCCATTCTACCCGAGCAGGATCTTGCACGAATACATATCCGATGATGCCCAATACGACACAAACTCCTATTATCCAAAAATAGAGCCTGTTTTTTGATCCTGCTGACCGCATAAGCTATTGTTCGTTATCGAAATACAATTTATAGTAATTCATCCCGCGATCCTCATCATATCCCCGCTCGATGTAATCTCGCTTACCGTGGATATAAATATGAAAATTTTTATCCAATTTCACAACTGATTTATAATCAGAAGACATTTTTTTAACAGCTCCTGCTGCGATATCAAAATTCGTCTGGAATGGCATATCCAATTCTTCGCTAACTTGCTCCCGGTATTCCTTAAACAACGAAATCGCTTGTGCATTGCCCAAAACCTCACCCGAGAATTCTTCTTCTTCAAAAGTTTCGTGTGCTTTGAAGTAGTTCATCGAACGGTTGAGTAAGTCCACTTTCTCCGCTTTATCCATTTCAAACACTTCATCAATCTTTTCGTTGACAAAGTTTTTGTACACCTTGAGGAAATTACCAGTCTGCTGGTAGTTGTCGTCGCGTACGCGCAATTGCAAGAAATCATCCTTCCAATACACGGCATCCGAGCCATTGGTTTGATCCGTTACCAATACTTTGTATCCTTCCTCGGCATCCGCTTTCACGATCACCACACCTTTATCCAGCTTATTAATGTTGATGGCTTCCTGTTCGTACTCCAGCCCAAATCCCCCCTGATCCGGATATACTTTCAGATAAGTTTCCTTGTTTTCTGATTTGAAGATACCAACAGCAGATCCCTCCTCACCTTCCATTTGTATATTTTTGAGCGCTACCACATACAATTCGCCCGGTTTAATATTCGGGTGCGATGATACTTCGTATAAATGCTTGGTTACTTGCTCCGAAAACTCATGAAAAGGCATTTTCCCCTCAAAAAATGCATGCGCAAAATGATATACTTCATTGAGTTGCAAATCTTCGTTCGGGTGAAAGAATCGATATACTTCTTTCACTTTCGCAAAAGGCTTCATAAAATATTGCATCAGCAAATCGGGTAACACCTCGTCTTGACTCAGGTCAATCGGCTGCTCGGACAAGGCGTAATATTCGTCGCGAGCTTTGTTGCCCACGCGATGTATAGATAAGGATTCGAACGTAGCGTCCTGATGAAAAAACATGCTTATTGAAATTTAAATAATACTATAATTATAAATTGTACAGGTCAATCGCCGTGCGGTACGTGCTCACATGAGCATCCACAATATGGCGCAAAACTTCGGAATATCCGCCGCCCATGCTGACTTGTACAGGAGCTTGAAATTTGCGGCACAAATCAAATACGATTTCATCACGCTGTCGACAACCTTCCGCCGTCAATCCCAATTTGCCCAGCTTATCGGTCGCCAACACATCGACGCCAGCTTGGTAGAACACAAAATCAGGTTTTACCTGCTCAAATACGGGCTGCAATGTCTCCAGCAGTTTCGCTAGATAATCCGCGTCGCCAATGCCATCGTTCAATCCTACATCGCGGTGCGACTGTTCTTTTACGAAAGGATAATTCTTCTCTCCGTGTATCGAAAAGGTAAAAATATCGGGATGATCCCGAAAGATATGTGCTGTGCCATTTCCTTGATGCACATCCAGATCTACGATCAAGATTCGATTCGCAAGCTTCTGATCTAGTAGATACGCCGCGGCAACCGCCTGATCATTGAGCAAACAAAATCCTTCCCCGAAATCACGCCCAGCATGATGCGTACCTCCAGCGGCGTTGAAAGCCACGCCATATTTTAGTGCATAATGACAGGCTTTGATCGTACCATCGACCAACAATCGCTCGCGAATAATCAAAGATTCGGATAACGCAAAGCCAATGCGGCGCACCATTTTGGCATCCAAGGTAAGATCGAGCAAATGATCGACATATTCGGAATCGTGCGCTAGGCAAATCGTGGCGCGATCTGCTAATATTGGTTCAAAGAAATTCTCTTTAGTAGCCAATCCTTCGTGCAGCAATTGCGCTGGTATCAATTCGTACTTGGCCATCGGAAACCGATGATTGTCGGGCACAGGATGTACATAAGCTGGATGATAGGCGATTTTGAGCACAGCGAATGAATTACTTTTTGAGTAACGCTTTGCAGATTTTGCTGACCAAGCCCGGACCTTCGTAAATGAAACCCGTATACAATTGAATTAAGGCGGCACCAGCTTCTAATTTTTCTTGCGCATCTGCAGCAGAATGTATACCACCGACACCAATTACTGGAAATGCTCCGTTAGATTTTTGAACCAAATAGCGAATCACTTCTGTGGAACGTTTGGTCAATGGTTTTCCGCTCACACCTCCTAATTCCTGCACCAATCGCGAATCACTTTTTAGTCCGTCTCGTGAAATAGTCGTATTAGTCGCAATCACGCCGGCAATCTTTGTCTCTTGTACGATCTCGACGATATCATCCAACTGGCTATCGGTCAAGTCGGGTGCTATTTTCAATAAGATCGGCTTCGCCGAATCTTTTTGCAAGTTGGCCGCTTGCAAGGTGTTTAAGATATGCATCAGCGGTTCTTTCTCTTGCAATTCTCTTAACCCGGGCGTATTGGGCGAACTCACATTCACAACAAAATAATCGACATAACTATATAAGGCGTGGAAACAGTACAGATAATCATCGACTGCTTGCTCGTTTGGCGTCAGCTTATTCTTACCAATATTACCACCAATAATTAAGTTGCCTTTATTTTTAAGATGTTTTAAACGACCTGCCGCCACATCAGCACCTTGATTGTTAAAACCCATGCGATTGATAAGCGCGGCATCTGGAATCAGGCGAAACATCCGCGGCTTATCATTACCCGGTTGTGGCTTTGGCGTTACGGTTCCGATCTCGATAAATCCAAAACCGAAAGAAGCCATTTCTTCTATGTACGATCCATTCTTGTCAAAACCTGCAGCAAGGCCCACTGGATTTTTGAATTTCAAACCAAACACTTCGCGTTCCAAGCGAGGATCTTCTACCGTATACGAAGCTTTTAATACTGCTTTTGAACCCCAGATTTTGGACACTTTGGTCAATCCGCCGGTCACCAAATGATGTGCCGACTCAGGATCCATTTTAAAAAAGAATGGTTTGACAAGTTTATACATAGTACGGCAAATTTAGCCAAAGAAGCAGAAATATTCACTACTTTTGCGGAAATGATCTCGATTAATAATTTAACTTTTGAAATAGGCTCTCGGGCTTTGTACGATGATGCCAACTGGCACATCAAACCGGGCGACAAAGTAGGGCTTATTGGCGCTAATGGAACAGGAAAATCTACTTTACTAAAGATTATCGTAGGTGAATACACGCCCACATCGGGCACGGTCTCCATGGCCAAAGATCTGAAGATCGGCTACCTGAATCAGGACTTGCTGTCTTACCATTCCGAAAAGAATATTGTGCAAGTGGCAATGGAAGCGTTTGAACGCCAAAATCAGTTGCACGAAGAAATAGAAAATTTGCTCCAGAAATTGGAAACCGACTATTCGGATGATATTCTGAACAAATTGAGCGACAAGCAAATGGAGTTTGAAGCGCTAGACGGTTACAACATCGAGTTTCGTGCAAACGAGATTTTGGCGGGTTTGGGCTTCTCCGAAGAAGAGCAAAAACGCCCTTTGGCCACCTTCTCTGGAGGTTGGCGGATGCGCGTGATGTTAGCGCGTATTTTACTGCAAACTCCCGACATTTTGCTATTAGATGAGCCAACCAACCACATGGACTTACCTTCCATCAAATGGTTGGAGAATTATTTGGGATCATTTGAGGGTGCAATTATCATCGTTTCGCACGATCGGTATTTCTTAGATAAGATCATCAACAAGACGGTAGAATCTCGCAAAGGTAAGCTGACCTTGTATGCTGGTAACTATTCTTTCTATCTGGAGGAGAAAGCGCTTCGCGAAGAATTACAAGGCAATCAGTTTAAAAATCAACAAGCGAAGATTAAGCAAGAAGAAAAATTGATTGAGCGTTTCCGTTCGAAAGCATCGAAAGCCAAGATGGTACAATCGCGTATAAAAGCGTTGGATCGGATGGAAAAGATTTCGGACGTGGATGACGATAATCCAGAAGTAAACTTCAGCTTTAAGTTTTCCAAACCTTCTGGTCGCCACGTAGTGACCTTAGAAAACATTTCAAAAAGTTATCCAAATATTGAAATCCTGCGAAATGCCGATGGATTAATCGAAAAGGGTGATAAAATCGCTTTAATTGGTGCCAATGGTAAAGGTAAGTCGACCTTGCTGCGCATTGTGGCGGACGATGATTCGGAATTCGCCGGTACGACTACGAAAGGACATAACGTGTCGCAAACGTTCTTTGCACAGCATCAGTTGGAAGCCTTGCATTTGGAAAATTCTATTTTACAAGAGCTGCAAAACTTCGCTCCTAAGCATACAGAAACGGAAATACGCTCTATTTTGGGCTGTTTCTTATTTACCGGAGATGATGTGTTCAAGAAAATCAAGGTTTTGTCTGGAGGTGAGAAATCTCGCGTGGCGTTAGCAAAGGCATTGACCGCAGATGCGAACTTCTTGGTGCTCGATGAGCCTACCAACCACTTGGATATGGCTTCGGTGAATATCTTGATTCAGGCTTTGCAGCAATACGAAGGCACCTTGATCGTAGTTTCTCACGATCGTTATTTCCTGGATCATGTAGCCAACAAAATTTGGTACATCGAAGAAAAAGACATCAAAGAATATCCAGGAACCTACGAAGAGTACGAAGCTTGGAGTAGCAAGCGCGTGACAAAACCTGCTCCAGCGGAGAAAAAAGAAGAAAAACCAAAAGCAGAGAAAAAAGCAAAACCCGTGCTTACGGACGATTCTAAAGCGCAGCTACAAAAGAAAAATAAAGAACTGGCGCAGCTGGAAGCACAAATCGCCACTTCAGAAAAAGAGGTCAATCAATTGGAAGCGGTATTAGCTACGGAAGAAGTCTTTTCAGATGCCGAAAAGCTAAAAACAGCTACTCGAGAATACAATTCTTCTAAAGCAGCTTGGGAGCAATTGCAAACAAGATGGGAGCAATTGGCCGAAGAAATCATGGAATTGGAAGGGTAATCACACCCCTTACTGCTGATTATCAAGTAGTCCTATTCGGAAATTTTGGAGACCGCGTTTCACGCGGTCTTTTTCTATTTGAGTACAGATCAATCCAAATAGTTTCTTGCTACGTAAAAGGCAAAACGTTTTCCAAAGTCCGTTGTTGTACGGGTATTATGGAAAAATCGGAAAAAAAAGCCATCATGCGTAAAACTTCGCTGATATCCTTTGTCGTTTTATTGTTTGTACTGTTTGCCTCGCTGTTCGTAAAAACGTTTAGCATATTACTTCTATTGTTCGGGGGTCTCCTATTATCCATTTTCTTTCAAGGAATTTCTAATCGTATTCACTCTTGGACAAGTTGGCATAAAGGCATCACGCTTACGCTGTCTTTTTTTATCGTTTTTGGTTTCATTTCGGGAGTTACTTATCTGATCGGAAATACGATGGCGCAACAATACGAACAGTTTAAAGAAGGAATCCCAAAGACTTTAAAGAATGTAGAAACTTACTTGGAAGATCAAAGTTGGGGCGACAAGGTAAAAGATGCAAGTCCTTCGCTAGAAGATAGCGGAGATAAAATGATGCAGCACGCTAGTTCCTTTTTTAAGTCTACGTTTGGTTTCTTTGGGGATTTGTATGCGGTGATTTTTCTTGGATTATTTCTGATGATTTCTCCTAAAGAGTATAAGAATGGTGTGATTGCATTAGTACCCCATAATTATAAACCTAAGGCGGATCATATCTTAAGCAAAATGGGAAATGACCTCAAAGTATGGTTGAAAGCGCAGATGTTGGAAATGGTCTTTGTATTTACACTAACTGCTATTGGGGCATTGATTCTCGGCGCCGAATTGTGGTTGATATTAGCAATTATCGCTGGAACCTTGACTTTTATTCCAAATATTGGTCCGACCTTAGCATTGATACCGGCCACATTGATTGGACTAATGGACGGACCTGAAATGGCACTATGGCTTATTGGTTTATTCCTGTTAGTACAATTATTAGAATCCGGCGTTTTCGGACCTTTCGTCCGTAAGAAAATGCTTGCTTTGCCACCAGCTTTGGTGTTGTTCTTCCAATTGTTGATGGGCGCAATATCCGGTGCTTGGGGGATTTTATTTGCGACACCAATTTTGGTCGTAATAATGATCTTGATTCAGGAGATTTATATGAAAGGAATATTGGAGCAAGTGCCTGAGACCAGTGAGTAAGTAAATATTGACATCGGAACATTTCCCGTCTTGCAAAGCCGAAGCGCGAAGGCTGTATTCGCAATTGTGATCACGTTGTCGTACCTCCGCGTGATGACGGCTAAAGAGTAAGAAAGGAATTTTGAAAAAGACTATGCGAATGCGATCTTCCTTAAATTTCAATTAAAAAGCTCAGAATGACTACCAACTCGAATTAGGATTATCTTATTTATTGGCTCTTCCTCTTGCTGCCAAATCAATAGCAAGTCCGGAAATATATGGCACTCCCAAGCTCCTTTATAGTTGCCAATGAGTTTATGAGGATGCATCTTAATGGGTAGCGCATCGTGCCCATTCTGAGACAATAATTGGATAGTGACCTGTATAGCTTCTAATTCCTTTTTGCGTTTCAGAAATTTTTTGTAGTCTTTTTTAAAACGCGTTGAGGGAAATATGGTGTACATATTTATTTTGACAAGTCAGCAAAAAGCTCATCCACACTCGTATATCCTTTGAGATTCGCACTCTCTTTACGCGCTTCATCAATAGCTTTTTTAGTTTCCTCATTTGGCTCATAGAAATGCGTTGCGTCAGCAAGAGTTGTTTCTATAAAATTATTAACGCTTCTATTTTCCTTCTTTGCTAACTTTTCGATGTAATTATACAATTCTCTGTCTAAACGCAGAGATGTCGATTTTTTCAAAGTTGTTGTATTCATTGTGATATCATTATGTATTCAAATGTAATCATTTTATACATAATAGAATATTGTTATAACCTTGTCTTTTAATACGAAATAGTTAAATATTAATACAAATGAACTCCTGTACCATTTTACATCCTGAGCGATATCAAATATCATACATGCAAAAACGGCGCTGGATATAATCCAGCGCCGCATTCCTAACAAGCTATTACTAGCTTACACTACAATATTGATAATCTTACCTTTAACAAAGATGATCTTACGAATCGCTTTACCATCAATATAGCGTTGTACATCTTCATTCGCCAACACAATCTCCTCCACTGCTTTCTGGTCTAAATCCAAAGCCAATGGCAAATTCAAGCGAGTTTTTCCATTAACAGAAACTGGGTATGCAAACTCCGATTCCACCAAATATTCTGGATTGAATACTGGATATGACGCATAAGAAATAGTTCCTTTTTGCTGTCCCATCAAGCACCACAATTCTTCAGCAATATGTGGAGCATAAGGCTGTAGCACGATCACCAAATCCTGTAGGATTTTGATTTTGTTACATTTTAAGTCTGTCAACTCATTTACACAAATCATAAAGGCTGATACCGAGGTATTGAAAGAGAATCTTTCGATATCATCTTCAACCTTTTTAATGATTTTATGCAAAGCCTTGTATTCTGCTTTCGTCGGCTCTTCGTTGGAAATTTGGAAATTACCTTCCGCATCGTGAAACAGACGCCACAGTTTCTTCAAGAATTTATAAACGCCTTCTATACCATTGGTATTCCAAGGTTTAGATTGCTCTAATGGGCCTAAGAACATCTCGTACAAGCGTAGTGTATCTGCACCGTATTGCTCAATGATATCATCTGGGTTTACCACATTGAACTTGGATTTAGACATTTTTTCTACTTCATGTCCACAATGGTATTTGCCATCCTCCAAAATAAACTCTGCATCAGCAAAATCTGGACGGAAAGCTTTGAATTTCTCTAGATCCAATATATCGTTTGATACAATGTTCACATCTACATGAAGAGGTGAAAAAGAATTTTGATACAAAGTGACATTAGCTAATCCAGGATACTTATCAAATACAACCTTACCTAAACATTTGCCAAAACCCACTAAATCATCAACTAGTACTTCACTATTATAATAAATACCATCCGAGTACAGAAACAAGGAACTATCCGGAGGAAGGTTTTTCATAAAAGTTTTGAAATGTACAAAAAGATTGTGCGATATAAATATGTTGTCAATCTTTTCGTCAATACCAGCGGTGGCATAATTATTAAGTCGGTACACAAAGTTAGAGCGTCCTTGAATCATTCCTTGATTGATCAACTTTTTGAATGGCTCTTCTTCTCCCTGACAACCCCAGTCTTTCAAAAATTTGTTCCAGAATCGTGAGTATAGCAAATGCCCTGTAGCATGCTCAGAACCACCAATATATAAATCCACTGACTTCCAGTAATCCACTGCTTCCCGAGAAGCAAATGTATTTGGATTTTTTGGATCCATATAGCGGAACCAATACCACGATGAACCTGCCCAACCTGGCATGGTGCTCAATTCGTACATATTGCTGCCTTGATATTTCCAATCTTGCGCACGACCTAAAGGTGGTTCGCCGGTTTCAGTTGGCAGATATTTATCTACTTCTGGCAATAACAAAGGCAATTCTTCTTTATCGATCAAATAAGGTAAACCATCTTTGAAATAGATCGGAACTGGCTCGCCCCAATAGCGTTGACGACCAAAGATCGCGTCGCGCATGCGGTAATTGATTTTTCCTTTACCTAATCCTAAAGCTTGCAACTGATCGATGACCGCTGGAACGGCTTGTTCATACGTCAAGCCATTGATGATTTCGGAATTAATATAACGACCGTCTTTATTTGGGTCTGCTGCTTCGCTAATGTCTTGCGAATCTGAAATCGGGATAATCGGTAAATCAAAATGCTTGGCAAATAAGTAATCGCGCTGATCACCCGACGGTACGGCCATCACCGCTCCGGTACCATATCCGGCTAACACATAATCGGCGATCCAAATCTGTACATCCTGACCAGTCAACGGATGTTTAGCGTACGCGCCTGTGAAAACACCTGATACGGCTTTGACATCCGACATACGATCCAATTCCGATTTTTTGGAGGTGGTCGCGATATATTCTTCTACAGCAGCGCGTTGTTCATCCGTTGTTAAAGCGCTGACTAATTCATGTTCCGGTGCTAAAACCACAAAACTAACGCCGTAAACGGTATCTACGCGCGTGGTAAATACTTCAATATTGGTATCCAATTGCGGCAGCGGAAAACGCACCGTCGCTCCAATGGATTTTCCGATCCAGTTGCGCTGCATCTCTACCAAAGGCTCTGGCCAATCCACGGTATCTAGTCCCGTCAGCAAACGTTCGGCGTAAGCCGTGATCCGCATGGACCATTGCATCATTTTTTTCTGCTCGACAGGATATCCGCCACGTTCCGAAACACCATTGATCACTTCATCATTTGCTAATACCGTACCCAATGCCGCACACCAGTTTACGGTGCTTTCACGCAGGTAAGCTAAGCGATATTTCAATAATTCCTGCAATTGTTCTTCCGGCATGAAGGCCGCCCACTCTTGCGCGGTAAACGTCTTTACATCCTCGTCACAAGCAGCATTAATTCCTTCGCTACCTGTTTGTTGGAAGCGTTCAACTAAAGTATCTATTGATTCTGCTTTATCAGCATCTTTGTTGTACCAAGCATGGAATAGTTGCATGAAAATCCACTGCGTCCATTTATAATACGCTGGATCTGAAGTGCGGACTTCTCTCGACCAATCAAAGGAGAATCCGATATTGTCTAATTGCTCGCGATAGCGATCAATATTCACCTCTGTTGTGATCGCAGGATGCTGACCAGTCTGGATCGCATATTGCTCTGCTGGCAAACCAAAAGAATCATAGCCCATCGGATGAAGCACATTGAAACCTTTCAATCTTTTGAATCGGGCAAAGATATCGGAGGCGATATATCCAAGTGGATGACCGACGTGCAGCCCTGCTCCTGATGGATAAGGAAACATGTCTAGCACGTAATACTTTGGCTTATCGGTCGATTCGCTCGTGCGAAATGTGCCGTTTTCCGCCCAAAAAGTTTGCCATCCCTTTTCAATGACTTTATGATTGTACTCCATATAATAAATGCAATGATCTTATAACAAGTGCGAAAATAACGATTTCCAAAGATTAATGCGAAACAAACCCAAAATGGCTCTTGAAAAGTGTTAGTTTATGTTAACGCCTATTTCTATAGTCGGCAATAATGATTACTTTCGCAGGGTATATATAAGATCGCAAGAACATATGTCAATAATAGAAGAAGGCTCCTCCAGAAAAAAGACGAAATCGGTATATGTATCCACTGTTATCAGTATTGCATTGGTACTCCTGATGACAGGCTTGCTAGGATTGATCCTAGTCCACGCTAAAAACCTATCTAAATACGTCAAGGAAAACATTGTACTTAATGTGATTGTAAATGACAATGTCAATGAGGGCGATGTGTTGGCATTACAAAAAGATTTGGATCGCAATAAGCACGTATTACGCACCGAATATATTAGTAAGGAATTAGCCGCTAAAAATTTAAAAGAAGACTTAGGTGAAGACTTCGTCGAATATTTAGGACACAATCCTTTATTGCCTTCCATCGATGTATATATGAATGAGGATTATGCGAATAATGATAGCATTCAGGCTTTCATAACGCAAGTTTCTCGCAATAGTCGTATTAATGAAATCGTGTATCAGGAAAACCTGATTGATATGGTAAACCAAAATATTCGCGTGATCGGTATTGTCCTGCTCGCATTTGCGGTGATTTTGCTAATCATTGCGGTAGCATTGATAAATAACACGATTCGTTTAGCGATTTATTCACAGCGTTTCCTGATAAAAAGCATGCAGTTGATTGGTGCTACAAAAGGCTTTATCCGCCAACCATATATCTTGTATGGTATTGTGCATGGGTTGATCGGTTCCTTAATCGCGATCTTGCTTTTGTTATTGACCTTGCATTTTGCGCAGCAACAGGTGCCTGAGTTGGTCTTCTTGCGCGATTGGCTAGAATTCATCTTCATATTTATGGCAGTAGTGATATTGGGCATCCTGATATCTGGTGCAAGCACCTACTTTGCGGTAACGAAGTATCTAAAAGCAAAATCATCTAGTTTGTATCGTTAATACACATTTTAACACCAAAAAACGTCTAAAATATGGCTCAAGTAAAAAAGCAATCGACCACTAAGGTGGGCTCTGCGAGCAAAGCTACTATCGTTTTCAAAAAACAAAACTATCAGTTGTTCATTTTGAGCATCTTAGTGGTAGCTATTGGATTTATCTTAATGATTGGTACCGATGACTTGTACAGTTTTACAAAAATCACCATAGCGCCGTTCGTAGTTGTTCTAGGTTTTGCGCTAGGTTTTGTAGCTATTTTATATAAACCAAAACCCGCTAAATCCAACGAAGGATAATGACCTATATAGAAGTAATTATCTTGGCCATTATTGAAGGCCTTACAGAATTTCTACCCGTTTCGTCTACTGGCCACATGATTATCGCAACCGCGTTCATGGGTATCGAACCTACCCCATTTGTCAAACTGTTCACGATCATTATTCAGCTAGGTACCATCCTATCGGTATTAGTGTTGTATTGGAAACGTTTTTTCAAATCCTTTGATTTCTATTTCAAGTTAGTTGTAGCAGGCATCCCGGCCTCTATTCTTGGCTTATTATTTAGTGATTTCATCGATGATTTATTGGAAAGCCCATTTATGGTCGCGGTGATGTTAGTGATTGGTGGTGTGATCTTACTTTTTGTAGATAAATGGTTTAATAAACCGACCACCGATGATTCGGATGCCATTTCGTACAAACAAGCCTTTATCATTGGTTGTTATCAATGTCTAGCGTTGATTCCGGGTACATCTCGTTCAGCGAGTACCATAGTAGGTGGTATGACACAAAAGCTGACGCGTAAAGCGGCAGCAGAATTTTCATTTTTCTTGGCCATCCCAATGATGTTGGGTGCTTCTATTGTGAAGTTATACAAGTTTTTGAAAGAAGGACATGCATTTAGCTCGGATGAGATCAATTTATTGATTATTGGTAATGTGGTCGGTTTTATTGTGGCAATTATTGCCATAAAAACATTTATAGGAATTCTTACCAAGTATGGTTTCAAAGCCTTTGGTTGGTATCGTATTGCGATAGGCACGATCATCATTCTTTTGATGGCTGGTGGTTATAGCCTCGAAATTTTATAAGGAATGTCGGAGTTGATGATGGAGGAGAAAAAGCAGTTTCACTTTGCCGAAGGACAACTTTTGCTAGTGGATAAGCCTTACGAATGGACGAGTTTTGATGTGGTTGGTAAGTTGCGTAACACCATGAAACCGCTTAAAATAAAAGTAGGTCATGCGGGCACTTTAGATCCTTTGGCTACCGGATTATTGATTATCTGTACGGGAAAAATGACCAAACAGATTGATCGTTTTCAGGCGGAAGATAAAGAATATACCGGAACAATTACTTTAGGAGCTACAACTCCAACCTTTGATTTAGAGAGTGATATCGATCAAATATTTGACATCAGTACTATTTCGGAAGACGATATATATCGCACGGCTGCGTCATTCGTTGGAGAACAGGATCAATATCCGCCCGCACATTCTGCTATCAAGATTGATGGCGAACGCGTGTACGAAAAAGCACGTCGTGGTGAAACGGTAGTATTGAAGCCAAGACAAATCACGGTACATAGTTTTGAGGTGGAAAAAATTGAGCTGCCGAAGATTTATTTTAGAATTAAATGCACTAAAGGCACCTATATTCGTTCTATTGCTAGCGACTTTGGCCAGCGATTGCAAAATGGAAGTCACTTATCGGCGCTATGCCGTACAAAGAGCGGTGATTTCAACGTACAAGATGCTTGGAATCTGCAAGATTTGATTCAAGCGATTAAAGCGCAACAACAATAATTAAAGTACGTCCGTAGACGTAACATATTAATTAAAAGAGCTCCACAGTGAAAATCTATAGAAGTCTAGACGAATTCGAACGAATACCCAATGCGGTGGTTACCATTGGTACGTTTGATGGTGTACACGTCGGACACCAACGCATACTGAGCAAATTGGTAGAAACGGCTCGTAATACGGGCGGAGAAACTGTTTTGCTTACCTTCTTTCCGCATCCAAGATTGATCATTAATCCAGAGGATGATAGCCTTCGGCTCATCAATGACATCGAAGAAAAAACGCATCGCTTGGCATTGGCAGGTATCGACCATTTGATTATCACGCCATTCACCAGAGATTTCTCTATACAAACACCCGAAGAATACATTTCTAATGTACTAGTGAATAAGATTGGTTGCAAATCGATCATTATTGGTTACGATCATCATTTTGGAAAAGATCGCGCCGGAAATATTCAGGAGCTTACCAAGTACAGCAGTATATTTGATTTTCAGGTGAGTGAAATCCCAAAACAGGATATTGATGATGTGGGCGTATCGTCTACACGCATTCGCGAATCTTTGATTAAAGGAGATATTGCGACAGCAAATAAATACTTGGATTACCCATTTGAGTTGACAGGAACTGTTGTGAAAGGAGATCAGATTGGTCGTACCATTGGTTTTCCGACAGCAAACCTCAATGTGCACGAAAGTCATAAGTTGATTCCTGCATACGGTATCTATGCTGTAGAAGTAGAAATCTATCCACGCGTGCCTTCTATTGAGTCAGGTCCATATATCTCACCACAACCGGAGCGTGTAGCGAAAGGAATGTGTTACATTGGTACGAGACCTACTATCGATGATATGAGTCGCAAAATCGAGGTTAATCTATTGGACTTCAAAGATGATTTGTACAAGAAAACACTTCGCGTACGTTTTGTGCACTTTATCCGACACGATCAGTGGTTTGAAAGCCTAGAAGAATTGCAAGCTCAGATTCAGCGCGACGAGGAAAGTGTTCGCGCTTATTTCGAACAGCATACTAGTCATTAATCTAATAGCGCCACCCGAGTTTTTGAAACACTTTTGACCAAAGCCAAATAGGGCCAACGGTTACTAGACGTAAAAAAGAAACGGGTTTTTTGCTCGGTTGCTCTTTTTGGTAATGCAGAAAAAGCATGACGATACTGATCAGTGCCAAAGCAACGAATACCATCCACGCGGGCAAACCGTGATCGCGCTCCACATATTCTAATTGTACGATCAGGTAGCTCATCCCTCCGATCGTAAATAACATCGCGTATGACAACGTGGCGGCCAACTTCAGGTAGATATAGATCACGATTGCAATAAAGAACGATCCCCAATTTAGAAAGGTTTGCGCTTGCATACGCTCCAAAAAAGCTAACTGTGGGAACGGAATCATCCAAATCAAACCCATTACGCTAAAGAATGTGAGGAATACGCCCAAAGCATATACTGTTTTATTTCCTTGCAATCCTTGATCCATCTCATAGAAATAACTATCTACCGGTCTATCAAATTTGGGTGTAGTTACTTTCGGGTTTGCTTTCTTGTTTGCCATTCGGTCTTTTGCTATGCTTTCTAAACTTGGCGCAAAGATACAAAATCATCGGAAACTCATAAGAGTTAGTCTTAACCTGCGTTTGCGGCATAAATAGTCTGTTGTAACGCCTAATATTCCTACGATTTTAGTAATTTAGCTTAGTAGCGCCTCATGAGGGTGACGTTATTTAAAATTTGATCATGAAACAGGATATTCGAAAAGATGTAGTCAAAGATCCTGAAGCGATCAGCGAATTTTGGGGATGGTTCATTGAGCATGAAGCACGATTCTTTGAAGCGGTGCAAACGGGAAATGTAGAAGATGGTTTTTTTAAATTGCTAGCTCCTCGCCTTGCTAAGTTACATCCTGGAATATTTTTCTTAACGGGTTTGTTTGGATCGAAAGCCGAGCTCGTACTTACGCCCGATGGAAACATTAAGAACATTGTCTTTGCCGAAGAGATTGTGTCCATGGCACCCTTACTGCCGAATTGGGTCTTTACAGCGCTAAAACCGCCAACCTCTATTGAAAATGCATCTATACAAGTTGGCCATTATGTGTTCACCAAAGACAATTTGCATTTTTATGCCAATGAACACCGTATATATCCCGATGAGATTGATCTATCCATCGTGTACGATGAATATGAAGAAAGTGCCGATGAAATTATCACCAGTGGTATTTACATCTTCCTGGATAACTACCTCGGAGAATTACAATCCATCACCTTAATTGATAGTGTGACAGTGATCGGAAGAGAATCTGCCAATCAAGAATTGATTCCCATTACGAGTCTACAAGATTTTCTGACTTGGAGAAAAACAGAATTTGTCGAAGAATACGAAAGCAACTACGCCATCGACGACAACGATAGCTTTTCCGTATACAAAGGCGAGATAAAGGGTGGATTTCCCCTAGTCGCTTACATGAACACGCAATTATTGGAATGGGAAAACAAACCTTCTCGCCCTTATATCATCCGTATATCTTTGGAGTACCAATCTACGCATACCGATGGGATTCCAGATGAAGAAACTATGATCGCATTGAATAATCTAGAGGAGGCCTTGGTCGATAATTTGCAAGATGGATCTACTTATCTTTACATTGGCCAACAAACGGGAGACGGCGTACGGGAAATTTATTTCGTCAGTAAGGAATTTCGAATTTGCTCCAAGATTATTTATGAGTTCTTGGATGAACGAGACGGCGATATGGTTTTAAGCTACGACATTTACAAAGACAAATACTGGCAAACCTTTGAACGTTATCGCAAGCATTACAACTTGTAGCCGCAAAAATTCTACCGGATGTTGAACATTATCTATCGTATAGTCATTTTAAGTGCTATCTGCTTTCCGAGATATCTGACTGCGCAAGAACTGCCTCGCATTGCTAAACCGCATGTGGCGCATTATAGCAAAGCGGATTATCTGGCAGATAATCAAAACTGGGGGCTTTCGGTCGACAAGCAGGGCGTCATTTACGCAGCTAATAATGCGGGATTATTGCGTTACGACGGGCAAGAGTGGCACTTGCATCGATCCACAAAAGGAATGCCTATGCGCAGCGTGAACGCGACTCCTGATGGACGCATTTACACCGGTGGCAAAGGAGAATTTGGTTATTGGACCGACAAAGGATTCGGAAGGTTATCATATACGAGCTTAGCTTCGCTGGTACCAGCGGATGCTGGGTTGCAGAACGACGAGATCTGGCGCATCATTTCACACGGCAAGCAGATATTATTTCAGTCTTTTTCTAAAGCGTACGTTTTAGAAGATGATAAAATATCGATCATCAGCGCTGCTGGAGAACCATTTTTATTCTCCTTTGCAGTCGGTAAGCAGTTGTATTTTGAACAAATACCATCTGGTTTACACCGCTACGCACAAGGCAAGCTTATTCCCATTCGCGATAAAGATATACTACGCGGAAAGCGTATCCTAAGTATGTTGCCTTTTACGCAAAATCAAACGGTAATCGCTACCGAGCGAGACGGCCTCTATCTAATGGATCAGCAAGAGCGTATTCGTCCTTGGCGCACCAATGCGCAAGCCTTATTTGAGCAGCATCAAATCAACAATGGGTTGCAGGTAGGCGAAGATTTGTATGCATTCGGAACGATTAAAAATGGATTGATTATCATCAACTCCCAAGGCGAAATCGTACAACAAATCAATAAAAACTCTGGACTTCAGAATAATACGATCTTGAGTTTAACACTGGATCGGCAATCAAACCTTTGGATCGGACTAGATAATGGGATTGACCGTCTGGATCTTCATAGACCATTTTATTACTATACCGATCAGACAGGCATGCTTGGTACGGTATACTCGTCGGCTATTTTTCAAGGCGAACTATATCTTGGTACCAACCAAGGTCTTTTCAAAAGTGCATGGGATGGTGTCTTTTCAGAGAAGCCACTGCAATTTCAATTTGTGCAGAATTCGAATGGACAAGTTTGGTATCTGCGTGAGATTAATGGTGTGCTGTATTGTGGTCATAATGCGGGCATTTTTGCAGTAGACGGTAATCGACTTAATCGATTGTCGGATTACACGGGCAGTTTAGTGTTGAATTCCATTCCCGATAGCGATCTGATCTTAGAGGGAAATTACACCGGACTTTCTTTGTTTTACCGTTCCAGCAAGCCTTTGCAACACCTGCAGCAATACCCATTGATTAAGCAACCGATCAAATATATCATGCGAGAAAGCAAAACAGGATATTGGGTTGGTAATGAAGACAATTTGCAGTTTGTACAATTTGCAGACGATTTTTCGAGCATAAAAGCACACAACTCCACAACTAAAGGAATCCCGCCCAATACCCAGATTTATGGGATCTACGATATGGGGCGCCAGCATGTATTCGCAACCGATACCGGTCTTTTTCGCTTTGATCATGTGCTGAATGAGTTTACGCGTTACGATGAATTAAACAAAATATTAGGACCTTTCGCGACTACCAATCGTATTCAAGCGGATCATAAGAATAGTTTTTGGTTTTTCAAGGATTCGCATTTAGCCAAGCTCAGTTTCCAAAATGATGGCGCAGCACAGATCGATTCTACCACTTGGCGGCCCTTATCCGGAAGAATGATGAGTGGTTACGAAAATCTACTACGCATTGGTGAGAACATGGATCTTATCGGCCTCAATGATGGTTTTGCCTTGTACATGCGCGATCTGAAAAATGACGAGATCCGTATTGGCGCGCCGCTACTAACTGGATTTTGGAATAGCACGTCCGAATTAATTCCACTAGACACCGATCAATCTATTTCGTACAGTCAAAACAATATACGCATTTCATACAGCGTGCCTTGGTATGATGCTAGTCCAGCAAAATACCAACACCGCTTAATCGGATTTAGCAAAACATTCTCCGAATGGGGCGTAGATGCGTACAAAGACTTCACCAATCTTCCGCATGGGAAATATGTATTTGAAGTACGAAGTATGGATGCTATGGGAAACATATCTGACATCAATTCCTTCACCTTCGAGATTGCTAGACCTTGGTATTGGAGCTGGTTCGCTATCTTTTGCTACGCCGTGCTTCTTGTCGTCGCAACGATATTGATCCGTAAATGGTACAAGAAAAAGCTTCATCGCGCAAAAAGGGAACTACAGCTGAAACTGCAAAAAGAAAAGCAACATGCTCTTGAACGAGAAAATGAGTTGAATGCGCAGCAAATGATGCAGCTTAAAAACCAACAGCTGGAGCAAGAATTAGTGAATAAAAAGCGTGAATTATCCAATATGGCCACCAATGTGGTGTACAAAAATGAATTGCTAAAAACCTTACACGAGGAAGTGGCAAACATTAAAGATGCCGAAGGCAAATCCCTCGGTTCCGATCAACTCAAGAAAGTAAATAAGCTCATTGACGAAGCTAAAAATGATGAACGTGAATGGCAGCTCTTCGAATCCAGTTTTAATGAATCGCACGACAACTTTTTCAAGAAGTTGAAGGCTGATTACCCTGATTTAGTACCTAACGATTTGAAGCTTTGTGCTTACCTGCGGCTCAATATGTCCAGCAAGGAAATTGCTTCACTTCTCAACATCAGTCTGCGCGGTGTAGAGATTCGCAGATACCGATTGCGCAAGAAGCTTCAGCTCGAAACACAAAAGAATTTGACCGAATTCCTACTAGAAATATAGGTACAGCACTACAACATTACTACACATTAAATCTTTAAATAAACTACAAACAGCTATTTTTTGTAGACAGTTTTGGTTTTGGAACAAACATTAAGATCTTAGTATATAGATATTTAGATTTATAAACTAATATCCAAAGGAACTATCTCACTGGCGTAGTAATGATGTGCTAGTGCAAAATTCCCCGACCAAACCTTATATACTGATATTTGTTATGTCCTCGGCTACATATGATGATTGGGACATAAATATCGAAGCCATTATAAATTAAATCACTTATTCTAATTACACACTATCTATGAGGAAGTCACTCTTACTCTCCTTGCTGTTTTTATACAGCAGCCTTCTAGTGTATGGCCAAACCACCATACGGGGAACAGTAAAAGACAGCCAATCGCAAATGAGTATCCCCGGTGCTACCATTCGCATTTCTGGAAAATCTACCATTTCGCAAACAGACGATGCGGGTCGTTTTACGATCGACGCTACCACCGGCGATGCACTATCATTTTCTTTTTTAGGTTACGAAACGAAAACTGTCACGGTCACTGCAGGCGACACCGTCTTAAATGTATTGCTAGAAGATGGCAATCAGACTTTGGAAGAAATTGTTGTGGTTGGTTACGGTACACAACGCCAACGTAACCTCACCACCGCAGTCGCGACTGTACGTGCTGATGACATTGTAAAAACACCAGCAGCACAGCCGATGCAGGCGTTGCAAGGCCGCGTACCGGGATTGCAGATCGTAAGTAATGGTGCACCCGGCGCTTCGCCAACTGTTCGCTTACGTGGTGTTACCTCTGC
This sequence comes from Sphingobacterium corticibacter, assembly GCF_003076635.1. Classification (GTDB taxonomy): domain Bacteria; phylum Bacteroidota; class Bacteroidia; order Sphingobacteriales; family Sphingobacteriaceae; genus Sphingobacterium; species Sphingobacterium corticibacter. Next base: position 86,198 of record NZ_QDKG01000003.1, on the reverse strand, counting down.
CGAAGGTGCTTCAGCACCATTGTATGTGGTAGACAATATGTTTTTTGATAATATCGACTTCTTAAATCCGAACGATATTGCGACCATCAATGTGTTGAAAGATGCATCTGCTGCTGCTATTTACGGGGTACGCGCTGCCAATGGCGTTATTATCATCGAAACGAAATCAGGTGCTTACAATCAAGAAGCTGAAATCGTGTACGATGGGTATTGGGGTATTCAAAATCCTCAAAACGTCTTAAAAATGGCCAATACTGAGCAATTTGTTCGCTATATTAACGAAACGGGAAGCGCTGCCGATATCGCATTTATCGAGAACGCGATCAACCGCTTTGGTGCAGATCCAAATAATCCAGCACTGCCTAATGTCAATACCAATTGGTATAACGAAGTGATGTCGCCAGCGCCGATCCAAAACCACAACTTATCCTTTAGTGGTGGTAGCGAGAAAACACGCTACGCTATAGGCGGAAGTTACTTCAATCAAGAAGGTTTATTAAACGATCAGCGTAATGATTTTACCCGCCTGAATTTCAGAACAAAGGTGGATAGTCGTGTGCGTGACTGGCTAACGGTTGGTGGTAACTTTAATGTAAGTACTGCCCGTCAATACGAAGGTGAGAATACCGCTTGGTTCCGCTCCTATTTTGCAGTGCCAACTTTACCTGTATTTGATCCACAAAATACAGCAGCTACTCCTCTAGGGTTATCTAACGCACAATCGTTGGGCTATAGAGGCGTACAAAATCCCTTTTTCCCATTAAATTTTGTGGATACTAGAAATCATATCGCCAAAGTATTGGGTAACTTCAATCTAGAAGCCACGATCATCGAAAACAAACTGAAATTCCGTACTCAATACAATTACAGTCTGGCATTTAACAATACGCGTCGCGTAGATCAGGGATATAACGATGGCGTGACTCAGGTACCATCAGCCATTCGTAGAAATAATACAAGCAGCTATGATCAGGTATGGGACAACTTCTTGACCTACGATGATCAGTTTGGCAAACATAATTTAAACGCCGTTTTAGGGCATTCGTATCGCAGCGAATACAGCGAATTGCTTTTCGCTAGAGGTACCGCGATCAATCCAGCGCCAACACGCGCTGCAGAACAATTTTGGTACCTTACCAATGCAACAGATTTTGATTTGAATGACATTGGTGATGCCAATGAAACTACATTAAATGCGAATTTGAAATTCCTTTCCTTCTTCGGTCGGGTAGCCTACAACTACGATGGCAAATACTTGCTTTATGGTACATTGAGAAGTGACGGTAATAATAAGTTTCAAAAGAAATGGGGTCACTTTGCGACGATTGGTGCAGGCTGGGTAGTATCTCAAGAAGAGTTCTTCAACGTACCGGGAATCGATTTCTTAAAACTTCGCGGTGGTTGGGGTCAGCTAGGTAATGATGGTATCAATCCTGCTGCAGGCCGCCCAAGATATCAAGAAAACACGGGTGCGATTGGAGATGGTCGTGTTGTGGGTCGCTTCCTGAATCCGCTATTTGACTTGATCAGCAGCTGGGAAACCACAGTAGAAACCAACGTAGGTATCGACGCACAGTTTCTTAATAATCGTTTGTCTTTGAATGCAGACTACTTTATCAGAGACACGCGCAACCTTGCGGTAAACATTATTCCACCAGTACTTCGAGGATCGGAGCGTCGTAGTGTAGGCGCTTTCCGTAATACCGGTTTTGAAATGAACCTCAACTGGCAGGACAATATCAACGAAGATTTCTCGTACAGCATTGGTGGTAATATTGCCACGTTGAAAAATGAGGTACGTAGTCTCGGTGATGCGCCATTTTTGGATGCTGGACAGGCAGAGTTTCGTCAGCGCTCCATCATAGGCCAGCCTTATCAAGCTTTCTTTGGCTATGATGTAACAGGTGTATTCCAAAATGAGCAGCAAATTCAAAACAGTGGTTATACACAAGAATTTATTCAAGCCAATGGTCTTCGTCCAGGTGATTTAATTTTCCGTGATGTCAACGGTGATGGCGTGATCGATGATCTAGATCGTACGGTGCTCGGATCTTACTTGCCAACATTTACTTGGGGAGGAAACATAGGTCTTAGTTATAAAAGATTGGATTTCTCTGCGCTATTTCAAGGGCAGTCTGGCTTCAGTATCCTAAATCGTAAACGTGGGGAGATGATTTTCACTAACGACACCAACATTGATGCTGATCTAGCCGAAAATATGTGGAGAGGCGAAGGCACATCCAACCAGTATCCTTCGGCATCTGGCTTACGTCGTGCTTGGAACCAAAACATGAGCAGCTATTTTATGGAAAGTGGCTCGTACTTCCGTTTGCAGAATGTTCGTCTGTCGTACACTTTCTTTGGCAGTGAGAGCAAATGGCCAGAAACACGTTTAACATTTACGGCAGAACGCCCATTGACCATTTTCAAATACAACGGGTTCAACCCAGAAGTGGCAGATGGTATTGACCGCGAGGTGTACCCAATTCCAGCTGTATACACTTTTGGCGTGATGATTAAATTGTAAGTAGCACAAAAACAATGATTCAAATGAAAAAAATATATACTATACCGCGTGCCTTTCTAGCGCTATTCGTGCTAGGGTTTACTAGCTCCTGCTCTTTAGATGCACCACTGGAGAATGAGATTATCGCGGATGAAATAGATTATTCCCAAAGTGCTGACATGGTATTGCTCGCACGTGGCGCATACAATGACTTGTATAGCATGGAATGGGAAACGGTGCCTTTAATCGGCGTTCGCGGAGATGATATCAATGCAGGTGGTCTTGGTGATCAACCCTTATTTGCCAATGCAGACAACTACCGTTATGATCGTAATTTCTGGATGCTCAACTCTACTTGGTTAAATCTATACACTGACCTAATTAATTGGCAGGGCGCTATAGAAGAAATTCAGAAATACCAGGAGGCTGGAGCTTCCGAGCAAACGGCACAGCAGTACATTGCCGAAATTAAGGTAATGCAGGGATTTGAAATGCTGCAATTAGCGCGTTTGTGGGGAACAATCCTAATCCCAACAAGTTCGGTGCCGGCAGATATGTTTAATGTCGAGCCTACGGATTTTGCCGGTGTGATGGCACATATTTCCACATTGATGGATGAAGCTGTACCCGCATTACCCGATATGCGACCTAACCAACGCACAGACATCCGCGGTGGTGTTACTCGCCACACGGCTTTAGCCGTGAAGGCAATGGCCAACTTGGAAGCCAAGAATTATCCAGCCGTTGCTGAAGCGACGAGTGAAATTATTAGTAGCGGTTTGTATAGTTTGTCGGAAGATTACTACCAATTATTTAAGATACCAGGAAAGCTGAATAACGAAAACCTATTGGAATACCAATATTCAGACTTAGGAACTGGAACAGGTACATCGTACCGATTTCCTTGGGATTTTTATGGCCCAAGTAGCTGGTCGCCAGCTCGTGCTGGGGCCAGTCAAGGTTGGGGTTTCTACGAACCAAGTCAGAAATATATCAAATTCATGTTGGATCGTGGTGAAACTGATCGCTTAGAGACTACCGTATTATTTACACCACGTGGAATCGAAGCCTTGCAAAGTGATCCGGCTCATGCGGAACTGCCTGAATTTGTAAGTAATACAACGCGTGAAGGTGATGTATTTAACAACCATCCTCGCTATTTATTCTTAAGTGGCAAGCATTATTTGCCATCCACGCAATTGACGCAGGATCGTACAAATTATGGAGAGAACAAAAACATGATTGTCATTCGCTACGCGGAAGTTCTATTAATGCATGCCGAGGCGTTGGTTAGCGGTGCTTCTAGTAGTGTCCTAAGTGCGGACGAAGCGGTTAATCTAGTGCGTGGTCGTGCGAAACTGGACGCTATCTCCGGTGTAACGTTGGATAATGTGTTAGCAGAAAAATTTGCCGAATTCGGTTCAGAATGGGGTATCCGTTTCTATGATCTGATCCGACATGATCGCACAACGGAGCTAAACTACGAAGGAAGAACGTATCCTTCTTCGGGTCGTTTTTATCCTTATCCACTGCCACAGCAAGACATTTTACCACAATTGGTCGGTCTAGAACAACGATAGTGACTATACATAAAAGAGCGAATTACTAGAAATCTATGAAGAAACTGACAACAGCTACCCTCTCCTTATTCGCGGCAACTTTATTTTTTTCTTGCCAGAATAATACCGGTAGTCAAGCCAACGACGATAAAACACAAACAGAGCACAGTAGCAAAGATGATTCTTTGCTCACCGAGATTCAGCGCAATACCTTCCAATATTTCTGGGAGGGCGCTGAACCTACTTCAGGCATGGCGCGTGAGCGTATACATTTGGATGGCATTTATCCGAAGAATGATCAAAATGTAGTGACCATCGGTGGCAGTGGTTTCGGCCTCATGGCCATCATTACCGGAATCGAAAGAGGATTCATTACTCGGGAAGAAGGCGTAAAAAGATTAGCGCATGTGATGAATTACCTGTCGGAAATTGAACGCTTCAAAGGAGCTTGGGCACATTGGTACCATGGTGACACCAAGAAAGTGCAGGCATTTAGCGAAAAAGATAATGGCGGCGACATTGTTGAAACAGCCTTCCTCGCGCAATCTTTAATTACGATTCGCGAATACTTAAAAAACGGAACCGATGAAGAGCAAGCGGTAGCCAGCAGCGCCGATGAATTGTGGAAAGGCGTAAACTGGAACCATTACACGAATGGACAAAATGTAATTTTCTGGCATTGGAGTCCAACGGTAGACTTCGGCATGAATCATCCCGTTCGCGGCTACGACGAAGGTTTGATCACCTACATTTTGGCAGCCTCTTCTCCCACACACGCGATTGATACAGCGGTATATCATAAAGGCTGGGCACGCTCGGGCGAGATTCGTTCCTCGGCAGAAAAACTAAATATTCCTTTGAGCATTAAGCACAATGCCCGTCCGGGTGAGATCGGTCCACTTTTTTGGGCACACTACTCCTATTTAGGATTAGATCCAAAAGGTCTGCAAGATCGCTACGCTAATTATTGGGATGTGACAAGCAACCACGCCAAAATCAATATTGCCTATGCGCAAGAAAATCCAAAAGGCTACAAAGGCTATGGTGCGGATAAAGGTTGGGGCTTGACAGCCAGCTATTCGCTAAAAGGATATGATGCCCACCATCCGGATAACGATCATGGTGTGATCAGTCCAACAGCAGCGCTTTCGTCCATGCCATACACACCAGAAGAAAGTATTTCATTCGCTCATTATCTTACGGACTCTTTAGGCACTAAAGTATGGGGCAAATATGGTTTTTATGATGCGTATTCGGAAACCGAAGATTGGTTTCCGCAGCATTATCTGGCGATCGATCAGGGTCCCATCGTCGTGATGATCGAGAATTACCGTTCTGGATTATTGTGGAACCTATTTATGGAAGCGCCAGAGATCAAAGCCGGATTGAAAAAGCTAGGATTCAGTTCACCTAGAATCCGCTAAGCAAAAACGATTAACATGAACAAAAGTAAAATTGGATTAATAATCTGTGCGCTAACGCTTCCTTTTCTGGCGCAAGCACAGCAAAATGATACCAAGATGAACCGATTCTTAGACGATTTGATGTCTAAGATGACTTTACAAGAAAAGATCGGCCAACTCAACTTGGTGACTGCTGGTGAAGCAGTGACAGGCTCAGTCGTATCCACCGGAGTGGAACAAAAGATTGCCGAAGGAAAAATAGGCGGTATTTTCAGCCTGAGCACACCAGAAAAAACGCGTCGTGCACAGGAAATTGCGATGAAGCAATCACGCCTAAAGATTCCGATTATTTTCGGAATGGATGTGATCCACGGTTATCGCACCGCCTTCCCTATTCCGTTAGGTTTGGCGGCTTCTTGGGACTTGGATCTGATTCAGCAAACGGCGCGTATTGCTGCCAAAGAAGCGACGGCCGATGGAATCCATTGGGCATTCTCGCCTATGGTAGATATTAGTCGCGACGCGCGTTGGGGCCGTATTTCCGAAGGGAGTGGTGAAGATCCTTATTTGGGAAGTCTGATTGCGGCAGCGATGGTTCGTGGACTACAATCGGATGATCTGCGCGCGAAAGATGCCATGTTGGCCTGTGTGAAACATTTTGCGTTGTACGGCGCGGCAGAAAGCGGACGCGATTATAATACCACCGATATGAGTTTGCATCGAATGTACAACGAATATTTCCCGCCGTACAAAGCAGCGATAGACGCGGGTGTAGGATCTATCATGGTATCTTTCAACGACATCAATGGTGTACCTGCCAGCGCTAATAAATGGTTATTGACTGATGTATTACGCCAAAATTGGGGTTTCAAAGGTTTAGTAGTATCCGATTATACCGGAGTTAACGAATTGGTAGAACACGGATTAGGAGATCTACAAGAAGTATCTAAGCTTTCACTGAATGCAGGAATGGATATGGATATGGTAGGCGAAGGATTCTTGACTACCTTGGAAAAATCCGTGCAAGAAGGCAACGTAAAACAAGAACGTATTGATGCAGCATGTCGCGCCGTATTAGAAGCGAAATACAGACTAGGTTTATTTGACGATCCGTACAAAAATACCGATCCGAAACGAGCGAAAACGGATATCTATACCCCAGCGCATTTGCAGAAAGCACGAGAAGCAGCCGGCAAATCATTTGTGTTGTTGAAAAATGAAAACCAGCTTTTGCCTCTGAAAAAACAGGGTAAAGTAGCGGTCATTGGCCCACTGGCCAATACCGGCAGCAACATGCCAGGAACTTGGAGCGTGAGTGCCGATCATGCAAATACACCTTCGTTGGTGGAAGGCATGCGTGCTGCATTGGGCAACAAAGTAGAAATCATCACGCACTTGGGTTCAAACTTAGTAGAAGATGCTGCCTATCAAGAGCGCGCAACGATGTTTGGGCGCACCATCCCACGCGATGAGCGTGATGAGGAAACCATCTTGGCCGAAGCGGTAGCAGCTACCAAAGATGTAGACGTAATCGTCGCAGCCTTGGGTGAAGCTTCTGAAATGTCTGGCGAAAGTTCTAGTCGGGTGGATATCGGCGTTCCTGAAATCCAACAGCGCTTATTACAAAAGCTATTGGCAACTGGAAAACCAGTCGTACTAGTTCTTTTTGCGGGCCGTCCGATGACCATTGTAGGTGAAAGTGAATCCGTACCAGCGATCATAAATGTATGGTTTGGTGGATCAGAAACTGGAAAAGCCGTTGCGGATGTGCTATTTGGCGATGTGAATCCGTCAGGTAAACTTCCAGCTAGTTTCCCAAAACATGTAGGTCAGCTTCCGCTGTATTACGCACAGAAAAATACAGGACGTCCACTAGCAAAAGGAAAGTGGTTTGAAAAGTTCCGTTCGAATTATATTGACGTAGATAACGAACCTTTGTATCCTTTTGGATTTGGTTTGAGCTATAGCCAATTTGATTACGGACAGCCACAACTTTCTACCGCTAATATGACTGCAGGCGGTACGATCGAGGTGCAGGTGGATGTAACTAATTCTGGTGATTGGGACGGAGAAGAAGTCGTACAATTGTACGTTCGTGATCTAGTCGGTTCAGTAACTCGTCCGGTCAAAGAATTGAAGAAATTTGAAAAGGTACTTATTAAAAAAGGAGAAACGAAGAAAATCTCGTTCACCCTGCAAGAGGAAGATCTTAAATTCTTTAATCAGGAATTGGAATGGGTCGCAGAACCCGGAGAATTTGAAGTATTCGTGGGCACCAACTCCCGTGATACACAAGTTGCCAAATTCACTTTAAACAAGTAAATCACACCAACTTAATAAAAACGAGCGCGGCCGATCATCTGATCGGCCGCGCTTATTTCGTATGAATGCTTCGGGTTAACCTAACAAAGTTGATCCGCCGGAAGCTGCAACAAAAATTGATTCTAGTTCTAAGCCAAAAGCTTCTTTGTACGCTGGTGCTACTTGCTTAGCAATACGCTCCGCGTGTCCTTTCTGCACAATGTTGATCGTACAACCACCAAAACCACCACCCATCATCCTCGCTCCTACAGCTTCGGGTTGGTTTTTCATATATTCCACTAAAAAATCGAGCTCGGCACAGCTCACCTCATAATCTTTACTAATCGCATCATGCGCTACGAACATTTGGCGGCCTAGCTCCTCGATATCGCCCGATTTCAATGCTTCGCAAGCTAGCTCTACTCGGATATTTTCCTCTACCACATATTTACATTTGGTAAATACTTCTTCGTCCTTCGGTTCTACCACCGCTTCCAACATGTCTACCGTCGCGTCGCGTAAGCTCAGCACTTCAGGATATGCTTCTTGCAACCAAGCTACTCCTTGCTCGCAGGAATTTCGACGATCATTGTACGCAGAAGAAGCTAAGGAGTGTTTCACATTGGTGTTGAACAGCACCAACTCATAATCTCCCAATAGCAACGGCACATGCTCATACTCGAGTGAGCGGCAATCTAATTTGATTACAAAATCTTCTTTACTCAGCACAGATGCAAATTGATCCATAATGCCGCATTTCACGCCAGCGAAAGTATGCTCGGCCATTTGACCAATTTTAGCAATCTCTTGTCGGCTCAAGCCGAAATGAAAAAGTTCGTTCAAAGCAAAACCAGTCGCACATTCAACAGCGGCAGAAGAGGATAAACCCGCACCCAATGGCACATCGCCATCCACATATAAGTTAAATCCCTTGACAGCTAAGTTCAGCTTATTTAATTGATCTACCACGCCTAAGATATAGTTTGGCCAGCCTTTATCGGACGGGCTAACTGTATCTACTGTAGATTCGTAATACTCTGAAAAGTCTTCGGCATACAGCACAATCTTGTCATCGTCGCGCGCCTCCACCGCTACATAAATAGCTTTATCGATTGCCGTAGGCAACACAAAACCTTCATTGTAATCGGTATGCTCTCCAATAAGATTAATGCGTCCCGGTGATTTGGCCATCAAATCCGGCTTATTGCCAAAAAGCGCTTGATACCTATCCGTTAATATATTCTCCTTACCCATCTTGACGTGTTTTGTAATGTATAGTAGATTGTTTCTTTAATAAATCTGCCGCAAATTCTGGTGTGATATCGCGCTGCGGATTGGCCATCATTTCATAGCCAACCATGAATTTCTTGACCGTAGCCGAACGTAGCAATGGTGGATAAAAATGCATATGCCAGTGCCAATGCGATTGATCACCATTATTGACTGATGCCTGATGCATACCGGCAGAATACGGAAAAGAGGTATTAAATATATTGTCGTAACGGATCGTCAGTTCTTGCAATGTCTTCGCCAAATCAGCTTTTTCTACTGTCGTAAATTCCGTGATGTCGATAACATGACGCTTGCTTACTATCATTGTTTCATAAGGCCATGCTGCCCAAAAAGGCACTAGCGCTACAAAGTGCGCATTATCAATAATGATACGCTCTTGTTTTTGCAATTCTAGGTCTACATACGCAGACAACAAGGATTTGCTATGCTTTGCGAAGTAATTTTTCTGCTGTGCGTCTTCTTTCTCTACTTCTACCGGCACATTGCCCTGCGCCCAAATCTGTCCATGCGGATGCGGATTGCTACAACCCATGATAGCGCCTTTATTTTCAAAAATCTGAATGTATTTGATCCAGTCATTTTTGGCAAGGTCTGTAAATTCTTGTTGCCACAAATCCACCACCGCTTCAATGGCTTTTTGATCCATTTCAGGAAGCGTCAGATCGTGACGAGGACTAAAAGCGATCACTTTACAAATACCGCGCTCGCTTTCGGCTTGCAACAGATCTGAATCATTATACTGCTCGTTTGGCGTGTCTTGAAGTAAAGCGGAAAAATCATTGACAAAAACAAAACTATCAGTGTAATCTGGGTTGATTGTACCATCAGCCCGTTTATTCCCCGGGCAAAGATAGCATTCAGGATCATATGCAGGCCGTTGCTCTAGCACCAGGTCTTCTACCTGTCCTTGCCAAGGGCGCTTACTTCGATGCGGAGACACTAACACCTTTTCGCCGGTCAGAATATTAAGACGCGTATGCGGATGGTCTGAAAAATTTAGCATAGATAAATGTGGTTAGTACTTTATAAAAGTAAAATATTGGTCGAAAGGTACTAAAAAAAATTAAAAGTGTTAAATTAACACTTTTAATTTTTCACCAAACAAAAGCCTATCACTATTTTAGTGATAGGCTTTTGTTTGGTTATACTAAGGCAGACATGCTGCGTCTGATAGCTTCTTTGGTCACATCTCTCGCAGGTACCAAAGGCAATCGAACGTGATCTGTACCGATATTCATTTCTTGTAAAATGTACTTCACGCCACATGGATTGGCATCTACAAAGCACAGATCCGTGATTTCTAACAAGCTACTGTGCGTAGCACGCGCACCGGCGTAATCTCCAGCCGCACAAGTATGCACAACATCAGCAATTTGCTTTGGATAGGCATTGGCTACCACCGAGATTAAGCCAACAGCGCCCAAAGCCATCATCGGTAAAGTTATCGGGTCATCACCAGAGATTAACAAGAAATCAGCTGGCTTGTCGCGCATGATTTCACTAAACTGCGCAAAACTACCCGAAGCTTCTTTGGTAGCTACGATATTTGAAAAATCTTCCGCTAATCTAATCGTAGTAGCTGGTGAAATGCTGCTACCTGTTCTTGATGGTACATTGTATAGAATAATCGGCAATTTACTTGCTTCAGCAATCGCTTTATAATGTTGGTAAATCCCTTCTTGCGTCGGTTTACTATAATATGGAGAAACAGATAAGATGGCACAATAACCGGATACATCAAAGCTAGCAATGGCTGCTACTACTTCCGCTGTATTATTTCCACCAATACCAGCGACTAGCGGCACTCGACCAGCAACCTGCTTGGCTGTAAATTCCCAAACGGCGTATTTCTCTTCCTTATTCAATGTGGCTACTTCGCCTGTTGTACCTAAAGAAACCAGATAATCCATTCCGCCCGCTATCTGATGTTCAATCAACTTTGCTAAAGATTCAAAGTCAATCGATCCGTCGCTGTGAAATGGTGTCACTAATGCGACTCCCGCTCCATGTAATTCTCTCATTATCTGTATATACTGTTATTACTGATTAATTATTTGAAACAATTCCTGATCCGAAATAATCGGAACTTTTAATTTTTCGGCTTTCGCCAATTTTGCTGGCCCCATCTTATCGCCGGCTACTAAGTAATCCAACTTAGCCGATATGCTACTCAACATTCGCCCACCGTGCGATTCGATAATGGCCGTTAGCTCTTCACGACTATGATCTGCAAAGACGCCCGAAATTAAGAAAGTTTTGCCAGATAAATGATCTCCAGCCAATACAACTTCTTTTTCCTCGACAACAAATTGAAGACCAGCCCTTTTCAAGCGTTCTAATTCTTCCAAATTGGCCTCCGTATGCAAATAAACATAGACACTTTCGGCAATACGCTCACCGATATCGGAAACGGCTGCTATTTCTTCTAAAGAGGCTGCCGCTAATTGATCGATCGACTTGAAATGTTGCGCCAACTTTCTAGCAACTGTTTCGCCCACATGGCGGATTCCTAAGGCAAATAATACCTTTTCAAACGGCTTTTGGCAAGATTCCTGCAAACCTTGCAACATATTGTCGATGGATTTCTGCCCGAAGCGTTCCATCGTGAGCAAATCTTCTGTGCGATCGGCCAAGGTATATAAGTCGGATATTTTGCTCACCAAACCTTTGTTGTACAACGCTTCCACCGTTTCTTTTCCAAGCCCTTGAATATCCATCATTTTGCGCCCGATAAAATGTTGCATACCGCCCACAATCTGCGGACGACAAGTAGCATGATTAGGACAATAATGCACCGCCTCGCCTTCTTGCCGTACCAACTCGGTATTACATTCTGGACAATGCGTGGGATAATGTATGGCTTTCGAGCCAGACAAACGCTTCTCCGTAATCACGCCCATGATTTTAGGAATGATCTCGCCACCTTTCTCCACGTAAACGGAATCGCCTTCGTGTAGATCTAAACGCTGAATCTCATTGGCATTATGCAATGAAGCACGCTTGACCGTTGTTCCAGCCAATAATACGGGTTCTAGATTCGCTACTGGCGTAACGGCACCCGTACGACCGACCTGATAACTCACAAATTTCAAAATACTTTCGGCACGTTCCGCTTGATATTTATACGAAATAGCCCAGCGAGGCGATTTGGCAGTGAAGCCAAGCTCCTCTTGCAGCGCGTAATCATTCACCTTAATCACGATACCATCGATATCGTATGTCAGATTATGTCTTTCGGTATCCCAGTAATGAATGAAATTCAGCACCTCATTGATAGAGTGACACAGTTTAGAATGCTCGGAAACATGAAAACCCCAAGCTTTTGCGGCTTCTAGACTTTCCCAGTGGGTTTTAAATAATTTGCTCCGATTATCGGCGTATAGAAAATAAAGGAAACAATCTAAGGGGCGCTTGGCAACTTCCTTTGGATCTTGTAACTTGATCGTACCTGATGCGAAGTTTCGCGGATTGGCATAAGTCACTTCTCCTTTTTCCTCTCGCTCTTTATTGAGGCGGAGGAAGGCAGATTTATGCATCAATATTTCGCCACGAATCTCAAAGGAATCTGGATAACCTTTGGCCTTGACCTGATGTGGCACACGCCGAATTGTTTTCACATTCTCGGTCACGTTATCCCCTTTCAAACCATCGCCACGCGTTACCGCACGTTGCATCTGTCCATTTTCATACGTGATAGCAATCGACAAGCCATCAAACTTTAGTTCGCACACATAAGAAACGTTGTCTCCGACAGCTTTTCGCACACGCGCATCAAATTCCTTCAATTCCTGTTCATTATAGGTATTGCCCAATGACAGCATTGGCCAACGATGCGGCACAGTTTCAAATTTACTGGTAATATCTCCGCCTACTTTTTGGGTCGGTGAGTTAGGGTCTAAATATTCGGGATGCTCTCGCTCTAAGCGGTCTAATTCAGCTAGTTTTTGATCGAAATCAAAATCAGAAATCTCCGAATTGGCCAACACATAATATTGGTAATTGTATTCGTTAAGCGTTGCAGTAAGCGCTGCAATCTGTTGTTTCACATCCATCGACATAGACAACGAAAATACAAAATAAATAGGAATTCTACCGAATGAAGTCTTTACTGGACAAACTGGAAAACTTCTTTTTATCACCGAAATAATAAGCCGAAACGATCAACCCTTTGTATATTCCATGTTCAAAAAACGGACCAAGTAGTTTTTTTCGTTTGGAGGCCGTGCGAAAGAAGTACCAAAAGAATTCTTGATGCGCCCGACTAATCGCCCAAGCATCGCCGAATTTTCCTTTCAGTAGAAATTGTATTAAAGCAAACAAATCCAACCATAAACGTACAAAAATCACGCGGCAGGCTGTCCAGAATGGCAAATTCTTCTGCAACATCATCAAATTATTGCGAAAGTTCAGAAAGGTTTTTTTGGGATTACTTGCATTCAGCGTGCCGCCGCCTACGTGATATACCACAGAACTCGGACAAACTCCGATACGAAACCCCATGCGCTTCAACCGCCAACACAAATCAATCTCTTCCATATGCGCGAAGAAATCAGCATCAAAACCGCCAGAGGCACGCCAAGCATCAGCTTTTATAAATAATGCTGCTCCTGTTGCCCAAAATACATCTATCGAATTATCATATTGCCCTGTATCTTCTTCGGTATGCGACAAGATTCGGCCACGACAAAACGGGTAGCCATAGGCATCGATAAAACCACCAGAAGCACCAGCATGTTCAAATTTTGAACGCTCGTGCAAAGCACGAATTTTGGGTTGTGCAGCCGCCATATTAGCATTACGCTCCAGCATCTCAATCACCGGTTCGATCCATTTTTCGGTCACTTCTACATCCGAGTTGAGCAATACGAAATAGTCTGCATCGACCTGCTCTAATACCGCATTATATCCTCCGGCAAAGCCTTTATTACTTCCGTTTTCTATAATCTTTATTGTAGGATAACATTCTCGAACGAAGGCAACAGAATCATCCGTGGAAGCATTATCTCCCAAGACGAAACTCAGGTTAGGGTAACTACTATTAAAGACGGAGGGCAGAAATTTCTCGAGGAAATAGCGTCCATTCCAATTCAGTATCACCACTGCAACTTGAGGATAATTTGTTGTCATTTATTGTCGTCTTTTTCTTTTCCACCGACGGTGCGACCACAACCAATAGGCAGGCTCATCACGTATAATTTGCTCGGTAAAGGCGGTATGTCGGTGTATAATTTCTTTATCAGCACATTCCTTAGGATGCTCTACTAATGTAGTGAATTTACATGAATAATAACCACGTCTCGGTTTTCTTCGTATTTCACAGAATACTACCGCCACGTCCATCGCCCTGGCAATACGCTCTGTGCCAGTAAACACTAAGGTGTCTTGTCCGAGAAAATCCATATAATAATCAGAATCCTGATATCCGGGCGTCTGATCAGCCACAAACATCGAGATATGGGGCTGATTTTTCAGCTTCACTAAATGTCGTAGAATCTGTTTCATTGGTACTAAAGTAGCGCCAAATCGGCTTCGAATCGCATTCAACACACCACCAAAGGCTTTATCGGATAAGGGCTTGTAGATTACTAAACGAGGAAATTCAGTCATTAACGATAGACGATGAATACCCAACTCCCAATTGGCGTAATGTGCTGTGACACCCATAACACCACGGCCCTGCTCAAAATGTCGATACACTTCTTCAGGATTTAGCAATTCTACTCGCTCAAGTACTTGCTTGCGTGAAATACTTTTACCCTTTACCGCTTCTACGATGATATCTGGCAAATGACGAAAGAACCGACGTGCAATCTGTTGAATTTCTATCTCCGATTTCTCTGGGAAAGAGTTGCGCAAATTTTCTAACACGACCTTCTTACGATAGCCAAATACATAATAGATCAGCACAAACAACAGGTCTGAAATGCGATAGAGCACCCAAAATGGAAGCAAGGAAATAACGTACAAAATAAGCGTCAATATTCTTTCTTTCATCAAGTCGTCCGTAGATTAAGCTGCAAATATCCTCAAATAAACTTACTTTTGTGCCATCTTGACACTGGATATTTATAGCGATGACAGAACAATTACTATTGCCTTCCTTTTACCTGCCGAATGTATCTTATTTTCAGGCGATTTACCAGCATAAAGGAAGCATTTGTATCGAACAACACGAGCATTTCCCTAAACAAACGTACCGGACGCGAACGCGTATCGGCACGGCAAACGGAGGATTGGATCTGATTGTTCCTATAGTACATGGCAAAAAAATGCATGTTCCGGTGAAAGATATACGCATTAATTACGATCATCCTTGGCAGCGTCTACATTGGCTTAGCATCGAGACGGCTTATCGTAGTTCTGCTTACTTTGAGTATTATGAGGATGATTTCAATCGTTTCTACACCGAACAATTCGAGTTTCTGTTGGATTACAATATGGCGCAACTCGAGCTGCTGTTGAAATTACTAAAAATCAACCGCGAGGTGATCTTGTCTGAGAGTTTCATGAAGAATATTGATGCAGCAATAGACTGGCGTAAAGATGCTAAACCGCAGAAACCAAGTTTAATGACAGATCCAAATCCTTATTATCAGGTGTTTGAGGACAAAACAGGCTTTGTTCCAGATCTGAGCATCATTGATTTGTTGTTCAACCAAGGTCCTCAATCGAGGTCTTATCTGTAAAAAATTAATTGCGTATTTAACTCAAACTTTATTCCCCATTTCATGTTATCTGTTTCATAAGCAGATTTTCATGAAAAGATTAGTCCTATTTTTACTAGCTGTGCTATGGGTAGCTCAGGCTAGCGCGCAGACGGATGCCGATACGACCACTATTTTTTATACCGGCCCAGATACATTACACTATAATAAGATCTATTATTTTGGTGGTACTGGTTTGGCTTTCCCGTTAGGTAAGACTAAAGATGCACTTTCATCGCAAGCTTTTTCGGGAAGTATCGGTCTAGATATTGCTTTGCGTAATCCCAAATATTTTCTAATACCAACATTGTTTACGCTAGGATTTAATTATAACCAGCTAGAAAATGATCCCAACTACAATAGGACGTTGGAGAATGGCCAAGCGACCATATATGCACTTAGCTTGGCTGGTGGTATGCGGAAACAAGTAAATCGACTCAATACATATGCTTACGCAGGACCGGCCTTTGCGATGGATGTGGAATCTCGGATTAATGATATTGGCAATGATCGTACGCGAATGGAAAAAATTTATAGCTTTTCGCCAGCGGTTAAATTTGGTATTGGGTCAGATTATAAGTTCCGAGGTTTTTATCTTGGATTGGAATTAGATTACATGCATCATTTCAGAAATATACAGGGGAATCCCGTTAACGTACTAACCGTGATGGTAGGTTTGAAATCTGACATAACTAGCTTCAGCGATCGCATGGTCCAAGTTATCAAGCCCAAGGATTAAGAATAGCATGCTGTAACGATAATTGATTAACAATAAAATAACAACAATGTGATAATTATTAAACATAGAATAACTATCTTTAAATTAATTAAAATATAAATATCATGATTAAAGACGAAGAATTAGAATTTCAAGAACCGATTCAACCCATGGAATGGTTGTACGATGGAGATGACGTAAATCCACTGGAAGATTAGTTTTCTATATCTCCAGTGGTGTTTTATTTAAGTTGCTTAAGCCAATCGGTTTAAGTTTTTTTTTGCCTAAGATTGAAGCAGTGCGTGCTGCGTAGCCGTAAAGAAATTACGGAACACGATATTCAGCTCTGAATCTAACTGAGCGGCCTCGATACCACATTTTACATGCAGATCTAGTAGATGAGATCTCATAGCACTTAAACTTTGTCGTGTTAGCCTACCAATCTTTTCATAGATAACCACATTATCCTTTTCCCTACTCTGCAGTAAACTGCTCCAACTTTGTACCATTAAATCATACAAAGTTTGCCTCGTATTTACTGCTAACTGCTGTGCGATGTTTAATTGCTTAAAAAATAACTTCCCATGTTTATCCTGCCATTCGGTATGCTTCGCACGTAGATAGAAATTTTTCTGTACCAAATCGGTATAGCGTGCGTACATACCCAAATAATTGACAAACAGCGTGCATTCCGCAAAGGGCTGAAATGGATATTGAAATAGTTTGCCAGGGTACGTAGCATAAGTCGGATTAAGCTCAAAACTATTCTCGGAAGGCACAAAGACATCTTGTATGGTAAAGCTGTGACTAGCCGTCGTTTCTAATCCAAATGTTTGCCAATCGGGCTCAATCAAAACCTGATCTCGCGGGACAAAAAACGACTTTATGACTTCTGGTTTCCCAGAAAATTCCTTTTCACCATCAATCACAACGGCATTGCAGGTAAAATGTGTAAGATGTGGTGCGCCAGTCGCATAAGACCATCTACCTGTTAATCGGTAGCCGTCTGCTACTTGGATGGCTTTTCCAGATGCGCGTCCGCTCCCACCAAAACAAACATTGCCTGTACTGAATAAAGCATTTGCGGTAGCAGCATCAATAAATCCGGCAAACATATTGGCACCAGCGCACAGCGTGACTGTCCAGCCCAAGGATCCATCCCAATACGCCAATGACTCCAGCAATCGACATCCCTCGACTAAGGACTGCTCCAATCCACCATATTCCTTTGGCACCCAAAGATCAAACCAGCTATTTTCCCTGATTTTCTGTAAGATCACATCGGGCAGCACTCCCGCTTTGGCAGCAGGAATTTGATGTTCTTGTATGAGATGGATGATATCTTGGCTAAGCATGTGTGGTTTGTGTTTTCATGATACGACGCCATTTGGCGAAGCCGATAAATGCAACAATAAAAAGAAAAGTAGTTAGTATGGCAAACAAATACAGTTCTTTGTGCACCAATAATGGGATCGCAAAAAGATTACTCAAGTTGAGTAAGAGCCAGTTTTCGAGCTTCCTGCGTGCTAATAGCCACATACCAGCCCACGCGGTACAAGAAACCCAAGCATCCCACAATGGTACATCCGAATCGGTGAATGATCGCAACGCAACATACAACAATGCGAAACCGCCCAAGACAATCGCTATCACGATGCCCCAATCACGACGATTAGCGCTGGTAATAGGTTGTTCGGTTTGGATTCGATTGCTCGTCCAATACCACCAACCATAGGCGCTCATCACGAGATAGTAAACATTGAGCAGAATCTCGGCATACAACTTTGCACCATAAAGCGCCGCCATTCCCAGCACAATACCAATAATACCGACAGGGTAATTCGCGATCTTATTGTTTTTGGACAATAGCACTTGGCAGATGCCAAATAGCACCGACAATCGCTCTATCCACGATGTTTGCTCAAATGCTTGCGCTAAGGATGTGGTGAAGGTGACAATATCCATTTATGTTCGGTAGCGGTGGTATTTTTCGAGTATATAAAAAGAGCCTGACTAGCAGGCTCTCTATAATGTATGTCAATGTTTAATTAAGCTTCAAGGTATCGTGCGTCCATTTTCTAGTGCTGGCACAAAGCTCTGCATCATCATTTAGATTTTTGCCCCACGATGGGATCATCGTCCGCAGTTTACTTCTGTACGAATCTCCTTTCGCACGATCTGGAAAACATCTTTTCAAGAGGTTAATCATTACTGCTACGGATGTAGAAGCACCTGGAGAAGCTCCCAAAAGAGCCGCGATGGATCCGTCGGCGCTCGAAACTACTTCTGTCCCGAATTCTAAAATTCCTCCGTGAACAGGATGTTTCTTAATCACTTGAACGCGTTGACCGGCCTTTTCAATCTCCCAATCTTCCATCTTCGCCGTCGGCATGAATTGCTTCAAGGCATCCAACTTATCTTTTGGTTTTTTCATTACCTCTGTAATAAGATATTTGGTCAACGGTAGATTATCTAATCCCGCAGAAAGCATCGGACGAATATTTGACAACTTGATCGAGGCAGGAAGATCAAAGTAAGAACCTTTTTTCAAAAATTTAGTAGAGAATCCAGCATAAGGACCAAACAATAAAGCTTGTTTGCCATCAATATAGCGCGTATCCAAGTGTGGTACAGACATAGGCGGCGCTCCTACCGAAGCTTTTCCATATACTTTCGCGTGATGCTGGGCTATTACTTCTTCGTTGGTACAACGTAACCATTGTCCGCCTACCGGAAATCCGCCATAACCTTTGGATTCTGGAATGCCTGATTTTTCTAACAGCAATAAGGAATGCCCACCAGCACCAATAAATACGAATTTTGCTTGAATATTTTTTCTAGCACCCGTTTTAAGATCTTTGGTCTCTACCTGCCATCTACCATCAGGCAAGCGTTCGATATCTTTTACTTCGTTGCCTGTAGAAAGGTTGATATTTTCCTTTTTATCTAAATAAGAGATCAGATCTCGCGTCAAAGTACCGAAGTTCACGTCGGTGCCAATATCCATTTTAGTAGCCGCTATCTGCTCATTGGCATCACGCTCTTGCATCATCAATGGAATCCAATCATTTAACAAAGATTTGTCTTCTGAGTATTCCATTCCTTTAAAGAGGTTATGCTGCGTAAGCGCTTCATAGCGTGTTTTCAAAAACTGCACATCCTTCTCACCAAATACGGCCGACATATGCGGCACACGACGAATGAATTCTTCTGGATTTTTGATGACATTATGTTCCACTAAGTAAGACCAAAACTGTTTGGACACTTCATACTGCTCCGCGATAGAGATCGCTTTACTGATATCCACAGAACCATCTGGTCGTTGTGGTGTGTAGTTGAGTTCACATAGGGCAGAATGTCCTGTGCCTGCATTATTCCAAGCGTCGGAGCTTTCGGCTGCAACCGTATCCAATCGTTCTAAAATCTCAATTGTGATATCAGGACTTAGCTCGTGGATCAGCGTTCCCAAGGTCGCGCTCATGATACCGGCGCCGATCAACACTACATCTACTTCTGTCTTTGTCGTCTTTTTACCCATCGTAATCTTGTGTGATGCAAATTTAACATTTGAGGCATGATTTTGCGAATGAATTTGTCACAAATGTTTCATTAATTATAACAAATTGCCAACATCTTGGTTCTTACAGTGCCAACTTTTAAACCTTATTAGAGCATGGAAATTGCAGTTATAATTGGATCATTGAGATGCCAAGTTGTTATTACAACAATTATTTAACATTTTTGCACCTGCAATTTTAAACTACTTCTGGCGTTTAATCTATGCAAAACAACTAAATAAAGATCTTAATACATGAAACTACTTGCAGGTAAAACCGCATTAATAACTGGCGCTTCAAAAGGAATAGGCCGTAAAATCGCTGAGGTATTCGCACAGCACGGGGCCAACGTGGCATTCACGTACCTTTCTTCAGTAGAAAAAGGACAAGCTTTGGAAGTTGCCTTACAGGAAAATGGAACGCAGGTCAAAGGTTATCGTTCAGATGCCTCTAAATTTGATGAAGCAGAACAATTAATTGCTGATATCATGACAGACTTTGGTTCGTTGGACATTGTAGTTAACAATGCAGGTATTACTAAAGATGGATTGCTCATGCGTATGGGCGAAGATGCGTGGAATGACGTCATCGACATCAACCTTAAATCGGTCTTCAATGTGACCAAAGCGGCTACAAAAGTGATGATGAAAAGTCGCAAAGGATCTATCATCAACATGAGCTCGGTAGTCGGTATTCAAGGCAATGCGGGACAGTCAAATTACGCTGCTTCTAAAGCGGGTATCATCGGTTTTTCTAAATCAATTGCAAAAGAATTAGGTTCACGTAATATACGTACCAATGTGATCGCTCCTGGATTTATCCGCACGGAAATGACCGATATTTTGGATGAAAAAGTGGTTTCAGGATGGGAAGCTGGCATACCAATGAAACGTGCCGGCGAAACCGAAGAAGTAGCAAATGCATGTTTGTTTTTGGCTTCAGACTTATCCAGCTACGTCAACGGCCAAGTATTGGCAGTAGACGGCGGTATGTTATAAAATATAAAGAAATGTTGCCGGAAGCAGACGCTATATTCACCATCCGTGACGAAGAAGCATTCAATGCGCAAGCGCTAGCTGTTTTTCGCTTCCAGGCAAATCATGTCGCTATTTACAAGCGATATATAGCTTATCTGGGTAGAAATGTGTCTGATGTCCAACATTACACAGACATCCCATTTCTACCCATTGAGTTTTTTAAAACGCAAGAAGTGATCGCGGAAGGACAAAATCCTCAAATCACTTTTACGAGCTCAGGGACGACCGGATCTGTAACCAGTAAGCACTTGGTGGCTCACCCTTCGTTCTACGAGCAAAGTTACAATCAAGCATTTCAGCGGTTTTATGGTGATCCATCCGAGATGGCCATTCTAGCTTTGTTGCCATCCTATCAAGAACGCGAAGGATCTTCGCTGATCTATATGGTCAACGATCTTATTTCTCAAAGCCAAGTACCAGAAAGCGGCTATTTCCTATATGATCATCAAGCCTTATTTGAAACGCTTACTACGCTAAAGGAAAAAGGCATAAAAACAATGCTGTTCGGTGTGACTTACGCCCTACTCGATTTTATTGATGCCTATCCGATTGAATTTCCGGATTTGATTGTGATGGAGACCGGCGGAATGAAAGGTCGCCGTCGTGAGCTGATTCGGACAGAATTACACGATCTACTGCGAGCGGGTTTTGGTGTATCGCATGTGCATTCCGAATACGGAATGACCGAACTGCTTAGTCAGGCTTATGCAAAGCAAAACGGAATCTTTCAAACTCCTCCATGGATGAAAGTGTTAATGCGCGACACCAATGATCCACTCACCTTGTTACAAAATCGTCAGACAGGCGCGATCAATATCATAGATCTTGCCAACACACTTTCCTGTGCCTTTATCGCTACCCAAGATTTAGGCAAATTGCATTCCGATGGTCAGTTCGAAATTTTAGGCAGATTCGACCATAGTGACATTCGCGGTTGCAATTTACTGGTGCAATAGTTCCCCCTAACTTATCGTAAAAATAATAGGACGATAGCCTACTGTTTCGATAATTCTTAATAGTTTTGCCTCGTATTACCATTTAGTATGACATATATTTCGTTTAGATCTATTTGGCCTTGTAGTGCTGCTCTATTATTCGCTTTCGGCGCGTGTAAGACCACACATTGGCAAAAGAACAACTATCAACCCACCAAACTAGCGATCGATCAGCATATAGAACCCGATTCAAGTTTCACCAATTACATTGCGCCCTACAAACAACGCTTGCAAGCGCAAATGGATACGGTCATTGGCCAAACTGCACAAATGTTGCCGCGATCTACTGTGAACGGACAGAGCTTGGCGGGTAATTTCTTTGCAGATGCTTTATTAGCGCTTGGCCAGCAACTAGATCCGGAAGTTTCCTGCTCATTGGGCACCCAAGGTGGGATTCGAGTAGACATAGCGCAGGGAGATATTCAAGTCGGTAAAGTGTTTGAGTTGATGCCCTTTGAGAATTCCATTACGGTACTTACGTTGAGCGGAGAGGACCTTTTAGCGCTTGGTAAATTCATTGCGAAGACCAACGGACAACCGGTCGCCGGAATGTCGGTCACGATCAAAGATCAGCAACTCGTGTCGATGAAAATACAGGACAAACCAGTAGACAAAAATAAAACCTATAAATTGGTCACTTATGATTACCTAGCTAACGGTGGTGATAATATTGAAGGTATTGCTACGCCCGTTAAAAGAGTAGATACGCCCACTCGTGTACGAGAAGGATTGATCGCCTACATAGAATCTCTAAGCAAACAAGGAAAACAAATTAATGCACAACGCGATGAAAGAATTATCATTGTACAATAGACGCAGCTTCATCAAGAAAGCAGGTGCGCTAGGCGCATTAGCAACTTTGGGTACCTTACCGACCTTCGGCCAAGGAAATCGCGGCAAAGAAATCAAACTGACAATACTGCATACTAATGATGTGCATAGCCGTATTGAACCATTCCCTATGGATGGATCGCGCCTGCAAGGTTTAGGCGGTGTGGCCAGACGGAGTACGTTATTGAAAAAAATCCGCCAAGAAGAGCAGAATGTGCTCCTGCTTGATGCTGGGGATATGTTTCAAGGCACACCCTACTTTAATCTATTTGAAGGAAAAGTAGAGCTGGAACTAATGTCCAAAATGGCTTATGATGCCGGTACTTTTGGCAATCATGAGTTTGATAATGGATTGACAGGTTTGCTCAAGCATTTTGACAAGGCTAATTTCCCTTTCATTACCTCAAATTATGATTTTAGTGACACCATCCTAGCAGGAAAAACAAAGGAATATATCATTCTAGAACGGTCAGGCTTGAAAATCGGCATCTTTGCAGTCGGGATTAAGCTCGACGGCATGGTAGATCCGAATAATCACAAGGGCGTTAAATATTTAGATCCGATACCAGTAGCTAACCGTTTGAGCAAAAAATTACGTAGCGTAGAAAAATGTGATATGGTGATCTGCCTATCGCACATCGGATACGAATACAAGACGGATCAGGTTTCTGATTTGGTGATGGCTTCGCAAACTCGCGGAATTGACTTGATCATCGGCGGACATACGCATACTTTCTTAGACAAACCGACAGAAGTAAAAAATCTGGATGGCGAAATCACGTTGGTAAACCAAATGGGATATGGCGGCGTGAATCTGGGTCGGATTGATTATTATTTTGATAAGAAAAGCGGTAACAAGCGCTATATAGCTCAGCATTATACGGTTGATCCGAGCTTGCGCGAAGATCAGCAGATGTGGAGCTAGTAAAAATGGCGGTGATTTTTTAGAATCACCGCCATTTTTGTTGTTGGCCTATTTTTATTAACCCACTTTACGCTCATAAGGTACGCGGGTCATGATGGAGCGTCCTAATGTCACTTCATCCACATATTCCAGCTCTCCACCAAAGGCAATACCGCGTGCGATCGTAGATACTTCGATCGAAAATTCTTGCAGTTTGCGATAGAGATAAAAAATCGTGGTATCACCTTCCATCGTAGCACTGAGCGCTAAGATCACTTCCTTGATATCTCCCTGCCGTACACGATCCACCAATCCATCGATGCGCAAATCTGCAGGTCCTACGCCATCCATCGGGGAGATCAATCCGCCTAATACATGATATACACCTTGATACTGATTGGTGTTTTCGATGGCCATGACATCGCGTGTATCTTCGACCACACAGATCGTTGTGCGATCCCTTTTCGGAGATTGGCAGATCTCGCAAGTATCTGTATCAGAGATGTTAAAACAGTGTTTACAATATTTTATATGTTCCTTCAACTGCGTAAAGGCTTGAGAAAAACGGTTGACGTCTTCCTTAGATTGTTTGAGTAGATGTAACACCAAGCGTAAAGCCGTCTTTTTACCCACGCCGGGCAACTTTCCAAACTCTTCCACGGCCTGCTCCAATAGTTTAGACGAGAAATGCATGCACAAATTTACGAAAGAAAAATACATATCTGCGCTTCGCGTAAAAAAGGTAATCAGCGTTCTTTTTTAATGACAACGAAAATACTTATATTGCTTATGTCGGGCGAACAAGCATGACAAAAAAAATGGAATTATAGATTATAAAGCGAGATTTCGATATTTTTTATGGCAAATGACGATAGAATAAGCCGTTCCTTCGCGAACAAAACTTGGCAAGAAATTAAAGTAAAAGACTCTTGGCAAATATTTAAAATTATGTCCGAATTCGTAGACGGATTCGAGAAATTAGCTAAAATTGGACCTTGTGTGTCTATTTTTGGATCAGCACGTACACCAAGCGATCATCAATACTATAAATTGGCGGTAGACATTGCAGGATTGCTTGCCGAACGTGGTTATGGTGTCATTTCTGGCGGTGGCCCTGGTATTATGGAGGCTGCTAACAAAGGTGCTTACGAAGCTGGTGGAAAATCGGTAGGATTAAACATTGAATTGCCTTTTGAGCAGTTTCACAATAAATATATTGACCGTGACAAGCTACTGGAATTCAACTACTTCTTTGTACGCAAAGTTATGTTTATGAAGTACTCGCAGGGATACATTGTGATGCCGGGAGGATTTGGCACGATGGATGAGCTTTTCGAAGCGATCACCTTAATTCAAACGGGTAAAATTGCCCGTTTCCCTATTGTGATGGTGGGCAGCGAGTACTGGTCGGGCCTGTTCGACTGGATTCAGAAGACGATGTTGGGCAACCACTACATTAGCGAAGAAGACCTGAACCTATATCGTATGGTAGATACAGCTGAAGAAGCGGTAGAACATATTTGTAGGTTTTACGATAAGTATCTGCTTAAACCCAATTTTTAGATTTTTGCAATTCTTCAAAAACCTATGTGGTGATTATTTGTTGATAAGATACATTTAAACGAACAAAAGTTTTATTAAACATCAATCACTATGGGAAACATATTGTATTTAATCGCAGTAATTTTAGTTATTATTTGGGCAATTAGCTTTTTAGGCGGATATGCCACAGGCGGAATCATTCACGCCCTATTAGTTATCGCAATCATCGTGGTACTTTTACGTGTAATACGAGGCAATGCGTAACTAAGTAAATAGTTTATCCAAGTATACTTGGGCAATATCGAGGTCTTCAGGATGTGTTATTTTCAAATTGAAATGATCACCTTCTAAAATCCGAACGATATTGCCCATTTTTTCTACCACCGAAGCATCATCTGTAAAGCTACGGTCCTCCTCTTGTTTATAACCTTCAAAAAGTAAATGTGCAGCAAAAACCTGTGGAGTCTGTACTTGCCACACGTGATCACGATCTGTAATCTCACTCCTTTCCTTGTTACCAATGCGAATGCTATTGGTACTCTGCACAGCAGGAATTACCGCCTGTAATTCATTCGCCGCCGCGAATAAATTCTGAATTAACGTTGATGATACTAGAGGTCGTGCACCATCGTGCACAGCAATTTTTGCCTGATTCAGCTGTTCACTCGTAAAATTTTCTTGAATATAATTTAGTCCGTTTCGCACCGATTGGAAACGCGTGCTGCCACCTGCAACAACGTGGTGATTTTCGGTGAAATGATGTTTTACACATAACTCCTCCCAAAAGGTTTGCATGCCCGCCGATAAGACTACTACGATACGCAATCCCAAATCTGCCTGCGCGAAGCGGCGAATCGTATGCATTAATACGGGCAAATTTCCCAACAGATGAAATTGCTTTGGCAGGGTGCTATTCATGCGTGAACCCACCCCACCTGCAACAATGATGACAAACTTTTCGGACATAAAAAAAGCGCAAGTCGAATAGTACTCACGCTCAAAGTTATTATTATTTTGTTGATTTAGATAATCAACATCGCGTCTCCATAGCTATAGAAACGGTATTTCTCTTTGACAGCTACTTCATATGCTCTCATCGTGTTTTCATATCCAGCGAACGCTGCGATCATCACCAAAAGTGTAGATTCTGGCGTATGGAAGTTCGTAATCATCGAATTCGCGATGCTAAAATCGTATGGTGGATAGATAAATTTACTAGTCCAATCATCACTCGCTTTTAAGTGTTTATCGGCAGATACAGCAGATTCAATAGCACGCATAGATGTCGTACCTACAGCACATACACGTCTTTTGCCATCAATAGCTTTGTTCACGATGCGAGCCGCTTCATCCGTGATGATGATTTGCTCGGAATCCATCTTGTGCTTGGTCAAATCTTCTACCTCTACCGTACGGAAAGTACCTAGACCTACGTGTAATGTAATTTCAGCGAAATCAATACCTTTCAATTCCAGACGTTTCATCAATTCGCGAGAAAAGTGCAAACCTGCCGTTGGTGCAGCTACAGCGCCTTCATTCTTCGCGTAGATTGTTTGGTAACGGTATTTATCTTCTGGAGTAGCTTTACGCGTGATGTATTTAGGTAATGGTGTTTCACCCAAGATCTCGATGTTACGACGAAATTCTTCATCCGTGCCATCAAACAAAAAGCGGATAGTACGGCCACGTGATGTAGTATTGTCAACCACCTCTGCTACTAACAAATCGTCTTCACCGAAGTACAACTTATTACCTACGCGAATCTTACGTGCTGGATCTACTAAAACATCCCACAAACGAAGTTCTTTATTCAACTCACGTAATAAGAATACTTCAATCGTAGCGCCTGTTTTCTCCTTGTTACCATACATACGTGCTGGAAACACCTTTGTATTGTTTAGGATCATGACATCTTTGTCATCAAAATAGTCTAATACGTCCTTAAAGATCTTATGCTCGATCTGTCCTGTTTCGCGGTGAAGAACCATTAATCTGGATTCGTCACGGTTTTCGCTAGGCTCTGACGCCAAGAGCGATTCAGGTAGATCAAAGTTAAATTGAGATAATTTCATCGTTTTTCAAAAAATTAAGTCCACGCGGCCTACAGAGCTACGCTTCTAAAAATAAGGGCAAAGTTACACAATTTTATAGAATTTATTGGTCACTTAACTTACCCTATTCTGTTGGAAAACGCTGATGTTTATCATGCGTCGCATATTCCTGCTGTTTCACCAATCGGTATTCTTGCGGAGTTGCTGTTTCAGATACATTTTCCGGATTATCCAAGAAGGTTATTTCATCATCCCCTAAACGAAAAGAATAATCAACTTTGGTGCCTTTCAGCACGACATAAGTCTCATTGCTCTCCCATTTGATTTCTCCCTTATCTTCAACCATTTCCGCTCCAGCATTCTTATTTACTTTCACCGCGAAGGTATTATCCCGATTAATAGTTACTTCCATGATCGTGCTATCTTTACCGTCTCCGGGTATGGTACCTTTGTAATTACCAGGCCAATCTAAAAAGTTGCTCGCCGCATGAAGCGAATCTATCGCTGGATTTACTTCTGGTCCATCATTTGATTCAGCTTTATTTTTATTAGCCGATGTACAGGATATGGCCAGAGCCAATGGCAACATAAATAGTAATGATTTCATATTCGTATATTAATGAGTGTGATATGGAAACGCAAAAAGCGTCGTTTCTTTTAAGGGAAACGACGCTTTTTTGATTTTGTTTGGCTAAGCCATGAAAGTTCTATGCAAAAACTTCTTTGGCCGCTAAATAACGTTCGGCTTCTAATGCGGCCATACAACCTGTACCAGCTGCCGTGATCGCTTGGCGATACACATGATCTTGCACATCACCACAAGCAAATACACCGGGGATATTGGTAGCCGTGGCATCAGGTTTTGTAATGAGATAGCCGGTCTCGTCCATATCCAAAATTCCTTTAAATAAGTCGGTGTTTGGTGTATGCCCAATCGCAACGAAAAATCCTGTAATATCTAGATCTTTGACTTCTTGAGAAACATTGTTGATAACGCGTAATCCCGTAACTACTTGCCCGTCACCCAATACTTCTTGCGCTTCCGAGTTATAGTGTACTTCGATATTGGGTGTGTTGAGCACGCGGTGCACCATCGCTTTGGAAGCTCTAAACTCGTCACGACGTACCAACATGTGTACTTTCTTACATAATTTTGCTAAGTAAGTCGCTTCTTCGGCAGCGGTATCCCCAGCGCCAACGATCGCTACATCCTGTTCTTTGAAGAAAAACCCGTCACACACGGCACAGGCCGAAACACCAAAACCATTATATTTTTGCTCCGAATCTAGACCCAACCATTTGGCAGTAGCACCTGTAGAGATAATCACCGTATCTGCGGTAACTGTTTTTGTATTATCAATTTCAACAGTATGAACGCCGCCATCAGTAGAGAAATCTACTTTGTTGACGTATCCAAAACGCACCTGTGTGCCAAAACGCTCGGCTTGAGCACGCAAATCTTCCATCATCACAGGGCCAGTTATTCCTTGTGGATATCCCGGAAAATTATCTACTTCAGTTGTTTGTGTCAACTGTCCACCCGGTACCATTCCGGTATAGATTACCGGTTTTAAATCTGCACGTGCAGCGTATATTGCAGCGGTATATCCCGCAGGTCCTGAACCAATAATCAGGCAAGGTACGTGTTCTATTTCTTGTTTGGTTTCCATATGTAATGTATGCTATTATTCTTTTCCAAATTTGCCTTGTAAGGCTTTCAACATGTCGGAAGTGACGGGAGCCGCTTTTTCCTTTTTCTTGTATTGTGGTACGTTTGCACGCTCTACTTTGGTTTTGGCATCCGCAGTAGGGCGATTAGCCGTTTGTGCTGCCTCTGTATTCTTTGGCGCGGCAGCCTTTTGTTCCTTGCGTGCATTGCGGTATTCATTCCAGATATTTTCCAGTACCTTTTTAGTGTATAGGGGGAAATCGCCGTTTTGCATCCACGCATAGTAACTTGGTTCTACTTCAAATACATCGACAACCTTCTTGCCTTTGTGCTTACCAAAATTGATAGTTGGATCGCCATCTTGATCATAGACCAATCGACCTGCAAAATCCACTGGCTTGCTAAGATTGGTAAACTGATGTAGCGCTTCTACATCATTGACTACCGGCGTAGATACTTCACCTTCTTTATTTTCAAAAGCTACGCCTTCGTATTTATCCAATTGTGCTTTCAGCACCGAATAGGTTGCGCGTACATCGGCCTCAGCAGTATGTGCATTCGTCAAATCCTCTTGGCAATAGAATTTGTACGCTGCTTTTAAGGTACGCTGCTCCATCTGGTGGAAAATATTCTGTACATCTACAAAAGCACGACCTTCTAATGAAAAGGGAATCTTCGCACGCAAGAATTCTTCCATCAACATCGGCACATCAAATTTGTTGGAGTTGTAGCCAGCCAAATCGGCATCACCAATAAAATCGGCTACCTCCTGCCCGATCTCATCAAATCCTTTTAGATCTTTTACATCTTCATCACGGATTCCGTGAAAAAAGGTGGACTCGGCAGGAATCGGACGTTTCGGATTCACACGCATGGCCAACACTTCTTCACCGCCACCAGGCAGTACCTTAAGAATGGCAATTTCTACGATTCTATCGGTAGCGATATTGACTCCGGTAGTTTCTAAATCAAAAAATGCCAACGGACGGCGTAAGTTCAATTCCATGATGATATGTACAAATGTAAAATTTCATTACAAAGGTACGAAACATCTGTCTGCTTGACCAACACTTGTGCTGCTATGTGCTGCTTTTATACGTAATGACAGATAGATTTTACGTGAATTTGAAAATCAATGACGCTCTGATTAACATTTAATTCGTATTCTTGGGATGGAATTATCCAAAAATTTATTGATAAGCGAGTTTCATGAAAAACTTACGTTCGACAGTTTTCTATATTGCCATAGTTATTTTCTTTAGCTTCTTTATGTACTGGATCATCCAGCAAGGGAGTGCCTTAGAATCTGGAAGAGATGTACTCATCCCGACTTCAGAAAACGGCGCTTGGGCTGATTTTGTCGAATCGCTGAAAGAAAGTTTACAATATCCGCTATCAATCTTACTCATCCAAATAGTTGCTATTATATTGACCGCCAGATTATTCGGATGGATTTGTGTAAAAATTAAGCAACCGGTCGTGATTGGCGAAATGCTGGCTGGAATTATCTTAGGACCTTCCTTATTGGGTCTTTTCTTTCCAGATTTTTTTTCTGCGCTATTTCCTGCGCAATCATTGGGCAACTTGCAATTCTTGAGCCAGATCGGCCTGATCCTATTCATGTTTATTGTAGGGATGGAATTGGATCTTCATGTTTTGCGTAATAAAGCGCATGACGCCGTGGTCATCAGCCATGCGAGTATTATGTTACCCTTTACATTAGGTATCGGCTTGGCGTATTTCCTGTACGAAAATCATGCACCACAAAATGTACAGTTCTTGTCTTATAGTCTTTTTATAGGTATTGCCATGAGCATTACGGCATTTCCGGTATTGGCGCGGATCGTACAAGAGCGTGGTTTGCAGAAAACGCGCTTGGGCACTGTCGTGATTACCTGTGCTGCTGCAGATGATATTACCGCTTGGTGTATTTTAGCAGTCGTGATTGCAATCGTAAAGGCAGGTTCTTTTGTATCAGCACTATATACCATTGGCTTGGCATTAGCCTATGTTTTGACCATGATTAAGATTGTGCGACCTTTCTTCCAGCGAATTGGTCAAGTCAATTCGACCAAAGAAACGTTGAGCAAACCTGTGGTAGCTATCTTTTTTCTGATGTTGATTCTTTCGGCTTACACGACCGAAGTGATTGGTATTCACGCTTTGTTTGGTGCATTTATGGCGGGTGCTATTATGCCAGAAAACAATAAATTTCGCAATCTATTTATCGAGAAAATAGAAGACGTAGCCTTAGTATTGTTACTGCCTTTGTTCTTTGTATTTACCGGTTTGCGTACACAAATTGGTTTATTGAATGATCCATCGCTATGGCTGATTACCGGCTTGATCATTTTAGTTGCCGTTGTCGGTAAATTTGTCGGTAGCGCTTTGGCCGCTCGTTTTATGGGGCAAGGTTGGAAAGATAGTCTGAGCATTGGTGCGCTGATGAATACGCGTGGGTTAATGGAATTGGTAGTGCTCAATATCGGATATGATTTGAGTGTGTTATCTGCCGAATTGTTTTCGATGATGGTCGTGATGGCTTTGGTGACAACATTTATGACTGGCCCAGCTTTAGATCTTATTAATTGGATCTTCCGCGATAAAGCAAAACCAACTTTCGTTGAAAAAATCGAAAGCCAATTCAATATCTTATTTAGTTTCGGTAAAACGGAATCTGGACAAGCGTTATTACGTTTGTCCAATGCCTTGACAGCTGGCACTCCAGAAAAGTGTCAAGTCGCTGCATTGCATGTATCGCCTGCGAATGAACTGCATCATTATGAAGTGGAGGAACAGGAAACAGAATGCTTCCGTAAAATACTCGACGATAGCAGAGTGTTGAAAAGGCCGATTAAGACCTTATTCCGAATTTCGAGTGATATTGATCACGAGATTGTGGATGAGGTAGAAACTGGTCAGTATGACATGCTCTTAATCGGTACCAGTGAATCGATATATGAAGGCAGTTTATTAGGAAAAATCATTGGCTTTACCTCCCACATCATACATCCAGAAAAATTGTTTGCCAGCAAAATTGGTGTATACAGCAGTAAATTCTATGAGCGTACCAATCGCTTGCTATCCAAAGTAGACATTCCTGTGGGGGTATTGATTGATAAAGGTCTGGAAAAAATAGATCAGGTAGTGATGCCCATCTTTTTCAAAGAAGACTTATTCTTACTTGACTACGTCAATAAGCTTATTGGCGGTAATCCAGAAGCACGGCTAATCTTATGGGACGTGGATGCGCAATTCGTAGAGGTAGATTTAGTAGGCGAAGTTAGAAGTCAAAATCCAACCTGTCATCAGCGGATTGATATTTTTTCGGGCGAATCTATTGGTCACGAAAAATTATTAAAAGATCGACTGATCTTAATCAGTCTAGTGAGTTGGGAAACTTTATTGCAGCAAAAAAGAAATCTATCAATAGACCCCTCTTCCGAACTAGTCATACGTGATCGTATAATACGATAAATCCGATATCTAAATATATTGGTATTCCACAAAACCATTGCACCTGCAACATGGTCAGGTTTCCCCTGCGATAATAGTTCATCATCTACCCCATTGAAATATAGCAAAAAATGGGGATACTTCACGATTAAGAGAATTTGTAAATTACGTTATAAATTAAATTAAAACAATAATTAATTTCTCAAATAATTAGAAGCTGTTTTGTCAATATTTACTGATGTATCCCTGTCTGTATGAGTGGATAGATTAGTATGCCACACTCAAAATATTATAAATATGTGGCTTATAAATGTACAATTATCTGAATAATACACATTACACACTAACCATCCATCAGATGAAACAAAAAATTAATTATAAGGGAAAGGATGTAGAGATTGATTTGACTCCACAGCAAATTCAACGTGCTATGTTACAGTCTATTTCCTATACTGATATAAAAACATTAGAGGATGCCTTAGCCTATCTTGGCGAAACTACTGCATCTTTTGAGCAACGAACTGCCTTTGATGACGATGCACAAAAAGCTTACAAAGAACTTGAAGTGATTTGCCAAGCAGTAAGACAAGGTAATGAGCTCGGTGAATTTTGGTATTATCCGTGGTTTACATCCATCCATTCTTCTCTGGGATTTAGCTATTGCGACTTTGGTTATGGTAGTGCTGGTGCATTTGTGGGGTCTCGACTCTGTATTGAAACATCAGAAAAGGCGGCTTATATCGGTAGACAGTTCATTGACATTTATTATCGATATATTAATGGAGCCAAACTTTCGCAGCCTTTAAACGTCACTTCAAAAAAGAAAACTTTTAAAGATTATACGGAGATCAAAACCTTTAAAAATGCCTGTGAAGCTCTTGGGCTAAATGAAAATACGTTTCATATCGAACATAAATCTTTACCAGATGACGTATATGCGTACATGCAGTTGCGTATTATATCAAAAGCACTTAATACTTGTGAAAACTCAGAATATGCTATTCATGACGAACGCACCTATTTCCCATATTTCTACTCGGTACGCACACCTAAAGGTTATTCTTACGTTTTTGGTGGGAAGAGCGCAGGAAGCGGAGTAAGACTCACCTATAAGACAGCTGAAGTAGCAGAATATGCCGGAAAACAATTTCTGACAATTTATAACAGATACATGAGTTAGAATTATGTAGCAAAAACTTTATATTATGATATCGTTAATTAACTAGTAATATATATATTTTTTTGAGAAAAATATTAATATTTGCAGAAATAAACATACCTAATATGATAAATCATATAATAAACTATTTCTCAATACTCTTTCTTGTTTTAACCCTATTTGTGTCTTGTAAAGATACAATTCTCAGCACATCAGAGGGTATAATCACTGAACCGCGTAATGTTAGACCCGGACCTATCGCAGGGCCTGATGCCCAGCCTTCGAGTGGGGAAAATAGCAATCTATATCTTGGAAATCCATCCAACGCGCAATCTTCTGTCGTCTTCAACACCAACTATTTGATCGATCTGAAATATTATACGATCTCCTATAACGCCAATAGAGGAACACCAAATTGGGTAAGCTGGTACCTAGACCGCAACTCTATGGCCACTAATGTATCGCGTCAAGATAATTTTGCTGGTTATTCTGGTTTGCCCGCCAATTGGTATACAGTACTTACAACAAGTTACACCAACTCTGGATTCGATCGCGGACACAATTGTCCGTCAGCAGATAGGTTAAGCTCTATCGCTGCCAATTCTTCTGTATTTCTTATGGTCAATATGATTCCACAAGCACCCCGTAATAATCAGGGTGTATGGAATAATTTTGAGAATTATTTGCGTACAAGAGTAAATCAGGGAAACGAAATTTATATTATCATGGGTTCTTATGGCCGCGGCGGTACAGGTACAAATGGAGGAGCTTTAACTATAGATCAAGGAAGAGTTACAGTACCATCGAACGTATACAAAATAGCAGTAATATTGCCCGTTGGAGCAAACGATCTGCTTAGAATTGAAAATGGTCAGGCGGAAATTATCGCGATTGACACACCTAACCTGAACACCGTCGAGGCGAATTGGCAAGATTATCGTGTCACGATCCGTGAACTGGAAAGCAAAACGGGATACAATTTTTTATCTACCTTATCTTCAGGTGCACAAAATAGGCTTAAAAATGTATTAAGCAATGCTGCGTAGTTGAACATGCATGTAGTGGTGATTAATAAAACGTATGATTATTAGCACGCATACGACTAATCCATGCAATGAGCTGCGAAATGACGACAAAACCGATGGTGATAGCAAGTACATAAATCGCTACCCCACTCCAACCTCCTACTCTTTCAGGATTAAGAAAGGGATACGGATACCAACCTGTCATTTGCGCGCGAATAAATGTATAAAACGTCCACATTAGTGGAAATATTAACCAGATAAGTGCTTGGCGAGAAGTTGTTGCAGATTTAGATGGCCACATCAACCACCACAATACAATAAAAAGCGGCCCTAATTCGTGGAGTACAAAGTTTTTCCAATCAAATGTATCTGGTGTAGTATTCACCTCAGCGCCTTGCAAGAGTGTTGCCGCGACCAGACCAGTTATGGTCATATACAAAACGGCTCCACCACGCAAATAGCGAAACCAGTTGGCGGCGGGTTGCCGTTTGAAGATGTACAGCGCGGCAATCAAATAAGTAATAACAGCTAAAATATTACTCTGGATGGTAAAATAGCTAAATAAATTCCACCCATAAGCATGTGAATTTCGATCTAAGCTCCAAGCCGAGCAAGGGCTGATTGCAAATATTGTGAGTAGAGCCATAAGCAGTAATATGATGGCGTTAGACCATTTCATTGGTGCATCATTTGAGTTCTGATTCATGGTAGTTACTATTTATCAGATTACAAGATATCATTTTCGAAAGAGAAAAACCGTAGAAATTGATTCTACCTAAATCCTAAATAGCTTTAATCGTTGTTTTCACAAATAGCAACGTGCCAAAAGAAGATAGATAAAAGACTTTTCCAAAATCTATTGCTCAACATCCTATCTATTATAATATTGCGGCAAATAGCCCTATCTTTGCTCGACTTCTTTGACGCCGCAGTGAACGGATTTTTGTACACAAGCGGTTATGATATAGACAAGATTATTCGATAGAATTAAAAACTAAATTGCATGTCATCAGAAACTACATCTTCTAATAAATATGCCGTCATCTTTGATATGGATGGCGTTATCGCCGATACCAAT
Organism: Sphingobacterium corticibacter; assembly: GCF_003076635.1. Taxonomy (GTDB): domain Bacteria; phylum Bacteroidota; class Bacteroidia; order Sphingobacteriales; family Sphingobacteriaceae; genus Sphingobacterium; species Sphingobacterium corticibacter. Next base: position 50,410 of record NZ_QDKG01000003.1, on the reverse strand, counting down.
CCTTTCCACGCTAAAGCTTTCGAATCTTTTTTTGATAAATACCAAGTAGCCTATACACAGGAAGCATTTGAGCAACACATGTATGGCAAGCACAATAGCTATATTATGCAGCACTTCTTCGGCAAACCACTTTCACCACAGGAGATCGCGAAATTAGAACAAGAAAAAGAAGGGATGTTTAGGGAGATTTATAAAACGGTAGCTACGCCAGTATTCGGTTTGGTAGACTTCCTAAATGACTTAAAGAAGCATGATTTTTTGCTTGGCGTAGCCACTTCTGCACCACAGGCGAATATGGATTTGGTATTGGATGCGTTGGGTATTCGCAATCTTTTCCAATCCACCCTTTCTAGCGAGGATGTGAAATTGCACAAACCGCACCCTGAAGTATATTTAAAGTCAGCAGAAGCGCTTGGCGTACCCGTACAAAATGCCATGGTTTTCGAAGACTCTTTTTCAGGAGTTACCGCTGGTAATTCCGCCGGAATGAAAGTGACAGGTGTACTTACCTCACACAAAAAAGAAGAATTGCCGCCGTGCGCTGCCTACATTAGAGATTATAGAGATATCAATGCCGCGACGGTGAAATCTTTATTGAAATAACATGTTGGACGCTGCTTGGGAAACAGCTTTACAGTTGCTCCCTACTCCACAAGCTTGGTTTTTATACTTAGTATGCGCCGTGTTGATCGGGATGTCGAAGACCGGAATACAAAATATTGGCACCGTGTCTGTGCCATTTTTTGCGTTATTATTCGGCGCTAAATATTCCACGGGTATTGTACTTATTATGCTATGTATGGCAGATCTCACCGCAGTAATTTACTACCGAAAATCACTGATTTGGTCCGAAGTCACGAAGTTATTGCCCTCTGCATTAGTTGGCTTGTTGGCTGGTTTAGCATTGGGAAATAGCATTGATGACCGCATATTTAAATTAGCCATGGGAATCTGCATTCTCGTTGGTGTGGGTATCATGCTATGGTCTTCTCGACAAACAGAAGAAAGCACAAAAGAGCTTGTCGCTAAAAAATGGTATTCGCCACTATTTGGCTTTATCGTCGGTTTTTCGACAATGATTGGTAATGCGGCTGGTCCTGCGCTATCCGTTTATTTGCTGACCAAACGCATGTCTAAACTCACTTTCGTTGCAACAGGTGCTTGGTTTATTATGATTCTCAATTATATCAAAATTCCATTACAAGCCTTTGTCTGGCAGAATCTTACGATTGCAGGCCTGTTACTTAATATTACTTCCATTCCTTTTATTCTTCTGGGCGGTTTGATTGGCATTAAACTGGTAAAAGTACTCAAAGAACAACATTTCCGCTGGGTCATCATGAGTTTGGTGATCTTCTCTTCGGTCATGCTGATCCTCATGTAAAATGAGCGTTCCTAAAGCTAGGAACCACCTAGCACGTCATTACATTAATTTGTGCTACCTTTGCCGATATGGGAGAACAACAGTATTTAGCCAATTTGGGCATCACGGCATTGAACGAAATGCAGCAAACCGTTTCGAGCACATACAATGCTGCTAATGATTTGCTACTCTTATCTCCCACAGGAAGTGGAAAAACACTGGCCTTTTCGTTGATTATTCAAAAAAGGTTGCATGATGATGATAATGGCAAAATTCAGTCTTTGATCATCGCCCCTACGCGTGAATTAGCACTACAAATTGAGCAGGTACTGCGCAAGATGCCAAACCATCCAAAAGTAACTTGTCTTTATGGTGGTAACGATCTTCGAACCGAAAAAAATAAACTCAAAGAAGCACCGCAAATATTAGTGGGTACTCCCGGAAGGATTATCTATCACTTGGAACGCCACAATATCGATCTGAGTCATTTGAATACTTTAGTATTGGATGAGTTTGATAAATCGCTTGAATTAGGTTTCCATGAACAAATGGAACAAATTGTTGCGGAAACGGGCGCGCCTTTTCAAATGTTGACTTCGGCAACGGAATTAGAGGAAATCCCTCCATTCCTGACGCTCAAGAATCTGGAAACCATCAATTACCTGCACGAAAAAGGTTACGCTCCAGATCTAACTTTCCGCACCGTTACTGCGGCTCCGCAGAACAAGCTTAAAGCATTATTAAAACTCATCTGCAAATTAGGTAGCGAACAGAAAACACTGATATTCTGCAATCACCGCGAAGCGGTAGATCACATTAGTGAGCTATTGGCCGATCGCGATATTATTCATGATGTTTTTCATGGCGGACTGGAACAAGCTGATCGCGAGTTGGCTCTACTCAAGTTTCGGAATGGCAGTACGCATATTTTACTTACCACTGATTTAGCGGCTCGCGGATTAGATATTCCCGAAGTGGACGCCATTATTCACTATCAACTTCCTTATAAACAAGACGCCTTTGTACATCGCAATGGTCGTACCGCACGTATGCAAGCTAAAGGTACTGTGTATTTGATGCTCAAAACAGAAGATGATTTCCCGTACTTAACGGATGCCATGCAGGAGGAGATTTTGGAAGATGAATATCCATTACCTACTAACAGCAAGATGACCACTTTAATGATCACGGCCGGCAAGCGAGACAAAGTGAGCAAAGGCGATATTGTAGGTTACTTAATCAAAATAGCGGGTATTGCTAAAGATGAAGTTGGTATGATCGAGGTCAAAGAGAAAAATGCCTTTGTAGCCGTTACGCGTAGTAGCGTGACCACCATTCTACAAAAAGGAAATAACGGGAAGATTAAAGGTACAAAAGTGCGGATACTACGCAGTTAATCTGAATATAGCGCTTTATTCGGCTGTTTTCAGGAAGGGCAAGATCGCTTCAGGTACGAGTGCTGATACATCGCCACCATTACGCAAAATATCGCGTACAATCGTAGAGGAGATATGGCCCAACCCACTTCGAGCAAGTAAAAAGAGCGATTCTACCTCTGGAGCTAAGATGAGATTGTTCTGGGCAATGGCATTCTCGAATTCTAGATCAATCCCATTCCGCAAACCTCTCAACATAAATTGTGCACCCACTTCACGACAAAAGTTTACTGTCAACCCTTGAATACGTCGTACCTGTACTTTGGCTTCATCTTTAAAGACAGCTTTAATTGCTTCTTCACGTACTTCGAAAGGAAGTAAGCCCTGCTTCGAAGTATTCACGCCAATGGCAATAACGATTTCATCAAACAAGGGCAAAGCTCGTAACACCAAATCTTCATGCGCACGGGTGAATGGATCAAAAGAACCGGGAAATACAGCTATCTTTTTCATCATGGTTGATTAAAGTTCGTCTTGACTGTAGAAACTAAAAGAAGAGTATCCGTATTTGCGCACATCACGCAATAAAGGATGGCTCAGCATCTGCCGTGTAGAAGGATGTTCGATCACCAAAATTCCTTCGGGCTTCAACAAATCATTATCCAAAATCATATGCGCTAGTTGCGGCAAACGATCGATATCGTAAGGCGGATCGGCAAATATAAAATCGTATTCTCCTTGCTCTTGCTGCACCAATTTAAACACATCTGCTTTGCGCGTACTAATGCCAGCAAGTTGATGTTCTTTCGCCATTTCGGCAATGTATTTTAAGCACTTGAAATGAGCATCGACCGATAATACAGATTTCGCTCCGCGAGATGCCAATTCAAAAGAGATGTTTCCAGTCCCCGCAAATAAATCCAAACATACTGCACCATCCAAGTCAATACGATGTTGTAGGATATTAAATAACGCTTCTTTGGCAATATCCGTTGTCGGACGTACAGGAAGGTTGGCCGGCGGATTAATCCGTATTCCGCCAATACGACCACCAATTATGCGCATACCTCGCGTTGAAACAAAACACCAAACAAAGGTGAACTTGGATGTACTTTGGAGCTGTCATTAGCACCAATTGGCAAATCAATGTTATCCAAGTGTTTAGAAAACTGTTGTACAAATGCTAAAAGTGGATGATCTTTATCCAGATTAGCCAATGTTATATTTTCCAATGAATCAATAGAAAAATCACTCATAATACGGCGTACATAGTAGCCTAAATCCTCCGCATTCGTGACGTAAAAATTGTTGTAGAACAAAAATTGACCGTCTTTCAGCAAGATCACATGCACATAGCTTGATTGCTCGTATAAGAACAACTGCGCGCCTTGTGTAGGTAGCTGCTCTGGGATCAAGTCAAATAAAACTTGAAAGACAGGTAGGTACGTCGCGTCTGGGAACAAGGCGAACCAGCGTTGATACAACAAAGAATCCAATTGATAGATCGCGTGCGAACCAAATCGTAGCATATCTAGCGTATAGATATCCTGATCGTTCTTATTCACGAGGTATTCACCATAGATATCCTCATCTTCTTCTTGATATGCTTCCGCTGGCACAAAAGTGAAGCTGTGTTGTGGAATCATGATAGAGACATGCCGAAAAGGCAAAGCCAATAAGCGAGTCGCATCAATAGTAGGGCTTGCCGAATCACATCGGATATAAGCTTGCACCGAATTATTTTCATCCAGTATCATCAAAACATCCTCCTGATGACCGGCTTGGATAACCAATTTGTAATAAGACAAATGCTGAATACGAAAATCTTCGGAAATATAGTTCATGTCTTGTAGCATAACACAACAACAGTATAAACAAAAATAGCTTTTAAAATTGGATTGATCAACCTTTTAAATAACTTTGAACGTGCAAATACGGGATTATTTAGAGCAATACTTTCAACAAAAACCAACCGAACAGCAGCGCGCGGTCTTTGGGTTGCTAGAAGAATTTCTCGGGCGCTTTGATCCTCGTAGTCTATTTATTCTAAAAGGATATGCCGGTACAGGAAAAACCACCATCATCAGCGCATTGGTAAAAGTACTGCCAAGACTACAGAAAAAAACGGTATTACTTGCTCCCACGGGTCGAGCTGCCAAAGTCATTAGTAGCTATTCAGGACGTACAGCACTGACTATACACAAAAAGATATATCGCAAGAAATCAGCCGCCTCTGTGGCCATGGATTTCACCTTAGCAGATAATCCACATGAAGACACCTTATTTATTGTGGATGAAGCATCTATGCTGTCTGATGATCCGGCTACTGTATTTCAAAGTAGCTTACTGAAAGATCTGATCACGTATGTTCAAAGCGGTGAGCGCTGCGTGCTACTTTTTGTGGGCGATACTGCGCAATTACCACCAGTTGGTATGCTGCAAAGTCCGGCCTTGCGGCCGGATTACATGGCCAGCCGCTACGATCTTTACGTCTCTCATTTTGAGCTGACGGATGTCGTACGGCAAGATAAAAATTCTGGTATCTTATTCAACGCTACTAAAATCCGACAGGAAATAAAACTGGAAGATGAAACGGCCGAATATCCATTTCCCCAGTTTATCACCCGTCCGTACAGAGACGTCTTTCAAATGACAGGCGAGCGCCTGATTGATGGATTGCATTACAGTTATGATAAGTTTGGATTGGAGAATACCATGGTCATTTGCCGATCCAATAAGGCGGCAAACTTGTACAACCAGCATATTCGCAACCAGATCCTATTTCGAGACGAAGAAATTACGGGTGGTGATCTGATCATGGTAGTCAAGAATAATTATTATTGGCTACAACAACATGACGAATCGCATACCGGATTTATTGCTAACGGCGATATGGCACAAATCCGAAAAGTATCCAATGTGCATGAGATGCACGATTTCCGCTTCGCCGATGTGATGATTGATTTTCTAGATGGCAATGAGCACGATACCATTCAGTGTCGAATTCTGTTAGATAGCCTCTATGTAGATAGCCCGAGTTTGCCGCAAGATCAATTGCAAAAGCTCTACGAATCTATTTCGGCAGATTATGCGGATATTCTAGATCGCAATAAAAGAGCGGAAGCCATTAAGAAAGATCCATATTTTAATGCCTTACAAATTAAATTCGCTTACGCCATCACTTGCCACAAAGCGCAAGGTGGACAGTGGCCAGCGGTATTTATCGATCAAGGTTATCTGAATGACGAAATGCTCACCACAGAGTTTCTTCGATGGCTTTATACGGCTTTGACGCGTGCCACTCAGGAGCTGTACCTCGTTAACTTTCACCCGAATTTTTTCCAACCGCCAAGCTAATGAATGCATCCGAAGCTTATCAGATTCAGAAAACACGCTTTATGTTGTGGTTAGAAAAACATGAACTTGCGGATAGCAGCCCACTATGCGATAAGGGTGTTGACCTCGAAAAACTGTTATCGCTCTGTGTGGTCGAGCAGACAAAGAATAATTTGGCACTGCACGCCATCTGGTTTTTAGAAAAATATGTCCTTGCACATAAAGCAGATCTTCCTACCATCTTCGATTTTCTCGTATTAAATCGTTTAAGAATTACTATAGAAGGTGCGCAACGGATTTTAGGCAATATCTATCTACAAGCTCTAAAAAGTTCTTCCTACACAACCACCGAAGATCAAGACGAAGAGCTCATCAACTGCGGATTCGACTGGCTCACTACAGCCGACAAATCCATCGCTGTCGTCGCCAATTCCATCGAATTATTATATACCATGTCGCTGCGATATGAGTGGATCAAAGAATCGCTCGAATCAGAAATCGGTTTATTGCTTGAGCGGGGAACAACGCCTGCTATCCGATCCAGAGGACAAAAAGTATTGAAACAATTACATCGCAAGCAGAAACCGCGATCCTAATAAACTATCGTTCGACCAGCTCCTTTACCTTCTCGCCGTAAAAATCTGTTTCGGTCGGCACTTTCTTCGAAAGCTCGTACCACTTTCTGAAAGCGGATATAAATACAATCAGCATCAATGCCATCGCAATGATGGCTAAACTGGCTAACAAGTAATCACCTGCTGGAATATAAATATTCGCGACCTGCAGATAACCTGCCCAAAAAGTAATCAGTGCCATCATCACACCGGGAACGGCGGCACACAACGCATACTTCCCTCGATCCATTCGCAAAAGCATAGTCGTACAGACAATTAAACCACAAGCCGCCAGTAATTGATTACTAATACCAAATAACGGCCAAATGCTGCTCACATTTCCTGTATAGACGAGATAGCCCCAAGCGAAAGTGAATAAAAAGCTCGCAACAATAACGCCTGGCAGCCAATCTTTGTCACGAAATCTAGGAATGACACTTCCCAACATTTCTTGTAGGAAAAACCGACCAACACGCGTGCCTGCATCAATCGCTGTGAGGATGAATACGGCTTCAAACATAATGGCAAAATTATACCAATATGCCATTATTTCGTCCATATAGGGAATGCTATTAAAAATATGTGCCATGCCGACTGCCAGAGATACCGCGCCCCCAGTACGACCTTGCAAATCGACCCCAATTTTCTCCATAAAATGCGGCAGATCTACGGTATGAAGATGGGGATTGTCAATCAGAAATTGCGCATAACCAGCTGTAGGAGTATTGATCGCGAAATAATCCCCCGGCATCAGCGTACACGCCGCAATAAGCGCCATCAAGGCCACAAAACCTTCAACTAGCATAGCACCATAGCCGACAAAAAGTATTTCTTTCTCGTTACCAATCATTTTTGGCGTCGTACCTGTCGCAATAACGGCGTGAAAACCGGAAATCGCACCACAAGCGATCACAATAAAGATAAATGGCAACACTGGACCTCCGATCACGGGTCCGCCACCATGAATAAATTCGGTCAGTGCCGGCATTTCTAAAGTCGGATGTACGAATATAATTCCGACAGCCAACATCAGTATGGTACCAATTTTTAAATAGGTGGATAAATAATCACGGGGCACCAGTAAAAACCAAATAGGCAATACGGAGGCTAGAAAACCGTAGATGGCAATAGCAATAGATATGGTCGATACATCCCAATGAAATAGATCATTGAGAAACGGAATTTGCATGAGATTGTGACCACCAACGATACCAACAATTAACAAAATACCGCCCAGGATACTGGCAAATGTAACGCTGTCTTTCCGATAACGCATGATCAAGCCCATAATAATCGCAATCGGCATGGTAATAATTACGGTGAAAAGTGACCATGATGCTTCATGCATCGCACTGATGCAAGCCAACGACAAACCAGCTAAAGTCAGTATTAGAATAAAGAGCACAGCAACTCCAGCAATTGTGCCGGTTACTGGACCAATTTCTTTGGAAGCGATAGAAGCCAAGCTCTGCCCTTTGTGTCGCATAGAGGCAAATAGCACCACCATATCATGTACGCCACCAGCCAGCACACAGCCAATTAATATCCACAACGTACCGGGCAAATATCCAAATTGTGCTGCTAAAACCGGACCGACTAAAGGACCTGCTGCGGCGATAGCCGCAAAATGGTGACCAAACAAGACATTCTTGTTTGTTTTTACGTAATCACGTCCATCTGCAAATTCAACGGCTGGAGTCACGACTTCCGCATTTAATCGAAGCACTTTGCTAGCCAAGAAAAGGCCATAAAATCGGTAGCCAATAGCCAGCACAAGCAATGCGACAAAGACCAACGTTAAGGCATTCATGCCGTCTAGAAATTCCATTCTTAAAGATTTTAGTATGCAAGTGGGTTTATGACTGGACTAAATATCGCTATGGCACATAGAAATGTTAAGTGAAAATTAATAAATATTCACTTAACTAAAGCCGATTGTGGAGATTTTTTTTTCAAAACAGCATGATGTGCTGCTTTAGGGAGTGGTCTTGAGCTTTGGAATGAGGTGGAGTCACCCCATAAATCCTGATGTGTCTAAAAGAGCGTGTTTCCTCCCCGCGGATAAAGCTTACCCAAATGTTTAAAGGCTAATTCCGTGCACTCACGACCACGAGAAGTACGCATCAAATAACCTTCTTGGATCAAATAGGGTTCGTATACATCTTCTATCGTTCCTTCATCCTCGCCTACTGCGGTTGCGATGGTTTTAAGACCGACAGGACCACCTTTAAACTTATCAATAATCGTCGACAATATACGATTGTCCATCTCATCCAAACCATGCTCATCTACATTGAGTGCATTCAAAGCAAACTGTGCAATGGCTTTATCAATATTGCCTGTTCCTTTTATTTGTGCAAAATCACGTGTACGGCGCAGCAAAGCATTGGCGATACGTGGCGTACCACGACTGCGTCGGGCGATTTCGTAAGCGCCTTCTTCGGTAATCGGCACTCGGATAATATGCGCAGAACGCTCGACAATCGTAGTCAACAACTTCACATCGTAATATTGCAAACGAGAATTGATACCAAACCGAGCTCGTAATGGAGCCGTCAATAAACCCGATCGGGTCGTTGCTCCTACTAAAGTAAAAGGATTCAGACTGATTTGCACAGAACGGGCATTCGGACCAGTTTCGAGCATGATATCAATCTTAAAATCCTCCATCGCCGAATACAAATATTCTTCGACCAAAGGGCTCAAACGATGGATCTCATCTATAAATAGAATATCGCCTTCGTCTAATCCAGTCAACAGTCCGGCAAGATCTCCTGGTTTGTCCAACACCGGACCAGAAGTGATTTTGATGCCCACTCCCATTTCGTTAGCAATAATATGGGAAAGCGTCGTCTTTCCAAGGCCTGGAGGGCCATGCAATAAGACATGATCTAAGGCTTCGCCGCGTAATTTTGCGGCTTTTACGAAAATAGATAGGTTTTCTAAGATCTTGGCTTGCCCCGTGAAATCTTCAAAGGTTTGCGGACGCAATACACGTTCCAAGTCTTTGTCGGTATGGCTTAGCCGTTCCGCATTTGGATCTAGATTTTCGTTCATCAATTACGCCCCTTTCTATTCGATTTCATAAACAAACTCGCCCATTTCAAGCTTATAACGCCCCAAAATGCTTCTCTAAAAATCTTGGTACTCATCTTCGAAGTACCGTGCGTACGATCGGTAAAGATAATAGGCACTTCCACCACACGGAATCCATCTTGGATGGCTTTAAATTTCATTTCGATCTGGAAAGCGTAGCCTACGAAACGGATCTTATCTAATGGAATCGTTTCTAACACTTCGCGCCGGAAACATACAAAACCGGCCGTCGCATCTTGAATATCAATACGCATAATCGCGCGCACATACATGGAAGCGAAGTAAGATAATAGCACCCGCTTCATTGGCCAATTCACCACATTCACGCCTTGAATATAACGCGATCCCACCGCCATATCGGCACCAGTGATGCACGCTTCTTTCAAGCGCAATAGATCGTCTGGGTTATGACTGAAATCGGCATCCATCTCAAAGATATACGCATATTCCCGTGCTAAGGCCCAGCGAAAACCGTGAATATAGGCCGTACCTAAGCCCAACTTTCCGCGTCGCTCTTCGATATGCAAACGATCCGGAAAAAATTGACACAATTCCTTCACAATCATGCCGGTGCCGTCCGGAGAACCATCATCTACAATCAAAATATGAAAGTCACCTTCCAACGAAAACACTTTACGAATGATGCGCTCTATGTTTTCCTTTTCATTGTATGTAGGAATGATTATCAGACTGTCTGCCACGGTGTATTATGGTTCTAAAAGATAAATGTACTAAATAAAATCTGCTATCTAACGCCGTGCATCAATCGTTTGATGAATGGAGAAAGGGCAAACAAGATAATCGCTGCCACGATAGAATAAATTGCCAACTGTTGGTAACCATCGGTGTATGCCATCAATTTGTCTAAGGCCGTAGCATTTTCATCTGGCGAAGACATTCCTGCGCCTAGCAATCCGGCTACATATTGTCCGTAAGCACTAGCCAAAAACCACAAACCCATCATCATACCACCTAAGCGTTTTGGTGATAGCTTCGTAATCATCGATAGACCGATCGGCGACAGACATAATTCTCCGATGGTAACCGCCAAATAAGCTAAGGTAAATACGCCCAAGGAAGTTTTGCCTTCGGCATCCGCAAAAAAGCGCGTTCCGAAAAACAGATAGTAGGCCAAACCTAAAAACACGAAACCTAAAGCGAACTTGATCACCGTATTGGGCTCCGCTTTCTTTCGTGCCATGGCCAGCCAAAGCAGCCCAAGAAGCGGACTGAACACAATCACAAACAATGAATTTGCACCATTATTGACCACATTGGGATCTATGTTAAAGAATAAGAGATTATCATGAAGGTTGTTGTTAGCAAATAACGCTAAAGACCCGCCCGCCTGTTCGAAAATCGCGAAAAACAAGATGGAGAATAGAATCAATATCAAGGCAGCCATCAGTTGCTGACGCGCTTTCGAATCGCTTTCTCTTTTCATCTGCAAGAAGAAGTAACCTAAAGCGATCGGACCAATGATATACATAAAGTAATCGGTGTAGCGCGTATTATTGATCATCATAAAGATAAGTGGAATACTGGCCAAGGCTGCTAAATAAACAAATAGTTCCGTGCGAATACGCGTTGCGTTAGGCATATGCAGTAGCGGACTATTTCCAATCGGTTTGATGTGTCTTTTGGTTGCTAAGAAGATGATCAATCCGATTAACATCACCAGCGCTGCTGCCGCAAAGGCATAATTCCAAGAATAGTTTTTGCCCAAATACACACATAGAATACCACCTAATAATGCACCGACATTGATCCCAGAATAGAACATCCCAAAACCAGCATCTCTTCGTGGATCATCCTCTCTGTACAAGTCACCCACCATCGAAGATATATTCGGTTTGAAAAAACCGGTACCAATGATCGTGAGCGCAATACCGAAATAGAAATAATCGTGCGGTGATAAAGCAATTAATCCGTTGCCCAGCAACATCATCGAAGCACCAAAGATCAACGAGCGTTTGAAGCCTAAAAACTTATCCGCAAAGATCCCTCCTACGAAGGTAAAGGCATATACAAAGGCTTGTATTGCCCCATATTTTAGATTAGCATCGCGATCGGACAACAAGAGTTGGTCGACCATGAAGATGGCTAACACCCCACGCATTCCGTAAAAACAGAAGCGCTCCCACATTTCCACCAAAAAGAGATACCACAGTTGTTTCGGGTATTTCCCGTCAAAATTCTGAATATCTTCTAACGTCAATTCTTTAGACATATGTAATTTTTAAGATGAGGCTATTTGACGCCGTGCATCAGTTTTTTGATCAATGGATTTAATAAGATGACCAATAAACCGCCTGCTGCCGGAATAATGGTAAAGAGAAAGAAGAAGTGGCTCAACGAATAATTCTCTTGAATCACCTCTACTTGTCCACCCAGAATAGCGGCCAACTTCTGCGCGATGGCAATCGCTAAATACCACATGCCAAACATGAAAGCCAACATACGCGCAGGCACCAATTTGGAAACGTAAGACAAACCTACCGGAGAAATAAAGAGCTCTCCAATGGTGTGAAATAAATAGGTCAATACCAAGAAGATCATCGACATTTTTACGCCAGAACCAACTTGAAGTGATCCCATACCTAAGATTAAGAATCCGATGGCTACAAAGAACAAACCTAAGCCATATTTCACTGCGGCAGACGGATTGTATTTAGAATCCCAAATCCTAGAGATGGTAGATGCTAATGATATAATAAAGAAAGAGTTAAGAATGGAGAACCAAGAAACTTTGATCGCTGAAACTTCGGCTGTGAATTCACGGTACAGCATCCAGATTCCCGCGCCCCAAATCAGTATAAAACAGATAAAGAGAATGATATTAGACGCAGCCGTCTTCGACCAAGTAATGATCGATAAACGAACTAAAACCCATGAAATAATAATCAAAGGTACGATGGTCAGTAAGGTGTTGATTGTATTAAATATGTACAAGCTATTTCCCGTCAGTTCCCGATCTACATAATCACGCGCAACAAGCACCAACGACGTCGCGCCTTGCTCAAAACTCATGAAGAAAAAGATCAAGAATACGGCCAATAGAATCACCCCAAACATGCGATCCCTTACTACTTTCGCATAACGTAAAATACGAGAGACTACTAAACCTAAGAAAATAACCAATGCTACTAATACCACGATGGTTTGTCCGCGAAGGTTATCCGTATCCAAGAAGGCAAACATGTCTAGCACATTGTTTTTGGATAATGGATCATTAAATGCGTACGTTAGCCCTACGATAGAAACAATCACAATCAGGAAGAAATCTAGCTTGGTAAAACGATTGTAACTCGTCTCGCCTTCTTCCAGATTCGTGACTTCTTTTTGTTCAGGAGTAGTCGACTTCTTCAAGACACCCAAATCGCCCGTAATAGGTTTTGCTAACCAAAATTGGATCGTGCCTAAAAGCATAAATATTCCGGCGAGGCCAAATCCCCAATGCCAACCCATCGTTTCGCCTAAATAACCACAAAGCATCATGCCGAAAAATGCGCCGGCATTCACTCCCATATAGAAGATTGTATAGGCACCGTCTTTCTTCTCTGGACGATAACGGTACATTTCGCCGAGGATAGCAGGCATATTAGGCTTGAAAAAGCCCGTACCGATCACTAAACCGGCCAATCCGATAAAGAACATAATCGGAGAATTAAATGCCATGGAAGCGTGACCTAGCGTCATGATGATCGCGCCAATAATCACAGCAGCACGTGAACCAATATATTTATCGGCAATCACACCACCAAAGATCGGTGTGATGTACAATAACATCGCATACGTACCGTACAACGCACCAGCCTGCTCAGCAGACCAGCCCCAACCTGGATTGGCCGTTAATACTGAAGCGGTCAGGAATTGTATCAGCAAGACGCGCATACCGTAAAAAGAGAATCGCTCCCACATTTCTGTGAAAAACAACACAAATAATCCTGGAAAGTGCCCCAATAGCAACTTCTCCGGCTCGCTATCTGTAGCGCCTGCTGGATTTATAGGTGAAGATGGAATCATAAAATATAAAAAGGATGTATTTTCAAGTCCCAAAGTTAAAAAAATAAGTGAAGACACTGATCTACTTCTAAAAAACAAAAAAAGCGCCTTTATAAGGCGCTTCTGTATACGTTGATTGTGATTACTTATCTAATGCCATGCATCATCCGCTTTAACACTGGATTGAATAGCACCAATAGCACCGCGACTGCCACTGGCAAGCCTGCAATAATTAGGAAGAATACAGAGATAGAATACGCATTGGCAATCTGATCGATGTAACCACCGAGCCAACCTGCCAGATAATTCGCGATCGCTGTAGCCATGAACCAAAAGCCAAAAATCAATCCGACCAAGTTTTTTGGAGACAACTTACTGATGTACGATAATCCTACAGGAGAAATACATAGCTCACCCATTGTATGGAAGAAATAGGCTAATACTAGCCACAACATACTGACAGATGCTGTTAACGCTCCTTGGGGGATATCACGGCTACCATAAGCCATCGCAACGAAACCAAGCGCGACCAATACCAAACCAAGCGCGAACTTGATCGGTCCAGATGGATTCCATACTCTCTCCCACAATTTACTAAATAAGGAAGCACAGGTCACGATAAAGAAGGCGTTCAGGATCTGAAACCAAGAAACCGTTACCTCAGTCGCCTCCGAATTAAATTCATTATTGATCTTCCAAAAACCCAAGAAAGCAATCGATGCAAAAGATAGCAAGGTAAAGAAAATGGTTATAGGATATTGATGTACAATCTTGCGCGCTAAACTTAATAATACGTAAGTAACGATGACGATTGGCATGATCGTCAATATCGCATCAATCCACTTAAAACTCGTGGCCGCAGTACCAGAAAGGATGCGTTGTGTATAATCTTTGGCAAAAATGGTCATAGACCCACCGGCTTGTTCGAATGCGAAGAAGAAAAGGATACTCGCTACCATTAATACACCTGCTACGATCAAGCGATCGCGCACCACGTGATTGGGCGTTACTTCCTCTTCAATCACTTCGGCTACTTCTGTCTCCAACGGAATCTGGTGTCCGGGTTTATCGCCCACCACACCAAAAATACGCTGTCCGAAATAGAACTGCAGCATACCGAAAAACATAAATACACCGGCTAAGCCAAATCCGTAGTGCCAACCTACTTTCTCTCCGATATAACCGCAAAGTAACGATCCTAGGAAAGCTCCGGCATTGATACCCATGTAGAAAATCGTGTAACCAGCGTCTTTTTTGGCGCTTGAATCTGGATACAATTGACCTACCATCGAGGAAATATTAGGTTTGAACATACCATTACCCAATACCATGAATGCTAAACCTAAGTAAAAGAAATTCTCAGAAATACCTTCTAAAGCCATGGAAGCATGACCTAAGGTCATCACAAAAGCTCCGATTAAGATCGCTTTTTTATAACCAGTTAATTTGTCGGCTAAGATACCTCCGATAAGCGGTGTGAAGTATACCAAAGTGGTGTACCATTTGTACAAAGAGAGTGCTTCTTCGTTATTCCAGCCCCATCCGCCTTTGGCGATTTCGGACACTAAAAATACGGTCAACAAAGCCCGCATACCGTAATAACTGAAACGCTCCCACATTTCAGTAAAAAATAGCACCAGCAAACCCGCTGGATGCCCGAAGACCATCTTGTCGTCAATACCCTTCTTCGCCAAGTGTTTTACTAGGCCTTCATCGTTGTGTTGGTTCATATGAATTTTAATACAATCTCTTGATTAGTTGTTAGCCATACATCGCTATGCTACGACTTTCGAAGCATATTTATAGGCGATGTGAGGTCTACAAAGAAAAGAAAAATAACGCCACATCATCTGCAATGTCATAGATCTTTTACCTATTAGGCCATTTGAAATCGCTGTAGTAATTTTTTGGTTAATTTAATCCCCTCGATTTCGCTAAGCTTATCTCCCTCATATTCAATCCCTACAAAACCCGTATAGCCAGCATCGCGAACAATCTTCATCATGCGAGCATAATCAATATTGGCCTCACTGCCTTGCGCATCAAAAACGTTCGTTTTGGCGCTTACGCCTTTGGCGAATGGCATAAGATCTGTCACGCCTTGATAGCGATCATATTCATAGAAGTTACCAAAATCAGGCAGGGAGCCGCAGTATTTGTGATCAACGGTTTTAAGCACATTTGAAAGCCAAGCACCATCGGACGAAATACCACCATGATTCTCCACCACCACGCTAATACCTGCATTTTCACCATATACCGCTAACGTTCTCAGACTTTCTACGACGCGCTTGGCGACTTCCTCTGCTGTACCCTTGCCTGCCGCATTCACGCGTATAGCGTGGCAGCCCAATTGTTGTGCAGCATCGATCCATTGATAATGATTTTCAACAGCTGTATTTCTTTTCGTTGCATCTGCGTTGCCCAACTCGCCTTCTCCATCGACCATAATCAACACATTTTTCACATCGTGATCCGCTGCTCTCGCATTTAGATCTTTTATATACGCCGCATTTCGCACCTCATCTTTAAAGAAGCGACTCACATATTCTACGGCGTGAATATCAAATTCTTTAGCAGCGAAAGCCGGAAAATCAATATTCTTTAAATCACCTTTGAATAGCGTACGGTGCAGCGACCATTGCGCCAGCGAAATACTAAACCAAGGCTTGTTGACGGTATGACCAAATAGATTATCGATCGGTGCCAATGCTAGGCCTGCTCCCAACAGACCCATGTTTTGTAAAAATGTTTTTCTAGACTGCATATTCAGATATATTTAGGTTTTAAATGGATATTTAAACTATATATTAGGCCATCCGGCCGTGAGCACATCTACCAAGTGAATGGCCTGAATCGGTAGTCCTTGCTTCTCGATAATAGCCTGCAAGTGCATTAGGCAGGTGTGATCTTGACAAATAATATAATCGGCTTTCTTGTCCAAAGCGTGCTGTACGACAGCATTTCCCCAAGACACCGACAGCGGCACATACTCTGCTTTTGTGGCCTTTCCTATTTTGCACGTATGATCTGATTCGGATACGATCAAATCCAATCCACCTACTTGATTCAACAAGCGCAACGCTTCACCTTGCAATTGATAGCCATTCCAACGCGCACAGGCCGGATGAAACACGGCCGACGACACGAACTCTGCTCCAAAATACTCTTTTCGAACCACATTCACTAGGAAATCAGTGATTTCAAAGATATTGCGCTGCATCTGCCGACATTTATTATGATCGGTAGAATTGGTAAATAGATCGTTGAACCCATCGCGCACCATCCCTACTTCGGTCAGCGATGGCGATACGATATAATCGATGCCTTCAAAGTCATTCAGATATTTGGAACCAACGTCCTTCGCCTCTTCCCAGTAGCCTGCCTCGTACAAGTCCACGCCACAGGTGGTTTGTTGCGGATTGTAAGACACTTCGCAGCCTGCACGCTCTAGCAAACGCAGCGTGTTAAAAGCGGTCTGCGGATAAAACTGATCAATAACTCCAGGAATAGATAACTCTACTTTATGCATGTGTATTTTTTGTGGCTTTACTTTCGAATCTATATAGACTGATCAAGAGGATTAGTCCGACAATGAAAAACACCGACATAAACAGTGCCGAATACCGAATATTGTGACTTACCTGCTCAATGATCGCGAAGCTAAACAAGCCTAGGACGATGGCAACCTTCTCGGTCACATCATAGAAACTAAAGAATGAGGTCGTGTCTTCTATATTGCTAGGTAACAGCTTAGAATAAGTGGATCGTGATAAGGATTGTATACCGCCCATCATCGCGCCCACGAGCATAGCGAGGATATAAAATTCTATTTTTGTTTGTATGTAAAATGCGGCCACACAGATAAAAATCCACACACAGACCACGCCGATTAGCACCATGGTGTTGCCCAAAGGCTTCGCCAATTTGGACATGAGATAAGCGCCTCCTATGGCGATAAGTTGTATAAGTAGAATGGCAGCAATTAATTCCGACATTTCTAGGCCAATCTCCTTCATGCCAAAGGCCGTCGCGACGATCATAACCGTTTGTACACCCATAGAATAGAAGAAATACGGAAAAAGAAAACGTTTAATCGCGGGAATCTCTTGAATACGCTGCCAGACGCTACCAAACTCTTGACGCACTTTCTGACCAATTGTCCAGCCGGATGGCATAGCCGATGGTCGGCTTTCTGGCAAACGATGAAATGGAATTTGCGAAAACCCTAACCACCACAATCCGACCAAAAAGAAAGAAAGCCGTGCAGGTAAAGATGCGTCGGTAATGCCAAACCACTCTGGTTTTAGTACGAATACAAAACAGATGATTTGCAGTGTCACGCAGCCTACATATCCGTAGGCAAAACCTTGCGCGCTGACGCGATCTTGCTGCTCAACACTGGCAATCAATGGCAAATAAGAATTATTAAAGGCCAGACCGCCAATATATCCTGCTGCCGCAAAAGCATATAAAAAGATACTGAGTTCAAGAGTCTCTAAACGAAAAAAGAATAAACCCATGCAGGCCAATGCACCTAAATAGGTGAAGAACTTCATAAAGTATTTCTTACGTCCTCGCACATCGGCATACGCGGAGATAAAAGGCAGCGCAAAAGCCATAATCAGATAGGAAATGGATAATGCAAAGTTGGACAAAGCGGTGTTAACAATCGGATAACCAAAGAAATACACCACATCACCAAACTCTTCAGTATAGGTAATCGCCGTGTAGTAGGCCGGGAAAATCGTTGAAGTGATGACTAGATTATAGGCAGAATTTGCCCAGTCAAACATAGCCCAAGAACGAATGGTTTTGGGGTTGTCCTTTTGTAGAGTCTGAATATCCATAGAGTTGAAAGCGAATATACCACAATTTGGGCAAGTGATCCGATCAATAATTTTGATAAATGTAGGTCATAATACGCACCATTTCCTGTTTTACCTCTTTTAAGTTGTCAAAATAATTGTTATTCATAAAGGAAAACACATAGCGCTTACCACTCGCTCCCAGCAAAAATCCACTTTGCGCATAGACACTATTGACGGTGCCGGTTTTCGCCCAGACAAATGGTTTGCCATTGGCCAGTGAATACAAATTACGCAACGTGCCGCTGGATCTTCCCGCTGGAAATAACCAAAGCAAGTCTTCTTCGGAGCCAACGTTTCTCTGAATCATCAATAATAGCTCCACCATGCTTCTGGGCGTTACCTTGTTGTAAAAAGATAAACCACTGGCATCGTAAAGTGCAATCTTATCGGTGAATAGCGAATAATATGTAGTAGCCATGTATTCGCGCATCCGCGCCGCATTAAACTGGTTAAACATTAGAAAGGACGCGGTATAGCAAAGTTGCTCTGCTAAAAAATTGTCACTGTACAGCATCATCTCGCGAAGCAATTTACGCGTAGACATGGAATACACGTATTGCACATCAGACGGCATACTGTAGCCAGCAAGTACGGTGATTGGGCGCTGCAGTGTATCTTGTAACAATGTCACAAACAGATGCGAACTGTAGATGAATGGTTTGTGCGCAACAAATCCCGAACGCACGCGATAGCTCGTGGCATCGAAATAGTTTTCATGCGGATGCCGAATGATATCAAAACCTCCAATACCTGGCTTTACGCTGATATTGGCTTCGAAATAGCGCGGAGTTGCACGCAGCTGTCCACGTACATTTTTAAATTGCACGGTATTGCCGTAAATAGGAAAGCTACTAATATCAGGTTGAAAATCATGTTGATAATCTTCTGCTGCCCAACCATCTCTATACGCTGGTTCCACTACTTGCGCAGGTGCGTAGAATAATTTATACGGTGTTTTTTGCAGGAAATTATAAACCTTTCGGGTATCTAGTTTACGGTGCAAAAAAGTAGGATCTCCCGTACCCCAAAATATTAAGGAATCACCTCGTACCACATAAGCCAAACCCGGAATAGAATCTCCGACATGCTGCAAACTTTGCAAAAGGGTAAAGATTTTGGTATTAGACGCTGGCGTAAAATGTACGTTTTGATTGACGCTATGCACAAAACGCTGTTCCTGAATATCGTACAGGGAGAAACCATGTAAGTGCTGCTGTAGAACAGCAGATTCCTGAAATAGCTTTTGAATGGACTCTTCCTGTTGCGCTTGACAAAGATGCTGCACCGACAACAGGAGCATCAATAGAAACCATCTAATCATAAACGTAAACATACAGAAAAAACAATTTACTGCTTCTACCTGTTCTTCTATTGAACAACAAAAAAGGAGATTATTATGAGCACACAAGATCATGTAAACAAAGACCCCAAATTGGCTGAAGATAAAGACCCTAAAAAAGCACAGCACGAATCTGAAAAAGGTGATGGATATGTACCACCGACACCAGAAGTACCATCTGCACAAAATTCAAGAGAGCATAATGGGCCGATCACCAATAAAAATCCAGGCGGCAGACGAGAATAGTATAATTACAAAAAAAATATCTATGGCGGAAAAATTCAATTTCTCCGCCTTTTTCTATGGAATGCGATACACCTCGGTAAACAAGCCACAGAATTGGTATCTTTGTCCCGTAAAATACTCTCATGGCAAATACAGCACAGACCTTTCATTACAATAGCCGACATCTCGACGGATACGATTTCAAAAAATTATTCAAAGCAGAGCCTGCATTGATTGAACACGTAGTAACTACTCCACGTGGCACTCAATCCATTGATTTTAAAAATCCGGAATCCGTTTTTATGTTGAATAAAGCGCTTTTAGCCGCTTATTATCAAGTAAAAGGCTGGAAACTGTTGGCCAATAGTTTGTGTCCACCGATTCCTGGACGTGCTGATTATTTGCATTATTTAGCCGATCTTATTCCAGATGATAAGCCCATGCGTATTTTAGACATCGGCACGGGTTCAAGTTTGATATATCCATTATTGGGTGCATCGCTATTCGCGTGGAGCTTTGTAGCGACAGATACGCACGCGCCGTCTCTAGATAATGCATATGAAATTCTCGAAGCCAATCCCGAATTGAAAAAAAGAATTTTACTGCGCCATCAACCAGATTCCGCAAATATTTTAAAGGGAATTATTCGTCCGAATGATCAATTTGATGCTATCATCTGTAACCCACCTTTTTATAGTTCACGCGAACAGCATTGGAACAAAGTGGTTAATAAAAATGAGAAGTTGCATAAAGGAAAAAGCTTACCTGTTCAGAATTTCGGTGGCTTGGCGAATGAATTGTGGCGAGAAGGCGGTGAGAAAGCATTCGTGACCCAATTAATTTACGATAGCTTGGAATATAAAGAGCAATTGAAATGGTGCACCGCGTTGGTAGCCGACAAAGATCATTTGAAACCTTTGGTTTCTGTGTTAGAATATCATAAAGTTCCGCAGGTCGAAATCATTCCGATGCAGCAAGGACAGAAAATATCAAGACTTTTGGCTTGGCGCGTACGCTAAGCCAAAAGTCTTTGCGCATCAGATTAGTTGCCTAATTCCGACATAAATTTGATGCGCATCAATTGAATCTCTTCATACGTATAATCCGCCTCTCCTAGTTCATCCAGCGCGCTTTTTACCGTATCAATATCTGCTGATAGAAAATATTCGTACACCTCATCTTGGCGATCCTGATCGATCATTTCATCCACAAAATACGAGATATTTAACTTCGTACCTGAGTTTACGATCGATTCGACCTCGCGCAACATATCTTCGTAGCTAATGCCTTTTGATGAAGCAATATCGTCCAATCCGATCTTTCGATCTATATTTTGAATGATCGACACCTTTAAAGCCGATCGGTTGGCCGTGCTTTTGATGACTAAATCTTGTGGCCGATCTATACCATTATCGTCTACATATTTTCGGATTAGCTCTGCGAAAGGCGCACCAAACTTAACGGCCTTCCCACTACCTACACCATGAATCTGTTTCAATTCATCGATCGTAATCGGATAATGCGTACACATTTCATCCAAAGAAGGATCTTGGAAGATCACAAATGGCGGCAACGATTTTTGCTTCGCAATCTTCTTGCGCAAATCTTTTAACAGCTGCAGCAACGCCGTATCTAAAGCACTATCATTAGGATTCACTAATCCCATAGCAGTACCAGATGATTCGCCCGCTTCAAAAGGTTTGTTTAAAACGAACTTCATCGGGTACGGATTTAGCAAATACTTGCTCCCCGACTCAGTCAATATTAATAATCCGTAGTGATCGATATCTTTCTTGATGAAATCTGCTAATTCGGCCTGCCGAATGACGGATTTCCAGTAAATAACTCCTTGCTCCTTCCCCGCGCCAAAAAGCGGATGCGTATCATGCTTATAAGAAGAAACTGGTTGGTTATTTTGACCCATCAACACATTGATAACATGATGATCATCAAACTTATCACCTTGTTCTTTGATAAATCCTAACACTTGCAAGATGGGCGCTTCTGCATCCAGATACGTGCGCGTGGAACGACAATTGTCGCACATATTATTACAACCGGTTTCGTCAAAAGATTCGCCAAAGTAATGCAAAATCTGTTTCCGTCGGCAAACGGCAGATTCTGAATAATCAATGACTTCTTTGAGAATCTGAGTCCCGATCTCGCGTTCGGCGACTGGTTTATCTTTCATAAACTTGGTCAGCTTCTCAATATCCTTTTCAGAATAAAACGCCACACAAACTCCTTCGCCACCATCTCGCCCAGCGCGACCAGTTTCTTGATAATAGCCTTCCATAGATTTTGGAATATCATGATGAATGACGAACCGGACATCCGGCTTGTCGATTCCCATGCCGAAGGCGATCGTTGCCACAATGACTTCCACATCTTCCATCAAAAACTTATCCTGCGTTTCCGCACGTACTTTGGCATCCAATCCTGCATGATAAGGCAAAGCTTTGATACCATTAATGTTAAGCACTTCTGCAATTTCTTCAACCTTTTTGCGGCTCAAACAGTAAACGATACCTGTTTTGCCGGCATTGTTGCGAATGAAACGCACAATCTCTTTTACGACGTCGCGTTTTGGGCGTACTTCATAGTAGAGATTGGTGCGGTTGAATGATGACTTGAACAGCGTGGCATCGTTCATCTGCAGATTCTTACGAATATCCGATTGCACCTTTGGTGTAGCTGTAGCGGTCAATGCTATGATGGGAATTCCTGCTCCAATCCCATTGATGACTTGTCTGATTTTGCGGTATTCCGGACGGAAATCATGTCCCCACTCCGAAATACAATGAGCCTCATCTACCGCCACAAAGGAGACGGTAATGTTACGCAAAAACTGAATATTATCCTCTTTCCCTAAAGATTCTGGAGCTACGTAAAGTAATTTGGTTTTACCTGAAACTACATCATCTTTTACACGTGCGATATCACTTTTAGTCAAAGACGAATTTAAGAAATGTGCAATGCTATCACTCCCACCAAATGCCCGCAATTGATCTACTTGATTTTTCATCAGCGCGATTAATGGAGAAATGACAATAGCAGTTCCTTGGCTCATTAAGGCAGGAAGTTGGTAACAAATAGATTTGCCACCACCCGTTGGCATGATGACAAAGGTATCTTTCTTGTTTAATACATTCGTAATAATCGCTTCTTGATCACCTTTGAACGTATCAAACCCAAAAAATTCTTGCAAGTTATCAAACAGTGATTTTTCTATATCCATAGAATTAGATGAAATATATAGATGTGTGCATTACACTAAATCGCGCTTACACGTCCCAAATACAGTAAAATAAAATTACTGATTTTTTGATGGAAAACCAATACGAAACCCGAAATGCTTATCCTACTGATGATCACACATTTCTATGCTGTTCCGAGCTTAGGACAAGACAAATCAAGCATAAAAGTGCTCCGTGCCGCGTCCACGAAGTGTAATATTTCTATATGTAAAGCACCAAAAAATACAATTTACCAACTCAAAAATATACTTTTGGTCTAAGAATTGAAGAGAATAAACGTAAAACAACTAGTTAAGATGAAAAAGATAAGCAGTGTAATTGTAGCATTAGTAGCCGTCGTAGCATTGACATCGATGTCGTTGGTACAAGGCACATTTAATTTCAATACGGAAACACACGATTTCGGTAAGATTCCACACAACAAGCCTGCATCGTACGAATTTACTTTTACTAATAGCGGTGATTCGCCCATCATTATCTCGGAGGTAAGACCGACTTGCGGATGTTCGGTAGCGGATTTTACCAAAGCACCTGTTAAACCAGGAGATACCGGAGTCATCAATGTGACTTATGACGCCAGTGTGAAAGGTCCGTTTACAAAATCATTTATCGTGAAATCCAACACCAATACACCGGTGAAAAATTTGACAATTAAAGGGAACGTTGAATAAGGAACTCTACGCAGTCAAAATACAGCAAGAAGCTACTCCAAAAGAGTAGCTTTTTTTGTGTACCAACTTTATTAACTCTCTCAGCTTCCTAAACACTGAATTTAGTAACTTAGCGCAAAATAAAACAGTACTATGCCAACTATATCATCGCGCGGACATCAGATGCCCGCTTCTCCTATCCGTAAACTGACGCCTTTTGCCGATCAGGCAAAAAAAGATGGGAAGAAAATATATCATCTAAACATTGGTCAACCAGACATTAAGACACCTGCCGGAATGCTGCAAGCTATTCGTGATATCGATTTTGATGTGTGGGCTTACACGCCTTCTGAAGGCACGAGCACGTATCGCAACAAGTTGGTTGAATATTATAATAAATTAGCCTACAATATTACGGCGAATCAGATCTTGGTAACGAATGGTGGCTCAGAAGCGATTTCCATCGCGATGCAAGCTTGCTTAAATCCGGGGGACGAAATCATTATTCCAGAACCTTTCTATGCGAATTACAATGGTTTTGCTTGTCCGGCAGATGTCGTAATCCGCCCAATCATGTCGCACATAGAAGATGGATTTGCATTGCCAAGCATTGCGGCTTTTGAGAAAGTCATCAACGACAAAACCAAAGCCATTGTGATCTGTAACCCAAACAATCCAACCGGTTACTTGTACTCACGCGAAGAACTGGAAGCATTAAAAGCGCTTTGTCTGAAGTACGATCTATATCTTTTTGCGGATGAAGCCTATCGCGAATTCTGCTATGATGGCAAAGAATTCATCTCGCCAATGCATTTGGAAGGCTTGGAAAACCATGTGGTGATCTTCGATACGGTTTCTAAGCGTTATTCTGCTTGCGGTGCACGATTAGGTTGTTTGATCACCAAAAATGCAGAGTTATATCAAGTGGCTTTGAAGTTTGCACAAGCGCGCTTATCTCCTCCTGCCGTCGCGCAGATTGCGGCGACAGCCGCGGTAGATACGCCGCAAAGTTACTTTGATGAAGTTCTAGAAGAATATACGGAAAGAAGAGATGTGTTGGTCGCTGGATTGAATGCATTGCCTGGCGTATTCTGTCCGAATCCTGGAGGTGCATTTTACGTGGTAGCTCGCTTTCCGATAGATAATTCGGATAAATTTTGCCAATGGATGCTAGAATCATTCGAGTACGAAAACGAAACGGTGATGATGGCACCGGCAGCAGGATTTTACAGCTCGAGTGATGCCGGAAAAAACGAAGTTCGTCTGGCCTATGTATTGCATACCGACGAGTTGAAGAAAGCCTTAGTATGTTTGGAAAAAGCATTAGCCGCTTATCCGGGAAGAACAACTACATCAGCATAATGTAGAACTTCCTAAAAAGACTATAAGATCCTGTTGAATAGCTATTTAACAGGATCTCCTGGTTTTAGCAGTTCATCTGTGAGCATCCGTTTAATGATGCGTAAGCGATGCGTGTATGTTTTCAGCTCGCTATGGTAAATTCCCGTCGTATCGATGCGATCGATTCGTACAGAACCCGAAGCATGTAAAATGGTTTCCTTATCGATCAATATGCCGACATGCGTAATATGACCTTCCTCGTTATCAAAAAAGGCCAAATCGCCAGCTTTTGTTTCTTGCAAAAAGTCGACTGTATCTCCTTGAGAAGCTTGCTGAGAGGCATCTCTGTAAAGTGAAATTGCGAAATGACGGTAGATCAACTGCACTAGACCAGAACAATCTACGCCAAATCTGCTGCGACCGCCCCACAAATAAGGCGCACCGACGTAATAATCGATTAATTTGGGGAATTCGTCCGCGAAGTCCAACAATGAAGGCTTACGTAATGATCCATGAATTTTGCACACATTTCCATCCAAGACCAGTTGTTCTGTACTTGGCAGAACACATCCATGTAATAAGGGGAACGGTTTGTGATCACCAATTCGTACCGTTGCATCGCCTATATTCACAATACTAAAATCGTTGGAACTTTCGGCTATCGTGGCATATTGACCGCGTTGTATCCAGCCTTCGTAGGCCGGATCGGCACATTTGACTAAAATCCATTCCGACCGCTCTTCCAATACACTAAAGTATTCTCCAAAAAGTAATTGGGAAACTTGCTCACTCCGATGCGAAGGTTCCGAACGAAGCGGAATCACGGATAAACTACAAACGGCTTGTCTTTTCATTACGGCAAGTTACTGGTAATTTGTTATTTCTGCACCACATGATTTTCAATTATACCACGATATTTTAGCAAGTCAATAACAAACAAATTACCCCAGTCGCTTGTGTTATTAAGTAGATCACTAAAGCTACTTAGGAAATGGAGAACAAATTTGAAAGAATACTGATTGCATTGGACGATAGTCCATGTTCTGATAAAGCAGCAGCATACGCCAAACAACTGGTGAATGGATGGCAATCTACTTTAGCGCTATTAACGGTAACACCCGTAACAGCACCGGCGAGTTTTGGTGCAGATCCATTGTTGGGACAACAACCAATCGTGGTGCCCGAAGTTTCAGAAGTACAACAAAGTGCGGCCGAGAGACGATTAGAAAGTCTTCGTAGTCAATTTTCAGGAGCCAAAGAAGTGCAGATATTCAACACCGTAGGCACCGTACGTGACGAGATATTGACTACAGCAGAAGAATGGCAAGCAGATTTGATTATTATGGGTACGAATGGACGTACTGGATTCGATCATTTCTTATCAGGATCAGTAGCAGAGTCGGTTGTTCGAAAATCAAAATGCCCGGTCTTGGTCATCCCTGCTGATGAGGAAGAGGATTAGAAGCCCTTTCTAACTTTTTTGAAAGTGAGCTATATACATGGAATCTGCTTGGTCATGATAACCTAGCAAATGTTCTTGTTTGATCAATTTCAAACCAAGATCTTCTTGGATATAGTCAGTAATCGCTTCGTTTTCGTCCGCAAAAATTGAACAAGTTATATAAATAAGCTGTCCTCCTGACTTCAGAAACGGGAGGACATTTTTAGTGATGTTGCGCTGTAAGTCCGTGAAACGAGTCAAAGATTTCGGATCAAATTGCGCCATCATTTCAGGTGTACGTCCCCAAGTACCTGAACCGCTACAAGGAGCGTCTACCAAAATACCGTCAAATTGCTCACCTTGCATCAAGTACGTGACAGGTTTGGACAAATCCAAAATCTTTTGGCGGTAATCTGTGGGGCGGAAACCGGCTTGCTGAAAGCGCTCTTCCAAATTACGAAGGATCGTAAATCGCACGTCAGAAACCAATAGTTGAATATCTGGACAACGATCTAATAGCATCAATGATTTTCCTCCGGAAGCGGCACAGCAATCCCACCATTTTTCACCTGCTTGTAGACGAAGATCGGATTGCGTCTTTTGCGAGGAAAGATCCTGTACTTCGTACATTCCATCTATTTTTCGAATGCTAGCGACATTAAATCCATTGGGGAAGGCAATAGTTTGCTCACCTAAATGTTCATGAACCACCTCAGCCCGCTCTAATATGCGCAGGACTTCAGGTAGCTTTTCGCGTTTTACCCGGATAAATAACTTAGGTTGTACAAATAAGCTGGGTAAGAATTCGGACGTGTCTATTTCAGAAGATAATTGCGAGCGCTCCGGAAAAACCTCATGGATGAATTTGCCATAGCGTTCTTCGACCAGAGCAATTTTAGCTGTGACTGATTGCGTAATCTCCGAATTCCAAGCAGGATAGTGAACGGCTACTATATCACTTTGCTGCTCACACAAAAACTCTGCAACGACCAACTTCTCCTCTACAGCAAGATCTGTGAAGGCACGACCAAGCCGAAAATAATTGTAGCAAAGGCGCGATGTAACGCGCCTATCTGTCGAACCCATTTGGCGGTTCGATTTGTAGAACTTTGTCAGAAACCGCGACAGCGGCTCTGCATTCTGATAACCTTCCAGAGCCTTAACGGCATTCCGGATTTGATGCATTACGCGTTTTTCCAGCATATTTCGATTCTTAGCGAGCTTGGAATTTTCCGAACCGATATTCCATTAAGCTTACACCAAAATTGACATATCCCCAGCGCTCATTACGATTGAATTTGTAATTACTGTACAACCCTTCGAATGTTTCTTTGTTGATGTGCTCTGCATAATCTCTACCATATTTTTGCAACAAATTACCAAAATAAGTCCCAGAGTCGAATCCCTTATAAGCGTGATCGGATGGTTCTACGCCATATGCATTTTTATACGACGATTGGAAATCCCTTGTTGCATTTGATAATGGGTTTAAATGACTTTCAGAAGATATGACTGGCCGATAAAAGGTAAAGTTGCTATATGAACTAAAATCTACACGATTCCAAAGTGGATGACCATACAGACGAAATTCCAGATTATCAGACATAGAACGCTCATCCATCACGTTTAGTAATGCTTTGAGTTGGTTTCGATCAGTAGTACCGCTAATAATATGATAAACCACGCGCGAATTCAACTTATCATTCAGTTCTGACGGAGACGATACCGAAATAACCTCTGCATAAGGTAAACGTTCTTTAATATCAGCCGGAAATCCTTGGATAAATTGTTGATGATCGCTATTGGCTGTGTTATAAATCAATATAACATCGCCTTCTTTATAGTTTTTCGATAATTCCGCCGATATCGCACGCATGTGAATACTAATTGGCGGAGTTACCGACACCAAGTTTGGCAAATTAAATTCTGTAGGCATGGTTGCCGCCAATGGATTTACTTGCAATACCCGATTATTAGAAGGCAGGCTAGCACTAAATGCTTTGATTTCGGCCGGATAAACAGGTCCAATAATCAAGCTAGCATCTTTAATCTCCTGAGATCGTGCCAGATTAGCATTATGCCCCGCATTATCTCTAGAGTCTAACACCTGCAATTCTACCCGTTTGTTGGATTTTACCGTCTGATCCAAACCCATCTGAAAACCTTGGTAGAAATCCAAAGCTAATGCCGAACGCTTTACATCTTCCTCTGAAACAGCGCTACCCGCTACACGATCTAATTGAAATGGCAAAAGCAAAGCAATAGTTCCGCCCGGATACCTTTTTGCTTTGTTAGATAATGCTATATCCGTATCTCCCGACTTATCTTCACGATCAGCCTCTGATTGATCTTTGGTGCCATCTACTTTACCTGTTGTTTGGCCAGGAGCACGTAAAACGCCTGTTGTCGTTTTTGGTGAACAAGATGATACTGCCAGAGCAGCTGCAAAAAAACCTATTAGATAAGTACACTTCATTTTTCTTTATTTTATTCCCACTCTATCGTTGCGGGTGGTTTTGAACTGATATCGTATACTACGCGGTTGATTCCTTTTACATGGTTAATGATCTCGTTGGAAATCTTAGCCAATAAATCGTATGGCAAATGAATCCAATCTGCTGTCATTCCATCCAAGGAACCTACAGCGCGCAAAGCGACCACATGTTCGTATGTACGCTCATCTCCCATTACACCAACGGATTGTACGGGCAAGAAAATCGTACCTGCTTGCCAGATCTTATCATACCAACCCGATTCACGAAGATTACGAATATAGATGTCATCAGCTTCTTGCAAAATCCGTACCTTTTCTGCTGTTACGTCACCCAAAATACGAATACCGAAACCAGGACCAGGGAATGGATGTCTTCCTAAGATTTTAGGATCTACTTCCAATGTTTTACCCACACGTCTTACTTCATCTTTGAACAAAGTTCTCAATGGTTCGATGACATTCAGTTTCATATAATCTGGCAATCCGCCCACATTGTGGTGAGATTTGATCGTAGCCGACGGACCATTAACCGAGATCGACTCGATGACGTCTGGGTAGATCGTGCCTTGACCTAACCACTTTGCTTCTACGCCATCCGGCAATTCAGCTTGGATCTGTTTTGCTGCCTCATCAAAGACATCAATGAAAGATGCGCCAATGATTTTACGTTTTTGTTCTGGGTCAGAAACACCGGCTAATTTGCTATAAAATTGATCTTTCGCATTAACACCTTTAATATTCAAGCCCATGTGCTCGTACGAATCCAATACTTCTTGGAATTCATTTTTACGCAATAAACCGTGATCTACAAAGAAACAGTGCAACTTGTCACCAATGGCATGATGCAATAGTACGGCTGCTACCGTAGAATCCACACCACCAGATAACGCCATAATGACATGATCGTCGCCTAATTGTGTTTTTAAATCTTCGATAGTCATCTCGACGAAAGCATCAGCCGTCCAATCTTGTGTACATCCACAGATATTAACCACAAAATTCTTCACCAAAACTTGACCGTCTGTACTATGTGTTACTTCTGGGTGGAATTGGATTCCATACGTGCGTGTACCTTCGATATGATAGGCTGCTACGCGTACCTTATCGGTACTTGCAATCACGCGAAAGGTAGAAGGTACTTCTTTAATCGTATCACCGTGCGACATCCACACCTGTGATTGTGTCGGAATGCCAGTCAGCAACGGATTTTCCTGATCTACAAATAATAAATTGGCTCTTCCATATTCACGAATTTCGGAAGGCAATACTTCGCCGCCAGAATGTTGTGCTAGATATTGGGCACCATAACAAACACCTAAGACAGGATAATCACGCATCATGGCAGCATAATCTACTTGAGGCGCATCTTCCTGACGAACTGAATAAGGACTACCTGAAAAAATGATGCCTTTAACCGTCTCATCGAAGGCAGGAATGTTATTGAATGGATGAATTTCACAATAGACATTCAGTTCGCGCACACGACGCGCGATCAACTGCGTATATTGTGACCCAAAATCGAGGATAATAATTTTTTCTGACATGGCGCAAAGTTACATATTCAGGATGATTTTTACACGGCGAATTATCCTTACCTTAGCATTTACACTTTTCTAAACAAATAGACATGAAATTTGGCAGCGTTACAGACCCTTCTTCCATTGATTTTTCTTTACCAAAAACCCCTTCCGCTACCCTAGAATTACTAAAAGAACATCAATCTGATGAGCCTTTTGAAGTATATGTTGGCTGCGCCAAATGGAACAAAAAAGAATTAAAAGGATTTTATCCGAGAGGTACCAAAGATGAATTAGCGTACTATGCGACAAAGTTTAATTCAATCGAGTTGAATGCCACATTTTATAACTCTCCCTCCAAGGATCAAGTAGAAACTTGGAAAGATAAAACAGGTAAGGATTTTAAATTTTTCCCGAAAATCCCACAGTCTATTAGCCACTATGGCCGCCTGCTGAATACAGATGAGAAGGTAAAAGCCTTTGTCGATGCAACCGTACTATTTGAAGATAAGCTGGGTATGGCATTTCTCCAAATGCACGATAATTACAAACCTAAAGATTTTGATCGTCTGGATTCTTTTCTAAAAAACTTCCCTGCTGGATATCCATTGGCGGTGGAATTGCGTAACGAAAGTTGGTTTGCAGACAAGGAAGTTGCCGAGCGTTATTACGCTTTGCTGGAGAAAACGGATAAAACCAATGTCATTGTAGATACCGCAGGACGTCGCGATTTATTGCATATGCGTCTTACAACGCCAATCGCATTCGTACGCTATGTGGGAGCTAATGCACCGTCGGATTACACACGACTGGATGAATGGATAGCGCGCATTAGCGAATGGCGAAAGGCTGGTTTGCAAAAATTATATTTCTTTATCCACCAGAATATGGAAGAAGAATCTCCGCTTCTCGCCGATCACTTTATCAAATTAATCAATAAGACTTTTGGTTTGAATCTGAAATTACCAAATGGTGACAAATTATTTTAAAGTTTATTTGGAGAATAACGAGTAGTCTACTAATTTTGTAGAGTATTCAGAATTGCACGGTGCAATACCAACCGAGTTAGTCAAAACCGCGGTGGTCTTATTAATACGGGATTTATTCCAAAACAAATTAAATGGCCGTTCAGAATACGATTGATGGTATCACCTTTAATAATTGTATTGTATGCAAACTCCACACGAACTTTACCAACATCTGGTTCAAAATTTTCACCACTACTCTATCAAAGAATTAGTAAATTTAAACAACGATCTTGTCAGAAATGCTTCTTGGGGCACGCAAAAGGCCGCCTTTAGAACCGCAGTATTAAATAGCCTTGCGCGCAAAGGCGTAAATTTGTCGCGCATCATATCGCATGATGACGGGTTTACTACGGTACAATTGGTAGCAGTAGAATTGGGCGAGGACAATACCTTAATTCCCCTCGCCTGCTAATGATCATTATTGGTGTGTAATAGCGTACAGCGCAAATGTACCCAACCAATGCGAGCCCATGTAATCATCTTCTTTACCCAAATTAGGCAAGGTGAAAGCTAGATGTGCATCTGCAATTTCTCGGAGATGTGCTAGAGCTGGCACTTGGTGTGCGATACCGTACAAACAGGCGGCGCGGCTGTAATTCAGACCATCTAAATGCACCAATTGACCATCAGTCCGATCTTTGACAATAGCTGGTTCTAATTTAAAATCTTCGGCGTACATTTGAGGTAAGAATTCATTCAGCCAAGTTTTATAGGCTCTGTTATCCAAGACCTTACTCATCAAATAAGCTTCTTCCAAACATGGAGAGAGAAAGTCAGAACCACTGGGTTCGTAAGAGAAGTCACAGTTTTTATCATTTTGATACAAGCGTATAGCATGCTCTGTGATAGCGTCGGCCAATGCTTCATCTTTCGCCGTCAAGGCATAATCGTACATTAATGACAATCCGAAAGCCGTATTATCATGCTTACCACTACGTATGGGATAAACTAACTTAGGTAAATAATCCAACAATTTGCCACGCAAAAGATCGACCATTGGTTGTAAGGATTGGCTCCATCTTTTGGCATCTGCATCCTCCCACGTAATCAATTCTTCTTGCAACTTAAATAACCAGGCCCAGCCATACGTGCGCTCAAAAGACAGGTTGTTTTTGTCTTCGAAGAATGATTTCTCGATTTCCGCATTCTTGTCGGTAATCATCGCATTTAGTGTGCCGCGCACTTCATCATTCTGATCCAGATCTTTAAACGATTTCATCAGCTTCACGATGGACCAGTAGCCATGTACTGAAGAATGCCAATCAAAACAACCGTAAAAAATAGGTCGCAACACGCGTGGCGGTTTGAGGTCTGCGTCACTTCCTATTGATTGTCCCAACTTATTAGGATATTCCACCGTGATGCAATGCACCGGCATATCAAATATGATCTTCGCTTGCTTCGCACTTAACTCAAATTTTGGAACACCTGATTTCACAATATCTTTTGCTTCGCTCTTATCGTCAGGATTTTGACATGATAACAGGGAAATAATGAAGCCCACACCTATCAGGAAAAAATAAAGACGATTTACATTAAAATATTCAAACATGTTTGATGGCAGTTAGTTTATTTCTATAGTAGATAAAGATACTAATTACTATTCTTTGTATTATCGTAAATCGTAGAAGTTCTGCTAAAGACATTTGTTATAGTCAACGTAACAAAACTTAAAATTTTCAGAAACATTTCTTGATAAAATATATTATAAAGAGCGTGTAGATTTAGGAATTTTGTACATACAATTTTTTTTGTCATAAAAAATCACAAAAAACAGCTATAATATCAATTAAATTAGTAACATTGATGTTACGTATAATTATGAATATCAATATTTTCCCACGTATTTATTAGCTTCAAATATGAAAGTTCTATTCGCTGATGCAAGCAACTTGTGCCGATATAGTACAATACTTGTTGTAAAAGAGTGTGTTCCTAATCTCGCGGTGCTCGAAGCTGAGACACTAGACGAAACATACATTATTCTCGCCACAGAGAAAGTCGAGATATTATTCATCAATACAAACATTTTACGAGATGAAGTCATAAACTGCATCAAAAGCCTGAGAGATTTACAGCAAAATCTTCGGATCATACTTGTTATCAATACCAAAGCGGAATACTATGCTCGAAAACACATAGGCATACATGTCGACGGTATTTTACAATTAGAAGATAGCCTTCAAAATACCCAAGCTTACATTAAAAGACTTCTAAACAACGACCAACGCGCTCACGAACAAAAAAGGCATGAAAACAGATGCTACCATGTGGGCGAATTTCCCTTTGTTCGTACGGAAGGCATTTTTAAAGCGTACAACAAAATTCTAGATCTATGCTGGAGTAATCAATTGGCGCTTGGTCAGCTTGATTGATTTAGATAAAATCTAATCTAACTATTAACTTAAGCATTTTTCACCTCACCATCACACACCTATCTATCGTTTAGTTCGAGCCTAATAACTAGCTGAAAAACTGATATGATTGCCCCATATTATTAGATATGACATAGTAATAAGATGAGCAAGCCGTTAAATCTTGACCTAAATACAGGATTGACAACATTATGTTATTTGATCAACTTTCCGTGACAATATCATGTTATAAGGTTACGATTTATGGGTTATAACATGGAAAGTGGTATTCTATTTGCATACATTACCACTGGGATACCCGTACATTTAATTAAAACCTTAACTCTGGATAACACTTTATACATCCAGCGCAACATTACCCATGAAAGAAAGAAAAGATAAAAAAAAATCAAAGTACAGCGCACCTATTATTAAAATAGACGCAATTGCCACAGAACACTGGATAGCGGCTAACTCGCAAGATATTCGCGACACCGAAAAGGAAAAGTCCTTAAAAAAGGAAAACGATAGAGATAACAAGGATGAGAGCTCTTGGTAAAGAAACACAAATTACTATAATACATCAGATTATATTTCTTAATAGATCACAGTTTAATTAGATCAAAGAAAGTACAAAATACTTTAGCACCAATTTGATCATGAAGTAGCAATACTTAAATCGGGGGAATGAAACTTTACACATGTTTCATTCCCCTATTTTGGATGCAAACCATCTCCGTTTCGCAAAGGGCAAATTCATCTGTATATTTGCTTATGAAATTTGGAATAGCAATATCAACCTCTACTTTACTAGCACTTTTTATAAGTTGCAACATCAGTGAGCCAAAAAAAACAGCGGTTCAAGAAGCTTCTACATCCGATAGCGGCGCTACCAATGCTTTGCCCGTTGAGAATTCAATTGATTTTGAATCAACCAAGATCATTCGCCAGACGTACACCACAGATCGCAACGGAACTGCAATGCGCCAGTCTACTAATACAGAGTCCAAATTGTTGGGCACTTATGAATACGGGACTAAACTCGATGTGATTGAAGAAACAGCTGACTGGTTGGGAGTGAGAGAGAGGATAACGAGGGAGACAAACCAAAATGGAACAAATGTCGAGACGACGCAATGGGAAAAGGTCTATGTTTTAAAGAAACAAACAGGATCACTGGAGGAAATAGGTCTAGTCTCAGCCGATTTAAATATTATCACTTTGCTATCGGTTGGCGAGAAATCGGAAAGCTTCGAGAAAGGAAAACCGCTCATTGAGTATCTCAAACTTGAAATGATCGACAATAAGCTGTACGAGAGCAAAAGGAAAAATGCCGTTAATTACTTACTAAAAGATACGACTATCACCAAAAAGAAAAATGGTATAATCGAGTTAAAAGCACAAAATAAAACAGCTATATATATAGATAAGCCTGATGCAGAGGAAGACATTCAGTTGTTTAAATACGTAGGTGAAGTTGACTTTCTAAACCAGTACCTTATCACGGGATCGTACTGGGAAAGTACAGATTTTCGATTCATCGATAAGACAAGCGGTGATGAATCTATCATATTCGGTGATTTCCCATTTATTTCGGAAGATAAAAAGCATATAATCTGTATTTATGCCAATCCTTACGAAATGACAGCCGATTTGGAACTCTATTCCATATCTAGCAACAAGAAGATTAATAGTATAATGCAAGCTAGTTTTAAAAATTGGATGCCAAATAATGAATCTAACCGCATATTTTGGGCTACTGATGGATATTTATACTTGGCAGTTAATCATGTGAATTCTTATTGGAATACGAATGGTAGTCTGAATGATCATTTTCAATACATTAGAATAAAAATAATCTAAATCACCATGATTTGGCATGCAGCACTTCTCTTCGAATGTAATCTGTCCTTTTAGAATCACTGTATAAATACAGGGAACTATCTTGGAGGACATATTTAAAGGAGGCTTCGCCACTTATTTTGAGATGAACAGAATCTCCCGACAAAATGTATGTACCATCTCCTTCTATAGAGCGAAAATCACCGTTCGGGCGAAATTCAAAAAAGGCGTCTTTCGCTTTGATGGAATCGATTCTGTCTCTGTATCCTTGGTGCGGAGTACCATCCAAATTCAAATATATCATCTCATCAGCGACAATGCGCCATTTTTTAAACAATTCAGATTGCTGCTTTTGTTGGATTTCACTTATAGATATTAGTGCTAAAATGGCAGTAGTAAAAGTCTTTATTAGCAATGTCATATGCAGAGTTTATTTGTTTTCCCAAAGATAGTATCCATTTAAAGTTTTATGACATATTTTTTGATTTTGCACCATATGATAAGCCACGAGCATATTAGTAAAATAAGTATGATCATTATCCTCTTAAAACAATACAATATCGCTGTAGTATTTGTGCCACAAAATAACTGACCCTTTATCATAAATAGGTCAAAGTGTAAAACTTGCTTCTTAATTTCACAAATTTGCTTTTCCTTTGCATTACTTATCATACTGAATATTATACCACAATAGTCAGTTAGTATTGTTATATTTATGAATAGCTCATATATTAAATTAGTCTTAACGCTTACTGCTGTTATACTGTCAGCACTTTTAGGTGCTGCCCAAACCATTACTATAAAAGGAAAAGTCAAAGATGGATATTCTTTGGAAGCAATCCCCTACGCCAGTATCAACGTGGTCGGACTTACCTCATACGGCACATCAAGTAACGAACGTGGTGAATTCACTTTACAAATTACCGGTCCACAACGAAAGTTATTAGTTAGCTCTGTCGGATTTGATTCGCGTGAAGTCGAGCTGAGTAATGAAAAAGAACAATACGAAGACATTTTTCTATATGCGCAAAATGCGATCGAAGCTGTATCTGTTAAACCACCAAAGGTTAAGTATTCCAATAAAAACAATCCCGCTGTAGAACTCATTCGTCAAGTAGTAGCTCATCGTGATGAAAACCGATTAACTGGCCAGGAATACGTGGAATACAACCAGTATGAAAAGTTGGTATTAGGATTGAGTAATCTCAGTGAAAAATTTAAAAACCGCAAGATCTTTAAGAATTATCAGTTCCTGTTTCTGGCAGACTCCCTAGGGACCAGTGATTCCTCTTATATCTTACCTGCATTTATGGAAGAAAAATATACGATGAATTATTTCCGTAAAGATCCAAAAACTTCTTCTCAACAGATAATTGCCCAGAAACAGGCTGATTTCGATACAAGATTTGTCGATAATGCGGGGTTGAGTAATTATTTAGAGCGCTTATATGATGAGGTAGAGATCTACGACAACAACGTGACCATTCTAACGAATCAATTCCTAAGTCCTATTGCAAACACGGCTCCGACATTTTATCGTTTCTATATTACAGATACGATTACAAACGGGACGGAAAAGCTCGTTGAGCTTAGTTTTTTCCCACGGAACAAAAATAGTTTCTTGTTTAGAGGTAAGCTCCACGTCACGATGGATGGGCATTATGCCGTAAGATATGCCACTATGACGGTGAGCAAAGAGATAAATCTCAACTTCGTTCGCGGTTTAAATATTGAACTTTTCTTCGACAAAGATAATAAGGAGAAATATTTCCTTACGAAGAGCAGTCTTGACATTGAATTTTCACTCACAGATAAAGGTAAAGGTATTCGCGGATCCCGTGTCGTGATGATTGAAAACTACACTAGTGGAATAGTGCGTGAAGATAGTGTGTATCGAACCGTTAAGAATCCTGATCCTAAATTTGTCAGCGATCAGACTCCAGCAGATTGGGACGCATTGCGACCAGAACCGCTCTCAGCTAGTGAAGCCATCGTATATTCCAATATTGAAGGCTTGCAGACTATTTCGTCGTTCAATCGATTCATGGATATAGCTTCTTTAGTGCTCTCGGGATATAAGCAATTTGGCCCAGTAGAAGTGGGTCCAGTGAATACGTTTTATTCTTACAATCCGGTAGAGGGACTTCGTTTACGGTTAGGTGGTCGGACCACAGAGAAATTTAGTGAACGTCTTTATTTAGAAGGATTTGGCGCCTATGGCACCAAAGATCAGAAATGGAAATACTATGCTAGTGGTACGTACTCTCTTAATAAGAGATCTCCTTACAAATTCCCTCAACATTATATTCGGGCTTCAGCATCTTATGACACCAAGATACCTGGTCAGAATCTAGAATTTATTCAGGAGGACAACGTATTACTTTCCTTCAAACGTGGTGAGAATTTAAGTTATTTATACAACTACAATTATCGTCTAGACTATAAAGCAGAATTCGAAGGTAATTTTGCCATTACGTCTGGTTTGAATATATGGAAACAGCTACCAGCTGGCGTACTTTCATATGACCAGATACAACCAGACGGATCGATACGCAGCATCTCCGAGCTCAATACGACAGAGTTTAGTGTAGGTCTTCGTTGGGCGCCAAATGAGCAGTTTTATCAAGGTAAAACTTATCGCACTCCGATCTTTAATGAGTACCCTATTTTCACTTTGAATTATACTGCAGGACTCAAAGGCGTTTTGAATGGAGAATACAACTACCATAATTTTATGGCTACAGCATTCAAACGGGTGTATCTTTCACAGTTTGGCTACGCCGATGTCAATATCGATGGTACCTATATTTTAGGAGACAATATCCCCTACCCATTGCTCACGATACATCGCGCCAACCAGACGTATGCATACCAGCTAAGTTCGTACAACTTGATGAATTTCATGGAATTCGTATCCGACAAGCATGTGGCTTTGCAAGTGCAGTATTACATGAATGGCTTCTTATTCAATAGAGTCCCTTTATTGAAAAGACTGAAACTTCGTGAAGTATTCAGCTTCAAAGGAATCTACGGTGGTTTGCGCGATAGCAACAACCCAGATATATCCGACCAAGTGTACGCTTGGCAACGCAATTCTGATGGAGATATATCATCATTCACATTTGCGGGTTCTCCTTATATGGAAGCAAGTTTCGGTGTGGCCAATATTTTCAAGATTTTGCGTATAGATGCTGTAAAACGACTGACTTATCTCGATCAACCAAATGTGCCTACCTGGGGTATACGCGCGCGGTTCAAGTTTGACTTTTAACCTTTCATAAGCACTGATTTTTTCTTAATTTCGTGCTATTATGGAAACCGTAGTTAGTGGAATTAGAAGTACCGGGAAATTACACCTCGGCAATTATTATGGAGCGCTGAGCAACTTTGTAAAAATGCAAGAAGAATACAATTGTTTCTTCTTCATAGCAGATTTACACTCTTTGACTACGCATCCTACGCCGGGAGATTTGAGACGTACCGTGCGCCAAGTAGTCGTAGAATATTTGGCGGCTGGAATCGATCCAGAAAAGTCAACTATCTATGTACAATCTGATGTGCCGCAAGTTGCCGAACTGTATCTTTACATGAACATGAATGCCTATCTAGGTGAACTAGAGCGTGCAACGGCATTTAAAGATAAAGTTAGAGCAAACCCAGATAACGTAAACGCGGGACTACTTACCTACCCAGTATTGATGGCTTGTGATATTTTAATCCATCACGCTACTAAAGTTCCCGTCGGCAAAGATCAAGAGCAGCACTTGGAAATGACACGCACTTTTGGCAATCGCTTCAACCGTTTGTATGAGGTAGATTACTTCAAAGAGTCTTTTGCGTTTAGCTATTCAGACAAACTGGTGAAAATACCGGGATTGGACGGACAAGGAAAAATGGGCAAATCCAACGGTGACGCCAGCTGTGTGTATTTGTCAGATAGTCCTGAGATAATCCGTAAAAAAGTAATGCGCGCGGTATCTGACTCTGGGCCAACGATAGAGAATCAACCTAAACCTGAATCTATTCAGAATCTTTTTGACTTAATGAAAGTAGTATCTTCTGCAGATACATATAAGCATTTCGATAATTTGTACAATACATGTGCTATTCGTTACGGAGACTTCAAGAAGCAATTGGCTGAAGATATGGTATTGGCAACAGAGCCCGTTCGTTCGCGAATCGAAGAAATCTCCGCCGATGAAGATTACCTAAGTAAAGTCATCAAGTTAGGGGCGGAAAAAGCGGCCGCGAGTGCAGATCGCACCATCAAGGATGTTCGTGAAATTATTGGATTGAAGAAGATATAAAAATGCATATAGCTGTAGTAGGAAATATAGGAGCCGGAAAGACAACCTTAACGGAATTATTGGCACGTCACCTGAAGTATGAGCCACAGTTCGAAGCGGTAGAAAACAATCCGTACTTAGAAGATTTTTATGGCGACATGAAACGCTGGGCATTTAATCTGCAAATCTTCTTTTTGAATAGTCGTTTTCGCCATATCGTGGAATTGCAAAATAGAAACATCGATATGATTCAGGATCGTACGATCTACGAAGATGCTTATATATTTGCAGAGAATCTATTCGATATGGGATTGATGTCAGCACGCGATTTCGAAAATTACAGCAATATTTTCCAAAGTATCGTGCATTATATAAAACCACCGGATTTGTTGATCTATTTACGCGCTTCTGTGCCCACTTTGGTTAATAACATACAGAAACGCGGCCGTGATTATGAATCGGGTATTCGACTAGATTACCTCTCTAAGCTCAACGAGAAATACGAAAAGTGGATTGGTAATTATAAAGAAGGAAAGCTTCTGATTTTAGACAAAGATAATTTGGATTTTGCACAAAATCCCGAGGATCTAGGTATGGTCATTCAAAAAATTGAAGCAGAATTATTTGGGTTGTTTTAAGGATTTTATCAATATTTAACGAATCGAATAAAGATAGTGGCTATACTTTCTTTACGCTACAATTCTATTAAATAGCGAGACAAAGCATTTTAACCATTGACTCGTAACCTAGAAAATCAAGCTAATAGGTAAATTGTAAGGATGCATAACTGGAGATAACAAGGGGAGATCGGCCCCTTGTTACATTTGAAAAACGTTATAAACATATTTCAAGTGTATTTTTTTCATTTTAAATTTACTTATTTCACTTAATTGAGAATTAAATTATAAATTTGACTATTATTTAATTCAAAAGAAAGTGTCATGAAAAATCTATTAAACTTAACATTACTATCGCTATCGGTAGTATGTTTGACAAGTGCTAAGAGTGTAACTAAAACAGTAGAGCCGCCTCCAGAATATGTCTTCAATTGTGAGCTCGACGCTGAACGGGCTATGTGGGAGTGGATTTATGCGAATCCAGATTACCATCGTGGAGCACCGACACCAAATGCAGTCTGGGATGCAGGCTGGGTCGTATTTGTAGAAACATATAACCGCTGTATTGCCGAGTATAAGTAGCTCATTTCGAAGGCGATCTTAGGTATTATTGTAGCCATTTTTTTAAACATTCAAAAAAATTTTTGAATCGAATTTAGCTGTTTTATGTGCTATTCTGTTATTCGAAACATTATTAGAATCGGCTCAAAGCGTGCTTAAGGGACAAAAAGGCCTTAACAATATCGTTAAGGCCTTTTTCCTCTGTAACCGGAGGGATAGTTTGCGGCACGCTATTTCCGCACGCAACCCGCAAAAAAAGTGTTCGAACCCTCCTATCGGGTTCTCATCACCTCCGTCAAAAACAAAAAAGCCCAACCTTACAGTTGAGCTTTTATGTGTGGAGCCGGAGGGATAGTTTGCGACACGCTATTCCCGCACGCAACCCGCAAAAAAAGTGTTCGAACCCTCCTATCGGGTTCTCATCACCTCCGTCAAAAACAAAAAAGCCCAACCTTACAGTTGAGCTTTTATGTGTGGAGCCGGAGGGATTCGAACCCTCGTCCAAACATAGTATGATCTACGCTTTCTACATGCTTAGCTTCTCTTTAATTGTCGGGAATCTGGAAGGTGAGTCGCTTACCTATACCTTATTCCTTATTTGCTGGATCTTATTCGTGCTTAGCAACATCACATGAACCAGTTCTACAGTTCGATGCCTCTGATGTTAGACGGTAGAACGGAGTCTAACGAGACAAATAGCTATGTTAAGTCTAACTTAAGCAGCTAAGGCGTAGTTTTCTTCGCCAGTTGTAAAGTTGAAAGTTCAGATTATAGTGCTAGACTAACAATGCACTGCATGCTTACATAACCATCGCTATCCTGTCAATTCCGGTCGACCCCAAATAGTAAGATTCGCAACAATTACGAGGATACAAAAGTAAGAAAATTTTTCGACAAAAGCATTGTTTAACACTCTCTAAAGTGCTTCATATTCTTCGGCAAATTCACCGAAGTCCATTCGATATGCTTAGTATATTCTTCCGAACGAATAGGGCAATCCTTTACATTACAATAGTGACAGCATTGAGGCATACATGGATCGGCATGTACGAAAAGCTCGGTGGGCATACCCAAACCATTATTAAGATTCTCTTCAAAATCTGAAATCACATCGTGTACCTTCGTGAGTGTGTAATATTTCGGAATGGTCAAATGACAATCCACATGCAATTCGCGACCATAGCGTTGAATACGCATATTGTGCACATCAATCCAGTCCTCCTTACGTGTCTTGCCCAACACATCCACAACCTCTTGCATAACAGCAACATCGGATTCATCCATCAATCCACTAATGGATTTTCGAAGCATTTTGTAGCCACTCCACAAAATATAACTTCCCAGACCAGCAGAAAGAGCCGTATCTATCCAAGCCATTTGTGTAACTTTCATCAGGTAAAGACCAGCAATCAATCCGATAGAGCTAATGGCATCAATCTGCAAGTGTTTGCCATCGGCTTCAATCGTCAGAGAACGTAGTGCAACTCCTCTCCTTTTGAGATATTCACCTATACCAAAATTCACAACAGCCGTCGAGAGAATGAGCCAAAGGCCCTCCATAATATTGGTAATTGGTCCCGGCGCAATTAACGCATAGAAAGCTTTGACAAGGATAATCGAACCGGCAATAAATATTAGTCCACCCTCGACGAAGATCGAGAAAAACTCTACCTTTCCATGTCCGTAAGGATGATTTTCATCTTTGGGTTGGGCAGATAAATAGATACTGTAAAACGCAAAAGATGATGCTACAACATTAACAATACTCTCTGCAGCATCAGAAAAAATAGCGTTGGATTCGGTAATGAAATAGGCCATAAACTTCACTAGCATCAAAGCGACACCAGTGAATAATGATAGTAAAATTAGCCTTTTTTCCCTCGACATGAGTCTCGATTTACACCAAAATTAACCAAAAAAATTAGAACGGCAGGCAAAGTTGTTCAAGCTGCTCAATACTACCTTTGTACATATTTAAATCGACTGGAGTAGCAATACCATTGACAGTACCTCGCTCCGAAAATTGCCAAAAATCCCAATGATCTTTTGGAGATTCAATCCAAAAATTATAGTTGGCAATCCAAAGCACATAGTCCGAAAATTCTCGCTCCAAGAAATCGGTATAATAGCTATCGCCTGAATACAATATTGGTTTGATCTTATAATGCTGTTCCACTTCGGTTAACCATCTTTTCAAACCTTTTTGTAAATCTGCCATCGATTGGTTTCGTGGCAACTCTTCGATATCTAAAACTGGAGGCAGGTCGCCGGGTTGTAACTTTACTTGCCGAATAAAGTTTCTAGCTTGTTTTAATGAGTTCTCATTTGGTCGATAATAATGGTACGCTCCTTTGATCTTGGACCGGCCACTAGCCCCTAACCAGTTTTTTTTAAAGTCCCGGTCTTTACCTTTCTCTCCCATCGTAGCGCGAATGAAGACAAAATCCAAAGGAAATTTATCATTTATGGTTTGAATACTATCCCAAAGTATATGACCTTGATAATGGCTAATATCTACTCCAAAAGTATACTCTTGATGCTGCGACATCAGAAAGATATTTCGAGCATCGTACTTTTTATTGTTTGCCAGATCGGATTCTTCCTTTGAAAAAATCACTTTTGCATAGTAAATAATTCCGGCACGATAGTGCCAAGCACCAATTAATATAATTAAAATAAGTGGAAGCAGAATACTCCAGAGAAGATACGGCAGTCTTTCTTTTTTAGTCGAAACTACGACTTGTTTTCTGGTTATCCGTGGTGCTACCATACGACTGCGAAATTACATCTTTTTGAACGGCTGCACAACCAAATGCTGCACAATAGAATGAAGTATTTTGAAAGTAGAACGACCATAAAATCGACTAATTCATGT
This sequence comes from Sphingobacterium corticibacter, assembly GCF_003076635.1. Taxonomy (GTDB): domain Bacteria; phylum Bacteroidota; class Bacteroidia; order Sphingobacteriales; family Sphingobacteriaceae; genus Sphingobacterium; species Sphingobacterium corticibacter. The sequence continues at coordinate 5,922 of NZ_QDKG01000003.1, read as the reverse complement.
ATAAAGCTACTCGATTATCGATCAATGAAAAACACATTTTATTCATTTTCAACGATGTAAAAAATATGTTTTGGAGCTCTATTCTAATTTTCTACCTTTGCAGCGGAGAGTTGGCAGAGTGGTCGAATGCGGCAGTCTTGAAAACTGTTGACTGTCACAGGTCCGGGGGTTCGAATCCCTCACTCTCCGCACAAAAATCCTTCATCGATAAGATGAGGGATTTTTTGCGTAGTGAGGGTTCGAACAGAAGCGTTGGCCGGGGTTCGATTCTAGAAGGCTCATGTTTGCGTGCGGGATTTCGAGCGGCTGAGCCAAGGCGAAACGCTCCGCTGACTTACTATTTCCTAATTAAAGAAGGATCGCATCCCACACGTCAAGTTGAGAAGGCTCTACTTTTTTTCGTATCTGCTCTGGCGTTTCCTTTACGGTTATAATAGTCATTTCCCTTCCAGTATTATACATGACCCGCGTTCCACCTTTGTTAGCACTGATGTCGTAATAGGCGATTTGACTCAGATTTATTTCGCAGTTTGCGAAATCACCACACGTTAATATTTGTGTAAGTTGTATACATTGTACCATCCTATCTTGCTTTTACAACCAATTATAAGTCTATCATAAATATACACACAAATAACAAAATATTGCTATTGCAAATTATTATTTTTCGATTATTAATAAGATAATTTTACCACATTTTCTTAAATTAGTGAAAACTGACGATTATGGGTAATTTCTTAAAAATAACGGACTCCAATGGCGTGATACGACTTATTAATATTCATTTCATCTCGCATATTAACAGATATAGTGGTTCAAACAGCAAATCAAAAATCTTTCTATTATCTGGAAAAACTCAAATTGCTCAAGAATCCTTAGAACAATTACTGGAACAAGATAGGTTGAACAGGTAATAAGCGATTTGCCAAAAGACCAAGCTCTAGATTCGGTGATGCGAAATAGTAATGCTCGCTATGTTTTTTGCGTTGTTGAGGATTCCACAGAATTGTTGAGCGAGGTTCGATGCTAGAATACGCAAGGTTACCTGACAAACATTCCATCACTGGTTTTGTTTATCGAAAGATCAAGAAGTTGAAAACTACTGATCCGCACCTAAGAATTACATGATAGCAATATTACATTCCCAGACATGAAGATCATATCATCGTTACGTCCCTTACTAACTACCACTTTTATCTTAGTACACTCGATCACATTTTCGCAAAATATCTCGCAGAGTAATGTGCTAAAAGCTGATTCCTTAATTCGACAGGGAACCGTAGATTTTAACGATGGAAATTACGACACGGCTATCCAGAAATTAGAGATGGCTGTAGAATTACATCCTGTTGACTCGGTCTACAGCGCCTTAGGCTATGCCCATCTCCTTCTCGAAGATTATGCGAAAGCACAAAAGGCGTTAGATACATCTTTGGAGCTGAATCCAGCTTCGGCTCGAACCTATAGCATGCGTGGAATTTTGTATCGTCGACTTGAAAAGTTTGATCTAGCTATAGCTGATTTCACGAAGGGAATAGCCCTTTCGCCAAATGAAACCTCCTTATATCTGTATCGACAAGATACCTACAAAAACGTAGGTGAATTCGAGCTAGCTATAGCAGATTGTAGTAAGGTGATTTCACTAAATCCCACGGAAGCATCCGCTTATCGAGGTCGAGCGGTGTCGCATTTCTTTTTAGGAAATTACGCTGAAACCATCCCTGACGCGACTAAGCTTATTGAACTCGATGCGACAGACCCACAAGGCTATTCACTCCGGGCGGGCTCCTATATTAGTTTGGAAGTAAAAGATGCGCAAGATCTTATACTTGCAGACTTAAGCAAAGTGATCGAATTAGATCCGTCCGATCCCGATCATTATACTTCCCGCGGCTCATTTCATTTGGCTAATGATCATTATCAGCCCGCCATTTCAGACTTTACAAAAGCGATCGAGCTAAGCACAGATTCGATCACAATACTTACTAGCCATAGTTTTCGAGGCTTTGCCTATGTGCGTGATGGCGATTATGACCGAGGACTCGAAGATTTAAATAAAGCTATTGAAATTGATCCATCGCACGCAGAAAGCTATCGTAATCGCGGAAGAGGTCATTTTGAAGTAGGAAAATACGAATTAGCTATTGCGGATTACACTAAAGCGATCGAACTGGATCCTGAAGACGCGTTGGCTTTCAAACATAGAAGTGATGCCTACCGAAAGATGGGGCAAACATCTGCTGCAGAAAATGATTTAGCCAAGATGCAAGAATTAGAAAAATGATTCATTTCCCTCAAATCTCTCCCATCAGAGTAGTTATTAAGTCATTCAAAGCAAATGCACACACAACTGAATAGACCATTTTATTAACTTGCAAATTTTGGTAAATTTAGACGCGAAACAAAAACACTAACTACTGCATTCTTATGGATCCAATAAGTATATACTTTTTTGCACTTGCTTCTTTAATCGGCTTAGAAAACACAGCAATCATCAGCCAAAAAGCAACGGTAACAATAAATGCAACGGAAAAGAGTTTTCAAATAGTTCAGGAAGATCTCTTTGCCATTATGATAAATGTAGAGGACAGTCTCCTTGTCGCAGATGAATGGCAAAAGATAACAGATTTTCAAAAGAGTACAAACAAAACGACTGTGGATAGCTTTGCCGTTGACGAAATCCTTGTCAGCACAGATGGGAAACAGCTGAATGCTACGATAAAAGGACGGTATACCGACGAAGCTGTCTTAGCAAAAGCAGGCATACATTTCAGTGATACCGCACAGAAAATATTTTATTTGATGGATTTTCCAGACTGGAATATCCTATCATCAGATGCCACTTTGAACGATAATTATTGGAATTGGCCATCAGATAAAACTGTAACTTTCACTATGGAACCATACAAGGAAATGCCCGCCGAGTATAGGAAATATCAGCGAAGTATACTGCCGTACTGGAAACAAGCACAGGATGGCCAATCAAAATAAGGAATCCATTTTTCATACCCCCTATTCATTCCTCAAGCTGTTTACCGGATTAGCTTTTGCAGCTTTCAAGGCATGATAAAACATGGTAAAAAAAGCAATCAATAAAGTCATCAATGCTGGAAGAGCAAACATCCACCAACTCAGTGCTACTTTATAAACAAAATCAGATAACCAATGGTGTATAGTCCACCAAGCTACCGGTGTCGCAATCAGAATAGAAATCACAATTAAGATTACGTAATCTATCGAGAGCAACCTGATTATTCCAGCAACAGAGCTACCTAACACTTTCCTAATTCCGATCTCTTTGGTCATTTGCGCGGTTGTAATCGTAATTAGACCAATCAAACCAAGACAGCCTAAGAAAACCGTGATTATTGCGGATGAATTTATAATTTTCGCCAATTTACGTTCATTGTCATAAAGCTTCTCAATACCTTCATCATAAAATTGAAGATCAAAAGGACTATCATTGTAAAACAACTTCCATTCTTGTTCTATAGCGTGCAACGCATCCGGCCAATCTTTTGTATTTTGAGAGAGCTTGATATTCATGTAGCGCAAAGACAGATTAAAATCTGTCGCTGTAAACGATAGCGGCTCCATGCTAGAATGCAAAGTCCTACTATTAAAATCATCGTAAACCCCAACTATTTCTCTAGATACTTGGTTTATTTCATTTGTTTTAATCCGCTCGCCAATAGCCGACGCAGCATGATCAAAACCGAGCATCTCTGCCGCTTTTAGGGTGATCGCAATACCAGTTGCAGAGTCTCTCAAAGCCAGATCCCTACCCGCTAACAGCTTCAGATTAAACAACCTCCCGTACCTATCGCCTACATATTTTCCCGAGGTTTGAATACGAGGATTTTCCCCACGTTGTAAAGATGCACTACTAAATCCCCTGCCCAATGGCAGACTGCCTAGTGTAATATCTTGGATCTTAGGATTGGCTCTTAGCGCATTAATCAAGGTATTCGGATCTTTATCTAAACCCGACCTTACGGTATTTGGAAGTTGTATATTGACGATAGCATCATGATCAAAACCCAAATCTTGATTCATGATATACCTTAATTGAATGCCAATTAATATTGAGCAAATAACAAAAAATTGGGCGACCACAAATTGCAGCACAATCAACAACCTTTTAAAAGATAAATTACCAAACTTAATGTGATTAATGGATTTGTGCTTCAGCACGTCCACCACCTGAACCTTACCGCTTAAATATATCGGGTATACGCTAGTAAGCACCTCCAAGACAAGCATCAAACCTAGGAGAAAAGCAATGACCTGATTCGTATCGTTTACAAAATAAAAACTATCTGGTACATACTCCTTTATTTGAGAGAATAGTAAGTCTTTTAGAAAAAATGCTAATACGAAAGAGCACAAACAGATGATGGCGGTCTCCAATATAAAGTTTAGCGCTAAATGCCAGGAGCTTTCGCCCATTGTTTTACGTATACCAATATTTTTAGCTCGCTCTGGAATTTGCGAAGTACTGATATTGACAAAATTAATAACAGATAATCCTAGCAAAAAAGCTCCAATAGCCATCATGCCGAAAAGCATTTTCTTATCCACATAATCATCCATAAAAGAGGCAAAATGCACATCTGCTAAAGGCACTAAGCTATAGCTAGTTTGTCCAGCTGGATATCCCCATCGTAATGCTTCGGCATCTGTCTTATCATTAATAATCTTCAAGAGATTAGATTTTTTGCTTTCAGAGTTGATCTTGATATACAATTGGTTGGCGGTAGAACCACCAAGAAAAGTGAGATCAGACCAATCCTCCTTACTGATTTCAATAAACTCTTTTCCTGAAAAATTACTAGCTACTTGAAGATCTTCTACAACACCAGCGATCGTATACTGAATTGTATCATACATCACAGTTTGTCCAATCAGTGCTCTTACATCTGAATCTGGAAAATACTTTTGTGCTCGTGAGGAAGTCAATACGATCTCAAAGGGATTTGTAAAGATCCGATTCTTATCTCCCGCAAGCCAATCGTAGCTTACCAGCTCAAAATAATTTGGATTCACCGCCATTACATGACTGGGCGTATAATATATTGATGGTCTTTTACCCTCGTTATCAATGACAATCTCTCTGATATATTTACCATAAATCGGCACCGTTAAATCACTATTTGATACATAGTTTTGGATGTAAGGTGGAACAGCTAAAGGTAAAACATCTGAATAACTACTTTTCTCTTCTGAGGTGAACTTCGTTACCAGCCTGTAGACATGCTCCTTGTCGGGCAAGTTTTTATCAAAACTGAACTCATAGTTTACTAGACGAAAAATTACCCAACAAACCGATATACCCACTGCGAGCCCCACAATGTTGAGACTGGTGAAGAACTTGTTTCGCCATAGATGTCGCAAAATTTGGTTTAGGTTTTTCATACAAGAATAGCTTAATACGGTTACTAGATGTAGGCAATAAAAATTTTTACCGACTTCGATAAACTTCAATTATTAGCAAATTGACAGATGAGCGTAGGTGTTTTCGAATAAGACTATTTCATTCTTAATTCCATAGAAATCACATCTATTTCTCCTTTACATCAAAATTGTCTAGATAAATTATAGCAATCCAGTTGCCACAACAATAAAGCTCTATTAAACAGAAATATACGAATTTAAAACTGTAAACACATGTCCGATATCGAACATTTTATTGTTCGATATCGGACAAAATACTGTATTTTTTCTTGAAAAAAAGAAAATAGAGTTAGGATCGTCAACTACTCATAGTTTTACATCCGATAGATCAATGTATCCTCTGTCCGGTCCTAAAATAACTATACACTAAAACAACGTGTATGGCATTAGAAAAAGAAAGAATTAATTCAGTTAGACCGAACAAGCACCTCCCTTTTAACAAGCGAGAGATTCAAGAAATAGTGCAGT